>NZ_CBDEUW010000002.1:2110000-3445635 GCF_965243365.1 Ruegeria sp. | reverse complement strand
CTTGGCGGATGTTTTCGATTAACTGGCGACCAAATTCCAGCTCAGCGACTTCGCGGCAGGTGTGGGTGATGATAACCTCGTCATAGTCCTCATAGGTTTGCGGTTCACGCAGCAGCGAGGCGAACGGTGCAAATCCGGTGCCGGTGGCAAAGAACCACAGGCGCTTGCCGGGCAGCAGGGCATCATGAACCAGTGTGCCGACCGGTTTGGGCCGCAGGATGATCTGATCACCGGGCTTGATATGCTGAAGTTTCGAAGTCAGGGGGCCATCCTGGACTTTGATCGAGTAGAACTCCAGTTCTTCGTCCCATGAAGGCGAGGCAATCGAATATGCGCGCAGCAGTGGTTTACCGTTGTCACCCAGCAGGCCGATCATCACGAACTCGCCCGAGCGGAAGCGCAGCGAGGCAGGGCGCGACACCTTGAACGAAAACAGGCTATCGGTCCAATGTTTCACATCGGTCACTGTCTGGGCGTCCGGCAGAACGGGGGCCTTCACGGCGGTTGCTTCGGTCACGGGCTTCATCTCTGTCATGGTTTCACTGTCGGTCAGCGTGACCGGCATCTCCGTTTAATCTTTGTTACAAGGCAAGAAAAGGGGACAGTTTGCCCCCGTTTCTTCACAAGCTGGCGAGGGCGGTCTTAACCGCGCAGGCGGGCCTGGTAGCTATGGTCTTTCCAGTTAGCGCGGGCCAGCCATTGGTCTTCAGGTTGACGGGCCGCCAAGGCATCGTCGATCTCGACTTCATCAAAGCCGCTGCGGCGGGCCATCGCGTATTGATCGGCCAACACATGACCTTTGGCGCGCAGGCGGCCGGTAAAGCCTTTGAGGCGCAGAACGCGGGCAATGGTAAAGCCGCGTCCATCTGCCGAGGAGGGAAAATCCACACGCACCATTTGCGCGCTGCCCAAGCGGTCAATCAGTTCATCCGGGTCTGTGTCCGAGGCCACATCCAGCGCGACCACATCATTTGCCGCGTCTTCCAGCGTGACAAATCCGTCGGTCCAGTCGTCGGGGGCAAACCCCGTATCCGATACGACTACGTTCATGTTTTCTCTCCGGCGCGCACCATCTTGCCATCGACAAAATGGATGCCGCATTCTTCCTTGTTCTGGTCGCGCCAGCGTCCGGCGCGGGGGTCTTCGCCCTCTTTGACCGGCGAGGTGCAGGGCGCGCAGCCGATCGAGGGGTATCCTTTGGCCACCAGCGGGTGCCGGGGCAGATTGTTTTCGTCCATATAGGTGCGCACGTCTTCGGGCGCCCAGTGGGCCAGCGGGTTGACCTTGATCCGGCCTGTGCCGTCCTCGACCTCAAAGAAGTCAAGGGCGGCGCGGGTGCCCGCCTGAAACCGTTTGCGCCCGGTGATCCAGCCGCAATAGCCTGACAGGGCTTGTTGCAGCGGGAAGGTCTTGCGCAGGTTGCAGCACGCATCCGTATCGCGTAGGCGCAACGCGCCATACGGGTCCTCGCGCTGTATATCCTCATCGTCCGCACGGATGATTTTGACGTTGCGCAGCCCCAGACGCTCGCTGACTTCCTGCTGGTATTCCAGCGTTTCGGTAAACAGCATCTGGGTGTCGATGAACAACACCGGCGTCATCTTGTCGACCACCGCCGCCATATGCAGCAGCACCACCGATTCCGCCCCGAAGCTTGAGACCAAAGCAAGCTCATCGATCTCTTCGATCGCGCCATGCATCACGTCATGGGCAGAATGGTGGCGGAACCGGGCGTTCAGGTCCTCGACCCGTTGGGTCAATTCGCTTCGGTCTTTGCCCAGTTCCGTTTGGATCAGGTCAAGCGGCATTCGCCTGAGCCTCGGGGTAGAGTGCAGCCTTGAACGGAGCCATACCGACGCGGCGGTAGGTTTCCAGGAAGGTCTCTTCAGCGCTCTCCCGCTGGTTCAGATAGGTGTCTACGATGCGCTCAACGGCGGGCACGATCTCATCATAGGCAAAGCCCGGACCGGTGCGGTCGCCAATGGCCGCCGTCTCGGTGCCGTCGCCGCCCAGAGTTATCTGGTAGTTCTCGACGCCTGCGCGATCCAGGCCCAGAATGCCGATATGGCCCACGTGGTGGTGGCCACATGCGTTGATGCAGCCCGAGATCTTGATCTTCAGGTGGCCGATATCGTGTTCCAGCTTCAACTCGTCAAAGCGGGTCGCGATTTCCTGCGCCACCGGGATCGAACGGGCTGTGGCCAGCGCGCAGTAGTCCATGCCGGGGCAGGCGATGATGTCGCTGATCAGACCGATATTGGCGGTGGCCAGATCATACTCTTTCAGCTTCGCGTGGATCGCGGGCAGGTCCGATTTGTGGACATGCGGCAGGATCACGTTCTGCTCGTGGCTGATGCGCAACTCGTCATAGGCGAATTCTTCCGCCAGGTCGGCCATCACGCGCATCTGCTCGGCAGTTGCATCACCCGGCGTCTGGCCGTGCTTCTTGATCGAGATCGTGACAATCGCGTGGTCCGCGTTCTTGTGCGGTGCGATGTTGGTGTCGACCCACGAGCGGAAAACCGGATCGTTGGTGTAGGCACTTTCAAACGTGGCGACGGAAGCTTCGCGGAAGGCAGGTGCCGCAAAGTGGTCCTTGATCTCTTCCAGCAGGTTCATGTCGGCACCTTTGAACTGCGGGCGAACCTGCAAGAAGCGCTCATTGACCTTGGCGCGGATGGTGTCGATGCCGTTCTCGTGGACGGTGATCTTGATGCGTGCCTTGTACTTGTTGTCGCGGCGGCCGATCTGGTTCCAGACGGAAACGGTGGCCTCAAGGTAAGCCAGCAAGTCGTCAAAGGCGACGAAATCGGACAGCTCTTTGCCGATCATCGGTGTACGGCCCAGACCGCCACCCACGATGACACGCGCGCCCAGAACGCCGTCACGCTCAACCAATTGTAGGCCGATATCATGCGCTTTGATCACGGCGCGGTCGTTTTCCGAACCGGTGATGGCGATCTTGAACTTACGCGGCATGAACTGGAATTCCGGGTGGTCGGTGGACCACTGGCGCAGCAGTTCGGCATAAGGGCGCGGGTCAGCGATCTCATCCGCGGCAGCACCGGCGAAATGGTCGGCGGTCACGTTGCGGATAGTGTTGCCTGAGGTCTGGATGGCGTGCATCCCAACCTCGGCCAGCGCGTCCAGCATATCCGGCACGTCTTTCAATTTCGGCCAGTTATACTGGATGTTCTGACGGGTGGTGAAATGGCCATAGCCTTTGTCCCACTTCTCGGCCAGCAGTGCCAGTTGGCGCATCTGCGCACTGGACAGGGTGCCATAGGGGATCGCAACGCGCAGCATATAGGCGTGCAACTGCAGATACAGGCCGTTCATCAGGCGCAGGGGTTTGAATTCATCTTCGGTGAGCGAGCCGTCAATACGACGCTCGACCTGCGCGCGGAACTGTTTGTTGCGCTCTTCCAGGAATGCTGTGTCGAACTCGGAGTAGCGATACATATCTAGCTGTCCTTAGTTGCAGCCCCAGATCTGAGGCCTTTATGGGGAGAGAGGGGGCCTGGATTCAGGCCCGGGGCTGCGTTTCTGTTTCCTGCTTGCCATGGGCATAGTTCGAAGGCCCGGTGCGGCGGAACTCCTCACGGAAATGGGTGGGTTCGGGGCCGTTGTCACCGGCGGCCGCATCGGCCAGATAGGCACCAACGATCTTGTCGGCCTGACGCTGGGCATCCAACAAACGGACCTGCGCGTGGGCTTCATCCGTAATCAACTCGGCCTCGGATAACTCACGCGACCAGCGGTCATCCTCGGTTTGATAAATCACGTCGCCTTCCAACAGGTCGTTGGCAGTCACCACTTTGGGTGTAAATGCGCGGGCCATCAGACGTGCTCCTTCTTCATTCTATTGTCACTTCGGGCCCTCGCGGGTCTGCAGCGCGCCCTTATGGAGTTTGACTTGACTGCCAATATAGGAAATATTCCCGATTGATTGCCATATCGGCGAGCAAATAAGGACATTTGTTCTGTTTGACGCGATGGGCGGAACGATAGTTCTGAATCGGGGAAGAAAATAGAATGTCGGTTCGAATAGACGAAACAGATCGGAAAATTCTGGCCGAGTTGCAGCGCGATGCCAGCCAATCGCTGGACGAAATAGCAGCAAGGGTCGGCAGTTCCAAGACACCGGTCTGGAATCGTATCCGCAAGCTCAAGGGGGCGGGCGTAATCGGTCAGCAGACGGTTCTTCTGGATGCCGAGGCACTGGGTTTTGAGGCCACGTTCTTTGTTCTGATCAGAACCTCGGAACACGAAGCGGAATGGCAGCGAAAATTCCTTAAGGCCCTTCGAGACCAGCCTGAGGTGCAGGAAGCCCACAGGTTGGCCGGGGACATCGATTACATATTGAAAGTGCGTGTGAAAAACGCGCGGGCCTATGATTCCTTTTATCAGACTCTGATCTCGGAAGTACGGGTTCACAATGTCACCGCGCTGTTGTCGATGGAGGAAATAAAATCGACCACTATGCTACCGCTAAACGCGCTGAAGGACGGGTGACATCGATGATGAAGGGGGCTCTGCCCCCGCCACCCTTCGGGTGACTCCCCCGGGATATTTAAGGCCAGATGAAGTAACGGATCCCTGCTTCATCTGGCCCCAAATATCCCCGCCGGAGGCATTGCGCGGAACGCGCAATTTTCAGGTGCTTACCATCAACTTGGTCAGGCCGTGGAAGTGATAGCTGTTGTTGTATTCCGGCTCGCCCACCAACCGTAGGCTTGGGCAACGTTGAAACAAAACCTGCAATCCGACGCGCATCTCTAACCGTGCAAGTGGCGCGCCGACGCAGAAGTGCACTCCGCTTCCGAAACTTGAATTGGTGATGATATTGCGGGCCGGTAGAAATGCGTTCGGTGTTTCCCAGACTGAGGGGTCGCGGTTTGCGGCGCCAAGAAGCAGCGCGACCTGATCGCCTCGGGCAAAGCTGTGCCCGAACAGGTCGACCCTTTCATAGGCGTAGCGGGTAAACAGGTGCAGCGGGGGATCGAAACGCAGGATCTCCTCGATGGTTTGATCGATCGTGTTGGGCGCAAGCATTTTGCGAGGCGTGCGGGTTTCCAGCAAGGTTTTCACGCCATTGCCGAGTGAATGTACCGTTGCTTCGTGGCCAGCGTTCAGCAACAGAATACAGGTTGAGAGGAGTTCCTGTCGTGACAGTTTCTCACCCCCGTCTTCCGCGGCGATCAATCTGGTGATCAGGTCGTCGCGTGGATCGGTTCGGCGCTCTTCGATATAGTCAGACAGAAAGGCGGTGAAGGCCTGCGTTGCGCGGGTTGCTTCAATTTCGGTCTGATATGAACGTCCGGCCTGATACATGGCGACCATGGCATGGGACCATTGTAGCAGGTCCGGCGCTTTGGCTTCGGGAACTCCCAACAGGCGGCAGATCGTGATCACGGGAACTTGCGTGCAATAGGCTTCGAGGAGGTCGAAGGGCGTGTTGGGAAAGTCATCAATCAGCTGGTGGCACAAAGTTTCGATGGCCGGTTCCAGCGCCGCAGTCGCACGCGACGTGAAAGCGCGCAGGACTAAAGCGCGCAGGCGGGTGTGTCGGGGCGGTTCCGCTTCCAACAGGGAATGCGCTTCGACAGCGTGCCACGGGGCCAGATGCGGTGGCACTTCGGCTTGCATTTCGGACGGTTGTTCTGTTCCAAAGCGGCGATCACGGAGGATATCTTGCACCGCCCTGTGAGATACCGCTGCCGGCATCCCGTATTCCTTCCAGAACACCAAATCCCCTTCGCCGCGAGCAGTGTCATAGAATGGGTATGGGTTCTGAACAAATGCCGGGTCGGTAGGGGATTGGGACAAAGTCTTCATGCGCCGCAGACTTGCCATGAGACGCGGTGAATGCAAGACCCTATGATATGCAACGTATTTGGGTCATCGCTGGATTCCTGTGTGCGGTCGGTTTGTTATCGACCGCAATTGGAACCTATGGCTATCGGCAGGCGCTGCTGCAACTCAGCGAAAAGGCAGCGGCGGATCTGGAGTTGGCGTCGGATCGACTGACCTCGCAATTGCAGGTGTATCAGGAATTGGCTGTTCTGATGTCTGCGCATCCTGATCTGATGAGTTTGGACGATCCGGCCAGCATATCCCGCGCGCAGGCTTTGCTGTTGGATGTCGCAGATAAGACCGCAGCGGTTGACGTGTTGTTCGCAGGGCGCGACGGTCGGGTTTTAGTGGCCGCGCAGGAGGTCTTGAGCGGGGATGTTTCTGACCACCCTGCGTTCGAGCGCGCCATGCAGGGGTCGCTGGGTAGTTCGCACGGGGTATTATCTGCAGCAAGCGGGCAGAATTACACTTGGGTTTCGCCGGGTGGCGCGAACCGGATTTATTCCTACGCAGCGCCGGCCTTTGGTTCGGATGGAAGGGTGCGTGGTGCCCTTATGGTGATTGCCGATGTCGAGGATGTCGAAAGAACCTGGCGTGGCAGTACCGAGGCGGTGTTCTTTGTTGATCATGCCGGACTGGTATTCATTTCCAACCGTTCGGATCTTTTGTTCTGGAAGCGCCCAGAGGGGCAGATCGGACTTATACCGCCGGGTGAAAACAGAGAGTTCTCGGCCACTCAAATAGGCCCGTATGAGCTGTGGCATTTGGGT
The DNA here is from genome assembly GCF_965243365.1 of Ruegeria sp. Classification (GTDB taxonomy): domain Bacteria; phylum Pseudomonadota; class Alphaproteobacteria; order Rhodobacterales; family Rhodobacteraceae; genus Ruegeria. Next base: position 3,439,009 of record NZ_CBDEUW010000002.1, on the reverse strand, counting down.
TGGGGTCCTTATCTGCCGCGAACTGCACTGCACCTTTCTCGTGAGTTGCCGGTCATTGGAATGACGGGTGAAGTGCTGATGGACGTTGGTCCTGCGCGGCGTTTGGCAGCGCTGCAAGCTGCTGCGGTGGCAGCAATCTGTCTGGCCTTTGGCGCATTTCTTTTTCTTGCAACAGAACGCCGCCGTACATTGGCCGACGCAAATGCGGTTTTGGAAAGCCGGGTTGCCCAGCGCACCTGTGCTTTGACCGCCGCAAACACCGCCCTGCGGCGAGAGGTGGCCGAGCGGGAAGAGGCGGAAGCCGCCCTTAAGCAGGCGCAGGCCGAATTGGTTCAGGCGGGCAAGCTGACGGCCTTGGGGCAGATGTCGGCAGGGATCAGTCACGAGTTAAATCAGCCTTTGATGGCGATCCGTCAGTTTGCAGACAACGGCGCGGCTTTTCTGGCCAGCGGTAAAGATGGCAAGGCGCGCGAGAATCTCGGTCGAATTTCGGATATGGCGGTTCGTATGGCTAGGATCATCAAAAACCTGCGCGCCTTTGCCCGCAATGAAAGCGAACCGATGGGGAAGGTCGATCTGGTACAGGTCATCAATACGGCCGTCGAACTGACAGAGGCGCGGTTGCGATCCGAAAATGTGGACTTGCAGTGGACGCCACCTGAGACATCGGTGTTCGCTTGGGGCGGCGAAGTGAGGCTGGTGCAGGTGTTTGTGAACCTGATCAACAACGCTGCCGATGCCATGAGTGATCATGAAGAACGCCTGATCCAGGTGGCGATTGAACAGGGTGATAGGCTGGCAGTGACCGTTCGGGATATCGGGCCGGGGATTGAAGACCCCGAGAAGTTGTTTGAGCCGTTCTACACGACCAAGGCCGTCGGCTCTTCGGAGGGGATGGGGTTGGGCCTTTCGATCTCATACGGGCTTGTTCAGAGCTTTGGGGGCAATATCCGCGGCGTGAATGCTGACAAAGGGGCGATCTTCACCGTCGAACTGGAATATTTCAAAGAGGGTAAGGCCGCATGATCCGCAAGGTGCTTTTGGTCGATGACGATGCTGCTGTACGCGAGGCGCTGGCCCAGACCTTGGAATTGGCTGAATACGAACCTGTAACTGCCGGGTCATTTGTTGCGGCCAAGGATCATATCCGCCAGGATTTTGACGGTGTGATCGTTTCAGATATCCGCATGCCGGGGCGTGACGGATTTCATCTGCTGTCTTACGCACGCGACACTGACCCCGAACTTCCGGTTATTCTGCTGACCGGCGAGGGCGACATCCCGATGGCGGTGCAGGCCATGGGGCAAGGTGCGTTCGATTTTCTGGAGAAACCTTGTGCGGCAGGTGATCTGCTGGCGGTACTTGCACGGGCGTTTGAGACCCGTTCACAGGTTTTGGAGCACCGCGCGCTGAAGCGCGAGATGGAGCGTGGTGACCCTGCTGCGCGGATGCTGTTCGGACGCTCGCCCCAAGCCGAGGCATTGCGCGACCGGGTCCGCACGGTTGCCGGCACCCGGGCCGAAGTGTTGGTGACAGGACCGCCGGGAAGCGGCATTTCGAAAGTTGCTGAGGTGGTGCACCTGATGTCTCGGGATGGGCAGGGGCCTTTTGTCAAACGCGCGGCTGCGGGGCTGACGCCCGAAGCTTTGCTGATCGGCTGCGAGGATGCGGCAGGTGGCTCGTTGTTTTTGGATGAAGTGTCCGCAATGCCCGAGGCGACGCAATACGCAGCCCTGGAATTGACCGAGAAAGGGACCGATACGCGCATTATCGTTGGAACAACTGTCGATCTTGCCGATATGTCAGCTCGCGGTGCGTTCAACGCAGACCTATTCTATCATCTTGACGTGATGCGTGTCCGCATCCCGTCCTTGTCGGAACGCCCCGAGGATATTCCGGTGCTGTTTCGACACTATGTTGCGCAGGCGGCTGAACAGGCGGGGATTGTCGAGCCAGAGATAACGTCAGAACACCTCGCATCGCTGATGGCGCAGGACTGGCCGGGGAATGCCCGGTCCCTGATGTCGGCTGCCATGCGGTTCGTGTTGGGAATGCCGGAAGAGGTGGCCACGGCATCTGATCTGGGGCTATCGGAACAGATGGCGCGGGTTGAGCGTTCCTTGCTGATTGCGGCCCTTGGGCGACACAATGGTAAGGCGTCTGAGGCTGCGAAGGCTTTGAAGCTGCCGCGCAAGACGTTTTACGACAAGCTCGCCCGCTATCAGATACGCCCAGAGGATTATCGTAGGTAAACCGCCTACTGATTGTGACCGCAAATGTGGGCACATATTCATTGCGGCGGGCGATTCGTTTCGATGATTCGATATTGTGCGGAATTCCGCACAAGGCCCGGGTGCGCTGTGCGGAATTCCGCACGCTTCTGCCCAAAGGGGCTTTTCGGTTCTGTTCGAAAATGGATAACAGGCAGAAAAATAACGATAAAAATTACAATCACTCTAATCCGAACAAAACGTTGAGCGGTTGCCTGCGATTCGTTTGACTGCACGCAATGATCGCCGATCAGGCGCTCACCGATGGTTTCTCAGAGATTTGGGAGGAGAAGAGACATGAAACTTCTGACAACAGCAACCACCGCGCTTGCACTGACAGTGACCGCCACCGCAGGCATGGCCGCCTGCGATGATGGCGAGATCGTGGTGAAGTTCGCGCATGTGACCAACACCGACAAACACCCCAAGGGCATCGCCGCCTCTCTGCTGGAACAGCGCGTCAATGACGAGATGCAGGGCGTGATGTGCATGGAGGTCTACCCGAACTCGACCCTCTACAACGATGACAAAGTGCTTGAGGCGATGCTGCAAGGCGACGTGCAACTGGCCGCGCCGTCGCTGTCGAAGTTCGAAAAATTCACCAAGCAGTTCCGCCTGTTCGATCTGCCGTTCATGTTCAAGAACATTGATGCGGTCGATGCGTTCCAGGCTTCGGCTGATGGTCAGGCAATGAAAGACAGCATGCAGCGCCGTGGTCTGCAGGGGCTGGCGTTCTGGCACAACGGCATGAAGCAGATGTCGGCCAACAAGCCTCTGGTTGACCCGTCCGATGCCGAGGGCCTCAAGTTCCGTGTTCAGTCTTCGGACGTTCTGGTGGCGCAGATGGAAGCGATTGGTGGCAGCCCGCAGAAGATGGCCTTCTCGGAAGTCTACGGCGCACTGCAGCAGGGCGTTGTGGACGGTCAGGAGAACACCTGGTCCAACATCTACGGCAAGAAGTTCTTCGAAGTGCAGGACGGCATCACCGAAACCAACCACGGCATCATCGACTATCTGGTCGTGACCTCGGTAGATTGGCTGGACAGCCTTGACCCCGAAGTCCGGGATCAGTTCCTGACCATCCTGACCGAAGTGACCGAAACCCGAAACAAGGAAGCCTTTTCCGTGAACGAAGCGGCCAAGGCCTCGATCACCGACGCAGGCGGCATTATCCGCGAGTTGAACCCTGAACAGCGTCAAGCCTGGGTCGATGCGATGAAGCCCGTCTGGGACAAGTTCGCCGGTGATGTCGGTCAGGATAAGATCGACGCGGCACAGGCGATCAACGCCGGGTTCTGATCCGGTTCAGGCCGCGTGTCCGGGGACTGGGGAGTTAAGGACGCGCTGCCATGGCGGGCCGCATAAAGGCCCGCCGCTTTTTAAACTCATCACAAAAATGTGGGGACAGAGAGATGTCTGGTGCGAAATCCGCCCAAGGCGGGCTGATCGACCATATCGAAGAGACGATGATCGCGCTGCTGTTGGGGCTGATGACGGTCGTCACCTTTGCCAACGTCATTGCGCGTTTCGTGTTTAATTCCAATATCCTGTGGGCGCTTGAGCTGACGGTGTTCACCTTTGGCTGGCTGGTCCTGCTGGGGGCATCTTATGCGGTCAAGAAGCATGCGCATCTGGGTGTGGACGCAATCCTGAACATGCTCGCCCCGGCGCCGCGCCGGATACTGGCGCTGATCGCTGTCGGATGTTGTCTGGTCTTCTCGCTGCTGCTGCTGAAAGGGTCATACGACTATTGGGCAGTGTTTGCTGATCTGCCGCCAACCTCAGGCCGCTGGTTTCCGACCGGATTTGACATGAGCGCGCGCAGCCAGAGCTTCTATGAAGTCGATGACATCCCCATGGTCGCACCGCTGCGCTTTCTGGAAGACATGATCAACTACGGCGAAGGGTACGAGAAGCTGCCGAAGGTGGTGCCGTACCTGGTTTTGCCGGTGTCGATGCTGCTGTTGGTGATCCGCTTTTCTCAGGTTGCCGTGCAAATCTGGCGCGGTGAAACCGACCGCCTTGTTGCCAGCCACGAAGTCGAGGACGAGATCGAAGAAGTCCGTGCCCAGCAAGGAGAACACAACTGATGGACGTCGTTCTTCTTTTCTCGATGGTCATCGGCCTGCTGCTGATCGGTGTTCCGATTGCGGTTGCGCTTGGCCTCAGCTCGACCCTGTTCCTGCTGATCTATTCGGACAGTTCGCTAGCCTCGGTCGCAGGCACGCTGTTTGAGGCGTTCGAGGGGCACTTTACCCTTCTGGCGATCCCGTTCTTCATTCTGGCCTCGTCTTTCATGACAACCGGCGGTGTGGCGCGGCGGATCATCCGCTTCTCGATTGCCTGTGTGGGGCATCTGCCGGGCGGCCTAGCGATTGCTGGCGTCTTTGCCTGTATGCTGTTCGCAGCACTGTCCGGTTCTTCCCCGGCAACTGTGGTAGCCATCGGCTCCATCGTCATCGCGGGGATGCGACAGGTTGGCTATTCCAAGGAATTCGCCGCTGGTGTGATCTGTAACGCGGGCACGCTTGGCATCCTGATCCCGCCTTCCATCGTGATGGTTGTCTATGCCGCCGCAGTTGAGGTCTCGGTGGGCCGCATGTTCCTTGCGGGCGTCATTCCGGGCCTGATGGCTGGTCTGATGCTGATGATCACGATCTATGTCATGGCCAAGGTCAAGAACCTTCCCAAAGGCGACTGGAAAGGCTGGAGTGAGGTCTTTACCTCGGCACGCGAAGCCGGATGGGGCCTGTTCCTGATCGTCATTATCCTGGGTGGCATCTATGGGGGTATATTCACCCCAACCGAGGCTGCTGCCGTCGCGGCTGTATATGCCTTCCTCATCGCCAGCTTTGTCTACAAGGACATGGGGCCGCTAAGCACCGAGGAGGGCACGCAGAACCTGTCACTGTTGAAAAAGCCCTATGCCTTGATTACCGCGTTCTTCCACCCGGATACCAAACACACGCTGTTCGAGGCTGGTAAGCTGACCGTCACGCTGCTGTTCGTTATCGCCAACGCGCTGATCCTGAAACACGTGTTGACCGACGAGCAGGTGCCCCAACATATAGCAAGTGCGATGCTGTCTGCGGGCTTGGGTCCGGTGACCTTCCTGATCGTGGTCAACGTGATCCTGTTGATCGGCGGTCAATTCATGGAACCTTCGGGGCTGCTGGTGATCGTTGCTCCGCTGGTCTTTCCAATCGCCATCGAACTGGGCATCGATCCGATCCATCTGGGCATCATCATGGTGGTGAATATGGAGATCGGAATGATCACGCCTCCGGTTGGGTTGAACCTGTTCGTGACATCCGGCGTCGCAGGCATGCCGATGATGAGCGTTGTCAAGGCTGCGTTGCCCTTCCTTGCTGTGCTTTTCGTGTTCCTGATCATGGTCACATATATCCCATGGATATCGACCTTCCTGCCCAACACGTTCATGGGGCCGGAAATCATAACTAATTAGCGCAGTTTGGCGCTGCGAAACCGGGCGGCTCGTACCGCCCGTTTTTTTCGTGCCTTGAAGATGGGTCGCGAGTGACTAACTAAGGCTCTGAGGACGACCTCCCCATAAGGGCTGATCATGCGGGACGACCCGCTTTGACAAGAGGTCACCTTATGGCATGGATCATGCTTGCTTTTGCCGGAATTCTCGAGATTGTCTGGGCGGGTGCAATGAAGCAATCCGCTGGATTTACGCGCCTTTGGCCAACCGCGATCATGGGGATTTCAATGATCGGGTCTTTTGGGCTGCTGTCGCTGGCGATGCGGGACCTACCGCTTAGCACTGCCTATACGATCTGGGTTGGTATCGGCGCGGTCGGGGCGTTTGCGGTTGGCGTAATGGTGTTGGGCGAGGCCCTGACTCCAATGCGCGTTCTGGCCGCGGTTCTGATTATTGCCGGGATCGTCACAATGAAACTGGCGTAACACATTCTGAGGCAGCTTGGCGTTGACGCCCGTTCAGGCATTCGTCAGGCTGCCCGCAAAGAACTTAACCGAAGAGAGAGCCGAGATGCTGAACGACACGGACACGCGGTTGTTGCGCATAGCCTATGACGAAGCCAAAGCAGGGTTCGACGAAGGAGGCTGTCCCATCGGATCGGTTCTGGCGCGCGGTGGAGAAGTTGTTTCGCAAGGCCGCAATCAGCGCGTTCAGAAGGGTGATCCAATCGCCCATGGTGAAATGGATGCTTTGCGTAAAGCTGGGCGGCAGAAGACCTATCGCGATACGGTGCTTTATACCTCGCTGTCGCCTTGCATGATGTGCGCCGGCACCATCGTTCAGTTCGGTATTCCCCGCGTTGTTATCGGGGATACTCGGAACTTTGGTGGTAACGAGGACTTCCTGCGCGAGCGCGGTGTCGAGGTCATTATCGCCGATGACCCCGATTGTATCGCGCTGATGCAGCGGTTTATCTCTGAAAAGCCCGAACTTTGGGCAGAAGACATCGCCGAGTAGCCTAGGCTTTTTGTAACGCGTCGATGATACCGGCGAAATCCTGAGCCTTGAGGCTGGCACCACCGACCAGCGCGCCGTCGACATTCGAGACGCCGAAGATTTCGGTCGCGTTATCGGGCTTGACCGATCCGCCATAAAGCAGCCGAACCGACCGCCCAACGCCTTCACCAAAGCGGCGCTCCAGCCGGGATCGGATAAAGTCGTGGACCTCTCCGATCTGTTCCAGCGTTGGGACTTTGCCGGTTCCGATGGCCCAGATCGGCTCGTAAGCGACCACAAGGTTCTCTCCGGTCGACTGATCGGGGATCGAGCCGGACATCTGACCACCGATGATATCCAGCGTGTTGGCGGCCTCGCGCTGCTGAAGGCTTTCGCCAACGCAGATGATCGCCGTCAAACCGGCATCCATGGCGGCGCGTGCCTTGTCACGTACGTCTTCATTTGCCTCGCCATGATCTTCGCGTCGTTCGGAATGCCCAAGGATGACCGACGTCGCCCCGGCATCACGCAGCATTTCAGCGCTTAGATCGCCGGTATGTGCGCCCGATGTCGCAGCATGGCAATTCTGGCCGCCAACCAAAACCGCAGACGCCTGTTCTGCGTGGGCTGCACGATCCAACAAGGTGGCAGGGGGGCAGACCAGAATGTCGACCGATGCGTCAGGGTACATTTTTGCAAGGGCGGAGATTTCCGAGAGCGACGCCCCGGTCCCGTTCATTTTCCAGTTTCCAGCCGCAAGTTTGCGCCGCATCCGCTATCCCCCTCTGCCTGAATGGTTTTGACCCCGATAGCATCGTCCGGCGCGGCTGACAATTCCACTCGCCCAGGTGCTGCATCATCTGGTCAGAACGGAAGCGTCGGTGGCGAAAGTTGAGTGACTTAGCGTTGCGCCGAAAGCGTTTCGTCGAACTTTATGGATTCTCCGCACCCGCAGGCATCGACAACGTTTGGATTGCGAAATTTGAACCCCGACTCCAGCAAGGACACTTCGTAGTCGATTTCGGTCCCGAACAGGAACATTTGCGCCATCGGAGCAATCATGACACGCGCGCCATCCTGTTCGACCACCTCATCATTTGGGTCGGCCTCGTCGACGTAGTCCATGGTATATTCCATACCCGCGCATCCGCCTTTCTTCACACCGATGCGCAGCCCGGCATGGCCGCCTGATGTCATCAGGCGAAGAATCTGCTCAGCAGCTTTCGGCGTCATCGTCACGGCCTGTTTGCCAGGAATCCCAAACATGGAGTGCTCCGTTCTCGCGTCTCGGCCTTAATTTAAGACCGAGATGCTGCAGGCTCAAGGGGTTGCGACCAAGGTGGCAGTATCATCTGTCGGGACTTGTGTCTTTTGACTGACGTTCGGTCTTGCTTCGGCCCTGACAATAGCCTTAGCTTGGCGAGTAAGCTTGATAAGTACAAACAGGATTTCTTTGGAAAGGCAGTGATTTATGGCGGTATTTTCATTTCAAATAGCCACATGCCGTGCTGTGGCGGGTGCATTTTGTCTGGGGCTGGGTGCGTTCGCTCAAATGGCAGTCGCTGAAACTGAGCGGCATCCGGTCAATTGCGCCACTGCCGAAGGTGATCTGCGTGCGATCGCTGCCGAAAAGAAGCATGCACAGACCCAGCAGGCCGAAAGCGTCTTCGCTGTAACGCCTGCGGGCGCCTTGTTGGGTTTGGTGACCGGCACTGAAAACAAACGGCTGGAGATGTTGTCAGGCGATTACATCAAACAGCTGGATGCCCGCTCGGCCGAGATCAAATCGACCTGCGGGGTCAAGTAATCGTGCCAAAGAAAAGGACCGCTCCCGGGCAAGAGCGGTCCAAGATTTGGGCCAGGATATTGGGGACGGGACACTGGAAATCGGCCCAACTGTCCGACGCATGAGCTGTGGTGCGAAATGGGCTCCACGTCGACGCGCCGAATGTATCCCGCATCAATGTGACGATTGCCCTACAAAACGGTAACAGAACGATTAACGTTTCGTGACAGTGTTTTGTTTTCTGTGGATAAATCCAGCTTACATGAAGCCCAGTTCCAGCCGCGCCTCATCGGACATCATTTCCATGCCCCAGGGCGGCTCCCAAGTCAGTTCGACATCGACTTCTTTGACGCCTGCGACAGGTTCAATCGCCTCAACAATCCAGCCGGGCATATCGCCGGCGACCGGGCAGCCGGGTGCGGTCAGGGTCATGATGACTTTGACGGCGTTTTCGCCGTTGATGTCGATCGTATAGATCAGACCGAGATCGTAGATATTAACGGGGATTTCGGGGTCAAAAACCGTCCGGCAAGCTTCCACGACAGACTCGTAAAGAGGATGTTCGATGGTCGAAGGCGCAATCAAAGGGGTACCTTCAAACTGTTCGCTGGGGTGGGTCATTGATGCCTCGGAACTGTTACCTGACGAATTATATAGGGAAAGTGTAGGGCAGCGTCCAGAGGTGCACTGGCGCCCGTATGGGGCGCCAGTGTCAATTACTCATTTATGTCGTGATTAAAGGTCTTTACCTGACCACGAGGCAAGGCAAACATCCGGCGCAAAATCAGCCATGCGGCCAGCGAAAGGACTGCAAAGACCAGCAGCAGAACCGGCAGGTTGGGTGCGACGCCGGGGATCAGAAGAAGGATCCCGGTGATCGCGCCGCCAATCGCAAAGCCCAGAAAGATGAACCCGGGCAGGGCGACTTCGAGGATCGCCAGAACCAAGGCACCGGCCAGCCAGATCCACCAGGTCAACCAGAAGGGATCAGTCATTACTTGCCTCCTTTCAGCATGTTGAAGGCGTTGCCAAAGGCCTCGAGCGCATTGGCGGGCACCACGATGGTTTGCGAACCTGTGCCGTTGCCCAGTGCGTTCAGCGCCTCAACCTGTTTCAGCGCGACCTGATACTGCGCCGCTTCGATGCCATTGTCCTGAATGGCCTTGGCGACAACTCCGGTTGCGTAGGCTTCTGCTTCGGCCTGAATACGGCGGGCTTTTGCGGTCTGTTCGGCAGCATAAAGCTCGGCATCGGCCTGCAGCTCAACGGCGCGCTTCTGCCCCTCGGCCTCGGTCACCTGAGCGCGGCGGGCGCGTTCGGCGTTCAGCTGTTGCAGCATCGCGTCGCGAGTGGCCTGATCAAGGTTCACGTCCAGAATTTCGGCGCGTGTCACCTCGATGCCCCAATCATCTACCGCAGTTTCGACGCTTTCCTGAATGCGGGTGATCAATTGGGCGCGGTTCGACTGGACCTCGTCCAGATCCATTTTACCGATTTCCGCCCGCACGATACCGGCCACAGTTGTTGCAATCGCGCCGTCCACGTCGCGGATACGATATACGGTCTTTTCCGGCTCAAGAATGCGATAAAACACCGATGTATCGATCTGAACCAGCACGTTGTCCTTGGTGATTGCATCCTGCGTCGCGTTCGGCAACTGGCGCTCGAGAATGGATATCTTGTGGCGCGCAACATCCAGAAACGGAACGATAAAGTTAATTCCCGGACCAAGCACCGAGTGCAAACGCCCGAACCGTTCAACCACATATTTTTCGGATTGCGGAACGATCTTGATGCCTTTCAGGATGACAAGAACGACAAAGGCCGCAGCCAGCAGGTAAATAATGTTCGACGTAAGCAGCCCGATAATCAGGTCTTCGGTCATATCTGTCCTCTTTTTTTGTGTACGATAGTATACATTTGGGGATTGAATCGCCCGATTTCAACTCTGGTATGGATTGAGCAGGCGGAAATGCAAATCTCTGAATTCGATAAATACATGTGGTTTCTGCGGTCTGTGACCGCTTTGCATCCGGTTCCGATTGCGGTATCGGGCGGGGATGAAGCTGATTATCGACACAGACCCCGGCATTGATGATGCAATGGCCATTGCCTATGCCGCTGCGGCGCCCGAGATCGATCTGATCGGTCTGACAGCGGTCTTTGGCAACACACATGTGCATCAATCCAGCAGAAACGCGCGTTTTCTTGTCGAAAAACTTGGTTTGAACATACCAGTTGCTGAAGGCGCGCCCTTTGCGCGTGGCGAGACAAGCCACGCCCCTTCGGAGCACGTACATGGACCCGAAGGGTTCGGTGACCTGACTGAGATTCCGGAGATTGGCGAAAACCACACGCTGGCAGCGGCGGAATTCCTGGTGGAAATGGCCCGCCAACACCGCGGGGAGTTGGTGGTTTGCGCAGTCGGGCCGTTGACGAATATCGCCGACGCGATGCGGATGGACCCGGAATTCGCCAATAACCTTGCCAAGCTGGTCATCATGGGCGGTGCGGTTTTTTGCCCGGGCAACGTCACCCCTCATGCTGAGGCGAATATCTACCATGATGCCGACGCTGCGGACGAGGTTTTTGCTAACCCACCAACAACCTTGCTGGTCGGTTTGGACGTGACGTTGAAGACGCTCTATGAAAGCGCTGATTTTGAGGGCTTGGCCGAAAAGTCACCCAATATGGGCACCTTTCTACGCGACATTTCACGGTTCTATCTGAAGTTCTACAAAGAGGTTGGCGGATTGGAGGGATGTGGTTTGCACGACTCAACCGCTGTCATCGCGTGCACGCACGAGCCTATGTTTAAGATCGTTGAAACCGGTTTGCGTGTTGTTACGACAGGCGACGAACTGGGGGCAACCCGGCCGGATCCATCGCGCCCCGCGGTGCGGGTATGTCAGGATGTTGACGGTGCCGGGGTCGTGCGGCTGTTCACCGAACGTGTCACCTCGCTGCCCTGACGGGTTGCATTGCCACGACGGATCGGGCAAAGCCTGCCCGGTTCAGCGACCCGGGGCAGTGATATGACTCAGCGATTTTCATTCGAATTAAAGGCAACGGATGGCAAGGCGCGTAATGGCGTGATCAACACGCCGCGCGGCGAGGTTCGGACTCCTGCTTTTATGCCGGTCGGAACCGCTGCAACTGTGAAGGCAATGATGCCGGAAAGTGTTCGTGCGACGGGCGCGGACATTCTGCTTGGAAACACCTATCACCTGATGTTGCGCCCCACGGCCGAGCGGATTGATCGATTGGGTGGTTTGCACAAGTTTATGAACTGGGACAGGCCTATTCTGACGGATTCGGGGGGATTTCAGGTCATGTCCCTGGCCGGATTGCGCAAGCTGACCGAGAAGGGCGTGACCTTCAAATCCCATATAGACGGGTCCAAACACGAATTGACGCCCGAGAGGTCGATGGAAATCCAGCGTCTGTTGGGTTCGGATATCGTCATGTGTTTCGACGAATGCCCGTCGCTGCCTGCAGATCGCGACCGTATTGCCGAGTCGATGCAGCTTTCGATGCGTTGGGCGCAAAGGTCACGTGATGCGTTCGGGGACCGCCCTGGTCATGCCCTGTTCGGGATCATGCAAGGCGGGTTGGAGCAGGATCTGCGGGAAGAAAGCGCCGAGGCGCTGAAATCCATTGGGTTTGAAGGCTATGCCATTGGTGGCTTGGCCGTGGGCGAGGGGCAGGAGGCGATGTTCGATTGTCTCGATTATGCCTCCGACTTCTTGCCCGTCGACAAGCCGCGCTACCTGATGGGCGTTGGCAAACCCGATGATATCGTGGGCGCTGTCGCGCGCGGGGTGGACATGATGGACTGCGTGCTTCCCTCGCGTTCCGGCCGCACCGGACAGGCCTTCACGCGCCATGGCGTTGTCAACATCAAGAACGCCCGCCATGCAGATGATCCACGCCCGCTGGACGAACAGTGCACATGCCCGGCGTGCTCGAACTATTCGCGGGCTTATCTGCACCATGTGTTCCGGTCGAATGAGATGATCTCGGGCATGCTTCTGACCTGGCATAATCTGCATTACTTTCAGGAGATCATGCAGGGCATGCGCGATGCGATTGCCGCCGGGACCTTTGACGCCTGGCAGGCGGAGTTTCACGCGCAGCGGGCACAAGGGGATATTGAGCCGCTCTGACCGCGACAAGCCGAAAAAACAGTGGATATGTGCTCGGGACGCCTTGCAGTCCCTTGGGCCACGGGCCATTCTTAATCACGACCCATGGTGGTGAGGTTGAAAAGCGGTGTGAACCGCCCCACCTTTAACCATCCAAGACAGGAGATGGCCAATGGTTGCCTGAAGCAGGGGCCCGAGCCGTCTTGCCAACGATAAGGATAGAGCATGCAAGAGCCTCTGAATTCCTCATACCCCGTTCTGCCGCTGCGCGATATTGTGGTGTTCCCGCATATGATCGTGCCGTTGTTCGTAGGCCGCGACAAGTCGGTCCGCGCGCTGGAAGAGGTGATGCAGGATGATAAGCAAATTCTGTTGTCCAGCCAGATCGATCCCAGTGTCGATGATCCCGAGATTGATGGTATCTACCGGTCCGGCGTTCTGGCCAATGTGCTGCAACTGCTGAAATTGCCCGATGGCACCGTGAAGGTGCTGGTAGAAGGGCAGGCACGTGTCGAGATCACGGAATTCCTTGAAAATGAAGATTTCTTTGAAGCGCGCGCCGAGTATCTGACCGAAATTCCGGGTGACGTGACCACGACCGAGGCGCTTTTGCGCACTGTAGCTGATGAATTTGAGCGCTATGCCAAGGTGCGCAAGAACATCCCCGAAGAAGCGCTGGCCGCAGTGGGTGAAACCACCGAGCCTGCGAAACTGGCTGATCTCGTGTCGGGTCATCTGGGCATAGAGGTCGAACAAAAGCAGGAACTGCTTGAGACGCTTTCGGTTAGCGAGCGGCTTGAGAAGGTCTATGGCCTGATGCAGGGCGAAATGTCGGTTCTGCAGGTCGAGAAAAAGATCAAGACCCGCGTCAAATCCCAGATGGAGAAGACCCAGCGCGAGTACTATCTGAATGAGCAGATGAAGGCCATTCAGAAGGAACTGGGCGATGGTGAGGACGGCAGCAACGAAGTCGCTGAACTGGAAGCCAAGATTGCCGAGACCAAGCTGTCGAAAGAGGCGCGTGAAAAGGCTGAAGGCGAGCTGAAAAAGCTCAAGAACATGTCTCCCATGTCAGCTGAGGCCACTGTCGTGCGCAACTATCTGGACTGGATTCTGTCGCTGCCGTGGGGCACCAAATCCCGCGTCAAAAAGGATCTGGGCCGCGCACAGGAGGTCTTGGACGACGATCACTATGGGCTTGAGAAGGTCAAGGAACGGATCGTCGAGTATCTGGCGGTTCAGCAGCGTTCGAAAAAGCTGAAAGGCCCGATCCTGTGCCTTGTTGGCCCTCCGGGTGTGGGTAAAACCTCGCTTGGTAAATCGGTGGCCAAAGCCACGGGGCGCGAGTTCATCCGCATCAGCTTGGGTGGTGTGCGCGACGAATCCGAGATTCGCGGCCACCGTCGGACCTATATCGGCTCGATGCCCGGTAAGATCATCCAGTCGCTGAAAAAGGCGAAAACCACGAACCCGCTCATCCTGCTCGATGAAATCGACAAGATGGGGCAGGACTTCCGTGGCGACCCGGCCTCGGCGATGCTGGAAGTGTTGGACCCTGAGCAGAATAACACGTTTATGGATCACTATCTTGAGGTCGAGTATGACCTCAGCAACGTGATGTTCCTGACCACCTCGAACAGCTACAACATGCCCGGACCTCTGCTGGATCGGATGGAGATCATTCCACTGGCCGGTTACACCGAGGATGAGAAGCGTGAGATTGCCAAGCAGCATCTGATCAGCAAGCAGATCAAAAACCACGGGCTTAAGGCCAAGGAATTTGAACTGACTGACGAGGCGTTGCAGAAGATCATTCGCACTTACACGCGCGAGGCGGGGGTGCGGAACCTGGAACGTGAGATTGCCAAGGTGGCCCGGAAATCGCTGACCAAGATCATCAAGAAAGAGGCGGAAACTGTGACCGTGACGCCGGACAATCTGGATGACTTTCTGGGTGTGCCAAAGTTCCGATATGGTCTGGCCGAACAGGACGATCAGGTGGGCGTTGTCACGGGTCTGGCCTGGACCTCGGTCGGGGGTGATCTGTTGCATATCGAGGCGCTGAAACTGCCCGGTAAAGGCCGGATGAAGACTACTGGCAAGCTGGGCGATGTGATGAAGGAATCCATCGACGCGGCCTCGTCTTATGTGCGGTCGATTTCGCCTCAGATCGGGGTGAAGCCGCCTAAGTTCGACAAACTGGACATCCACGTCCACGTACCTGATGGCGCAACGCCCAAGGATGGCCCGTCGGCGGGTCTGGCGATGGTGACGTCAATCGTGTCGGTGCTGACCGGCATTCCGGTACGCAAAGATATCGCAATGACGGGCGAGGTTTCGCTGCGCGGGAACGCGATGCCGATTGGTGGGCTGAAAGAAAAACTTCTGGCGGCCCTGCGTGGTGGGATCAAAACCGTTCTGATCCCAGAAGAGAACGAAAAGGATCTGGCCGACATTCCGGATAACGTGAAGGAAGGGTTGGAAATCATCCCGGTCAAACACGTGTCCGAGGTTCTGGAGCACGCATTGGCTCGTAAACCAGAATCGATTGAATGGGACGAAGCGGCAGAAGAGGCGGCCGCGGCAGCCGCGGCGGCGCCTGAAACCGCAGGACCGTCAGCAACCGCGCATTAAAGCGTCTGATCGCATCACAAGAAAAAGGCGGGGCATTGACCCCGCCTTTTTTTATAGCCCGATCACGGGTTTGCTTGGGTCAAGTATCTCTTCTTCCGCTATGTATTTCTGGAACTTTTTCTGTGTCAGCGCCGAGCGAACCGCCAGAACAAAGATGATCGAGGAAAACACGACGCAAAGCAGAATATCCCAGCCAAACGGGATCTGTTTCAACGATCCCGTGCCGAACTGTCCGAGAAGGGAGATCAATCCAAGACCAGCAAAGTATGGCATCAGCCACAGGGCCTCTGTCACGTCCATTTCGTCAAGTCGCCCCCAGAATCGGATGAGCAACAAGACCTTGCCGACAATCAGGGCTATTCCCAATCGCCACACCGTGTCCCAGCCACTCCAGTAAACGATAAGCGTCGCGATCGCGAAGGCCGATCCGGCGACAAGTTGAACCGCCGGTATTCGGATGGATCGGGGACGGTCTGGCAAAAGATCCCGAAGGCACACAACGGCAATCGGACCGACGGCAAATGAAAGCACGATGGCGGCGCCGTTCAGGGCGATGACGGTGGTAAAGGGTACGGTCAGCAGAAAAAGCGTCCCGATCAGGAAGTTCAAAGCCAACGCCCATAGGGGCACACCAAACGATGACAAAGTCTGCACACGTTTGGGCAAAAACCCGTTCTGCGATAACGCAAGTGCAATACGGGCATTTGACCCTGTTGCAACCAGCCCGTTGCCGAAGGGTCCAATGATCGACCCAATGTTCAGCAGGCTTAGAAACCACAGCAATCCTACGGACATGATGACCGCATCCAGAGGACCTTCGCCACCAAAGCTGAGGTTTGCCCACCCTTTGGATAGCGCTGATGGGTCAAGCGCACCGATAAAGGCAACTTGTAACCCAAGGTAGATTGCCGCGCACATCACGATGGATAAAACCAGCGCAGCGGGAATGGCGAATCTGGGGTTTCGGACTTCGCCTGCCATATCAACAACATGGCGGAAGCCAATGAATGAGAAAATCACTCCGCCCGTAGAAACGGCGGCCATGATTCCCTGCACGCCGTAAGGCGCAAACCCATCTGGTCGGGTAAAGTTCTCGACGTTGAAGCGACTGGCGATGAACAAAACGGACAGAACCACCGGAATGGCGATCTTGGCCCATGTAAGCAACGCATTTACCTGCGCGAAGATTTTGACGCCCAGTGCATTGACCGCAACGAACAGCAGCATAAACACCAAAGCAACGAAGATACCTGCTCCGGTCAGATCACCTGTATCCGCCGCGTGCAGCCAGGGCGCGTAGGGTGCCAGGTACTTGAGCATGGCTTCAACTTCGATCGGGGCAGTGGTGTTGTATCCGATCCAGGCCGTCCAGCCCATCGCCATCGCCACGATGTTGCCATGTGAAAACTGCGGAACCCTGGCAATCCCACCGGGGATGGGCAACATGGCGGAAATTTCGGCGAATGTGATTGCCAGTATGAACATGGCAACCGCGCCGATCAGCCACGAGATTATTGCGGCAGGCCCCGCATGCTGCACCGCCAGCAGAGGGCCGAATAACCAGCCCGAGCCAATAATCCCACCGACCGAGATAAAGGTCAGTCCCAAAAGGCCGATGTCCCGCTTTAACCCCGTCATTGTGACCTCAGCCCCTATACTTTGGCCGAATATCAGGCCGTTAAGGCACGATAGCCACTGGGAATTGTCGCTGACAAGCCCGCCGTCGGATTGGGAGGCGATGATAAAAGGGCGTGGTGGGTGATAACGGATTTGAACCGCTGACATCTTCGATGTGAACGAAGCGCTCTACCACTGAGCTAATCACCCGTAGGGTCGGCTCATACCGCGACTCAGATGTGGTCACAAGAGGCGTGTTGCCAATGAATGCCCCGGCAGGGTTTGCCGGATCCGAGCAGAGAGGACAGGCCGGTTTGCGCAAATGCCGGCACTTCCCTTCAATCTCTGTTTGTTGTTGATAGGTTCCGTTGGACCGGAACCGGGTAATTGGTATCCTGAGGAAAACAAAAAATCGCGTGGTTCGAAAAAACTTCAAAACGCCGCTTGACGATGCCCGGGCGTACCCATAATACACCCCAACGTTCAGCAATGAACGGGCAGTGGGCGGTTGTAGCTCAGTTGGTTAGAGTACCGGCCTGTCACGCCGGGGGTCGCGGGTTCGAGCCCCGTCAACCGCGCCATCGCTGCCAGCCTTTGATCCGGGTCAATGGATCAGACATAGACCCTATATTGCGCGGTTGTAGCTCAGTTGGTTAGAGTACCGGCCTGTCACGCCGGGGGTCGCGGGTTCGAGCCCCGTCAACCGCGCCATTTCCCGGAAAAACGAGAAAAACACATCGGCGGACCAATGCGGCTGATTATTCGCGTTCTGATGTCAGGAACTGTCGGCAATAATCCGTTAGTTCACACTTTGTTCTAACTTTTCTGTTGGAGACTCAGGGCGGCTCGCCTATTTCTTAGAAATTGGTAAATCGGGGGCCGCAATGGCTGAGCTGAAGAATATCGAGGTGCGCGGCGCGCGCGAGCATAACCTCAAAAGCATTGATGTAGATATTCCGCGCGATCAGCTGGTCGTGATCACCGGATTGTCGGGGTCAGGCAAGTCGTCGCTGGCCTTTGATACGATCTACGCCGAAGGACAGCGCCGGTATGTCGAAAGCCTGTCGGCCTATGCCCGCCAGTTCCTTGATATGATGGAAAAGCCGGATGTGGACCATATAAGCGGTCTGTCTCCGGCGATTTCAATTGAGCAGAAGACGACCTCGAAAAACCCACGCTCCACCGTTGGTACGGTCACCGAGATTTACGACTATCTGCGTTTGCTCTTTGCCCGCGCAGGCACGCCTTACAGCCCCGCGACGGGGCAACCCATCGAAGCACAGCAAGTGCAGGACATGGTTGACCGTATCATGAGCGAAGAAGAGGGCACACGCGGCTATCTGCTGGCCCCCATCGTGCGTGACCGGAAGGGTGAATATAAGAAAGAGTTTCTGGAACTGCGCAAGCAGGGTTTCCAGCGTGTCAAAGTGGACGGCGAGTTTTACGAGCTCGATGAACCGCCAACGCTGGACAAAAAGTTCCGCCATGATATCGACGTGGTTGTCGACCGCCTTGTCGTGCGTGAAGGGATGGAGACTCGTCTGGCCGACAGTCTGCGCACTGCGCTTGATCTGGCGGACGGGATCGCGATTCTGGAAACCGCCCCGCGCGAAGGTGACCCGGAACGCATCACGTTCAGTGAGAATTTCGCTTGCCCGGTCAGCGGTTTTACAATTCCCGAGATCGAACCGCGACTGTTTTCCTTTAACGCACCCTTTGGAGCCTGCCCGGATTGTGACGGTTTGGGGGTGGAGCTGTTCTTTGACGAACGCCTTGTGGTGCCGGATCAGACTCTGAAACTCTATGACGGGGCGTTGGCACCATGGCGCAAGGGCAAATCGCCGTATTTCCTGCAGACAATCGAAGCGATCGCACGACACTATGAGTTCGAAAAGAATACGCCCTGGAAAGATCTGCCAGCCAACGTTCAGCAGGTGTTTTTGCGCGGTTCGGGCGATGAGGAGATCCAGTTCCGGTACGACGAAGGCGGGCGGGTGTATCAGGTTACCCGCAGCTTTGAAGGCGTTATCCCGAATATGGAGCGCCGCTATCGCGAGACAGACAGCGCCTGGATTCGCGAGGAGTTCGAGCGGTACCAGAACAATCGCCCCTGCGGTTCCTGTGAAGGCTATCGATTGCGGCCAGAGGCACTGGCGGTCAAGATCGCTGGGCTGCATGTAGGGCAGGTGGTTCAGATGTCGATCCGCGAGGCTCTGGCTTGGATCGAGGACGCCCCAAACCATCTGAGCGTTCAGAAAAACGAGATCGCCCGCGCCATTCTCAAGGAAATCCGGGAACGGCTTGGGTTCCTGAATAATGTTGGATTGGAATATCTTACACTGTCTCGTTCAAGTGGAACCTTGTCGGGTGGTGAAAGTCAGCGTATCCGATTGGCCAGCCAGATCGGCTCGGGCCTGACCGGAGTTCTGTATGTGCTGGACGAGCCGTCGATTGGTTTGCACCAGCGTGACAATGATCGCTTGCTGGGCACGCTCAAGAACCTGCGGGATCAAGGCAATACGGTGATCGTCGTCGAACATGACGAAGAGGCCATCCGCGAGGCTGACTATGTCTTCGATATCGGCCCCGGCGCCGGGGTTCATGGCGGTCAGGTGGTCAGCAAGGGTACACCCGATCAGATCGCGTCGGATGCGGCTTCGATGACTGGGCAGTATCTGGCCGGTGCGCGTGAGATTCCGGTCCCGGCAGAGCGGCGGAAGGGCAACAAGAAAAAGGTTTCCGTTGTTAAGGCGACTGGGAACAATCTGAAGAATGTCACGGTCGATTTTCCGTTGGGTAAGTTCGTCTGTGTGACGGGGGTGTCCGGTGGAGGAAAGTCGACGCTGACGATCGAGACTCTGTTCAAGACCGCCTCGATGCGGCTGAACGGGGCGCGGCAAACTCCAGCACCTTGCGAGACAATCAAAGGGTTGGAGCATCTGGACAAGGTCATCGACATTGATCAGCGTCCCATCGGGAGGACTCCGCGTTCGAATCCAGCCACTTACACTGGTGCCTTCACCCCGATCCGCGACTGGTTCGCCGGTCTGCCCGAGGCCAAAGCGCGGGGGTATAAGCCGGGCCGGTTCAGCTTTAATGTCAAAGGTGGCCGGTGCGAGGCGTGTCAGGGTGATGGTGTCATCAAGATCGAGATGCACTTTCTTCCGGATGTCTATGTGACCTGCGAAACCTGTAAAGGTGCGCGCTATAACCGTGAAACGCTTGAGATCAAGTTCAAGGGCAAGTCCATCGCGGATGTCCTTGATATGACTGTGGAAGATGCGCAGGAGTTCTTTAAGGCCGTGCCCTCGATCCGCGACAAGATGGATGCGCTGGCGCGGGTGGGTCTTGGCTATATCAAGGTTGGCCAGCAGGCGACCACGCTTTCGGGCGGTGAGGCGCAGCGCGTGAAGTTGTCGAAAGAGCTGTCAAAACGCTCGACAGGCCGGACGCTTTATATTCTGGATGAACCAACCACGGGCCTGCACTTCGAAGACGTGCGCAAGCTGTTGGAAGTGCTGCACGAACTGGTCGATCAGGGAAATACGGTTGTTGTCATCGAGCACAATCTGGACGTTGTGAAAACCGCCGACTGGATTATCGACATCGGCCCCGAGGGCGGCGATGGCGGTGGGCAGATCGTGGCGGAAGGCACACCCGAAGATGTGGCCGAGTGCGAGCGTAGCCACACGGGGCGCTACCTGAAACCAATGTTAACCGGCGCGCGGGTCGCGGCGGAATAAGATCTGCCGCGAACCAGTTTCAGTACCGGGCATATCGAAACATATGCCAATGGCGCAGCAATGGCGGAAAAAACAGAAATATGAAGCCAAAGCCGACATAGGCAAAGATCATCATCGGAATCCACAGCAGGAAGCCCACCAGCCCGACAAAGCCCGCGATACGCGTGGCGGATTTGGGTGCCACGATGCGGTTGAGACCGGCATGCAGAAGCCGCCCGCCATCCAGCGGCATCAACGGCAGCATGTTGAACAGCGCCAGCCACAAATTCAGTTTGGCCGTCACTGCAAGAACCCAGGCCAGGTCAGGCGAACCTACATATGGCTCTATCAGTGAGCACACGGCCCACAGCGTCAGGTTGACGATCGGGCCCATGGCAACGATCAACTCATCTTCGTAAGAAGAGGTGGACCGGCGATGTTCACAGAATCCGCCACCGCCATACAGAACCACCCGCTTAACGGGCACGCCCTGAACCAGACATCCCCAAGCGTGACCCAGTTCGTGCAACAGAATCGAGCCAACCAAAATGGCAGCAAAACCAAGCGCATAGGGTAGGGTGTCGGGGTCAAAATTGAACCCTACGATAATCAAAATCAGAATGATCAAGCTTTGATTGACATGAACGGGTATGTTCCACGGTCCGTAGAACTGAATAAGTGGAGTCTCATTAATCATAATCGATCCTCGGAAGAACGAGGATCACAGTGACGCTAAATTGCGTCAAAAATTGGAAATTATCGCTATAGTTGCAGGAATTTTTGGCCCAACCGCAAACTGAAACCTCAAAGGAGGTCGCGTGCAGCAGCGATCAGTTCAGAATATCGGCCACAGCACCAATCAGATTCAGCACCTTCCGCGTTTCCGGATCAACCCTGTATACATAGTCGCCTGCACGCAGGTAGTAGTCATTGCGATTCAGCCCGTATCGATAGGGGTTGTTGATCCAGCGGTAATCGCCTTTGATGAATTCACCTGTGTGATAGATTTTTTTAGCCTGACCAGGCGGGACACACGGTACGGATTTCTTGGCCAGCCCTGGTGGGCAATGCCCTGCCTTGTTCTTGGCCGACGCGGCCATAGGTGTCAGAAACAAGGCTAGCAGCGCGGCCGTGGTCATCACGAATTTCATTGTACTGCTGTCCTTATCTTTTCAGCCAAATCAACGGGTGTTCTGATCCTAGATGGCTATATGCCCGGCCAGTGTCAAATCGCCGGGCAAAACATTGCCGAAAGCGTCAGGAGCGCCCGCGCTTTTCGAAACGGGGCAGCATGGCGCTGAAATCCTGTCCCAAACCGCCTTCCTGTTCGACAAACTGCTCATAAAGCGCGGTTGCGGTTTGTCCCATGGGGGTGTCGGCATCTGCACTGTCAGCGGCTTGTTGGCTGAGGCGCAGATCCTTGAGCATTAGTTCAGAGGCAAAGCCGGGTTGATAGCCATTGTCGGCGGGGCTTTGTGGCCCAACGCCCGGGGCCGGGCAGTACGCATTCATTGTCCAGCTGTAACCCGAAGAGGTGCTGACCACATCAAACATTTTTTGCCGATCCAGACCCAGCTTGTCGGCCAAGGCAAAGGCTTCGCAGGTTGCGATCATGGTGACGCCCAGGATCATGTTGTTGCAGATTTTGGCGGCCTGTCCTGCGCCGGATTCTCCACAATGCACGGCCTTTTGACCCATGATGTCGAATAAGGGGGATGCTTTTGAAAATGCCGCGTCAGAGCCGCCTGCCATAAAGGTCAATGTTCCGGCGGCCGCCCCGCCGATCCCGCCCGAGACCGGGGCATCAACCGCTAGCAGACCGGCGGAAACAGCCTGTTCTGCCACTGCGCGGGCGCTATCCACGTCGACGGTCGAACAATCAACCAACGCGGCGCCCGGTGTCATGGCGGGGATCACCTCATCAGCGACCGCACGAAGGATCTGGCCGTTGGGCAGCATCGTGATGACCACTTCGGCGCTTTGGACAGCCTCGGTCGCCGAGGCGGCCATGGCGACTCCATCGACCGCGACGTCAGCCATGTCGAAGCCGGTCAGGTCATGGCCCGCATTGGCCAGGTTGGCGGCCATTGGCGCGCCCATGTTCCCCAATCCGATAAATCCGATTTTCATCCGCTACTCCTCAGCAAAACTCAGCGCATCCCGCCCCAGCGGGCGCAGCATTTCCAAAACCGCTCCGGCAGGGACGTTCATGTCGGAATACTGCCATTGCGGATTACGATCCTTGTCGATGATCTGGGCGCGAATGCCTTCCAGGATGTCGCCGTGCTCCATCGCGCGGAAGGTATAGCGGTATTCCATTTCAAGTGCTTTTCGAACCGTTAAGCCCTCGCCACGCAATTGGTGCAACATCTCGATCGTGCACGCCATCGACAGCGCAGAGTTCCGGTTCAAGACGGTGAGAGTTTTCGTGGAAAAATCATCGTCAGCATTGCGCAGAGAAATCAGGACATCGGCCAAGGTTTTGCCCTCATAGATCGTGTCCACCCGTGCTTGCTGATCGGCAAGGGCGGCTGCGGGGGCTGTTTGGCCATGCTCCGACACCAATTCCGCGCGGCCCGATGCCTCAAGCAGTTCGATCAATTCCGGCCAGATGTTCTGCGGTATGTAGTAATCGGCAAAACCGGCATAAATCGCATCCCCGGGGCCCATACGATAGCCGGTTGTCCCCAGATACTCTCCCATGCGCCCGGGTGCCTGCGCCAGCATCAACGATCCGCCCACATCCGGGATCAGCCCGATCGAGCATTCCGGCATTGCAATCTGCGAGCTGTCCCCGACAATCCGGTGACTGCCGTGGCACCCGATACCCACACCGCCGCCCATGGTGAACCCCTGCAGGAAGCTGATCACCGGCTTGGAATACTCATAGATCAGGGCGTTCATACGATATTCATCGCGCCAGAATCGGCGACCGAAGGTGTAATCGCCCTTGGTTCCGAAATAATAGAGTTCGGCGATGTCACCACCGGCACAGAAAGCCTTTTCCCCTTCGGCGTCAAAGATGATCAGGTCGACCGCATCGTCCTCGCGCCAGTTGCGCAGGGCGGTGTCGATGGCCATGCACATGTCATAGCTGAGCGCATTCAAGGCCTGAGGCCGGGTTAGCGTGATGCGGCCCGCTCGGCCTGTGGTGCGGATGTAGATGTCTGACATGGAATCCTCAGCGGTTTGACAGCATCTGGCGTGCAACGATCACGCGCATGATCTCGTTTGTGCCTTCCAATATCTGATGCACCCGCAGATCGCGGACAAGCTTTTCAATGCCATAATCGGCAAGATAGCCGTATCCGCCATGCAGTTGTAGACATTGATCAACCACTTTCGAACCGGTCTCGGTTACGAATTTCTTAGCCATGGCGCAGAATTTGGTCGCATCGGGCGCACCCTGATCCAGTTTCCACGCCGCATGGCGCAGGAAGGTGCGGGCGGCCTGCAACTCAATCTCCATATCCGCTAATCGGAACTGCAAGGCCTGAAATTGGTCGATGGATTTTCCAAAGGCCTTGCGCTCGGACATATACTGCAATGTCATGTCCAGGCCGGCCTGTGCGGCCCCCAGCGAACACGAGGCGATGTTCAGGCGTCCACCATCCAACCCCATCATCGCGTATTTAAAGCCATCACCTTCGATTCCCACCAGATTTCCGGCAGGGATATTGCAATCATCGAACTGAACCTGCGCGGTTGGCTGGCTTTTCCAACCCATCTTGTCTTCCAAACCACCAAAGCTCAGGCCGGGTGTTCCATCTTCGACATAAACGGTGGAGATCCCTTTGGGGCCATCTTCACCCGTACGCACCATGCAGACATAGGCGTCAGAGTAGCCACCACCTGAGATGAACGCTTTGGTTCCATTCAGCGTATAGCCTTCGTTCGTCCGCTCTGCCCGGGTTTTCAGGGCTGCTGCGTCCGAGCCTGAACCGGGTTCGGTCAAACAATAGCTGAGGACGGTCTTCAGACTCAGCACATCCGGCATGATGCGGGACTTCAGCGCGTCATCGGCGAAACTGTCCAGCATCTTGGCGCACATATTATGGATCGACAGGAACGCTGCGACCGATGGGCACGCCATCGACAGAGCCTCAAACACCAGCGTGGCGTCCAGCCGGCTCAGATCCGATCCGCCTGCCGCTTCCGAGACATAAAGACCGCCGAAGCCAAGCTCTCCGATCTGGGGCCAAAGGGTTTTGGGAATGGTGCCTTCGGCCTCCCATTGGCGGGCAAAAGGGGCGATGTGCTCCTGTCCAAACGCATGGGCCATGTCAAAAATGGCTGTCTGTTCTTCGGTCAGCGCGAAATCCATGGCGGGCCTTCTTTTCTGGTCGGTGGAATTGAACAAACGTTTTATTCTTCAATCCTTACAGAAATTTTTCAGGCCGGGCAAATCCTGTGACCGGGTTTGGAGCATGAGGGACGATAGGCTATCATACCGCTATTCCAGTTACTGATTTTTGAGGAGGCATTTGATGTCGAATTACAAGATGGCCGTGGTTGTCATTCACGGTATGGGCAGCCAGTTCACGGGCCAGAAAAAACCTTCGTCCGAGGTTACGTTCTCGCGTGACTTGCACAGGCGCGTGTCGCGGGAACTTGGCGCGCAGATGAATGACATTGCCTGGCGAGAGATCGTCTGGGCTCATGTCCTGCAGGATCGCCAGAACGAATACCTGCGCAAGATCAAGCGCCGAACCGGCTACGACGATGTTCGTAACTTTGTTGTGCACAACCTGTCCGATGCTGCGTCGTACCGGAAAACGGCAGATGGCAATGACGCGATCTATGAGGATATCCATGCAGAAGTGGACCGCGTGATGGAGGATGTCCGGCGCGACGTCGGGAACTCAGCACCGGTTTTGTTGCTGGCGCATTCTCTGGGTGGTCATATCATGTCCAACTATATTTATGACCACCAAAGCCATCTGCGCAAAACCGGCCAGACCCTGTTCAACTCTCCTGTTCGCAACATGCAGACCGTAGCGGGGATCATGACGTTTGGCTGCAACATCCCGATTTTTCTGTTTGCTTATCCCGAGGACAAGATATTTCCGATCGAACCGCCCAGATCCGCAGTGCCGCCAGCGATGCGGTTCAGGACCTGGTGGTACAATTTCTATGACAAACATGATGTGCTGGGTTATCCGCTGCGCGATTGTGCGCCCAGATACGATCAACTGGTCGCATCGCAAGATATTCGCGATGTTTCAATTAACTCCGGGAATATCTTCACGTCATGGAACCCGCTGTCCCACAACGGATATTGGAAGGACCCGGACTTTTACGAGCCCGTGGCGCGTATGACGCGGAACATTTTGCGGGCCGTCTGAAGATCAGAGATCAGCGTGGAATTCCTCGATCAGGTGCCGCACAACGGCCTGACCGGGGTCTTCGCCACGGGCCACGGCCTCGGCATGGACGCGGCGTTGCCGTGTTGCAGAGGTCCCGCTTTCGGCGATCTGACGTAGGCGGGCAATTTCGGTCATGGTTCCCAGTGCCTCGGTATCTTCGGCAAGCATTCCCATAAGTTCGCCCATCAGTTCGGCCATGGGTTTGATTGACCGGTCGCCAAAGTCGATCAAACCCTCGCCCACGCCGTAGCGCTGCGCACGCCAGCGGTTTTCGCCAATCAGGAATTTGTCATATTGCCGCCAGCGGAGATTGCGTGCTTTCAATCGGCACAGCATGCGGGTCAGGGCCTGCACCATTGCCGCAAGGGACAGCGTGTGTTCCAGCCTCGGTTGCACATCCATGATACGGGTCTCAAGTGTCGGAAAACGGTGAGACGGGCGCAGATCCCACCAGATTTTGGTTGTATCCTCGATAACGCCAAGTTCCACCAGAATGCCTGTCGTACGTTCATATTCGGCCCAACTGCCGAATATCGGTGGCAGACCCGTACGGGGCAGATTGTCGAACACTGTCAAGCGGTACGAGGATAAGCCCGTATCCTCACCGCTCCAATACGGGGACGAAGTCGACAGCGCCAAAAGATGGGGTAGAAAATACGACATCTGCGGCATCAGGTCAGACCGCAGAGCGGGGTCCTCGACACCTACATGTACATGCATGCCGCAGATCAGCATGCGCCGCGCTACTCCGCCCAGTGCATGCTGCAGCGCATCATACCGTTCTTTGCGGGTGTGATGCTGATCCTTCCAATTTGCAAAAGGGTGGCAGGATACGGCGATCGGAGCCAAATTGTAATTTGCGGCATGTTTCGACACGCAAGAGCGTAGCCGCTTCAGGTCTTCACGCGCCGATTTGATGGTGGCGTGCGGGCGCGTGCCAACCTCAATCTGGCATTGCAGGAACTCGGGGCTGACCTGGCCTTCAAAGTCGGCCTGGCAGGCGTCCATCAAGGCTTCGGGTGCCTCGGCCAATTGCAGGCTGTCGCGATCGACCAGAAGATATTCTTCTTCAATGCCAATGGTGAATTCCTGCTGCATGGCTGCCCTCATCGTTGAATTCCGACCAGTGAATACGGAATTTTCCATTTTGCCAAGGGTTTGGCGCCGGGTCGCTTGCAGTGCCCCCGCCTGCAAGGCTATGGATCGGACACAATGAAAGTGGAGCCAGCCCGTGAAACCTCGGAAATTCCCTCAGATCAACGCTGCCCTTGATGAACTTGGCGTCAAGCTGGTTGATAAAGTCACGGAACAGGACGAACGCGCGCGGCTTGAGGCATTCGAGAGGGCAGGCGGACTGACCCGACCGGCTTATGCTTTGTCGCCGGGAATGCAGGATTTCGACATCGCGCAGCTGGTTGAGGAATACGCGTTGCATGCGGGCGCGCTGGCGGGTTTGAAAGACCCCGCACGCAACCAGACCGGATATCGGACCGGGAACGGCTATTATGACAGCCCGGATGCGGATGCGTTGTATCTGATGATCCGGCGCTTTCAGCCCAAACGGGTGATTGAGGTCGGTTGCGGGAATTCGACACGCGTCACCCGGCAGGCAATTATTGATGGCGGGCTTGAGACGACAATCACCGCTATCGATCCTTATCCGCGCGCGGATATCGCCCATGTGGTGGATCAGTTCGAACAGAAACGGTTGGAGGAGGTCGATCCGGCGCTGTTCGAGCAGCTGGAGGCGGGGGACGTATTATTCATCGACTCCAGCCACGTTGTCCGCATGAGCAACGACGTCGCACACCTGTTTTGCCGCATCATTCCGGCCCTCAAACCCGGTGTTGTCGTCCACGTGCACGATGTTTTTCTGCCCTACGAATACCCCAAACGATTCTTCTATGACTGCCCGGGTTGGGGTGAGCAGTATATGCTGCATGCCATTCTGCAATCCGGTTCATATTCAATGCTTTGGCCGGGATATTATCTGCAACAGGAGCGCCCGGACGCAGTAAAGGCTTTGCCGTTTTTGCAAGAGGGGCGCGCCCAGAGCATCTGGGTCCAGCGCAAATAAAATTCATCTCATAGTGATCCGGCCTTCCAGAAGGCCCGTACCCCTTTCCATAACAAGCTGGAGAGGAGATAACAGCCATGTTCCGCCGCACTTTCATGGGCGCTGCCGCCGCACTTGCACTTGCCCTGCCTGTCAAAGCTCAGGCCGCTGATATTGTCGATACCGCCGTTTCCGCCGGATCGTTCAACACATTGGTTGCTGCTGTTCAGGCCGCTGGTCTGGTCGATACGCTGAAAGGCGATGGTCCGTTCACAGTCTTTGCGCCGACGGACGAAGCGTTTGCCGCGCTGCCCGAAGGTACCGTGGAGTCGCTGCTGTTGCCTGAGAATAAGGATCAGCTGGTATCGATCCTGACTTATCACGTGGTGCCGGCAAAGGTGATGTCCGGTGATATCGCCGGTAAGCGCGCAAAAGTGCTGACCGTTCAGGGTGACCGTTTGAGTGTGAACGCAAAGAATGGCGTCAAGGTCAACGGTGCCGAGGTTGTTCAGGCGGATATCGAGGCGAGCAACGGTGTGATCCACGTGATCGACGCTGTGATTATCCCCGAGTAATTTGTCATATCTCAAAACAAAGCCCCGGTTACAGCAACCGGGGCTTACGCTTTGTTCGAAAGAACTCTGTTGATTACACCAGCCGCACCTGTGTGCCGACTTGAACCAGAGGATACAGTTCTTCGACATGCTGGTTGTAAAGGCCGATACACCCGGACGAACTTTGACGTCCGATCTTGCGGGTATCGTGGGTTCCGTGCACCAGATAGGCTGGCCAGGACAGATACATGGCACGTGTGCCCAGCGGGTTGCCGGGATCACCACCTTCCATGCGGACCGGAAGTGACGGATCGCGTTCACGCATAGAAGCCGTCGGGGTCCAGCTTGGGTTTTCCGCTTTGCGCACAACTTTGGTATAGCCGCGCTTGGTGAGCTCTTCGCTCATCGGAACCGAACTGGGGTACAGTTTGTAAGAGCCATCAGGCCCCCAATAATGCACGGCGCGGCTTGTGATGTCTGCCAACAGGCAACCAGCACCCAGTTCGTCAAAGTGATCCTGCCAGTCCTGTTGAGAGAATGACGACACATTGCGGCGCACCGGCAATTGGGTGCTGATGGCTTCTTCGTCCTGCGGGAACGCATCCAGGCTTTGCGCCCGAACAAGGGCAGGGGCGGCCAACAGGGACGCGGCCCCCAACAGGGCCGAACGGCGGGTCATACGGGATTCGGACAAGGCTGCCTCCGGGAAACTAAACTGCTCGCGTTGAGAATTTCTGGTAAAATATTGGTGTCTTCGTGTGATTTCCAGTGGTGCGGTTCTGAATTTGTCGTGAGTTTCGGGGTTTCAAAGGAAAAACGGCCCCAAAAAGGGCCGTTTTCTTGTTTTTTGACCGAGCGACGGACTTAATCCATAGCTTTGAAGTTGAACTCGCCACCTTCCTTGATGCCCGACGGCCAGCGCGACGTCACGGTTTTGGTGCGCGAGTAGAACTTGAAGCTGTCCGGGCCATGCTGGTTCAGGTCACCGAACATGGATTTCTTCCATCCGCCAAAGGTGTGATAGGCCAGTGGAACCGGGATCGGTACATTGATGCCCACCATGCCGATATTCACGCGGCTGGCAAAATCGCGCGCGGTGTCACCGTCACGGGTAAAGATCGCGGTTCCGTTCCCGTATTCGTGGTCCATCGCCAGTTTCAGCGCCTCTTCATAGGAACCAGCGCGTACGGTCGATAGGACGGGGCCAAAGATTTCCTGCTTGTAGATATCCATGTCCGGGGTCACGTGATCAAACAGGTGCGGGCCCACGAAAAAGCCGTCTTCATAACCCTGCAAGCTGAAATCACGGTTATCGACAACCAGTTTCGCGCCCTGTTCCACGCCCGAGTTGATCAGGCCCAGGATACGCTCTTGGGCGGCACCGGTCACAACGGGGCCCATGTCCACATCATCACCCGCGGTGTAGGGACCAACCTTCAGTTTCTCTATGCGGGGCACCAGTTTTTCGATCAGCGCATCGGCGGTTTCTTCACCCACCGGCACGGCAACCGATACGGCCATACAGCGTTCGCCCGCCGCGCCGAAGCCTGCACCGACCAAAGCATCGGCAGCCTGATCCATATCAGCATCAGGCATGACGATCATATGGTTCTTTGCGCCGCCAAAGCACTGCGCGCGTTTGCCATTGGCGGTCGCGCGGGAATAGATGTATTGGGCGATTGGGGTTGAACCCACAAAAGACACACCCTGAATGATCTCGTTATCCAGCAAGGTATCCACGGCCTCTTTGTCACCGTTGACGACCTGGAATACGCCTTTGGGCAGGCCGGCCTCAACGAACAGTTCAGCCAGCATCAGCGGGACCGAGGGGTCGCGTTCCGAGGGTTTCAGAACAACGGCGTTACCACAGGCCAGCGCCGGGCCAACGTGCCACAGGGGCATCATGGCGGGGAAGTTGAAGGGCATGATCGCTGCTACAACGCCCAGCGGCTGGCGCATGGAATACATGTCGATGCCGGGACCTGCGCTGTCGGTGAATTCACCCTTCAGCATCTGCGGTGCGCCGATGCAGTATTCGATCACTTCCAACCCACGCTGCAAGTCGCCTTTGGCGTCAGGAATGGTTTTTCCGTGCTCGCGGCTGAGTGCTTCGGCCAGCTTGTCCATGTCGCGGTTCATCAGGCCGACCATGGCCATCATGACGCGCGCGCGTTTCTGCGGGTTGGTTGCACCCCACGCCACCTGCGCGGCGGCGGCATGTTCGATGGCGGCGGTCGTCTCGGCCGCGCTTGCCATGGGGCATTTATACTGTACTTCGCCTGTTGCCGGGTTGAAGACATCGTCGAAGCGGCCCGATGTGCCCGCGACGTTCTCACCGTTGATGAAATGGGTCAGGTCTTGCATTGCAAACTCCTCCGAACAATTTGCGCGCAGAATAGGCTTGCAGAAATGGCGCGAACAGAGGCAATGTTTCAAAAGAGCTTTGCAAAAATGCAAAAGGCAGGTCATGACACCAAACTGGGACGACATGCGGGTTTTCCTGGCTGTCGCACGCGAAGAAAGCCTGTCGGCAGCCGGGCGATTTCTAAAGATCGATCCGGCCACGGTCGGGCGTCGGATCGCCCGTTTGGAATCTGCGGTGAACGCGGTTCTGTTCACGAAATCCCAGCAAGGTTATCTGCTGACCGAGGCTGGGGAACGACTGATGGACCACGGTTTGCAAGCGGAGGAAGCAATGCGCGCCGCGGCGGGCGTGGTTTCGACCCAGACACAATCGCTGGGCGGGCAGATCCGGATCGGTGCGCCAGACGGATGTGCGAATTACCTTTTGCCGCAGGTCTGCGCAAAAATCAGCGACGCCAATCCTGATCTGGATATTCAAATCCTGGCCTTGCCCCGCGTTATCAGCCTGTCCCGACGCGAGGCCGACATGGCGGTGACCGTCAGCGCTCCGACAGCTGGTCGGCTCTTGGTTCAGAAAATTTCGGACTACAGGCTCCATATGGTCGCAAGCCACGAATATCTGCAAAACCATAGCCCGATCCGCAGCGTCTCCGACCTGAAGGGCCACCGGATGATTGGTTACATTCCGGATATGATTTTTGACCGAGAGCTGGATTATCTCAATGATATTGGCGTTGACCGTGTCGCGCTTGCATCAAACTCGGTATCTGTGCAGTTGCGGCAGGTCACGCTGGGAACGGGCGTATGTGTGGCTCATGATTTCACTTTGCCGTTTCATTCCGGATTGCGGAAAATCCTGACGGATCAGATCAGTCTGACCCGGGGATTTTATCTGGTGCGCCATCAGGGCGATCAGCGTAACGAGCGGTTGAACCGCTTTGCCACTGCCCTGACGCGCGGTATACGTGATGAGGTTGCGCGGCTTGAGGCCGAAGCTGCACCTTGACAGGGTAAGACATTCCGGCAACGCTTTGGAAAACGTAAAGTTATTTCGGAGGTGTTGCATATGCTGGTTCAGGCCATTCTACAGTCAAAGGCCACGGACGGCGTGGTAACCGTTACGCCATCGGCAACGGTTTCCGAAGCGGCTCAGATATTGGCGGACAAACGGATCGGTACAGTTGTCGTGTCCGAAGACGGCGGGCAGACGGCAACAGGTATCTTGTCCGAACGTGACATCGTTCGCGAATTGGCGGCAAGCGGCAGCGGTTGCCTGAGCAAGGCCGTTAGCGACTATATGACCCGTGATCTTATCACGGCAAGCCGTCAGGATTCAGTTCAGGATATCCTGTCGCAAATGACCGAGGGGCGTTTTCGCCACATGCCCGTGGTGGAAGAGGGGCAACTGGTCGGCATTGTGACATTGGGTGATGTGGTCAAGGCGCAGCTGGCCGAACTGGCCATGGAAAAAGACGCATTGGAAGGCATGATTATGGGCCATTGATGGCCCGGGGCGCCATTTCCGCCCCTTGCACCTGCGGCAAAGTTATGTTTGCTTGCGCAGAAATAATGTTGCGCAGGAGAGCCTGATGCGGGTTGGATTATATCCCGGCACCTTTGATCCGATTACTCTGGGTCATATCGACATTATCCGTCGGGCGGCAGCTTTGGTGGACAAACTGGTGATCGGCGTAGCGATCAACCGCGATAAAGGGCCGATGTTCACTTTGGAGGAGCGCGTGGCCATGATCGAGGCAGAATGCGCCCATCTGACCCAGCAGACGGGGACAGAGATCGTCGCGCATCCTTTCGAAAACCTGCTGATCGACTGCGCCCGCGATGTCGGCGCGCAGATTATCGTGCGTGGTCTGCGGGCCGTGGCGGATTTCGAGTATGAATTCCAGATGGTGGGTATGAACCGTGCGTTGGACGACTCGGTTGAAACGGTCTTCCTGATGGCCGAGGCGCGGCATCAGGCAATTGCCTCTAAGCTGGTCAAAGAGATCGCGCGCCTGAACGGGGATGTGTCGAAATTCGTGACACCCCGCGTGAACGAGGCCCTTAAGGAACGTTTAGGTTAGCATACTTTTTGCTGTCGTGATGCCTTGCATCCGGACACGGGTGTTGTTGATCATTTCGAAGGAGCCAAGGAAACTAGGGCGCTGACCGCGCTTGGGCTGTTAAACTAAAGAAAGACCTTTCTTATCGCCAGAACGCGAGCCAATCCAAGAAGCCATAGAGCTTTTTGCCCAGGAACAACAAATGCTCGGTCCCGTTCAAGGTAATGTCCAGCATAAGCCCGCCGAGAATGAGTATTCCAAGCCAGATGGCAATTTGATTGGTCATGGCGGTTCCGAACAAAAAATGCCCGCTCAGATAACCTGAGCGGGCACCAAGCTACAAGCGAAGTCCGAAAGGTCAGTTAAGGCGACCCATGGCAACAGCCACATCGGCCATGCGGACCGAGAAGCCCCATTCATTATCATACCAGGCCAGGACGCGCACCATGCGGTTATCAACCACGCGGGTCTGCTCTGGCGCGAAGATCGAGCTTTCCTCGGTGTGGTTGAAATCGGTCGAAACCAGCGGTGCGGGCTCATAGCCCAGAACACGCTGCATCGCGCCTTTGGCGGCCTTTTCGACAATGGCATTGACCTCGTCGACGGTGACATCGCGCGAGGCGCGGAAGGTCAGGTCAACGGCAGAGACGTTGGGGGTAGGGACACGGAT
Organism: Ruegeria sp.; assembly: GCF_965243365.1. Taxonomy (GTDB): domain Bacteria; phylum Pseudomonadota; class Alphaproteobacteria; order Rhodobacterales; family Rhodobacteraceae; genus Ruegeria. The sequence continues at coordinate 3,405,324 of NZ_CBDEUW010000002.1, read as the reverse complement.
GGCTGAACCGTCCAGGCGACCTTTCAGGTTCGGCAGAACCTCACCCAGGGCCTTGGCCGCACCCGTTGATGTCGGGATCATCGACATGGCGGCAGCGCGGGCGCGATAGAGGTCGCTGTGGCGGCGGTCCAGTGTTGGCTGGTCGCCGGTATAGGCATGGATGGTGGTCATGATGCCGTGCTCGATGCCGATACCTTCGTCCAACACCTTGGCCAACGGAGCCAGGCAGTTGGTGGTGCACGATCCGTTCGAGACCATGTTATCGTTGGCTGTCAGTTCGTTGTGGTTGACGCCGAACACGATGGTCTTGTCAACATTCTTGCCGGGGGCCGACAGCAAAACCTTGCCTGCGCCGCGTTCCAGATGGGTTTTCGCTTTCAGACCGTCGTTGAACTTGCCGGTGCATTCCAGAACAACGTCACATCCTTCCCAATCCAGTTCATTCATGTCGTAGGTCGAGAACATCTGCATCGGGCCACGGCCCAGATCCATGGTGTTGCCGTTAATGGTGACGTCGCGCGGGAAACGGCCATGAATGCTGTCGTATTTCAACAGATGCGCCGAGGTTTCCAGCGGGCCGGTTGCGTTGACCTTGATCACTTCGATGTCGTTACGCCCCGAGGCAGCGATGTGCGACAGGGTACAGCGGCCAATTCGGCCAAAACCATTGATACCGACCTTGATGGTCATGTGACGTCTCCAAATGCGCTTGCGTTGGGGGCCATATAGCCGTGAATATGGAATCTCAAAAGGGCAAAAATGGCATATTTTTAAGGTGGTAGCGCAAACTTGAACCGATTGCGCTAACGCTTGCGCCAGGGGTTGGATCAGGTAGTGTCGGCCCCGGAAACAATACGAGAGGAAACGCGATGAGTGGTCTTTTGGCCTTGTTGGACGATGTGGCTGGCATCGCAAAGGTCGCGGCGGCGTCTGTTGATGATGTCGTCGCCGCAGCGGGGAAGGCCGGGGCCAAGACGGCGGGCGTGATCATTGATGATGCGGCGGTGACACCAAAATATGTGCAAGGATTCGCTCCGGCGCGGGAATTGCCCATCATCTGGCGTATCGCGCGCGGGTCGGTGTTTAACAAGATTGTATTGCTCTTGCCTGTAGCGTTGCTGCTGGCCAATTTCGCACCCTGGTTGATAACGCCATTGCTGATGATCGGGGGCTCGTACCTTTGTTTCGAAGGCGCCGAAAAGATATTTCACGTACTTTTTCCGCATGGCAGCCATGCCATCGAAGAGGACATGAATGTCCGCGATCCCGGCCATTTAGAAGAACAAAAGGTCAGAGGGGCAATCAAGACGGATTTCATCCTGTCTGCCGAGATCATGACCATCGCATTGGCCGCTATCGAGGCTCCGAATCTGTGGATGCAGGCGGCGACTCTGGCCGTTGTCGGTTTAGGGGTAACCGTGGCTGTTTACGGCTCGGTCGCGTTGATCGTGAAAATGGACGATGTCGGTCTCTATCTGGCCAACAATGCACCCACTCCGATTGGCCGTGGGTTGGGGCGCGGGCTGGTCAAGGCGATGCCTGGTGTGATGAAAACCCTGTCTATTGTTGGGACCGCCGCCATGCTGTGGGTTGGTGGGTCGATCATTATTCACGGGATGGAGGTTTTGGGTTTTGGCTGGCTGGGCCATCATATCCACGACTGGGCTTATGCTGTAGGCCACTCGGTCTCGGCCCAATGGGAGGCCGCGGTGGAATGGATCGCCAAGGCGACGATGGATGGCGTGTTCGGCCTAGCCTGGGGGTTCGTGCTGATCCCGTTTGCGACCAAAGTGGTTGGACCTTTGGTTTCGAAGAAGACTAGCAAAACAGATGTAAACTAATTCAAAGGCAAAGCAGAATTTATGACAAAGAAAACTAATTCGATCATACGTATCGCCTCGGGGCCTAGCCCAACTCAGAAAGGAGCACAGAATGCATCCAGTGATGGGTTGGCTCCGGTTACATCTGCTATGAGCGCAGCCGCAGATTTGATGCCGTTCGATCCAAAGGAGCTGTATGGCGTTTTGCATTTTCGTCTTCATACAGCGCTTGAGGCCAAGAAGCGTAGCAGTTGGGTTGGGGGGCGGTGCTATAATCGTTTCACTGGTCAATCCGCAGAATACATCCCATTGTCAGGTACTCATCTGGTCCAGGCATTTTCCGCAGCGGGTATCGAAGCTCCAGATTTTATTGTTCCGCGTGGGCAATACGAACTGCGTTTGGATTATGCCCAGAAAGCCTACGATGCGCTAAAAGCGAAGATTGACGCATAGACAAAATTGAAAAGGGCGGCTTAAGCCGCCCTTTGCTTGATCATCCGGGTCTGCTTTACAGCCCCAGCAATTCCTTGACCTTGGCAACCGTCGCCTCGGAGGTGATGCCAAAATGCTTGTAAAGCTCACCTGCTGGAGCTGAGGCCCCAAAGCTCGACATACCGATGAACCCGGCCTTGGCCTCGCGGCCACGTTCACCCAGCAACCAGCGGTCCCAGCCACCGGCGCGGACAGCGGCCTCGATACCGACGCGCACAGCACCGGCTGGCAGGACGCGTTTGCGGTAGGCTTCGTCTTGTTCAGCGAACAGCTCCATGCAGGGCATCGAGACGACGCGGGTGCCGATGCCGTCGGCCTCCAATTGCGCTTTGGCTTCCATTGCGAGAGAGACTTCGGAACCGGTTGCGATCAGGATGGCCTGACGTTTGCCTTCGGCTTCTGCCAGAACATAGGCGCCCTGGGCGGTCAGGTTCTTGGCTTTGTGCTGGGTCCGCACGGTTGGAATGCCCTGACGGGTCAGGGACAGGACCGAGGGGCTATCCTTGAAGGTCAGCGCCAGTTCCCAGGCCTCAGCCGTTTCGATGGTGTCCGCAGGACGGAACACATAAGTGTTTGGCGTTGCGCGTGAAATGGCCAGATGCTCGACCGGCTGGTGGGTCGGACCGTCTTCGCCCAGACCGATCGAGTCATGGGTCATCACAAAGACCGTTGGCACTTTCATAAGCGCAGCCAGACGCATGGAGGGGCGCGCATAATCGGTGAAGGCCATAAACGTGCCGCCATAGGGGCGGATGCCACCATGTAGCGCCATACCGTTCATCGCAGCGGCCATACCGTGCTCGCGGATACCGTAGTGGATATAGCGACCCTTGCGGTTCTCCGGCAGGAAGACGCCCATGTCAGCCGATTTGGTGTTGTTCGATCCGGTCAGGTCAGCCGAGCCGCCAATGGTTTCGGTCATGATCGGGTTCACAACATTCAGAACCTTCTCAGACGAGGCGCGGGTGGCCAGTTTCGGCTGGTCTTCCGACATCTGTTTTTTGAACGAACGAATGGCACCGGCGAGTTTCTTCGGGGCTTCAAACGCATAGGCGCGGTTGAATTCGGCCTGCTTGCGTTCTGAAATCTGCGCAAAGCGCTCTTCCCACGCGGCACGCTCGGCTGCACCGCGGGCGCCGATGGCTTCCCAAGCGGACTTCACATCGGCTGGGATTTCGAACGCATCATGCGGCCAGCCATAGCCTTTTTTGGCAGCCTTCAGTTGCTCCTGATCCGTCAGTGCGCCATGGCCTTTCGAGGTGTCCTGCGCCGCGTGACCCAATGCGATGTGGCTTTTACAGGCGATCATCGAAGGCTTGTTCGTCTTCTTGGCCTGAGTGATCGCTGCATCGATGGCCTCGGGGTCGTGGCCGTCGATTTCGATCACGTGCCAACCCGAGGCCGAGAAGCGGCGCACCTGATTGGTACGGTCTGCGATATCAACCGTGCCGTCGATGGTGATGTTGTTGTCGTCCCAGAAGACGATCAGCTTGCTCAGTTCATGACGACCGGCCAGCGTAATTGCCTCTTGGCTGACGCCTTCCATCAGACAGCCGTCGCCGGCGATCACGTAAGTGTAGTGATCGACGATCTTTTTACCGTAATGTGCGCGCTGGATTTCTTCAGCCATGGCAAAGCCCACAGCGTTCGAGATACCCTGACCCAGCGGGCCGGTGGTGGTCTCAATCCCGTCGATCAGGAAGTTCTCGGGGTGGCCTGCGGTTTTGGCGCCCAATTGGCGGAAGTTCTTGATTTCGTCCAGCGTGACGTCGCCGTGACCTGTCAGATAAAGCAGCGAATAGACCAGCATCGAGCCATGACCCGCCGACAGGATGAACCGGTCGCGGTCTGGCCAGTTCGGGGCGGAGGCATCGAATTTCAGGTGCTTTTCGAACAGCACGGTCGCAACATCGGCCATGCCCATCGGCATGCCGGAATGGCCGGAATTGGCGGCGGCGACGGCGTCAAGGGTCAGGGTGCGGATGGCCGCAGCTTTGTCCCAGTGTTCGGGGTTTGCATTGCGCAGCGCAGTCAGGTCCACGGGCGTTGTTCCTTTGGATTACAAGCAGATTGCGCGCTGAATAACATCCACCTTCCAAAGTGCAAGCAGAACTGGTGACGCGGGCAATGCGTCGCTTCAAGAGCGTGCCCCAAGTGATTGAAAGCAAAGAGTGGGTATTTTCCACCACATTCCGTTAGACTATCCCCACAGTGCTGCTGCCCATGATTCGGGCGGACCTGCAGCAATACGAACCTTGATAAAGAGGTGACAGGGGCATGAGCCAGATCGAGGAATTACAACGACGTATTATCGCCGCGATGGATCGCATCAGCGTCGGGGTCGAGGCATTGAAAGAAACCTCCCCCGCCGGGCAAGAGGATACCGGCCTGCTGGTCGCGCTGGAAGAAGAACGCGTTGCCAATGCGCAGCTTGAGGAACGGATCCGGTCGCTGAAAGAGCGGCACGATACGGAAATCGACAATCTACGGGCCGAGCTTGACGAAGCTGCTAAGCGCCCCGAGGAAGACCCCGAGAAGGATGCGCTGCGCGAACAACTGGCCGAGGCGGCATCGAAACTTGCAGCGGTTGAAGCCGCCCGTGCTGAGCTGGCAGATGCCAAGGCAGCCCTCGACAACTCGGAAGAGCTTGAGGCGCTGAAGGCCGAGAACGCACAGCTCAAGTCCGAACTCGCTGATAGTGAGCGGGTAGCCGAACTAAGCGCCGAGCTTGAGATGTTGCGCGCCGAACGCAGCAGCCACGGTGCTGCGATGTCGCGTCTGGATGATGATCTGCAACGTATGCGCAAGGCAAACGAACAGTTGCGGGCATCGGTGGATGAATTGCGGGCGGCCACTCAGGCCGGTGTGCCGGATGCTGAATTGCTGAACCGGGCAACGGTCGCCGAATTGGAAGCAACCCGCGCCGCGCAGGCCACGGATGCCGCCGAAGCGCATGCAGTTCTGGCCCGACTGGAACCACTGCTGTCGCAGGCCAAGCTGACGGAAGGGGAGGTGGAATGATGCCCGAACTCACTATTCATATCGGCGGGCGTGGTTTTGACGTCTCGTGCCAGGATGGGGAAGAGCAATTCCTGCTGGCGGCAGCCAAGATGCTGGATGATGAGGCGCAGGTCTTGTCTGATCAGATCGGTCGGATGCCTGAATCCCGTATGCTGTTGATGGCGGGACTGATGCTGGCGGATAAGTCTGCTGCAGTCGATGAAAAGATCAAATCGCTTGAGGCAAAGCTGCTGCAGACCGAAGCCGAACTCCAGACATTGCGCAATGCGCCACGACCCGAACCGGAACGGATTGAAGTGGCGGTTGTACCACCTTCGGTGACGGACACTCTGGCCGAAATGGCTGCCCGAGTCGAAGCACTTGCAGCGGTGGTCGAAGAAAAGGCAGCTGAATGAGAGCTATCCAAACCGCCGCCTGTGGTGCCGTGTTGTCCATCGTTTCGACAGCGGCGCTGGCTGAGATCGACATATTGTCGGTCACCTTCACCTGCGAAAACGACACTCCGATTCCGGTGTCGTATTTTAATGCGCCCGACGGATCGGGTGCGGCTGCCATGGTCATCGACGGAACACTTGTCGCACTGCGACAGACACCCAGTGGTTCGGGTATCCGCTACGAATCCGTCGCAGCAGATGGCTACTATACGCTGAGATCGAAAGGCTGGGAGGCGACGATAACCTACCAGCCCGTGGGCGATACAGCCCCGGAACGTGTGTTGTTCAAGGACTGCTCAAGCCGGTAGCCGTCGGTTTACGCGTTTGCTTCGCGAATTTTGTCGGCCGCTTCCTTGTTGTAGCCGACACCGTTTTCATCAAACAGAGTGTCCAACTCACCCGATAGGGTCATTTCGGTGATAATGTCACAACCGCCGACAAACTCGCCTTTGACATAAAGCTGAGGGACCGTCGGCCAGTCGGAGTAATCCTTGATGCCCTGACGGACCTCTTCGTCGGCCAGAACATTCACGTCGGCATAATCAACGCCCATATAGTTCAACACACCTGCCACGCGGGACGAGAATCCGCATTGCGGCATCTCTTTGGTGCCTTTCATGTACAGCACCACATCGTTGGCTTTGACGGTTTCGTCGATCTGGGTCTTAACGTCGGTCATCTTGCTTGTCCTCTTCACCCGCATCCGGGGTGGTCGTTTCGTTTTGTGGCTGGTTGGGGGACCAGCCTTCCTCTTCCAGTCGCCGATGTTCAGCTTGCGCCAGGGCCAAAGGGTCCAACCCGTATCTTTCGATACCACCGACCTGGCTGAGTTTGTCCGGATTTGGACGCATATCGGCGAGTTTACGTTTTCTGTTCCGCTTCACATAGGCTTCGATCAGTGCGGCGGCAACTATCAATGTTGCGATCACACCTATCCAGAACAGCCAGCCGCTCATTTTTTCGGAGCCATTGCTTTAGCGTACTCCTGAGGGTCTTTGGTGACCCGAGAAACTGTTACATGACCGCCACCGCCACCCAACACAGTTCCATGGTCTATGAGTTGATCACCCTGACCGGGTTCCGCGCCCCGAATTTTTTCAGAACGCTCATTTTTAATCGTAGATCTGAAAATAATGACGCTGCCGACGAGGGCGATCAGTCCGCAAATGCCATATATCCAGAAAGCAGCGTTCATTCAGGCGCTTTCGTCGTCAACGCCAGTGCGTGCAGGTCGCCGTCCGGGCCGTCCATTTTGCCTTTCAAGGCCGCATAGACTGCACGCTGCTGTTGAACGCGGTTTTTGCCGCGAAAGCTCTCGTCCACGACCATGGCTGACATGTGCACGCCGTCACTGCCGCCAACCTGAATTTCCGCATCGGGAAAGGCTTCGCGCAGCAGGTGTTCGATTTCGTGGGCGCTCATCGGCATGTAGGTTTACTCCTAAAGGTCTTTCTCAAGATGTAGAGCGATGCGAAGGGGCGTGCAAGATGCGACTGAGGCCCTGAAATTGGAAAACCTGCGCCCGGGAACAAGCGCAGGATTCTTATTTAGCTCGAGAAAAAGAGCGGTGGTTAAGCGACCGCCTCGGCAAAGCTGTTGCGGAAGGTTTCGGTCAGTTCTGCAAGCGATGTCTCGGACGAGCCGATCTTGACCGTATCGCCGGTGAAACGCCCGACAGCAACCAGCGGGACGCCTGCCTGACCAGCGGTGATCATCAATGCTTCGGCCTGGTCGAAGTTGCAGGCGACCAGATACCGTGCTTGATCTTCGCCGAAAAGGAACTCGGTCGAAGCATCTTCGAGGTGAACCCCTACGCCTGCGGCTTCGGCCAGTTCGAAGGCCGCCAGCGCAAGGCCGCCATCGCCCAGATCGGTGCAGGCCTTGATCATATCGCGATTGGCGCGGATGAACTCGCCGTTGCGCTTTTCCGCGTCCAGATCAACATGCGGGGCGTCACCTTCTTCGCGGTTGAACACTTCGGCCAACAGGGCGGATTGACCCAAATGACCGTGAGTATCACCGATGACCAGCGCCACATGACCTTCGCGGACTTCATTGCCAATGATCTCATCACCGTGTGACAGCAGGCCAACAGCGCCAATGGTGGGCGTCGGCAGGATCGCCTGACCGTCGGTCTCGTTATAAAGCGAGACGTTGCCCGACACGATGGGCATGTCGAGCGCGCCGACGGCGGCGCCAATACCCTGAATGGCACCGACAAACTGGCCCATGATCTCGGGTTTTTCGGGGTTGCCGAAGTTCAGGTTGTCGGTGGTCGCCAGAGGCTGGGCGCCCACGGCGGTCAGATTGCGATAGGCCTCGGCCACCGCTTGCTTGCCGCCTTCGACCGGGTTGGCGCGTACATAGCGCGGAGTCACGTCGCTGGTGAAGGCCAGAACCTTGTCGGTACCATGAACGCGAACCATGCCTGCACCCAGACCCGGAGTACGGGCCGAATCTGCCATGACCATGGTGTCGTATTGTTCATAGACCCATTGTTTACCCGCGTAGTTGGGCGACGCGAGCAGAGCGCGCAAGCCGTCAATTGGATCGATTTGCGGCACGTCTTCCAGCGGCGCGGCCTCGGCTGTTGGTTTCCACGGGCGGTCATATTCCGGCGCGGTGGAAGACAATTTGGACAAGACGAGATCGGCTTTGACTTCGCCGTTGTGCATGATCAGGAAACGGTCTTCGGCAATCGTTTCCCCGACGATGGCGAAATCCAGATCCCATTTCTCGAATACAGCACGGGCTTCGGCTTCAAGCTCGGGCTTGAGGACCATCAGCATGCGTTCCTGAGACTCGGACAGCATCATCTCATAGGCTGTCATGTTCTCTTCACGCTGCGGCACGTTTTCCAGATCCAGACGCACACCCAGACCGCCTTTGTCCCCCATCTCAACAGCGGAACAGGTCAGGCCCGCAGCACCCATGTCCTGGATCGAGATCACGGCGCCGGTCTGCATCAGCTCCAGCGTCGCTTCCATCAGACGTTTTTCGGTGAAGGGGTCGCCAACCTGAACGGTGGGGCGTTTTTCTTCGATGGTGTCGTCGAACTCGGCGGATGCCATGGTTGCGCCACCCACGCCGTCGCGGCCGGTTTTTGCGCCCAGATAGACCACGGGCATACCGACGCCCGAGGCAGCGGAGTAGAAAATCTTGTCACTGTCGGCCAGACCAGCGGCAAAGGCATTCACAAGGCAGTTGCCGTTATACGCTGGGTGGAAACGGACCTCGCCACCCACGCAGGGCACGCCGAAGCAGTTGCCGTAGCCGCCAATGCCTTCGACCACGCCGTTCACCAGTTGGCGGGTCTTGTGGTGGCCGGGTTCACCGAATGAGAGCGCGTTCATTGAGGCAATCGGGCGTGCGCCCATGGTGAACACGTCGCGCAGGATGCCGCCAACCCCGGTCGCCGCGCCCTGGTAGGGCTCGATATAAGAGGGGTGGTTGTGGCTTTCCATCTTGAACACCACCGCCTGACCATCGCCAATATCGACTACACCGGCGTTTTCACCGGGGCCACAGATGACCTGAGGACCCGATGTAGGCAGGGTGCGCAGCCATTTTTTGGACGACTTGTACGAGCAATGCTCGTTCCACATGGCCGAGAAAATGCCCAGTTCGGTGAAGGTCGGTTCACGCCCGATGATCTCAAGGATCATGTCATATTCCTCGGGCTTGAGCCCGTGTGCAGCAATCAGATCGGGTGTGATGGCGGGCTCTTGCATCTTCTGTCCTGTGTCCAAGTGGGCCGAGATTGGGCGCCTTTTAGGGCAAGGGCGCGCCGGGGGGAAGGGCCAAGACCGCGCAGGCTGCCAGAAGATGGAAGAATCGGAAAACCGGAACCGGGATTAATCCGGTTCCGGCGCTGAACAGGCGTTAGGACGGTCCTTGTTCTTTGTTGGCTTCGGCTGCTGCAGCCGCGCCAATGGCGGTCTTTTGTTCGGGCGTCACGTTTTCCGCCTCGTCCAGACCAGGGATGGCAACCCGCACCTCGCGTCGCGCAAAATCGATGCCGTTTTCTTTGAACGCAGCTTTCACCCGGTTGAAGATTTCCTTGCGCAAGGTGAACTGCTTACCGGGTTTGGCCATGAACTTGCCGCGAATGATCATCCCGACATCGTCAAAGTCGAACACACCCTGAGATTTGAAGGGCTGCAGGAACCCGTCCTTGTGGGTCTCGTCCGCCATCATTTCGGCACCGATCTTTTTGAAGATCTTTTTGACCTTGTTGGGGTCTGTGTCGAACGGAACTGTGAATTTCAGCTTCATGATGACCCAGTCGCGGCTGAAATTCGTCAGCTTTTGAATCTCGCCATACGGGATGGTGTGCACCGGTCCACGGTGATGGCGCAGCTGCATCGAGCGGATCGATATCTTCTCGACAGTGCCCGTGGTGCCGCCCACATCGACATATTCACCGACGCGGAAAGCATCATCGACAAGGAAGAAGACCCCTCCGACGATGTCGGCCACCAGTTTCTGGGCACCAAAGCCAATGGCGAGACCCAGAACACCTGCACCGGCCAGAAGCGGCGTGATGTTGATGCCCAAAGCACCCAATGCGAGCAAGGTGAAGATCACCGCGATCGTGACTTGTGCGGTGATCCGCAGCAGCGGCAGAACGGTCGCCAGACGCGACCCGCCTGCGCCACCACCTTCACCACCGGCTTCTTCATCCAAAGCTTCGGCTGCGGTCTGCTCTTGCGCCAGACGGCGGTTGATCCACAGCGACACGATCTCGTTGATGATGTACCCAACGGCAATGATCAGCAGGAATTCGATCACCGCTCCGCCGACCTCGGCACCAACACCGGCCGAAGCCACATGGCGCAGATCAAGCTGCCAGGCCCGGGCGATCATCATGACCACGAACAGCCCGGCCACAACGCGACCAATTCGGATATAGCTGCGCTTGGTAGACCGGTGGGCGCGCTCGGCCAATGGGCCTTCGCCGGACATCGGGGGCTGCAGGTGACGCACCAGCCCACGTATCAGGGTGTCGAGCGCAGGTGCGATCAACAGCCAGAACATGGTGGTGAAATGTGGCCCCTTAACCAGCACTGCACGGATCGCGGGATCACGCTGTGCCACAAGGAACTCAACCAGCAGCCACGTGACAGCCGAGACGCCAATGGCGAAATACGGATAATACCGGGCGACCTCTTCATCGAACTTGGTGTGATCGGGGTCTGTCCCCAGCATCATCTGAGACAGCCCTTCGCGCGCCGTCCAGGCGATGACGCCGATATAGATATGAATGGCTGCGTTCAGCCAGAATCCGATGCGTGTATCACCACCGGTCACGCCGTTGAGCGCGTTGAACCGCAGGATGAACATTGTGAAGCCGATCAGGATCAGCAAGCCGATCAGGTTGCGATGCAGGTATTTGGCCCAATGATCGTCGATGTTTACCAGACGGAAATGCGGCTGGTTGGGGGCCAGAACAAATCTGGACGCAGCTGCGCCGATCCGAGGTATCCAGATCAGGAAGAATACAAACGGGGCCGCATAGGCGATTTGATCCGGTCCCAGAACCGCCCGTCCAAGAGCGCGAATAACGATGTAGAAAACCACGAGCCCTGCAACCTCATTGCAGAACCTCTGGAAAAGGTAACGCACAGCGCCCCACAGATCATCTTCGTCGCCATCGCCGGGTTTGGCGTGCCATTTACGGGTCACCAGACCAAACAGCTTTTCGGCAACAAATCCGGCGATCAGGACACTTAACGTCAGACCTAACAGGACGAAGACACCTGCTGACCCCAGTTTTTCCGAGAAATTGTTGTACGCCTTGACCTGCGCGGTCACAATATTCGGCAAGGTTGTCAGAACATGGGTCCACGAAGAGACCATCTCGGCCCAGATTTCGTTGATCTCGGTCAGGGGGTCTTCGTGATCTTCTTTGGCGGCGGCCTGCTCCTTGGCCACGGCGTCCAGCCGCTCCAGCAGGATCGCGCGCACCTGATCGTCGGACATCCGGGCAACCAGGCTGTCAACCTGTTCCGGAGTCAGGTCTTCAGGGATAGAGACGGTGGCAGGCGCAGAGGTGCCGCTGTCCTGGGCGTAAATTGGCCCCGACAGCATCAGCACTGACATCAGCGCCATCAGCAGGCGAAGGGGGTGAAACATGGATTTGTCCTCGATCACGAAATTTTTGATTGTTTTTTCGGGATCATAGGCATTTGGGCGGAATTTCCCAGAGAAAATACCTGCCCGCTGGGAACTTAGCAAAAAAAAGGCCGAGCACTAAGCTCGGCCGTAGTCCAACAGGGAGGTATGAAGATGATGAGCGTTTCAGCATCACCGCCTTCATGTGCCCATTTAGGGATCACATTGAGTACGATCAAGGCGTTTTACACGTTAAATGGTCATGCCCGCTATGCCATTACTGCATAGCTACAGTTTTCCCATTTCTCTCAACTGCTTACGGTGCGAGATGATCTCATCCTGAACGAAATCTCGGAACGCAGCGACCCGCTTGGAATGGCGTAATTCTTCGGGATAGGCCAGATAAACCGGCACATCGGCGCTTTCTTTGTTTTCGAGGACCGGTACCAGATCAGGGAAATCCTGAGTTACGTAGTCCGGCAAAACCCCGATCCCCAGATCGTGCAGAACACCCTGCAGAACGCCAAAGTAGTTATTCACCGTCAGCAGAGAGCCGGGGTTGTAGGTCATCAGATGCCGTACCATCGATGCACTGGCGCCGACCTGAGGGGCAGACGGGGTCTGACAAATCAGGCGATGCTTTGTGATATCTTCAAGCTTTTCAAGCGGCGCGTCGTGGGTTTCCAGATAGCTGCGCGTTGCATACAGGAACATCCGAACCGTCATAAGGCGCTTGCGGATCAGATCGGCCTGGCTGGGCTCTTTCATCCGGATGGCGACGTCAGCTTCGCGCATGGGCAGGTCCAGGACCCGTTCTTCCAACATCAGGTCGATATTGAGGTCAGGGTATTGCTCGTAGAGCTTGGGCAGGCGCGGGGCCAGCCACAAGGTGCCAAAGCCAAAAGTTGTGGTGACCCGCAGGACACCGAACACCTCATCCTCACTATCACGGATGCGGGCAGCGGCGGCGTCCAGACGTTTGGACATGGCCGAGGTTGCGTCGAACAGCAGCTCCCCTTGCTCGGTCAGAATCAGCCCCCGTGCATGGCGGTGAAAAAGGGTCGCATCCAGTGATTCTTCCAGCGCGCGGATTTGCCTGCTCACGGCGGATTGAGACAGATTGAGCTTGTCGCCGGCGTGGGTGAGGCTGCCAGCATCCGCCACCGCGTGAAATATTCTAAGCTTGTCCCAATCCATTGTCGCAACTTTCGTTATCCTTCGGCAGGCCTATATGAAACAGGTAACAATTTCCACAAGCAAACGCGGAAATCGTTACGGCGCAGGGGAAAATTGCTATACAGGTCAGAAATTATGACCTAAAATACCAAGAAATGCAGCACACTAATCCGACGAGGGGAGACGTCAGATGAGTCAGCCAAAAATTTCGCTAAACGACCGGTTGGATTTGTCCAAAAGTCCGGTTCTTCTGAACGGGACGCAAGCGCTGGTGCGGCTGATGCTGATGCAGAAGGCGCGGGATACGCAGGCAGGTCTGAATACAGCAGGTCTGGTGACCGGTTATCGCGGCTCGCCCCTTGGTGCGGTCGATTTGCAGATGACGCGCGCGCAAAAGCAGCTGGCCGAAAGCGATGTGACCTTTCAGTACGGATTGAACGAAGATCTGGCGGCGACGGCCCTGTGGGGCAGTCAGCAGGCCGGGTTGCGGGGCGACGGCAAGTTTGATGGTGTCTTTGGCCTCTGGTACGGCAAGGGCCCCGGCGTCGACCGCTCTGGAGACGTGATGCGCCACGCGAACATGGCAGGTACTGCACAGAATGGCGGTGTTCTGATGGCCATGGGTGATGATCACACGGGCGAAAGCTCGACCGTGCTGCATCAATCGGAATGGTCATTGGTGGACATGTATATGCCGGTGGTCAGCCCGGCAGGTGTGCAGGAAATTCTGGACTACGGGATCTACGGGTTCGCACTCAGCCGGTTTGCAGGCGTCTGGGTCGGCCTGAAGACGATGAAGGACACAATCGAGGTCACGTCGGTGGTCGATGGCAGGCCGGATCGAATGCAGATCGTGGTGCCGCAGTTCGACATGCCGGAAGGCGGATTGAATATCCGCCTCGGCGACACTCCACATCTGCAAGAGGGGCGTGTCATCGATTTCAAGCGTTTCGCTGCCGAGACTTTTTCGCATGCCAACAAGATGGATAAGCGGGTCTGGGGCAAACCCGGGGCCAAGATCGGAATTGCCGCCGCTGGTAAGAACTGGCTGGATCTGGTCCACGCTATGTCGCTGTTGAACATTGACGCGGACGAGGCCGAGCGGCTGGGTATCACCACCTATAAGATCGGTCAGACTTTTCCTTTGGATATGAAAGGGTTCCACGACTGGGCTGAAGGGCTCGACCTGATCATCATCGTCGAGGAAAAGCGCAAACTGATCGAGGTTCAGGTCAAGGAAGCGATCTTTGACGACCGGCGCGGGCGTCGGGTCTATGGATGGTATAAAGGCGGCGCGGGGATCATGCATCGCGAAGAGCTGTTCCCGACACGTGGTGCTCTGGATCCGATCATGATTGCCGAGAAACTTGGCGGTATATTGATCGAGGAGGGCCATGATACCGAGGGCGTGCGCGCGGGCCTAACCAAACTGTCCGACGCGCGGCGCGCAGACAACGCGCAAGAAATTGCGACGCGGTTGCCCTACTTTTGCTCGGGCTGCCCCCATAACAGCTCGACCCGGCTGCCTGAAGGCAGTCGGGCCTATGCCGGGATCGGCTGCCATTACATGGTCCAGTGGATGGACCGGGAAACAACCGGGTTCACCCAGATGGGCGGCGAGGGCGCGAACTGGATTGGAGAAGCTCCGTTTTCCACCACCCAGCACGTTTTCCAGAACCTGGGCGACGGGACATATAACCATTCCGGCGTTCAGGCCATCCGGGCTGCCTTGTCGGCGGGGACAAACATAACCTTCAAGGTTTTGTTCAATGATGCCGTCGCCATGACCGGCGGTCAGGAGAATGAGGGCGATCTGACTGCGGAACGCATTGTGGCCGAAGTGACCGCGATGGGCGTCAAGCATGTGGCTGTGGTCTATGACGAAAAGGAAGATGTGAACTTCAAGGCTCTGCCATCCGGGGTCGAAACCCATGAGCGTGCTGAACTGATGAAGGTTCAGGAAAAATTCAGGGAAATTGAGGGCGTATCGGTCATTGTTTACATACAGACCTGCGCCGCCGAAAAGCGCAGGCGGCGCAAACGGGGGAGTTTCCCGGACCCTGACAAGCGTGTGTTCATTAATACGGATATCTGCGAAGGCTGTGGAGATTGCGGCGTGCAGTCCAACTGTGTCTCGATTGTTCCCAAGGAAACCGAGTTGGGGCGCAAGCGGGCGATAGATCAGTCGAGCTGCAACAAGGATTTCTCGTGCGTGAACGGGTTTTGCCCGTCTTTCGTGACGCTGCAAGGCGCGAAAATTCGGAGGGAGGCAACGACCGATCTGGAGTTGCCTGACCTTCCGGAACCCGTGCTGCCGCAGATCAAAGGTACGCATAACGTGGTGATCACCGGTGTTGGCGGCACCGGCGTTGTCACCATTGGTGCCGTTCTGGCGCAGGCCGCGCAGATTGATGGCAAAGGCGCCGGGATGATGGAGATGGCCGGTCTGGCCCAGAAAGGCGGTGCGGTGCATATCCACTGCCGCCTGGCCAACCGACCAGAAGATATCAGCGCTATCCGCGTCGCCACCGGCGAAGCCCATGCGCTGATCGGCGGTGATCTGGTGGTTTCGGCGGCGGCCAAGACTTTGGGCCTGACGCAGGCCGGGCAAACCGGTGCGGTGGTCAACAGCCACGAAATCATCACCGGCGACTTCACGCGTGACACCGAATTCCAAATCCCCGGCGATCAATTGGAGCTGGCCTTGAAGGCCAGATTGAAGGAGGACGTGGATCTGTTTGATGCCACTGACTTATCCCGCGCGGTGATGGGGGACTCGATCTATTCCAACATGATGGTTTTTGGTGCTGCCTGGCAACGTGGGCTGATCCCGATTACTCATGACGCCATCATGCAGGCCGTCGAGTTGAACGGCACCGCCATTGAGCGCAATAAGCGTGCCTTCGAAGTTGGTCGTTGGGCAGTTCTATACCCAACCGAGGCGGCAAAGCTATTGAGTCCAAATGTGACGGAAATGCCGAAGTCACTGGATCAGATCATCGATTTCCGCGCCAACCATCTGACCAACTATCAGAGCGCCCGGCTGGCGAAACGTTATCGGAAACTTGTTGCGTCTATTGAGGACACGAAGATCAAAGAAGCAGCCGCCAAAGGGTATCATAAACTCCTGTCCTATAAGGACGAGTACGAGGTGGCACGTCTGCTGCTTGAAAGTCGCGATCAGGCGGCGGCAGAGTTCGACGGCGATTTCAAGATGACCTTCCATCTTGCGCCTCCGGCCCTTGGAACCAAAGGCGAAAGCGGGCGCCCCCGCAAACGCGAGTTCGGGGAGTGGTTCCTCGGACTGCTTAAGCTGTTGTCAAGGCTCAAGGTTTTGCGCGGCACACCTCTGGACCCCTTTGGGTACAGCGCCGAGCGGCGGATGGAGCGCGCTTTGATCCGTCAGTATGAAAAGGACATGAAGCAGGTATTGCCAAAGCTGAATGATGAAACACGTGACGCAATCACCGCCCTTGCGCGCCTGCCGCTTGATATACGTGGTTTTGGGCCTGTGTTACGCGAAAACGAGGCAAAAGCCGCAAAACGACGCGAGGAGCTTTTGGCCGCAATTGGGGATGGAGGGCCTCAGGTGCGTGCTGCGGCAGAGTGAAGCTTTACAAGCTTGTCACGTTAC
Organism: Ruegeria sp.; assembly: GCF_965243365.1. Taxonomy (GTDB): domain Bacteria; phylum Pseudomonadota; class Alphaproteobacteria; order Rhodobacterales; family Rhodobacteraceae; genus Ruegeria. The sequence goes on along the minus strand of NZ_CBDEUW010000002.1, from coordinate 3,388,633 downwards.
GTGGGCAAAATTGTTACCTACTTACTATGGCAGGCACCCAGACCGGAGATCCCAATGCCCTCGCGCCGTCATGTCGCCCGAGACATCTCATATGCTTACTCCGCCGAAACCAAAGGCGGTCGGATGGTGATCAAGTTGATGGAAAACACCACCGGAAGACTGCGGTTGATCAAACGTGCGGACGGATATGAAAAAGACGTGGCGAATGGCCGGGACTTCTGGTCGGTCATGGTGGAACGGTATGGATTGTCTCTGGATGTCGCTGGCGGGGCATTGTCCAACATTCCCAAGGACGGGCCGCTTATTCTGATCGCCAATCATCCTTATGGCATTCTGGACGGGCTAATGATGGGGCATATCCTGTCCCGGACACGCGGCGATTTCCGCATTCTTGCGCATCGAGTGTTCCGTAAGGCAGAGGATTTGAACCGGATCATCCTGCCGATTTCCTTCGATGAGACGAAGGAGGCGATGAAGCTGAACCTCGAGACCCGCAAGACCGCCCTGAACTATCTGGGTGAAGGGGGGGCGATTGGTATTTTCCCCGGCGGCACGGTCAGCACAGGTGTCAAACCGTTTTCGCATCCGATGGACCCGGGCTGGCGTGGATTTACAGCGCGCATGGTGGCCAAGTCGAATGCAACAGTTGTGCCGGTTTTCTTTGACGGCCACACCTCGCGCCTGTTCCAGATTGCCAGCCATTTGCACTCGACTTTGCGCATGGGTTTGTTGATCAAAGAGTTCAAAAAACGCGTGGACACCCCTGTCAAAGTTGTGGTCGGCGAGCCCATCGGGCGTGATGTTTTGGACCCTTTGGCCAAGGATACGCGCAAGATGATGGATTTCTTGCGCAAAGCCACGTATGAGCTGTCTCCGAAGCCGCTGAAGTCTTATGACTATGGCTATGAATTTGAGGAACGGCATCGCGCCTGAAGGGGCAAATGGCAGTAGGTATCTTTGATTCCGGATTGGGCGGGCTGACCGTCCTGAACGCCGCGCAGAAACGTCTGCCGGACGTGGATTTTCTGTATTTCGCAGACAGCGCCCACGCGCCTTATGGCGTGCGGGATGCCGAGGACATCTTTCAGCTGACCCGGCAGGCGGTGCACGATCTTTGGTCTCGCGGATGTAATCTGGTGATTCTGGCTTGCAACACAGCAAGCGCTGCCGCTCTGCGTCGGATGCAGGAAGAAGGTGTGCCGGAAGGTAAGCGGGTGCTTGGGGTGTTCGTACCTTTGATCGAAGCCCTGACCGAGCGGCAATGGGGTGACAACTCGCCCCCCCGTGAGGTCGAGGTTCAACACGTGGCTTTGTTTGCCACACCTGCTACGGTTTCAAGCCGTGCGTTTCAGCGAGAGCTGGCGTTTCGGGCCATCGGTGTCGATGTCGAAGCGCAGGCGTGCGGCGGTGTGGTCGACGCCATTGAAGACGGCGATATGATCCTGGCCGAGGCTATGGTGCGTAGCCATGTCGACGCTTTGAAGCGCAAAATGCCAGAGCCGCAGGCGGCCATTTTGGGCTGTACCCACTACCCCCTTATGGCAGAAAGCTTTCAGCAGGCATTGGGGGCGGATGTCAAAGTCTACAGTCAGGGTGATTTGGTTGCGGACAGTCTGGCGGACTATCTGCAGCGGCACCCGAATATGACGGGTGAGGGCGGGGGCGGGTTTCTGACCACCGGCAAACCGGACGTTGTCAGCGATCGGGCAACTCAATTCCTCCGACGACAGATCACGTTTACATCCGTCTGACCTAAGTCAAGGACGACCCCCGAGAGACGAATTAATCCGATGACCGCTGCATTGGCGGTCGTAAGATGTGGCACATAGACGAAAGAGGTCTGACATGACCCATAAAATCGCAATTCTGGGCGCCTCGGGCTATACCGGCGCTGAACTGGTGCGGCTGATCGCCGAGCACCCGAACATGGAAATTTCCGCTCTGGCAGCCGAGCGAAAGGCTGGGCAACCGATGGCTCAGGTTTTCCCGCATCTGCGCCATATGGACCTGCCTGACCTGTGTAAAATCTCTGAAATCGACTTTTCGCAGATCGATCTGTGTTTTTGTGCCTTGCCGCACAAAACCAGTCAGGAGGTTATCCGCGAACTTCCGAACACTCTGAAAATTGTCGATCTTTCTGCAGATTTTCGGCTGCGTGATCCTGAGGAATACGAGAAATGGTACGGCAACCCGCATGCCGCCATCGCGCATCAGGAAGAGGCTGTTTATGGCCTGACCGAATTCTACCGGGACGAAATCCGGGCTGCACGTCTGGTTGCAGGCACCGGGTGCAATGCGGCAACGGGGCAGTATGTGCTGCGTCCTCTGATCGTGGCCGGAGTGATTGATCTGGATGACATCATCCTTGATTTGAAATGCGCCGTTTCCGGGGCCGGGCGTGCGCTGAAAGAGAACTTGCTGCACGCTGAGTTGAGCGAAGGCACCAACGCCTATGCCGTTGGCGGAACGCATCGGCACCTGGGAGAGTTCGATCAGGAGCTCTCGCAACTCGCTGGACGCACCGTGCATGTGCAGTTCACGCCGCATCTGATCCCCGCAAATCGGGGTATTCTGGCGACGTCTTACGTTAAAGGTGATCCGCAAAGCGTTTATGAAACACTGGTTTCTGCGTATGAAAATGAACCGTTTATTCAGGTTGTGCCCTTTGGTGAAACGCCCTCGACCCATCATGTGCGAGGGTCAAACTACTGCCATATCGGGGTCGCCGCCGACCGGATCGAGCGGCGTGCTATTGTTGTGGCGGCATTGGACAACCTGACAAAAGGTAGCAGTGGGCAAGCCTTGCAGAACGCCAACCTGATGTTAGGTGAGGATGAAACTTCGGGTCTGATGATGGCCCCTCTGTTCCCGTGAGGATGAGATGAAAACGCTCAGGAAACGTCGTCGAGTTCAGGTGATCCTGCTGGCTGTTGTGGCCTTGGTGCTTGCGACGGGGTTGATTGGGTACGCAATGCGGGATGGCATCAACTTTTTCCGATCGCCCAGCCAGGTGATTGCTGAGCCGCCGAAACCAACTGAAGTTTTTCGGATTGGTGGATTGGTCGAAGAGGGCTCGATCATTCGCGGGCAGGGCGAGACGGTGCGTTTTGTCGTGACCGACGGTGGGGAGAGCGTGCCGGTGTCCTTCACTGGTGTCCTGCCGGATCTGTTTTCGGAAAATCAGGGGATGGTGGGGACCGGAAGCTATGTGAACGGTGTCTTTGAAGCGACTGAAATTCTTGCAAAACATGATGAGACATACATGCCCAAGGAAGTTGTGGATGCGCTGAAAGAGCAAGGCGTTTACAAGGAGGCTGAGGGCAGCTGAATGCAGCTGTGCTGCATGCCTCCGGCGGAGGTATTTTTGAACAGAAGAAGTGGGGCGTTGCGCGTGTGAAGCGGGCAGCGCCCTTTGCTTTGTCGCTGGATTAACACCTTTGCGAGACCGTTTGAGCTGTCAAATCAAAGGGGCAGGAAATGCAGACGGTTCGACAGATTGCCATGGGGATCGTGGCGCGCGAGGGCGGGTATGTGGATGATCCGGATGATCCCGGCGGGCCGACCAAGTTTGGCGTGACGCTGCATGCGATGCGTCGCCTTGGAATGGATCTGACGGAAGATGGGAGTATTACGCGGGCGGATGTACGTGCCTTGAATAAGGAGCAGGCAGTCGAGGTTTTCCTGCGGTATTACTTTGAAGCGCCTCGGGTCGCCATGTTACCTGAGGCGTTGCAGGCATCGGTTTTCGATATGTATGTCAACGCCGGATCGCAGGCGGTAAAAATCCTGCAACGTCTGCTGAGGGAGATGGGTTTTGATATCGCCGTTGATGGCGCCATTGGCCCAGAGACTGCGGCCGTGGCTTTGTCCGCAGCTTCGCCGGATCCAGTGGTTTTGCGCGATGCCTACGGAGTGGCGCGGCGAAACTACTATTTCACTCTTGCGGAGCGAAGGCCGCCATTGCGCAAATACGCGCGGACCAGAGCAGGCGGAAAAGGGGGCTGGATACGGCGCGCCGAAGAGTTTCTGTCACCCAGATATCATTTAAGCCAGGCGGCTTTTGCAAGAAGGGTTTCGACATGGGCCTGATCTCGGGACTTTTGGGAGTTTTGTTTGGGACAGGCCGCAATGTGGTGCGCGAGACGGCTGAGGTGTTTCGTGAGAATGCTGATGCCGGTGCACAGAGGGCGGTCGCATTGCGGGGGCAGGCGATGCAGCAGTTTGGTGCAGAGTTCCAGATTGTTCAGAAGAGTGGATATGACCGTTTCATGGATGGGCTGAATCGTCTGCCGAGACCAGCGCTGGCACTTATATGAGAAAGCGGTTGTCAAGCCCGGAGATTTTGGGTTCTAGAGCATTTCGTTTTCCTTCGTTCAGGCGGCCTTGCTGGCTTGGTATTCGGGTCGGAACGTTTCTTTGCAACGGTTGCGCCTTGTGTGCGCTTCACCAAACTTATATCCGGGTGGCTTCCAGCGACGCTGGTACTCTCCCACAATCCCGCGTGCTGCGGGCACAACGTTCCGGAGGTGGGACCCATCTCGGGATCGGCGTCTTTCAGCCTCGTGCCATTACGGTCACACACCGCCCGGTCTCCAGCCCTGCCGCGTCCGGCCAGACTAGATTCTATAGGGTCAGGCGAGTTTTGCCTCAGTGGGAACGAGCCCGGTTTCACAGAAACGCCATAGCGCAATCAGCAGTTTGCGAGCGAGTGCTACAATCATCACCCTGCGCATGCGCCCTTTTGCCCCTGCAGTGCGCTTTTCAAACCACTTGCTGAGCGCGCTATCAGGCTGATATCTAACCCAGCGCCAGGCCATTTGGATCAGGTTTGCGCGGATCCATCCAGGGCCATCGCCGCCGATCCCCTGATCCCGTTCCGTATCGCCACTTGCATGGGGAGTCGGTGCGATCCCAACCCAACCGGCCAGTTCGCGGCGATTGCGGAAGTCTCGGTAGAAGACCTCATTGACCAGCAAAGTGGCATCGTTCGCGCCGATCCCTTTGAGCTGGCTGAGTGTCGCAATCTTTGCGGCCACCTGTTCATCGCTGCCTGCGACCGTATCAGCTATCGCTATCGTTGCGCCCTTGCAGGCAACTTCGTCACGTTCAGCCTCAACCTCCGCAATCTGTTTCTCGGCCAGTTGCATCCGATCCAGAATCCGCAATATTTCCTTGCGGGCCTGTGCAGGGAACGGCGTCCCATAGGCGGTTTTCACCTCATTGAACCGCGCTTCAAAGTCTTTGCTCCGAGGGTCGAGATCGAAGATGCCGTGCAGCTTCAGCAACCCCTTGATCGAGTTTGTTTTAGATGTTCGATCTTTGACCAATCGATTACGTTCTCGAAGCAGACGTTTACGGTCTTCCTGTTCAACATTCGGAACACGCACCTGGCTGAGAACCGAACTGTCGCCTCGATCATGCGCTAACAGCGCCCGCACCATCTTCTTGGCATCGATCCGGTCGGTCTTGCGCTGTTTAGCCTTGCGATTGACCAGCAAGCTGGCCGGATCCAGTACGATTGTCTCAATCGACATGAACTGATCCAGCCAGCGGGCCAACCAGAAGCCTTCATAACCAGCTTCATAGCAGCAAAGGACGCGCACCTGCTGGCCAAGCACTCGCTCTGCCCTGGCCTGTTGTTCTTCGATCAGGGTTTTGAGGGCGTCCGTGTCTGCCGCTGGAAGCACGTGCAGGCCGATCCGATCCCGGGTCGGGCTTTTAATCCCGAACACCCAAGACTTGCGTGATATTTCCACTGCGACGTAGACCGTGTTATTCTCGCCGAAGACTGGTGCTGCGGTGGCGTTTGTGGTGGACATTCGTGTTCTCCTATTCTGTGTTTGACGGCGCGATTTTGGCACCAGTCGCCGCTTTCTCATAGGATCTGGGGACGCTTGCGCTGTTTGTCGCGGCTATGGTCGATCCGTTGTGGTTCGCGGCGCGGATGCAGGGTATCGCACTGGTGCCCGAGCCTTTGTGGTGGCTGTTGGGTGTTATTGTCTCTTTCTATTTTGGCGCGCGTCATCAGGCGAAGGTGCAGGATTTGCAGCGGGAAATCGGGGCAACAATGCTGCGGGCCCCTGCTGTCATGGCCAATCTGGATGCGCTGAGGCAACTGCGAAGCGATAGCCCCGGAGTAGCTAATCCGGGGCCGGACGCGGTGGTGGACCAAAACGTTTCGCATCCCGACGAAAACCCCGCTTTGCAGGAATGGCACCGCCTGCAAAAAGCCTAAGGCGCGACACTATGTGCGCAGGCATTGGGTGAATGTGAATAGCACTCACCCGGTTGTCTTAGTATAACCGGGCTTATGATTACCGAGCTTGGCCACTTTGCACTGATCCTTGCCTTTTTGGTTGCCATCGTCCAAACCGTGGTGCCCCTGATCGGGGCCGCCAAACGCTGGACCGGATGGATGTTTTTTGCCGAGCCTGCGGCCATCGCGCAGTTCCTGCTGACGGCATTTTCATTTGGTGCGTTGGTCTGGGCGTTCAGCAGCTCGGATTTCTCGTTGCGCATCGTGGTTGAGAATAGTCATTCCGCAAAGCCGATGCTTTACAAGATCAGCGGTACATGGGGAAACCACGAGGGCTCGATGCTGTTGTGGGTGCTGATTGTGACGCTTTTTGGTGCTATGGCTGCATTCTTTGGAGGAGGTTTGCCACCAACGCTGAAAGCACGGGTGTTGTCTGTGCAGGCGGCGATCGGCGTGGCATTTTTTGCCTTCATCCTATTCACCTCTAACCCGTTTGACCGGCTGCCGGTCGCTCCGTTTGATGGGCGCGACCTGAATCCTTTGTTGCAGGATCCCGGTTTGGCTTTCCACCCGCCGTTCCTCTACCTTGGATATGTGGGCCTCAGCATGGCGTTCAGCTTTGCCATTGCTGCGTTGATTGAGGGGCGCGTGGACGCCGCTTGGGGGCGTTGGGTGCGACCCTGGACTCTGGCGGCGTGGGTGTTTTTGACCATTGGCATCGCGCTGGGATCGTGGTGGGCGTATTACGAGCTTGGCTGGGGCGGGTTCTGGTTTTGGGATCCGGTTGAGAATGCCAGCTTTATGCCTTGGCTTTTGGCCGCAGCGCTGTTGCATTCGGCCATTGTGGTGGAAAAACGCGAGGCACTGAAAAGCTGGACCATACTGTTGGCGATCATTGCCTTTGGCTTCTCGCTGATCGGAACATTTATCGTGCGGTCAGGGCTGTTGACCTCGGTCCATGCATTCGCCAACGACCCCGAGCGCGGCGTGTTCATCCTGTTCATTCTGGTGATCTTTGTCGGCGGAGCACTGACATTGTTTGCCGCCCGCGCTCAGACGATGGAGGCCAAGGGCGTCTTTGGAATGGTCAGTCGGGAAAGCGCGCTGATTCTGAACAATATTCTTTTGGCGGTCAGCTGCTTTGTGGTGTTTTTTGGCACAATGTGGCCCATGGTGGCCGAGATGGCCTTTGACCGGAAATTGTCGGTTGGGCCCCCGTTCTTCAATGCTGCGTTTACCCCGTTCATGATTGCGTTGGGGATTGCGTTGCCGGTGGGTTCGATGTTGCCGTGGAAACGGGGGCGGCTGGGCCGGGCTGCGTGGTCGCTGCGCTATGCGTTTGTTCTGGCTGTGGCGTTGGCCATTTTGGTCTGGGTTCTGCAAACCGGACGCAGCGCTTTGGGGCCCGTTGGTCTGTTTCTGGGCGCCTGGATCACCTTTGGCGCAATCGTGGATTTGTGGAGCAGGACCGGCCGCAACGGTAGTCTGGCGCGCCTGTTTCGTCTGCCACGTGCGGATTGGGGCAAGGCCGTGGCGCATACCGGTTTGGGTGTAACCATGTTTGCCATCGCCGGGTTGACGGCGTGGGAAGTGGAAGACATCCGCGTTGCACAGCCCGGGCAACCTTTTGAGGTTGGTCAGTTTACACTGACTCTGCAGGACGTTCGCAGGGTGCAGGGACCGAACTATTTTTCGACAACTGCCGATGTAGTGGTTGAAAAGGGTGGACGCTTTGTCACCACGTTGCATCCTGAAAAACGGGATTATCCGGTAGCGCGCATGCCTACCACTGAGGCTGCGATTGACTATCGCATTCTGCGAGATGTCTACGTGGTGATCGGGGATCAGCAAGCCGATGGGGGCTGGGTCATGCGAACCTATATCAAACCCTTGGCCAACTGGATCTGGGCGGGGTGCATTCTGATGTCACTGGGCGGCGTGCTCAGCCTGTCGGACCGTCGGTTCCGCGTTGCCGCTGGTGCGCGCAAGACGCCCGGGACCGGAGTGCCGGCTGAATGAAACGGCTTGTTCTGATCCTTATGATGCTGGCTTCTCCGCTGATGGCGGTGCAGCCGGACGAAGTACTGGATGATCCTGTTCTGGAAACTCGGGCGCGGGACATCAGCACCGGGTTGCGCTGCCTGGTGTGTCGTAATGAGAGCATCGACGAAAGCAACGCCGAACTGGCGCGTGACCTGCGTTTGCTTGTGCGCGAACGTCTGGTAGCTGGCGATACGGATGAACAGGTGGTTGCGTTCATCGTGGATCGCTATGGCGAATATGTACTTCTGAAGCCAAAGGCGACGGGTGCCAACCTGATGCTTTGGCTGGCCGGGCCGATCATGCTGTTGATAGCAGCGGGAATGGGCTGGAGCTTTCTGCGAAAGCGCGCCCGGCAGCAGGAGGCGGTTCACACGGACACTCTCAGCGAAGAAGAACGGGAACGTCTGCGCCGAATTCTGGAAGACTGACGCACGGTTCTTCTTTCCCTTCACCCACATTTACGTCAGGGTTTTCAGGACACTGCGTAGGTGAGGGTTTTCATGGAGTATGAGGCGGTCCACCTGGACATCACGGATGGTTTGGCGGTTCTGACATTGAACCGACCGGACAAGATGAATGCGCTGACAACCCAAATGCGGGCCGAGATCACGCATGCGATGAAACATGCGGCCCGCCATGCACGCACGGTGGTTCTAACCGGCTCTGGGGGATCGTTTTGCTCGGGCCAGGATCTTGGGGATGCTTCGAGTACGGGAAAGATCGATCTCGAACGTGCCTTGCGGGACGAATATGAGCCGATGCTTCAGGCCATTTATGACTGCCCGGTCCCCACAATCGCGGCAGTTAACGGGGCCGCTGCCGGGGCGGGGGCGAACCTTGCCTTGTGTGCGGATGTGGTGATCGCCACGGAAAGCGCTTATTTCCTGCAGGCCTTCGCGCGGATCGGTCTATTGCCGGATGCGGGCGGCACCTGGTTTATGCCGCGTCAGATGGGTTTTGCCAAAGCGATGGGTGCCGCTTTGTTCGCCGACAAGATCAGCGCGCGGCAGGCCGACGATTGGGGGTTGATCTGGGAGGCCGTCGCAGACGATCAGTTCGATGCACACTGGCGTGCGCGTGCGGCCTATCTGACCAATGGTCCTACGGCTGCGTTTGGTGCGATCAAGCAGGCCATTCGCGGGACTTATGAAAAGACCCTGCCACAGCAGCTAGCGACCGAGGCGCATCTACAAGGCGATTGCGGTCGATCCCGCGATTTCGCCGAGGGCATTGTTGCGTTCATGGAAAAACGCCCCCCGAAATTCGAAGGGCGCTAAAGGCGTCAGGCCCGGCGGCGCCGGCGTGTGCGGCGTTCGGGTTGCGCAGTCTCCTCTGTCCCGTCAGAGGCAGAGGAGAACGCACCCAGAGCATCCGTGATCTGATCCAAAGTAGGGCGTTCGCCGCGTGTGGTTGTATCCAGGGCTTCGCGCATTTTGCGCAGATGGGCCGGCATGGTGCCACAGCAGCCGCCGATGATTGTGGCACCCGCATCGCGGGCCATGGCGGCATATTGGCCCATAAGTTCGGGCGTGCCGTCATAATGGATGTGGCCATCCACATATTTCGGGATACCCGCATTGCCTTTGGAAATCAGCGGACGCTCGGTGCCTTGTGCGGCAAAGCCCAAAACGGTGCGCAGAATGTCCGACGCCCCGGTACCGCAGTTGGCGCCAAAGGCAAGCGGCGGGTTGGGTAGTGTTTCCACAAGCTGCGCCAGATCGGCAGAGGTTACACCCATCATGGTACGGCCTGCAGTGTCAAAACTCATGGTGCCGCACCAAGGCATGTCGGTCAGTGCAAATGCCTCGGCCGCGGCGCGAAATTCTTCCGGGGCGCTTATGGTTTCGATCCACAGCACATCGACGCCACCCGCTTTCAGAGCGTCGGCCTGTTCGTGAAACATCTCGACCGCCTGGGAATGGCTAAGGCTGCCGACGGGTTCCATGATCTCGCCTGTCGGACCGACTGACCCGGCCACGATGACTGGACGCCCTGCCTTGTCGGCAACCTCGCGCCCAAGTTCAGCGCCGATCCGGTTAAGCTCGCCCACCCGGTTTTGCGCGTCATGCAGCTTCAGCCGGGCCGAGGTGCCGCCGAATGTATTGGTCAGGAACAGATCGCTGCCCGCATCAACCGAACCCTGATACAGGGCCCTGATCTTGTCGGGGGCATCCACATTCCACAATTCCGGCGCGTCACCGGATTGCAGGCCCATATTGAACAGATTGGTCCCAGTGGCCCCGTCCGCCAGAATGGCGTCATTAGCCTCCAGAAGTTTGCTGAGCGCATTTGTCATTGGGGTATTCCAATATTTTGGCCCTTAAGGCCGATAAAATAAGAGACGCCCCGTGTCTCATGGCAGGGGCGTCAAATCAAATTCATAAAACTCATGAAGATCATGAGGAGGGCAGTAAATCCTTAGATTTCAGCCTCGGCCATCACCTGTTCTTTGGCCTCGACCAGCAGTTCGGCCATTTTCGTGCGGATTTTGGCCTCATCGGCCAAATCGCCAACATAGCTTTTGACGGCTTCGACGACGTCATCTTCGCTGACATTCTGCAGGTCGGTATGAACCAGTTTCTGGCCATAAGCGCGGGCCTGTTCCACGGTCTCACCCTTCAGGGTCGAAGCCCAAACGGCCATAAACCGGTTGCGGCGCATCCTGGCGATGAACTGCATCTTTTCATCATGTGCGAATTTGGATTCAAACGCGGCTTCACGTTCGTCAAATGTGGTCATGGGTTGGGGACCTCTTGGATTTCAACTTCTTTCCTCATGATATGACTATAGGACGACGCGGGTGCAAGGTATTTGCGCTGCGTCAAACCCTCTCGGGTTGGTGAACTTGCGGGTTGGCAGGGCTTGCACTATGAGGACGCCAACGCGCAGGGACTCATTCCCGCGCCCCGGACTGGAAAGGTCGCTTATGTCGCGCCGCAAAAAGATATACGAAGGCAAGGCCAAAATCCTGTATGAAGGCCCGGAACCCGGCACCATCGTGCAGTATTTCAAGGATGACGCCACCGCCTTCAATGCCGAGAAGAAAGATGTCATCGACGGCAAGGGTGTGTTGAACAACCGCCTGAGCGAGTTCTTCATGACCGGTCTGACCCAGATTGGCGTTCCGAACCACTTTATCCGCCGTCTGAACATGCGAGAGCAGTTGGTTCGCAACTGCGAGATCATCCCGCTGGAAGTCATCGTGCGTAACTATGCCGCCGGATCGATTTCGAAACGTCTGGGTATCGCCGAGGGTACGCAGCTGCCGCGCCCGATTGTGGAATATTGTTACAAGGACGACGCGCTTGGTGATCCTTTGGTGACGGAGGAACACATCGCTGCCTTTGGCTGGGCCAGCCAGCAGGACATGGACGACATTCTTAGTCTGGCACTGCGCGTGAACGATTTCATGAGCGGCGTGATGATGGCGGTTGGTATTCGTCTGGTCGATTTCAAGATCGAGATCGGGCGTGTCTTTGACGGCGATTTCCAGCGCTTGCTGGTGGCAGACGAAATCAGCCCCGACAGCTGCCGTCTGTGGGATATCGAGACCGGCCAGAAGCTGGACAAAGACGTTTTCCGTCGCGATCTGGGCAGCCTGACGGATGCCTATTCCGAAGTGGCCCGCCGCCTTGGCGTTCTGCCTAAAAGCAACGTGACTAAGCCGACACTGATCAACTGATTTAATTCGGCCACGGCCTAAGAAAGCGCTCCTCAGTCGAGGTGCGCTTTTATTGCTTTCAAACCCATCCGGTAGAGCATTCTGATGGCTTTCTTAGCAAACGCCCCTGCGGTGATCCGTCCTGTTCATCAAGGGTTGTCCAATGTGCCCAAGCAGGGTATCCCGCGCGCAACGTCAAATGGCCCGGAGTTCGGGACCTCAGGTGGAGTTGCGAAAATGAAGGCACGGGTGCATGTGATGCTCAAGAACGGGGTGCTGGACCCTCAGGGCGAGGCGGTCCGTCACGCGTTGGGCGCCATGGGCTTTGATCAGGTTGAAGGCGTGCGTCAGGGCAAGGTCATCGATCTGGAACTGGCTGACGGGGCCACCGAAGCCGACATCACCGAGATGTGTGAAAAGCTGTTGGCCAACACGGTCATCGAACGCTACGAGATCGAACTGGTCTGAGGTTTCCCAAGGAGGGTCCGCCATGCGCGCAGCCGTCATCGTTTTCCCCGGGTCCAATTGCGACCGCGACCTTGCCGTGGCTTTCGAACAGGCCGGGTTTTCGGTCGATATGGTCTGGCACAAAGACGCATCCTTGCCTGACGGCGTGGACATCGTCGGAGTCCCCGGTGGGTTTTCTTATGGTGATTACCTGCGCTGCGGAGCGATTGCCGCGCAATCCCCGATCTGCAGGGCGGTCGCGCAGCATACCGAACGCGGTGGGTATGCGGTGGGGATTTGCAACGGTTTTCAGGTTCTGACCGAAACAGGCATCCTGCCTGGTGCATTGCTGCGTAATGCCGGTTTGAAATACATCTGCCGCACCGTGGGTCTGAAAGTCGAAACCAGCGACAGCGCATTTACCGAGGGCTACAATGCAGGTGACGTGATCGGCATTCCGATTGCTCATCACGACGGGAACTATTTTGCGGATGACAAGACTCTGGCCCAGTTGAAAGCTGAGGACCGGATCGCCTTCACCTATGCCGACAACCCCAACGGTTCGCGCGATGATATCGCGGGTATTCTTTCGCACAACCGGCGCGTGCTGGGGATGATGCCGCACCCCGAACGGGCGGCGGATTCGGGCCACGGGGGCACTGATGGAGCGGCGCTCTTCCGCGCATTGGCGGGTGTACTCGCGCCCGCGTGACTTGAGGTCACCGCCTTGGGCGCGTAGCGTCTTTGCATGAGTTCAGAGGTACAAGCTGACAATACAGGCTTTCTTCAGCGGCTCCGCGGGGCACCGCTGGGCTGGCCGTTGCGCTTTGCCGTCATTCTGCTGCTGCTGGCCACCATTCTGACGGTCTGGATTACCAACAATCTTTTGACCAGCCGGTTTACTGAATCGACCCGCAACAGGGCAGAAGTTCGATTGGCGCTGTATTCCGGCAACTTGCTGAGCGAACTTCGCCGCAATGCGATTGTTCCACAGCTGCTGGCGCGCGATCCAACGCTGATTTCTGCGCTGCAATCCAGCGATTTTACGCTGTCGACCCAGCGTCTGATCTCGTTCGTGGAAGAGATCGGTGCCGCCTCGCTGGTGTTGCTGGACCGCGACGGACGGACGGTCGCCGCAACAGATCGAAACCGCATTGGCGAAGGGCACCGCAGTTCTCCTTATTTTGTTGATGCGATCCGGTCGAATTCGACCATTTTTTCGGTCATTCCGCGTGAATCGGGCGGCTACAGCTTTGTCTATTCCCGCCGGATGGAAGGCAATTCGGATGTTCTGGGTGTTATCGTGGTCGAGGTCGATTTGCAGAAATTCGAGCGTGCGTGGGCGGGTATCTCGGACGCGGTGATGGTAACCGACAGCACGGGCACCATTATTCTGTCGACGGAACCGCAATGGCGTGGGTTGGATGAGGTTTCGGCCATGCTGCGCCAGCCGCCGCAGGGGGCGATCCAGCGGGCCATTCGGGTAACCACCGACTGGACGGCGCTGCCGCCTGACGCCTATTTGCAGGGCGAAGCGGTAATGCGGATGGAAACCCGTATTCCATTTCGGGGATGGCAGATGACCTCGTTCACTACTTTTTCGTCGATTCGGGAAAAGGTGAACAGTGTTCTGGCGCTTGAAATCATGGGATTTGCGATTCTGCTGGCGCTGACCTTCTATGCGCTCAGTCGCCGGGCGACCCTGCGGATGACCCTGTTCCAGCGCGAGTCGGCAGAGCTTCGCGCATTGAACGCAAGGCTACAGCGGGAAATCGCTGAGCGGGAACGGGTTGAAAAAACGCTGGAAGTTGCCGAGCAAACGCTTGCCCAAAGCTCGAAACTGGCGGCGTTGGGCGAGATGTCGGCGGCGGTCAGTCACGAACTGAACCAGCCACTGGCGGCGATGAAGACTTATCTGGCCGGCGCAAGGCTTTTGCTGCGCCGCGAACGCGCGGAAGAGGCGCTGGCCAGCTTTGGGCGCATCGATGGTCTGATCGAAAGGATGGGGGCCATCACGCGGCAGTTGAAGTCATATGCGCGCAAGGGCGCAGACGCGTTTTCCCCTGTAAATCTTGGTGAAGCGCTGGCCTCGGCCCTGTCGATGATGGAACCGCAGCTGCGCCAGCGGCATGTGAAGATTACGCAGATATTGCCCGAGGAACCGGTGGTGGTCATGGGGGATCGGATGCGGATCGAGCAGGTAATGGTCAACCTCTTGCGAAACGCGTTGGATGCCACCAAATCTGTATCTGAGCCTGATGTCGAGATCATTCTTGCCGCAGGCGATACGGCGGTGTTGACGGTGCGCGACAATGGTCACGGGATCGAGGATATCGAAAACCTGTTCGAGCCGTTTTACACCACCAAACAGCCAGGGGATGGCGTGGGTCTGGGGCTTGCCATCTCGTCCGGGATCGTGAACGACCACGGGGGACGGCTGACCGCACGCAATGGTCAGCATGGCGGCGCAGTCTTTGAGATGCAGTTGCCGATACTGGGAAGCGACGGCCTTGAGGCCGCAGAATAAAAGGGAAGACTATGGCACAGGCCATGAAGATCGCCATTGTGGATGACGAACAGGACATGCGCCAGTCCATCAGTCAATGGCTGGCGCTGTCGGGATATGACACTGAAACTTTCGCCAGCGCTGAAGATGCGCTCAAGGTTTTGGGGCCGGAATATCCGGGGATTGTGATCTCAGACATCAAGATGCCGGGGATGGATGGCATCCAGTTGTTGAAAAAGCTGATGGGGGCCGATAGCACCCTGCCGGTGATTATGATCACCGGGCATGGCGATGTGCCGATGGCGGTTGAGGCCATGCGGGTCGGGGCGTTCGATTTCCTTGAGAAACCCTTTAACCCCGATCGCATGTCCGAGTTGGCCAAACGCGCCAGCAATGCGCGCCGCCTGACGCTGGATAACCGCGCCCTGCGGCGTGAGCTGTCCGGGGGCACTCAGATCATGAACAAGCTGATCGGTGCCAGCCCAGTAATGGAGCGTTTGCGCGAGGATATTCTGGATCTGGGGCAGGCTGACGGCCATGTGCTGATCGATGGTGAGACAGGAACCGGCAAGACTTTGGTCGCGCATGCGCTGCACGCGGTTGGCAGTCGCGCGGGTAAGAAGTTCGTTCTGGTCTCCTGCGCAGCGTTGGAAGAGGACGCGCTATCCAAGCGGTTGTTTGGCCCGATGATGCCTGAAGACACGCAACTGCCCGCTATCGAGGAAGCGCGTGGCGGAACTCTGGTTCTTGAGGATGTCGAAGCGCTGAGTGATACATTGCAAGCACGCCTGCTGAGCGTGATGAATGAACAGGGCACGCCGGCGGAAACCCGGATTGTGGCAATTTCGAACCTGCAGGAGGCTGGCAAGACCAGCGAAGATGTGCTGCGACCCGACTTGTTCTACCGTCTGGCCGCGTTGCGGATCACCATGCCACCGCTGCGTCAGCGAGGTGAGGACATTCTGACCCTGTTCACGCGTCTGAGCGAGCAGTTTGCTGAAGAATATGGCTGCGAAACGCCTCAGGTCAGTGCGCAGGAGGCTGCGCAGCTTTTGCAAGCACCCTGGCCGGGAAACGTACGGCAGTTGATCAACATTGCGGAACGCGCGGTGCTGCAATCGCGGCGCGGGTCGGGAACAATTGCGTCCTTGCTGATGTCTGATCATGAGGAAATGCAGCCGGTCATGACGACCGAAGGCAAGCCACTCAAGGAATATGTCGAAGCGTTTGAGCGGATGCTGATCGATAACACGATGCGGCGTCACAAGGGTTCGATTGCCTCTGTGATGGACGAATTGTGCCTGCCGCGCCGGACGCTTAACGAGAAGATGGCTAAATACGGGCTGCAGCGGTCGGATTATTTGTAAAGGCAGGGAGGGGGCCAGCCCCCTCTTGAGCCTGCGGCTCAATTCACCCCCGGGATATTCGTAGCCAGATGAAGGGATCCTGCACGGTGTTGTTGGGGTACCGTGCAGTTTGCCCATTGTCTTTTCCACAGGACTGCTTTTATTGTGTCCTGACGGGCCGGGCAGTTTTTATGCTCTTAAGTCCCGATCATTGAGTTTCGCTGCTTTGCCGCAGGTGATCGTAGATGTGTTCACCGCAAAGCAGACCGATTGTGCCCCTTTCGTGGGGCAGTGGAGTGCCTGAGCCCGGCACGACCCGGGCGAAAGGAATAAATGGGCAGGCAGCGGCCATGATCGCGCCTGTCGGAGAAGAACCGCGATGACGCGCGCACAACGATTGAGTGACCGGGCAGGGGGGCAAAGCGCCAGACCCTGCTGTGCGCCGTCTGATATCGCCCTGACAAGACACCACCCCAAAAGCGCCTGTCCGCCTGGATGGGTTAGGACAACGCGTTTGGCGCGGTGCACCAAGGACACATGGCTAAGAAAATGCTTATCGATGCCACCCACGCGGAGGAAACCCGCGTCGTGGTGGTCGATGGAAACAAGGTCGAGGAGTTTGACTTTGAATCCGAAAACAAACGCCAGCTTGCTGGCAACATCTATCTTGCAAAAGTAACACGGGTTGAGCCGTCGCTTCAGGCGGCCTTTGTGGATTACGGTGGGAACCGGCACGGATTCCTGGCGTTTTCCGAGATTCATCCCGACTATTATCAGATCCCCGTCGCCGACCGTGAGGCGCTGATGGAGGAAGAGCGTGCCTATGCCGAGGCGATGAAGGCGCGCGATGAGGCGGAAGAGTCCAAGCCCAAGAAACGCCGCTCGCGTTCGCGGTCGAAGGCCGCTGACGTCAAATCGGACGATCCGGTTGAAACGCTGGAGGTCTCGTCCGAGCCAACCGGTATGGAAACCATCGATTTGGGTGACGCGGAAGCTGAGGAAGCCGACCTGTCCGTACCTGAAGGTACGTCGCCGATGGAGACGGTGGCCGAAACGCCGGTGGAAGAGCCGGTTGATGGGGTTGCGGACGAAGCGCCCGAGCAGACCGCTGTGGAAGCAACTGATGCGGAGGGTGAAGTTCAGGGCGGTGCGGAAGATGCGCCGGAACCCGAATCCGCCGACACAGAAGCTGTCGGTGAAGCGGAAGTGGAAAGCGACGCAACCGATCAGGACGAAACCGTTGACGCGTCAGCTGAGCCCGAGACTGACGGCGCTGAAACGAATGCGGACAGCGATGAGGACGGAGAGGCTGAGGTAGAAGCCAAAGCCTCGGATGCCGCTGCGAAGGACGACTCGATCGAATCCGTAGCCGATGAGGATGACAGCGAAGATATTCGTCCCCCGCGCAAACCACGCCCGCGCCGGTACAAAATTCAGGAAGTCATCAAGGTGCGCCAGGTTCTGCTGGTGCAGGTGGTCAAAGAGGAGCGTGGTAACAAGGGCGCGGCACTGACGACCTATTTGTCGCTGGCCGGTCGTTACTGTGTGTTGATGCCGAACACCGCGCGCGGTGGCGGAATCAGCCGCAAGATCACCAATGCCGCGGATCGCAAGAAGCTTAAGGAAATCGCTTCAGAGATTGATGTGCCGACCGGTGCCGGCCTGATCGTCCGCACCGCAGGAGCCAAGCGCACGAAGTCCGAGATCAAGCGCGACTATGAGTATCTGCAGCGCCTGTGGGAGCAGATCCGAGAGTTGACCCTGCAATCCATCGCGCCTGCCAAGATTTATGAAGAGGGCGACCTGATCAAACGGTCGATACGCGATCTGTATAACCGAGATATCGATGAGGTTCTGGTTGAAGGCGAGGGCGGGTATCGCATCGCCAAGGATTTCATGAAGATGATCATGCCGTCCCACGCCAAGAACGTGAAACGGTATGAGGACGCGCTGCCTCTGTTCGCGCGTTATCAGGTGGAAAGCTATCTGGCGGGGATGTTCAACCCGACCGTGCAGCTGAAATCCGGTGGTTATATCGTGATCGGCGTGACCGAGGCTCTGGTCGCGATCGACGTGAACTCGGGTCGGGCCACGAAAGAGGGCTCGATCGAGGAAACCGCGCTTAAAACCAATCTTGAGGCGGCTGAAGAAGTGGCGCGCCAGTTGCGTCTGCGTGACCTGGCCGGTCTGATCGTCATCGATTTCATCGATATGGACGAGCGCAAGAACAACTCGGCGGTTGAGAAGCGCCTGAAGGACAAACTGAAAACCGATCGTGCGCGTATTCAGGTTGGCCGGATTTCCGGCTTTGGCCTGCTGGAGATGAGCCGTCAGCGTCTGCGCCCAGGCATGATCGAGGCGACGACGCAGCCGTGCCCCCATTGCCATGGTACCGGCTTGATCCGTTCAGACGACAACATGGCGCTGTCGATCTTGCGTCAGATCGAAGAGGAAGGGACGCGCCGCCGCTCACGCGAGGTTCTGGTGCGGTGCCCGGTCGGGATCGCCAACTTCCTGATGAACCAGAAGCGCGAGCATATCGCACAGATCGAAGGCCGGTATGGCTTGTCGGTGCGGATCGAAGGCGATGTGCATCTGGTCAGCCCCGATTTCTCGATGGAGAAATTCAAGACAGCCAGCCGGATCGTGCCCGAAGCGTCCGCGCCCGTTGTGTCGGTCGACGCTTCGTTGATGGATATGGTGGATTCTTCGGAGGAGGATGAAGAGGAAACACCCGTTCAGGCCGAAGAAGAAGAGGCGAAGCCCAAACGCAAGCGCCGCCGCCGCCGCCGTAAGAAGAATTCCGGCAACGGCGATACGCCCGAGGTGAACGAGGGCGAAGGTGAAGGGTCTGAAGAGACCTCGGAAAGTGCTGAGGCTGACGCGACTGAGGCCGAAGCTGCGGACGCGACTGAAACCGCTGACGAGGCCGAAAAGAAGGACGCCAAGCCCAAGAAACGGCGCGCTCCGCGTCGGCGTAAAAAGGCGGATGCGGAGGCTCAGGAAGCTGCCGAGGCTGAGAAAACCGACGAGCAAGCGGCTGAGGCTGAGACACTTGCCGAGGAAACCGTCGCTGAAACTCCGGCAGATGCGGACAACGCTGTGGAAACGCCCGGGGCGGAAGATGCGCCGGAGGCTGTTGAGGAGACATCTGAGGCCGAACAGGTCGCCGAGGAAACGCCCGAGGTGGCTGAAGCGGCCGATGATCCGGAAGCCACCGAGGACGCTCAGCCCGTCGAGGTTGAGCCCGAAGCTGCCGAGCCGGTTCTCGAAACCGTCGCCGAGGAACCCGCCCCGGCCAAGCCAAAGCGGCGGGGTTGGTGGTCGCTGGGCCAATAAGACAAAAAAGGCGGATCTTCGGATCCGCCTTTTTCTTTAGCGGCGTCAGATCACGATGATTTGCGGATGACGTACACTTGATGACTGGATTCAGATTCCTGGGCGATCAGCGTATGTCCTGCCTCGGTACAGAAATGGGGCACGTCGACAACCGCCGCCGGGTCGTCGGCCAGCAGACGTAAGGTTGCCCCGGCAGGCATGGATTTCAGCCGTTTTCGGGCCTTGAGGACGGGCAGAGGGCATAACAGGCCCAGCGCATCCAGAGTTTCTATCTGATCGGTCATAGGGTTGGGATAGGGCGAAGTTGTAACACTGTCCAGCGCGCAGCCACGAGGATGTGACCGATTGGCCCCGTGACGCGAGCGGTATGATACCATATGTGCTGACTCATGTTTGGAATTGACATCATAGACGCAGGCCTGCTGCCCGCCATGTTCATCGCCATGCTTGGCGGGCTGATCAGCTTTCTGTCGCCCTGCGTGCTGCCGATCGTGCCACCCTATCTGGCCTATATGAGCGGTGTGACGATAAACGAAATGCAGGATGAGGCGCGGGCACGACGCAAGGCGACCTTGTCAGCGCTGTTTTTTGTGCTGGGGTTATCGACTGTGTTCCTGTTGCTGGGTTTCACGGCCTCGGCCTTTGGCGCGTTTGTTTTGCAAAATCAGGTGCTTTTCGCCAAGATTTCAGGTGCGGTGGTCATCGTTTTCGGCCTGCATTTTCTGAATGTCTTTCGCATCCCTCTGCTGGACCGTGAGGCGCGGGTTGAAACCGGCGACTCGGGTGGCTCGGTATTCGGTGCGTACATACTGGGGTTGGCCTTCGCCTTTGGTTGGACGCCCTGTATTGGGCCACAGTTGGGGGCGATCCTGTCGCTGGCAGCGTCTGAAGCCTCGGTCGCGCGCGGGACATTGCTACTGGGGGTATATGCGGCGGGCCTGGGTATTCCATTTCTGCTGGCGGCGATGTTTTTAAACCGCTCAATGACCGTGATGAACCGGATCAAGCCCTATATGGGCACGATTGAAAAAGTTATGGGCGGGCTACTGCTGTTTGTTGGGATCATGCTGATCACCGGGTTATTCACCGAGTTCAGCTGGTGGTTGCTGGAAACCTTCCCGGCGCTTGCCAATTTTGGTTAAACCTTAGGGCTTTATTCAACGACCTGGTCTTACCTTGGCCGCCACGCCGCGTTAATCTGCGCGGCAAAGGTCAGGGGTATGAGCAGTCAGAATCCGCAACAACAGGTGCGTCGACGTCGGGTTTTTTAC
The DNA here is from genome assembly GCF_965243365.1 of Ruegeria sp. Classification (GTDB taxonomy): domain Bacteria; phylum Pseudomonadota; class Alphaproteobacteria; order Rhodobacterales; family Rhodobacteraceae; genus Ruegeria. The sequence goes on along the minus strand of NZ_CBDEUW010000002.1, from coordinate 3,367,764 downwards.
ATTCCCGGCTACGATCCCTATCCGCCGCGCCGGTATCGTGAGTTGTATCGGAGTGAGGCACAGGCTCAGGCTGAAATCTCGGGCTATGACATTTTTGTGTCTGCCAAGTCTGGTGACGGTCCTTATGGGTGGAGTGTAAATTCATCGCAGGATAATGAGCGGATTCAGACGGATGTTGAAGTGCTTGTCTGGTCCGATATCGTTCGCGACAGCATGGCGCGATCCATCCCCGCAACCTATTGGCAACTACTGCGGACAGCATGGGTTTACATCTCAACCGGCACGCTCTGGCGGTTGATGCGGCTGCGCAAGGGGCCGGTGATTGCAGCGCTGTATCCGGTGGGGATGTTGCTGTTGCAGCTATTGGTGGCAATGCTCGTCATTTGGGGTGTTGTTGCTGCCCTTGGCCCGTGGCTTGGTTCATGGGGTTGGCTAGCTGCGGCCGCTGGCGGTTATGCTTTGTTGTGGTGGTTTCGCCGGATCGACAACCGCCTTTTTGTCTACTACCTGATGCACGACTACGCCTATTCGGCACGCCTACGTGGCCGAACCACGCCCGAGCTACGGGAACGCTTGCGTAACTTCACCGATCTGATTGCGCGGGCACTGGATACCGACGTGGATGAGGTTCTGGTCGTTGGCCATAGCTCGGGTGCACATCTGGGTGTGACAGTTCTGGCCGAACTGTTGCGCCGCCAACCACCGTCTGGACCGACACTGTCGTTTCTGACTTTGGGGCAGGTGGTGCCAATGGTGTCCTTCCTGCCCGATGCGCATCAGTTGCGCGCTGATTTGCAGTACCTGTCTGCGCAGGAGGGTCTTTTTTGGGTCGATGTATCCGCACCCGGAGACGGGTGTGCCTTTGCCCTGTGTGACCCGGTGGCGGTCAGTGGAGTAGCGGGGCCAGACAAAAGATGGCCATTGGTCTTATCCGCAGCGTTTACTCAGACACTATCTGCGGAAAGGTGGCGGGCCTTGCGCTGGCGGTTCTTTCGGTTGCACTTTCAGTACCTCTGCGCCTTCGACCGGCCCGGGGGATACGACTATTTTCGCGTCACGGCAGGCCCTCTGACATTGCGGGACAGATTTGCAAACCGCGCACCGTCCGCGTCGCGGATTGATCAAACGGTATCAAAATACACCTCGGTGCACGCATGAGGCCGCCCAAGCCACAGCCCCGCCCGGACAAAGTCTCGCTCTGGCGGTATCTGAGGCTGTTTCGCAGGGATCTTCTGTCAGCTCAGCCTCAGCGCCTTTACCGGGCGTGGATGGCCGAGTTCCGCACCCCATTTTTCCGCTCATATATGATTAATCAACCGAGTCTGATCGACACGGTCCTAAAAAAACGTCCCGAGGATTTCCCGAAATCCAGCCGGATCGGCGAGGGGTTGCGCCCGCTTCTTGGGAACTCGGTTTTTTTGACCAATGGGGAAGTGTGGAAACGTCAGCGGCGGATCATCGACCCGGCTTTTGAGGGCGGGCGGCTGAAGGATACTTTTCCCGCCATGCTGGCGGCTGCCCGTGCCTGTGTTGATCGGTTGCGATCTAAGGCCGGGCAGAACGTAGAGATCGAAGAGATCACCAGCCATGTTGCCGCGGATGTCATTTTTCGGACCCTCTTCTCGGTTCCGATCGAACATGAATTGGCCGGTGAGGTTTTTGAGAAGTTCCGCGCTTATCAGCGGGAACAACCGCTGTTGAACCTTGCCGCCTTTGTTCCGCTGCCACGTTGGATGCCTCGGCTGCATTCGCGTCGTACCCGCCGAAATGCGCGACAGATCCGGGCCCTGATCGGGCGGTTGACAGCCGAGCGGGCAGCGCAGATTGCCAACGGGCAGGCGCCCGACGATCTGGCGACCAAGATCATGACGGCAGTGGATCCGAAGACCGGATATTGCCTTGGTACGGATGAGATGGTGGATCAGGTCGCCATTTTCTTTCTTGCGGGGCACGAAACCAGCGCCTCGGCGTTGGCGTGGGCGCTGTATCTGTTGGCATTATTCCCCGAATGGCAGGATCGCGTTGCGCAAGAAGCGCTGGCGCTGGACCACCCCAACTTCTCGTCAATGTCTAAACTTCGCTACAGTCGCGATGTTTTCCGCGAGACGCTGCGCCTTTACCCGCCAGTGCCCATGATGGTGCGCGAGGCGACGTGTCCCGAGCATTTCCGGGATCGGGAGATCGCGCCGGGCTCTCAGATCGTGATCAGCCCGTGGCATTTGCACCGGCAGGAGCGGCTATGGGATCGGCCCGATGATTTTGACCCATCTCGTTGGGGGACAGAAAACGGCAAAGCCTGCCAACGTGACGCTTTTATCCCGTTCTCAGCCGGATCGCGTGTTTGTACCGGTGCCGGGTTCGCCATGGTTGAGGGTCCTTTGATTCTGTCCATGCTGCTGCGGCACTATCGGGTGGAAACAATCGACGATAAAACGCCGGTTCCGGTTGCGCATCTGACCGTGCGATCCAGAGATGGCATTTGGTTGCGGCTGGTTGAGCGCTAACAAACTACCATCGTCCCACGCCGTGCTGTATGCGGGAGGACAAAGCGGAATCACTATTGAACGGGAAAGAATTATGTCCAAGGCAGAACAGCGCGCGCAGATGTCCGACGGTGCGGGATTCATTGCAGCACTGGATCAAAGCGGCGGTTCGACCCCCAAGGCACTGGCGCTTTATGGTGTCGAAGCATCGGACTACAGCTCGGACGAAGAGATGTTCGGTGAGATTCAGAAAATGCGCGCCCGGATCATTCTGGCCGATGATTTCACCAAAGATAAAGTTATCGGCGCGATCCTGTTTGAACGCACTCTCGGCGAGGCGATTGAGGGCCGCAAAGTTGCAGACTATCTGTGGTCAGTAAAAGGCATCGTGCCGTTTTTGAAGATCGACAAAGGGCTGGAAGAAACAGTTAACGGTGTTCAGATGATGAAGCCGATCCCCGGCCTGGCCGATACGCTTGCAAAGGCAGACGGCGTGTTTGGCACCAAGGAACGCTCAGTCATTCACGAGGCCAATGCCGAGGGCATCGCTGCGGTTGTCGCCCAGCAATTTGACGTAGCCCGCGAAGTCACGGATGCGGGTATGGTTCCGATTGTTGAACCCGAGGTGAATATCCACTCGGAAACCAAGGCCCAAGCCGAGGACATTCTGAAAGGGGAAATCCTGAAAAATCTCGACCAACTGGCCGAGGGTCAGGAAGTCATGCTCAAACTGACCATTCCGTCTCAGGCGAATCTTTACGACGAACTTGCCGATCACCCGCGTGTCTTGCGTGTGGTTGCGTTGTCCGGCGGGTATTCGACCGAAGAGGCTTGCGAGCTACTGAATCAGAATGCCAAGATGATCGCATCCTTTTCCCGCGCCCTGACCGAAGGGTTGTCGAAACAGCAGTCGGATGCCGATTTCAATGCGGCCGTGGGCAGCAACATCGACAAGATTTTCCGCGCATCAGTCTGAGTATCAGACCGGTTTGGTGAATTCGCGGCGCATCTGCGCCGCTTTTTCACGCATGACGCAGCCAATAGCATGATCGTTGACCAACCCCATGGCCTGCATGAAGGCAAAAACCGTGGTCGGGCCGACAAACTTCCATCCCCGTTTTTTCAGATCCTTCGACATCGCAATCGACTCGGCTGAGGTCGAAACGCTGCGTGGTTCAGGTGGCGTGGCTGGTTCGTATCGCCAAACGTAGGTGGCCAGAGACCCTTCGGTTGCGACAAGTTCCTGCGCGCGTCGGGCATTGTTGATCACGGCCTCAATCTTTCCGCGATGGCGCACGATGCCCTCATTTTGCAGAAGATCAGCGACTTCTGCATCACCAAACTGCGCCACCTCATTGAAATCAAAGTGATTGAACGCTTTGCGAAAATTCTCGCGCTTGGACAGGATCGTGCGCCAACTGAGGCCTGACTGAAAACTTTCCAGGCACAGTTTTTCGAACAACCGCTGGTCATCGGCGACCGGATAGCCCCATTCGTTGTCGTGATACTCAAAGAACTCGGGTGCGGCCTGACACCAGGAACAACGTGGTTGCCCATCTGGACCTAGGATCGTGTCAGTCATGATGTACCCCTTTTGTTCCTTGTAACCTTAGATCGCCGGAAATATCAATTCAAGGTACTAGGTTTGGTCGCGGTACCAGTTCAGGATATAGACCCGAATGGCCGAGGCTAGGCCAGTTTCTGGGTCGCGTGCAACGTCAATGTCCGCTGCCAGAACGTTGATGGGAATATCTTTTTCTCGGGCAATATCACGAAACGCCTGCCAGAACTCATCCTCAAGAGACACTGACGTGCGATGCCCTTTCAGGGTCAGGGACCGTTTAACGGGCCGTCCGCTCATTCCTTGATCTCGTGATTGTCGAGGTCACGGCGCTGTTTTTCCAGACGTAACCGCTTAGATTCTTTTTCGGGTTTGGAGCGGCCGAATTTTACAGCGTTCTGGTCGGCACGAGCCTTTTTCTCGGCCCGTGCCTTGTCCTTTCGATACCGGTTCAGGTTGACCGGCGTACTCATCTGCTTTTGGGGCCAATCATGTGTTCAGGGCGAACAACGGCGTCAAAGGTTTCTTCATCCACGAAACCCAGCGCAATCGCCTCTTCCTTGAGGGTGGTGCCGTTCTTATGCGCCGTCTTGGCGACCTTCGTCGCGTTGTCATAGCCGATGGTCGGCGCCAGAGCGGTTACCAGCATCAGCGATTCCTTCATCAGCTTGTCGATGCGCGGTTCATTGGCCTTGATGCCCAGCAGCATACGCTCGGTGAAGCTGTCGGTGGCGTCACCCAGCAACTGAAGCGATTGCAGCAGGTTGTAGGACATCATCGGGTTATAGACGTTCAACTGGAAATGGCCTTGTGAGCCGGCGAATTTGATCGCCGCGTCATTGCCCATCACGTGCGCGGCCACCTGTGTCAGTGCCTCGGCCTGTGTCGGGTTTACCTTGCCGGGCATGATCGAAGAACCGGGTTCGTTCTCGGGCAGGATCAGTTCACCAAGGCCCGAGCGCGGGCCGGAGCCCAGCAGGCGGATGTCGTTGGCAATCTTATAGCAGGAACCTGCAATGGTCGCCAAAGCGCCGGACAGAAACACCATGGCGTCATGGGCGGCCAGCGCTTCGAACTTGTTTGGCGCGGTGACAAAGGGCAGGCCGGTGATCTTGGCCATGTTCTGTGCGACGGCTTCGTCCCAGCCGTGATGGGTGTTCAGGCCAGTGCCAACGGCGGTTCCGCCTTGCGCCAGCTCGTAGATACCGGGCATCGCGGCCTCGACCCGGGCGATGCCCTGACGGATCTGATGCGCATAGGCCCCGAATTCCTGTTCCAGCGTCAGCGGAGTTGCGTCCTGCGTATGGGTGCGACCGATCTTGATGATACCGGCGAATTCAGCCGCTTTTTTCTCAAGCGCCTCGGCGAATTTGGTCAAGCCCGGCAACAGTACGTCGCGTACGCTGACGGCGGTTGCGATATGCATGGCGGTGGGGAAAGTGTCGTTGGACGATTGCCCCATATTGCAGTGATCGTTCGGGTGCACCGGGTCTTTCGAACCAATCACACCCCCCAGAATCTCAATGGCGCGGTTTGCGATCACTTCGTTTGAGTTCATGTTCGACTGGGTGCCGGAACCGGTCTGCCAGACGACCAGAGGGAAGTTGTCGTCGAACTTACCCTCGATCACCTCACCCGCAGCCTGAATGATCGCGTCGGCGATCTTGTCATCCAGTTTGCCAATGGCCTTGTTTTCCATGGCGCAGGCTTTTTTGATCACACCCAGCGCCCGCACGATGGCAACGGGCTGTTTTTCCCAGCCGATGGGAAAGTTCATGATCGATCGTTGAGTTTGCGCGCCCCAGTATTTGTCGGCGGGGACCTCAAGTGGTCCAAAGCTGTCGGATTCGGTGCGAGTCTGAGACATCTGTCACTCCGTCTAGTATGCGGTTGTATGCCGTTTATCCGCAGCAGGGACACGGGGCAATCGGCCAGTTGCGCGCACCATAAACTTATGTCTCTCAGAGGTATAGACAGCCGGGCAGGCCAAATAATAAACGTTAGCGAAAACAGTGCCATTGTGCTGGACCGGGCTAAAGTTAATATGAGAGCAACAGAAGCGGAGGTCGACATGCGCGCACCAACTATCCCGAAATCGATACACCCGGTTTTTTGCGTGTTGCTCGCATCCATCTGGGTTCTGGTTTTGCCCCTGCAGGCCAAAGCGACGAATATAGGACCTTTCGTGGGCGACTATGTTGGGTCGGCTAATGTTGTCGACGCGGACGGAACCGAAACCCCGCGTGACATGAGCGTGTCGATCCACGAAACCAAGGATGGTTTCAACGTCAGTTGGTCGACGACCACCTACAAGGATGACGGGCGCGTCAAAGAACAGAAATTCTCGGTGGATTTCAGGCCATCGGCCCGCCCGGACGTTTTTTCCGCCGCAATGAAGCGAAACGTGTTTGGGCACGAGGTCCCGCTGGACCCGATGAAGGGAGAGCCGTTTGTCTGGGGCCGAATCGAGGGCAATACAATGACGGTGTTCTCGTTATTTATCGACTCGAACGGCGGATATGAGTTGCAGCAATATGATCGCACCCTGGCAGAGGGCGGGCTTGATCTTTCCTTCTCAAGATTCCGCAATGGAACCAAATCTCGTTCGGTCGAGACGTTTCTGCGGAAAGAATAAACCCCGCAGCACGGCGGGGTTTCGGGACTTTACTTGCGGAAACTGTCCAGCGACACAACATCCGCATCGTGATGAGGTTCTTCTTCCTCGGGCTCGACCTCGATCGTCTCTTCGTGAATCTGGGGCTCTTCTTCTTCGTCCTCGGTGCTTTCAAAACGCAGGCCGAATTCGACTGATGGATCAACGAATGTCTTGATCGCCAGATAGGGGATATACAAAGGCTCGGGCGCATCGCCAAAGTTCAGAGTGATGGCAAACCCATCCTCTCCGACCTCTAGATTTTCGAACCAGTGTTGCATGACGATAGTCATCTCATCCGGATAGCGCTGGCGCAGCCAATCCGCCAGTTCGACCCCATCTTGCCGTGTGTCAAAGGTGATAAAGAAATGGTGGGCTCCGGGCAGGCCGTTCTTTGATACGTCGGTCAAAACGGTCTTGATCAGACCGCGCATGGCCGTGTGCATCAGGGTCCCATAGTCGATGTCTTGCGACATATTTGATCCTCGAAAGTGGTTAATCTCAGCATAAGGGATTCGAACGGAAACGAAAGGCCGTGTTGGAGAGTATTGACTACAAAACCTGCAACAACATTCCGGCCAGAACCATTGCGATCAGCGTGGTCGCTAAACCGGATTTAAGGCGGAAAATCAACAGCCCCGCAGCAAGGGTCAGAAAAAGGGCGTGAATATCCAACGTCGCCAGATCCGGTAGCGGCAGGATAATTGGTCCCCAGCTCCAACCGGGCACCTGATCAAACAGCACGTTCAACCCGAACCAAACCGAGAGGTTGAGAATCACGCCCACCACCGCCGCAGTGATTCCCCTGAGCGCTGCGGTCAGGCGTGGACGTGTGGAAATACGATCCAGATACGGGGCCGCCAGAAAAATCCAAAGAAAACATGGCACGAAGGTCGCCCAAAGCGCGACCAGCCCTGCTGCCAACGCCAAACTTGCGCCACCGGCGATCTGACCGCTGAGCATCGCAACAAACTGCGTCACCAGAATCAGTGGCCCCGGAGTGGTTTCTGCTAAGCCCAGCGCATCGATCATCTGATCCGTGCTGACCCATTGATAGGTTTCAACCACGGTCTGCGTCATGTAGGCCAAGACAGCATAGGCCCCGCCAAATGTAACAACAGCCAGCTTGGCGAAGAACCAGCCAAGATCGGCAAGCAATTCCTGCCCTGTGAGGCTGAGAGTGATCAAAGGGGTCAACCAAAGGGATAGCCAAAGCACGGCCGTCCTGATCGGGCGTGCTGAGATGGGGGTTGGCGTCGCGGGCGCAGCCTGCTCCTTTGATGTGGCAAAGCCCCACAGGGCGGCCGTGGCGATGATCAGGGGAAAGGGCAGGTTCAGGGCAAAGATCGCCAGAAATGCCAATCCCGCGATCACACGTGGCTCGGCACCGACCAGCGCTTTGCATGAGAGGTTGCGCACGGCCTGAACAACAATCGCTATTACGGTGGCCTTGACGCCAAGAAACGCGGCCTGAACCAAAGGCAGGTTCCCGTAGGCGGCATAGAGCGCGACAAGAACCGCGATGATCAAAGCGCCTGGCAGGACAAACAGGCCGCCTGCGATCAGCCCGCCCAAAACACCCCGCAGCCGCCAACCGGCGTAGGTGGCCAGTTGCATCGCTTCGGGGCCTGGCAATAGCATGCACAATGACAGGGCGCGCAGATAGGTTTGTTCGTCAAGCCAGGGTCGCCGCTCGACCAGTTCCTGGTGCATCAATGCAATTTGCGCAGCGGGCCCGCCGAATGACAGCAATCCGATCCTGCCGAAAACCCGTATGAGTTCCTGTATCGACGGATTCATGACCCATAACCCGCTGGGAGGTCATACTTGTTCTGAAAATTAAGGTCAGTTCGCATGCTCATCAGGATTAGCGCGCGCGTGGTTCCGATCAGCCGAGCAACTTGTTTGGCGGTCATAGCGTTGGGTGCAGCCATAGCATGTTTCCTTCGTCACTTCGGATACATGCGAAACTTGGGCTGCCGCCTCACGGGGTGTTCGCAAGCCTACCCCCTGTGGGTCAGCTAATGTGTTCGGGCGCTATGGGTCAAGCTTCTGTTGGGTTTGTGTCAAGCCCAATCCAGACGCTGCCCGGTCATACAAACGGGTAGGGTATCTTGCGGAAACTGGCCCAACTGTTCGAACAGTGAAATGAAATCGAACTGGTTGTAAGCCTCAACCATTTTGTCGCCCTTAAAGCGGGCCATGACCTGTCCGGTGACTTCCAGCGGGGCGCCATTGTCGGCGCGAAAGGTTCGAACGTGCAGAATGCCAGACACCCAATCCCCGTTCTCGATCACCTTGGGCAGTTCGACCGATATTTCACCCAGAACGTGACGAAACGCCATGACCAGATCGCGGAAATCATCCACGCCGACCTGCATTTCAGGGATCAGGCCCTCGGCCATCGTGTCGGGCGCAAAAAACTGATCAATGGCATCCGTATTCCCCTTTTCCCAAATCTCGGAATACCACGCACGCAACCTGTCGGAATTTGTCATCTTTGTTCTCCTGTCAGTCCAGCGGACGATGGCCGACATTGGTGAACAAAGACTGAACAGGTGGTGAATCACCGATAAAAATGCGTGCATAATGGGGGAAATGCAGGTTTCTGTTGCCAGGTACCTGCGAACCCCGCCTTACACGGCTAGGTATAAGGGCTTAAGTTTCGGTCTTGTTACTGCTTACGCAGCAACTGCAACCGGAGCACGATTGTCGTTTGCAATTGTACTAGTTTCGCCGATAACGGTGGCAGACAGCCGAGACAAAGCTAACCCCTTTAGACGTTCGTCGATCCTGTTTCGGCCCCAAAATCCCCAAACGAAGGATGGTTGGTGGAGCCGCCGGGTACCGCCCCCGGGTCCGATCCGCTTATTACGAGCGCGTTTATGTCCATAGTCCCGAAGGACATTTCTTATATAGGCGAGCGCGGGGTCAGATGCAAACTCAGATTGTAATCGCCTCGAGCAAGTAATTCCAATATGTTACGGGGTTTTATTCATGTTCGCGAGTATCAGCCATACCGCCAGGATCAACTCGATTCCACCAAAGGTCAGCGCTTTGACAAAGGGCGGATTGTCGATCGCCAGCGAGACGAACCGACCCAGCGCGGCGCCTGCGTAAACGACTCCGAGCATCATGTAGGCCGTTGGGTTGTTCAGCCACAAAACCGCGATGCCCGTGACGACAAACAGACCTCCGACCGAGGCGCGCATCTCACTCAGGCCCATGGTGCTGGTCGTCGGGGCGAGGTCCAGCGCATTGGCTGTATAAGCCGGAGCCAGAAAGCCAAACAGTCCAAATCCTATCGTCAAAATCGCAGCCAGTGCGTTTAATGCAGTCGTCATTTTCCTATTACCTTCAAACGGCTTTCTTGCGTTTCTCAGCCACATCTCGCGCCAATTGACGCGTATATGACTCAAGTTCAAACAGGGCTGCGTCCACCGTTGCCGCATCATGGGCGTCCAAGGCATCGGCAATCTTTGAATGGAGGGTGATGATCTCTTCCCGTGACCTTTCAGAAAAGGTGATCATGTTCATCAGCGGCTGCATGGCCTCAACCGCTCCGGCCAGTTGGTAGGACAGGACGGGATTACCGGCGCCGTCCACCAATGCGCGGTGAAAGGCCACGTCCGATGCGCAGAAAGCTTCATCGGTCAGGCCGGGCTGCGACTGCCGGAATATTTCTGCCCGCATCGAGGCGAGTTGATCTGCTGTCCGACGTTCGGCCGCCAAGGGCGCGCACGCTCTTTCCAGGGCATAGCGTGCCTCACATGCAGTATCGAAACTGACAGCGTTCATTGACAAAAGCAGGGTCGAGGTGGTGATCTGCTGGGAATAAGCATCGGGAAAGCTCAGCCGGTTGACAAAGGCGCCGCCCGTTGCGCCGCGCTGCGTGCGGATCAGCGATTGCGCGGCAAGCCTTTTCAGGGCTTCACGAACAGTTGGGCGCGACACTTGGAACTGCTCGGCCAATTCAGCCTCTGACGGCAGGCGTTCGTCGACAATTAGTTGCCCTGAAATGATGGCATCACGGATCGCCTGCGCGATCTGGGCGGACAGGTCGGCAGGGCTCTGCGGGTCGATTTTCATTTTCGTTTGGGTCCGAAGTGCGTTTTTATTTGTCTGACATTTAAAAGTCTGACATTTGAAAAGCAAGGGAGATGAGTCGGGAGGTTCAAGTGAGTCGCGCCCTCATACGTTCGGGTCTTTGGCTGGGATTTTACATCGCGATCCTTTGGTCGTGGTGGATGATGGTTTCGATGAGCCGCGAAATGGATCTGGACTGGACTGGCCGGCCGGGTCCAATGGGGCAAGCCATGGCCGCGATGGACCCGCGAATGGACATGTACATGCCAATGGCAGAGTTCGGGCCGCTGTTCTGGATGTGGGCGATCATGATGGCCGCGATGATGTTGCCAACCTTGGTGCCGACATTGCGCAGCTACGATGACCTGATCCGCAGTGCCAATGGTACACGATCAGGTTGGCTGGGCGTTCTACTTGGATATTTTGTGGTCTGGGTCGGGTTCGCGGCGCTGATAACTGGCGCGCAGCTGGCACTGCTGTTCGGCGGAGCGGTCGACATGCTGGGCATCGCCAAGTCTCCTTATCTGGCGGCAGGTCTGCTGATTGCGGTTGGCGCCTTTCAGTTCTCACGCACCAAAGAGGTCTGCCACGGCGTCTGTCACGCTCCGATGACCTATTTTCTCGGCCATTGGAAAACCGGCTTTGCTGGCGGTGTGCGCATGGGCCTTGGATTGGGCGCGTTCTGTGTCGGGTGCTGCTGGGGCTTCATGGCGCTTGGATTTGTCGGCGGCGTCATGAGCTTGCTGTGGATGGGCCTGGCGACCCTTTTCATGGTGTTGGAGAAACTGCCCCAGATCGGTCATGTGGTCACGCGTCCGATGGGCTTTGTATTGATCGCGGGCGGTATCGCTTTGCTTGTCTACCCTTTTATCTTTGGAGGATAACCTGATGGCAAAAAACAAGAAACCCGATGCGGACAGGTTGCCCATCAGCCAGCGCATAGACAGCCGGATGCCCAACCCAAAGCGACGCGAGATGAGCCCGACGGATTGGGCCATCAAGGGTGAGCTGATCCTGAACTGCTCTTGCGACGTGTTTTGCCCCTGCGTCGTATCGCTTGGCGCGCACCCCCCGACCGAGGGGCATTGCCACGCCTGGATGGGTGTCATCATCGACGAAGGCCATTACGAGGGCGAAGACCTGTCCGGCCTGAAAGTGGGTCTTCTGGTCGATATTCCGGGCCGCATGGGCGAGGGACAGTGGAAAGTCGCCGCTTATGTAGACGAGCGCGCCAGCGGCAAGGCCTATAACGGGCTGTTGCAAATCTTCAGCGGTCAGGCGGGCGGCACAACCGGTCTGTTCACCATGCTGGTGAGTGAGATCATCGGGGCCGAGCGCGCTCCGGTCCAGATTGAACGGGACGGCAACAAACGTCGTATCGTGATTGGTCGCAAGATTCAGGGTGAGATCGAGATGCTGGCAGGCAAGGACCCCGAGCATCCGGTTATGGTTTCGAATTCGAAATACTGGATGGGGCCGGATATCATCGTGGCGCGGGGCACTAAGTCCAAGGTGCGCGACTATGGGCGTGTGTGGGACTTTGGCGGAAAATCGGCTGAAATCTGCCCCATTGACTGGCACGGACCGAAGTGATGATTACAGGCGCATATGCCCGCGAAATGACGCGCTATAACCGATGGCAGAACAGTCAGTTAACCGGTTTCCTTCAAGCGCTGTCGCAAGAAGAGTTAACGAAAGAGCGTGGTGCATTCTTTGGGACAATTCTTGGGACTGCCAACCATCTTCTCTGGGGGGATTGGATCTGGATGTCCCGCTTTGACAAGGGCCCAGGCCCCGAGGCCAACCCGCACAGGGCGGGCGGCGGAATACATGAAAGCGCGTTTCTCTGCGCCGACATGTCTGAGTGGATGCCCTTGAGATCCAAGATTGATGCGCGCATTGCAGAATGGGCCGAGACCCTGGGTGACGGTCCATTGACCGGGGATTTCACATGGTACTCAGCCACGAAAGAGGGCGATGTTACAAAGCCTTACGCGCAATGTGTGATCCACATGTTCAATCACGAGACGCATCATCGCGGCCAACTACATCAAATGCTGACCGAGACCGGCTCTGAAGCGCCTGTCAGTGATATCGTCTTTTTACCCGAGGAATTCTGAAATGGCGGTCATCGCGCCCAATCGCCGTGTTCGAAAAACCCCGTTTACGCCCGGGGTCGAGGCCGCAGGGGTCGGCGGGTACACGGTTTATAACCACATGCTGTTGGCCACTTTCTTTGAAAGTGTCGAAGCAGATGCAGCTCATTTGAAGCAGCATGTTCAGGTGTGGGATGTCTCGTGCGAGCGGCAGGTACAGATCAAGGGTCCGGACGCATTGCGGCTGATGAAGATGCTCAGCCCGCGAGATCTGGACAGGATGCAGGCGGATCAGTGCTATTACGTGCCGGTTGTAGACCAGAATGGCGGAATGCTGAACGACCCGGTCGCTATCAAGCTGTCTGATGACCACTACTGGCTTTCGGTGGCAGACGGTGATCTTTGGCAGTTTGCGCTGGGGATTGCGGTTGCTCTGGGTCTGGATGTTGAAGTTTCCGAACCGGACGTTTCGCCCCTGGCCGTTCAGGGACCAAAAGCGGATGAGCTTATGGCGCGGGTATTCGGAGAAGACGTTCGGGATATTAAATTCTTCCGGTACAAACGTTTACGTTTCGAAGATAAAGAGTTTTTGGTTGCGCGGTCCGGCTGGTCGAAACAGGGCGGGTTCGAGATTTACGTCGATGGGTCCGACTATGGCATGCCGCTGTGGGACAGCTTGTTTGCCAATGGGCAAGATCTGAAAGTGCGCGCGGGCTGTCCAAACGGGATTGAGCGGATTGAAAGCGGTTTGCTCAGCTTCGGGTCTGATATGCGGCGCGAAAACACACCATATGAGTGCGGTTTGGCCAAATTCTGCAATTCACCGCTGGATTACATTGGCAAAACGGCCTTGGCGGAGCAGGCAGAAAATGGGCCACCTCGGATCATCCGGCCCATGGTGATTGAAGGTGATATCGGACCGTGCACTGGTTCGTGGCAATTACTGGCCTCGGGACAGCAAGTCGGCCAGATCGCTTCGGCCGCGTATTCACCTGAATTTGGAGTGAACGTTGCTATCGGGATGGTTGATCGCGCGTATTGGGACGCGGGCACACGGATTGAAGTCATGACAGAACATGGGATGCGGTGGGCCGTAGTGCAGGAAAATTTCTGGCGGTGAGCCGAGCGCCGTCGGATCGCCTCCGGCGGGAGTATTTGGGAAAAGATGAAATCGGGCCATGGGTCGCCCGGCGTGGGAGAAACATTATGTTTAATGCGCTACTTGTTGAAAAAAATGAGGAAAGTGGTCTGGCTAGTGCGGCTGTTCGTCAGATCTCTGTGGATGATCTGCCAGCCGGCGAAGTGACCGTTGCCGTTGAGTATTCCACGGTTAATTACAAGGATGGTTTGTGCATGTCCCCGAAAGGCGGTGGCTTGGTGCGCAGTTACCCCCATATCCCCGGTATTGACTATGCGGGCACCATCGAGATGTCTTCGGATGACCGTTACAAACCCGGCGACAAAGTGGTTTTGACAGGTTGGCGCGTTGGTGAAGCCCATTGGGGCGGTTATTCCCAAAAGGCAAACGCGCGCGCGGATTGGTTGGTTCCGTTGCCCGAAGGTTTGACCCCGCGGCAGGCGATGGCTGTCGGCACTGCGGGCTTTACGGCCATGCTGGCCGTTATGGCGTTAGAGGATCATGGTTTGCAGACCGGTCATGGACCGGTTTTGGTGACAGGCGCGGCCGGTGGTGTTGGTTCGGTAGCGACGGCGATATTGGCCAACCTCGGGTACGAGGTAGCTGCGGTGACAGGACGCCCTGAGACAGGTGACTATCTGAAATCGCTGGGTGCCACGACCATTGTGCAACGCGAAGAGCTGAACGAAACCACCAAACGTCCGTTGGAAAGTGAAGCTTGGGCGGGTTGTGTGGATGCTGTCGGTGGCGCAATGCTGGCGCGCGTATTGGGGCAGATGAAATATGGCTGCTCGGTCGCGGCCGTGGGTCTGGCCGGTGGTGCCTCTCTTCCCGCAACTGTCATTCCGTTCCTGTTGCGGGGGGTTAATCTGCTGGGGATCGACAGTGTCATGCAGCCCTTTGAGAACAGGGTTCGCGCCTGGAACCGCATCGCGTCAGATCTGCCGATGGAGAAGCTTGAGGCGATGGTACAGTCGGCAACGCTGTCGGACCTGCCAAAGTTAGGGGAAGACATTCTGCAGGGGCAGGTGAAAGGGCGTGTGGTCGTTGATGTAAACGGCTGATCTGTTTTCCGGACCGAAGACCGGCTGTTCGCGGAAATGGCCGGTTTCCGGCTTTGACGGTTTTTGCGCCCGAAGTGGAAACAACTCTGGCCATTGACACAATTCCTGCTCATGATTGCTATACATCCCATTTCTGATGGCTTATGACCCATCCAACAGCACCTGAAGACGGGGAGTGAGCAGAATGTCTGACGATTTTGAATTGGACACCGACGATCTGAAACGCCGCATGGACGGCGCGATGGCCAATCTGAAGACCGAATTTGCATCGTTGCGGACCGGACGCGCGTCGGCCTCGATGCTGGAACCCGTTATGGTGGACGCTTATGGTTCGATGACACCGATCAATCAGGTTGGTACAGTGAACGTGCCGGAACCGCGCATGGTTACTGTAAATGTGTGGGATAAGTCACTGGTCGGAAAGGTGGAAAAGGCAATTCGGGAAAGTGGCTTGGGGATCAACCCTCAGCTGAATGGCACGATCATCATGTTGCCGATCCCTGAACTGAACGAAGAACGCCGTCGTGAACTGGGCAAGGTTGCCGGGCAGTATGCAGAAAGCGCGCGGGTTTCCATCCGCAATGTGCGACGGGACGGAATGGACCAGATCAAAAAGGCGAAGGCTGACGGCATGTCCGAGGATGACCAGAAGCTTTGGGAATCCGAGGTGCAGGATTTGACCGATGCGATGATCAAGGCCGTCGATGACGCGCTTGAGACCAAACAATCCGAGATTATGCAGGTCTGATCCGCCGATATGCTCAACGATCCTCATAAAACACTGGCTGTTGGCCCTAGGCACGTGGCTATTATCATGGACGGTAACGGCCGGTGGGCGCAGGCGCGGGGGCGACCCCGGTTGTTCGGCCATCATGCAGGCGCGCGGCGCGTGCGCGAGGTGGTCGAGGCTTGCCCGGGGTTGGGGATCAAATATCTGACGGTTTTCGCCTTTTCGACTGAAAACTGGAAGCGCACGCAGGCCGAAGTTGCCGGATTGATGAGCCTGTTTCGGCGGTACATCACGAAAGAGGCTCAAACGCTTAAGGACAACGGTATCCGTGTTCGGTTTATCGGTGACCGGGTTCGGTTGGATTCAAAGCTGACAGAGTTGATGGATAGCCTGGAACGGGCAACACAGAACAATGATCTTGTGCACCTGACCGTCGCGCTGAACTATGGCGGTCGGGATGAGGTGGCGCGCGCCACTAAACGTCTTGCCCGGGATGTGGCCGAAGGGAAGTTACGCCCTGAAGACGTGGATGAGGAAACCCTGCCTAAATACCTGGATACGCGGGTTTTACCTGATCCCGACCTGGTCATTCGCACCAGTGGAGAAGCGCGCATTTCAAATTTCCTACTCTGGCAATCTGCTTATTCCGAGTACGAGTTCATTGATACTCTATGGCCGGATTTCACCGCAGCCGAACTGGAACGCTTATGCCGCAGCTTTGGCGCGCGTGACCGGCGGTTTGGAGCGGTTCCGGCATGAGCGACGGCCGATGGTCCGATCTGACGACCAGGGTTTTATCTGCCGCAGTTCTGGTCCTTATCGGCGCAGTTGAGGTTTGGCTGGGTGGACTATGGTTCGAAGCGTTCATTGCTGCGGCTTGTGGTTTGATGACCTGGGAACTGGTACGCATGATCGATCCGCAGCGGAATGGTGTGGCCATTCAACTGGGTATTCTGACGGGCGTTGCAGTCGTTCTCAGTTACCATCTTCCACCTTTGTATAAACTGCCGATTCTGCTGGCGCCGGCCCTTGTCGGGGCAGGTCAGGTTAATCGAGACAAAGGCATTTATGTGCTGTTTGCGTTCTGGATTGCCGCGTCGGGGCTGGGATTTATCTCGATCCGTGAAAACATGGGTTTTGGCTGGATGGTGTGGCTGATTTCGGTGGTCGTGGCCACGGATGTCGCCGGGTATTTCGTCGGAAAGGCGGTTGGCGGGCCAAAGTTCTGGCCACGTGTGAGCCCCAAGAAGACATGGTCCGGTACGGCCGGGGGCTGGGTTGCTGCGGCTTTGGTTGGGGCGGCGTTTGCTGTTCACGCAGGGTTCGGGGTGCCTTTCGTTCTTGTCTCTGTGCTGGCGTCGATGGCCAGTCAGGCGGGCGATATCGTGGAAAGCGCCACAAAGCGAAGGTTCGGGGTCAAGGACAGTTCTAACCTCATCCCGGGTCATGGGGGCTTTCTGGACCGGTTTGATGGTATGATGGGTGCGTCTTTGTTTGTTCTGCTGGCAGGGCTGATTTACGCACCCGGAGGGATGTGATGCGCAAAGTATCGATCTTTGGCGCGACCGGTTCGATCGGGCAGAACACAATTGACCTGATCGCGCGAAATCCGAGTGCTTATGATGTTGTGGCCTTAACCGGCGGCGCAAATATCGCGCAACTGGCGCATGACGCGCGCCGGTTGAAGGCAGATGTCGCAGTGACGGCCTATGACGACCGCCTGGATGATCTTCGCACCGCGTTGGAAGGGACGGAAGTTCAGGCCGCAGCCGGGCAAGAGGCTTTGATCGAGGCTGCAAAGCGGCCCGCTGATTGGGTTATGTCAGCGATTGTTGGGTCGGCTGGCCTGGCACCCGGCATTGCGGCGCTAGAGCAGGGGGCGACCTTGGCTCTGGCCAATAAAGAGACGCTTGTCTGCGCCGGACCGTTGGTTTTGGAAACCGCGCGAAAGCATGGCGCGCGCCTGTTGCCGGTGGACAGCGAACACTCAGCGGTGTTTCAGGCCTTGGTCGGCGAGGACATGGGCGCGGTTGAGCGGATCATCATCACCGCCAGTGGTGGCGCGTTTCGGGATTGGCCGCTGGCCGATCTGGCCAATGCAACGGTCGAGCAAGCCTCAAGCCACCCCAATTGGGACATGGGTCAGCGGATCACGATTGACAGCGCCTCGATGTTCAACAAGGCGTTGGAAGTTATCGAAACAAAAGAGTTCTTTGGCATTCATCCGGATAAGATTGAGGTTCTGGTGCACCCGGAATCTATCGTTCACGCATTGGTTGGATTTCGCGATGGTGCGGTTCTGGGTCACCTCGGCGCCCCGGATATGCGCCACGCTATCGGTTATGCACTGCATTGGCCGGACCGGTTGGACTTACCTGTTCCCCGGCTAAACCTCGCAGCACTTGGGCAACTGCGCTTTGTCGCCCCGGATGAGGCGCGCTATCCGGCGTTACGCCTGGCGCGAGAAGTTATGGCGAGAGGCGGGCTATCCGGCGCGGTTTTCAATGCCGCGAAGGAACGCGCGCTGGATCACTTCATCGCACGTCGCGCAGGCTTTCTGGACATGGCCGATATGGTGGCGTCGGTTCTGGACAGATTTGACACCTCTGACGGCCTTATTGACGCCGCTTTGACCCTTGATAACGTGCTGCAAACGGACCATCTGGCACGTAAGTGGGTCGATGAAGCCGTACTTGAACGAGCAGGATAAAGTTTTGGACATATTCTCACTGATTCCCCAATTCGGCGGTGTGCTGTATACGGTGCTGGCCTTTGTCGTTGCTCTGTCTGTTATCGTGGCCGTGCACGAATACGGCCATTACATCGTTGGACGCTGGTCCGGCATTCATGCCGAGGTGTTTTCGATCGGCTTCGGCCCTGTTTTGTGGAGTCGCATGGACAAACGCGGCACTCGCTGGCAAGTCGCGCTTTTGCCGTTGGGGGGCTATGTAAAGTTCATGGGTGACTCCAATGCGGCGTCCGGAAAAGACGAGACCGCGATGGAGGAGATTACCGAGCAAAGCCCCGAGGAGCTGCGGCGCACCATGCACGGTGCCCCTTTGTGGGCACGGACTGCGACTGTCGCAGCCGGACCGGTGTTCAATTTCATTATGTCTATTGTGGTCTTTGGGTTGATTTTCTGGTCGCAGGGCGTGTCACGTGAACCTCTGACCGTCGGATCGTTGAACCCACTTCCCGGTACCGTTCAGGGCCTGCAGGACGGGGACGAGATCGTTGCCATAGCGGGCATCGCGACACCGGATTTTGACGACCAGACAACATGGCGCGAGTTCACCAGATCTTTGCCCGTTGAACCAGAGCTCGACTATACAGTCGTTCGCGACGGCGAGACCATTGAAGTGCCTGCGCCATGGCTGTTTCCGCCGTTGATTCAACAAGTTTCGCCGCGCAGTGCGGCCATGGATATCCAGCTGAAGGCCGGGGACGTCATCACTGCGGTTGATGGCGAGCCGATATTTGCTTTTGCACAGCTTAAGGAATTTGTCGAAAGTTCAGATGGACGGCCATTGTTGTTGAACGTATGGCGCGACGGGGTTGATTTAGAATTTGCCTTGGCCCCGCGTCGAACGGATGAGCCGCAATCGGACGGCGGTTTTGTCACCCATTGGCGCATTGGTATCGTTGGCGGCATGATGCTGGAGCCTGCAACCGTTCCTGCCGGTCTTTGGGATTCCTTCAAAGGCGGTGCGCGTCAAACTGTTCGCATCATCGAGGGATCGCTTTCGGGTATGTGGCACATGATCACCGGGGCGATCAGCACGTGTAATATTTCGGGACCCATCGGAATCGCAGAGACCTCGGGTGCGATGGCGAGCCAGGGGGCGCAGAACTTCATTTTCTTCATTGCAGTCCTGTCCACAGCCGTGGGGCTGCTGAATCTGTTCCCAATTCCGGCGCTGGATGGGGGACATCTTGTGTTCTATGCTTACGAGGCTGTTGCGGGCAAACCACCCAGCGACAAGGCGCTGCGTGTTCTGATGGGCATCGGTATTACCCTGATTCTGTCGCTGATGCTGTTTTCGGTTAGCAACGATCTATTTTGCTGAATTAAGGCGAGTGCGGCAATGTTGTGACCAAAAATCGCCCCAATTCGCGGGTAGGGTTCAAGTGAGACCTTACGAATGGGATCAGTCGTTATGACCAAGGCATTGCAAGATTCATATAAAGGCTTCACCGTGCTGTTCCTGTTGAACTGGCACTTGTTGCTCAGCTTTGCTGTGACCGCATTTGCAATGGCAATTGGCGCGTATTTCGTAGGCCTGTGATTCTCCTGAAATTGTTGGACTGTTGAGTGCGTTAATCAATACGCATCCGCGCGGTTTCGTCTTTTGACAAGACGGCTCCGACCGGCTACTCAACGTCTAAAGTCTCAAATTTCTGGGTAGAAAAAAACATGACTGACAGCAGAGGCACGGGCACATCCTGCGGCTTAATTTGGTCGCAAGGCAAGATTTTGTGGCAAGCACTAGCGGTTCTTTTCCTCTTTGCTGCGTTGAGTTTAACGGCGCTTCCTAAGCCGGCTGAGGCACAGACTTACACGATCACCAACTTCCAGGTTGAGGGAAATCGGCGGATCGAAACCTCGACAATCATCGCGCGGACGGGAATCGAACCGGGGCAAACCGTGACGGCAGGGCAATTGAATGATGCCTTCCAGCGTTTGCTTGACAGTGGCGTTTTTGAGACAGTCGAGCTGACGCCGCGCGGCAGCACCCTGGTTATCGAGGTCGAGGAATATCCAACCATTAACCAAATCAGCATCGAGGGGAATCGCCGCGTAAAGGACGATTTGCTTCTGGATGTGATCGAATCTCAGCCCCGCCGTGTGTTCACGCCGCAGATGGCCGAAGCTGATGCTGATCTGATCGCCGAGGTGTATTCGGCGCAGGGCCGGATCGCCGCAACAGTGATCCCGCGCATTATCCGCCGCAGCGACAACCGTGTCGATCTGGTTTTCGAAGTCGCCGAAGGCACGACGATTGAGATTGAGCGTGTCAGTTTCGTCGGCAACCGAGCATATTCCGACCGCCGCTTGCGCCGTGTTTTGGAGACCAAGCAGGCCAACTTCCTCCGGACATTCCTGCGAGGGGATACGTTCATTGCGGATCGGATTGAATTCGACAAGCAGGTTCTGCGCGATTTCTATCTATCACGTGGGTATGCTGACTTCCGTATCAACAGCGCCAATGTGGAGCTGACCCGCGAAAGGGACGCGTTCTTTCTGGTGATGAATATCACCGAAGGTCAGCAGTTCAAATTTGGTCAGATCACGACAGTTAGCGAGATCCCCGGCGTAGATGCGGCGGACTACCAAAAGGCGCTGAAAATCAAGCCGGGCGTTGTCTATTCGCCGACTTTGATTGAGAACTCGATTGCTCGGCAGGAGCGTTTGGGAATCAAGCAAGGTGTGGATTTCCTGCGCGTCGAGCCTCGGGTTACCCGGAACGAGCGCAACCTTACTCTGGACGTTCAGTTCGTTCTAACGCGCGGGCCCCGTATCTTTGTCGAACGGATCGATATCGAGGGGAATACTACAACACTGGATCAGGTCATCCGTCGTCAATTCGATACAGTCGAGGGTGATCCCTTTAACCCTCGCGAGATCCGGCAGAGTGCCGAGCGTATTCGCGCGTTGGGATTCTTCTCGGTCGCAGATGTTGAAACCCGCGAAGGGTCAACCGCAAGCCAGGTTATCGTGGACGTGGATGTTGAAGAGCAGCCGACCGGTTCGCTTGCTCTGGGTGGTAGCTACTCGATCTCCGATGGTTTCGGGATCGCGATTGGCCTGAACGAGTCCAACTTCCTTGGGCGCGGTCAGAACCTTGGTGTTACGTTGTCGACCGCCCAGGATTCCGAACAATATGTGATCAACTTCAGCGAACCCTATTTGCTAGGCCGCAAGTTGCGGTTTGATCTGGGGGTGGGTCTCGCAAGCACGAACTCAAGCTTTGCCAGCTTTGATACCAAGAGCGTGTTCTTCAACCCGCAACTGAGTTACGCCATCGGCGAGTTGTCGTCGCTGCGTCTGCGGTATGGCTGGAACCGTAGCGAAATGACACAGCAAAGCGGTCAGACGAGCGGGGCAGTGATTTCTTCGGAAATTGCACAAGGCGAACGTGTCGCCAGCTCAATTGGCCTGTCTTATGTCTATGACAGCCGGTTGGGTGGTTTGAATCCGAATGCCGGTGTTCTTCTGGAGGCCAATATCGATGCTGCAGGGATCGGTGGCGACAGCGAATATATCAAGACGACCGCCCGCGCGATTGCTCAGCAACGTGTGCTGAATGAGGAAGTTGTCCTGCGCGCGACACTCGAACTGGGTGCTTTGAATTGGACAGGTGACGGGTTTAGCCGGACACTGGACCGCTTTGTTCTGGGCCCGAACACGTTCCGCGGCTTCGAACCGGCCGGTTTGGGGCCACGCGACTTGTCAGGTGGTGACGACGACGCAATTGGGGGCAACTATTACTGGGTGGCCCGTTTCGAGTCGGATTTCCCGCTTGGCTTGCCAGAGGAATTGGGTCTGCGCGGCGGTGTGTTCTATGACGTTGGCAACCTTTACAACGTCAACAATGTGGATACGGCCGGGGCGAACATCGTAGGCGCCAATGGGTCCATCCGCCATGTTGTCGGAGTTTCGGTTCTGTGGGACACACCGTTTGGACCATTGCGTTTCAACTTCTCGCAGGCTCTGAAAAAAGAGTCCTTTGACAAGGAACAGAACTTCGACCTGACCATTCAGGCGCAGTTCTAGGGCTGTATGAATATGAAATGGACAATGAAACTGCAGGGCCCGATCCGGGCCCTGTGTGTTTTTCTGGCCCTTGGATGTGCCGGCTTGGCCGAGGCCCAACAACTGGGCGTCCCGCAGTCCGGGGTATTGACGATCTCGCGCGAAAGGCTGTTTACCGGTTCGGCATTTGGTCAGCGCGTGTTTCGAGAGATCGAAGTAGAAAGTGAGCTACTGTCTGCCGAGAACGAACGCATCATCGACGCTCTTAGCAAGGAAGAGAAGGAACTGACTGACAAGCGGGCAGAGTTGTCAGCGGAAGAGTTCCGCCCTCTGGCGGAGGCCTTCGAGGAAAAGGTTCAAACTCATCGAGAAAGTCAGCGGGCCAAACTGGATGCTTTGGCCAGACGCAGTGAAGAGGCGCGCGCCATCTTTGTTGAAATGGCGCAGCCCGTGCTTGTCGAGCTGATGCGAGAGACCGGCGCATCGATCATTATCGAACGGTCCAGCGTATTCCTCAGCGCCGATAGTTCGGACATCACCGATGTTGCCATCGAACGGATCAACACAGTGATTGGCGACGGCAAGGCGCTTGAGAACGAGCGTAGCGAATAGCGCTGCTTGCCCTTACGAGCCGGTATTGCTAACCACGCTGAGCAGAGACATTCAGAACGGGACATCAGCACAATGACAACGGAAACCAAGAGTGCCGACATTCAGTTGATCCAGCGCATTCTTCCACATCGCTACCCGTTTCTTCTGGTCGATAAGGTCGTAGATATCGACGGGTATCAATCCGCAGTTGGCATCAAGAATGTCACTATGAACGAGCCGCATTTTCAAGGCCACTTCCCGGGTACACCGATCATGCCGGGCGTCACAATTGTCGAAGCTATGGCTCAGACCGCGGGTGTTATGCTGGGCGTCGGAATGGATGTGATCGACAGTGAGCTGTTGATCTACTTCATGAATATCGACAAGTGTAAGTTCCGCCGCAAGGTTATTCCCGGCGATGTGTTAGAGATGCATGTCGAAACCGTGCGTGGCAAAAAGGGCGGAAAGATCTTCAAGTTCAGCGGTCGCGCGACCGTCGAAGGCGAAGTGGCAGCCGAAGCGGAATTTTCTGCCTATGTCGATTGGGACATGGAAAAAACGACATGAGCGATATCCACCCTAGCGCGATCATCGAAGACGGTGCGCAGATCGGGCAGGATTGCCGGATCGGTCCGTTTTGCTATGTCGGGCCACAGGTGTGCCTTGGGGACCGGGTCGAGCTGAAATCGCATGTGGTTGTAACGGGCGATACGTCGATCGGTGACGACAGTGTGATCTTTAACTTTTCTGTCATCGGGGAAATCCCACAAGACCTGAAGTTCGGCGGTGAAAATACGCGACTGGAGATCGGCAAGCGCAACCGTATCCGTGAACATGTCACCGTGAACACCGGTACCGAGGGTGGCGGCGGCGTGACTCGAATTGGCGATGATTGTCTGCTGATGGCGGGCGTTCATGTGGCGCATGATGTCCAGATCGGCAACCGCGTGATCATGGTGAACCATGCCGGTGCGGCGGGGCATTGCGTTGTCGAGGACGACGTGATCGTTGGTGGTATCTCCGGCCTGCATCAGTGGGTTCGGGTTGGGCAGGGGGCCATCATTGGCGCTCTGACCATGGTGGCGAAAGATGTCATCCCATATGGTCTGGTTCAGGCTCCGCGCGGCGAATTGGATGGGCTCAACCTGGTTGGTCTGAAGCGCCGGGGTGTGACGCGGGCGGATATCTCTGCCTTGCGGGCTGCATTCAAGGAATTGTCCGAAGGCGAGGGCACGTTTATGGACCGTGCCAGGCGTCTTGGTGACGACGCAGACAGCGAATATGTCCGCCAGATCGTCGAGTTTGTAACCGGCGAAACGGACCGGTCATTTCTGACTCCGGGAAAATGAGCCGATGCTGGCGCTGATCGCAGGCACCGGAGCGTTGCCGGATGAGGTGGTCGCATCATTGCAGGAACGACCTTTGGTTTGCGCGTTGGAAGGGTTCGAGCCGGACCGCCTGACGCCGGATATTGTATTCCCGCTGGAACAATTGGGCAGTTTCATTGCTGACCTTAAAAAACGTGGAGTGACAGGGATTTGTATGGCGGGCGCTGTGCGACGCCCCGTTGTTGATCCCGCGCGGATAGATGCCGCAACGATGCCTTTGGTTCCGATCCTGCAACAGGCAATATTGTCGGGCGATGATGGTGCCTTGCGGGCTGTGATAGGCATCTTTGAAGAGTCCGGCCTGTCTGTTCACGCCGCACATGACATCGCGCCCAACCTTCTGCCGCCGATTGGCTGTCTGACCGAAGCCACCCCGTCCGAGACCGACCTGTCCGACGCGGACCGGGCTGTCGGTATTCTGCGCGCGATGGGTGTCGCGGACATTGGGCAGGCCTGTGTCGTTCTGAAGGGGCAGGCTCTTGCCATCGAAAGTATCTTTGGAACCGCCTGGATGCTGCAGTCTTTGTCTCAGCGCCCTGATGCGGGTGGGGGGGTTCTGTTCAAAGGCCCGAAGCCCGATCAGGACCGGCGCGCAGACATGCCCGCAATTGGCCCCGATACGGTATCCGGTGCGGTGGCAGCAGGTTTGTCTGGAATCGTTGTTGAAAAAGGTGGTGTTCTGGTTCTTCAACAGGATCGCGTCATCGAGGAGTGTAACCGCCTCGGCCTGTTTCTGACTGTGCGCGAGCGGGCGGTCTGATGCGCGTCTTTCTGGTCGCCGGGGAACCTTCGGGCGACCGATTGGGTGGCGCGCTGATGGAAGGGTTGAAGACCCTTGACCCCGATGTGGAGTTTGATGGGGTCGGTGGTCCTTTGATGCAGGCGCAAGGGCTGACCAGTCGCTTTCCGATGTCAGAACTCAGTGTCATGGGGCTGGTCGAGGTTTTACCCAAGTTCTTTCACCTCAAACGCCGCATCGCTGAAACGGCACAGGCTGTGCTGGATACGAAGCCGGATGTGCTGATCACCATCGACAGCCCGGATTTTTCTCTGCGTGTGGCCAAACTGGTAAAGGCATCCGGTGACACACGCACAGTTCATTACGTGGCGCCCTCGGTCTGGGCCTGGCGTCCGGGCCGGGCGGACAAAATGGCCAAGGTTATCGACCATGTTCTGGCCCTGTTGCCCTTCGAGCCACCCTTTATGGAACGCGCGGGCATGGAATGCGATTTCGTAGGCCATCCGGTTGTCAATGAACCCATTGCCTCAGATCAGGATATCTCTGCGTTCCGGGCCGGTTACGGTTTGGGAGACGCCCCTTTGCTATTGGCCCTGCCGGGTTCTCGCCGCGGAGAGGTTGACCGGCTTGCGCCGGTCTTTGGCGAGGCGCTATCTTTGTTCCTCAAAGATCGCCCGTCGATGCGTGTGGTTGTTCCTGCGGTCGCGCATATGGTCGATGCGGTTTCTGAACATATTAAAAACTGGCCCGGCACCCCGGTGGTCGTGGACCCGCGCAAACTGCCCTCGGATCAGGCGCAAGCGCAGAAACGCGCCGCTTTTGCGGCTGCAGACCTGTCGCTGGCGGCGTCCGGTACCGTCTCGCTGGAGTTGGCCGCACAGGCGACCCCAATGGTGATCGCCTACAACCTGAACTGGCTAACGCACCAGATCGCGCAGCGGATGGTCAAGCTGGACACAGTCACACTGGTCAATCTGGTGTCCGAAACACGCGCGGTGCCGGAATGTCTGTTGAATGACTGCCGACCTGAGAAAATTGCCGCAGCGCTTGCGCAAGTGGCGGAAAATCCAGATGCGCAGCGGGAAGCCATGACCGTGACCATGGAACGTTTGGGGCGTGGGGGAGAAGCCCCGGGATTGCGGGCGGCCCGTGCAGTATTGGAACGGATGCACGCCTGATGCTGGATCACGTTGTCTTTGCGGCGTCGGCTTTCATGGCGCAGGTGCTGACCAACCTCGATAATCTGGCGGCTCTGCTGGCATTAATGATGGTGTCCGGCCCACGCCGCGCCGTGTTGGGGTTCCTGCTGGCCCAACTGATCGTTATCTGCGCCGCGCTACTGTTGGCCCTTGGGGTCGATGATGTGGTGCCGCACTGGGCCGGATATCTGGGCGTGATCCCTCTGACCCTCGGGATTGTTGGGGTGGTTCGTCAGATACGTGGGCGACAGTCCGAGGACGGCCCGCGCGTGGCTGCAAGTGCATCAATGCTTGTCACCATGATGCTGTTCATCAGCCTGTCGATGGATACTTTCGCGGTCTTGGCACCGTTGCTGGCGGATTCGGCGCCAAGCTACCGCGCGGCCGGCGTGGTTGGCGCTGTCTGTGCTGCGTTCGGACTTGCGTTGCTTGGGCTTCTGGGCAGCCGAGCCAGCTTTATGACCGGTGGCGTTGCGCAGCGGCTCGAACGGCTTGTCCCGTTTGTGATGATCTGCGCGGGTCTTTATATCCTGAGCAATTCCTGGACGGACGCGATTTAATACCCGCGCCAGATCCAGCCACCGCCAAAGATGCGGCTGCCCTCATTTGCATAGAACACACAAGCCTGACCCGGAGAAATTCCTTCTTCAGGTGTCAGCAACTCGACCTCGGCAGTGGTTTCCGACAGCGGACGAATGATCGCCTCACGCGGCGGGCGGGTTGACCGGACCTTGACCGACAGATGCCATTCCTTTTGCGAGGTAAAGGGTTCGTCGCCCAGCCAGTTGATCTCGCGCACGGGGACGACACGAGTTGCCAGCATCTCTTTCGGCCCAACGACGACCTGCTTCTTGTCCACGTCCAGCTTGACCACATAGAGCGGCTCGCTCAGACCGCCGATGCCAAGGCCACGACGTTGGCCGATGGTGTAATGGATCACGCCATCATGCTGCGCCAGAACACGGCCGTCGGCGTGAACGATCTCGCCCGGTTCGGCGGCACCAGGGCGCAGCTTTTCGATCACGCTGGCATAGTTGCCATCGGGCACGAAACAGATATCCTGACTGTCGGGCTTGTCGGCCACGGCCAGACCGTACTGCGCCGCCATCTCACGGGTGGCGTCCTTCGAGGGCAGGTGGCCAAGAGGAAAGCGCAGGAAGTCCAACTGTTCCGGCGTGGTCGAGAACAGGAAATAAGACTGATCGCGGTTGGCGTCTTCGGCACTGTGCAATTCCGGGCCATTCGAACCCATCTTGCGCTGGATATAGTGACCGGTCGCCATGCAATCGGCCTCAAGATCCTTGGCAGTTTCCAACAGGTCCTTGAACTTCACCCGTTCATTGCAACGGATACAAGGCACCGGGGTCGCGCCCGCCAGATAGCTGTCGGCGAACTCGTCGATGACTGCGTCTTTGAAGATGTTCTCATAATCCAGAACGTAATGCGGAAAACCGCGTTCTTCGGCCACACGCCGCGCGTCGTGGATATCGATCCCGGCGCAACAGGCCCCTTTCTTGGCCAGCGCCGCGCCGTGGTCATACAACTGAAGTGTCACGCCCACCACGTCATAGCCCTGATCCGCCAGATAAGCCGCCACGACGGAACTGTCGACACCACCGGACATGGCCACGACCACCCGCGTTTCCGAAGGCGGTTTGGCAAAGCCAAGCGAGTTCAGCGGGGTCTCGGTATCGAGGGCCATGGGCGGGTTCCGTTCCGGGTTAAGAAAGACCGGCAGAATATAGGAAAATTCTACACACTCTCAAGGGGCGGTTTCACGCAGCATTAAGTAGGCTGGTGCCAGCTTTGATGCAGCAAGAAAAGGGTAGAACGATGTATTTGCACAAAGTGGAAGGGCCAAGGTCGATTACCTTGCCGGATGGGTCAATTCTGACACGTGCGGACTTACCTCCGGCGGATACACGCAGATGGGTTGCTTCGCGCAAGATTCTGGTGGTGCGCGGGGTGCTTTACGGGCTGATCACCCTGTCTGAGGCGAAAAAGCAATACGGGATCAGTGATGAGGAATTCACTAGCTGGGTTTCCATGGTCGCCGAACATGGGGTCGATGCTTTGAAGGCGACTACGCTAAAAAAATATCGACAACCTAAGAGGGAAAGTGAATAAATGATTCAACGGTAACGTCAGATTAACCATTTTTGTTCAGGCTCGATTTTAATTGGAAAAATTGAACTGAATTGGAGCAGTTAAATGCGCATACTTCTTGTCGAGGATGATCCGACAACATCCAAAAGCATCGAATTGATGCTGACTCATGCAAACCTGAACGTGTATGCGACGGATCTGGGCGAAGAAGGCATCGATCTGGCAAAGCTCTATGATTACGATCTGATCCTGTTGGATCTGAACCTGCCCGACATGAACGGACATGAGGTTCTGCGCCAGCTTCGAATTGCACGGGTTGAGACACCAATCCTGATCCTGTCAGGCGCTGACGATACGGAAAGCAAAATCAAAGGGTTCGGGTTTGGGGCGGATGACTACCTGACCAAGCCCTTCTACCGAGAGGAACTGGTGGCTCGTATTCACGCGATCATCAGACGCTCCAAAGGGCATTCGCAGTCAATCATCAACACAGGCCGTGTTGCGGTTAACCTGGATGCCAAGACGGTCGAGGTTGAAGGCAAGACCGTGCATCTGACTGGCAAGGAATATCAGATGCTGGAGCTTTTGAGCCTCCGCAAGGGCACAACTCTGACCAAAGAGATGTTCCTTAACCACCTTTATGGCGGCATGGATGAACCAGAGTTGAAGATCATCGACGTTTTCATTTGCAAGCTACGCAAAAAGCTCAGCAATGCGACGGGTGGCCAGAACTACATTGAAACGGTTTGGGGCAGGGGATACGTGCTGCGCGACCCTCAGGCCAGCGGTGTTGACGAAACCCGGATGGCGGTCGGCGCCTGACTTTCATTAAATGACTGCCGTTGCTGGTCCAGGGCGGCACCATCACTCACGGCTCAGCACAACACTGGACCTGGCCATGGCCTCGCCCTATCACTGGGGTCCAAGTAGACGTGACAGGGCGAGGCCATGAGCGAATCCACTCCGGTATCGGAATTGACTGAACAGGCGGCGCGGTCAGAATTGGCGCGGTTGGCGGCAGAGATCGCCCGTGCCAATCAGCTTTACCATGCAGAAGATGCGCCGGAAATTTCGGATGCTGACTACGATGCGTTGAAACGGCGCAATGTCGAGATTGAAGAGCGGTTTCCACACCTGAAACGTGACGACAGCCCAAGCGATCAGGTTGGCGCGCGCGCAGCAGACGGGTTTTCGAAGGTCACGCATGCCGTTCGCATGATGTCGTTGGGAAATGCCTTTGACGATGCGGATGTCTCGGATTTTGACAGGTCGATTAGGAAGTACTTAGGGCTGACAGACAAAGACAAGCTGGCCTTTACCGCCGAACCAAAGATTGATGGCCTGTCGCTGTCTCTGCGGTACGAGAAGGGCCAACTGATTCAGGCGGCCACACGTGGCGACGGTGAGGTCGG
The DNA here is from genome assembly GCF_965243365.1 of Ruegeria sp. Classification (GTDB taxonomy): domain Bacteria; phylum Pseudomonadota; class Alphaproteobacteria; order Rhodobacterales; family Rhodobacteraceae; genus Ruegeria. Next base: position 3,337,764 of record NZ_CBDEUW010000002.1, on the reverse strand, counting down.
TGAAAACGTAACAACCAATGCCATGACTGTCTCGGATATCCCTCATCAGATTGAGGATGCACCGGATGTGTTGGAAGTGCGTGGCGAAATCTACATGTCCCACGCGGATTTCGATGATCTTAATGAACGTCAGGCATCCAAGGGCGGGAAAACCTTCGCCAATCCCAGAAATGCTGCGGCGGGATCGCTGCGGCAGTTGGATGCATCAATCACCCGGTCCCGACCGTTAAGGTTTTTTGCATATGCTTGGGGGGAATTGTCTGAACCCTTGGCCGACACACAAATGGGTGCGATTGACCGGTTGAAATCCTTCGGCTTCCAAGTCAATGAACTGACCCGCTTGTGTAACGACACAGGGCAGATGCTAAAGCACTACCGCGAGATCGAGGCACAAAGGGCGACGCTGGGCTATGACATTGATGGCGTGGTCTACAAGGTCAACGATCTGGCGCTCCAAGGGCGGTTGGGTTTTCGTTCGACCACGCCTCGTTGGGCAATCGCGCATAAGTTTCCGGCAGAGCTTGCCTGGACCCGGCTTGAGGCGATTGACATTCAAGTGGGGCGGACCGGTGCGCTTAGCCCTGTGGCGCGGTTGCACCCCGTCACCGTTGGCGGGGTGGTGGTGTCGAACGCGACCCTGCATAACGAAGACTACATTGCCGGTCGTGACGCCAAAGGCGGAACAATCCGAGATGGAAAGGATATCCGCGTTGGTGATTGGGTGCAGGTCTACCGGGCTGGTGATGTGATTCCCAAGATCTCGGATGTCGATCTTGCAAAACGGCCTGCCGACGCGCAGCCATTTTCGTTTCCGACCAAATGCCCCGAATGCGGAAGTGATGCGATCCGCGAAGACGGTGATGCCGTGCGCCGTTGCACTGGCGGGTTGATATGCCCGGCGCAAGCCGTTGAGAAATTGAAACATTTCGTGTCCCGCAAGGCCTTCGATATCGAAGGGCTGGGGGCCAAACAGATCGAGATGTTCTACGATGATCCCGTGCTGCCGATAAATGCTCCGGCAGATATTTTCACGTTGCAACAGCGGGATTCAGAAAATCTTTCCCGTCTGAAAAATCGGGATGGTTGGGGTGAAACCTCTGCCGGGAACCTGTTTGCTGCGATTGAGGAAAAACGGACGATTCCTTTTGCGCGTCTGCTGTTTGCGCTGGGTATTCGGCATGTTGGCGAAGTTGGCGCCCGCGATCTGGCTTTGTTCTACCGAGACTGGGACACCATGGCCCAAGCGATTGATTCCGCGCGGCTTGCCGCGTTGGCATATCGGGCTGCGGATGAGGCGGAAGAAGCGGAACGGATCGCCGCGACCTCAGAAAGTCGACGCGCGCGCGTTAAAGAGGCGCGGGACTTGGCCATGGCAAAGCTGGACGTACCGGCAGATGCAGCGGCGGCATGGTCAGATCTGACAGGGATCGATGGGATCGGAGCGACGCTGGGGCTCTCGTTGTCTGATGCTTTTGCCAATACGGATGAACGGGATGCCTTCAATGAGCTGCGCAGCCACCTGACAATCATTGCGCCCGATGCCCCTGCAACTGACAGCCCTGTTGCCGGTAAAACGGTGGTCTTCACCGGAACACTGGAAAAAATGACCCGGGCCGAGGCAAAGGCGCGCGCCGAGGCATTGGGCGCGAAGGTCTCCGGCTCGGTCAGTCAGAAGACGGATCTGCTGGTTGCGGGGCCCGGGGCCGGGTCGAAAGCCAAAAAAGCAGCGGATTTGGGCATTGAAACCCTGGATGAAGACGGCTGGTTGCAGCTGATCGGGGATGCATGAGCGGCCGCCCCGAGAAACTGTTCCCGCTGTTTGCGGGGTTGGAAACGCTGGACGGTGTTGGCCCCAAAACCGCGCAACATATGGCTCAGTTGGGGATCGAGTCGCCTCGGGACGTGTTGTATGCGCTACCTTATGCCGTGGTGGACAGGCGACGCCGAGAGACCGTTCAGGGGGCTGACCTGCCCTCGATCGTGACAGTTGAGGTGACAGTGGGAACGCATCGCCCGGCCCGAAATCGCGGCGGCGCCTATCGCATCCATGTTGAGGACAGCCAGACCGATTTCCAGCTCGTGTTTTTCCATGCGCGCGGCGACTATCTGAAGAAAATCCTGCCGCAGGGTGCGCGCCGGGTGGTGTCAGGCAAGCTGGAGCTGTTTGATGGCATGGCGCAGATGGTGCATCCGGATCACATCGTGCCGCCCGAAGAAGCCGCTGGTTTGCCGGAATTTGAACCCGTGTACCATCTGACGCAGGGTGTTTCACAAAAAATCGCCTATAAGGCGGCGCAAAGCGCTTTGACCCGCGCGCCAGAATTGGCGGAGTGGGCCGATCCGACGCAGGTCGCTCGACAGAACTGGCCCGATTGGCGCTCGGCCATGCAGGCAGCACACCATCCTAAGGGCGCGGATGACGTCGCGCCCTTTGCGCCAGCACGGGAACGCTTGGCCTATGATGAGCTGTTTGCGCACCAGCTGACACTGGCGCTGGCACGTCAGCGCGAGCGCAAAGCACGCGGGATCGTCAGTATCGGCTCTGGCCAGTTGCAGTCCAAAGTTCTGGGCAGTCTGTCCTATCGTCCAACCGGGGCACAGACGCGCGCCATCGAGGAAATTTCAGCGGATATGTCATCCGAGGCGCGCATGAACCGGCTGTTGCAGGGGGATGTGGGTGCGGGCAAGACGCTGGTCGGCTTCCTTGCCTTGTTGATCGCTGTCGAGGCCGGTGGTCAGGGGGTCATGATGGCCCCGACCGAAATTCTGGCCCGTCAGCATCTTGAAGGGCTGCGCCCTCTGGCAGAGGAGGCGGGTGTCGTGCTGGAAATACTGACCGGGCGCGACAAAGGGTCAGAGCGACGGGCCAAGGTGGAAGCGCTGAAACGGGGTGACATACATATACTGGTCGGCACGCATGCGGTGTTCCAAAGCGATGTTGAGTTTCACGACCTTCGGTTGGCGATTGTTGACGAACAGCATCGGTTTGGTGTGCGGCAACGAATGGAATTGTCCGAAAAAGGGCAGGGCGCGGACGTCCTGGTCATGACCGCTACCCCCATCCCGCGCAGCCTGGCGCTTGCGCAATATGGCGACATGGATATCTCGGTGCTGGATGAAAAGCCGCCGGGCCGGAAACCGATTAAGACGGCGATAGTCAGTACGCAACGCATGGATGAGGTTGTGGCCCACCTGCGCAGTGCCATCGAGGACGGCAAGCAATGCTATTGGGTCTGTCCTTTGGTCGATGAATCCGAGGTGTCAGACCTGACTGCGGCAGAAGAACGGTTCAAGCGTCTGCGCGCATTGTTGGGGGATGACGCGGTCGGTCTGGTCCATGGTCAGATGCCACCCGCTGAAAAAGATGCGGCGATGGCGGCCTTTCAATCCGGTCAAACCAAGGTTCTTGTCGCCACAACAGTGATTGAGGTCGGGGTCAACGTACCTAACGCGACAATCATGGTGATTGAACGGGCCGAAATCTTTGGCCTTGCGCAATTGCACCAGCTCAGAGGTCGCGTGGGGCGCGGTGAGGATGCCTCGACATGCCTGCTGATGTATCAGGCACCGCTGAGTGATGGCGGGCGCAAGCGTCTGGAGGTTCTGCGTGAGACTGAGGACGGTTTCCGCATCGCCGAAACCGATTTACAGATGCGCGGTGCCGGTGATCTGATCGGGACGGCGCAATCCGGATTGCCCCGGTTCCGCATAGCGGATCTGGAGCGGCAGGCCGGGCTGATGGCGGTGGCGCAAACCGATGCACGGGCATTGTTGTCGGGTGACCCGAAATTGAACTCGGACCGAGGGCAGGCGGCGCGTGTTCTTTTGTGGTTGATGAAACAGGATCAGGCGATCCGTTTGATTTCAGTGGGTTAGCGTAAAAATCCCGATTAGTTCACAAATGTTCTCAAAAAGTTCTTTACTGACTCGGAAAAATGTGAGAACAAAAGGTCAACAAATGATTAAAGCTCTGACCGGAGGTGACACTATGCTGACCCAGATCAAGACCGCTTTCAGCCGCTCGCAAGCCACGCTTTTGCAGGATGTAGCTGGTGTCGTGTCCTTGGTGGTGATGCTGATGGTTGCCCTTCACCTGCCTATGGGCTTCTGACTGTTTCTGCCTGCGATCTCGTGCCGTTTACCCCGCGCTTGTTTCCCCATCTGAATCAAGGGTGACCTGCCTGTCCCAATCCCTTGAAGGGGCCAGCCTCGGCCCCACGCGGAAAACCGGATCCCACACGAGACACGCACAACCTGCCGCCGCCCTTTCCGCCCGGAAGGTGCGGCGGTTTTTTTACAACTGACCGGTTTTGAAAATCTCAAGCATCGCCGACAATACGGAATTAACGGCAACCGAGGCCAGGATCATGCCCATAATTCGGCTGATGATCGCCGCGCCGGAATGACCAATCCAGCGAATGATCGGCTCGGCCAGCAGCATTAAGACAAATGCAATTGCGATGACTGACAGCATCACCAGCGCCGTTATACCCTGATCCGTTGCGCTGTAGCGGTTGTTGTCTGTCAGGATAACGATCGCCAGCATGGCACCCGGCGACGCAAGAGAGGGCACCGCCAGCGGGAAAATCGCCGGGTTGGTCTTGTGCATCTTGTCCTCAAGGTCTTCCTCGGCCTGCCGTTGTTCGATGTCCTGCTTGCTTTCGCCAAAGATCATCGTCAGGGCAAACAGGAACAGGATGATCCCGCCTGCGACCTGAAATGAGTTAAGGCCGATATCCAATGCCTCAATCAGAAGCTGCCCGAAAACCAGGAAAAACAGCAGGATACCGGCGCTGACTAACGCAGCCAGAAAAGCCGTTTTGCGGCGCGCTCCGGCTTCTATGCTTGCGGTTACTGCGATGAAAACGGGGATGGTCCCGATGGGGTCGATAACGACCCACAGCGTGACGAAATGCTCGAGCAAATTATTCAAACCACCCCTCCCTCGAAATTGAGGGCGAGACTAGACGGCTTTACCGAAAAACACCAACCTTATGCGCAATTCGCCTGTTCGGCCTGCTTCATCGCTTCCGAGGTGGCTTCCAAAGCCAGCAGGATCGAGGCGTGACGGTTCTTGTAGTCGCGCGCGGGCATCAGGACCTCAAGCCCATCAAAAGGTGCGTCCGGGGCAGGGCCGTCCTTTTTCAGCATGGCCGACAGTTGGTCTCGCGCAGTTTCTACCTGCACGCGCGTTGCGCCGATGACGGCCCCGCCCACAACCGAGGCCGAGGCCTGACCCAGCGCGCAGGCTTTGACATCCTGCCCAAACTCCGAAATTCGACCATCCTGCACCTTGATATCCACCGTAACTGTGGACCCGCACAGCGGCGCGCGTTTTTTTACGGTGGCATCAGGAGAGTCCAACCGATCCAGATGTGGAATATCTGTTGCCAGGGCAAGAATGCGCCCGGAATACAACTTGATCAGGTCAGTTTCGCCAGACATGGCTTCCCCTTTTTGGTCGTTCCCCATACATAGTGGTCGGGCTGGGGGATGCAAAAGGTTTTTACCATGTCAAACACCGTCACGTTCGATCCGTCGACGTTAAAATATAACGAAGCAGGGCTGGTGCCTGCCATCGCTCAGGACGAGGGAACGGGCGAGGTTTTGATGGTGGCCTGGATGAACGCCGAGGCGATAGAGCGGACACTGGACACGGGGCGTGTCACCTATTGGTCCCGCTCGCGCCAGTCGTTCTGGGTTAAGGGCGAAAGCTCGGGTCACGTACAGGAGCTGGTGGACTTCCGCATAGATTGCGACCGAGATTGCCTTCTGGTTTTGGTGCGCCAGACAGGGGCAGCGTGCCACACCAACAGGCGTACCTGTTTCTATACTGCAGTGCGCGAAGGGACCGAGATTGAGTTAATGTCCCCGATGAAGTGACGGTTTGTGCGGAATTTCGCCTTCGGCGAGAGTATTTCTGAAAAGATGAAGAGGCGGCTAAAGTCCGACCATCGCTCTAATATCCTGGGCCGAGGCGCCCTCGGCCCTGTATTTGGCAATGGAACGAGCATCATCGCGTTTGGCAAGGCGCTTGCCGGTGTCGTCGCGGATTAGATTATGGTGGTGATAAACCGGCGTTGGCAGTCCCAGAAGCGCTTGCAGCAGAACGTGAATCTGTGTGGCTTCCAACAGGTCTTCTCCACGAACAACATGTGAGATTTTTTGGTCGGCGTCGTCGATAACGACTGACAGATGATAGGAACTGCCCATGTCGCGGCGCACGAGAATTATGTCGCCCACCAAACGGATCAGGTCATCCGGATCAACAAAATGGTCGCCGGAATTGGTGGCGCCGGTTTCCCGAAACGTCAGAATATCAACCTGTTCCACGGCCTTTTTCATGTTCAACCGCAATACATCATCCGACCCTGCCTCGGTCATGGAACGTTGGCGGCACGTGCCGGGGTAAATACGCCCGTCCGGCCCGAATTGCGGCACACCTTCCTGGGGAGCGCCTGCAGCGAGTTCGATATCTGCGCGGTTACATCGACAGGGATAAACAAGGCCCTTGTTGATTAAGGTTTGCAGAACGTCCCTGTACCTTTGCAAGCGATCCGATTGACGCATGACCGGGTGCGGCCATGTCAGGCCCAGCCAACCGAGATCATCATAGATTTGGTTTTCCCAGCGAGTTCGTGATCTGGATTGGTCGATATCTTCAATCCGAAGCAGAAACTCTCCGCTATTGGCTGATGCCATGTCTTGGGCCAGAAGGGCCGAATAGGCATGGCCAAGATGCAACGGGCCGGTTGGAGATGGGGCGAAGCGGGTGATGAATGTCACGTTGCGACCAGTGCGCAATGCGCAAGCCAATCTGTCCATGCGGTTTTGGCGCGATCCGTGTAAGCCTTGTACCGGTCCTTCCGACCTCTTCGCCCGCCTTTGAGGCCTTCCACGGGGCGGAACAGGCCGAAATTCACATTCACCGGCTGAAACGTTTTGGCCTCAGCTCCGCCGGTAATGTGATGGATCAGGGCCCCCATTGCACTATCCTGAGGAACTTCGGGCAGGGGGTGGCCGAGAATCTCGGCTGCGGCCAGACGTCCGGATAAAAGGCCCATGGCAGCGCTTTCAACATACCCCTCGACCCCCGTGATCTGCCCGGCGAACCGGATGTTCGGCCGGGATTTCAGGCGCATCTGGGCGTCCAGAAGAGTTGGAGAGTTGATAAAGGTATTGCGATGGATACCGCCCAACCGTGCAAAGCTGGCATTTTCAAGCCCGGGAATCATACGAAAAACATCCGTTTGCGCGCCGTATTTCATCTTGGTCTGGAAGCCAACGATATTGAATAATGTGCCCAGGGCGTTGTCGCGGCGCAATTGAACCACGGCATAGGGCTTTGTCTCGGGTTCATGCGGGTTGGTCAGGCCGACCGGTTTCATCGGCCCATGGCGCAGGGTTTCGCGCCCGCGTTCGGCCATCACTTCAATAGGCAGGCAACCGTCGAAATAACCGGCTGTTTCACCTTCATGAAACTCGGTCTTGTCGGCGGCCAGCAGCGCATCGATGAAAGCCTCGTATTGGTCACGATCCATCGGACAGTTCAGATAGGCCGTGCGTTCTTCTTCGGTCTCGCCTTTGTCGTACCTAGATTGCATCCAGGCCTGGCTCATATCGATGCTGTCGGCATAGACGATCGGGGCGATTGCATCGAAAAAGGCCAGGGCTTCGGCTCCGGTTTCAGACCGTATGGCGGAACCCAGATCAGGCGAGGTCAATGGGCCAGTTGCAAAGATCCACTGACCTTCGTCGGGCAGGGAAGTAACTTCTTCGGCGGTCACAGACACGCGCGGATGGGCCTGAAGTTTTGCTGTCACAGTTTCGGCAAACGGTTCACGATCCACAGCCAACGCACCGCCTGCGGGCAGGCGATGGATATCCGCTGTGGACATGATCAGCCCGTTGGCAGCCCGCATTTCCCAATGCAGCAACCCGACCGCGTTTTGTTCATCGTCGTCCGAACGGAAGGAGTTCGAACACACCATCTCGGCCAGGTTGCCGGTTTGATGCGCAAAAGTGCCTACTTTGGGTCGCATTTCGTGGATCACAACATCCACACCCATCTCTGCGGCTTGCCAGGCGGCCTCGGACCCGGCCATGCCGCCACCAACGATATGCAATCTCTGTGTCATAAGCAGCCACATAGGGCACCGCACAGACATACGCAACGCGCGATTCAGAGCTTATTTTAAGGGAAGTCTTGGGGTCGCCGCCGCGGGAATGTCAACGCCGGTGAGAGAAACCAGCTTGGAGGGACCTTCCGCCCACGGCGACCCAAAAGCACTATTTAGGCCTCAGCCTTGTCCCAGCATTGCCACAGTGTCGCCCTTTTGGGAAGGGCAAAAATGCGAACAGTCGATAAAGTTTTGTAAAATAATTGCCTTACTGATGCCAATTTGGCGATCTTTTCTCGATAAAGGCCGAGATTCCTTCTTCTGTATCCGGATAGAGCATATTCTGCGCCATTACGTCCGCAGTGTAGGAATAGGCCTGTTCCAGCGGCATTTGTAGCTGCTGATAGAATGCCTGTTTCCCAATTTTGACGGCGGCGCCTAGTTTACCCGCCAACTGTTCGGCCAAAGCAATCGACTCTTGCTCAAGTGACGCAGCCGGGACAACACGATTCACCAAACCCAGTTCAGCCGCGCGTTCCGCTGAAATAAAATCTCCGGTTGTCAGCATCTCAAATGCCTGCTTGCGAGGTATGTTGCGGCTGAGCGCAACCATAGGAGTCGAGCAGAACAGGCCGATATTGACTCCGTTCACCCCAAACCGTGTGCCTTCCGCCGCGATGGCCAGATCGCAGGTCGCAACCAACTGGCAGCCAGCGGCCGTGGCAATTCCGTGGGTTTGAGCGATAACGGGCTGGGGCAGGGACTGGATGGACATCATCATGCGTGCGCAGCGGTCGAACAAATCCTGAAAATAAGCCTTGCCGCCGTCATCTGCCTGTCGGCCCTGTGTCATCTGTTTCAGGTCATGCCCGGCACAAAAAGCTTTGCCCGCGCCAGACAGAACAACCACCCGAATCGAGTGGTCCTGATGTAGCGCATCCAATTCGGCCTGCAAGGCCGCCAGCATCTCATCGCTAAGGGCGTTCAGGCGATCGGGGGCATTCATCTTAAGAAACGCGATTGCGCCCGTGTCGTTACGTTCCAGAATTGCCATCTTGCCCTCCTGCTGGCTGTCGGCCAACTGTAGGGCGGCACGACACGGAGGGGAAGTATGTCATTGGCGCTGAACAAAGAAGAACTGGCGGATTACCTTGCGCAGGTCTTTCCCCAGGTTCACAAGGACTTTGTCGTCGAGGATTTGACCGAAGACACAATCAGAATGCGTCTTGTCGTGGCCGAACGCCACTTGCGCCCCGGCGGCACCGTGTCGGGCCCAGCGATGTTCAGTCTGGCGGATGTCAGTGTCTATGCGATGGTTCTGGCGCGGAAGGGAAGGCAATCTTTGGCTGTAACTACAAACAGTTCGATGGATTTTCTGCGAAAACCAGAAGGCGCCGCAGATATGATCGCGGAATGTCGGTTATTGAAGCTGGGCCGCAGTCTGGCAGTTGGGGATGTATTGATGTTCTCGGACGGCTCCGACAAACCCGTGGCCCGCGCCAGCATGACCTATTCGATCCCGCCCCAAGGTTCGGCTGCGGCGGCTTTCGGATAAAAAAGGCCGGGGAAAAACCCCGGCCCAGGAAGAGGTCCCGAAATCGGGACTGAGGATAACTCAGTGCATCCAGAAATAGCGGGCCGTTTCATCCTGCGATTGTAGTCGGGTCAAACCGACATCACGCAGAAGCCTGTCATCCAGCTTGCCGAGATTGATGCGGCTGCGCCGGCGACGCTCCCATTTCGTGACCGTCGCGGCAAACCGCACGGCCAGTGCGGCGATCAGCGGCAGCCGTGGGCTGTCGTTCAGCAGCAAAAGGGCGGGGGTGTGCATTGCGCGTGTCATCTTGGGTATCCTTTCATAATTGTATTGACACAAAGCGTAAATGTTCGGTACATACGCTTGATACATTCAGGATTGTGTCAAAAGCAAAGGAAGAATTGTAATGGATACAATTTGGCCAGAGATGTTGCTCAAGACCAAGGGGCCGAAATACACTCTGGTCGCGGACACCATCCGAAAGGCAATAGAAAACAAAACGCTAGAGGTCGGGGTTAAGCTGCCTCCGGTGCGTGAACTTGCGTACCGATTGCAAATTACCCCCGGGACGGTCGCGCGGGCCTATACGATTCTGACGGATGAGGGATTGTTACAGGCCGAAGTTGGGCGTGGTACATTCGTCGCACCACCGAAATCTCCGATTCTGGATGATGTCTGGTCCCGGCAGTTACATCTGGCCGAGACCAGTGATGGTCGTCAGGTCAGTCTTTTCAGCCCAAGACTGCCGGATATGGGGCAGGTCAAGCTGATCCGTGAATGCATGGAAAAGGTATCGCATGCTGATCCGTGGCTTTTTATGAATTACCCAACACGCGATGCTTACGCCCCCATGAGACAGGCGGTGGTCGAGTGGCTCTCGGATCTGCCGCTGGGGCCACTGACACATGATGACATTGTGTTGACACATGGCGGTCAGAACGGACTGTGCCTGGTGTTCCAGACGATATTACAGGGCGCGAAACCTGTCGTGCTGGTCGAGGATTTGTCCTACGCAGGGTTCCGCAGGGCAGGGGAACTGATGCGGGCCGAGGTGATCGGGATCAAGATGGATCAATGGGGCATCGACCCCGACGCGATGGAGCATGTTTTGCGCCAAACCAAGGCGCAGGCCGTCTGTGTTTCGCCTGAGGTGCAGAATCCCACCGGTGCGCATACCCCGCTGGAACGGCGTAAGGAAATCGTCGAGATCGCGCGTCGTTATGATTTACAAATCATTGAGGATGACTGTTATCGCATGGGCGATGCGCAAGAGCCCAGCTTTCGTGCTCTGGCCCCGGAACGCGGCTGGCATGTCTCGTCGATCTCGAAAACCCTCACGCCTGCTTTGCGCGTAGGTTTTGCTATCGCGCCTCGGGAACGCAGCGTGGATCTGCGCCGGTCCGCCGAATATGGCTATTTCGGTCTGGCGCAGCCCCTGGCGGAATTGACCCGCCTGTTACTGTCCGACCCCCGGACGCGACAGGTCGCCAGAGATGTGCGCAAGCGTATGCGGGACTATGTACGCGTTACGGTTAACGCTCTGGGTGGATTCGATCTGAATTGGGCGCCGGATGTGCCCTTCGTCTGGCTCAGCCTGCCCTCGGGCTGGCGTGCAGCGGCCTTTAGTCGGGCAGCAGAGCGTGAGGGGATACAGCTCAGGTCGGCCGACGAATTTGCTCTGCGCGATGGACGCGCACCCAATGCCGTGCGTATTGCCATGAATGGCCATGTGTCGCTGGACCGGTTCGAGGATGCCATGCTGCGCCTGCGCGCCTTGCTGGACAATCCGCCCGAACAGATCAGTGTCTGACCGTCAGTCCAGCGGGATAGGGTCGCCAAAAAACCCTGCCAGATGCGAAATCTTGCCGTCCGCGTCCAACTGAACAAAATCATGGCCCGCGACCACGACCGCGCCATCCTTGCCGACCATGTGCCATGTAAAATGAACAACATTGTGGTGATGGGTTGGGCTGCTGGTCAGTTCCACACGTCCGCCAGAACTTTTCAGCACCTCTCCAATATGCACAGAAAGCTGGGATCGGCCTGGAACGTTGGCCGTTGGATCAACATAGCGCCCGTCTTCGGCAAAACACTGTGATAATAGAGCCAGCCTTTGGTCATCGTTCGCCTCCTGCCAGGCGGCGCCGTAATCTGCGATTGTTTTGGTCATATCCTGCACGGCATTGCTCCAAATTCGAAGGTGTTAACGGTTTAGGTATAGTATACACATGGGTCGGGCTGGCTTTTTTGTTGATTGAAGATGGGGTAAAATAATACCTATTTTATAACTAATTGAAAACGCTCATGTAAATCACGCTTACTGTCATTGACGTGCAATTCGTCTACCTCTAAATACCCATCCATCGAATTCGGGCCGCTCCGCCTTGGGGCGGTCTTTCACATCAAACAGGACTATCCTGCCATGAAAACCTTTTCTGCAACACCTGCAGACATCGACAAGAAATGGATCCTGATCGACGCCGAGGGCGTTGTTCTGGGCCGTCTTGCCTCGATCGTCGCCATGCGTCTGCGTGGCAAGCACAAAGCGTCGTTCACCCCGAACATGGACATGGGCGACAACGTCATCGTGATCAACGCTGACAAAATCCAGATGACCGGCAAGAAGCGTGACGAGAACTTCTACTGGCACACTGGCCACCCGGGCGGCATCAAGTCGCGCACCAAGCAAGAAATCCTTGAAGGTGCACACCCCGAGCGCGTCGTGACCCAAGCGGTCAAGCGCATGCTGCCGGGCAACCGTCTGGCGCGCCAGCAGATGACCAACCTGCGCGTTTACGCCGGTGCCGAGCATCCTCATGAGGCGCAAGCGCCCGAAGTTCTGGATGTTGCATCCATGAACAAGAAAAACACCCGGAGCTAATGACCGATGGCTGATCAGATCAATACTCTCGAAGAGCTGAGCGCCGTCGCAGGCGTTGAAACCGTGGCCGAAGAAGTCATCGTACGTGAACCCGTACGTGACGAGCTGGGTCGTTCTTACGCCACCGGCAAGCGTAAAGACGCTGTTGCCCGCGTTTGGATCAAGCCGGGTTCCGGCAAGGTCACCGTGAACGGCAAGGACCAGGACACCTATTTTGCACGTCCCGTTCTGCAGCTGATCCTGCGCCAGCCGTTCCAGGTTGCTGGTGTGGAAGGTGAGTTCGACGTTGTCGCAACCGTCAAAGGCGGTGGCCTGACCGGTCAGGCCGGTGCGGTCAAGCACGGCATCTCGAAAGCGCTGCAACTTTATGATCCCAGCCTGCGTGGCGCCCTGAAAGCCGCTGGCTTCCTGACCCGCGATAGCCGCGTTGTGGAACGTAAGAAATACGGTAAGCGCAAAGCGCGTCGTTCGTTCCAGTTCTCGAAGCGTTAATCGCGGAACTGGCGAAAGCCGAAGATTCAGACGGTCGCGGGAAACTGCGGCCGTTTTTCTTTGGCAGTACGAAAAAAGGGGCCGCCTCAAGGGCGGCCCGGCTTCGTTTCGTATTACTGTGTAAGCAAGGTACGCAGTTTTTGGATCTGCGTGGCGATGGTATCGGGGGATGCCTTGATCGCATCCAGAATGGTTATCGCCTGCGTTTTGATCTCTTGCGACAGCGTGCTATCCTGTACTGACGCAACCATAGCGTCATAGTCGAACTGCTGCGCTGTCAACATGCCATCCTGCAACCAGCTGTTGAACAGATCCTGACCCTGTGCGGTCAGGGCAGCGACTTGTTCGCCAGCTTCCGCAGCCGCATCATTCGCCTGATCAGCCACAGAAGAAGCCGCGTCGGCGGCCTGTTCGGCGACGGTATTTGCGGCGTCAGTGGCCTGTTCTGTCAGCGAAGTGGCTGTGTCAGAAGCTTGCTCGGTCACAGCACTTGCAGCTTCCTCTGCCGCTTCCTGAACGGCCGAGGCTGCCTCGCTGACGGCATCAGATGCATCTTCGGCGGCTGATTCCAGACGCTCGGCCGGGGTTGGTTCGGGTTGGTTCATGTAATAATACGCGCCCGCGCCAATGATGGCGATGACGACGATAAGCAATATGCGGGACATGGATATCTCCTTTGAACGATATGTCGCCCAGATGGGGAAAAACTACCTGATCGCAAAGGGGAAAACCGGCGTATTCTCTTCAAATCCGCGCTTTGAGCCACCGCACGCTGATCAGGCCAGACCACGCAGGCGAAATCGTGCCATACCGGATGTGTTTCGGTTGCAAAGCGGAAATCAGTTTGGGGACGATTATGGCGGAGAGACAGGGATTCGAACCCTGGGTGGGCTTGCACCCACAACGGTTTTCGAGACCGCCCCGTTCGACCACTCCGGCACCTCTCCGCGGGGGTCTGTGAGGGGGGGATTTAGTGAGGAACGGGCAGGGGTGCAAGCAGAAAATTCTACAATTCACCGATACCCGTATTTTCCATTGCCAGCGGGCAGAAAACCCCTAGGCTTTTAGCTATGACCTATCATATGCGCCAACTTGTTTCACCTTTGCTTGTATCAGCTTTTGCCTATTGCTGTGCGGCCCTGCCTGCGGTGGCGGCCAACCGTGACCGGGTCGAGGCCTTTTTAACCACGACGGGGTTCGACGTGGCACTGGAAAGCATCGCGTTTGCCTCGGCCTCGGCCCCGCAGATGTTGGGCATCGATCCTGACGGTTTCGGGTCGGATTGGACCCGTCTGACCGAAGAAGTTTTTGACACGCAGGGCATGCATGAAACGGCTGTGTCGATACTGGAGCAGACACTCAGCGACGAAGCGCTAAATCATGCGGTTGAGTTCTATGCCTCTGATCTGGGGCAGCGTTTGGTTGTGGCGGAAAACGCAACTCATCTGGATGAGGATGACGACGCGAAACAGGCAGAGGGTCAAAGGATCGTCTCTGACCTGATCAAAGCCGGATCCGAGCGGGTTGAAAGCTTTAAACGGATGAACCGGGCTGTAGATGCCAGTGGCACGTCTCTGCGTGCCTTGCAGGAAATTCAGGTGCGGTTTCTGTTGGCCGCGAGCGCGTCGGGGGTCATTGAACTGCAAATGAACGGGGATGAACTGCGCGAAAGGATGCGCGCCAATGAGGCGGGTATGCGCCGGTCTTTGCAGCTGTCTGCGCTGGCGAGTGCCGCATACACGTATCAGGATTTCTCGGACGCAGATGTAGATGCCTATGTCGAGGCGTTAGAACAGCCCTTGATGCAAGAAGTCTATGAATTGCTGAATGCCGTTCAATACGAAATCATGGCCATGCGGTTCGAAGTTCTGGCAGCGCGAATGGCCGAACTGAGGCCGGCGCAGGACATCTGATGCGCGCGCTGGTCTGTTTTGCATTCGCTCTGACACTCTGGGCGGCCCCGCTTCGGGCCAGTGAACATGTCGACCGGCTGACAACTGCGCTTCACATTGAAGAGGTCATGGAAATCCTGAGTGCAGAGGGGCTGGAACAGGGGCGGCAGCTCGACAAATCGTTGCTGGAGGGGCAGGGCGGGTCTTATTTCTTAAAACAGGTTGAAGGGCTGTATGACCCCTCGTGGATGACAGATCAGGTGAAACGCGCTTTTGCGGAAGCGATGACTGATACCCAGATGGAACAGGCCGCGATCTTTTTTGAAAGCGATCTGGGGCAGACCATCATCTCGCTTGAAAATTCCGCCCGCCGCGCCTTTTCTGATGAAGCGGTGGAAGAGGTCGCCCGTGCTGCTTATCAGCAGGCGGATAAGGGCGCGGCAGAGTATCGGCTGATCGAGGAATATATCGAAGTCAACGACTTGATCGAGCAGAACGCGCAGAACTCACTCAGTTCGGACTATTATTTCTTCCGCGGAGTCGCTGCGGGCCAGGGTAATCCGGTTGATGAAAACACCTTGCTGGCCGAGTTGTTGGCACAACAGGACGACACGAAGGCAGAAACCCGCGATTGGGTGTTCTCGTTTTTGCTGCTGGCCTACAAACCATTGACCCAGGCGCAACTGCGCGAGAATATCGCCTTTTCCCGGACTGACGCCGGGAAAGCCCTGAATCTTGCCATTTTCGAGGGGTTTGACGAGATGTATGACACTATTTCGTACAAGCTGGGGCAAGCGGTTGCGCAGGCCCTTCGGGCGTCTGATTTGTAACCAGCCTTTTGGCTTGACTTTACCCCACAAACTCAGGATAAGCGCGCATCCCGGCCGGAATCTCCGCGCCGGGTCTCGTTATTATTGACCTATTGGGCCTGCCCCATGGGTCGTCACACAGCCCGAAAAGGGCGCGCTGTTCGAGGTGGCTGAGGCCAGCAACACCCGAAAGGGGACCACAGAACGCGGGTTAGAAAAGGAAAGACGCATGTTTGCGGTCCTCAGGACTGGCGGCAAGCAGTACAAGGTTCAGGCGGGTGATATCCTCCGCGTTGAAAAGCTGGCTGCCGACGCAGGTGAAAAAGTTCAATTCAACGATGTTCTGATGCTGGGCGGTGACGCTCCGGTTGTTGGTGCACCTTTCGTTGAAGGCGCAGGTGTTCAGGCCGAAGTGATCGAACAGATCAAAGGTGACAAGGTCATCAAATTCGTCAAGCGCCGTCGTAAGCACAGCTCGAAGCGTACCGTTGGCCACCGTCAGAAACTAACACTGGTCAAAATCACCGACATCCTGTCGTCGGGCGCTGACAAGTCTGGCATCAAAGTTGCAACCGGTTCGGCCCCGGCTGGCGAAGCTGCTCCGGCGGCGAAAAAGCCCGCTGCGAAGAAAGCTGAAGCCAAAGCAGAGGCACCCGCCGCTGCGGCTGCCGCTGATGATCTGACCAAGCTGAACGGTGTCGGCCCCGCCGCTGCCAAAAAGCTGGCTGAGGCAGGTATCGAGAGCTTTGCCGCTCTGGCCGCCTTGTCGGACGAGCAGATTGCTGCTATCGACACCATCAAAGTGAAACCCGAATGGGTTGAGCAGGCCAAAGAGCTGGCCAAAGGCTAAGGAGAGAGAGAATGGCACATAAAAAAGCTGGCGGTTCCTCCCGTAACGGTCGCGACTCAGCTGGTCGCCGCCTTGGCGTGAAACTGTATGGTGGCCAGGCAGCCATCGCAGGCAACATCATCGTGCGTCAGCGCGGCACCAAGTTCTGGCCGGGCGAAGGTGTAGGCATGGGCAAAGACCATACCATCTTTGCCACCACCGATGGCGCTGTGAAGTTCCACAAGGGACTCAAAAACCGCACCTTTATTTCGGTCCTGCCAGTGGCGGAGGCCGCAGAGTAAGCCGAAACCCATAAGGTTTGAAAATTCATGGGGGACCGGCAGAAAATGCCGGTCCCCTTTCTCGTTTTAACACAGTTTTGATCTATGGCCCTGATGACTGACGCAGCAAGCATAATTCCGACCCTGACTCGGGGTCGCATTGCCCACGCAGTTGAAGATCATCTGGGGCGCAAATATCTGATGTGGGCGTTAATTGGTTTTGCTTTTGCGTCCGTAATTTACGTGTTGTTCGGAGGAGGAACGCACTCATGAAACTTGAGACGATCATAAATCAGCCGGTGATAGAAACCGAGCGGTTCGACCTGCGCCCGTTGCGCCGGTCGGATATGGGTCTCATTGAGCATTATGCAGGCGATGAACGTGTGGCACGCATGACAACCGCGATTCCGCACCCTCTGCCACCCGGATCGACCGAGGCCTTTGTTTCCCGCGCCATGTCGGAAGACCGGGACGAGGATGTTTGGGCAATGGATGCCACCAAGGATGGCGGTCCCGAGCTGATCGGTTTGATCTCATTGACACGGCTGGATCGCAACCAGTCCGAGGTCGGCTATTGGGTCGCGCCGGTTTACTGGAACACCGGCATCGCGTCCCTGGCGGTCGAAACTTTGGTCAACGCCAATCCGTTGGAAAACGCGAACATGTTTGCCAGCGTGTTTCAGGACAATCCTGCGTCGGCCCGTGTTCTGACCCATTGCGGGTTCCAGTACCTGGGCGACGCTGAAAGCTACTCGGTCGCGCGCGACGCAAACGTGCCCACCTGGACGTATACCAAGAAACTCTGACTTGTGGCCGGTGTGGCCTTTGCAGTAGGGGACAGTCATGAAATTTCTCGATCTTGCAAAGGTCTACATCCGGTCCGGGGCCGGGGGTAGCGGCTGCGTCAGCTTCCGACGCGAAAAATACATCGAATACGGCGGACCCGATGGCGGGGACGGCGGCAAGGGCGGTTCGGTTTGGGCCGAGGTTGTGGATGGGTTGAACACCCTGATCGACTTCCGCTATCAACAGCATTTTTTTGCGAAGAATGGCCAGCCCGGTCGCGGTCAGCAGCGCACAGGTAAAGACGGCGACGACATCGTCCTGCGTGTTCCTGTTGGCACCGAAATCCTTGACGAGGACGAAGAAACAGTCATCTGCGATCTGACCGAGGTTGGTCAGCGCGTATTGCTGGCCAAGGGCGGCAACGGTGGCTTCGGCAACCTGCACTTCAAATCGGCGACCAATCAGGCGCCACGACGTGCCAATCCGGGGCAGGCGGGGATCGACCGCACCATCTGGCTGCGGCTAAAGCTGATCGCGGATGTGGGCCTGTTGGGTATGCCCAACGCAGGCAAATCGACCTTTTTGGCGGCAACCTCCAATGCGCGCCCGAAAATCGCCGATTACCCCTTTACGACGCTGCATCCCAATCTGGGCGTTGTTGGCGTCGACAATGTCGAGTTCGTTGTGGCCGACATTCCCGGCCTGATCGAAGGTGCTCACGAAGGTCGCGGTATCGGCGACCGTTTTCTGGGTCATGTCGAACGCTGCGCCGTGCTGTTGCATCTGGTTGACGGTGCCTCGGGTACGGTGGCCGAAGACTATCGGACCATCATTCATGAACTTGAGGCCTATGGCGGAGAACTGGCCGACAAACCGCGGATCACCGTGCTGAACAAGGTCGACGCTTTGGACGATGAGGAACGCGATCTGGCCAAGGCCGAACTTGAGGATGCCGTTGGTGGCCCGGTGATGACCATGTCTGGCGTGGCCCATCTAGGAGTAACCGAGGTCCTTCGCGCGCTGCGGATGCAGATCGATGATAACCGCGTCCGCCAAAAACCCGCCGAGGAGGTTCAGCCTTGGCAGCCCTGACCCAAGCCCGGCGTCTGGTGGCCAAGATCGGTTCAGCCCTGTTGGTTGACCGGGATACAGGCTTGCTGCGATCTGATTGGCTGGGCTCTCTGGCTCAGGATGTTGCGTGGCTCAAGGGGCAGGGAACGGATGTTGTTCTGGTGTCTTCGGGGTCCATCGCGTTGGGGCGTGGTGTGCTGGGCCTGCCAATGGCTCCGCTTCCTTTGGAACAGTCCCAAGCCGCAGCGGCAGTGGGGCAAATTCGTCTGGCGCGCGCCTATGAAGAAGCGCTGACGCCGCACAACATCAAGACGGCACAAGTTCTGGTAACCTTGGAAGACAGCGAGGACCGGCGGCGCTATTTGAACTCACGCGCGACGCTTGAGACGCTGCTGGGTCTGGGCGTTGTCCCCATTGTGAACGAGAACGATACAGTCGCGACGGATGAAATCCGGTACGGCGACAATGACCGCCTTGCCGCGCAGATCGCGGTGACAGTGGGCGCGGACCAGTTGATCTTGTTGTCCGATGTCGACGGGTTTTACTCCGGCAACCCCGCAGACGACCCAGAGGCTGCTCGGTTCGACCAGATTGACTCCATCACGCCTGAGATTGAGGCGATGGCAGGCGATGCCGGATCCGGTTTGTCCAAGGGTGGCATGAAAACGAAATTGCTGGCAGCGAAAATGGCAATTGCCGCGGGTTGCGCCATGGCAATCACTGAGGGATCGACGTTGAACCCTCTGAAAAACTTGGAGAATGGTGCGAACAGTACGTGGTTCACTGCAACGCTGGATCCCCACGCGGCGCGGAAACGCTGGATATCCGCGATGAAGCCGCGCGGTGAAATCGTGGTCGATGACGGTGCGGCGCGGGCATTGGCCAATGGAAAAAGCCTGCTGCCGGCTGGTATCGTTGAAGTCAGCGGCGAGTTCGGGCGGGGGGACCCTGTAGCGATCCTCGACCCGTCAGCTCGGCGCCTTGCGCAGGGCCTCAGCCGCTATACTGCGCAAGAGGCGGACGCGATCAAGGGCAGGAAGTCCTCGGAAATTGAGGCAACCTTGGGGTATCCGGGCAGGGCCGTACTGATACACCGGGATGATCTGGCGCTTTAAGTGCGCCATGCAAATAGCTAAAAGAATGACGGAAAGGCGCATGAGATGAAGGATTTTGATAACATTCCCAACCTGATGGCCGATCTTGGGAAACGCGCCAAGGTGGCCTCGGCCGATTTGGCTTTTGCCAGTGCTGAACGCAAACATGCAGCCCTGATCGCAGCGGCTGATGCGGTGTGGGCCAACCGGGCTGATATTATCGAGGCCAACAGGAAGGATCTGGAATTTGGTCGCGAAAAGGGGTTGAGCCCCGCGATGATGGACCGCCTGATGCTGGACGAAGCACGCATTCAGGGCATGGTTGATGGCTTGCGCACGGTCGCGGATCAGAGTGATCCGGTGGGTGAGGTGTTGGCGGAATGGGACATGCCGTCAGGCCTCAACATTCAACGTGCTCGCACGCCTTTGGGTGTTATTGGCGTCATCTATGAGAGCCGCCCTAACGTTACGGCGGATGCTGGCGCGTTATGCCTAAAGTCGGGCAATGCCGTGATCCTGCGGGGTGGGTCCGAGAGTTTTCACTCTTCGACAGTGATCCATTCCTGTCTGGTCGAAGGACTCAAGGCAGCAAACCTGCCCGAGGATGCAATCCAACTGGTGCCGACACGGGACCGGGCAGCGGTTCATGGATTACTGACCATGACGGATTATGTAGACGTCATCGTTCCCCGCGGCGGTAAAGGTTTGGTTGGATTGGTGCAGCGAGAGGCGCGTGTGCCGGTTTTTGCCCATCTGGAAGGCATTGTGCATATCTACGTCGACAAATCTGCGGACCCTCAAAAGACGTTGGATGTCGTTCTGAACGCAAAGACCCGTCGCACCGGCATTTGTGGAGCGGCAGAATGCCTGCTGGTTCATCAGGACGTCGCCGAAACACTTGGCAAAGAACTCATCACCGCTTTGCTGGCGGCGGGCGTGGAAGTGCATGCCGATGGGGTCCTAGCCATCGACGGCACCGTTGCTGCTACGGATGAAGATTGGGGCAAGGAATTCCTGGACAGCATCATTGCGGCAAAGCCTGTGGCCGATTTGGACGCCGCAATCGCGCATATCCGGCAATACGGATCGAACCACACCGATTGCATAATGGCCGAGGATGCGGCTGCCGCAGCGCGATTCTTCGAACGTCTGGACAGCGCAATCCTGATGCACAATGCCTCAACCCAATTCGCGGATGGTGGTGAGTTCGGCATGGGGGCTGAAATCGGTATCGCCACCGGCAAGATGCATGCGCGCGGCCCAGTTGGTGCGGCTCAATTGACCAGCTTCAAATACCTCGTTCGGGGAAACGGCAGCACGCGCGACTAAAACCTGATTGCGACGCGCGTTGCGGCGGTTTCGACCGCCACCCGTCGACCCATCGATGCGGCAGTTTTAGGCAGCAGGGCGAATTGGACTTGCGCGGGCGTGACCTGGGATTCGAACTGGCCGCCGGGCAACACTTTCCAAAGGGCGTTGTCCAGCTTCATCACATCTGCCGAGCCGACGACCTGCCAGGAACGCCCGCTAACAGATATATCGACCTCACCGCCCATAGGCATCGCGCTTTCGCAGCATAGCAATGCCAGAAAAGCCAGCTTTACCTGATTGCGCGGCATAGGTTCCACAACATGCCAGCGGACCCGAACACGGCTTGCCTGCTCGATATCCTTGAGCAGGCTGTTCACCTCGGCCGGTCCCAAGGGTTGGTCGCTGGCCGCGCCAAACGCCACGCGAAAAAACCGGACCTTGGCCCCGGCGCTGCCAACACTGCCCGAGATCAAATCCATCTCAGGTCCGCTGGATGCGCCGACCATTTCCAATAGCTCCAGCCCATTGGTGATTGCCCCAATCGGGCTGATCAGATCGTGACAGATCCGCGAGCCGATCAGCTCGGCCAGGTTGACGTCCGTAGCGCCCATGCGTACCTCCTAATGTATCTGCCACCGGACCGGAGCCCCATGTCAGACCTTAATGCCATTCTCGCACCGGGCATGTATGTCCGTCACCCCGATTTCCCCGATTGGGGCATTGGACAGGTACAGTCCAATATCGGGGGCAAGATCACCGTTAACTTTCGCGAGCAGGGGAAAGTGGTAATCGACGGAACACGCATCGCCTTGATGCCGGTCTTTGATCCGTGAAACTGGTTTAGGAAAGGTTAACAACTTTGACCAGAGCACACTTGTTGCCTTGCTACCGGCATTCGCGCTATCAGCGCGCAGATTAAAACAACCTTCTGGATGCCTGATGCCGGACTCTGGCCCTTCATTCACAATCAAGCTTGCAGAAACCGAGGCCGAATTGCGTGCAGCGCAGCGCCTTCGCTATGACGTGTTCGTCCACGAGCTTGGCAGCGGTGGAGATATGGTAGATCACGATGCCGGGCTGGAGCGGGACCAGTTCGACCCCTATTTTGATCACATGCTGGCAATCGATGATGCGACGGGCGAAGTTGTTGGTGTTTACAGGTTGTTACCCGGTGAACGTGCCGTAGAGTTGGGGCAGTTTTATTCCGAGGATGAATATGACCTGTCGGTTCTGAAGCAGAGCGGCCGCAAACTGTTGGAGCTTGGCCGGTCTTGTCTGCATCGCGACTATCGTGGTGGCACGGCGATGTATCACCTGTGGAACGGTTTGGCCGCTTATGTGACCGAGCGCGGGATCGAGGTCCTGTTCGGTGTCGCCAGTTTTCACGGCACTGATATTTCAGCGCTCGCGCAGCCCTTATCCATGCTGCATCACAACCATCTGGCGCCCGTGGATTTACGTGTCCGCGCGCAACCGGGTGTGTTCCAGTCCATGAACCTCGTTGCCCCCGAAGATCTTGATCGCCGCGCGGCAATGGTTCAGGTACCGGCGCTGATCAAAGCCTATCTACGGCTGGGTGGCTTTGTGGGCGAGGGGGCCTTTATCGACCACGCCTTCAACACTACCGATGTATGCCTGATCCTTGACACGGCCCGCATGAACGAGCGGCAGAGACGCATCTATGGCGGAGCGTAGCCCGGTGACACAGCCCCTTTGGACAAGTGACGACCCGCCGGATCCGGTGGAACTCAGCCCTTTGGGATGGGTCTTGGTGTTATTGCGAGGGGTGCCTTTGGCCATTTTGGTTTTTGGCGGCTTGTTTGTTCTGTTGATAATCCGAATGATCGAGATCCCCTTGTTTGGCGTGCGCCGCCCGATGACGCCGTTCATCACGCAGTTCGTCTGCCGAAACGCTTTTCGCATCTTGGGGATAGGGTTTCGCAGTTCGGGCACCTTGATGCAGCATCAGGGGGCCGTTGTTGCAAATCACACCTCATGGCTCGACATCTTTGCCCTGAATGCCCGTAAAAGGGTGTATTTTGTTTCTAAGGCCGAGGTTGCAAATTGGCCGGGGATCGGCTGGTTGGCCCGCGCGACCGGTACCGTTTTCATCGAACGCGACCGCAAAAAGGCACGTGAACAAACGAAGGTGTTCGAAGAGCGATTGACAGCCGGGCATAAACTTCTGTTCTTTCCCGAAGGAACTTCAACAGATGGATTGCGCGTTTTACATTTTAAATCAACGCTTTTCGCTGCGTTCTTCGCGGATGAACTGCGGGATTTCATGTATGTGCAGCCGGTTTCGGTCGTGTTTCATGCGCCCGAAGGTCAGCCGGATCGGTTTTATGGCTGGTGGGGAGATATGGATTTCGGCCCGCACCTATTGAAGACGCTTGGCGCAGTGCGTCAAGGTTGGGTAGAGCTTATCTATCATACCCCGGCCAAGGTCAGCGACTTTGAAAACCGCAAGGCGTTGGCCGCGCATTGTGAAGAAGCGGTGCGTCACGCTCATAACCTGGCCCGACTACCCTGAAACTTGGTGATTTTCACCAGATACAGCGCAAAATCACTCAAAAAGGTGAATTTCACCTTGCGGTGGGCATTTGGCTGCCTTATACGCGCGCCATTCAAACCCGCAGGCGGGGTTTGGGCTTTTTGAGGGAGACATCCTTGTCAGGCCCGCCGGTTGGAGCATCCGCTTCTTTCACCCCCGCCCAGGCGTAAACCGGAAAAGGAAAATAGCATGGCTCTTCCCGAGTTCACCATGCGTCAGCTGCTGGAAGCTGGCGTTCACTTTGGTCACCAGACACAGCGTTGGAATCCCCGCATGGGCCCGTTCATCTACGGCTCGCGCAATGGCATCCACATCATGGACCTGACCCAGACTGTTCCGATGCTGGACCAGGCTCTGCAGGCCGTTCGTGACACCGTTGCAAAAGGTGGCCGTGTTCTGTTTGTTGGCACAAAGCGTCAGGCCGCAGGCCCGATCGCTGAAGCGGCTGAAAAGTCGGCTCAGTATTTCATGAACCACCGCTGGCTGGGCGGCACGCTGACCAACTGGAAAACCGTTTCCCAGTCGATCAACCGTCTGAACCAGATCGACGAAGCAATGGAATCGGGCGCCGAAGGTCTGACCAAGAAGGAGCGTCTGGGCATGGAGCGTGACCAGGCCAAGCTGCAAGCTTCGCTGGGCGGTATCCGCGAGATGGGCGGCGTTCCTGACCTGCTGTTCGTCATCGACGTCAAGAAAGAAGCACTGGCCATCGCCGAAGCCAACAAGCTGGGTATCCCGGTTGTGGCTGTTGTCGACACCAACTGCTCGCCCGACGGCGTTGACTACATCATCCCCGGCAACGACGACGCAGCCCGCGCAATCGCTCTGTACTGCGATCTGGCCGCACGTGCCGCGCTGGACGGTATGACCGCGCAGATGGGTGCCGCTGGCGTCGATCTGGGTGAGTTCGAAGAAGCACCGGTTGAAGAAGTCGTTGCTGAAGAAGCGCCCGCAGAAGCCGAAGCAGAAACACCTGCCGAAGCGTAAGCTGCCCGTCACGTAAATGACATATGGGGCAGGGTAGACCTGCCCCAATTCCGTTTGAATTGAGGAGAGCCAAAAGATGGCAATCACAGCAGCAATGGTAAAAGAACTGCGCGACTCGACCGGCGCAGGCATGATGGACGCGAAGAAAGCGCTGACCGAGACCGAAGGCAACATGGACGAAGCCGTTGATTGGCTGCGCACCAAAGGCCTGGCCAAAGCGGCCAAGAAATCGGGCCGTACCGCAGCAGAAGGTCTGGTTGCTGTTCACGTCAATGGCGGCAACGGCGTTGCCGTCGAAGTGAACTCGGAAACCGACTTCGTTGCGAAGAATGCTGAGTTCCAGGAAATGGTCGGCAAGATCACCTATGCCGCAGAAGGCGTCGACAATGTCGAAGCTCTGCTGGCTGCTGACCTGGGCGGAAAGTCCGTTGCAGACACGATCACTGACAAGATCGCCACCATCGGCGAGAACATGTCGGTGCGTCGCATGTCGAAACTGTCGGGCGACACCGTTGTGTCCTACGTTCACAACGCAGCCACCAACGGCATGGGCAAAATCGGCGTTCTGGTGGCTCTGACCGGTGGCGACGAAGCGATCGGCAAGCAGGTTGCGATGCACATCGCGGCCGTAAACCCGGCGGCCCTGTCCGAGGCGGACATGGACCCGGCTGTTGTCGAGAAGGAAAAGCAGGTTCAGATGGACATCGCCCGCGAATCCGGCAAGCCGGAGCAGGTGATCGAGAAAATGATCGAAGGCCGTATGAAGAAATTCGTCGCCGAATCGACTCTGCTGAACCAGTCGTTCGTTGTGAACCCTGACCTGACCGTTGAAGCAGCCGCCAAAGAGGCAGGTGCAACCATCACCGGCTTCATCCGTCTGGAAGTTGGCGAAGGTATCGTTGTCGAAAAAGAAGACTTCGCAGCCGAAGTTGCCAAGGCCGCTCAGGGCTAAGATATGTAACGGCCCTGATAAGGGCCGAACATCCACAATCAAAGCAACCGGTTACGCATTGCGTGACCGGTTTTCTTTTTTGGCAACAGCGCTTGATGCGGACTGTTGAAGAAAGCTGATTTACTGTGAGAGATTGAGGGGCCCCGCATGATGGGGATGGACAGGACCCCTCAAATTTCCAACGCAGGTACGCGGACGAATAGGCGCTCCTGTGTCAGACTGACCGGAGAGCCCTGATATAGCAAAGATCCGATCAAACGTTCCCTGGCTAAAGCCACCACTCACGGAACAGTATCATTTTGCAATTTTTTACCCGGGTTAGGGAAGTCATGTTTTCCTTACCCAAGGTAAACTGAGGCAGCAGTGCATCAGATACGGTCCTGTTAAACTTCCATGACGAACATCTGGTTCTGCAATGAGGCTTTGAGGACCGCCTGAGCAGTGGTTTCCACGCTCAGCGCCTCACGCGCCAAGCGCAGGTGCTTTTCCACTGTGGCGGCTGTAAGACCCATCAACAGCGCTATATCCTGAGTTGTCTTGCCATCACCAACCCATTGCAGCGCCTCGCGCTGGCGCTTGGTCAGTGCACGGTTCGGCGCGTTGTAGGGCAGGGTCAAAATCTTGAGATGCGCCATGTTGTTCATCAGCAGGATATCATCACCATGTTCATCCCACATCGCGTCAATTTCATCCTGCGATTTGTCGCCGTAATGCGCCATGGAAATCGCGCCTTTGCTCCGCATCGAAACGGATGTGAAACTGATCGTATAGCCGATGGTCACACCGGCGGACTTGTTGAATGCGAATACCTCTTGTTCCTGCGGGGTCATCGTGCCGCTGGCCATCGCTTCGCCGATCATGCGCCAGCTTGCTGCGCCTTCGTTTTGCAAGGCCCATTTCAGCATTGGCGCGTTGAAATAAAGCCCTCTCTGCACAAACCCCTCCAGATACTCTTTGCAGTGGTTGGTCAGAATTACAAAATCCTCTGGATCACCCAATGACGTCTCAGTCCGGTACTGGGTGTATCCGTACAAAAGGCGATCGAACCCGTATTTCGCCATCTGGCGACAATGCGCGTCCCACAGCTCTTCCAGCGTCTTCGCGTAGCTAATGAAAGTCAGGTACTCGTTCAGGGTCATCCCGTATGTCCCTCTGCCAAGTGGGCCGCCAGGGCCTCAAGCGCCAGGACATAGCTTTGGGCGCCAAAACCGCATATCTGGCCAATCGCAACCCGCGCAATGTATGATTTGTGGCGGAAAGCTTCACGGGCGTGGATGTTTGACAGATGTACTTCAACCACGGGCACTTCCGCCGATGAGATCGCGTCCATCAGAGCAACTGAAGTGTGCGTAAAAGCACCCGCATTCAACACGATGCCGTCCTGCGTCCCCCGGGCGGCGTGGATTGCATCGATCAGTGCGCCTTCGTGGTTGGATTGCATATGCGTGACGGTCTGCCCCAGGGTTTCACCATGGGTGCGGCACAGATCTTCGATCGTTTGCAGAGTTGTGTGGCCGTAAACCTCAGTCTGCCGGGTTCCCAGCAAATTCAGATTCGGGCCATTTGCTACCAGAATGCGCTGCATGTTGTCCTATCCCCATATTCCATTTTTATTAAACCTGAAAAACAAAGGCGTCCAGCGGCCTTGCCTAAATGCGTCAAGCTTTGAGACCGTATGGTGACCTGTTACCTCCGGTTTGGATGTAAAGTTAATCACATATAGGCTTTTGACCATTTTCTTTTTCGGTTTGACCGCCACCTGTGCTTCTCTTGCAAGAACGTCGGATAATGCAGTGAACTGGCGGAAACTTGTTATTTACCCGACTGCATCAAGGAGTGGACATGACGCCCGAGACATTGTTTTCCCTACACGGAAAGGTTGCCCTGGTCACCGGCGGCGCAACAGGGATCGGTCGTATGGCGGCCGAGGCGCTGGTGCAGGCGGGCGCACATGTTCTGATCGCGTCACGTAAGGGCGACGTTTGCCATGCGGTGGCGGATGAGTTGAATGCCATGGATGCGCAAGGCTCGGCCGAAGGGTTTGCAGGGGACATCGGGAACGAAGCCGGGATCAATGCATTGGTTGCTGAGGTAAGTTCCCGCGCGCAAGCTCTGCATATATTGGTGAATAATGCGGGTGTGTCCTGGGGAGCTCCGTTTGGTCAGTTTCCGTATGATGCCTGGGATAAGGTGATGTCGGTGAACGTGGCCGGTATTTTTGACCTGACGCAAAAGCTGTTACTCGTGCTTAAGAAGTCCGCCACAGATGAGGATCCTGCAAGGGTGGTCAATATAGCCTCGGTTATGGGTGAAGCACCGATGGGGGACGGAGCGTATAGTTATGCGGCCTCTAAGGCGGCAGTCATTCATTTAACCAAGATCATGGCCAAAGAGCTTGCAGCCGATCGCGTGACCATCAACGCCCTTGCACCGGGGCCATTCGTCTCAAAGATGACAGCATTTGCAACGGCCGATCCGGAAACACGAGAAAAGGTTGGCGGAGACGTGCCGTTGGGGCGCGTCGGTCGCCCCGAGGACATTGCAGGCTGTGTCCAATTCCTGTGTGGTAGGGGCGGCAGCTATGTGACGGGTGCGGTCATCCCCGTTTCCGGGGGCATCAACGTTCAAAGCGCTGGCAATATATTCGCCGCCGCATTCTGAACTCAAATCGACCGGGATCGCTCTAACATCGGAGGCGCAAATGGAGAGCGTCGAAAATACGTTAAATCTGAATGCGGTGGACGCTTATCTTCACAACAACCTCGAAGGGTACTCCGGACCTCTGTCGGCGACCAAGTTCGCGGTCGGGCAGTCCAACCCGACATTTCTGCTTCGCACACCTCAAAAAAACTATGTTCTACGCCGCAAACCGCCCGGTGTTTTGTTGAAATCCGCACATGCGGTCGACCGAGAGTTCCGCGTGCAGCGTGCCTTGGCGCGTAGCAAGGTACCTGTACCCGCCATGTATCTGCTGTGCGAGGACGAGGCCGTCATCGGCTCGGCCTTTTATGTGATGCAACATTTGCAGGGCCGGAACTTTGAGGAACCGACAATGCAGGGTGAAAGCAACAGGATCAGGGCAGGGGTTCTGGATGAAATGAACCGTGTTCTGTCTGAATTGCATGAGGTGGATATCAACGCGGTTGGGCTTTCAGATTATGGCCCCCCCGGAAACTACTACGAGCGCCAGATCAACCGGTGGACCAAGCAATACCGCGCCACCGAGACGGCCACCATACCTGACATGGACAACCTGATTGATAGATTAGGAACCGCGATCCCCGATGAAGACGGCCAACGTACCTTGGTTCACGGGGATTTCCGGATCGATAACCTGTTGTTCGAGCAGGGCGGCACCCGCTGTATCGGCGTTCTGGATTGGGAGTTGTCGACGATTGGCCATCCTTATGCCGATCTTGCCGCTGTGATCATGCAGTGGCAAATGCCGCCGGGCGATGAAGGACGTGGATTGGCCGGGGTTGATCGCGAAAGCCTTGGGCTGCCATCGGATCAACAGTTCATCGCTGACTACTGTGAACGCCGGGGCCTGAACGGCATCCAGAACTTTGGGTTCTATCTGGCTTTCAACTTTTTCCGAATGGCTGCCATATTGCAGGGCGTCTATAAGCGCGCCCTGGACGGCAACGCATCAGACCCGGATCGCGCGCGCGTTTTGGGAGGGTATGTCCCTGCATTTGCGCGACAAGGGTTGGCAGCGTTCGAAAGCTAGCGCGAGAGTTCCAACTCAAGATTGCCAAGGCTGTTCTTGCCAAAGAACATCTCGGGTCC
This sequence comes from Ruegeria sp., assembly GCF_965243365.1. Lineage (GTDB taxonomy): Bacteria > Pseudomonadota > Alphaproteobacteria > Rhodobacterales > Rhodobacteraceae > Ruegeria. Next base: position 3,308,379 of record NZ_CBDEUW010000002.1, on the reverse strand, counting down.
GGCAAAAATGGTCGGCACGCCAAACGCCCCACGTCGTACCGCCATTTTGGTTTGATCCTTTAGGTGCTGTTTGATGTCAGGATTTCCAATTGCCTCGCGGATTTTGCGAACCGGCAAGTCATTCTCTTGCACCACATCCATCAGAACATTCAGGTCATCGATCTTTTGGCCATGCACCCATATCGCATCAAAAACGGCGTTTATATATTTGTTCTCCCATGGTTTTCCCTGCGCGAAATAAGCGGCCCGCATCGCGAATTTGGTGTTCAGAGGGTAATGTGGACTCATATGGAAACTGATGCCCCGCCGACGGGCGAAGCGATGCAGATCGTGGGTCAGATATGCGGTCTTTTTTCGATTTTCAGAAAAGGCCTGGAATGGGGCTTGGTTGTTTGTGGCTTTGAAGATGATGCTCAGCAAAACCGGGCTGTAATTCAGTGCCACTGTGTGCCGTTCGGCCAGTTTTGGCAGAACTTTGTGGGCCAGGTAAGCGTTCGGACTGCAGAAGTCATACATAAAATCAATGCTTTGCGACATGTTCCTGCTCCGGATCAAGAGTGGGTTCGACTCGAATCTATTCACGCTCCAGCTTAGCAGCCCAAGGGCCATATCTCAGCGTTTACTGCATCTTGTCGCAGTTTTCCGCTGTCGTTTTTGGGATCGTCGCTGCACTATCCGTTCAAACCATTTCAACGGAGTCCTCGTATGGCGTTTGATCCAGCAGCCCTGGCCCATATTCGCGATTGGATGCAACGCTACGTCGATGAGCGGAAGTATCCCGGCAGCGCGCTTTTGATTCTGCAAAACGGGCAGGAAGAGTTCTTTCACAGCACTGGTTTGCGTGACGTTGAAAACAACCTTCCATTCCAACGCAACAGTATCGTTCGGATTTATTCCATGACAAAACCGGTGACCTCGGTCGCTTTGATGATGCTGGTCGAGCGAGGGTTGCTGCACCTGGATGCGCCAGTCTCTGAATTCATCCCGGAATTTGCGTCAATGCGCACGCTTATCCCCAATGCGGCGCGTCTTGACCAGACAGAGGACGCCGCGACACCGACGCTGCATCAACTGCTGACCCATACCAGCGGGCTCAGCTACCCGTTCAACCCGGGCCTGCTGCCGCAAGAAATGGATGCGCTGGATTTGATGTTCTCACCCCAGCAAGGCGCATTGTCTGAACGTGTCAAAGTGCTGTCCTCGCTGCCTCTGGCCTTCCAACCCGGAACGAGGTGGGAATACTCGGTCGGCATTGATGTCATTGGGCGCGTGATTGAGGTCGCATCAGGCAAATCGCTGGACCGCTTTCTAAGCGAGAACATTCTTGAGCCCCTCGGGATGATCGAAACCGGTTATTCTGTCCCGTCCGGGGCAGGGGACCGCTTTGCGTCGCTATATACCCCGTTAGAGGGCGACGCGATGGCTTTGAACGCGGCAAAGCAAGGCGGTGAGACGTTACGATTGGTCGATGCCGCAGGGGATTCCCCGTTCGAAGCAGCGACAACCTTTTCCGGTGGCGGCGGGCTGGTCAGCACCATCGATGACTATAGTCGCTTTGCCGAGATGCTGCGAAATAGAGGCACCGCATTCGGGGTTCGGATCTTGGGCCCAAAAACCGTAGATTACATGATGGCCAACCACTTACCGGGCGACATTGCATCAATGGGACCGCAGAGCTTTGCCGAGCAACCGATGCAGGGTACGGGTTTTGGAATAGGCGGATCTGTCGTGTTGGACCCGGGTCGCCTTGGCGCGCCGTGCTCGGTGGGTGACTACAGTTGGGGCGGTATGGCGTCGACCTTTTTCTGGATCGATCGCGTCAACCAACTGACAACCGTGTTCTTCACTCAGTTGTCACCCTCCAGTTCCTACCAATCCCGAGCAGAACTCAAATCGCTTGTTCTTGGAGCATTGGTTGAATGATGGCCGGTCAATTGATACCCGGTGTCTGTATGAAACCGGAGACCCATTCATGACCGAAGCCGAACGTATCCTGCTGGATTTGCTGAATATTGAACGGCTTGAGGTCGACTTGTTCCGTGGCACGGGCTCGGGCGGTGAAACACCAACCCGTATCTTCGGAGGGCAGGTGATCGCGCAGGCCCTTGCTGCCGCTTACAGAACGGTTGAAGACCGCCTGTGCCATTCATTGCACGCCTATTTCATCCGACCGGGTGACCCCAGTATTCCTGTTATTTATCAAGTGGATCGGGCGCGGGATGGAGGTTCGTTTACCACCCGTCGCGTCGTGGCAATCCAGCATGGTAAGCAAATTCTGAACATGTCCGCGTCATTCCACGTGAAGGATGATGGCTGGGATCATCAACACCCGATGCCCGATGTGTTGGGGCCCGACAATCATCCGACGCGGGAAGATTTCCGTCAGAAATACATCAATCGTGTACCTGAATGGCTTAAACCGCAGCTGTTGAGAGAACGGCCCATTGATGTGCGTGAGGTGGATCCTCTGGATGTTCTCACGCCAGAAAAATCAGATGATCGCAACAGCCTTTGGTTTCGGATGTCAGCTGCGGATCAGGTTGATCCGATCACTCAGCATCTTCTGCTGGCCTATGCCTCTGACATGGGTCTGCTTACATCTGGGATGCGACCACATGGTCTCAGCTGGTTCTCAGGGGAAATCAACGGCGCCAGCCTTGATCACGCCTTGTGGTTTCATGCGCCGGTCCAGTTTCAGAACTGGCATCTTTATGCAATGGAATCCCCGTGGACCGGCCAGGGACGCAGTTTTACCCGAGGGTCGATCTACGCGCAGGACGGCACGTTAGTGGCATCGGTCGCGCAAGAAGGGCTGTTGCGTCCAGCGCGCAAGAAATCTTAGAAACCGCCTGCAAGCGTCTGAATAGAATTTGTTTTTACCAAAGTGGGCCTTGCCAGAGACGCGGCAATGATGATCAACACAGCGTTTTCACGGTTGTCGGTATTGATATATATTTAACATAATACTGAATAGGCGGTTATGTCTGTTTAACCCCTTAAATTATGGTAAATTTCAGTAGGGGAGGGGGCCGAAAGCGCCCTACTCAAGCCTAAATCTCTATCCAGCGATCAAATCTGAACGGTGTCGGCGGAGTAGGGCTTCGTTCTCGAACGTGATATTTTATAAACACTGTGTTCCCGATTGTAAAGGGACACGCGAAATGAAAACCAAGGGCGCAAAGCCGCTTTCAAATTTCGAGGCAGACTTCATCAGGCTGATGGTTGGTCATCAGGGGTGGAGCTACGGCCAGACTGCCAAAGCACTCAAACGGTCCAAGACGGCTGTGTATCAAGCGTACAAGCAGATGGAACGGGACGGCACACTCGACCAGTTGCCGCTTCCAGGCTTCGAGATCGAGGTCGGCCATGAGTGAGTACCGACCAAGGAAGTATTTGAACCGCGTACTGGGGGCGTCTACCGCCACACACTCGGCCGCGCACGTGCTGCGCGTGATGTGCTGGCAGGCTGAGTTCGACCGGCCTGAAGTCAGCATAACGAAGTCACAAATAATCGATGCTACTGGCTTGCATCGCCGGACGATCATGCGAGCTCTTCGAACTCTCGAGGTCTGTGGATCAATCGAGGTGATCTACAACGGGTTGGGGGGACGCTCAAGATGTCCCACTTATCGACTTCTTGTTCCACACAAAGGGGGGCATTATGGCACTAAAGGGGGGCATTATGGCGCTAAAGGGGGGCATAACGCCTCCCCTACCATAGACTCCATAGATTCCATGTCTGACGGCCCGCCTTCGGCAGTCCAAAAAAAGCCCGCTGCTGGTCGCAGCGGAAGCGGGATAAAGCGCGGGGATCGACCGAGCGGCGGACAATCGAACGGCGGCAAATTTGCTGAGAAACAGCAACGCAAAATGACGCCGGAGCGAGAGGCGGAAACGCGGCGCTTCGTGAAGGCGTTGAAGTATGGCGGGACTTATGCAGCCGCCAAGGAACTGATCACCGCCTGGGACGCAGGCGACATCGAGGAGCCGCCGGAATGACCGCTATCACCACGCTGAACATGTCTTTCGAGGAGATCGAACGTCATCTGCAGTTTCACAGACAGGTGCTGGATCACCTGGTCAGGGACTTTGGAGAGCGCGGCAAAACCTGCCAACTGTATTCGGAGACCTTCGGGCGGGTTCAGTATCTCGAATCCGTTCGCCAGGAGCGCATGGACGCGCTCAACCTGAAAGCCGATGAGAGTATCAAAAATCTCCGTGAACTTAATTCCGGATTGGCAAAGAAATCCACCAGCTGATGGGCTAGTTAGCTCTTTGACATCGTGAAGAATCTTTTCCGGCCGTGATGGACATCGATGACGGAATCTGGACATCGATGACGGAATCATGGCAGTGTCATTGACAGTCAACATGGGAACTTGTCGATCATGACAGATAACGTGACAAACGATCTGATCCTTGAGCACCTCAAGGCGATCCAGAAAAAGCTTTCTGGTATTGAAGGACGCTTGGAGCGCGTTGAAGATCGGCTTGGTGCCCTTGAAGGTCATATGGCGGTTCTTGTCAAAAGCATGACACGGCTTGACCAGGATCATGACGCCTTGACGCGCCGCGTTGAGCGGATCGAACGTCGCCTGGAGATCAGCGACGGGCATTGAGTGATACGCGCGATCCGCGCCCGCTGGAATTTTGGACGCGGATCATATTTTAGTGAATTGTGTCGTCAGGTTCAGGTGGCTTATCAGAAAGCGGACCCGGAACAGACTTCAGCGCTTTCCGTAGTGCAGCGGCACAAAAGCCGATTGCCATTGCACAGGCGAATGCCATATAACTCTGCTGAGTACTCATCAATATCACCTCCTTTCAGCGGTTTGGTGATTTTGGGTTGGCGGGTCGTGAGGCAATCACGGCCCGTTCTTTGTTTCTACTTTCATTTTATGGACAATCCCAGCACCAAAACGACGCCCAACACGACGGTAACGCTTCTGCAGATCAGATCTATAATCTGATCTGGTGACATGCAGATCATGTCGGCCATTGTCTCCAATCTCCTACATCGAGGCCGGGCAGATCGGCGGCCAACTGGCGGGAACTGGCGGCGACGATGTTGAGGTCCGCGCGATCCGTCAGCTTCATGTAGATCGTCCGCGTGACCTGCGAGCGCACACCGGGGGCGACGGCCGAGGGCCGTTGACCGACGAGGACCATGCCGAGGCCGCGATGACGGCCCTGGTAGACCACCTTCAGGACGGCTTCCGATGGCTTGGCCAGGAAGAACGGCGCTTCGTCGCAGATCACCGTGACCGGCGTTGTGCGGTGGCTGACCAGGTAGGCGGTCAGGAGCGCGGCGGTGCATTGGTCGGGCGTGGACGGTGACAGCGCCGTCAAGCCGGGCCGGGGCTTCCAGTCCGGGGGCAGGGCGGGGTGATGGGGTCCGGTGGGATCGATGATCACCACGGCCCGGGCCGACGCCCACGACGCGGCGATCCGCGCGGCGAGCGTGCTCTTGCCGGAGCCGGACACGCCCCAGATTGCGGAGCGCGCGGCGGCATCGAGGACGGGGGCGTCTGTCATCAAGCGACCTCTTGTTTTTCGTCCGGACCCTTCGTGATCTTCAGAACGGTGATGGCGTAGCTGGCCATGATGGCCAGATCGACGGTCCAGTGTCCGGACCTCATGAGATTGTCCAGGCCCATGCGGTGCGCTACGCGCTCGGACGCTTCGCAGGCTGCGGTGCCATGGGCCGACCGGGCGTGTTTGGCGATCAGGGGGCCGCGTGGAGGGCCGACATAGGCGGCGATCATGTCATGAGCAAACAGCCAGACATTATCGCGCCACTCGCTGGACGGAGCGGGCAGGGCAGGGCCGGTGTCAAGATCGGCACTACCGACCTCGATGACATCCTGGGGCGTGGCACCCAGCACGGCCGCTTCCAGGTCCGCCATGCTTTCCGGAGCGATCCGCGCGGCCGGAGCGTCAAGATTGTCAGGATTCGCGTCATGACTGTCATGATTGCCGTCATGAGTGTCATGATCCGCGTCAAGATTGTCATGATCGGTGTCAAGTTTGTCACTGTCATGATTGTCAATGACAGGCAAGCCGTTGATTTTGCGTGTCATGTCGGGGGAGGGGACCCGCTTTCCGCGCCGCCAGTGCGACACTTGCGAGGGATCAACGCCCAAATCCACGGCCACGGAGAAGCCCCCGCCCCGGCCTCTGGCCGCGATCACCCGGTTCAGGTGGTCAATCGCCCCGTCAACATTGGTGTCAACATTGGTCATGACCGTCAATTTACGTGTCATGATGACTGTCACCAAATTGTATTTGTTGACAATTCATGACAGCGCCATGCTGGGCGGCATCTTTTCTTTCTTCAGCTTCGGAGCTCAGCAATGAAAGCCAAGACGCTTATGCACTATGCCGCCGGCACCATGGTCGGGATCTTCCTCTACGAAGTCCTGGACAATTCCGGCCTGACGGATCGGCTGGTCCAGTCCGTATCCAGAATGATCAGCCGGTAACGCTCATGAAAAGCGAACTGATCCTGGCATCGACGATCGGCACGGTGGCCGGTCTGTTCCTCTATTCCATCTTTGCCGACAGCCGGTCGATCCGGCGGGCGTTCGGAGGCTTCTAATGTCGAACTTCCTCAATCGCGCACGGGCGGCCGCGCGTGGCGCACCCGCGTCGGCCGCTGCGGCACCGGTCAATCCCAACCTGGTCCGCGCCGGGATGCCCGGCTCTCAACTTGTGATGGGCGCGGACGCGGCGCTTCCAGACTACATCAACGTGGCCGACGATCTGGTGACAATCTCCCAGAGGCTCTCAGGCGGCGAATACGAGATCGATGTACCAACCGGCGCATACACCTATCGCGGGCTGATGCTGCGCTTCGAGACGCTGGCCAATACAGCGATCACCGGCACCAATGCCAACGATCTTCTGGAAACGGGCGATAACGGCGAAAAATACGTCAACACCGACCATTTCGCGAAGATCCTGGACCGGATCAAGTTGGAGGCGGACGGCATCACGATCTGGGACTTCGAGGACATCACCAGATTCGAGGCGTATCTGCGCATGAACGGGTGTCTGGGGCTGGGAACCGCGTGGTTCATCCCGTTTGGGTGGCCGAACGTGTTCCGCGCCGGCGCACCGGTCCAGGACCTCTACGCCCTGGGAACCGGCAATATCCGCGATCTGCGCCTGACGCTCTACACGACCGACAAGCACAAGACCGAGATCAAGCCTCAAATCATCGCCTTTTACAACCCGGTTCTGGTGCCGGCCGGCAATGTCATTTCCCGCCAGGTCTACAAGAAGAGCTTCGCCACCTCGGGCAAGCATATCATCGACGACATCCGCATCGACCGGCGCATTCAGCGCATCATCGTGACATCCGGCGCTGGCAAGAAGATCGAGAACTTCGAGGTGAGCATCGGCGATGTGGAATGGATCAAATCCGACACGCATGTGAATCATGTCGAGGCGCTGCTGAGGCCGAACAAGGCATCAGATCAGGAGGATGTTGGTCCGTACCGCAATGCGACGGGCGCGCTGATCGGGGTAGGGGGCTGCGTTGACCTGCTGATCGATCAGGAACGCGACGGGCTGGCGCTTGCGCCGCTGACGTCTGATCAGCAACGCCGGCGCGATGACCGGATCGAGATCGAACTGGAACTGACGTCGGCCAACACGGAGGTCACAGTCGAGGTCTATTTCGCGGATCGTCTCTGACGAGAGGTAGCCATGTCGAGTTGGGATGATCTGCTGGGCCGGGCCTGGGACACGCTGGACGACACGCTCGACCGGCGGGCCAGGGACCGGCAGGACCGCCGGCTGCGCGAGTACCAGGACCGGGCCGACCGCCGGCTGCGGGGCAATGAACGGTTCCGGGACGATACCGACCGTCAGGACCGGGCGCGGGACGACGAGCACGACCTGATCCGGTCCCGGCTCGATGACAAGCGCGCGCAGTATCGCCTGGAAACGGATCGTGAGGACCTGGAACGCGACGACGGGAACGAGCGGTTCCGGGACGTGACCACGCGCGAGGACCGGGAGCGCAACGACGAACTGGCGGCTTACGAGGTGACGCTTGACGCACAGCACGAGGAACGCGACGACGCGCGCCGGCTGCTGGTGGACCGGGGCACGCTCTACCGCGAAGCCTTCGAGTCGCGGCGCGGCGACACGCTGATCAGCCGCCTGATGTGGCCGGCGGCTTTGGCCGCGGCCGCGGTGGGGGCGATCTACGTATTCAGGGAGCTACGCTAATGGATCAGATCGACCGGCGGGTGGAAGAGGACGTGCTGGGCGCGGCGCGGCTCATGGTGGCCAGGGCCGACCGGCGTGTTGAGCGGCTGCGCGCGGCGCTGGCGCGGGCGCTGTTGCGCCGGCACGAGCTGGTCGCGCGGCGGACGCAGGAGGAACTGGAACTGGCCGAACGCGAACTGGCGCTGAGCCAGGGCCGCTATCGCTCGCTGACCAACCGGCTGCTTGAGGAACGCGGATCATGACCACCATTCCGGATCTGAGCCTTTCCGCCCCAAGCGCGGCAGACGCCACGGCGATTGCCGAGGCGGCGGCGCAATCGGCCGATGACGTCGTGAACGACATCCTGAAGGACCTGGAGAACACGGGCAGTGCCGACACGCGCGCGGACGTCTCGACCGGCGACGTGACCGGGCAGACAGGGCCGGTGGTGTTCGGCGCCGCCGCTGAGGACGGGTTCTTCAGCGCGGCCGTCCGGAGTGCGGGGCTGAAGAACCCGGGCGGGGGCGGCGGTGCAAACCCGCTGATCGTCCTGGGCGTCCTGGGAGCGGCAGGGCTGGGCCTGTGGTGGCTGATGAGGAAGCGGGGCTGATCGATGCTGGACCGAAGCTATAAACCGTCCGACGCGCCCGTCCAGGTCGCCAGTGGACCGGTGATCGGCCTGGTGACGGCCGAAGAGGCCTGGGCCGCCGGTGTGAACGCTAACAACAGCTTCACGGCGCGCTGCGGGGATACCTGGGTTCTGCTGGCGCAGGAGCGCCCCGGAGCGGTGTCCGGAGCGTCCGAAGCGTGGCAGATGGTCTACGACCATTTCGAGACCTGGGGGGAAGCCCTGGCGATCTGGCGCGCGCTTCGGAACACGGGCCGGATCGGGGTGATCCGGTGCTTGCCAAGCCCGAAGCTGAAGGGCCTGGCCCGTCCGCTGCTGGCGGCGGCGCAGCGGGCGATGGCGCGGGAAGGCTGGGTGCTTGAGGCCGGGGACGAATGGATCCTGAAGCGGGTCTGGGAGGGCACCGATGGGCAGTAAATCCAGTTCCAGAAGCAGAACGTCCAACAAGTCCAGCTCGAATGTCGAGAACAGGACGATCACGAGCAACGTCAACGAGACCACCAACACCACGAATGTCCATACCGAGGACAACCGCGACCTGAGCGACAACCGCCACTTCGACATCACGGATTCGAGTGTGGACAAGCGCGCCGTTCTCAACGACGCGACGCAGATCCTCGATTCGGTCTACGTCAACATCGATCCCAGCGACGAGACGCTGCGGGCGACGGTGGCGGCCTGGGAGCGCCAGGCGGCCGAATTGCTGAGCGCGCGGCGCTTCGATCAGGACGGCATCAACCGGCTTCTGAGCGAGGTTCTGGCGGCGGCCAATGACGGCATCATTGCGGTCAATGACGCCCATTACGCGCAGCTTCAAAGCTGGCAGGGGCAGCTGCAGGCCGGGATCGATTTTGCCGAAGCGGCGCTCGATACCGGCGCGCGGCTGATTGCATCTGCGGGCGACCGGCAACAGGAGGCGCTGGACACCGGCGCGCGGCTGATTGCATCTGCGGGCGACCGGCAACAGGAGGCGCTGGACACCGGCGCGCGGCTGATTGCGACGGCGGGTGACCGGCAACAGGAGGCGCTGGACACCGGCGCGCGGCTGGTTGCGACGGCGGGTGACCGGCAACAGGAGGCGCTGGACACCGGCGCGCGGCTGGTCGCATCTGCAGGCGACCGGCAACAGGACGCGCTCGATACCGGCGCGCGGCTGGTGGACCGGGCTGGTCAGAGGGCGGAGAACCAACATGCAATCAATACGCGCCTGGTTGCGGCGGTGGGTGACCGGCAACAGGACGTGCTGGACACCGGCGCGCGGCTGGTTGCGGCGGTTGGGCGGGAGCAGCGTTCGGCGCTGGATGTGGGCGCGGATCTGATCGACAGGGCCGGGGATCGGCAGGATCGGGTCACGGGCGAGATTCTGGACCTCGCGCGCGGAACCCTGGGTCAAACAAGCAATGTGCAGGTCCGTTTGATCACCTGGGCGCTGATCGGCGCGGCGGTGATCGTGTTTGCGGGCAATTGGAGGGCGGCATGACTGCGGGCGTTTATTATGCGAGCTACACCCTGCTGGGCGAGCGCAATCTGGGCAGTCATGAACAGGTCCGCTACGTCCAGGGCGACGTGGACGAGTTGTTTGTGCGGCACGGCGGCACCTGGCATCGTCTGCCGCGCGGCGGGATCATCGCCGGCGCGCGGTCTGACATGGTGGTGGCATCGCCGCTGACGCATCGCGCGGTGGACGTGACGCTCGAATTTGGCCGCCGCCTCGTGGATGGCCATGCCGATGAACCTTCCTATGCCAAAGAGAAGGACGTTTTCTATTACTATGTGAATCTGAGACGGGAAACGGATCAAACAAAATCGATTTACCTGAAGCCGCCTGAAGGCGAGCAGGTCGAAGTGGATTTTACGAATTTGGACCCACAGCCAAAAGCTGGAAGGCTGCGGGCCAATGTGATCACCAACGAGGTTTCGCCCGTTCCCTTGCTGCCGGCCGGTCAAAGAGTCATCGCATCATACGGGCACGCGGGCGGTCAGCCGCCGGACCTGTTTCATGTGAGAAATACCGCTAATACGGATCCCGTCGAACATGACTCGGTGCCGGTATTCCAAGGCGAAGCATTCATCCTGCCGTCGCCCTATCTGGTGGCGACCGGTACGATGTTGAAGCTGCATGTCACGTATGAAGCTGAATACACTGGCTTAACTAATCAACTCTGGCTGCAATTTGGCGCACTGATGACAATCAAAGTGCGGTTGCTTGGGAAGGTGCGGCCATGATCCGGGACCTTGCATCGCTTGCGGTCATCGCGGCGGCCGCCTGGTGGCTCTATCACAACCGGGCTCAGGTGGCCGGCCTGATCGGCGAGGTGCGCGGGGCGCTGGATCCCGCACCATCCGCAAACGTGGACCGCACACCAGGAACCGGAACCCGCGCCTGGGCCTATGCGCGCCAGGCCGGTGTACCGGCGCGCGACCAGTCGCTTGTGGCCGCGATGATCGAGGTGGAGAGCGGCGGCGATCCGCTGGCGCACAACACGGCCGGCGAGGACAGCCGGGGCCTGATGCAAGTCCAGTTGAGCACCGCGCGCGGCCTCTGGGACGCGGACACGGGAACGCTGGGCCTGCGCCGGCGCTTCGGCCGGGACGATCTGGGCCAGGCGCTGTTCGATCCGGTCTGGGGCGTGATCATCGGCTACGCCTATATCCGGTATCTGCGGGACCGTGTTCCGGACGCTTACGCAGACGCGCCGGAAGACTGGGTGATCCGCGCCTATAATGGCGGCGAGACCTGGCACGAGAAGGGCACCGGGGTGCGCGCGGCGACCCTGCGCTATCTCGAAGCGATCCGGGCCGTCCAGGCGCGGCAGCAATCGGAGGCGGCTTGATGGCGGGACCTCTGACACCCTGGATCATCAAAGGCGCGGTGGTGGCCGGCGGCGCGGTTCTCGCCTGGTGGGCGAAGGAGTCGACCGACGCGGTTGTCGAGGACGTTGACACGCTGGGCGACGTGGCGATCGGCGCGCTCACCGGCGTTGCGGTGGGGGCCGTCACCGATAACGCGCTGCTGGGCGTGAGCGCCGGTCTGGGGGCCTACATGCTGGCGAGAAACGGAGGGCGAAGCGGATGAGACGGCGCGGATACAGCGGAGACGGGCGCGGGCGCGATCACATGCACGGGCTGGACGATGTGCGTCACGCCTGGGCCGGGGCCAACGCGGGGATCGGCGGCGCGAACGGGCTGATCGTCTATGCGTTGCTGGGCGTGTTGCTGTGGAGGATCATCAAATGATCGATCAATTGCTGGGCAATCTCGACAAGCTGAACAAACTGCCGGCCTGGCTGGTGCTGCTGGCCGGCGCAATGGCGCTGGCACGGCTGACGCGGCCAGTTGAAGGGGAGGACTCGAGATGATCGAGATCCTGCCGCATATCATCGACGGCGGCATGGGGATGCTGGCGCTCACCGGCGCGCTCTACCTGGTCATCCAGTCACAGCGCGAGCGCCGCGAGGTGCTTGAGCCTTTGGCGGAGGCAATCCGCGAATTGCTGGTCAAGATCGATCAGTTGAACAGTTACAGGGAGCCGGGGGAATGATCCTACAATTATTGGCGGGGGTGCTGGGCATCGGCGGCGAGGCGCTTAAAGCGCGCGCTGACCTGAAGGTCGCGGAGCTGAAGGCGCGCGCGGACATCGAGACGGCGCGCGCGAAAGCGGCCACAGCCGCCGTGGAGCATGGCAAGTCATGGGAGTTGCTGGCAGTCCAGGCAAGCAAAACAAGCTGGAAAGATGAATGGTTCACAATCGTTTTGTCGATTCCGCTGTTGCTCAGCTTCGTCCCTGGCATTCCGCCCTATATCGAGGCCGGATTCGACGCGCTCGATGCCACGCCGGATTGGTATCAGTGGGCGCTGCTGAGCGCGATCAGCTTTGCATTCGGCCGGCGTGTGATCCCTCAATTCAACTCAAAAAAAAAGGAGTGAAACGCGATGAAACGAAAGAAGCGATTCAACAAGTCCGTGGCGCGGGCGGAGATGAAGAAGGCCTGGCGCAACAAGAAGGGAAAGAAGCCGAGCAAGGCGGCTTTGTCCAAGGCCATGAAGAAGGCGTGGAAGTGATGGGCCGGGCCAAAAAGTTCCGTTTCGGCAAGCGGTCCGAGGACTGTTTTGAAGCCGTTCACCCGGATCTGGTCCGGGTGGCGCGGCGCGCGCTTGAGATGAGCAGCCACGATTTTGGCATCCACTGCGGGCTGCGCTCGATCGAGGAGCAGAAGATCCTCGTGAAAACCGGCAAGAGCCTGACCATGGACAGCCGCCACGTGACCGGCCATGCGCTCGACGCGCATCCGTGGATCGATGGCGATATTCCCTGGAACGACTGGCGCGCATGGCAGCGCCTGGGCACGACCTGGAAACGCGCGGCCGAGGACCTCGGCATCCCGCTCGAATGGGGCGGCGACTGGGCGCGCTTCGTGGACGGCCCGCACTTCCAGTTGCCCAGGGAATGGTATCCGGATTAATCCTCTTCGGGCGGTGAAAAACATTTGAACCGCGTCAGCCGGTTGGAATAACCAATATTTCCGGCAGGTTACAGCCCGCCCTGGTTATCTCCGGAGCAAAGGAAAAGCTGAAGGAAGGAACCAACATGAATTATCACACCCATTATCAGATTCCGAGCCTGGTGGAAGGATTGAATGACCTCTGGGCGCGGGTCTTTGACAACGAAAAGCGCGAGAAAGACCTGGAACAGAAACATCGGAACGACTTGCAGAGCCTGGAGCGGCGCATGAACGAACGCATTGCCTCTCTGGAAGCCCGGATTGAGGCGCAAAGCGGCGATCACGGTTGACCTTTGGTTGCCATGCGCTCACAGTGAGCGCGCTAGCATTCCATCGCCAATCCGGCGGTTATCGTTCAGAGCCGGTGCGCACCCACGCACCGGCTCACCTCGTTTAGCACGATCCAAACACGATCCAAACACGATCCAAACACGATCCAAACACCCTGAAGGCGATTCCTGCAGGAAGATCGGCGTGTTCACTTGCGCACCGAAGTTGAAGTTTCACTTTAAGTTTGACTTTTGGGAACCGTTCTTTAAAAGTACAGATTTAAGAACGCATGTTTATAAAAGGAAAACAACGCCCTTGCCCTAATCGTGTAATTTACCATAATACTGATTACACGACTATTGGTAAAGCTCACAATGGTCGTTATCCCGCTACCCCAACGCGTAACCAGCACCGCGGACCGTGCGTACCGGGTCAGCGCCACCGTGCTGTGTTAACGCTTTGCGCAGACGACCGATGTGAACATCAACCGTGCGTGTGTCGACATAGATGTCCCGGCCCCAGACACGGTCCAGCAGTTGCTCGCGGCTCCAGACCCGGCCAGGTTTCTCCATAAACGTGCTCAGCAACCGGAATTCCGTCGGGCCCAGTTTCAGCGGCTTGTCGTTCCGGCTGACTTTATGCGTTTCGGAATCCAGAATGATATCGTCAAACTCAAGCCGCAAACCAACGGTCGCCGGACGTACCCGGCGCAGTTGTGATCGCACACGGGCCATCAGCTCGACCACTGAATAAGGCTTAACCACATAGTCATCGGCACCGGTTTCCAAGCCCCTTACCTTGTCCACCTCTTCTGAGCGCGCCGACAGCATGATAATTGGGATCGAACGCGTGTCCGGTCGGGTTTTCAGCCGACGGCAAACCTCGATCCCACTCAGGTTCGGCATCATCCAGTCCAGAACAATGATGTCGGGGCTGTCTTCGTCCACCAGCAACAATGCTTCGTCACCGCTGGCGGCCTTGGATACGCGGAAACCTTCGGCCTCAAGATTGTAGGCCAGCACCTCGCGTTGGGCCAGTTCATCCTCAACAACAAGAACCGTTGGTTGATCGGCAGACATATAGTGAGTCTCCTACACGGAATGCGATGTGATATCGGCCTTTGGGCGCGCTTCGGTGGGACGCTCGCCGGTTACAAGATAGACGACCTGCTCGGCGATTGCAGTTACGTGGTCGCCCATCCGCTCGATATTCTTGGCGATGAAGTGCAGATGCATACAAGCTGAGATGTTGCGCGGGTCTTCTGCCATGAATGTCAGAAATTCGCGGAACAGCCCGTTGTACATCTGATCCACTTCCTGATCGCGTTCGATCACGTCGGCAGCCAGTTCCGCATCCCGTTGAATGTAGGCATCCAGCGAGTCACGCAACATGACTTCGACCTCGCGTGCCATGCGGCGCAAGGCGGCGGCGCTGCCATTTATTTCGCCCGCATTGACCAAGACTGTGGTGCGCTTGGCGATGTTTTTGGCATAATCACCAATGCGTTCCAGGTTCGCGGAAATTTTCAGCACCGTCAGAACAAGACGCAGATCACCTGCGGTCGGGGCGCGCAATGCGATCAGCCGTGCAGTTTCTTCGTTGATCAAATCCTCCAGCGCGTCAATCGTCTTATCACCTTCGCGAACTTGCTGGGCCAGTTCTTCATCACGCGTTTCCAGCGAACGCGCCGCGCTCATGATTGCTGCCTCGACAAGGCCGCCCATTTTCATGATATGCGCTTGGATCGCTTCCAGATCCCGGTCGAATACAGATGCAATATGTTGTTCGGTCATATCCAAATACCTGTTTTTAGCCGATACGGCCGGTAATGTAGCTTTCGGTGCGCGGATCTTCGGGGTTGGTGAAGATCTGCCCGGTCTCACCAAACTCAACCAGATTGCCCAGATGGAAGAACGCCGTTTTCTGGCTGACCCGTGCGGCCTGCTGCATCGAGTGTGTCACGATCACCACCGAATACTGCGCGCGCAGCTCATCAATCAGCTCTTCGACCTGCGCGGTTGCAATCGGGTCAAGCGCCGAGCACGGTTCGTCCATCAGCAGAACTTCGGGCTCGGTCGCAACGGCGCGGGCGATGCACAGGCGTTGTTGCTGACCGCCGGAAAGACCTGTGCCAGGGGCGTCCAGGCGATCCTTGACCTCGTCCCAGATCGCGCCTCGGCGCAGGGACTTCTCAACGATTTCATCCAGTTCTGCCTTGTTCTTGGCAAGGCCATGGATGCGCGGGCCATAGGCCACATTGTCATAGATTGATTTGGGAAATGGGTTCGGCTTTTGGAACACCATGCCCACCTTGGCGCGCAATTGCACCGGGTCGACACGCTTGTCATATATGTCTTCGCCATCCAGCAGGATGTCGCCTTCTACCCGGCAGATATCGATCGTGTCGTTCATCCGATTCAAACAGCGCAGAAAGGTTGACTTGCCGCAGCCCGACGGACCGATAAAGGCCGTCACGGTCTTGTCTTCGATCTCAACATCCACGTCTTTGATGGCATGGGTGTCACCGTAGTAGACTTGAACCTTCTTGGCGTTGATCTTGATCTCTTTGGAGTCCACGGCTCTCTCCACTCGTGTCATGTCGTTCATAATAGCCCCCAATTACCAGCGGCGTTCAAAGCGGCGGCGCAGGATGATTGCGATGATATTCATGGTCAGCAGGAACATCAAAAGGATGATGATACCGCCCCAGGCCTTTTCGTAGAAACCTACATCGGCGCGCGCGGCCCAGGTGTAGATCTGCGCGGGCATGGCCGAATTCGGTTCGGTAAATCCGGCAAGGAAACCGTCCGGGTAACCTCGGGCTACAAAGCCCACCATACCGATCAGCAGCAGCGGGGCCGTTTCACCCAGCGCCTGCGCAAGACCGATGATAGTGCCTGTCAGGATGCCCGGCGCAGCCAAAGGCAGCACATGGTGAAACACCGCCTGCATTTTCGAGGCCCCTACCCCAAGCGCCGCGTCGCGGATCGATGGCGGAACCGCTTTCAGCGACGCGCGGGTCGAGATGATGATTGTCGGCAGCGTCATCAGCGTCAGCACAAGGCCACCGACCAGCGGGGCCGATTGCGGCAGGTGCATGAACTGGATGAACACGGCCAGACCAAGGATACCAAAAACGATGGACGGAACAGCCGCCAGGTTCGAGATGTTCACCTCAATCAGGTCAGTAAACCTGTTCTGCGGCGCGAATTCCTCAAGATAAATCGACGCGGCAACGCCAATCGGCAGCGACAGGCCCAGAACCACCAGCATCATGAAGAACGAGCCCACAACCGAAGCGCCGATGCCAGCGCCGCCGGGGTTATCCACGCCCGAATCCGCGCCGGTGATAAATGGCCAGTTGAAGGCCTGCTTGATAATGCCTGCCTCTTCCAAGGCATCGACCAGATCAAGGTCGCTGAGTTGCAGGAAACGGCTGTCTTGCAGGGTGTCGCGGGACACGCGCCCCTTGAAGTATCCGTCCACACGACTGGAGGCGGTCAGGTCAAACTCGATAGGTTCGCCCAGCTTATCTGGGCTGTTTGCATAGAACGTCCGGATCGTGCCGCCGACTTTACCCAGCAGACGCTCGATGGCGGCTTCGTCAAAATCGACGCTGATCCCACGCTCTGCCAACTCTTCGTTCAGTTCGGCAATAAACAGGTCGGAATAGGCCTTGGTCTTGAACAAAGTGCCTTCCGCCTCATCCCGCTGTGCCGCGTTAAGCGTGAAGTCCACGCTGACAACGGTACGCTGGAAGGCCGGGATACCTTGCGACAGGATCGAAGCAAACAGCACGATCAGAAAGAACAGACCGGTTGCAATCGCGACGATGCCATAGGCGCGAAAGCGTTTTTCGGCGTTGGCGCGCTTTTTCGTGCGCGCGTCAGCCGCCGTGAGGGAAACCGCGTTGCGGCCGGATCCAGGGCTTTGCATGCTGGCGTCGGTCATTCGTACTGCTCCCGATACTTGCGCACGATGTACAGGGCGAAGACGTTCAGCCCCAGAGTAAGGATGAATAGGGTCATGCCAAGCGCGAAGGCGACCAGCGCCTCGGGCGAGGCGAAGTCAGCATCGCCGGTCAACTGGCTGACGATTTTTGCAGTGACGGTTGTCATGGCCTCGAACGGGTTGAGGCTCAGACGGGCCGCGGCCCCTGCCCCCAGAACCACGATCATGGTTTCACCGATGGCGCGCGATGCGGCCAGAAGGATCGCACCTACGATGCCCGGCAGTGCCGCAGGCAAGACAACCTGACGGATGGTTTCCGACTGGGTCGCACCCAGCCCGTAAGACCCGTCGCGCATCGCTTGGGGGACAGCATTGATGATGTCGTCGGACAGGGACGAGACAAACGGGATCAGCATGATGCCCATGACCAGACCCGCCGTCATAACCGCAGTTCCCGCCTTCATCCAGCCAAGACCATTATCACCAAAAACACCCAGCAATAGCGGACCGACGGTCAGCAGCGCGAAAAGGCCGTAAACGATGGTTGGAATACCGGCCAAAACCTCCAGCAGTGGCTTAGCGAATGAGCGGACACGAGGTGACGCGTATTCGCTCAGGTAAATCGCGGCGAAGAGGCCGATTGGCACTGCCACCAGCAGGGCGACCAGTGAGATATAGAACGTACCCCACAGCAGCGGGACAATCCCCAGATCGGATGCACCGCCACGGCCCGAAAAGCTGGGGGCCCAGGTTGTGCCGAAAAAGAACTTGGACGCGGGATAGAGCTTGAAGAACTCCCACGTGTTGAACACCAGCGACAAGACAATCCCGATGGTCGTCAAAATCGCGATCGAGGCGGCAGCCAGCAGAAGGACACGCACGCCCTGCTCGACCACGTTACGGGCGCGATATTCGGAGTGGGTTTGGAACCAGCTGAACGCGGCCCCAGCCAGTGCGACGAGGATCACTGCAACAGTCATCACCGAATAGCCGGACGCATTCATGACCCGATAGCGTTGCGCGGCGTGCAGCACCGGCTGCGTGATGTCCGTGGTCACCACCTGCCCCGCCTCTTTCAGCCGCGCAGTCATGTCGGTGATATCGGCGCGCGCGTTACGGGCCATATCCTCGGTAATCGCACCCGAGGTCACGGCGTTGTCCAGACCGGTCGCGGTACGGCGCACCTCGGCCATGACCAGACTGCGGGAGGAGCCTTCTTTGATCGCTGTCTCCGGGATCATTCCCGAGACCTGGGAATTTATGTAATACGGTTGCGCCAGCAACCAGATGACCAGAAGACCAAAAGCGGGAACAATTGTCTTTAAGGCAACATTTGCACCGTAAAACGTGGGAAGTGAATGCAGATCCCTGCTATCTCCTCCGGCGCTTTTAAGGGCGCGTGACCGCCCTAACACGTAACCGACTGCCGCGATCGCAAGAACGATCAGAATGAGCCAAAGTATTGGCATGACACCCCCACACCCAAGATTGGTCTCGATTGGGAAATTCAGAGAACATAAGTTGGGGGCGACATCAGATGCCGCCCCCGGTAATTCAGACCAAAGGCGGGATTAGCTACCCGAACCCATGGTTTCTTCGTTAGCGATAGCTTCCTGGGTCTTGGCCAGCTCAGGGTCGGCGACCAGGCCATAGTTGGCCAGCGGGCCGGAACCACCTGCAATTTCATCATGAGTGAAGAACTGAGCGTATTCTTTCAGGCCGGGGATCACGCCGATGTGGGCTTTCTTGACGTAGAAGAACAGAGGGCGCGAAACGGGGTATTCACCCGACGCGATGGTCTCGGTCGACGGTGCAACGCCGCCCATGGTGGCCACTTTCAGCTTGTCGGTGTTGTTCTCGTAGAACGCCAGACCAAATACGCCGATGCCGTTGGGGTTGGTGTCGATGCGGGCCAGAGTCTCGGTGTAATCACCGTCGATATCGACCGACTTGCCGTCTGTACGGACAGCCAGGCATGCGTCTTCGGCGTCGTCTTCGCTCATGCCGCCTGCAATCATGGCTTCCATCGCACCAGTCGATTCACAACCGGCCAGCAGAACCTTGTCTTCGAACACTTCGCGTGTGCCGTGCTTGGTCCCGGGGATAAACATCGCGATTTCGACATCCGGAAGGTCGCCGTTGAACTCGGCCCAGCTGTTGAAGCTGTTGTCGACCAGAGCGCCGTCTTTCATGACTTTCGAGCCGATGGCGTTGTAGATGTCAGCCGGCTGGAACGCGGTGAAGGCAGGGCCAGACTGCTGGCTTGCAAATACGATGCCGTCATAACCGATGCGGACTTCCATGATGTCGGTCACACCGTTTTCGGCACAGGCTTTGATTTCTTTCTCGCGGATGGCGCGTGATGCGTTTGCAACGTCGATTGTGTTTTCGCCAACACCTTCGCAGAAACGCTTCAGACCAGCCGACGAACCGCCCGATTCAACAACCGGAGTTGGGAAGTCGGTGTTTTCGCCGAACAGCTCTGCAACGATCGAGGCATAAGGCAGAACGGTCGACGAACCGGCAACCTGGACGTTGTCACGAGCAGCAGCAGTGGTCGCCGAGACGGCAGCGATTGCCAGCGCAGATGCCGACAGTTTTACAAAGGACATTTCAGTCTCCCTGAAAAAGATAAGGTTTTATCACCCCCATGATGATCCTGCGCCCCCACCTATGAGTCGCGCGTAAGCCTTTTGTGACAAGTGTGTAACGGTTTTATGACAACTGGCCGGAAATGCGACTTATGTGACTCTTTTTTAACGTGGGAGGATCACCGTAAAGACGGACCCTTTGCCCAGGTCACTTTCAACCCGCAACCGTCCCCGATGGCGATTGATGATGTGCTTCACAATCGCAAGGCCCAAACCGGTCCCGCCCAGTTGCCGCGACCGGTGGCTGTCGGCGCGATAAAACCTCTCGGTCAGACGCGGCAGATGAACGGCATCAATCCCCGGACCCTTGTCGACAATCTGAACCCGTACAGCGGGCCCGCGCATGGCCGTGTCGCGTTCGGACGGCAGAACGTTGATAGTGACACTTCCTCCGCTGCCGCCATATTTTATTGCGTTTTCAATGAGATTGGTAAAAACCTGCCGCAACTGATCGCTGTCACCCGGCAACATGACAGGCCCTGCCGGAGCATTCACAACCATCGTCACCGAAGCATCGTCTGCCAAAGGCCTTAGAGAATTAAGGGTCGATTGCAAAAGGCCCTTCAGTTCAAGTTCTTCGGTAGGGCGAACACGTTCCTGACTCTCGACCCGGTTCAGGGACAGCAGATCTCCGACCAGACGGTTCATGCGGTTGGCTTCGTCGGTCATGATCTGCAGGAAACGGTCACGGGCATCGGCGTCGTCCCGGGCAGAGCTTTGCAGGGTTTCAATAAACCCCATCAGCGCAGTCAAAGGTGTTCGCAGCTCATGACTGACATTGGCAACAAAATCGCGCCGCATCTGGGTGGCCTGTTCCAGATGGGTGACATCCTGAAACACGACCAGAACCGCCCCGCCGGATACAGCGCCCACCCCGTTCAAATAGCGGCACTCGACCTGAAAGGCCGTGTCCTGCGCCCCATCGTTTGACAAGTGTCGGGTTTTGGCCGGGCCTTTGGTGCGCAAGCTTTGTTCCATCGCCTCGATGACCTGCGGCTGGCGCAGAATGGTCGCATAGTGGCGGCCCTCAATATTCTGACCCAGCAGCGTTTTCGCGTCTGTATTGGCCGAGATGATCCGCTCGGTCTGATCCACCATCAGAGCAGGCATCGGCACGGCTGAAACGAATTCGCCAATCAGATCATGTGACATGTCGGGGCCTTCAGGGAGTTAACTTCTGTTTCAGACCTGGCTGAGCGTATCGCGAAAACGGCGCATGTTTTCCTGATAGTGTAGCGCGCTCATAGTAATGTTTTGCGCGGCCGCTTCGTCCAACTGCCGCACCACCTTGCCAGGGCTTCCCATGACAAGCGAATTGTCGGGAATTTCCTTGCCCTCGGTGATTAGGGCCCCTGCCCCAATCAGACAATTCTTGCCGATCTTCGCCCCGTTCAAAACAATGGCACCCATCCCGATCAGTGTGTTTTCGCCAATGGTGCACCCATGCAGCATGACCTTGTGCCCGATCGTGCAATTCCGACCAATGGTCAAAGGGTAGCCGGGGTCGATATGCATGACGCAGTTTTCCTGCACGTTGCTTCCCTCGCCGATACGAATCTCTTCGTGCTCGGCGCGGATCGTGCTGCCAAACCAGACCGAAGACCCTTGCTCCATCACCACCCTGCCGATCAGGTTTGCGTCCGGGGCAACCCAGGTATCTTCGTGGAGCTGCGGGCGATAAGCGCCCAGGGCATAAACGGTCATGATTGCTCCTCAAATTCCATCTGCAACGTCCGGACATGGTTTTGCAACTCGGGCTGTTGGATGCGGCGCATCCGCTCGGCGCTCACTATGGTTTTCAGCTTCTCTTCCGTGGCATCCAGATCGTCATTGACCAGAACGTAATCGTAGTAACCCCAGTGACTGATTTCGTCCCAGCTTTTCAGCATCCGCTTGGCAATCACATCCGCGCTGTCCTGTCCCCGGCCTTCCAGACGGCGGCGCAGTTCGGGGATTGACGGCGGCAGGATGAAGATCGACAGCGCGTGTTTGCCCAAATCCGAGTTGCGGATCTGAACCTCACCCTGCCAGTCCACGTCAAAAAGAACGTCACGGCCCTGCGTGATCGATTCACGTACCGGCCCGGCGGGTGACCCGTAGAAGTTTCCAAACACGTGCGCGTGTTCCAGCATCTGACCATCAGCCACCTGCTGTTTGAACTCGTCTTCGGTCAGAAAGTAATACTCGCGCCCATGCTTCTCACCGGAACGAGGGGCGCGGGTGGTGGCCGAGACCGAGAACTCAAGCTCGGTGTCCCATTTCATCAGCCTACGGGCCAATGTGGATTTGCCTGCACCCGAGGGCGAGGACAAGATGATCAAAAGGCCTCGGCGATCCGCCATGTTTCCGGTCCTTGTCTGCTATTCTACGTTTTGCACTTGCTCGCGCATCTGGTCGATGACCGCTTTCAACTCCAACCCGACCGAAGTCAACTCGGCGTTTTGTGACTTGGAGCATAAGGTGTTGGCTTCCCGGTTGAATTCCTGGGTCAGAAAATCAAGCTTGCGACCTACGGGACCATCATCCGCCAACAACGCCCGCGCTGCGGCCACATGTGCAGCCAGACGGTCGATTTCCTCGGTAATATCTGCCTTGACGGCGATCATGGCCAGTTCCTGCGCAACCCTGTCTGCATCAGCGCCCTGAGCGTTATCCAGAACACGGGCCAGATTGCTTTTGAAGGTCTGAGCCATCTCATCCCGGCGCTGTTCGGCTAAGCCTGCCGCCTGTTCCGTAAGCCGGGCAATCTGATCCAGCTGCGCGTTCAAAACCTCGGCCAGCGCCTCGCCTTCAGTTTGTCGCATAGCGAGGAAGTCGGTCAGCAAACCGCTAAATTCCTTCCTGAGCTGCGCGACAAGCGGCGCCGGATCATCGTCGTCAGTGCCCGTCTCCATCATCCCTTTCAGCGCCAGAAGATCACTGGCGCGCGATGGCGTCAGAACGATTCCCTGCGCCGATGCCATGGATTCGGTCTGGGCCAATGCAGCAAGTGCGGCCTCCATTGCGGATTCGTTCAGTCGCAATTCGGACGAGGTCTCTTCTCGGCTGATCCGAAGGGACAGGGTGACATTGCCGCGACCGATGGCTTTGGACATTTCAGCCCTTAGGGCGGCCTCTAGACCGGTCAGCCAGTCCGGCAGCCGCAGGCGCATATCCAAACCCTTGCCGTTGACGCTGCGCAACTCCCAGCCCCAACTATGGGGACCAAACGCACCTTTGCCCGAAGCGAAACCGGTCATGGATTTGATCATGCCTGCCCTTTCAATCCTGAAACGCGTTTTGCGTGCCTGCCGCACCTAATGCCATCGCCCGCCCCGGGGCAAGACCTTGCTTATTCGTCAATTGGCGCGGCCAAGTTAACCATTCGTTAAAGAATTGCTCCAAAATTGTATTAACCCGTGCCAATCTTCCAGTCGTAATGACTGGTGTATCGCTGCGCTGCCGATTACACAGCATTTTAAGTAAATTGCGAGTGATTGACGTTAGGGTGATGAAATGAAAACCTTTTTCGGGGCTGGTTCCGGCTCAGGCTTTGGAAAGATCGTTGCAATGGATCGCTTTGACAGCGGGCGCAGCCTGTCTCCTATCCGTCAGGCCGAGGCGTACTGGACAGCCCTTCTGACCGGCAATGGCGTGCCGATGCGATCTCAGATCGACCCGCGCGGTCTGGAGAATATTCTGGAATATACTTTCATCCTGGAACGCATCGCCCCCGGCCTGGCCCGATTTCGACTGGCAGGAAGCCATCTGAACAAACTGGCCGGGATGGAAGTGCGCGGCATGCCCCTGACCTCATTTTTCGAAGCGGAAGCGCGCGATGACGTGACCGCACAGCTCGAGCGCGTCTTTGCGGCGCCAGCGGTGGCCGAATTGGGGCTTACATCAAAAAGCGCGATGGGGCGTGCCACTCTGGACGCGCGCATGATCCTGTTGCCATTAAAAAGCGATCTGGGCGATGTCAGTCGCGTTCTGGGCGTGATGGTCAGTGACGGGACGATCGGGTCCACGCCCCGGCGGTTCACAGTTGCCGATACCCGAGTGCGCATGGTCGCGGACCTCCAATTGCCGCCGAAGACAGAACCAGAGATCAGCGCGGGTTTCGCCGAAGAACAGGAATCCTTTGTACGCTCAAAGAAGCATCTCAGATTGGTTTCGTCACGCGACGATTGACTGCAAACAAAAAACGGCGGGTACAAGACCCGCCGTTTTCAAACTTCATCCAGCCAAAATCAACTTGCGGCGCGTTTGCTTCCATTGCGGCGCAGGTTGGTCAGTTCCTCAGCAACAAGGAAGGCCAGTTCCAGCGATTGCGTCGCATTCAGACGCGGATCACAGGCCGTGTGGTAGCGGTCCGACAGGTCCTCTTCCGTCACGGCGCGAACACCACCGGTGCATTCGGTAACATCCAAGCCCGTCATTTCGAAATGCACACCGCCGGGGATGGTACCTTCGGCCTGATGCACGCCGAAGAAATCACGCACCTCGCGCAGAACCGAATCGAACGGACGGGTTTTGTAGCCGGTGGCCGATTTGATCGTATTGCCGTGCATCGGGTCGCAAACCCAAGTGACCTTGGCACCTTCTTCCTTCACGGCCTTGATCAGACGCGGCAGATGCTCACCTGCTTTGCCCGCACCAAAGCGTGCAATCAGGGTCAGGCGACCTTCTTCGTTTTCAGGATTCAGCTTGGACATCAAAACCTTGAGGTCTTCGGCCGTAGTCGTCGGGCCACATTTCAAACCAATCGGGTTCAGAACGCCACGGCAGAACTCCACATGCGCCCCGTCAGGCTGACGGGTGCGGTCACCGATCCAGATCATGTGACCGGATCCGGCCAGCCAGTTGCCCGACGTCGAATCCAGCCGGGTCAGCGCCTCTTCGTATTCCAGCAGCAAACCTTCATGGCTGGTGTAGAACTCAACGGTCGAGAATTCGTGGGTCGTATCCGCCGTGATACCCGCCGCTTCCATAAAGTCGATTGTGTCCTGGATGCGGTCGGCAATCTCGGAATACTTCTGAACATCCTGCTCGTCCGTAAATCCAAGGGTCCAGGAATGAACCATGCTCATATCCGCGAAACCACCGGTCGAGAACGCGCGCAATAGGTTCAGCGTCGCCGCCGCCTGCGTGTAGGCCTGCAGCATCTTGCCCGGATTCGGGATGCGCGCCTCGGGTGTGAACGTAAGTTCATTTATGATGTCACCACGGTAGCTGGGCAGTTCCAGCCCATCGATAACCTCGGTCGGCGCGCTGCGCGGTTTGGCGAACTGACCTGCCATGCGGCCCACTTTGACCACTGGCACCTTCGCACCATAGGTCAGAACCATCGCCATCTGCAGCATAACCTTGAACGTGTCGCGGATCGCATCCGCGCTGAATTGTTCAAAGCTTTCAGCACAGTCCCCACCCTGCAACAAAAAGGCCTCGCCGCGACCGGCGGCACCCAAATGTTGCTTGAGACGCCGTGCTTCGCCCGCAAAGACCAGCGGGGGATACTGTGAAAGCTGCGCCTCGACTTTGGCCAGCGCGGCCGCGTCGGTATAGTCTGGCATCTGAACCCGGGGCTTGCTGCGCCAGTTCGTTTTTTGCCAATCGGTCATAGCTTTGATCTCCGCTGAAGTATTCAGGTGGTCTCTATACAAAATGCATTACAGAGTGACCATATCCCATTTGCGCCTCTTGACGCCGCAAACAAGCTTTGAGCATGCTGACTGTCAACTCCTTCGCCACGTCTGACGGGCGGACACCGAATCAAGGACAATTCGCCATGCAAGAGCAACGCCAAGTTGTCACCGTGGATAGCACCGCTTCGAAACCGAACAATTTCGTATTTGTCCTGCTGGACAAGTTCTCGCTTCTGTCCTTTGCTTCGGCGCTGGACAGCCTGCGTATTGCCAACCGCATGGCCGATCGCGAGCTGTATCGCTGGACGCTGGCGGGTGAAGGCGGAGAGCTTGTGAAATGCTCGGCCGGAACCACGTTCAAAGTGGACAGCGATCTGCCCGAATTGCAGCGCGATGACGTGATTGTTGTGTGCGGCGGCATGGACGTGCAGGTTGCGACCACGAAACGTGTGCTGAACTGGTTGCGGCGTGAAGCGCGCAAAGGGCTGAAAATCGCCGGTCTTTGCACCGCCGCCTATACTCTGGCCAAAGCCGGCCTTTTAGACGGAAAGCGTGCGACCATTCATTGGGAAAATGCCGACAGCTTTGCCGAGGAATTTGATGAAGTCGAACTGACCAAATCGGTATTTCTGATCGAAGGAAACCGGATGACCACCGCCGGAGGGACCTCATCGATCGACCTGATGCTGAAACTGATTGCCGAGGATTACGGGGAAGAACTGGCCAATGCCGTTGCCGACCAGATGATCTATTCCTCGATCCGTACAGATCAGGATACCCAGCGGTTATCGACCCCGACCCGCATCGGGGTACGTCATCCAAAGCTGAGTCAGGTTATCCTGATGATGGAAAAGAACATCGAAGAACCGATCTCACCATCAATTCTGGCCAAGGATGTCGGTATGTCGACCCGGCAGCTGGAGCGTCTGTTTCGCCGCTATCTGAGCCGGTCGCCCAAGCGATATTACATGGAGCTGCGTCTGCACAAAGCGCGCAACCTGCTGATGCAGACGGATATGAGCGTGATCAACGTCGCGCTGGCCTGCGGTTTTGCCAGCCCCTCGCATTTCTCGAAATGCTATCGCGCGCATTACAACACCACTCCGTATCGGGAACGCGGGGCTCAGAGCGCACGGCTCTCGGTTTAGGTGTCTGGCGTCATCCGATAAACAGCCCCTTGTCCGACCGAGATAAACCAGATCGATCCGTCAGCCGCTTCAACAATATCTCTGACCCGTTCGGTTTCCGGCCCCTTGATCTGTTCGACTTCACGCAACGGCGTCCCGGCCAACCGGGCGATATAGTTGAACTTGAGCGAGCCAACAAACAAATCACCCTTCCATTGTGGCCACAATTTGCCCGAGTAAACCAGCAGGCCAGAGGGCGCGATGGATGGGTCCCAATAATGTTCCGGCTGTTCCATGCCCGGTTTGGAGGTTCCTTCGCCGATCTTCTGTCCCGAATAATGGGTCCCATATGAGATCACGGGCCAGCCGTAGTTCGCGCCCGCGTGCACCAGATTAACCTCATCTCCGCCCCGGGCACCGTGTTCGGACACCCATAGCCGCCCCTGACTATCCAGTCCGGCCCCTTGCGGATTGCGGTGGCCATAGGACCATATCTCGGGCCGGGCAGCCTGGTCCCGGACAAACGGGTTGTCACCGGGTATTGTGCCGTCACGATTGATCCGGATGACCGTGCCCATATGGTTCTGCAAATCTTGCGCCGCTGGCCTGTCCCCCCGATCCCCTATGGTGACGAACAAAGTGCCATCCAATGCCTCAACAACGCGAGAGCCGAAATGCCGACCGCCCGATCCCCCCGGTGTGACCTCGAATATCACCCGCAAATTGGTCAGGCGCTTTCCATTTTCAGACAGGCGCACGACCGCTACGGCAGTTCCCGCACCACCTTTCTGTTTTTTGGAAAATGTCAGGAAAATCTCGCGGCTTCGCGTGAAATCCCGGGCCACGGTGACGTCCAGCAAGCCGCCCTGCCCCGCGGCCGATACCTTGGGAGCACCCTTTACCCTGTTTACTGTTCCATCCGCGACATACAGCAAGTTGCCATCACGCTCGGACACCAGAAAAGCACCACCAGGCAACAACCCAATGGCCCAAGGCGTGTCGAGGCCTCCGACAACTTGTGTCACAGCCACTGATCCGGCCGAGGTTTCCAACCGATCCGCCCCTGCGGCACCCGTTACAAGAAGAAATACAGTAAACGCGATGTATCTCAGCATCCGCCTTCTCCGACATCAGTATTTTTTCCCATCTGCCAGTACAAATAGCGCGGATGCGGAAAACCCAAGCCTTCCTTAGACCTTTTCTTTTTCAAACAGCTTGCCTAGGGTCGCACCCAGAACACTATTGTTCCAATAAGGGAGTAACATATGAAAAAGCTGCTTACAGCTACCGCAGCAACAGCCTTGCTGGCGGGAACCGCAATGGCGGATGATGTCAAACTGGGCATTCTTCTTGGTTTTACCGGACCAATTGAATCGTTGGCACCCGCGATGGGCTCGGGTGCTGAACTCGCGATCGCAGAAGTTACCGAATCTGGCAAACTTCTGGACGGCGCTTCTGTCACGGGGGTACGCGCAGATACCGGATGTATCGACAACGGCCTGTCCACATCGAACGGCGAACGCATGATAGCGGATGGGGTCGCGGGCATCATTGGTGGTGACTGCTCGGGTGTCACCGGCGCGATCCTGCAGAACGTTGCGATTCCGAACGGCATGGTCATGATCTCGCCGTCGGCGACTTCACCCGGTCTGTCGACGATGGAAGACAACGGCCTGTTCTTCCGCACCGCCCCGTCGGATGCGCGTGAAGGTCAGGTGATGGCTGATATCCTTAAGGAGCGTGGCATCAACTCAATTGCTCTGACCTACACCAACAACGACTACGGCAAGGGTCTTGCGGACGCGATCCAGTCCTCGTTCGAAGCGGCTGGCGGCGAAGTGACGATCGTTGCGGCGCACGAAGACGGTAAGGCAGACTATTCTGCTGAAGTGGGCGCGCTGGCCTCGGCCGGTGGCGACATTCTGGTTGTTGCGGGTTATCTGGATCAGGGTGGCCTGGGTATCATCCAGTCGGCGCTGGACAGCGGCGCATATGATACATTCGGTCTGCCCGGCGGTATGATCGGTGACTCGTTGCCTGCAAATGTCGGCCCTGACCTGAACGGTTCGTTCGGTCAGATCGCCGGTTCCGGTGGGGAAGGTGCGGAAAAGTACTTTGCCATGGCCGAAGCCGCGGGCTTCGACGGCTCGTCGCCCTATTCGCCTGAATCCTATGATGCAGCGGCGCTGTTCATGCTGGCCATGCAGGCAGCGGGTTCGAGCAACCCTGCTGACTATGCTGGCAAAGTGATGGATGTCGCCAACGCACCCGGTGAGAAGATCTATCCGGGTGAATTGGCCAAAGGTCTGGAACTGTTGGCCAACGGTCAGGAGATCGACTATGTCGGTGCCTCGGGCGTAGAACTGATCGGCCCCGGTGAAAGCGCGGGGTCTTACCGGGAAATCGAAGTGACTGACGGCGAAAACAAGACTGTTAAGTTCCGTTGATTCTGACTTAGCAATCGGAAAAACTTGCGGCCCGGACCTCGTGTCCGGGCCGTTTGAATGAAAAACCGCCTTCCGGATGCGGGGGTGGAACTACAACGCCGAAAACGGCGGCTAGGGGAAAAGATGATCGTCGTCGAGGACGTGCACAAGCATTTCGGCGGTTTTCACGCGGTGGACGGGGCCTCGCTGGAAATCGAAAAGGGTTCGATTACGGGCCTGATCGGACCAAACGGGGCTGGAAAAACCACTCTGTTCAATGTGATCGCGGGCGTTCTACCACCAACCAGCGGCAAGGTTTTCATGGATGGCGAGGATATCACCGGCCTGCCCCCGCATGAGCTGTTTCACAAAGGCCTGCTGCGCACTTTCCAGATCGCCCACGAGTTCTCGTCGATGACTTGCCGCGAGAACCTGATGATGGTGCCCGGCGCGCAATCGGGCGAAACCCTTTGGAATACGTGGTTTGGTCGCAAGCGCATCGCAGATGAAGAGCGCGCATTGAAAGCCAAGGCTGATGAGGTACTGGAATTCCTGACCATCGAGCATCTGGCCGATCACAAGGCGGGTCAGGTCTCGGGCGGTCAGAAAAAGTTGTTGGAACTTGGCCGCACCATGATGGTGGATGCTAAGATCGTGTTTCTGGACGAGGTTGGCGCGGGCGTAAACCGGACCCTTCTGATGACCATCGCCGACACCATCCTGCGCCTGAACAAAGAGCGCGGCTATACTTTCGTCGTCATCGAGCACGACATGGATTTCATCGGCAAAATCTGCGACCCGGTCATCTGTATGGCCGAAGGCAAGGTTCTGGCCAAAGGTACTCTGGACGAGATCAAGGCAAACGAGCATGTGATCGAAGCTTATCTGGGCACCGGCCTGAAGAACAAAGACAAGCTGGAGGCCGGGGCATGAGCGATAATCCTTATCAGGATGATCACGGCAACAAGGACGCCTCGATCACCAACAGACATGGCATTGGCACCATGACACCCGCTCACGCCCAAAGTGGTGAGACGCATTATGTTGGTGGCGGCCCTTTCCTGATCGGCGACACCATGACCGGCGGTTACGGCAAAGGGCCGGACATCCTTCATGATTGCACAATCGCGGTCGATAAAGGTGAGATCGCAGTGATTGTTGGCCCCAACGGCGCTGGTAAATCCACCGCCATGAAGGCTGTGTTCGGGATGCTGGACGTCCGTTCCGGTTCGGTGCGACTGGACGGGGAGGATATTGGCAACCTTTCCCCGCAGGATCGGGTGATCAAGGGTATGGGTTTTGTGCCGCAGACCTCGAACATATTCACATCCATGACGGTGGAAGAAAACCTTGAGATGGGCGCTTTCATCCGCCGCGATGATATTTCCGAGACGATGGAACAGGTCTATGATCTTTTCCCCATCCTCCGCGACAAGCGCAATCAGGCAGCCGGAGAGTTGTCGGGCGGCCAACGCCAGCAAGTCGCAGTAGGCCGCGCGCTGATGACACAGCCGAAGGTGTTGATGCTGGACGAGCCAACCGCCGGTGTCTCGCCCATCGTGATGGATGAGCTGTTCGATCGGATTATTGAAGTGTCACGCACCGGGCTGCCAATCCTCATGGTGGAACAGAATGCCCGTCAGGCGCTTGAGATCGCGGATAAGGGGTATGTGCTGGTCCAGGGGCGGAACGCTTATTCAGGTACGGGTAAGGAGTTGCTGGCTGATCCTGAGGTGCGGAAGAGTTTCTTGGGGGGATGAGGATGCTGAGAGTCACCATCACAGGTGCTTTAGCGCTTTGGGGCCTGACCGGAATTGCGGTACCAGCAACTGCGTCAGAGGTTGAGTTACATGAACTCTACTACTGTGTATTGTCTGACCTCACCGGGGTGGGCGGCCGCCCCACAAAGCAAGTCGATATGGAATACTACACCCCGTTCGGTTTTAGTCGGATGTCACGCCCCGGCGAGCCCAATCGGTTTGGGTTCGACTCTTCTACGACCAATTCAATTGGGATTGGACAACTACAGGAAGACGGCCGCTGGATTATTCGAGATTGGAGTGAGCAATCACAAACTGAACCAAAGATCACCCTAGTGACTTTCCTCCCTAACAATAACATCTTGGTGTCTATCTACGCGGGTTCAGCTTCTCACGTCACCTTTCGTGGTGAATGTGAACCGCGGGACTTGCCCGAGCAATGAAACAATGAATCTGAGGAGGGATTATGGGCCTCGTCAGTGACCTTCTGGCATTCTCTAAATTGGCCTGTAATCCGACACCGTTTTGTACGGTTGGCAATCAAATGGAGCATTCGCGTGATCGCAAATCGCCATCTCGCAAAATCCCGCCCTTTGGCCAACCTCCACTTCTTAAAATTGTAGAATTTGTGTCAATCCGCAGTCTGTACGGCAACCGCTTTTTTGTAAATCAGCTGCAGCCCAAAGAATACCACGCCCCGGCTGCAATCCCGTCACATTCCCCCATTAGCGCGCGACCTTAAGAAGGAAACGTTTTACCGGAACCGCATATGCATTTCGGTGAGGCCAACAAACCTTCCGCATAAAAATCTATTCAGGACTCAAAAATGAAAAAATGGATGTGCGTGGCCTTTGCCACCCTGTGCGCGACCGCCGCTACGGCGGAAGAGCGGCACTTTGTCTGTGTCTCTGACCGTGACGGCAGTGAAGTACGGCTCAACCGCGATGCCGAAGGCGACAAAGGCAGCATCGCGACCGCGACTATCGAAGGGGATGCGACCGTATTCAAAGGTATCGGTAACATGACCTTCCTTCACATCGAAGACAAAGACGTCATGACTTTTGTCGTCCACCTTGACGATATGACCTATGACCTCTCGATCAAAGGCCCTCATGCCGGGCACGATCACGGGACGTGTCAGGAAAGCGGCGCCTGACACTACGCACTGCCCGGCGCTGATGTTGCCAGCAGTCAGCCAATACGACCTGATGCAGGCAAATGCGAAGAGGCGTCATCGCCTCTTCGCAACCGTAATCTCCAAGTGGACAAAGAGATATCCCTTGGTGGCGGGATTCGTGAGACTACAGCAGGCCAACTGACTTAAATCCCCTATTTATTGTGGTGATATCCCGAAAAAGGCAGCACATGATGTTGTCTCGTGCGATCCCGTCATGCCATAAGATCGCACCCGGACAGTGAGAAGAATTCATGGACTTACTCAACGCGCTTGTCGCGCTCGCGAATTTTGTGATCGTGCCTGCGACGGCCTATGGCAGCCAGTTGGCATTGGGGGCGCTGGGCGTAACCCTGATCTATGGCATCCTGCGGTTTTCCAATTTTGCCCATGGTGACACGATGGCCTTCGGCGCAATGATTGCCGTGCTGGTCACCTGGGGACTACAAGCCGCTGGCGTCAGTTTCGGGCCGTTGCCGACCGCATTGCTCGCCCTGCCCTTTGCCATACTGGGATGTATCATCCTTGTGCTGATCACGGATCGGATGGTTTATCGGTTCTATCGGGAACAAAAGGCCAGACCGGTCATTCTGGTGATCGTGTCGATGGGCGTTATGTTCATCATGAACGGTCTGGTACGTTTTATCATCGGGCCGGATGATCAGAGGTTCTCGGACGGCGCGCGTTTTCTGATATCTGCGCGGGATTTCAAGGCGATGACGGGGTTAAGCGAGGGGCTTGCAATCCGGACGTCGCAGGCCATTACGGTGGTTGTTGCGATTGTCGCGGTGGCGCTGCTGTTCTGGTTCCTCAACAAAACGCGCACCGGCAAGTCGATGCGCGCCTATTCGGACAACGAAGATCTGGCGCTGTTGTCCGGCATAAACCCCGAACGTGTGGTGATGATTACCTGGATCATCGTGGCTGCGCTGGCAACAACGGCTGGTGTGCTTTACGGGCTGGACAAGAGCTTTAAACCCTTCGTCTATTTCCAGCTTTTGCTGCCGATTTTCGCATCGGCCATTGTGGGCGGCCTCGGTAATCCGTTGGGCGCAATCGCGGGTGGGTTCATCATTGCGTTCTCTGAGGTCACGATCACCTATGCCTGGAAGAAAGTGCTGACCTATCTGGCCCCGGAAAATCTTGAGCCGTCTGGCTTGGTGCAGTTCCTGTCCACCGATTACAAATTCGCCGTAAGCTTTGTCATCCTGCTCATCGTGCTGCTGTTTAAGCCCACGGGTCTGTTCAAGGGAAAAGTGATATGACCGAGCCCGTCAAAAATACTCTGCTTTTTGCCGTTGTCGGTGGTTTGATCCTGATGACCGGTTTCACGCAAAGCTGGAACGCCGCCATCCTGATCCTGAACATGGGGTTGATCTCGGCCATCATGGCAATCGGGGTGAACCTGCAGTGGGGCTTTGCGGGCCTCTTCAACGTCGGCGTCATGGGATTTGTCGCCCTTGGCGGGCTGGCGGTTGTTCTCATCTCGACACCTCCGACGCCGGGCGCGTGGTCTTCGGGTGGGTATGGTATCGTCCTGGCCCTGCTGATGGGCGCCGCAACCGTCGTCGCAGCCGTTCTGGTGGCCACACGAATGCCAAAAGGCCGACTGCAAACCGTGTCGATCATCGCTATTTTGATCGTCGGTTTTTTCCTCTACCGTGCGATATTCGACCCCAATGCCGCAGCCGTTGAGGCCATCGACCCAGCAATTGCGGGCAACCTTGGCGGGCTGAACCTGCCTGTGCTTCTGGCCTGGCCCGCCGGAGGTCTTCTGGCCGCCGGGGCCGCGTGGTTGATCGGCAAGACGGCTTTGGGTCTGCGCTCGGATTACCTGGCGATTGCGACGCTTGGCATTGCCGAGATCATCATTGCAATCCTGAAGAACGAGGACTGGCTGGCCCGGGGTGTCAAGAATGTCTACGGCATCCCGCGCCCCTCGCCCGTGGTCGGGTATGAGGTCGAATTACAGAAGGACCCCGCCTTTCTGGCCCGCGCCGAATGGTTCGGGCTGGACCCGGTTACGGCATCCACTCTGTCGGTCAAGCTGGGCTATTCGCTGTTGTTCCTGATTGTGCTGCTCGTGCTGTTGTGGATGGCACAAATGGCACTGA
This sequence comes from Ruegeria sp., assembly GCF_965243365.1. Taxonomy (GTDB): domain Bacteria; phylum Pseudomonadota; class Alphaproteobacteria; order Rhodobacterales; family Rhodobacteraceae; genus Ruegeria. The sequence continues at coordinate 3,273,935 of NZ_CBDEUW010000002.1, read as the reverse complement.
AAAGCCCTTGGGGCCGAATGATGCGCGCCATTCGTGACAACGAGGTCGCGGCCGAGGCAATGGGCAAAGACGTGACTCGTCGCCATTTGCAGATTTTTGTTCTGGGATCTGCCATCTGCGGTATTGCGGGTGCGATGATGACCACGCTGGACGGGCAGCTGACCCCCAGCGCCTATCAGCCGCTACGCTTTACCTTTCTCGTCTGGGTAATGGTGATTGTCGGCGGGTCGGGTAACAACTTTGGCTCTGTTTTGGGTGCCTTCCTGATCTGGTTTCTGTGGGTGCAGGTCGAGCCGATCGGCCTTTGGCTGATGAGCGTGATCACCGCCGGTTTGCCGGATGGAAGCGGGCTGAAAGATCATTTGGTGGGAAGTGCCGCACACATGCGCTTGCTAACTATGGGCGTCGTTCTGCTGATCGTTCTCAGATTTAGCCCGCGGGGACTGATACCCGAGAAATAGGCCAAATTTCCATAGAAATTCCCCCTACCGCGCCTCTTATCGGCGCGGCTATTTGCGTAGAACGTTAACAAAGTCTAAACAAGCGCACCGCGATCCACCAAATCGTCGGGATGACCCCACCTGCGACAAGCCTGTGTGGGGCTTGTAACGATCCAGATGTTAATCAGAATGAAAGCTACCTACGCGCAATGATCACACCACTCAAGATTACAGCAGCAGCCGTTCCGTTGTTGGCGATCCTTTCGGGTTGCGTGCCCACGCCGGAAGAGTTGGAGACTACTCCTGTTCAGGTGCAGACGCCGGCCGGAGTTGTCACCTGCCAGCTCTACCGCCATGATCGCGTATCCTGGGATCGGGCGATCGATTTCCCGGCCACCAAGATGTCGGTTGCAACGGCGGATAACTATTGCAAGCAGGAAGGTCTGCGGCGTCTGAACAAATGACGGCGAAGGCATCTTGCATATTCACGCAGGCTGCCTTTCAGCGGGCTTTGAACAATCCTCCTAGAATGCCGCGAACAATGCGGCGTCCCGTGGTGCCTTTAAGCTCCTTGATGACAGCCTCGCTCATCGCTGATGCGAACGTGTCCTTCCGGCGTGTGACCCGGGACGAGGACCGCCCGACCCGGCTGCCGGAATACCTGCGGGCCGAAGCAAACTCGCGCTCCATGGGCGATTGCCGCTCCAGCACTTCGTCGGCTTCGGCAGCGGCGGCCTGTTGCGCGGCAGAATCTGCCCGAGCCTGAAGGATTTCAAAGGCCGATTTCCGGTCCGTCGCGGTGTTGTATTTGGCACCCATTGGCGAGGCTGCCAGAATCTCTTGCCGGGCAGTTTTGTCGATTGGTCCCAATTGCGACCCGGGCGGACGGATCAACGTCCGTTCGACCACACCGGGCACCCCTTTCTTCTGCAGCATCGACGTTACGGCCTCACCCACGCCTACCTCACGTATGGCTTCCTCGGTATCGAAGGTTGGGTTTTCCCGATAGGTCTCGGCGGCCAGACGCAGGTTCCTGCGGTCACGCGCAGTAAAAGCGCGCAGCGCGTGCTGAACGCGGTTACCGAGCTGTCCCAGAATATCCTCAGGAATATCCGCCGGATTTTGGGTGATGAAATAAACGCCGACACCTTTCGATCGGATCAGCCGCGCGACCTGTTCTACCTTGTCGATCAGAACCTTCGGGGCATCGTCGAATAGCAAATGCGCTTCGTCAAAAAAGAACACCAGCTTGGGTTTGTCGGGGTCGCCAACCTCGGGCAGTTCTTCGAACAGTTCGCTGAGAAGCCACAGCAGGAACGTTGCATAAAGCCGTGGCGCACCCATCAGCTTGTCCGAGGCAAGGATGTTCACCATTCCATGCCCGCTTTCATCCGTTCGCATCAGATCGGACAGATCCAGCGCGGGTTCGCCAAACAGGTTGGTTCCCCCCTGATTTTCCAGCACCAACAGCCGTCGCTGAATAGCCCCGATCGATGCGGTAGAGACGTTCCCGTATCGCAAAGACAACTGCGCGCGGTTCTCGCCAATCCAGACCAATAGCGCCTGCAGGTCCTTGAGATCCAGCAAGGGCATGCCCTCTTCATCAGCGACCCGAAACGCGATGTTCAGAATACCTTCCTGCGCCTCGCTCAACTCCATCAACCGCGACAGCAGCAAAGGTCCCATTTCGGTGACGGTCGTGCGGACTGGATGACCCTGTTCGCCGAACAGGTCCCAGAAGGTTACGGGACAGGCTGCATACGAAAATGCGTCAAACCCAATCCGGGCCGCCCGTTCCTGAAACGCCTGATGCAGCTTGTGACCTTCGCTGCCGGGCAAGGCCAGACCGGACAGATCGCCTTTGACATCAGACAGAAACACCGGCACCCCGGCTTGCGAGAACCCCTCGGCCAGGATTTGCAGCGTCACGGTTTTACCCGTACCTGTCGCCCCCGCAATCAGGCCGTGCCGGTTGGCATACTTCAAAGACAACCCCTGCGCCTGCCCATAGTCCGGGCCTGCGCCGCCGATGAAAATCTTGTCGTTCATAGAATATTTGTCCCAAATTCAACCGATCTGCATCCAGCATACAAAGTTAACCTTTGGCTGCGATAGTCATTTTGCGGTCTTCACGGTTTAGGCCGTCGGGGGCCGCAACTTCCTCCCTGTCGACTGGCCGTGCCTTCGGGCACGGCTTTTTTGCGCATTCTTGGGTGAATCCAAGCCAATTCCTGGATTAAATTTTGTGGATAGATGTTGACCACGCGGGTTCGCTCTCGTAACGTCTGCCAATAACTAAGTCGGCCAGTCCGACGGGGAGATACATTTCATAAAGGGAGCCGCTCCACCGGCTCCCTTTTCCGTTGGTATCCCAGAGAGTTGCAGCCCATTATTTCGGCGGAATTCCGTTCAATTTCCGGCCAGCGCGGCGGTTTTGCCCTGACACCGTGGGTTTGCAGTGATAGATGGAACAAAAAGCTGGATCAGCATTATGAGGCATTCATGATCAGGAAACTTCTCACACTCACTACCGCGGTTGTGCTCGGTACGTCGGCCTTGGCACAGGAGACAACTCAGGAACAGACAGATCAGACGCAAGTTGGCAGCGATTTGGATCTTGGTGAATCCGGCCCACGGGTGGGAGAGCAATACATCAAGGAAGAATCCGGTGACTGGGGTGTTTCCTGTCTAAAATCTCAGGACGGAAATGACCCGTGTGCCATGGTTCAGGTTCTAAACGGTGCGCAAGGCGATCCCATCGCTGAGGTCACCATCGGTAAACTGCCTGCGGGTGGTGCTGCAGTTGCCTGGGCGAATGTGGTTGTCCCACTTGAAACACTGCTGCAGGCGCAGTTGGCTATGTCCATCGATGGGGCGCCCCGCAAGCTTTACAACTACCATCACTGCATCCCGCTTGGCTGCCTTGCACAACTGGGCCTTACACAGGCCGACATCGACGCGATGAAATCGGGTACCAAGGCGGTTCTGTCGCTGGTCCCGGCGCGCCTTCCCGATCAGGTGGTGAATATGGAGATGTCGCTGGCAGGTTTCACCGCAGCTTTTGACGGCCTGGAACCTTCTGCGAACTAAGCCTATCTTTGAAGACCAGAAAGTGAAGCCGCTGTTTGAAACAGCGGCTTTTTCTATACCCTTTTCAAGGCCAGCACAGCATTCAACCCGCCAAAAGCAAACGCATTACTCAGCACAACGTTGACTTTGGCCTCGCGGGCCTCATTCGGCACAACGTCCAAGGCGCATTCCGGGTCGGGCTCCTCGTAACCAATAGTCGGAGCGATCACCCCGTCGCGCAGGGCCATGATACAGGCCAAAAGCTCGACCGCGCCAGTGCCGCCAATCAGGTGACCGTGCATGGATTTGGTGGATGAGATCATCAAGTCATCCGCATGTGGGCCGAACACATCGGCGACTGCGGCACATTCCGTCTTGTCATTGGCGGCCGTGCCGGTTCCATGAGCATTGATGTAGCCCACATCGCTGGCATTCAGCTTCGCATCCGCCAACGCACCCGCCATAGCGCGCGAGGCGCCTTGCTTGCTGGGCATCACAATATCCGCAGCATCCGAGGACATGGCGAATCCGACAACCTCACACAGGATATCGGCACCCCGTGCGCGGGCCTGTTCGTATTCCTCGAACACAAAAGCCCCGGCCCCCTCGCCCTGAACCATACCGTTGCGGTTGGCGCTGAACGGACGACAGGCGTCCTTGGACATAACCCGCAGACCTTCCCATGCCTTGACGCCACCAAAGCACAACATGGATTCCGATCCGCCGGTGATCATGGCCGGGGCTGCACCGCTGCGCACCATCTGAAACGCCAAAGCCATGGCGTGGTTAGACGAGGCGCAGGCTGTAGAGACGGTGAAACTCGGGCCTTTCAGATTATGCTCCATCGAGACATGGCTTGCAGCGGCGTTATTCATCAGCTTGGGCACAACAAACGGATGCACCCGGTTCTTGCCGTCCTCATAGACCGACCGGTAGTTGTCATCCCACGTGGAAACGCCGCCCCCGGCTGTGCCGAGAACTACGCCTGACCGGGCAGCAACATCCCCGTGAAACACGATGCCCGACTGATCGATAGCCTCTTTTGCTGCGGTTAGCGTGAATTGCGTGAACCGGTCATACAACGTCATCTGTTGTCTATTGAAACGCCCTTCGGCCTCGAACCCGCGTACTTGACCGCCGATCTTGATGGCCAGCCGGTCCACATCGCGGAACTCAAGTTCGGAAATGCCACAGCGCCCTTCGCGCATGGCTTCCAGCGTATCGGGCACGGAATGGCCCAGCGAGTTGATGGTGCCGGCGCCCGTAATGACAACGCGTTTCATGGCGTCTGTCAGACCTTTTCCGCCACGAGCTTTTCGATCCCGGCAATGATCGCGGCTACGTTTGTGATGTCAAAATCACTCGCTGTCGGCTCATTTGCATTAAAGGGCACCGAGATGTCGAACTCTTCCTCAATTGCGAAGATGCTTTCGACCAGACCAAGGCTATCAATACCCAGATCCTCGAGCGTGCTGTCGGGCGTCACATCCGATGGCTCCAAAACGGCCTGCTCGGCAATGATTGCGATGACGCGGTCGCTGATGCTCATGTCGATCCCCTGATTGTCGCTTTTGGGATGATTTAATCGCTCGGCGACTGTTTGAAAACAGCCTTTTTCAGTGCCTCAACGTCGCGGGCCATGCGGGGCAACCTGCGCTGCGCCTTATAAATATCTGTATGGCTTTCCATTTTTATGCCCGGATAGCCCATGATGACGCGCCCTGCGGGGACATTGGACAGAATTTTTGTGCCGCCTCCCGCGATGACACCATCACCGATAAAGATATTGTCTACGACGCCGGTCTGTCCGCCCAGAACCACGTTGTTGCCAATCTCGACTGATCCGGACACGCCGGTTTGCCCGCAAAGCAGGCAATCCTGCCCAACCCGCGTGTTGTGTCCAACATGCACGAGGTTATCCAGTTTCGAGCCATTCCCGATTTTTGTGTTTCGGATCGTGCCGTTATCCACCGTGCAATTGGCACCGACCTCAACATCGTCCCCAATTTCCACCGCACCCAGGGAATGAATGCGCAACCAGTTCTGGGCCTTGGCATCCCCCTGATCACCCATCGTTTTGCGGGCGTTTTCTGCGCCGGACACCTCGGGCGTCACAAAGCTGAAGCCGTCACCACCGATCCGCGCACCGGGCTGCGCGATAAAGCGGTCGCCAATCGTCGCGCGCGCGCCAATACTGACCATTTCGCGCAGCAACGCGTTGGTGCCCAACGTTACATCAATGCCAATCACACAATGCGCACCGATCACCGCCCCATCGCCAATTTGCGCACGGGCACCAACGACCGATAGCGGCCCAATTGAAACATTCGCGCCTATCTCAGCTGTTGGGTCGATGACAGCCGAGGGGTGAATGCCCGGTTCAACCCCCTGCCCCCGGTCCAGCATCGAGGTAATGCCCGCCATGGCCATACGAGGACGCCCCACAAAGATTGCAGCGTCCAAGCCCAAAGCCTGCCAGTCCGCACCTTCCCACAGAACGGCGGCACGGGCCGAGCCGCCCGCAAGCGCCTCGGCGTATTTTGGTGACATGGCCATGGCCAAATCGGTGGGGCCAGCTTCGCCCGGCTCGGCGGCGCGCAGGATGGTCAGGCTTGTTTGACCGACGGCTTCCGCACCCAATGCCTGAGCGATCTGTTCTACGGTAAACTGCATCTTGGGCTTCCTTGTGGCAGGACTTGCCCCGTGATTACCCTTGAACGTCCGGCAGGGCCACCCCTGCCTTTTGCAGCGCGTCCCAGATCTTGCGATCCCGATTATAGACGTCGCGGCGATACTGCACTTCACCTTTCGGCCCAACATAGGCGGTGCGGTAAATCAGATGTACCGGTACCGGCTGATCCAGATTCACCTGGGTCTCTTTGCCCGTATTCAGCACCCGATGGAAAAACGCCTTGGGGTCTTCCTCTTGCCGGGCCAGCAGCGCGTAGGCGAATTCGAAGGGTTGAGCGAGTCGGATACAGCCATGCGAAAACGCCCGCACCTCACGCGCGAACAGAGATTTCTGAGGCGTATCATGCAGATAGATGTTGTACTTGTTGGGGAACATGAACTTCACCAACCCAAGCGCATTGCTTCTGCTGGGCGGCTGGCGCATCGCGAATGGAAAGTCACGCTCGGTAAACTGGGTAAAGTCAACGGCCTCTCGGTTGACCTGACGCCCAGTACGGTCCGTGATTTCGATATGGCGCACAGCGTTTGGATCTGATTGCAGCTGCGGCAGATATTCCTTGGTGATGATTGAGCGCGGCACATACCAGCTGGGATTGATTACCATATGCTCCATCTGGTCCGAAAATTCTGGGCTGCGGCGATCGTGGGTGTTCTTCCCGATCACTGCCCGGGTTTCGAACGTGACCAGCCCATCGTCCACGATCTTGGCTGAAAAGTCGGCCTGATTGACCAGAATATGGCGCGTGCCCCGCTCCTCAGGCAGCCACCGCTCACGCTCCAGTGCAACCAGCACAGCCTTAAGGCGGTCGCTGGCCGGGCGGTTGAGCTCGGTGATGGTGCCCTTGCCCGCGACGCCATCAGGTTCCAACCCATGAGCTGTCTGGAAGGACTGAACAGCCGACAGTAAAGCCGCGTCGAAAGACGGGCTGGCGGTTGGTTTCATGTGCCCCATACGCACAAGCCGATTACGCAGTTTGATGACGTTTGGCCCGGTGTCCCCGAATTCCTGCTTTGTCACGGGCACTGTCGCGCCCCATCCGCCCTGTGCGATCACCTGCTCCAAAGCGATTTTCTGCTTCATCAGGGCGCGATACTGCCGGGATTGCGGGGCTAGATTGTTGATATAAGCCCCGGACGGATCGGACGACACCCGTATCAGATGCTGGTCATTCGAACGTCGTTCAACCTTGCGCACCAGACCGTCGTCAATGCTGGAAGGCTTGACAAGTCCGCCCTGTAAGTCATTGGCATATTGTAGAAAAACTCGGGTCATCTGGACCTCAACCAGACCCAGATCCCGGATCGTATCCGCGCCTTCCATCATCGCAACAAGCGACTGGGCATCATAGCGCCCGGCTGGCAGGCCGTGCAGATGCAGGGACGTCAAGGCCTTGATCAGAGCAGCGCGCCGTTTGGCATGTTCAGCCGTGTCGCCAACCCACAGAGGTTCAAACCCGTTTTTCCTGTAAAACGCAGCGACGTCTTTTTCCCCGGCCGTGCTTTCAGCCACGGCCATTTGAAAGGCAGTGCTGTCCGTCCCTGCATGCGCGAAACTTGCTGAAACCGCAAAACCGGCGGCGAAAAGAAAACTGGTACATGTCCGAAAGACAGAAGGCATGGGATGTCCTTGGTTATTCAACGGCTTGGCGGCCCAGATTTACTAGGCATTTGACAAATAATGTTGCGCGGTTCTGGGGATGTCTATTCACTTTTCCATCACTTCCAGTCATCTTTCCTACCATGATGCGCGTTTGCATCGCGCGCGGAGAACCGCCGGTTTTTTGTGGCAAAACTGTGCAAATCTGTATCAATTGCGCAAAAAACTGCCGAAAATTCCCCCTTGAAAACGTGTATCTCAAAGACTTCTTGGCGCACGAATCCAACTGTGCCATAAATCGCCCCATCTGGGATGGGGAAATAATTAAGAACGCGCGCGTAACATCGTGCGCAGGCAGGAACAGTACGGGACGAAACTTGAAATGAGCAAGAGCAGTACATCGGGCTTGACCCGTCGCGCGCTATTGGGTGCATTTGCAGCCACGGCAGTTGTAGCAGCTCCGACCTATTCCAAAGCAGCAGGTTTTCTTCGCGGCGGCGGCGATATTCGTCGTATCCGCATGTATTCTGGCCGCACCGGCGAGCGTATTGACATGGTTTACTGGGTCGACGGCAAATACATCAAAGATGCCGTCAAAGAAGTGAACCACTTTATGCGTGACTGGCGAACCGATCAGGTCAAATCCATGGATCTGCGCACGGTCGACATCATGGCTGCGTCGCACAACCTGCTTGACGCGAGTGAGCCCTATATGCTGCTGTCCGGCTATCGTTCCCCCCAGACAAACGCCATGCTCCGCTCCAAATCGCGCCGGGTTGCGCGGAATTCCCTCCATATGCAAGGCCAGGCGGCAGATCTGCGTTTGGCGTCCCGCTCGGTCTCACAAATGGCCAAGGCCGCGATGTCCTGCCGCGCCGGTGGCGTTGGCCAGTATTACCGTTCAAACTTCGTCCATATGGACTGCGGCGACATCCGCACCTGGCGCGGATAAGACGTCCCCCTCCTGCCGGAAGATCAGCCCCCGCAGACACGCTCTGACGGGGGTTTGTTTTGCTCGTCGGATGGATGTGAGTGCAGAAATATGGCGCACCTGAGAGGATTCGAACCTCTGGCCTCTGCCTTCGGAGGGCAGCGCTCTATCCAGCTGAGCTACAGGTGCCTTGGGGGTTAGCTACCCTCGTTCCGATCCGGGCGCAACTGCAAATTGGCCCGGATCAGGCGAACAGATCATGCGCCAGTTCCAACGCCTCGACCAGCGTGTCGACCTCATCTGTCGTGTTGTACAGGCCAAAGCTGGCGCGGCACGTCGCAGTGACACCAAGATGGTCCATCAACGGACCCGCGCAATGGTGCCCGGCGCGAACGGCTACGCCTTTTTTGTCCAGAATTGTCGAAACGTCATGCGCATGACCGGCCCCGTCCAGCGTGAAGCTAAAGATCGCTGCCTTGTCCGGCGTTGTTCCCTGTATCTGCAACCAGTTCAGCCCGGTCAGACGCTGCATCGCATAGTCGCGCAGGCCAGCCTCGTGCGCCGCGATCGCGTCCATGCCAAGGCCCATCATGTATTCCAGTGCGACACCCAGACCTATGGTCTGGACGATGCCGGGTGTGCCGGCTTCAAACTTCATGGGCGGATCATTGTAGATCACCTGATCTTTCGAGACCTCTTTGATCATATCGCCGCCGCCGATAAACGGGCGCATTTCAGCCATGCGCTCGGACTTGATATAGATCGCACCAGAGCCCGAAGGGCCATACAGCTTGTGCCCGGTGATCGCGTAGAAATCGCAACCAATCTCGGCAACATTCACCGGCATATGCACCGCACCCTGGCTGCCATCGACCAGAACCGGAACCCCCTTGGCATGGGCGCCGTCGGTGATTGCCTTGACGTCAACAACTGTCCCCAGAACGTTCGAGCACTGGGTTACGGCAACCAGCTTGGTCTTCGGTCCGATTGCGTCAATGACCGCCTGTGGATCAAGATGGCCCGCCGCGTCCACATCCACCCATTTCAGGATCACACCCTGCCGTTCGCGCAGAAAATGCCAGGGCACGATATTGGCGTGATGCTCCATCACACTCAGCACGATCTCATCTCCGGCCTGCAGACGCGGCATCGCCCAGCCATATGCCACCAGATTAATCCCCTCGGTCGTGCCCGAGTTCAGGACGATCTCATCCTCATCCGGTGCACCCAGAAACCGGGCGACGGTTCCTCGGACGGCCTCATATTTCTCGGTGGCAAGGTTCGATAGGTAATGCAGCCCACGGTGGACGTTAGAATACTCGTGCGCATATGCCTGCGTCACAGCATCGATTACGACCTGAGGTTTCTGTGCCGAGGCGCCATTATCCAGATAGGTCAACGGCTTGCCATTCACCTGACGAGACAGGATCGGAAAGTCAGAGCGGATTTTCTGAACATCATACATAGGCAAAGATTCCCTATTCCGGCCCGCCCGGGGTCAATAGAAGGACAAAAGGTATGGCTGCAACGCCGGATATCAGAATCACGAGAAAGGACTTTCCAAGCGATCCAAACCGATGGGCCTGATTCAGAAAATGCAGGGTGATGTAAAGGCTGAAAAGGCTCATGGCCAATATCAGTGGTCGAAACAGGCCGGGTAAAATCATCACGATGAAAAAGATCAAGGCCTGAGCGGCCACCTGCAGATATTGCAGCCAGATCAACAGCGCCATGATCCCGTCAAAGCTGCCTTCGCCCCCAAACAACCGCCCGATCAGGAAAAAGGCACCGATACTCAACAGTAAAGCGCCGGCAGTGGTAAACAGCACCTGCCAGACCGGATCGTAAAGAACCTGCAGTTCAGGATCGACGACCGGAAACAGCAGGGCCGAGGCTGCCTGTACGAGCGTATTCAGCACCACAGCAAGGGCAAAGGCCAACCACAACACGTCGCGGGGCGGACAATTTGCCAGCACTTGCCGTGCTGCCTCTGCCGGACTTGTAATCGTCAAGACGGCCAGGTTGCGCAATTCGGTCGAGGTCATTCGGCGCGGCCTTCTGCCTGAATCAATCCGGAAATCCAGAACCACATGAACACGGCGACCCAGGCCATTCCAACCAGATTGATTGCCGCACCCTGTCCGATGAAACCGGCCACCAAACCGTTCAGCAACAGCAGCGGGGTCGACGCCAGCAGGGCCCAGAACAAGGCTAGGCGCGCACCAAAGGACGAGCCGCTGCCCCCGAATATCCGCGCCACCAAATGAGAAACCCATGCTATGGCATAAAAAACCAGCGGCAGAATGATAACGGTTCCCAACAGGGCCCCGCCCATCTGCATACTCAGGTCCAGCCCTTCAAGATGTGCCTTGCGGGCCAGACCAGGCAGTTGAGCGATGAATGAGATGACACAAAACGCCATCACGAAAGCCAGTGCCCGGTCTTCCCGCTGCCCCATATCCAGCAGGCGGCGCACCACGCGGCCAGGACCGCGATATGTGGCCACGATATCCGTCGTCACGGGCATCAGCGGCGGCGTGCCAACCAGGCTTGCAGGCGTGTCACGATATCTTCGGCCAATCGATCATCCTCGATCTCGTCCACCGCCTCGGCCAGAAAGGCCAATGTCAGCATATCGGTCGCGTCCGCCGTTGGAACACCGCGAGACCGCAAGTAGAACAACGCAGTCTCGTCAATCGCGCCCGAGGTCGAGCCGTGCGAGCAGGCGACATCGTCGGCATAGATTTCAAGCTCGGGTTTGGCCAGAAACTGACTGTCATCATCCAGCAGCAATGACTGGCTGATCTGATAGCCATCTGTCTTCTGAGCGCCCTCTTTTACAAGAATCTTGCCCTGAAACACGCCGGTCGCCCCATTGCGGAGCACTTTCTTGAACACCTGACGGCTTTCGCAGTTCACCGCATCATGGGTAACAAAAACGGTATCATCGTGATGAAAATCGCCATCACCGACACATGCGCCAGCTACATGGGCAACCGCGTTGTCCCCGGTCAGCTCCACAACCTGCTCATTCCGCGTCAGAACGCCATTCACCGTCAGCGTAAACGATTTGTAGACCGACTCGGTTCCCAAACGAGTGAACATATGGGTTGCGGCGCGGCGTTCCCAATCCCTGCCCTGCGCGCGCACATGATGCAGCGTGCCGCCATCGGCAATGTCGATCTCCATACATTTGTTGAACCGCGACGCCGCCGGGCCGTTTTCGAGGATGGTAACCTCGGCGCCGGGCTCGACGCGCACGATGTGATGCAGGATCGCGTCCGATGTCTCGGATGTATGGTGATAGATCAAGTTGATTGGCTTTGACGGTTTGCCTGTCACATGGATCGCCACGCCATCCGACGCAAACGCGGTGTTCAAAGCGGCCAGAGGACGCGGAACCGGCGACTGGCCTTTGGCTTCAAGAACGCCATACAACTCTTTGCCCCAATGGATATCTTTGCAGCAGATATCTTCCAGCCGGTCGATTGTGACGCCGTCCTGAGACAGATCATCCGATGCTTCGGGGCTGAATACCCCATCGACAAAGACGATCTTCAGGCGGTCAAACGCGTAAAACATCTCGGCTTCGTCCGAGTGGAACACGGCTGCAGTAGGCGCCTCGGCCGAATTCAGAGTGTCAGGGCGCGTGTATTTCCAATACTCATCACGACGACCGGGCAAACCCATTTCCCGCACCCGGGCCAGTGCGGCCTCGCGCGCCTTACGGGTGCAACCGGCATCAGGCATGGTCAGGGTAGCCAGACGTTCTTCGGTCGCAGTCTGTTTTGCTTGGGGCAGCGCCATCAGTTCACCTCGGCCAGAATGTCGGCATAACCGTTGTTTTCGACCTCAAGCGCCAGTTCAGGACCGCCGGATTTCACGATACGACCGTCAGCCATGATATGCACGACGTCCGGTTTGATGTGGTCCAGCAGGCGCTGGTAGTGAGTGATGACCAGAAAGCCACGACCCGCGTCACGCAGCGCATTGACGCCCTCTGACACCAATTTCATCGCGTCAACGTCAAGGCCCGAGTCAGTCTCATCCAAGATGCACATCTTGGGCTCAAGCATCGCCATCTGCAGGATTTCATTACGCTTTTTCTCACCGCCCGAAAAGCCCACATTGACCGGACGCTTTAGCATATCGGCGTCAATCTTCAGCGATTTCGCCTTTTCGCGTATCAACTTCAGGAAGTCGGCTGCCGAAAGTTCTTCCTCACCACGTGCTTTACGCTGAGCGTTAACGGCTGTTCGCAGAAAAGTCATGTTGCCAACACCGGGAATTTCGACCGGGTACTGGAATGCAAGGAACACGCCAGCGGCGGCACGCTCTTCCGGTTCCATATTCAGCAGATCTTCGCCGTCCAGAGTGGCCGCGCCTTCGGTCACTTCATACCCATCGCGGCCCGACAACACATAGCTGAGCGTCGACTTGCCCGATCCGTTCGGGCCCATGATTGCATGCACCTTTCCGGCTTCGACACTCAGGTCTACGCCTTTGAGGATTTCCTTGTCTTCTTCCTCAAGTTTCACGTGCAGGTTTTTGATTTCCAGCATGGTTTTTCCTTTTGCGTATCGCAAGGGGCGCCCCGGCCCCAATATGTTTTATCCCAGTACTTTGCGTATGGCCCAAGCGGCAATCCAACCGATGATTGCCCCTATTCCAACAGCCCAAACCGGGTTGATAAAGTCCATGTAATTGGTGTTGACGTAAGCGACCCCCAACAAACCGCCCAGCACCGGCAGCGCGTATCCTAGCACTGTCAGCACATCATCTTTCTGGATGCGGCTTCGGGGGTCACGCACCATCAGCCAACGGAGCCCTCTAGTGAGATCGCCACCAATTGTTGTGCCTCCATGGCAAACTCCATCGGCAGCGCTTGCAGGACGTCCTTACAGAACCCGTTCACAACCAGTGCCACGGCCTCTTCTTCGTCCATGCCGCGCTGACGGCAGTAGAACAGTTGGTCATCGTCTACCTTCGAGGTCGTCGCTTCATGCTCCACCCGCGAGGAGTTGTTCCTGACCTCGATATACGGAACCGTATGCGCCCCGCATTTGTCGCCAATCAGCAGCGAGTCACATTGCGTGTAGTTCCGGCTATCCTTGGCCTTGGGATGCATCGAGACCAGACCGCGATAGGTGTTCTGTGCTTTACCAGCACTGATCCCCTTGGACACGATGCGGGATTTGGTGTTCTTGCCAAGGTGAACCATCTTGGTGCCGGTGTCGGCCTGCTGATAGTTATTAGTGATGGCGATCGAGTAGAACTCGCCCTGGCTGTTGTCGCCGCGCAGGATGCAGGACGGGTATTTCCACGTCACGGCCGAGCCGGTTTCCACCTGCGTCCACATCACCTTGGACCGATCGCCCCGGCAATCGGCGCGTTTGGTCACAAAGTTGTAAATACCGCCCTTGCCGTTCTCATCCCCGGGGAACCAGTTCTGGACGGTCGAGTATTTCACCTCGGCGTCTTCCTCGACAATGATTTCGACCACAGCCGCGTGTAACTGTGCGGTGTCGCGCTGTGGTGCGGTGCAACCTTCAAGATACGAGACGTAAGAGCCTTTGTCGGCGATGATCAGGGTACGCTCGAACTGACCTGTGTTTTCGGCATTGATGCGGAAATAGGTGCTCAGTTCCATCGGGCAGCGCACGCCCGGCGGCACGTAGACGAATGAGCCGTCCGAGAACACGGCAGAGTTCAAGGTCGCATAAAAGTTGTCCGAAACCGGGACGACCGATCCGAGGTATTTCTTGACCAATTCAGGATGTTCCCTGATCGCTTCAGAGATCGAGCAAAAGATCACCCCGGCCTTCTGCAGTTCTTCCTGGAACGTCGTTCCAACGGACACCGAGTCAAATACCGCGTCCACGGCGACCTTGCGGCCTTCGGCGGGCATATCCTCAGCCCCTTCCACACCGGCCAGAATCATCTGTTCTTTCAGCGGGATGCCCAGCTTTTCATAAGTGGCCAGCAGCTTGGGGTCGACCTCATCCAAAGATTTTGGCTTTTCCTGCATCGATTTTGGACGGGCATAGTAATACTGGTCCTGAAAATCGATCTTGGGATAGTGGACCATGGCCCATTTCGGTTCTTCGATCTGTGTCCACCGCTCGAACGCAGCAAGACGCCATTCGGTCATCCACTCCGGCTCTTCATTCTTTTCAGAGATCAGACGAACAATGTCCGGGTTCACGCCCTTGGGCGCGTACTCCATTTCGATTTCGGTTTCCCAGCCGTATTTATATGTGCTGACCTCGCGTACCGCATCCACGGTTTCCTGATCGACACCATCTTTTACCTGGGTCTGGTCCAAAGCGGCCATAAGACACCCTCCGTCAGATCACGCTGCGCGCGCGTGATACTTTTTCTCTTTTTCCAGCCACGCTTCTGCAAAGCGCAGCACATCTTCTTCTGTCGTCTCCGGCCCCAGCGACACGCGGATTGCGCTTGCAGCCGTTTGCTCGTCATATCCCATGGCCGTCAGGACCGCGCTGGCCCGTACCTTGCCGCTGGAACAGGCCGATCCCGCACTGATCGCAAAACCTGCCAGATCCATCTGCATGACCTGCGTTTCACCTTTCCAACCAGGCGTAGCAAAACACAGCGTGTTGGGGAGTCGCCTCTGATCTTTCCCGACAAAAATAGTAGCTTTAGAACTGGCCTCAAGGGCGTTTTCTAGAATATTTCTAAGTTCTGCAACTTTTTCCCAAACACCGTTCGCCAGATCCCGCGCTGCTGCTTCTGCTGCGGCCCCGAACCCTGCAATTCCAATCACATTTTCGGTGCCCGAGCGGCGACCCATCTCTTGCCCGCCGCCCTTGATCGCCGCAGCCAGATCGGTGCCCCGCTTCATCACTACGGCACCGACGCCCTTGGGTCCGCCCAGTTTATGGGCCGAGATCAACGCCATCCGCGCGCCGAGCCAATTAAATGCCACCGGTAGCTTGCCAAAGGCCTGCGTCGCATCCGTAACTGCCAGCCCCTCGGGCAGGGTTTGCACAATACCGGTTTCCGAATTGGCCAGTTGCAGGGCCGATTCCTCAGGGCGGGCCACCGTAACCTGCCCACTTTTCGAAACCGGCAAACTGCCGTCTGTCCAAACCCTTACAGCGTCATGTTCAATCTCGGCGCCCTGCATCCCCCGACCTGCGAGTGTCAGTGCCGCCCCCTCTGTCGATCCGGACGTGAACACGATATCCGCCCCATCCGCACCAAAGGCCGATGCAATCTGGGCCCGCGCTTTTTCGATCAACGCCTTTGCCGCCCGCCCTTCGGCATGCACCGAAGACGGGTTACCCGCAACGTCCATCGCGGCAATCATCGCCGCGCGGGCCTCGGGGCGCAGCAGGGTCGTTGCGTTATGATCCAAATAAATACGCTTCACGGATACATCTTTTCCAACATACTGTCCGGTCCTCTTTACGTCTTTTTAGTCGTCGACAACCGCAAACAGACTGGGCACCGCCGGGCATGGGGCCAAATCGTTTTCTATGACATCCGAAAGGCGCGTTTGGTGCAGAAACACATAGACATGCGCGCTCAGGCTTTCCCACAGGCGATTTGTCAGGGATTGCGCGCGACTGCCCGAAGATGCGCCCGAGGCTCCGGCCCCTTTTTGCAACGCATCGACGGTTTCATCCACAGCCGAGAGAATCTGAACCACCCGAATATCCGACGCTGGGCGCGCCAGTTTGTATCCACCACCCGGACCGCGTACCGAGGAAACAAGCTCTGCCCGGCGCAACTTTACGAAAAGCTGTTCGAGATACGGCAGCGAGATATCCTGCCGCTCGGAAATCTCACCAAGCGTCACCAGCTTATCTGCCGGTTGCAGGGCAATATCCGCAAGCGCAACCATTGCGTATCGACCTTTGGTTGACAGCTTCATTTCATTCCCTCGTGGCAAGAACAACGCGAAATCATTGACGCCGCCGCTGCCAGTGCGTATCTCCCACTGGCAGCGTTTTACGCGACATACATATAATTAGAACCGTTCTAAGGTGCCCGACGATTTCCGTCAAGTATATCCGGGCACCGGGGCGCTAAAAACAGGACCAATGCACACATGCCCGAGGTGATTTTTCCCGGACCCGAAGGCCGCCTGGAAGGCCGCTACCACCCGCAAAAGGAAAAAGACGCGCCGATCGCCATCGTGTTGCACCCGCATCCTCAGTTCGGCGGGACCATGAACAACAAGGTGGTCTATAACCTGCACTATGCCTTCTACAACATGGGCTTCACCGTCTTGCGATTTAACTTCCGCGGTGTCGGCCGCAGTCAGGGCGAATACGACCAGGGTGTGGGCGAGCTGAGCGATGCAGCCTCGGCGCTGGATTACCTGCAGTCGATGAACAACAACTCGAAGCACTGCTGGGTTGCGGGTTTTTCGTTCGGTGCCTGGATCGGGATGCAGTTGTTGATGCGCCGCCCGGAAATCACGGGTTTCATCAGTGTGTCGCCACCGGCCAACATGTATGATTTCTCATTCCTGGCACCCTGCCCGTCTTCGGGCCTGATCATCAACGGCTCATCCGACCGGGTTGCACCGCCTGCGGACACTACAGCTTTGGTCAGCAAACTGCACGAACAAAAGGGCATCACGATCACCCATGACGAAGTTGAGGGCGCCGATCACTTTTTCCAGGATCGCCACATGGACACGCTGATCGACACTACAACCGACTATGTCAAACGCCGCCTGACCGAAACGACGCGCTGATGGCAGATACAATCACAACCCTTGCTTCCCGTCTGGCCGAAGACACCATGAAGGTCATGGATGAAACCGGTGAGGACCGGTTCTTTGTCGAAGTCGGAGAAGTTTTGGGCGCGGCGTCACAATCGCTGGAAGAGGCGTTTTTGACTGAAATCCGCGTGCGGCTTGCCGAGCGCAAGGCACGGCAATTTGTCGTTCAGCGCTTATCCGAGCATCGGTCCAAGCTCAAAGCGATTGAAAAACAGTAAACAAAAAAGGAGCCCGAAAGCTCCTTTTAGGACCATCGCACATTATGGGCGCTTAAACCGCATTACCAATGAACTGTTCACTACTGTGGGCTGCCTCCGTGTCGACGGACCCCCCGTCTGCAAGCCACCCCAGCACCACGATCAACAACGATAGGATGATGACTGATTTTGCAAATGTCGTCATTTCAAAACTCGTAAAATAAAACAATAAACACTGTTACTGTAACACGATTTGCAGTGATACGGATAGTCGGGTTTACCTGACCCTCGCTCAACCCGTCATCCGCCCTCCGAAATAAATCCACTTGCCGTGAACCCGACGGCCATGATCAATCAATCTGTCACCTCAGCAACGAGAACAGCCGTGCCCAACGTTTACATCCTCCTCCTACTTGCCGTGGCGGCCGAGACCATCGGGACCACCGCGCTCCAGGCCAGCCAGCAGTTTACGCGGTTCTGGCCTTCGGTTCTGGTCATCATTGGGTATGGCTGCGCATT
Source organism: Ruegeria sp. (assembly GCF_965243365.1). GTDB lineage: Bacteria > Pseudomonadota > Alphaproteobacteria > Rhodobacterales > Rhodobacteraceae > Ruegeria. The sequence continues at coordinate 3,255,733 of NZ_CBDEUW010000002.1, read as the reverse complement.
TTATCTTTTGGCGTTGACCCTGAAAGTCATGCCGGTTGGTGTGGTCTATGCCATCTGGTCGGGCTTGGGTATTTTCCTCATCGCGCTTATTGGCTATCTGGTCTTTGGCCAAAAACTGGACTGGCCGGCCCTTCTTGGTATGGCACTTATTCTGGCCGGGATTCTGGTCATTCACCTGTTTTCAAAAACTGCGGGCCATTGAATACGCGTTAGGGCTGGTAACTTTGGACAAGCCGCGCTATGCGCGCGGCAACTTCCCGTTCAAAGGCTGACCTCTCATGGACCTGCGCAATATCGCAATCATCGCTCACGTGGACCACGGCAAGACAACCCTGGTGGATGAGCTGCTCAAACAATCCGGCGCGTTCCGGGAAAATCAGGCCGTGGCCGAGCGTGCCATGGACAGCAACGATCTGGAGCGTGAACGCGGCATCACCATTCTGGCCAAAGCGACATCGGTCGAGTGGAAAGACACCCGCATCAACATTGTCGACACCCCCGGCCACGCCGATTTCGGTGGTGAGGTCGAGCGTATTCTCAGCATGGTGGATGGCGTAGTTCTTCTGGTTGACGCCGCCGAAGGCCCGATGCCGCAGACCAAATTCGTAACGTCGAAAGCACTGGCGCTGGGCCTGCGTCCGATCGTGGTGCTGAACAAGGTCGACAAACCCGACGCCGAGCCCGATCGCGCGCTGGACGAGTGCTTTGACCTTTTCGCCAACCTCGGTGCCGATGACGACCAGCTGGATTTCCCGGCCATGTACGCCTCGGGCCGCTCGGGCTGGGCAGATATGGAACTGGACGGCCCCCGCAAGGATCTGACCGCTCTGTTTGACCTGATCGTGGATCACGTCCCGGCACCCAAGCAGGTCGAGAAAAAGGACGAGCCGTTCCGCATGCTGGCCACCACCTTGGGCAACGACCCGTTCATTGGCCGCATCCTCACCGGTCGTGTGGAAAGCGGCACCCTGAAAGCGGGTGACAGCCTCAAGGCGCTGAGCCGCGATGGCACTCAGATCGAAAGCTTCCGCGCCTCAAAGATCCTCGCATTCCGTGGTCTGGCACAACAACCCATCGATGTCGCCGAGGCGGGTGACATCGTCACCATCGCGGGCATGAGCAAAGCGACCGTTGCAGACTCGCTTGTCGCGCCCCAGGTCGAGGAAGCCCTGCCCGCCCAACCTATCGACCCACCTACCATCACCGTGACCTTCGGCATCAACGATTCCCCGCTGGCCGGGCGTGACGGTAAGAAAGTGCAATCTCGCGTCATCCGTGATCGCCTGATGAAAGAGGCCGAATCGAACGTGGCTATCCGCATCACTGACACGCCCGGCGGCGAAGCCTTTGAGGTCGCGGGCCGAGGCGAATTGCAGATGGGCGTTCTGATCGAGAACATGCGCCGCGAAGGCTTTGAACTCAGCATCTCGCGCCCACAAGTTCTGTTCCGTGAAGAAGACGGCCAGCGTTTGGAACCTATCGAAGAAGTCACCATCGACGTGGATGACGAGTATTCTGGCGCGGTGATCGAAAAGATCACCGGCGCGCGCAAAGGCGAGTTGGCCGAGATGCGCCCGGCAGGCGCAGGCAAGACCCGCATCATCGCCCACGTCCCCTCACGCGGACTGATTGGCTATCATGGCGAGTTCCTGACCGACACGCGCGGCACCGGTGTTCTGAACCGCGTATTCCATGGCTGGGCGGCCCATAAAGGGCCGATCCCGGGCCGCCGGGCGGGAGTTCTGATCTCGATGGAGAACGGCCAGGCCGTCGCTTATGCACTTTGGAACCTGGAAGAGCGTGGACGTATGTTTGTAGGTCCGCAAACGGATGTCTATCAGGGCATGGTGATCGGTGAACATTCACGGGACAATGACCTGGAAGTGAACCCTCTGAAGGGTAAAAAACTGACCAACGTCAGGGCCAGCGGTTCGGACGATGCTGTTCGTCTGACGCCGCATATTCGGTTCTCGCTGGAGGAGGCAATCGCCTATATCGACGATGACGAACTTGTCGAGGTAACCCCAAACGCGGTGCGCCTGCGCAAGCGCTTTTTGGACCCGCATGAGCGGAAACGGATGGCAAAATCGGCCTAGGTTTGAGGGGCCCCGCGGTTCCCAAATCGGAAACAATGGCATATCTGTGACATTTTTAAGTCACACCGAACAATAGTGTATTTTCAAAAGCCCGGCACTCGCCCGGGCTTTCTCTTTGATTTCTTGGGCAACTCAACCCTACGTTGTTCATTAAGGGGAATTCTGGGCTTCCCCGCCCCTATAATTGCGGCAAGATTTTGTTGTAGTCGTGACCGGAGCGCGGCACCGCGAGTCACCGCAGCTCCAACGAGTAAAGAGTTTGAGGAGGCGCATTATGCGCATGAGATCAAGGTTACTTTCGTTTGTATTTGTTTCGGCATCATTGCCGATACTGTCCACGGGTTCTGCTTTTGCATCCGAGGTGTGCACAGTAAAAACGGCCAGACAATCTGTGTCGTCCAGCACACTGTGTGCGTGTGACGCCGTCAGTTCCCAAATGCTGCGTTACATCCAAAGACGTTCGGATTTCGAAGAGATTTTGCAGCGCACGTTGCGTGATTGCCCGGCCTTCGCGACCGTGCTAACTGACTTCCCGACAGCCACAACGCCCGCGGGCAATTCGCGCACTGGCGATGGCCCGGACGATGATGTGCCGCCGGGAACCACTGGCGGACCAGGTGATGACCCGGACGACGACAACCCGCCCAGCGATACGCCGAGTGATGACGACCCCGATGTCGATAATCCGGATGACCCAGATGATCCTAACGATGACGGGCCGGATGACGATGGGCCCGACGATGATGGTCCGGACGATGACGGACCAGATGATGATGGACCGGACGATGACGGACCAGATGATGATGGACCGGACGACGATGGACCGGAAGATGACGGACCGGAAGACGATGGACCGGATGACGATGGTTACGTCGATGACGGTCCCTCAGATGACGGATATGTGGATGATGGACCCTCGGATGATGGGTATGTAGACGACGGCCCGAATGATCGTTAATGATCACGGACTAACAAATGAAGAAAGGGCACCCCAACGGGTGCCCTTGTCTTTTGAAGCAATCGGGGCACGACCCGACCTGTTTCAAATTCAACTGCTTCTAAACACCCCTACCCATTGGTTAGGTCGTTTTGGATTCTGCATGCGCAGGAAAAGATATCGCGTGTCTGTCCAGGGTTTGATCCGACTTGTCAGGTTGTCCAGGACCAAATCACCGCCACTTGACCGGTAAACCAACACCGCATGAGAGTTGCGACGCGAATCCAGCACCGTGGCGATCAACAACTTGCTGGGGTCGATCCCTGCTTTGACCAAATCCCGCTTTTTTAACAAGGCAAAATCTTCACAGTCGCCGCCTCTTGATGTTGGAAGCGCCCAATGCTCGGCTTGTCGGTATTGCGATTGGTCGGTCACCGACCGGGTGCTTGCATTCACCCTTCTGTTGATCAGCTTAACCAGTTTCATCTCTTGTTCACTGGACATGCGGATCGACTGTTTGCTTGCACAAGCCCAGGAATACTGCGCACACAAGCCGCGCGCACCGGATGGAGGAGGTGATGCGAGATCACCCGGAATGAACGCCGTTTCGGCATAGGCGCTTTCACCACCAAGCGACAAAACACCAAAGGCCAGAACAAAAGCTGCCCCGGCCTGTTTCAGCGTGTTTTGGGCTCCCGCGAATAACTTGGAGCAGAACAGTGTCATGGTCATCCCTCGATCCAATAGCATCCGAGCGATTACTTTTTTGCGCACCCATATTCCAAATTCTTAATCTATAGAGCTTGGCAGCGACAAAGCAATCATTGGTTAGACTGGGGATGAAAAACGGCAGAAATTCGTAAGTCTTTTAGACCTTTTCCGCACAAGAACATGGCATCCGCTGCCACAATCTTGGGACGGGCGAGCACAAAAAACCAACCGTGCCTGACGGTTGGTATTTAACTTGAGATCAAAGCACCTTATCGGCGCTCAGAGCAAAGCTTGCGAAAAGCACTTATTATCAATCCGTTATCTCAACGACGATCAACTCTCGTTCGCTCGCCCCCCGGGCGTGATCAAGCGCCTTTTGGTATTCAGCAGAGTTGTAACACTCGACCGCCGCCTCGACCGAGGGGAAACGAGCGACCACATTTCTCGGCCGCTCTTTTCCTTCCAGCTGAACGTAGCGCGCACCCCGGGCGATAAAAGAACCGCCGTGCGCAGCGATAGCTGGCCCTGCAAGCTCAGCGTATTTTCCATAAGCTTCGGCATCCGTCACCGTTACATGCGCAATCCAGAGTGCAGGCATCTTATCCTCCCAGAACCTTTTCGGCGGCCTTGATGGCAGCGTCCGCATTGGTCGCATCCCTGCCGCCGCCCTGTGCCATATCGGGACGGCCTCCACCACCTTTACCGCCCAGCTCAACCACCGCAGCCTTGACCAGATCCACAGCCGACACCTGATCGGTCAGATCGTTGGTAACACCCGCGGCCACCGCTGCTTTCCCACCGGTATCAGCGATGAGCAATACCGCACCAGAACCCAAACGCGCCTTATGTTCATCTATCAAGGCAGGTAGGTCCTTGCCCGATACTCCGCTGAGTGCCTGCGCGAAGAATTTGGTTCCGTTAATGTCACGCGCCGCAGCGCCACCGCCCTGACCGGCTCCACCCGCCATCGCCAGATCACGGCGCAACTGGGCCACCTCGTTCTGCAATGCCTTGCGTTCGTCGAGCAAAGATTTGACGCGGCCAACAACATCGTCCGGCTGCGCCTTCAGGTCCAGCGCGATCTGAGCCAGACGATGGTCCTGCGCCGATAGATAGCGGAACGCCTCATCCCCGGTCAGTGCTTCGATTCGGCGCACACCGGCGCTGCTGGCGCTGTCGCCAAGCACGACAAATGTGCCGATATCACCGGTCTGGCGCACATGGGTGCCGCCACAGAGCTCGATCGACCACGTCTCACCATCATGCCCCTTGCCGGTGGGTGCTTTGCCCATCGAGACCACGCGGACCTCATCACCGTATTTTTCGCCAAACAGTGCCTGCGCGCCCAGCTCACGCGCGTCATCAGGCGTCATGATCCGGGTCTCTACGGTCGAGTTCTGACGGATGAAATCGTTTACCTCACGCTCAACCTTTTGCACTTCTTCCAGTGTCAGCGCCTTGGAGTGACTGAAATCAAATCGCAACCGGTCCGCCGCGTTCAACGAGCCGCGCTGTGCCACATGATCACCCAAAGTTTCCCGCAACGCTTCGTGCAAAAGGTGCGTGGCAGAGTGGTTCGCCCGGATTGCAGTGCGACGGGCGTGGTCGACCGCAAGCTCGACCCCATCGCCTTTCGACAAAGTTCCCTGACTGACGGTCACGCGATGGGCATAGACCTTGCCTTCGGCAAATTTGCGTGTGTCTTCGACCTTGGCCACGTCCTGCATGTTCTCAAGGCGCCGTATTTCTCCGGTATCGCCGATCTGACCACCCGCTTCGCCATAGAAAGGCGTCTGGTTCACGACAACCCAACCCGTTCCACCTTGTTCGATCTTGTCAACCAAGGCTCCGTCAACGATCAAAGCTGCCACCTGCCCTTCGGCTTTCTCGGTCTCATATCCCAGGAAATCCGTAGCACCAGCGCTGTCCAGAACATCAAACCACACTGCTTGATCTGCAGATTCACCGGAGCCGGCCCACGCCGCGCGCGCCTTGGCTTTTTGTTCGGACATCGCGGCATCGAACCCGTCCGTATCGACAGTCCGACCTTTTTCGCGCAGTGCATCTTGGGTCAGATCCAGCGGGAACCCATAAGTGTCATACAGCTTGAACGCCGCATTACCGGGTAACGCCGCACCGTCCGGCAGATTTGCCACTTCGTCGTCCAACAGCTTCAGACCGCGATCCAGTGTCTGTTTGAAACGGGTTTCTTCAAGCAACAATGTCTCTTCAATCAGGGCCTGTGCCTGACCTAACTCAGAATATTGCGCCCCCATCAGCTGCACCAAAGTCGGAACAAGGCAATGCATGACCGGATCCTTCGCCCCCAGCAGGTGGGCATGGCGCATGGCACGGCGCATGATCCGGCGCAACACGTAACCGCGCCCATCATTGGATGGCATCACCCCATCCGCAATCAGGAACGAGGTTGAGCGCAGGTGATCAGCGATAACACGGTGATGCACATTCTGATCGCCATAAGGATCAACACCTGTCGCCTCAGCCGACGCCTCGATCAGCGTTTTGAACAGATCCGTGTCATAGTTGTCATGGCTGCCCTGCAACAACGCGCCAATCCGCTCCAGCCCCATGCCGGTGTCGATCGACTGCATGTCGAGTTCGACCATCGAGCCGTCCTCGAACTGCTCGTTCTGCATGAAGACGATGTTCCAGATTTCGATGAACCGGTCGCCATCTTCCTCGGCTGAACCCGGAGGTCCGCCCCAGATGTGATCGCCGTGGTCATAGAAAATCTCGGTACACGGACCGCACGGGCCGGTCGGACCCATTTGCCAGAAGTTGTCGTTGGTGGCGATGCGAATAATCCGACCCTCCGGAATGCCGACCTTCTTCCAGATCTCGAACGCCTCGTCATCAGTGTGATACACCGTTGCCAGCAAACGGTTCTTGTCGATTCCGAATTCCTTGGTGATCAATTCCCACGCGAAAGGAATCGCTTCGGGCTTGAAGTAGTCACCGAACGAGAAATTCCCCAGCATCTCAAAAAACGTGTGATGCCGCGCGGTGTAGCCCACATTGTCCAGATCATTGTGCTTGCCGCCCGCACGCACACATTTCTGTGCCGTGGTGGCTCGCTGATAGTCGCGGGTTTCAACACCGGTGAACAGGTTCTTGAACTGCACCATGCCCGAGTTCACGAACATCAGCGTCGGATCATTACGCGGGACCAGAGGGCTGGACGCCACAACCTCATGGCCCTGCTTGGCGAAATAATTCAGGAAGGTCGAACGGATATCATTCAGCGTGGGCATTTTGGGCTCTCTCAGCGCGCATTCATAAGGGTCTGCGAAGGTTTAGCCCCCTGCCCCGGGAGTGTCCACAGCATTGGCCCCAGGAACGAAACAGGACGGTCCCAATGGACCGCCCTGTTCCTAGTATTCTCGGCACCATCGGGGCACCGGGGGATTTCTGCTGTTCCCGTCAGCGAGTGTCTAAGCCTCCAGGATATCGTCATCCTCGGCCACACCCGGTGGCATGTCAAAATCCAGGCCATGCGCGGCCCTAATCTTATCTTCGATCTCCAGCGCCACGCGGGCATTATCGCGCAGATATTGTTTGGCATTCTCACGCCCCTGCCCGATCCGCTCATCTCCGTAGCTGAACCACGAACCCGATTTCTCGACCACACCCGCCTTCACGCCGAGGTCCAGCAGCTCACCCATTTTCGAGATGCCTTCGCCATACATGATGTCGAATTCGACCTGCTTGAAGGGCGGAGCCACCTTGTTCTTGACGACTTTGACGCGGGTCTGATTGCCGACCACTTCGTCGCGATCCTTAATTGCACCGATACGCCGGATGTCCAGACGGACCGAGCTGTAGAATTTCAGCGCGTTACCACCAGTCGTCGTTTCCGGGCTGCCGAACATGACGCCGATCTTCATCCGAATCTGATTGATGAAGATGACCATGCAGTTCGAACGGCTGATCGAACCGGTCAGTTTGCGCATTGCCTGGCTCATCAGGCGGGCCTGAACGCCCACATTGCTGTCACCCATGTCGCCTTCCAGCTCGGATTTTGGCGTCAGCGCCGCAACCGAGTCGACCACGACCATGTTCACCGCACCCGACCGCACCAGGGTATCAGTAATCTCGAGCGCCTGCTCGCCAGTGTCGGGCTGCGAGATCAGCAGCTCATCCAGATCGACGCCCAGCTTGCGCGCATATTGGGGGTCCAGCGCGTGTTCTGCATCGACGAACGCACATACACCGCCACGCTTTTGCTGTTCCGCAATACAATGCAGGGTCAGCGTCGTCTTACCCGAGCTTTCAGGCCCGTAAATCTCAACAATCCGGCCCATCGGCAGACCACCGATTCCCAGCGCAATATCCAGCCCCAGTGAGCCGGTCGAGCTTGCCTCGATATCCTGCTTGGCATCCTCGCCCAGCTTCATGATCGAGCCTTTGCCGAACTGCCGTTCGATCTGCGCCAGCGCGCTGTCGAGCGCCTTTTGCTTGTCTGCGTTTTTCTTGTCGCTCATCGTCAGAAGATCCGCCATTGTCCTGTCGCCTTCCTTTTGTCACACCCTTGATCGGGCGGCAATCGCTGCTTTGTTCGCCTCTTGTTCCTTATGAGATCAAAAAGAGAACATTTCAATAAAAACTTACAAAATTCACTGTTGGGCAATTGTATTAAAGAGTCGTTTACGACAATCTGAAAAGTGAAACGTATTGAAGGTAAAGGGAAAAATGCTTGTTTTTTACGAAGAACGCCTTGCGTTTCTATCTGTTCCCAAAACCGGAAGTTCAGCTTACCTGACGGCGCTCCGCGATCGGGCGGACATGGTTATTGCAGGTCCACCCGAACTGAAACACGCTACCGTCCGCCGTTATGACAGGTTTTTCCAACACATCTTCCAAAAGATGTTCGATACCGAAATGGAAATCCTGGCAGTGGTGCGCGAACCCATTGATTGGCTGGGTAGTTGGTACCGATACCGAAGCCGACCAGAGCTGGACGGTCACCCGAATTCCACGACCGAAGTGAGTTTTGAGGCGTTTGTTCAGGCTTACCTGCGCAAGAATCGCCCTGCGTTTGCCGACGTTGGTAGCCAGACCGAGTTTTTTCAAACCCGTAGCAACGGCGCCGGAGCGACACATGTCTTCAAGTACGAAAGTCAGGACAAAATACTGAACTTCCTTGAAAACAGGCTAGGCTGCAGCATCCAACTTCCGCAGGAAAACGTTTCACCGAAACAAAATCTCACCTTGTCGCCAGCAGTCGAGAAACAATTTCGTCGCGATCATGCCGCAGAATTTCAGCTCCACGCGTCAGCACAATAAGCCGCTTAGCTCAGTTGCTGAAAAACCGCTTCGGTCAGTTGGTTCAAGGAAAACGGCTTTGGCAAAAAGGTCGAATTTTCAATCTCGGGGCCGGAATCGCCAAAGGCTCCTTCCGTATACCCAGACATGAAGACCACCCGCACATCTGGTCGGGTCTCCATTGCCTGCCGCACCCAAGTTGGGCCATCCATGCCCGGCATAACCACATCGGTCACAAAGACATCTACCGACAGGGATTCGTCTTCAAGCAAGCGCAGAGCGGCTTCGGCCGAGTCGGCCTCAAGCACCGTGTAGCCCCTGAGCCGCAGAGCACGCGTGGCAAAGGCGCGTACCGGAGCTTCATCCTCGACCAACAGTACGACACCTTCGCCCTGCTTGGTACCTTGCACGCCCTGTGGAGCCTCCACCTCGGGCTCCGATATTTCCCGGGCAGTGCAAACGGGAAGATAGACCGTGAACTCTGTTCCGCGATTCTGAATGCTGTCGACAAAAATGAAACCACCGGTCTGCTTTACGATCCCGTAAACGGTGGACAGGCCCAAACCGGTCCCCTCGCCAGTGCGTTTGGTGGTGTAGAACGGTTCAAACACTTTCTGGATTTTGTCCGCAGGTATGCCGATGCCACTGTCGATCACCTTGACCGTGACGTATTCACCGGGCTGCACCGTGGCACGATCACGGGTCATGGGCTGATCCAGGGCTACGACCTCTGTTTCGATCCGTATCTCGCCACCTTCGGGCATCGCATCACGGGCGTTGACGACAAGGTTCATCAAAACCTGCTCAAGCTGCCGTTTATCTGCCCGAACAGTCTTCAACACTGGATCGTGGCTGAGCGTTAGCCGTACCCTTTCCCCGACCAGCCGGTTCAACAAGTGAATAAGGTCCGAGATTGTATCGCGTAGATCCAACACTTCAGGCCGAAGCGTCTGCTTGCGTGAAAAGGCCAGAAGCTGACTGACCAATGCGGCCGCCCGATTGGCATTCTGATTGATCTGGACAAGATCGCCGTAGTTCGGATCGCTCTGGTCGTGGCGAAGCAACAGCAGATCGCAATGCCCGGAAATTGCTGTCAGCAGATTATTGAAATCATGCGCCACGCCTCCGGCCAGCTGCCCGACCGCCTGCATCTTTTGCCCCTGTACGAACTGCGCCTCTAACGTCTTGAGTTCGGTTGCGTCGTTCAAAACGGCAATCAGGCAAACCTCTCCATCCCAGATGGTGCGCGACAACGTGACCTGAACAAAAACTTCTTTGTCGCTTCGTGTCAGGCGTAGAAATTCTGAATGCGGCGGCAAGTCCTGTTCCGCCGTGCGAGCCAGCCAGTCCTGAATCGGATGCCCGAGCCCCTGCATGATATCTTCTAACCTGGTTGGCCCTGACGGGAGTTCCCCGATCAATCGAGACGCTGGTCGGTTGGTTTCCAGAATTTCCCCGGCAGGCGACAGTCGCATGATGGGCACCGGCAAATCGGCAAAGGATTTCGTCCCGCCATCCGGTTCTGACCCGGCCACGGGAACCAGCAGGATATCCCGATCCCCGCCTGTCTGACGCAACAAGGTCGCGACCATCGTAGCGGAACCCTTTTTCGTTTGCAGGCGAAGCGCCCCACCATCCAAAGCGGCGCACTTTGAAATGATCCGACCCGCGGCGGTTACACTATCTTCTAAAAGATCTTGTGCAGCGGGGTTGGCGCGAACGACTGCGCCCTCGTGTCCCAGCGTCAGAATGGGAAACGGGATGTCATTCCAGGGTCTTTCGGCGTCCAGCGCGATCCGCCAGAAATACAAGCCGTTTTCAATCCGGGTCACACTGATCCGGGTAGCCTGCCCCTGCGTGACAATGTTCTCGGATGCGTGGCTCTGATCGCGTGTCCGAGCCAGAAGTCGCAGTAAAATGACACCGGGATTTGCAAGCAGTGAATTCAGGCAAGCGTCCAGCGTCTGTCCTTTGCAAATCCGGAACCTGTCACGCGCTTGCGCATTCGCGACCCGTATGTCTCCGTGGCTGTTGGTGATAAGACAGACATCATCTTCCGCCTCAATCATCGCGCTCAGAACCAGGGCTTGTCGAGCATCGATGCGTGCGACGACGACCACGTAAAGCGCATAAACGAGGACCACCAACAAAAACGACAGCCCGACAACGGTCAACGCAGCGTCCCATTGATCCGGGAACATCCCAACGAAGGGAAGACTACACAAGAAAGCCGCCACCAGACACAAAGAGATCACACGCCAACGGGTGTCTTCCCTTTCAGAAGGACGCGATGAAAAATTCTCAATTGTATCGGGCATCAACTTCTCAGCGTGACAGAACCAGGGCAGTTTTCGGGCCAATTGGTTAACCGGCGCTTAACAAACAAGTGCATCAGACATTCTAAATTCACCCAAGGGTTGCTTTTCAGCCTATTCTTTTCTCGTCAAGTGAGCCGTGTAAAACCCGTCTGTGCCGTGGGAAACGTGCCACGACTTACGGTATCCGCAGGTCCATTCAGGGTGGTTGCCAAGGAATCTGTCCACCATCGCATCGTTCTCAACCGACAACATGGAACAAGTCGCATAGGCAAGCGTTCCGTCCGCCGCCACTAATGGCGCAGCCGTTTCGAGAATTTTGGACTGAACCTGAGTCAGAGTCTCCAGCGTTTCCCGGGTCAATGACCATTTCCCAGCCGGTGCGCGGCGCCAGGAGCCGCTACCAGAGCACGGAACATCCGTCAGAACGATATCAAACGGGGCATGGTGTTCGACTTCCGTACTAGTCAAAATTGCAATTTTCGCATTTGCCCGCTCTGCCCGCGCCGGAATGTCACGCATGCGCCCCGGGTTGGCATCATGCGCGTACACAACAATGGATTTTTCGCGCGCTGCCAGCGCCAATGCCTTGCCACCACCGCCAGCGCAATAATCCAGCACCCTCATCCCGGGCCGGATATCCAGGGACGCAACCACGGCTTGACTGGCTGCGTCCTGTAGCTCGACCAGCCCGCTTTTATAGGCCCGGCTTTGCGCGACCTTACGTGCACCTGTTGTGACTTCCAACGCAGTTGAACAGGCAGAGTGCGGTCGCGTCTCGATACCGTCTTGGGCCAGTAGCCGCACCGCGTTGGCCTGATCGCCCTGCAACAAATTCACGCGCAAATGAACCGGAGCACGGGTTTGCAAGGCCATCGCGGCAGCCTCGGCCTGTTCTCCCAGCGAATTCTGAAACTCTGGCCATAGCCAACCAGGGATATCGAGGCGTTCCGCCGCGTCGCTGAACTCCCTCGGCGACTCTGAAGCCGCTACAGGCTCCGGAGCGTGGCGATCCCCGGTGAATATCTGTGAAAAGTCCAGCCCCTTGGCGCGAAGCTGGCCGATCATCAACCCCCGTCCCGTTTCTGCTCCGCCAAGGGCAGAAAATGACCGCTTGCACCGCAAGGCGTCAAAGACGTGATCGCGGATGGCCGCGCGGTCTTTGGACCCTGCGAACCGGCTTCGCCGCGCCCAGCCGGTCAGTGCTTTTTCGACAGGTGCGCCGGACAGTATGTCGTCCAGAATATCAATCGCAGCCTGAAAACGGGCAGCCGGTGTCATCGAGATTTCCGATCCTTTATTACGGCTGCCCTACGGCGTCACATTACCCGGTAGTTCGGGCTTTCGCGCGTGATCTGAACATCATGCACATGGCTTTCTTTCAACCCGGCGCCTGTGATCTTCACAAAGTTGCAGTTGCGACGCATCTCTTCCACTGTGGCGCAGCCCGTGTAACCCATCGCAGCCCGCAGACCGCCCACCAACTGGTGAATCACTGCACCCGCCGATCCTTTATAAGGCACTTGCCCTTCGATCCCTTCGGGCACAAGTTTGTCGTTGGCAGCGTCCTTCTGGAAATACCGATCTGCCGAACCACGGGCCATGGCCCCCATGCTGCCCATACCCCGATAAGATTTGAACGAGCGGCCTTGATACAGGATCACTTCGCCGGGGCTTTCATCGGTGCCTGCAATCATTGATCCTACCATTGCACAGGACGCACCGGCTGCGATTGCCTTGGCAAAATCGCCTGAGAACTTGATGCCGCCATCTGCGATGACCGGTACATCACCAGCCGCCACCGCGCAGTCCATGATTGCGGTCAACTGTGGGACACCGACGCCAGCAACCATGCGTGTGGTGCAGATCGAGCCCGGACCGATACCAACTTTGATCGCATCCGCGCCAGCATCGATCAGCGCTTTGGTGGCCTCGGCGGTTGCCACATTGCCCGCAATGATCTGAACTTCATTCGACAATGTCTTGGCACGGGTCACGGCCTCAAGAACACCCTTGGAGTGGCCATGCGCAGTATCGACCACGATAATATCGACGCCAGAGTCAACCAACTGTTCCGACCGCTCAAATCCTGCATCTCCGACCGATGTCGCGGCAGCAACCCGCAGGCGTCCCAGTTGGTCTTTACAGGCTGTCGGGTTCAGGACCGCCTGCTCGGTGTCCTTCAACGTCAGAAGACCCGTCAGCTTGCCTTCCCCATCGACCACCAGCAGTTTTTCAATCCGGCGCGCGCGCATCAGGCTTTTCGCCTCTTCCAGGTCAGCCGGTTCCTGCAACATGGCCAGATTGTCCGATGTCATCATCGCCTTGATCGGAGTATCGTCCGAGGTCGCAAAGCGCATGTCGCGGTTGGTGACGATACCCACAACCCGACCAGTGTCGTCCACCACCGGAAACCCGGTGAAGTTATAACGCTCGACCAGTGCCTGAGCATCCGCCAAGGTCTGATTCGAACGCAAAGTGACAGGGTTATAGACGATGCCGGATTCGAACCGCTTCACCCGGCGCACTTCGCGGGCCTGTTCCTCGACCGAGAGGTTCTTGTGAATCACCCCGATGCCGCCTGCCTGCGCCATAGCAATGGCCATTCGCGCCTCGGTCACTGTGTCCATGGCCGAGCTGAGCAGCGGAATATTCATGGTAATCTCGCGCGTTACGCGCGTGGTCGTATCCGCCGTCGCGGGAAGCACTGTGGATGCGCCCGGAACCAGGAGAACGTCGTCAAAGGTGAGTGCCTCACGAATCTGCATCTGATAACCCCATGCAAAAGCCCGTTTGACGGTGACCCTATTGCATGGATTGAAGGTAAGGGAAAGCCCCCGTCACCAAGTAGTTTTGCCCCACGCGCTGATGCCGCAACCGAAAACGACGCTCACCGCGCCAAACCTGCCGCTGTTTGGCCTTTCCCTTTGCGCACAAACCCATATCTTGCGGCAAAAGCGCGAATATGAAATGGCTGGCCAATCATGACTACCGACCCTCTTGTCGTCTTTACTCCTTCGGGCAAACGCGGGCATTTCCCTGTGGGCACTCCGATTCTGACCGCCGCCCGTCAATTGGGTGTGGATTTGGATTCGGTATGCGGCGGGCGCGGGATCTGTTCGAAATGCCAGATCACGCCCAGCTACGGTGAGTTTCCCAAGCATGGGGTCACAGTCTCTGAAGACGCATTGAGCGAGTGGAACGCGGTCGAGCAGCGGTATAACGACAAACGTGGTCTGAAACCGGGCCGCCGTCTGGGCTGTCAGGCGTCCGTTCAGGGTGATGTGGTTATTGACGTCCCGCCCGAAAGCCAGGTGCACCGTCAGGTTGTCCGCAAAGCTGCCGCTGCGCGTGCGATCACCATGGACCCGGCAACCCGGCTGTATTTCGTGGTGGCGGAAGAACCCGACATGCATTCCCCAACCGGCGATCTGGAACGGCTAGAGCGCGCCTTGCGCGAGCAATGGAACATCGAGGCCGTGACTGCCGATCTGTCGCTGCTGTCCAAGCTGCAACCGGTTCTGCGCAAAGGCAAATGGGAAGTCACCGTCGCAGTTCACAAAGGTCACAAGGACAGTGTCGCCCGCATCGTGGAAATCTGGCCCGGACTGCACGAAAGCGGTCTGTTCGGCCTGGCCATCGACCTAGGCTCGACCACGATCGCCGCGCACCTAACTGATCTTGAGACCGGTGAGGTCAAAGCCTCGTCAGGTCTGATGAACCCTCAGATCCGCTTTGGTGAAGACCTGATGAGCCGTGTTTCATACGCGATGATGAACCCCGGTGGCGATCAGGAAATGACCAAAGCCGTACGCGAGGCGATCAATGATCTGACAAGTTCAATCGCCGAAGAGGCCGGTATCGATGCGACGCTGATCGTGGAAACGGTATTTGTTTGTAACCCGGTGATGCATCATCTGCTATTGGGTCTGGACCCTGTCGAACTCGGTCAGGCTCCGTTTGCGTTGGCAACCTCCGAGTCAATGTCCCTGCCCGCCCACGAGATGAACCTGACCACCATGAACCCGCGCGCGCAGGTCTATATTTTGCCCTGTATCGCAGGCCATGTGGGCGCAGATTGCGCAGCCGTGGCTTTGTCAGAGGAACCCGGCAAATCCGAAGACCTCGTCCTGATCGTCGATGTTGGCACAAACGCAGAAATCCTGCTGGGGAACACAAATCGCGTCCTGGCGTGCTCCTCACCCACGGGTCCGGCTTTTGAGGGGGCCCAGATCAGTTCGGGCCAACGTGCAGCCCCCGGCGCTATCGAGCGGATAGAAATTGATCCGGTCACCAAAGAGCCCCGGTTCCGCGTCATTGGATCCGAGAAGTGGTCCAACGAAGACGGGTTCGATCAAGACATCGCCACCACCGGAATCACCGGCATCTGCGGTTCGGGGATCATCGAAGCCGTAGCGGAAATGCGTATCGCTGGCTTGTTGGACGAAAGCGGCCTGATTGGCTCTGCCGAACAAACAGGTACTGCGCGCTGTGTTCCCGAAGGTCGGACCCACGCTTACCTCATCCATGACGCCAGTGCCGAGGGCGGTCCGCGCATCACCGTAACCCAAGGCGATATACGCGCCATCCAACTGGCCAAATCCGCGCTTTATGCAGGTGCGCGTCTTCTGATGGATGAGATGGAGGTCGACCGGGTGGATCGGGTGGTGCTGGCCGGGGCCTTTGGCGCCCATATCTCGACCAAACACGCGATGGTTCTGGGCATGATCCCAGATGCGCCGCTGAACAAGGTCTCAAGCGCGGGCAACGCCGCGGGCACCGGCGCGCGGATTGCACTTTGCAACATTGGATCGCGGGCAGAGATCGAGCGTGTTGTGCGCGAGATCACGAAGGTGGAAACCGCCATCGAGCCCAAGTTTCAGGAACATTTTGTTGCGGCAAACGCAATCCCGCACAAGACCGACCCGTTCCCGGAACTGGCACAGGTCGTCTCCCTGCCATCGCCCTCATTCAACACCGGAAGCGGTGGTGAGGAAAAACAAGGACGCCGCCGCCGTCGCAGAGGATGATGATTTCTCGGTAACCGGCCGCTGCTACACCGAAACCGGTCGAACTGCGAATTCGCCAACGCCTAGAGAAGTGGCAGGCGCTCCTCACGAAACTTGTCCGAGATAAAGACGGCGTCGCCAAAGCGCCTTTGTCCGTTGCGGAAATGGCGACCGGGAAAGATATCGAACATGGAGTAGTGATGGCGATCCAGTTCCGACCACAAATCCAGGATCAGTGGGCAATTCTCGTAATGCGGCGTGGCGAACCATTCGAACATAATCATATCGACGCGCTGCTCGGACAGCATGCGGCTCGCGCCCCTGAAAATACTCAGCTCGGAGCCCTGGGCATCAATTTTCATGCATGAAATGTGATCGATCCCTGCGGCCTCGCAGTACAAATCGACCGTGTTGAGCTGCACATCGATCGAAGTATCAACTTCGGCCTCGGGGTGCTGTTCCAGGGATGCATCGTTCATCGATAGCAAAGAGGATGTTCCGAGACTTTTCCCAACATTCAACGTTGCCCGGCCCGGCTTGTCGCTTAATGCCTCTTCCACAACATTTACGTTGTCAAACGTGCTGAACCGCTCGGTCACGTAAGCGGCCTGCTGCGGCAAAGGTTCAAAAAGATAGCATTGGTTGTTGGGAAAAATCCGGATCAGATGCCGCGCGACGGTACCGAAGTTAACGCCGATATCAAAAACTACGCCCTTCGGGTCGGCAACTTCGGACAATCTTGCTAACGCACCTACGGGACCGCCCGCCTTGATCAGCTTCTGGGCGCGTAAAGTGAGTTCGTTTTTCATGAATTAAATCCTCTGGAGCGGGTAGCGGGAATCGAACCCGCGCGTTCAGCTTGGGAAGCTGACAGGCTACCATTACATCATACCCGCCGCGCCTGATTGGATACCTTGCTGTGGGTCCGGGTTCAAGACGGATCAATCCGTGCGTGCGCGCAAACTGTCGATCAGGTCCTGATCCACATCCAGCACACGCCCAGCAGCCTCGATCGTTTTGCGATCCAGATGGTGCGGGGCCAGGTCGACACCGTCTGAAAATGCGTCAACGATCGCCTCCATTGCCTTGATTCGCGCGTATTTCTTGTTGTTCGCCGGAATAACGTGCCACGGCGCACGCTCGGTCGACGTGCGGGCCAGCATTTCGTCCACGGCAATCTCGGTTTCCGACCATTTTTCACGATTGCGGAAATCTTCGTAGGTGAGTTTCCATCGTTTCATCGGATTACGAAGGCGTTCCGTAAATCGCTCCATTTGCTCGTCTGCCGAGATGTGGAAAAACAGTTTAACGATGCGCGTGCCGTCATCCACCAGCATACGCTCGAATTCGTTGATCTCGCGATAGGCGGCGCGCCAGCGCTCTTCCGGGGTGAAATGTTCGATCCGTTCAACCAGAACCCGACCGTACCAACTGCGGTCGAAGGCGGAAATAGCACCCTCGGGCGGCAGGCGTTCCCAGAAGCGCAGCAGATAGTGGCGGTTCAGGTAATAATTGCGCGGTGCGCCAATGGGCCAAACCTTGAAGCTGCGCGGATCGAGCGCCTGACTGATGCGACGGATCGTGCCCCCCTTGCCTGCGGCATCCCACCCTTCAAACACCAACACACCTTTGAGGCCGTGAAACAGAAAGGCTTGCTGTATCAGTGCCAGCTTGGCCTGCAATTCGACCAGCTGTTCCAAATACGTCCCCTTCCCCAAGCGCTTGGACAAATCGGCATCTGACAGTTTCGGCGGGTGATGGGACATTGGCGCACCTGAGACAGTTTCTATCTACCTCATTCTGAAGGGACAAAGCCACGGCGACATTGATCCGTATCAATAGAAAAAGGCCAGGCTGATAGCCCGGCCCCAATAGCTCGTAAGTTCCGCAGATCAGGCGCGGCGGCGACGGCCACCGCCGCGTCGACCTCCGGCTGCACCAGCTGCACCGGCCTCATCCGGCGATTTGTTGAACCTGATCCATTCCCCACCATGGGCGTCATTGTTGGTCAGTAGGTTCGCGGCCCGGATGGCCTCCATTTCCTTACCAGCGCGCGGCTTGGTCGAGCCCAGGCCGAACATCTGAACGAAAGTTTCATCGTCCATGCCTTCAGGCAGGATGATACCGGCGGCGGCGACGGCCTCTTTCTTCTCGGCAATCTTCTTCTGCGTTACCGGAAGCGCGACCGGGTTCATGATCGCGGACGTCATGCCAGCACCCATCGCCATCGGCAGGAAGGCGTTGTTGATGCCGTGACGGTTCGGCAGACCAAACGAGATGTTGGACGCACCGCAGGTGGTGTTCACACCCAGTTCTTCGCGCAAACGACGGACCAGAGCGAAGACCTGATTGCCAGCAGTCGCCATCGCGCCGATTGGCATGACCAGGGGGTCCACAACGATATCGTGGGCCGGGATGCCGTGGTCGGCAGCACGTTCAACGATCTTCTTGGCAACATCGAAACGCACATCGGGGTCTTCCGAGATACCCGTGTCGTCGTTCGAAATCGCCACCACAGGAACGTTGTACTTCTTGACCAGCGGCAGAACCAGTTCCAGGCGCTCTTCCTCGCCCGTGACCGAATTCAGCAGCGGACGGCCTTCTGCCGCGGCAAGCCCGGCTTCCAGAGCACCGGGAACGGACGAGTCGATGCACAGCGGCACATCGACCAGCCCCTGCACCAGTTCGACGATCTTGCGCATCAGTGGTGGCTCGGTCTCATTCGGGTTGGGGTTCGAGTTGTAGACAACGCCCGCGTTGATATCCAGAACGGTTGCGCCTGCCGCAACCTGCGCCAGCGCGTCTTTCTCAACGGTCGAGAAATCGCCCGCTTCCAGTTCGGCGGCCAGTTTCTTGCGGCCTGTGGGATTGATCCGCTCGCCGATCACGCAGAACGGTTCGTCAAAGCCCAGAACGGCAGTTTTTGTTTTTGATTCTACGACTGTACGGGTCATGTCCGTTCCTTAAGCATTTGCAGGCTTCGCCGAAGCGCCGCCATTATTGATCGCCCAGTTGGCGTTGGTCTTGATCCCGCCCAGCGGGAAGAAGTGGACGTTGGTGATGTTGAAATCCGGGTTGGCCGCCTTGTGGTTGGCCAGTTCGGTAACAACATCGGTCGGCTCATAGGGCAGCAGCAGCTTCGACACATCCATGGCGCGCTTTTGCAGAACCTTCAGCGAGGGGCCGACACCGCAAGCGATGGCAAACTTGATCAGCGTTTGCAGCTTGGCCGGGCCTGCGATGCCGATATGGATCGGCAGGTCGATACCCGCCTCTTTCAAGCTGTCGGCCCAGGCGATGATCGGCTTGGCGTCGAAGGCGAACTGAGTTGCCAACGCCATCTCGGCATCGGTCGTCTCGCTGAACTTCTGCTTCCAGCGCAACGCATCGTCTACGTTTTTAGTTGAACCGTCCGGATCGATGTCTTTGTTGCCCTCAGGGTGACCGGCCACGTGAAGACGCTTGAATCCCGCCTTGTCGAACAGACCGCTTTCCAGCAACTGCATCGAGCTGTCAAAATCGCCATGCGGCTTGGCAACGCCACCGGCCAGCAGCAGCGCTTGGTCAACCCCTGCTTCGCCCTGATACATTGAAATCCAGTTTTCCAGCGTCGCAGCATCTTTGACGATCCGCGCCGGGAAGTGCGGCATCACCGGATAGCCCTCATCCGCAAGGCGCTTGGCCGTCTTCACCATATCCTCAATCGGAGTACCTTCGATATGGGCGATGTACACGCGGGTGCCTTCGGGCAGCAGCGCGCGGAAATCCTCGACCTTTTCAGCGGTGCGGGGCATCACCTCGATCGAATAGCCTTGCAAAAAGGCTTCGACGGTCGGATTCACCGGCCCGTTTTCGACCGCATCACGTTTCTTGAAGTTCAGCAAAGCCATTGCGGCCTCCCATAGCTGTCTCGGGCTCATGCCCAACCGTCATTGGCGATCAGAGCCTTGATGCGGTCCTGATCGTATTCCGTTTCCAGACGCACCGCCTGCGCCTCGGCAATCTCGGACGGGTCGCCCTCAACCGCAAAAGGCTCGGCCTTGCGCCATTCGGCCAGGTAAGCATCACTGTCCTTGGCATTCACCTTCATGGCAGCGCGGTCGATGGCTTGCTCGAACCGTTCTTCCAACTGCCGCTTGGCACCCCGACGGCCTTTGCCGACGATGACCTGAGCGGGAATATCGCGCCAATATACGATGGTGACGTCAGGCATTACTGTGATTCCTCCTAACCCGATGGGCTGGTTCTAAACTTCAATGTGGGCTCGGGTCGGTCGAATTTCGACACCCGACGCATTTCCAGCGACGTTTTTGCCCACAGTGGTGTACCGGGCTTGTATCCTAAGATCACCCCAGGCTTCACATCAAAATCTTCATGACTTTAATGAGCGTCTTGCGTGATCGGAATGCGCGACCTATGGTCAGGGTAACTCGAAAATCGGAGGGCGTTACGATGGCGCCCAAGCGTCCCAAAGGTGCGGGCGCGTTCCCGAAGGCGGTCGAAAGCCCCGCGCCGGCAAGACCCGATCCGGATGCATTATATGCGGCACTGGATCTGGGGACAAATAGCTGCCGCATGTTGATAGCCCAGCCCAAGGGCAGCGGGTTTCATGTGGTCGATAGTTTTTCCAAATCCGTGCAATTGGGCGCGGGTCTGGAACGTACCGGACGTCTGTCGCGGGCGTCGATGTCCCGCACCGTTCAAGCGCTGCGGATTTGCCAGCAGAAACTGAAGCGAAACAAGGTCAGACGGATGCGTTTGATCGCGACCGAGGCCTGCCGCCGTGCCAAGAATTCACGCGAGTTCATTCGGCAGGTCAAACGAGAGACCGGTCTGACGCTTGAGATTATCCAGCCCGAGGAAGAGGCGCGTCTGGCGGTCATCTCCTGTGCCCCGCTGGTCTCGACCAAGACGGAACAGTTGTTGGTCGTCGATATCGGCGGCGGTTCAACCGAGTTGGTGTGGATTGACATCTCATCCGTGCCACGTCGCGACCGCCCTGCGGCGATCATGCGGCTGCATAACGGTTTCCATACCGCCGACAGCCCCTTTCCGGCCGCCAAGGTGGTGGATTGGATCAGTGTCCCCTTGGGTGTCGCCACACTGCGGGACCAGTTCAACGACGTTGAGGACGACTCGGCGCGTTTCGCCCTTATGAGCTGGTTTTTCGAGGAGAATCTGGCCGATTTCGCGCCCTACAAGGATGAACAAACCCGCGAAGGGTTTCAGATCGTCGGAACCAGCGGCACGGTCACTACCGTCGCGGCCTCGCATCTGGGGCTCAAGCGTTATGACCGGACCAAGGTCGATGGGCTGCGCATGACCAGCGATCAGATTGACAAGGTCATACGAGGCTATCTGGAACTCGGCCCTCAGGGCCGTCGCCGGGATCCGCGTATCGGCGATGATCGGCAGGCCCTGATCATGTCCGGCTCGGCAATTTTGCAGGCGTTGCTCAGATGCTGGCCCACCGACCGCCTTTCCGTGGCGGACCGGGGCCTGCGCGAGGGTTTGCTCTATGCGCAGATGAGCGCGGATGGTGTATTGGAAGACGGACCGTTCTGATTGCCGATTGAGGACTGGACAATAATAGCGATCGCTTATCGCACCAGCACGGCCTCCACCACAATCTGTTCGCTTGAAGCGGCTGGGTATGATGTATTTTGCCCGGGGTTCAACCTTGTCAACATGATCCCACATTGGGCTTTGGCGATTGGCGGCATTCACATCGCTGTCCCGGCCTCACAGGCGCCGGACGCGCGCGATTTGTTGCGTAGCTTCGACAACACGCCTCGGGAACGACCCACTGCCATTTCGCACCTCATGAATGGCGTTGGATGGCTGGCGTTTGATATCTCTTCCCCCTGGCCAGACCTGATAATAAGAAGCTAGGCCCTTCTTGATAAGCTTCGGGCAAGACGGTATGGACCTGACAGCTTCCAGGAGATTGATCGCATGGCAAAGACGCCGAGCGGAAAAAACAATTCAGGCCGCGGGCAGCGCGACCTGAAGGTGAAAGTAAAGACAGCACGCGGGCGCAAGCTCAGCTCAACCCGTTGGCTGGAACGGCAGTTGAACGATCCGTATGTCAAGCGCGCCAACGCCGAAGGATATCGCGGGCGTGCGGCCTTCAAGATATTGGAACTGGATGATAAATTCCGATTTCTAGTGCCGGGCGCGCGCGTGGTCGATCTGGGCTGTGCTCCGGGTGGTTGGCTGCAGGTGGCGGTGCAGCGCGTCAATGCGCTGGGCGAGAAAAGCGGCAAGCGGATCGGGACGGTTCTGGGCGTCGACCTGCAAGAGGTCGAACCGGTCGCAGGCGCCGAAGTGCACCAGCTGGATTTCATGGAAGATGACGCCGATCAAAAGGTCAAAGATTGGCTGGGCGGCAAGGCAGATGTAGTGATGTCGGATATGGCCGCCGCATCCTCGGGCCACAAGCAGACCGATCACTTGCGGATCATGGCTCTGTGCGAAACCGCCGCCTATTTCGCATTCGATGTGCTGGAAGAAGGTGGAACTTTCGTCGCCAAGGTACTGGCCGGGGGGGCCGAGGGTGATCTGCAAAAACTGCTGAAACAGAAGTTCACCAAAGTGGCGAATGTAAAACCGCCTGCCTCACGGTCGGACAGTTCCGAGAAGTTTGTCGTCGCGACCGGGTTTCGGGGCTAACCGCCCCTAGTCCAGATCGAACTTGCCATCAATGATCCGTTGTTCCCGCAACGACGCGTTGGCAATTCCCTGCAGCAACAACGCCTCACCATGGTTCACATATACTGGCTTTTTCGCGCGCAGTTCAGCGATGCGTTGATCCAGCGAGGTCTTTTGGCGCCCCACGGGAAGCTGAACCGTGGTGGAATAACGTTGAGACATGACGCACCTGCAAAAGTTCGTTCCTGGTTGTCATATCGTTAAATTTTGCCGGTAAAGTGGCGCAAATCAGCCCGTTCGATGCCATTTCGGCAATCCTGATGATCAGCCTGAATCCGTCACCTGCTGCGCATTTCGAAGATCAATCAGCGCGCCGTTATACTCTGCCCCAAGGATCAACATGGCTGAACACAGATACAAAAAGATCAGCGCTGCCATAGCCCCGGCAAGCCCGGCATAGGTGGCGCTGTACGTGGCGAATTGAGCGATGTAGATCGAGAACCCCCAGCCCCCAGCAGCCCATAATGCAAGCGTCAGGATCACCCCGGGCAGGATTTGTGACAGGCGGTGCCGACGTGTCGGCAGGATCAGATGTGCCAGAAGAACGGTCCCTGCCGGAACGGCCACTGTGAACGTCCAACGCAGGCGGTCAACAGAAAGCCATTGACCCACGTTTACATCCGTCTTTTCAGACACCAGCCGTGTGTAGACCGGCAACACAACCTCGACCGCTGCAATCGCCAGAATGGCGGCTCCGCCAAGAATAACCAGCACCAGACACATCAAACGTGTCTTCCAGAACGGCCAGTGGTCCTGATCGTGATAGGCTTGCGTCATGGCTTTGCGCACGGCAGCGACACCATTCGAGGCAAAATATACGGCCAGCAAACCACCCAGGGTGATCACGCCCGTCCCTGCCCCGTTTAGAACTGCGCGCAACTCGGACACAATCGGGTCGGCAACATCTTTGGGCCAAGCCCCGAAGATCAACTCAATCAACTCATCAGTGACATAGCCTTGGGATAATGTACCGGCCAAAGCCACGGTAAACAGAACGAATGGGAACAGTGCCATCATCAAAGACATGGCGACATGGCTGCTCATGACAAAACCATCTTTGTTGTTGAACCGACGCAGGGCCAGCCAAAAGGCGTTAAGGAATTGGCCTGTCGATGGAATCAAAGCGCGTGTCATATCTGGACCCTAACCCACGTTTTGACCTGGCTGAACATGGCAATACCGCTGGAATGCTGAATTCTTGCCGATAAATGCCTGACCGGATTGCATAAACACGTCGGGCTGTGCAGGATCGCGATACGTAATCAACTAGGCAGCCGCATGACCTCTGACAGCCCAGACAGCAGCCCGCCCCGCTCGCGCCTGACGCTGGCTGCGGTACGAGATATTTGCATTGTGGCGACTCTGGTCGTTGTGGGGCTTTATGCAGGGGCGCGATTTCTGATCCCGCTGACGATGGCTCTGCTGGTCAACGTCCTGATTATCGCGCTGGCCGATCGCGTCCGTGCGGTGACGCGCGCTCCGGTCTGGCTTGCCAACATCGCCGGAGTCACGGTGGTTCTGGCCGGTTTATTCATGATCATGTACGTGCTGGGCAGTCAGGCCACCCAATTCGCGCGCTCGATCAATACTTATGAAAACCAGTTCGACACGGCTGTGAACCGCATCACCGGGCTGGTGGGCAATGACGTAACCAGCTTTATCCGGGACAATCTGGTCAGCATCGACATGTCGTACGTCGCCCGTATATTGCTGGGCAGCGCAACCTCTCTGCTAAACCAGTTCTTTTTGATCAGCCTCTATGTGGCGTTTCTGATGGCCGAGCGGCTGGCGTTCCGAAAAAAGATCAGGCTTGCAGCCGGCAGCCCGAAACTTGGTGCTGATTTCGCCGCCATTCTGGATGCAATTTCATATAGTTTGCAACGCTATGTGGGTGTCAAAACCTTCATCAGCCTGATCACAGCCACAATCAGCTACTCGGTATTTCGCGCCTTGGGGCTGGAATATGCCGAGACTTGGGCCGTGCTGACCTTCGCGTTGAACTTCATCCCGTCCATCGGCTCAATCATCGCGGTGGTCTTTCCTGCCATGATCGCATTGGTTCAATTCGAGAGCATCGGCCCTTTTTTGGTGATCGTGCTGGGGTGCGGCACCCTCCAGTTCTTGATTGGCAATTTTCTGGATCCCGCCATGCTGGGTCGATCCCTCAATATGTCGACCTTTCTGGTCATTCTGGCGCTGACCTTCTGGACTACCATCTGGGGCTTGATCGGAGCCTTCCTGAGTGTCCCCCTGACCGTCTGCCTGTTGATCATCTTCAGCCACATTCCGGCCCTGCGCCCAGTGGCAATTCTCATGTCACTGGACGGCAGGCTGGCTGAAGATGACACGCGCAGCCAGTCAGCTTTGACAGAGTGAAATCAAAGCACCCCTGTCCTTGATCCTGAGGCGACCGTACCCGCCCTCAATCAATCCCTGATCTGTCAGGCTGTGCAGCGATCGATGCAGCGTTACCGGGGACACTGCGATCATCCCCGCCAGTTCTTCCTGGGAAATCTGAATCCAGCCGTCACTGTCAGCGGCCACCTCCTCCAGATGAAGCAATCGCAGAACAAGACGTTTCAAAGTGCCCGTCACGCCAAGATTGGCGATGATCCGCAGGGCTTTCTGCATATTCTCGTAGGATAACGCATAGAAATCGCGCAAGAATTCCGGGTTATCCCTGACCATGCGATCCAGTCGGGAACTTGGAAAAAACAACGTCTCGGTGGGCTGGGTCGCCACAACGCTGATCAGCCGCGTCGTCGAAGCGAACAGCGCAAGGTCGCCAACCCAAAACCCACAGCCCTCTTGATGCATGGTGAAGTCCTGCCCGTCATCTGCGGGCGTCGTGATTTTAACCGCACCACGGACCACGCCATGTATGCCATCGGCCCGGTCGCCCAGCAGGTAAAGCGCCTGATCGGGCTCGTAGCTTTTACTGACCGCACAAGCCCAAAACGCCTGCTGAAAAGCGGGGGATCGAGCCGTGAACCAGCTTGATTGTCTTAACGGGTTTTGGGACTCCAGATTTTTTAACATCTGTATATTTCAACTTTATCATATGATAGGTTTGGAACCGCTGCACTAGCTTACGTTATTGCCATACGATTCCCGAGCAAACTGAATTTCTACGGGAAATCTACAGCTTATCGACGAGTATTGAAATCAATTCAAATCGCGAACGCTAATCAATTCGAAGGACTGCCAAAGTCCGCAAGTTCAGGAGCAACACATGTTACCTTCCTCTGCTTTATTACACAGCTGGCATACAAGTTTGCGCAAAGCTGCCGTGGCCTCGCTGGCCGTTGTGCTGGCCATGCCAGCCTGGGCTCAGGATCAAAAGCCAAACATCCTTGTCATTTGGGGTGACGATATCGGACAGTCCAACATCTCGGCCTATACGATGGGGCTGATGGGGTATCAGACACCCAATATCGACCGTGTTGCCAAGGAAGGCATGATCTTTACCGATTACTATGGCGAGCAATCCTGCACCGCCGGGCGCTCGTCATACATCATGGGTCAATCGGTGTTCCGCACTGGCCTGTCCAAGGTGGGCCTACCGGGGGCGGATCTTGGGATGCAGGTCGAGGACCCGACAATCGCTGGTTTGCTGAAAGACCACGGTTATGTGACCGGTCAGTTCGGCAAGAACCATCTTGGCGACAAGGATGAGCATCTGCCCACAAACCACGGTTTCGATGAGTTTTTTGGCAATCTCTATCACCTGAACGCCGAGGAAGAGCCTGAGAATGAGGACTATCCCGGCGATGCGATTCTACCTGACGGTCGCACCTTCCGCGAAGCCTACGGCCCGCGCGGTGTGATCAAATCCAGCGCCGGTGGTGAGATCGAAGATACCGGCCCGCTGACCCGCAAACGCATGGAAACCGTCGATGAGGAAACGCTCGCCGCTGCGATCGACTTCATCAAGCAGGCCGACGCGGAAGGCACGCCTTTCTACGTTTGGTGGAACGGAACCCGCATGCATTTCCGCACCCATGTGAAGGACGAGATGCGCGCACAGGCGAATGAGATCTTCGGAGGCCCCGCCGATGAATACACCGCCGGTATGATCGAGCATGACATGCATGTCGGCCAATTGCTGGACCTGCTGGATGAGCTTGGCATCGCCGACAACACCATCGTCCACTACTCAACCGATAACGGCCCGCACATGAACACCTGGCCGGACGCAGCCGCGACCCCGTTCTGGGGCGAGAAGAACACCAACTGGGAAGGCGGGTGGCGTGTACCCTCAATGGTGCGTTGGCCCGGCCAGATCGAGGCGGGATCGATCAGCAATGAGATCGTCCACCACATGGACTGGCTACCGACCTATCTGGCCATCGCCGGTGACCCGGAAATCAAGGAAAAGCTGATGGCCGGTTACAGCTCGCCTGCTATGGGGCGCGACTACAAGGTGCATCTGGACGGCTATAACATCCTGCCCCTGCTGACCGGAGAGACCACGGAAAGCCCGCGTCGCGAGATATTCTATTTCTCGGATGACGGCGATCTGACCGCGCTGCGCTTTGACGACTGGAAGCTGATCTTCCTCGAGCAGAAGGCCTGGGCCACCCTGCGGGCGTGGATCGAACCATGGACCGAGCTGCGTATCCCGCTGATCATCAACCTGCGCCGCGATCCGTATGAGCGCGCCTACCGGACGTCGAATACATATTACGACTGGCTGTTGGACCGGGCGTATTTCCTGGTTCCGGCGCAGCAATATGTTGGCGGCTTCCTGGCCACTTTCCAGGAATTCCCACCGCGGCAGGAAGCAGCCAGCTTCAACCTGGACCAAGTGATGAAGAAGCTGTCGCAACCGACAAACAATTGATGCGAAAGGTCTTATGATACTTCAGGGGCCGCTGACTATGCGGCCCCTGATTATTTGAAACGGAGCATTCCCATGAAACTGCCATCGCTTTCGATTCTGCTGATCACCCTGCCCCTGATTGCTTTCGCCGATCCCCTGCCCAGCTGGACGGATTCTGAATCGAAGGATCGGATTATCTCGTTCGTCGAAGCGGTCTCTGATCCGGCGCATACGGACTACGTCACACCGTCTGAACGGATCGCCGTTTTTGACAATGACGGCACACTTTGGGCAGAGCAGCCGGTGTATTTCCAATTCATCTTTGCCATGGACCGTCTTGCTGATCTGGCGGAACAGGACCCTTCGATCCTGACCAGCCCCGCGTTAAAGGCAGCAGCTGAAGGGGATGTCGAAACCGTTCTGAAAGGCGGGCATGACGCTTTGATCGAAGTGGTCAATGCGACCCATGCTGGTGCAACCGTTGACGCGTTTCAGGACGCAGTTGCCGAATGGCTGGATACGGCGCGCCATCCGAGGACCGACCTTCCTTACCATCAGATGACTTACCAACCGATGGTCGAGTTGCTGCGCTATCTGCGAGATGAGGGATTCAAAACCTATATCGTCTCGGGCGGCGGCCTGCATTTCATGCGCGTCTTCGCCGAGGAGGCGTATGGGATTCCCCCCGAGCAAGTTCTGGGCACCTATGGCGAAACATCCTATGACAGCTCGACCGGAACGCCGGTGATTACCAAAACCACCGGAATCGCGTTTATCGACGACAAGGAAGGCAAACCCATCAACATCGAACGTACTATCGGGCGTCGCCCCATCCTTGCGGGTGGAAACTCGGATGGTGACTTTGCCATGCTGGAGTGGACAACGGCCGGTGACGGGCCACGGCTGGGGGTTCTGGTCCATCACACGGATGCCGAACGGGAATGGGCTTATGACCGCGAAAGTCCGATAGGTCGCCTTGTCGACGGGCTGGATAAAGGGCCCGACATGGGCTGGGTTATCGTTGATATGGCAAATGACTGGTCACGCATCTACACTGGCGCGAACTGAACCTTTAGGACTTCAACGCCCCAATGTGGACTCTGCTTGTCTCGTTAACCGTATTCGCAATGTACTGTGTCGCGGGCGTTTTTGCCGTGCGCGCGGCTCAGACCGCCCGCACACCGCAGGGCGCGGTTGGCTGGGTGGTCTTCCTTTTGACCGCCCCTTTTCTGGGCGTGCCGCTGTACCTGTTCCTCGGTCATCATCGGTTTCGCGGTTACCGCATCGCGCGGCGGGAAAGCGAAAGGGTGGTCGAAGGCATCAAGTCTTTTGCCGATTTCTCAAAACCTGACCCGGCGACGTTACGCATCAATCCCCGCCCGTTCGAGGCGCTGGCCCATCTGCCGGTGTCCCGCGGCAACGGGGCCGAGTTGCTGGTCGATGGTGAAGCCACGTTCAAAGCCATTTTTGAGGCCATTGATACGGCCAAGAATTATATACTTATCCAGTTCTACATCATTCGTGACGACGCACTGGGCCGCGACCTTCGGGATCGCCTGATCGACGCCGTAAATCGCGGCGTCCATGTCCGCTTTATGACGGACGCGGTTGGAAGCTACGGATTGTCGTCCTCGTACCTTGAAGGTCTGCGCGCGGGCGGAATCGATGTAGCTGACCCGCGCGAACAACGTGGGCCGAATTTCCGATTTCAACTGAACTATCGAAATCACCGCAAGACCGTGATTGTTGACGGTGAAACCGGGTTCATTGGCGGCCATAATGTCGGCGTCGAATATCTGGGTCAGAACCCCAAATTCGGGCGCTGGCGCGATACGCATCTGAAGATGACAGGGCATATCGTCCGGCAACTACAACTGATCTTCATCGAAGACTGGCACTGGGCCCGCAACGAGGATCTGATCGATCAACTGGACTGGGCCGGAAGCGAATCTGAACAGGACATGAATGCCCTTCTGGTCGCGACGGGCCCCGGAGATGACACCGAGACCGGTGCAATGATGTTTTTTGCCGCCATCGCCGAAGCGAAAGAGCGTCTTTGGATCGCGTCCCCTTATTTCGTGCCGGACATCGACATCATGACGGCCCTGCAACATGCGGCACTACGTGGCGTAGATGTGCGCATTCTGGTGCCCGAGGTGATCGACCATCGCCTGCCATGGCTGGCTGCCTTTGCCTATTTTGACGAGATCCGCAACTGTGGGGCACGGGTGTTCCGATACACCGACGGGTTCATGCACCAAAAGGTCATTCTGGTCGACGATACGCTGGCCGCCGTTGGAACAACCAATCTGGACAACCGGTCCTTCCGGCTGAACTTTGAGGCAATGGCGCTTTTCTTCGACAGCCGTGCCGCGCAAGCCACGCATGACATGCTGAAAACCGACTTTGAAGCAAGCTACGAGCTCACGCGGTCCCTGCAACAGCAACCGGCGCATATTCGCTTTGGCGCGCCGATCGCACGGCTTTTCGCCCCAATCCTTTAGGAAAAGAACTTTTCCTGAAAGACACGGGTCATCAGCGCAACAAGGAATGCGGTGGACAGACCAAATGCCAAAAGTCCCGTGACCGACGCAAAGGCACCGAATATCCGCAACCCCTCGCCCAGAACGATGTCGCCGTATCCCAGCGTCGTGAATGTCACCAGCGAGAAATACAGCGCTGTATTCCAGTCAGGCAAGACATCCCCCAGAACCCACACAATAGCCCAGATCCAAACCTGCACAGTGTGTGTGAAGACTATGAATACAAGCGCGATGCCAATGGGCCCGGCCGTTGCCAGGATTGCGCTGCTGCTTTCCCATTTCTCAAGGAACCGGCGCAGCGTCAGGACGCACCATGTCAGCAAGATGATCTCGATCAAAAAGCAGACGCCCAGATAAATGCTGCCCCAAAGAATCTGCTGCGACAACGTCATTTAGCCGGTCCTTTCCCGTGCCTCGCCCTCTACTTCCCCAGAATGGTCTGCCAATGTGATTTGAACAACCCCACCGTCAGAAACAGCGCCTGCGGCGAATGGAACCGGATAGCGGTCAGCGCTGGACTCCGCCGGTGCGGGTTGCACATTGTGAGCTGCACAATGCGAGCTTTCCGATGCTTCTGACCATTGACCACGTCTCAAAATCCTATCCCGGCGGTCGGCCTGTTCTGAGTGAGGTATCCCTGAACCTGGATCAGGGCGAAACACTGGCCCTGACCGGAGAAAGCGGCAGCGGCAAAAGCACCTTGCTGCACCTCGCCGCAGCTCTGGATGGGTTCGACGGGGGTGAGATCACCCTAGACGGAACCGCCATATCCAATCTGGATGACACAGGTCGGGCAGCGCTGCGGCGGATCACCCTGTCGCTGGTGTTTCAACAGTTTAACCTGATCCCCTCGTTAACAGTGCAACAGAACTTGTCGATCCATGCCCGCCTCGCCGACCGCGAGGATCCAGAGTGGACAGCAACACTGGCCGAGCGCCTGGGCCTTGCAGAACTGCTACAGCGCTACCCCGAACAGCTGTCGGGCGGGCAACAGCAACGGGTCGCCATTGGGCGGGCGATGGCCACACGGCCCAAGCTGTTGCTGGCAGATGAGCCGACGGGCAATCTGGATGAGACCGCAAGCGCGGTGGTACTGGACCTGATGCTTTCCCTGGTCGCTGAAACAGGTGCCGCTTTGCTGCTTGTCACCCATTCGCAGGATATCGCCGCGCGATTGGACCGACGGGCACATCTGTCAGGTGGTCGGATCACATGATCGGGCCGTGCCTGCAGGTTTTGCTGTCGCATTGGCGCAGCCATCGGCTGCAATTGATAACCCTGCTGACCGGGATCGCTCTTGCGACCGGTTTGTGGTCCGCTGTTCAGGCCATCAATGCCGAGGCGCGAG
The DNA here is from genome assembly GCF_965243365.1 of Ruegeria sp. GTDB lineage: Bacteria > Pseudomonadota > Alphaproteobacteria > Rhodobacterales > Rhodobacteraceae > Ruegeria. The sequence goes on along the minus strand of NZ_CBDEUW010000002.1, from coordinate 3,223,958 downwards.
CCAGCTATGCTCGGGCCAATGCTCAACTGGCTTTGGGTCAGTTTGACGAGCTGCATCACCCCGCCGGTCCGATCCCCTTAAAGCAATACGTGGCCCTGCGGCGCACGGGCTGGCAGGTGGCCGCAGTTCTGGAAGGCAATCTGCGGGTGAATGGTACGACAATCCGTGTGATGGGCGTGGATATGGTTACCTACCCCGCGGTACCCGCCACCACCCAAGCGGAACAGAGCAGCGCACCCCCTGATCCAGCGGACGTGCTAACTGCGCCGGGTCGCCTGTTGGTGCCGGTGGAGCTCGCTCCCCTGTTTTCCGGACAAGACGGATTTCCACCAATCATTGCCAGTACGGCTCTGCCCCCGGACCTGATCCTGACGGATATCGGCGTGGCGGAAACCCTGCTGGCGCAGCCTAACATGATCTCTCGTCTTGTTGTCTTGCCAGATCAGCCCGCGAACTTGCCGCGGTTGTCTCAGATCGCCCCTGAACTTGTACGATCCAGCCCCTCTGCCCGGACGGATACTGCGCAGCTGACCGACAGTTTTCACCTCAACCTGTCGGCTTTTGGGCTGCTGTCTTTCGCGGTGGGGCTGTTCATCGTCCATGGAACCGTCGGTTTGGCCTTCGCGCAACGGCGCGGGGTGATCCGCACCTTACGGGCGCTGGGGGTGCCGATGCGCCGCCTTGTGTGGCTGATCCTGGCCGAGCTTGTCCTGCTGGCTCTAATTGGCGGTCTTCTTGGCCTGATACTGGGGTATTTTCTGGCCGGAGCCCTGATCCCCGATGTCGCAGCAACGCTGCGCGGGCTTTACGGCGCACCGGTCGATGGGCAACTCAGCCTTCGCCCAAGCTGGGTATTGGCCGGGCTTGTCATGGCTATCGGCGGCACTCTTGCCTCCAGTGGCCAAGCCTTGTGTCGGCTCTCGCGTATGCCGCTACTGGCAGGATCAGGATTACAGGCGTGGCGCAGAGCGAACTCGCAGCGTCTGGCAGGAATATTGGGTCTTGCGTTACTCCTGGGCGGGTTCGGATTGCTGTTCTCTGCCGGTGGCCTGATCACAGGGTTCGCGCTATTAGCCTGTCTGCTGACTGGCGCGGCCCTGGTTCTGCCAACCCTCTTGTCAGGACTTCTGTCCATTTTCACGCGATACGCCCGCGGACCCGTCGCACAGTGGGTCTGGGCCGATATGCGCGCGCAGTTGCCTAATCTTTCACTGGCGCTCATGGCTCTGTTGTTGGCACTGGCCGCAAACATCGGGGTTGGCACAATGGTATCCAGCTTTCGCCTGACCTTCACCGGGTGGCTGGACCAACGCCTGACGTCCGAGTTGTACGTGACCGCGACAAGTGAAGAACAAGCCGCCAGAGTTTCGCGCTGGCTGGAAACCCGCGCAGACGCTGTTCTTCCAATCCGCAGCGCCGAACTGGCCCATGAAACGGGGCCGTTGTTTCTGTATGGCGTCATTGATGATGAGACTTACCGTCAGAAGTGGCCGCTGATCGCGCGTGCCCCCAACGCATGGGACGATGTCCTGTATGACGGTGCCATTCTGATTAACGAGCAGTTGGCCAGACGCGCTAATCTTTGGCCCGGGGACAGCGTGACCCTTAGCCCGGACCATACCCTGAACATTGCAGGCGTCTATTCCGATTATGGCAACCCAACTGGCCAAGCTATTGTGTCTATGACGCAGCTTGACGCCATTGCACCGGGCACTGCTTCGCGTCGGTTTGGTATCCGCGTTGCGCCGGAAATGGCCGGCAATCTGGCGCGACAACTACGGGAACAGTTCGATCTACCGCCGCGCGCGGTTGTCCATCAGAGCGCGATGAAGGCGCAATCACTGGCGGTTTTTGACAAGACCTTTGTTGTAACCTCGGCGCTGAACATACTGACGCTGGGTGTCGCAGGCTTCGCCATTCTCACCAGCCTTTTGACGCTATGGACCCAACGCCTGCCACAGGTGGCTCCGGTCTGGGCGCTGGGCATGACGCGCGCACAACTGGCACGGCTTGAGCTGTTGCGCAGCCTGTTGCTGGCCACGCTGACTGCGTGCCTGGCTTTGCCGTTGGGGCTGCTGTTGGCGTGGGTTTTGTTGGCAGTCATCAATGTCCAAGCCTTCGGCTGGCGTTTGCCGATGTTCTTGTTCCCAATCGACTGGCTCTGGCTGTTCCTTTTGACCCTACTGGCCGCCGCTTTGGCCGCCGCACTGCCTGCGTGGCGATTGATGCGTTTGCCACCGGTTGAACTTCTGAGGGTATTTGCAAATGAACGTTAGACTTCTCGTGCTGATGTTGTGGCTGCCCTGTGCAGGCTGGGCACAAGGATATGCCGGGCTGGGTGGAACGGCAGAAGGGTTTGATGTCCCGCAAGCCGGCTATTCCTTCTCATTCCCACGCGATCATGGCCCGCACCCAAGCTATCGGATCGAATGGTGGTACCTGACCGCAAATTTACGCGGGGAGGATGGGCAGGACTACGGCATCCAATGGACCCTATTCCGCTCGGCCCTGAAACCTTACGACACTGAAGGTTGGCAAAGCCCGCAATTGTGGTTGGCCCACGCCGCCGTCACCACGCCCGAAATGCACTTTTTCGCCGAGCGGCTGTCGCGTGGCGGAATTGGTCAGGCTGGCGTCACGGCCCAACCTTTTGAAGCCTGGATCGACGAATGGCACATGCGGGGTCAAGACATCGACACCTTGTCTCTTGCCGCCAACGACACCGACTTCGGCTATGAGCTGTCTTTGCAAGCCACCGGTCCGCTGGTGTTTCACGGCGATAACGGTTTTTCCGTTAAATCCGCCGATGGGCAGGCCAGTTATTACTACTCGCAGCCGTTTTACACGGTCGAAGGCATTTTGCGCCTGCCGGACCGGAATGTCGCGGTTACGGGTCAGGGCTGGTTGGACCGGGAATGGTCCTCGCAACCGCTAGCGTCGGACCAGAGCGGCTGGGATTGGTTTTCGCTAAGCTTCGAAGACGGCGACAAACTGATGGCCTTTCGATTACGTGGCGCGCGCGGAGATTTCACCGCCGCGACGTGGATTGGCCCCGATGGACACAGCAGCCCCCTGCCCGACGGTGCCGCGACCTTTACTTCGCAAGAAACAGCTGAAGTCGCCGGACGGGATATCCCCATAAAATGGCGCGTCGAAATTCCTGAACGTGGACTGGATGTCGAGGTGTCGGCCCTGATACCAGATGCCTGGATGGACACCAGATTCGAATATTGGGAAGGCCCCGTGCACGTCTCGGGCAGTCATTCGGGCCGCGGATATCTGGAGATGACCGGCTACTGAGGCTTTGTCGTCAGGGTGTTACAGCTTGTCATTACTGCGGACCGCAACGGAAAGGGTCTGCTCATGAAAAAACTGAAAATAGGCGCCGCGTTGATGGTGGCCGACCTGGCAGCGCATCGCGACTGGCTGATTGATGGCCAACGAGATCTGGAGATTCAGGATCTTATCTTCCCCGAGAACCTGGGCGATCCCGCGCTGGATTTGGTGGCGTCAGCCAAGGCCGCTTTGCAAGGCTATGAGGGCCGATTGGGCATTCATGGCCCATTCTACGATCTGCCGCTCGATTGCCGCGATCCCGAAGTCCGGACCGTGGTGCAAATGCGGCTGAATCAGGGGCTGGATTGCCCTGCATCTTTGGGCGCGACGCAGATGGTACTGCATTCGCCTTACAAAACCTGGAGCTATAATAACCGCGATGCGGATGCGACGGGCCGGGATGCCATGATCGCCCGAACCCATGACACTCTGGTCCCGGTTGTTGCACGTGCAGGCCGTTTGGGCATCGAAATAGTGATCGAAAACATCGAGGACAAAGACCCGAGCGACCGCTTGAAACTGGCCAACAGCTTTGGGGTCGAGCACGTAAAGGTGTCACTGGATACCGGTCACGCGCACTATGCCCACGGGTCAACCGGTGCGCCGCCTGTCGACTATTTCGTCCGATCTGCCGGTGCGCGGTTGGGGCACGTCCATCTGCAGGATGCCGATGGATACGCAGACCGCCACTGGCCACCGGGTCGCGGGACGGTCAACTGGCACGCGGTTTTCGAAGCGCTGGTGCAATGCGCACCAACGGCCCGGCTGGTTCTGGAATTGCGCGACAGCCGGGATGTTCTGCCTGGGTTCGAGTACCTGCAGGCGTTGGGATTGGCAGAATAGCCAGCCCCAATTCACGCGCTAGCGAACAACATACACCGATACGGTCGAATGCCGCACAACACGCGCGGCGTTCGGACCCAACAGATAGTCTTTCAGATCAGGACGATGCGCCCCGATGACGATCAGGTCACTGCCAGCAGACTCGGCTGTGTGCAGAATTTCCTGATACGCGGTTCCGGTCGCCACGACATGGCGCACTTTTGCGTTGCGTTCAGCGCCCAGAACAGAATCTCCCAGCTGTTCCAAGGCTTTATGGGCGTTTTCTATCGCATGTTCGTGATGTTCAGGTTCAAAGAAACTACCGACAAACGACTCACCATAATCCGGCAGCACAGTGACCACATCCAGTTGTGCGCCATCCAGATCAGCCATGCGGGCCGCCTGTCGCAGCACTTCGGCATCGGTTTCCGGTTTTCCGGCGTCAACGGCACAAAGGACAGAGCGTATCATGCGGGCACCTCTTCTTGTCTGGCGGCACGGCCGCGTTGCAGGAAGGCGATCAGCCCCAGCAGGATCATCGCCGGGATATAGATCAACTGTTTCGGAGGTTGGCTAGACGGCAAGCTGACCGAGGTCAGGCGAACAGCTTCATCCCCGTAATAGTCGAAGATGTCCAACTCATCCGCGACAGGTGTGCCGAACAACGGCTCTTCCAGTTTAACCAACCCGTCCTCTTCCAGCAGCAGCAGGCCCATGGCATCCACCCGCGCCTGGCCGCCTTCTTCATCGCCGACGGTTACAACGACCGTGGTGTCCGTCATCTCAAGCGTGTCAAAGTCTGGCCCACTGACCACCAGTCGCACTTCGGACCCCGGCGGCGTCTGCCCTATGGTTTCCACAAAGGCGGATGGTTCTACCGACGCATAAGGCGGCGAGATGCGGTCCATGAAATAATCCGGCCGGAACAGAGCAAAGGCGACAAAGATCAGCGCGATGCTTTCGTAGATGCGGCTATGCGTCAGGAAATAGCCCATTGTTCCCGCCGTAAAGACCAGGATCGCTATCGTCGCGAATATGGCGACGATTATGCCTTCGACCCATGTTACATCGATCAGCAGCAAGTCGGTGTTGAAGATGAACACAAACGGCAGCGCGACGGTACGCAGGCTGTAGAAAAACGCGGTAAAGCCTGTTCGGATCGCGTCGCCACCCGACACAGCTGCGGCAGCGAAACTTGCCAACCCGACCGGAGGTGTCACGTCAGCCATGATGCCGAAGTAGAACACGAACAGGTGGACCGCAATCAGCGGCACGATCAACCCGCTTTGTGCGCCCAGTTCGACCACAACCCCAGCCATCAGCGAGCTGACAACGATATAGTTCGCCGTGGTTGGCAGACCCATACCCAGGATCAGGCTGAGGATACCCACCATCACCAGCATCAGGATCAAATTGCCACCCGACAGGAATTCGACCAGATCGGCCATCACCTGTCCGACACCAGTCAGGGTCACGGTGCCCACGATTACACCCGCCGTGGCCGTGGCCAGGGCAATGCCGATCATGTTGCGCGCGCCATCGATCAGGCCCTGCCACAGGTCGGCAACGCCGTCGATGAAGCGGTTATAGACGTCGCTTTCGCCCCGGAAGATCGCCTTGAGCGGTTTCTGCGTCAGTAGGATGACAAACAGTAGTGCGGTGGCCCAGAAGGCCGACAGGCCGGGTGATTTCTGTTCGATCATCAGGAAATAGACCAGAACGATGATCGGCAGCAGATAATGCAGACCGGCTTTGTAGATGTCAGCAATGACCGGCAGTTGCACCTCTTTGGCATTCGGGTCATCCGGCTCCAGATCAGGCACTTGGGCGGCCAGATACAGCAGCGCGACATAGACGGCACAGACGATCAAGCTCAGCACCAGACCTGCCGCCGACGGCACCCACGCGGTGACCGCGTCGACCGGGAATTGCGAGCCGTAGCACAACCCGGCGAAGACAAGGAAAAAGGACAGCATCCCCACAACCGTCCGCGCCAGATGCACGTCACGGTCGCCCAGCGTGGGCATGTTCCGCTTCACCGCCTCGAGATGCACGATATAGACCAGCGCGATGTAGGAAATCGCCGCAGGCAGGAAGGCGTGGGTGATCACCTCGACGTAAGAGATGCCCACATATTCCACCATCAGGAAGGCCGCAGCCCCCATCACCGGCGGCATGATCTGGCCGTTCACAGACGAGGCAACCTCGACCGAGCCCGCCTGTTCACTGCTAAAACCAACGCGCTTCATCAGCGGGATGGTGAACGTGCCCGTTGTCACAACGTTGGCGATGGACGAACCCGAGATCAGTCCGGTCGCCGCCGAGCCCACAACCGCAGCCTTGGCCGGGCCGCCGCGCAGGTGACCCAGTGCACCAAAGGCCATTTTGATAAAGTAGTTCCCTGCCCCGGCCTTATCGAGCAATGCTCCGAATAGCACGAACAGGAACACGAATTTCGTAGAGACGCCTAGAGCGATGCCGAACACGCCCTCGGAGGTGATCCACATATGGCTCATTGCTTTCTTCAGGCTGGCACCTTTCCAACGGATAACTTCAGGCACCCACTCGGATGAGCCGAAGAACACATAGGCCAGAAAAATCGTCGCAATAATCGCCATAGCCGGGCCAAGCGCGCGGCGCGCGGCCTCGAACAGAAGCAGCAGACCAACAAGGGCGACCCACTTGTCTGTGTCATCTGCAAGGCCGCCTGCGTCGACGATCTTTTCATAGAAGAAATAACCGTAAAGCGCGACAAACGTACCCAGCAGGCCCATGATCCAGTCCTGGACAGGAATGTAGTCACGCGGGCTGGATTTCAGCGCAGGATAGGCCGCAAAGGCCAGAAACATGGCAAAGGCCAGGTGGAACTGACGCGCGTTGTTCACTACGCTGCCAGGCAGAACATAATTCGCCAATGGCGAGGCCAGAACGACCTGAAAGATCGACCAGATTGCCGCCACAACCGCCAGAAAAACTCCGACATTACCGACTGGATTGCGTCCACCCGCGTCGGACGAGGCTACAAGCTCCTGCAGCTCTTCTTCGGAAAGTGGACGATTGGACTGTGTGTCGGAACTCATGAAAATGTCTCCCCGTCGCGGCCTTTTCCGGCCTTCTGAATCACCCGTTTCTACGGGCTTGGGTGGCAGGGCGCCCGTGGGCACCCTGCATTAGGCCTGGCTTACTGAATCCAGCCTTTTTCTTTATAGTACTTCTCGGCACCCGGATGCAGCGGCGCCGACAGGCCATCCGCGATCATCTCTTCGGGCTTGAGGTTGGCGAATGCCGGGTGCAGCTTTTTGAAGTCATCGAAGTTTTCGAAGACCGAGCTGACAACCGCATAGACAGCGTCTTCCGACACATCCGCCGAAGTCACAAAGGTCGCGCCCACACCAAAAGTAGCGGTGTCGCCGTCAGATCCACGATACATACCGCCGGGAATGGTGGCGGTCCTGTAGAACGAGTTGTCGTTGACCAGCTTGTCCACGGCATCGCCGCTGACATTCACCAGAACCGAGTCGCAGGCGGTGGTGGCTTCCTGGATCGAACCCGAAGGGTGACCGACAGTGTAGACCATCGCATCGATCTGGTTGTCACACAGAGCCGCCGACTGTTCGGCCGCCTTCAGCTCGGTCGCCAGTTCGAAATCGTCGGTGGTCCAACCCATTTCGCCCAGCAGAACTTCCATTGTGCCGCGCTGACCGGAACCGGGGTTGCCGATGTTGACGCGCTTGCCCTTCAGGTCTTCAAAGTTGGCGATGCCGGAATCGGCGCGGGCCACAACGGTGAACGGCTCGGGGTGAACCGAGAATACGGCGCGCAGGTTCTCGAAGGGGCCAGCCTCTTCGAATTTCGAGCTGCCGTTATAGGCATGGTACTGCCAGTCGGACTGTGCCACACCAAACTCCAGCTCGCCTTCGCGGATGGTGTTGATGTTGTAGACGGAACCGCCGGTCGATTCGACCGAGCAGCGCACGCCATGCTCTTTGCGGCCTTTGTTGACCAGACGGCAGATCGCGCCACCCGTCGGATAATAAACGCCCGTCACGCCACCGGTGCCGATGGTGATGAACTCTTCGGCGTAAGCCGCCGGAGCCATCATGGCAGCGGTCACAAATGCGCCGAGGCTAAGCTTGCTGCGATTTTTCATTTAAGAACTCCCATTTTTATTTAGTGGGCGAAAAAGACAAAGGCCCCTTGCCCGGGGAACGTGCCGATAAGCCAAACCAGCACGTCTTGCAACGCGTGCAACTTTTTTGAATTTTCCAGTGTCTCCCAACCGCTCTGAGGTTTCATTCAGACACAAAGAATGTCAAGGCCGCTGCTTTGGAGGATGCCTCAAAGCCTCAGATTTGACGCGAAATCAGGAAGTTTCCCCGCCCAGGGGCGATTTGGCAGCCCGAACAAGAGGAATTGGACGGGATATTGATACCCCGCCGCGCCGATCAGATTACCCGCTTGCAACACGCCGTTGCCTCAGTGATTTCAACCAAAGGTTCACCGGGCGTTCATAGAAGCGATAGATGCCAACGGCCGCGGCCTGACAAACAACAAAGACGGCAACAATCATCAGCCAGTGATCAGGGGCTAAAACCAATTCCAGAACCAAGATCGCCGGCCCGATCACCATAAGGTGGCTCAGGTACAAGGCGTAGGACGCGTCGCCCAGCGTCTCAAGAACCGGTAGCCTGATCCGCGTCAAAACGGGTTCGAGCGCGAGCATCCCAACGACGATGAGGCAGGCGGGTATTCCCCATCTGATCATCCTCCACCCCACGTCTTGCAGCAGCGCCAAGGCAACCAGCGACAGGATACACAGAAGAACCCCGGCTATTGGCCCCGGCTTCAACCACCCATCCGCCATACCTTTCGCGATGACCAGACCCGCCGCAAACTCCAGCAAAATCCCTTTTGTGTAGAATTCTGCCACCGGCCCCAAATCCGGGACCAGCCTTCCAACGACAATGAGAATAATGAAAATGGCGACCAGACCGCTAACCAGCCACCGGCGAAACAGGGCAAGCCCTATCGCAAACAAGACATAGAAAAACATCTCCATGTTTAGTGTCCAACCAACGGTCAATATTGGCGATACCAGCGGTTTTGTTTCCGGATCGGCATAAGCGATGAAGAAAAGCGTTTTGAACACCTCCTCCATGGAAACACTTGTAATGCCAGCCATTGCGATGAACGCAAAAGTCGCGGTCCAGTATAGCGGGACAATACGGCTAATCCGGTGAACCATGAACTCCTGCGGTGCCAGCTTGTGCCCGGACAGGTACATCACAAACCCGCTGATAACAAAGAAGATATCGACGCCGTAGTTGCCCAGATAAAATGAACGATCCGGGAGAAACAGACAAATATGGAAAACGGCCACCAAACCGGCAGCAATCGCCCGAAGGTACTGAAGCGTTATGAAATACGACATAGGGTCAGGAGGTTAACAATCCTCAGGAACAAACCCCAGAACTTTGCCACAAGCCTAACCACCGTTCAAGCCGATGCCTGACGCGCCTGAAGCAAAAGGATGCGAACAGTTCTTGGAAAATGTGGTGCCCAAGGAGAGACTCGAACTCTCACGCCCGTGAAGGCGGGGGATTTTGAATCCCCTGCGTCTACCATTCCGCCACTTGGGCCACGGACACTGGATTAGCGCCCCGAACCGGGAAGGTCCAGAGGCAAAAAACGCCTATTTCAAGGATTGTTGGAAACCCGGAGGTTGACGGTCATCCGGTCGCATGATTTGGGTTGAGCGCTCGGAGTTATGGATTTTGTGATTTATGTTGCGTTCGCTTTATGACTGGACCATTCGTCTGGCCGATCACCCGCATGCCCTTTGGGCTTTGGCCGTTGTGGCGTTTGTCGAAAGCTCTTTTTTTCCCATTCCACCTGATGTGCTGATGATTCCGATGATCCTGGCCCGCCCGTCCAAGGCCTGGCTGATCGCGACGGTTGCCTTGGTCGCGTCCGTGCTGGGTGGCTTGCTTGGATATGCAATCGGGGCGTTCTTTTACGAAAGCGTAGGCCAGCCGATCCTTGAGGCCATGGGCAAAGCGCATGCTATGGAGGAATTCAACACCCGGTTCAACGATTTTGGCTTCTGGGCGGTTCTCACCGCCGGAATTACGCCGTTCCCCTATAAGGTCATCACCATCATGTCCGGATGGACGGGAATGCCGCTGGGCACCTTCGTTGCAACATCCATTCTGGCCCGTGCCTTGCGGTTCTTTATCGTTGCAGGTCTGCTTTGGAAATTCGGCGAACCGATCCGTGATTTCATCGAAAAACGCCTGGGCCTGATGTTCACGCTGTTTATAATCTTGCTGTTCGGCGGCTTTTTTGCGGTGCGTTACCTATGACGACTAAAAGAAATCTTATTGCTCTGGCTGCCGGAGGATCCGCGCTTTTGCTGCTTGGGGCCTGGGCGTTCCAGTACATTGGCGGGCTTGCGCCGTGCAAGATGTGCATCTGGCAACGCTACCCGCATGGCGCTGCTTTGGTGATTGGGGTGCTTGCGCTCGCCCTGCCCGGCCTGCGTATCTTGCCGATCTTCGGCGCCTTGGCTGCCTTGATCACCGCCGGGATCGGTGTGTTTCACGCCGGGGTGGAACAGAAGTGGTGGGAAGGTCCATCCAGTTGCACCTCGGGCGATATCAGCGGTTTGTCGGCAGAAGAACTGATGAATCAGATCATGTCCGCGCCACTGGTGCGCTGTGACGAAATCCCGTGGGAAATGTTGGGCGTGTCCATGGCAGGATGGAACGCGATTGTCTCGTTCGGGCTTGCGTTGATCTGGATCGCCGCCTGGCGCGCGCGCTGAGCTTTAGGCGTCCAGCTCCGCATCCCAATACAGAAAGTCGATCCAGCTTTCGTGTAGGTGGTTCGGTGGAAATTTCCGACCGATATTACGCAGGGCTTCGGCGTCCGGTTGCCTGGGCGGTTTGCGGAGGGTCATCCCGGCACGCCGCAGCGACTTGGAGCCTTTGCGCAGATTGCAGGGGCTGCACGCGGCAACCACGTTCTGCCAACTGGTGACCCCACCGGCGGCACGGGGCACGACATGGTCAAAGGTCAAGTTATCGCGGCTGCCGCAGTACTGGCATTTGAATTCGTCCCGCAGAAATAAATTAAAGCGCGTGAAGGCCACGCGCTTTCTGGGTTTTACGTAATCTTTCAGAACAACGACCGAGGGTATTCGGATTTCGGTACTCGGGCTTCGGACAACTTCGTCATACTCGGCGACAATGTCCACGCGATCCAGCCAAGCCGCCTTGATCGCCTCCTGCCACGGCCAGAGCGACAGCGGATAATAGGACAAAGGGCGATAATCGGCGTTCAAAACCAATGCCGGATGATGCTTGAGCGCACCTGGCTCCCTGACAAATTCGGTCCTGAATTCTCCATCCATTATAGAATCGCTCCTCGCTCTGCTCTGCCCATTTTTGACATCAGAGCGGGGAACACCCGCCCCGGCCTTACGATAACTATATATCGTGGTAAATCTCTGACAAGCCCTGAGTTTCCACAATATGTCGAAGATTGGGTAAGCCGAATCGGTAACAGCCGCATGACAGTTATCCACAGGTTGCACACAGCGTGCCCGTCAGGCTATGGCGGGGCATGTCCTGGTTCATCAGATTCAATAAACCGTTCGATGTCCTGCCGCAGTTTACCGACCGCGCCAACGTGGACAGCCCGCGCAGCACCTTATCGGACTTCATCGACCTGCCCGGTGTGTACCCTGCGGGCCGACTGGATCGCGACAGCGAAGGGCTGATGCTTTTGACGGATCATGGACGCCTGCAGGCCCAGATTTCGGATCCCAAACACAAAATGTCCAAGACATATTGGGTACAGGTCGAAGGGATTCCAGACGCTGCCGCACTGAAAGCGCTGCGCGACGGGGTTGAGTTGAAAGATGGTTTCACCCGACCTGCTCGGGCGCGGCAGATTGACGAACCCGATGGTCTCTGGCCGCGAAACCCGCCTATCCGCGAACGTAAGACCGTTCCGGACAGCTGGATTGAACTGACGATCCGGGAAGGCAAGAACCGTCAGGTAAGGCGCATGACCGCCGCTGTGGGCCACCCCACCCTCCGCCTGATCAGGGCACGGATCGGGGATTGGACGCTTGGGGGTTTACCGTCTGGAAAATGGGAAACCCTGGTCATGCCTGCGTTGCCGTCGGTGTCAGGAAGTCGAAAACGGGACCGTCGCCCACGTCGCTAGGGTCCCGTTCAGCGGCGACATTAATGAAAATTAATTTCGGATTATGCCGGTTGCTCCCATCTCTATTAGGCATCTGGAAACCAATGATTGAAATGGGAGTAAGTTATGGACGGACTGTTTGATTCTCCCTATGCGGGAGAAGAAATCGACATCGCGGCGCTTGCGTTCACCGCCGCGGACGCGCATCTGGATTCGCGCTCTAAACCGATGATGGATGAAGATGATCCCGGCAGTGTCCTCTGGTTGCATGGGATCGGAGATACAGACGCGCCCAGTCCTGGCGCGGCACCCAGTGGTACAGACTGGTTCTTCTCATCGCCGGACGGCATTGACCATGAAGGCATGGACGATAGCCGTAGGTCCATTGATGTCAGCACCCCTGAAACATTCGCTGAACTAATGGAACACCTGGAAAACATGCATCCCGACGAAATGCTTGCACTGATCTACAAAATGGTCGAACAGGAACGTCTGGACAAAAATATCGCATTTGCTTTGCGTCTGTCTCGAAGGTAGTTCGGACGCCCGGTTCAGTCAGATTCAACAACCAACCGGGCTCGGGTGCGGCCTGCTCACAGGCTCAGTTTGTCGCGCATGAAGGCCAATGCAACGCTCAGACCGTCGGGGGCAATACCATGGCCGGTCCCCTTCATCACATGGGCGTAGACCTCTTTGAACCCTGCTTCCTGCAGCGCCTCGGCTGCTTCGGGCAGCGATTGTGGGGGTACCACATCATCAGCATCGCCATGCACCAGCAGAATTGGCATTCGGCTGACAACCTCATCGGCCAGCATGTCCGGTTCAATCAGACGGCCCGAAAAGGCAACGATCCCGGCCACCGGGTCTTCGCGACGCGGGGCGACATGCAGGCTCATCATGGTGCCTTGTGAAAAGCCGAACAGCACCACCTGTTCCGGCAGCAAGTCTTCATCCACCATCAATGCATCAAGGAAAGCGTTGAAGTCTTCGACAGCCATTTCCATGCCACGCCGGGCTTCTTCCTCGGACGAACCATCGATCCACGGGATTGGAAACCACTGAAACCCGTTCGGCATACCCGGCAACTGCTCGGGCGCGTCCGGGGCCACGAACAAGGTGTCCGGCAGATGTTCCCCCAAGGGATCGGCAAGCCCCAGCAGATCGGCGCCGTTGGCCCCATAGCCGTGCACGAACACCACGGCCGAGCGCGTGTCCCCCGATACCGGCTCTTTCCGGAGCGCGTTTAAAACCCGTGTCATCTGATCCCTTCTCGTTCTTTGGCCACCCGGTAATAGGCCCACAGCACCCGCGCCGCAACCGACCGCCAAGGCGACCAGGCCTCGGCCATCTGCCGTAATTCCTTGTCGGTCGGGCGTTCCGGCAAGTCGTAAAGAATCCGGGCGGCCTCTTGCAGGGCCAGATCGCCGGGTGCGATGACATCGGCGCGTCCCAATGAAAACATGGCGTAAATCTCGGCGGTCCAGACACCGATGCCGGACACCTGGGTCAGAATGGCCACCACTTCTGCATCAGAAGCGCCCCGTAACGCTTTGTAATCAATGCGTGCCTCGGCCAGAGCACGAGCATATCGAATCTTCTGACGGCTGAGCCCAACGGCCCGCAGATCATCATCGCTGGCCCACATGATCTTGCGCGGGCCGGTCAGCTTGGCTTGCTGCATCCGCCTCCAGATCGCATTGGCCGAAGCGACGCTGACCTGCTGGCTGACAATCGCGCTGAGCAATTGGGCAAACCCATCCGGTCGGCGGCGCAGCGGTAACGGGCCGGTCTGTTCCATTGCATAGGCCATACGCGGGCAGGCCTCGGCTAGCCACGCGGCGCCTTCTGTGACGCAATCCGGCGTTTCGATGATGCGTCCGACGGACATGGATGCTCCGCGCTTTGTGATCCTCGCCGCACGTTAGGCCGCTTTGACGCATATGCAACCCGCTTGTGTGCCGGACAGTTCACCGATACGCATAGGCGCATGACAACGACCGCCTTCACTGCAGACGATAATCTGGCCAAACGGAACGTCGCCGTATTGGTGGCCGCGCAGTCTCTGCTTGGCGCGCAGATGCCGATGATTTTTATCGTGGGCGGGCTGGCTGGCCAGTCGCTCGCGACCAATCCCTGCCTCGCAACCCTGCCGATCTCGCTGATCGTTCTGGGGTCCATGCTGGCCGCAACGCCGATTTCGGCGATCATGCAGCGCTGGGGCCGACGCGCCGGTTTTCTGGTGGGCGCAACCGCCGGGGCCTGCGGCGGTCTGGTCGGGGCCTACGGCCTCTATCTCGGGTCTTTTCCGGTTTTCCTGCTGGGCAGCCTGCTAACCGGCATCTATATGAGCGCGCACGGCTTTTACCGCTTTGCCGCCGCTGACACTGCATCCGACGAATTCCGGCCAAAGGCGATTTCTTATGTCATGGCAGGTGGCCTGGCCGCTGCGGTTATAGGGCCGCAGATCGTCAAACTCACCTCGACCGCGTATGTTATCCCGTTTCTTGGAACCTACATGGCGGTCATCGGGATCAACGTCGTCGGGTCGGTTTTGTTTTTCTTTCTGAAAATCCCGATCCCCCCACGCGTCACCAAAGGTTCACCGAAAGGTCGAACCCGGCTTGAGCTGCTGAAAACTCCGCGCATCGCGGTCGCGATTATCTGTGCCATGGTGTCTTACGCACTGATGAATCTGGTGATGACATCGACGCCGCTGGCCGTTGTAGGTTGTGGCTTTTCCGCGAACGACGCCGCTGATGTTGTTACGGGGCATGTGCTGGCCATGTACGTTCCCAGCTTTTTCACCGGACACCTGATTGCCCGCTTTGGCGTTGAAAAGATCGTTGCGGTCGGCCTTGCCATTCTGGCCGCTGCCGGAGTCGTCGCCCTGCAAGGGGTCGAACTGGGCAATTTCTTCGTCGCTTTGATCCTGCTGGGGATCGGCTGGAACTTCGGCTTTATTGGTGCCACAACCATGCTGGCCTCTTCGCATGAAGTCACCGAGCGTGGACGTATGCAGGGCCTGAACGATCTGCTGGTCTTTGGCGGTGTGACGCTGGCCTCGCTGGCCTCGGGCGGTCTGATGAACTGCTCGGGGGGTTCCCCGGTCGAGGGCTGGACTGCCGTCAATCTTGCGATGATCCCGCTGCTGACCCTTGCTGGTGGTGCTTTGCTGTGGCTGGTTCTTCGCCCGGCTGAGGCCGAAACGGCCTGATTACCAACGACCCGTACTGGCGGTCCACATCAGTGACAACCGGCGCCGCAGCTCTCCCTGCTCCAGATCGCCGGTGGCGACACGCCCGGGCTGGTTCTTTATGCGCTGTAAAATCCATTCGGTCTGCCAACCCGCATATAGTGCCGGGCGCGCGGCGTCGGAAATCGCGACCCGATGGGATTGCGCGGACTTCAATCGGGTCAAAGCCTTTTCTGCAAGTGCTTGAACACCGTCCGCAGTTCCGTCCAGCAACGGAATGCGACCTCGGTTTTCAAGATCGGGGATCGCGCGAAACCAGTTTGCGACACCCACCGCATAACCGAAATCCCTCAGCACTTTTTCTTCCGCTGTCCCAAGGCTTTGTGCGGCGGCTACGATCATCGACCCGGCGCTATGGTTGATGTAGCTGTCGAAATGCTGGGCATCTTCAAACGGATCATGGTAGATATCCCAACGCCTTACCGCCACATATTCATCCAACATTTCCGCCAGATGCGGCGACAGAACGCGGGACAGAGGTGTCACGACCTCATGCCGCCGCACCGTCCGACCCTCGGCAATCTCCTGCAACGCGTCGCGCCACCATTGCAGGCGCATTTCGGCGATCGTCGGTTCCTGCGTGACCCAAGGCGCGCGCGCGACCTCGACATTCAACGCGTAGATCGGGAACAGAACCGTCCGGGCCGCAACCGGGGCGGCCATGGCGGCCATGAACCGGTCCGGGTCCGCACGATGAACCAAAGCCGCACAGGCTTTGATGTCTTCGTCAAACTCTACGGTCACTCTGCCGCCGCCGTCTGCGGGCCGCAGTCGCGCACGAGCTTCCACTGGATCGCCTCAAGCAGCGCTTCAAACGAGGCATCCACTATGTTCGCGCTGACCCCAACAGTGGACCAGCGCCGCCCCTGCCCGTCTTCGCTGTCGATGATAACGCGGGTCACCGCTTCGGTGCCGCCTTGGGTGATACGTACCTTGAAATCGACCAGATGCATGTCGTTCAGAATACGCGAGTATTGACCCAGATCCTTTGCCAGAGCCTTTGACAGCGCGTTCACCGGGCCGCGGTCGCTGCCGTCTTCGTCCAGCGATTCACTGACCGACAGTTTCTTTTCACCGTCAACCTTCACGACAACAACCGCCTCGGACAGGCTGACCATCTTGTTGTACTTGTTCTTGCGCCGCTCAACAGTGACCTTGTAGCGCTTGACCTCAAAGAACTCCGGTAGCTGGCCCAGCTCATCTCGCGCCAACAGCTCAAAACTGGCTTGCGCAGTGTCGTAGGAATAGCCTTCAGCCTCGCGCTGTTTGATCCGTTCAAGAATACGCCCCAAGGCCGGATCACCCGCCGCAACCGTCAATCCAGCCTCGGTCAGCCGCTTGCGCAGGTTCGACTGCCCCGCCTGGTTCGACATCGGAATAATCCGCGCGTTGCCGATACTCGCCGGGTCCACATGTTCATAGGTCGACGGGTCCTTGAGGATCGCGCTGGCATGCAGCCCCGCCTTATGTGCAAAGGCCGATGCACCCACATAAGCCGATTGCTTGCTGGGCACCCGGTTCAGTATATCGTCCAGCATCCGGCTGATCCGGGTCAGGCTGGTCAGCGCCTCCTGACTGACACCGATGTCGAACTTGGTCGCATAAGGCTCTTTCAGCAGCAAAGTCGGGATCAAGGCGGTCAGATTGGCGTTGCCACAGCGCTCACCTAAGCCATTCAGTGTACCCTGAATCTGCCGCGCCCCTGCATCCACAGCAGCCAGCGAACAGGCCACCGCGTTTTCGGTGTCGTTATGCGTATGAATGCCCAGCCGATCCCCGGGTACGCCTGCCGCGATCAAGTCCTCGACGATGCGCCCGACCTCGGCGGGCAATGCACCGCCATTGGTGTCACACAGCACGACCCAGCGCGCGCCTGCGTCCAGCGCAGCGCGACAAACCTCGGTCGCGTAGGCCGGGTTGTCCTTGTAGCCATCAAAGAAATGCTCGGCATCAAACAAAGCCTCGCGCCCTTGCGCCACGATATGTGCAACCGAGGCGCGGACGTTCTCGGTATTCTCCTCCAGCGAAATTCCAAGCGCATGGGTCACGTGATAGTCATGCGATTTTCCAACCAGACACACGGCCTGTGTCCCGGCATTCATTACTGCCGCCAACACATCGTCGTTATCCGCAGAACGGCCTGACCGCTTGGTCATGCCAAAAGCGGTCAGGCGGGCCGAGGTCTTGGGCGCGGCATCAAAAAACGCGCTGTCGGTCGGGTTTGCACCGGGCCAGCCGCCTTCGATATAGTCGAGCCCCAACTCATCCAGCGCCTGCGCGATCTGTACCTTCTCAGCGGTCGAAAACTGCACGCCCTGGGTCTGCTGCCCGTCGCGAAGGGTTGTATCGTAGAGATAGAGGCGTTCCCGACCCATCATACATCCTCCAACTGAGACGCATCGAACCCTGCTCCGGGAACCAGTTCCACGCCATCTTTGCTCATCCGCACCTCGAGACCCGCCGCAACGTACAACGCCTTTAGACGGTCGACTTCGGCGAAATCCTTGCTTTGCATCGCCTCAGCGCGCGCCTGCGCCAGCCTGTCCGCATGGGATGTCAGATCGGCTGAGGCCGTATCCGCCCACCCCCCGAGCTCATCCGTCAGCAATCCAAGAACCCGCGCCCCGGCCAGCAAACCAGCAGCATCACCTTCCGCCGCCAAACGGTGAAGTTCTGCGACGGCACCCGCCGTGTTCAAATCATCCGCCAAAGCGTCCAGAAATGCGGGGGCCACGGTGGCGGCGGGCTCGATGCCCGCTGTCAGCGTCCGCCACTTGCGCAACGTCACCTCAGCCTCGCGCGCCTTTTTCTCGGTCCAGTCCATCGGCTTGCGATAATGCGTCTGAAGGAACACGAACCGGATCACTTCGCCCGGAACGCCTTGCTCTAACAGATCATGCACAGTGAAGAAATTACCCAATGACTTGGACATTTTCTTCCCTTCAACCTGCAACATCTCGTTATGCAGCCAGAAACGCGCGAATTCACCCTCCGGATGCGCGCAGCAGCTTTGGGCAATCTCGTTTTCATGATGCGGGAACATCAGATCGTTGCCGCCGCCGTGAATATCGAAGCTCTCGCCAAGCAGTTCGTAGCTCATGGCCGAGCATTCGATATGCCAACCCGGACGCCCCCGGCACCATGGGCTATCCCACCCCGGCAACTCATCTGTCGACGGCTTCCACAGCACAAAATCCATCGGGTTTTTCTTGTAGGGCGCAACCTCGACCCGTGCGCCAGCGATCATGTCATCGACCGACCTGCCCGACAATTTGCCGTAGCTCTCTTTCCAGCTGTCCACCGCAAACAGCACATGCCCTTCAGCGACATATGCGTGGCCCTTGGCGATAAGATCCTCGATCATGGCAATCATCTGCGCGATATATTCTGTCGCGCGCGGCATATGGCTGGGCTCTAGCGCGCCCAATGCGCCCATGTCGTGCAGATACCATCCAATGGTCTCGTCCGAGCGTTCCTGCACCAGTTGTTCCAAAGACCCTTCCGCCCCGGCCTTTTTGCGCGCCAGTGCGGTTGCGTTGATCTTGTCATCCACATCGGTGAAGTTGCGCACATAGGTCACATGCTCGGCGCCGTAGACATGGCGCAGCAGACGAAACAGTACGTCAAACACGACCACGGGCCGCGCGTTGCCCAGATGCGCCCGGTCATAGACGGTCGGGCCACAGACATACATCCGCACATTCTCGGGGTCGATCGGCGCGAAATCTTCCTTCGCCCGCGTCCGTGTGTTGTGCAGTTTGATCGTCGTCATCAGGTCGTGCTCCTAGGCTTGCGCGTTGGCGCGGGCTTAGCAACTTGTCTCAGAGATGAAAACGAAAGAAACCGGCCCGCTTGAAGGATCAGCAGGAAATGCAGCAGATAATGATGCAGGTCATCCGGTTCATGCCCTTCGCATAGCATGCAGAACCGGCTGCGCCAAGCCTTGAGTTCATTTCCTTATGACGGCACAGTCAGAACCATGAGCCGCGACTTCGTCAATTCTGTATGCAAGACCCTGCCTGGGGCCGAGCTGTCCGACCCCTGGGGCGGTGGGCATGATGCGTGGAAGGTCGGCGGCAAGATGTTTGCCTGTGTCGGCTCGGTTGGCGACGGTGTGTCTGTCAAAACACCCGATATCGAAACCGCTCAGATGCTGATAGATGCGGGTGTCGGCACAAAAGCCCCATATTTCCACAGAAGCTGGATTCGTTTGCCCTGGGGCACCGATCCCGAGGAAATGAGCCATCGCCTGACAGCCTCTTACGACATCGTGCGCGCCTCGTTGACAAAAAAGGTTCAGGCGACGCTGGCGGAACGAAGCTGATTGACAATTCCTTACGCCTCTGCCCCATTCGGGCGAAATACGGGAGGCACGGAATGAAACTGTCACATCGCATCATGCATCTGACCGAAGGCGGTTCTGATGGTTGGGGTGTTTTTTATCGTGCGCGGGAATTGAAGGCCCAGGGCCATGCGGTCACCGAATTAACGATAGGCGAGCATGACGTCGGGACAGCCCCTGACATACTTGCCGAAATGTATGCCTCAGCCAGAGATGGTCACACAGGTTATGCGTCCGTTCCCGGGACGGACCTGCTTCGCGATACAGTTGCCGCCCGTGTTCAGACACGCACAGGCGTACCAACAAAACGCCATAACGTGCTGATCACCCCGGGTGGTCAGGCGGCCCTTTTTGCGGCCCACACCGCTGTCTGTAACCCCGGCGATACCGGGCTGTACCTGGATCCCTACTACGCCACTTACCCTGGTACGATTCGCGGCGTCGGTGCGGTCGCCAAAGCGGTTCAGACTCACGCACAGGATGCGTTTCAGCCGCGCGCAGAAGAGATCGATAAACACGCAGACGGTGCTGTGTCCTTGCTGATAAACACCCCCAACAACCCCACCGGTGTTGTTTACACCCCCGAAACCCTTGGCGCGATTGCTGAAACGTGCAAACGCCGCGACCTGTGGCTGATTTCGGACGAGGTTTATGACACGCAGGTGTGGGAGGGTACTCACCTGTCGCCACGCGCATTGCCCGATATGGCTGACCGGACCCTTGTCATTGGTTCGATGTCCAAATCGCACGCGATGACGGGGTCTCGGTGCGGGTGGGTCATCGGCCCGGAAGAGGTGATCGACCATTTGATCAATCTGGCCACTCACACAACCTACGGCGTGCCCGGTTTCATTCAGGATGCGGCAAGCTTCGCCCTGAGTGCCGGACAAGGCCCCGAGGAAGAGGTCGCAGCCCCATTCCGACGCCGCCGCGAAATAGCTGGCAGGATTTTGGCGCGCCAGAATGTCGTCGGACTGGTTCCGGCGCATGGGGCGATGTATCTGATGCTAGATATTCGCGCCACAGGGTTGTCGGGCGAAGGCTTTGCCAACACCCTTCTAGACACCCACGCGATCGCGGTCATGCCGGGCGAAAGCTTTGGCAAGGCAGCTGCGGGTCACGTCCGGGTTGCCATGACCATAGATGACGAGAAATTCGGTGATTCCTTGCAGGTATTGTGTGATTTCGCCGGAGAACTGTCTCGGAGCGCAGCTGCATCCTGACACATCGGAACCAGTATCGCGTCAGAACCTGAATGTCGTACGCAGATTAATCACGTTGGCGTCTATGCCACCGTTTGATCGGGTCACATTGTCGAAATTCTGACGCAGCGCCTCACCGCTGATGACAAATCTGTCGTTAATTGGATAGGCAACTCCGATTCCATATACCGCGCCGGTATCACTTGAGCCGGATGTGTCCGCGTGGGCCGTACCGACGATCACATATCCCAAGGCAGAACCAAAGTCGTAGCCACCCCGTAGCTTCAGTCGGGACATACTGTCCAAACTGCCCTCGGACCGGCCCAGATCCAAATCCAGGCGATTGTATTCCAACTCACCACCCAGAACAAAATTGCCGAAGTCATAGTCGTACCCGATATGAGGCCCGAAGTTGAAATCGTTACCACCGCTTCCCCGCGGCCCATCGGCGTCGGTATAGCCAAAGCTGAACCCGGCATAGGCACCCGTCCAATCCTCAGCCAGCGCCGGAGCGGCGCCTAGCAAAAGAACTGTCGACAGATATGCCGTTATCCTTTTCACTCAAACCTCCAAAGCGGTGACACTGGATTTGGCAAAGCGCCAAAATGTCAGGTCTTCCGATCCAATTCAGCTTACCCAAGTCTCATCAACCAATAACTAATATAACTTTAGCAGATTTCCGCTCTGACGGGTAAAAACAATTTATCACGAACGGTTGCGTGATATTTTAGACATAATACCCCTTTGGCAAACGCCCATTAGGGTTAACGAAAACGTGCAACACGTCGCAAACAGGACAGAAAGTGTCGAACTTACGTGAATAATTCACGTAGGTTACGAAAGGTCGCAATGCAAAACGACGTCTGGAAGATTTCACTGGTCAGCCGCACCATTGGTGCAGACCGGGGACGTGCCGCAAGGGGGCGCCCGGAGCGAGGTTGATTCTGACAGTTTTTCCTCGTGTTTCGCAACCGGACCCCAAAAATGAACGATCAAACCCGAACTTCTTCACGCAGTGGCGGACGCGCCGCGCGCCGCGCAGCCCGTGCCACTTCCTTGCCCGAGCACCTGCGTCCAGTGCGCCCCGGCATGGATGGCGGAACTTACAAGCCGCTAACTCAATCCCAAATGGAGCGTATTCACGAAACAGCCCTTCAAGCTCTGGAAACCATCGGTCTGGCTGACGCCCCGCAAAGCGGCATCGACTACCTGGTAAGCGCAGGCTGTATATTAGGCGATGACGGGCGCGTCCGGTTCCCGCGCGCGGTGGTCGAAGACACAATCGCCAAAGCAAACCGGTCGGTTACGCTGTATAGCCGCGATGGCTCCACCGACCTTGACCTGACCGGCTCCCGTGTTCACTACGGAACCGCTGGCGCAGCGGTCAGCATGGTCGACGTTCACGGGCGGGAGTATCGGGATTCCACCGTACAAGACCTGCACGATGCCGCCCGAATCTGCCAGCAACTGGACAATATCCACTTTGTTCAGCGGCCCATGGTCTGCCGGGATATTACAGATAATCTCGAGATGGATCTGAACACGATTTATGCTTGCTGTTCCGGAACTTACAAACATATCGGAACTTCATTCACCGACCCCAGCTATGTCGCTCCGGCGGTGGAAATGCTGCACATGATTGCAGGCGGTGAGGATGAGTGGCGCGCACGCCCGTTCGTCTCGAACTCCAATTGCTTTGTTGTGCCGCCAATGAAATTCGCGACCGAAAGCTGTCAGGTGATGGAGGAATGCATCAAGGCCGGCATGCCGGTTCTTTTGCTTTCGGCCGGAATGGCCGGAGCCACCGCTCCCTCTACGGTTGCCGGTGCTATCGCACAGGCAACCGCAGAATGTCTGGCGGGGTTGGTTTATGTAAACGCCGTAAGCCCCGGCGCTGCAGCGATTTTTGGCACCTGGCCCTTTGGTCTGGACCTTCGTACGGGGGCCATGTCTGTGGGGTCAGGAGAACAGGCTTTGCTCAGCTCCGGCTGCGCGCAAATGCACAAATTCTACGACCTGCCCGGCGGTACCGCAGCCGGAGCTTCCGACTCCAAACTGCCGGACATGCAAGCCGGATGGGAGCAAATGTGTTCAAACGTCATGGCCGGCCTGTCGGGCGCTAATATGATTTACGAAGCCGCAGGCATGCACGCATCCTTGCTGGGTTTCTGCTTTGAAAGCTTGATTCTTGGGGACGACCTGATCGGACAGGCACAACGCTGTGTGCGAGGGATTGAAGTGACAGACGATACTCTGGCGCTGGACCAGATCGCCGAGGTCTGCCTGGGTGGTCCGGGCCACTACCTGGGCACGGATGCAACGCTTAGCCGGATGCAGGTAGATTACGTCTATCCGACGTTCGGCGACCGCACGTCCCCTAAAGAATGGGCTGAACTGGACAAACCTGATCTGATCGAAAAGGCCACAGCGCGCAAAACTGAAATTCTTGCTGCACCGTCCTCTGCCAGGTTCGACCCTCTGTTGGACGCCGAACTACGCGAGAGATTCAACATTCACTTGCCATCGTAACCCCCTGAGAAGCGGCCCGAAACATCGGGCCGCCCTCTTCGCTACATGTTCAGCCATTGCTTGGGGGCAGCAACCCTGCTTCTTGCGCAATGGCGACCTCGTCTGCATCCAATACGCCGTCACCATTTGCGTCCATGGTCGAAAACCCATCTGCATCTACGTCGGGAACAACGGCCTGAACCTCTTCGATGGTTAAAACCCCGTCCCCGTTTGTATCGGCTGTGGTTTGGGCCAGTGCCGGTGTCGACAGCCCAAGGATAAACGCCGAAAGTGCGGCCAGATTTTGCGGTTTCATAACGTGCCTCCTGAGTGAGTTTTTGCGTTGGTGTGTCCGGACAGCCCCAAAGACACCGCCAGCCCCTCCGCCGTCACCCGTTTTGCGCGAAATGATTAGTTTCCGGCCAATCCCTGCGTGTTTATCCGAGTCGCATCCGCACGTCTTCGCCGGGCAAAATGATGCCGATACCTCTCGGCGGTTCTTGCCCGATAGGCATGCGCCGATCCGGCAAAACAGTGCTTAGATGGGTGAACCAAAAAAATGGGGGCCGAAGCCCCCATCTAGTTTCGCCTTCCAGGCTCATATCGTTGACCGCCCGGTGTTTTTTTGCCTGCGGCCTGGACTGCGCATGGGGCGAGCGCACCCGCCCCGTGAAAGAGTGGGAAAGAGCAATATTCCGCCCCACCCTGTTCCCGGCCAACACGGGCATGTCGGCCGAGTGGAGAAAGGTGCCTTACGGTAAGTCTCAGAACCTTTCTCCGTATTCGTCGGGGCCGGTCACTGTGGCAGCATCCGACCCCTACGCCCCGGGTTGCCGGGGCGCTGAACTCAGCTACACCCGCTTGTCGCACCGCAGGTGTTGCATTTCATGCAGGTGCCGTTGCGCACCAGCGTGTAGTTTCCACATTCGCCGCATGGGTCGCCCTCGTAGCCTTGCATTTTGGCCTTGGTGCGGGCGTCCATCGTGGTCGCGGTTGCAGCCTCTATGGCAGGCGAAGCAAACACCGCAGCGGTTTCCGACATGCCCGTCGCTTCAGTCTGACCACCGTTCAGAGCCATCAGATCCTGCGGCAAACGCTTGCGCAGATAACCGGTCGAACTGATTTGCTTTAGCACTTCCAAGGACTTGCTTGCCGCGCTGTCGCTAATCTCAGAGACGTTCGCGACACCCTCTTCCTCGCCGCGGCCCAGATCATCGAAGGTTGCGCCTTCGGGCTTCACATGGGCCAGATCGGTGCGGTCCAAGTAGGACACGGCCAGTTCGCGGAAGATGTAGTCGAGGATCGACGTTGCGTTCTTGATTGAATCGTTGCCCTGCACCATCCCAGCCGGTTCGAATTTGGTGAAGGTGAAGGCGTCGACGAACTCTTCCAGCGGCACGCCGTATTGCAGGCCGACCGACACGGCGATGGCAAAGTTGTTCATCATCGCCCGGAAGCCAGCACCTTCCTTGTGCATGTCGATGAAGATCTCGCCCAGCTTGCCGTCTTCGAACTCACCAGTGCGCAGGTACACTTTGTGGCCGCCAACGATCGCCTTTTGGGTATAACCTTTGCGGCGATGCGGCAGTTTCTCGCGGTGGCTGCGGATCATTTCTTTGACCACAACCTTCTCGATCACCTTCTCGGCCAGAACGACGGCTTTTTCTTGCGTCGAACCGCTCTCCAGAATTTCCGCCGCCTCGTCGTCATCCTCGACCAGGGCTGCGGCCAGAGGCTGCGACAGTTTTGAGCCGTCGCGGTACAGCGCGTTGGCCTTCACACCAAGCGACCAGCTGAGTTCGTATGCCTTCTGGCAATCCTCGATGGTCGCATCATTCGGCATGTTGATCGTCTTCGAGATCGCACCCGAGATAAAGCTCTGCGCTGCTGCCATCATGGTGATATGGCTATCAACCCCAAGGAAACGCTTGCCTTTCTTGCCGCACGGGTTGGCGCAGTCGAAGATCGAGTAGTGCTCTTCCTTCAGATGCGGCGCGCCTTCCAGTGTCATTGTTCCGCAGACGTGGTCGTTGGCGGCATCGATATCGGCTTTGGTAAAGCCCAGATGGCGCAGCAGGTCGAAGGTCGGGTCATTCAGCTTGGTGGCCGGAATGCCCAGAACGCCGGTGCAGAAATCTTCGCCCAGCGTCCATTGGTTGAAGACAAAGCGGATGTCGAAGGCGCTTTCCAGCGCGGCATCCACTTTGGCCAGTTCATTCGGGCCAAAACCATGGCCGGTCAGCGAGGTGTGGTTAATCCCCGGCGCGTTGCCGATGGTGCCGTGACCGACCGCGTAGCTGACGATTTCTTCGATCTGAGACGAAGAATACCCCAGCTTTTCCAGCGCCGACGGCACCGAGCGGTTGATGATCTTGAAGTAACCGCCACCGGCCAGCTTCTTGAACTTGACCAGAGCAAAGTCCGGCTCGATCCCCGTGGTGTCGCAATCCATCACCAGACCGATGGTGCCGGTCGGCGCGATAACGGTGGCCTGCGCGTTGCGGTAGCCGTTTTTCTCACCCAGGCTTAGCGCCTCATCCCAGGCAGACATTGCCAGATCTACCAGACGCTTGTCCGGGCAGTTGCCGTGATCCAGGGGCACCGGTTTTACCGCCAGTTTCTCATACCCCTCGGTCACGCCCTGCGACGCGCGGCGGTGGTTGCGGATGACACGCAGCATGTGGTCCGCGTTGCGCTCGTAGCCTTTAAAAGGTCCAAGCTCACCGGCAATCTCGGCCGAGGTCGCATATGCCACGCCAGTCATGATCGCAGTCAGCGCGCCACAGATCGCCCTGCCCTCGTCCGAGTCATAGCTGTAGCCCATGTTCATCAGAAGACCGCCGATATTGGCATAGCCCAGACCCAGCGTGCGGAAATCATAGGACAGCTGTGCGATTTCCTTCGACGGAAACTGCGCCATGGTCACCGAGATTTCCAGTGTCAGGGTCCACAGGCGCGAAGCGTGCATGTAATCCGCCGCCTGGAACTCACCATCCTTGAGGAAGGTCAGCAGGTTCATCGAGGCCAAGTTACAGGCCGTGTCGTCCAGGAACATGTATTCCGAGCACGGGTTCGAGCCGCGAATTTCACCGTCTTCCGGGCATGTGTGCCATTCGTTGACAGTATCATGGAACTGGATGCCAGGATCGGCACAGGCCCAAGCGGCATGGCCGACCTTCTCCCAGAGATCGCGCGCCTTGACAGTGCGGGCGACCTTGCCATCGGTGCGGTTGATCAGTTCCCAATCCGCGTCTTTCTCAACAGCGGTCAGGAACGCATTGGTCACACGGATCGAGTTGTTCGAGTTCTGGCCCGAAACCGAGCTGTAGGCTTCCGAATCCCAGTCTGTGTCATAGGTCGGGAATTCGATACTGTCGTGACCCTGCCGAGCGTAATCCAGCACGCGTTTGATGTACGTCTCGGGGATCGCGACCTTTTTGGCTTCACGAACCGCTTTTTTCAGAGAATCGTTCGAGTTGGGATCATACGCGTCATCAGCGGCACCGTCCCAGCTGCGAATGGCCTCGAAAATGCCGTTCAGCATCTTCTCGTGCATCTTCGATCCGGCAACGATCGAGGCCACCTTCTGCTCTTCGATCACCTTCCATTCGATGAATTGCTCGATGTCCGGGTGATCCGCATCGACGATTACCATCTTTGCTGCTCGACGGGTTGTCCCGCCTGATTTGATCGCGCCAGCGGCGCGGTCGCCGATCTTGAGAAAGCCCATAAGGCCCGAGGACTTGCCGCCACCTGACAGCGCCTCGCCTTCTGCACGCAGATGGCTGAAGTTGGTCCCGGTGCCCGAGCCGTATTTGAACAGGCGCGCCTCGCGCACCCACAGATCCATGATGCCGCCTTCGTTCACCAGATCATCATCGACGGACTGGATGAAGCACGCGTGCGGCTGCGGATGTTCGTAAGCGGATTTCGATTTAGTCAGCTTGCCGGTTTTGTAGTCGACATAGTGGTGCCCCTGCGCCGGGCCGTCGATCCCGTAAGCCCAGTGCAAACCGGTGTTGAACCACTGCGGCGAGTTCGGCGCGGCGCGCTGGGTTGCCAGCATATAGCGCATCTCGTCAAAGTAAGCGCGCGCGTCTTCCTCGGTCGAGAAATAGCCGCCTTTCCAGCCCCAATAGGCCCAGGCACCGGCCAGACGGTCGAAAACCTGTTTTGAGGATGCCTCACCATCGAACTCTGCGCCCTCAGCCGGAACCGAGCGCCACAGGAATTCGGGGACGTCTTTCTCTTTTACTTTCTTCAGCTTGGACGGAACACCAGCCTTGCGGAAATATTTCTGCGCGATGACATCGCTGGCAACCTGTGACCAGCTTGCCGGCACTTCAATCTCATCAAGACGGAAAACAATCGTACCGTCAGGATTGCGAATTTCCGAAGTCGCCGAGACAAAATCCAGATCTGCATATGCATCCTGCCCCGGTTTGGTGAATTTTCTTTCAATCTTCATGTCCGCAGCCCCAATTCAGCCCAATGTTCACTTCCGACACCAAATCTTGTCCTGCGGGGTGTCGCCCGCTATGCCGAGTACCTATGGACAAAAGGAGACCGGACGCCGTCAAAGACCGCGTAAAACCGACCTTGCGGCTGCACGTTGCAATTCTGTGCTTACCGACCCTCGCCCGTTGCCATTTCCGATCATTACTACCAGATTTAGTGGCAATCCTTTCGGCCCATACAATCTGGCGTATCTTTCCATAGAAGGTCAACGGGCTTTTACGTCATTTTTGAAATCTTTTTTGTTGACGTGTTCCGGAAGATCGGCGGGAAATCGCCGCAACGTGATTCCTCCACAGAACCATGCACAGCTACTTCGGTTCCGCATAAGATTGGACCAAGGCAAATTCCCGTTTTTGCAGCCATAGTTAGCAGCACTAAATAATCCAGAGCGCAATTAACGAAACCCGCAGAGAATCATCGTCGAGCCATTAAGCCCCGTGCCATACTCGGAGTCAGATGGCCTAATTGCACGGGGACCGATCTGAATATGGAAATTCTGCGTCTGCTGCCGGTCCTCGCGATAACCGTGTCATGCGCACCACAAGATGTACCACCCGCCTCAAGTAGCGCGCAGTTTGACGAATTCCCCAAACTGCTCTTTTCCTCGTTTGAAACAGATTGCGCAGGTCCTGGCGAAGATTATGTAAAAGCCGGACAGAACAGCGTTGAATGCCACGAGCTGCTGTCGCCTCAGACCACTGCATTTCTGATTCTCAACTACGATGGATATACGCAGGACCTGCCCCGGACCGTGACGCGCCTCAGTTCAACAAAAAACAACTTGGGATACAGAGTGGACGCGAATCTGTTTTTCCTGATTCCACAGAAAAATGGATCGACGGTGAAAGTGCCTGTGGAAGGCAACGCGTTGGACCGTGATCTGTCCGACATCTATATCGGATATGGCGGAACGCCTGTCCAGTAGAAGGAAGTGGTCGGGGCGGCAGGATTCGAACCTACGACCCCCTGTACCCAAAACAGGTGCGCTACCAGACTGCGCCACGCCCCGGACCGTGCGCCTTCCTAAACGCGGCGATCTGATTTGAAAAGCCCTAACAGGGCCAAATTGCAGGACCCAGAGAAAAAATTTCGTGCCGCACCCAGGTTCCCGGCCGAATGCCGTACCGGGAAGACAGACCGGCATTTACCTCCAGTACGGCAAAAACCGAATCTCCCCCTTCGATCGGGGTCGGATCACCGGGGATCGCGCCTTCATGCACGTGGGTTACCAATCCAGTGCGGTCGGTAAAGATCATGTCCAGCGGGATCAGAGTGTTCTTCATCCAGAACGCAACCCGCTGCGGCGGATCAAAAACAAACAGCATCCCCGACCGTGCTGGCAGGTTTTCGCGGAACATCAGGCCACGTGACCGTTCCTGCGGAGTCCGGGCGAGTTCTATGTTGAATCGCACCTGCGCCTGGCCGTTTTTCAGGTCAACGCGATCAGGCCGGCATTCGGCATTGGCGACCCCGCTTAGCGTTACAATGAGAATCAGCAGAAGCGAGGAAAATTTCATCACTCAGAATCAACTGCTCAGGGCTGCTTCCCAGGCCAGTACCTGAGCCGCCATGCGACCACGCTTACCGTCGATCACGCGCATCGCCAAGGCCTCGCCCGGCTGCAAATCCGCAAGGCCGGATCGCCGCAGAACCTCGATATGCAGGAATACATCTTCGCTGCTGCCAAATACATTGGCAAAACCGAAGCCCTTGCCCTTATCGAACCATTTGACCCGCGCGGCTTCCAGCGGTGCTGCCGCGATAACCGTCGGGTCCAGTTCAGCAAAATCCGCCAGCATCATCGACTCGGCCCGAGCAGGCGGATCAACGCTGATCACCTCAACCGCCTGCACACCGCGATCGGTTCGATGCGTCATAATCTCGATACCCGCGCCGTCTGCGACCGAGCTTTGACCGAAATTGCGCAGCACATTGACGTGCAACAGAATATCCGGACCGCCTTCGTCGGACACAACAAATCCATACCCCTTGGCGGGGTCGAACCATTTAACGTGTCCACGGACGCGGTACATGCTATTCAAATCTTCTGGCACTGTTTTCCCATCACGATTGTGCTAGCTCGTTGAGGGTATGGTTTCTAGGAGATTGGCACACAAATTCAACCGGAAAAAGTCCTTTATTTATGGGCTGTTGCATTTCACGATACGCGAGAGTCATGGATTTAACCTCTGAATCTGCCATTCCGCATGCTCTGAACCCCACTTCCACTGGAACCTGTCATGCAACCGAAACGCCCCATCCGCCCAAAATTCAATCTCGGATGGCCTTAACCGGTACCCTCCCCAGAATTCCGGTCGCGGCGGGTTAGGCCCCAGCTTGGCCGTCACTTTCGCAACTTCGGCCATCAATGCGGTTCGGCTTTCCAATGGCTGCGACTGATGCGACGCCCAGGCACCCAGCCGACTTTTGAGAGAGCGCGAAGCATAATACTCATCGGCTTGGGGGCCGTCTTCGCGGGTGATTGTACCACGAACCCGGATTTGACGCCGCAAAGATTTCCAGTGCATCACAAAAGCCGCTTTTCCCGCGCTGTCCAGCTCTTCCGCCTTTGCACTGTGGTAATTTGTGTAAAAGACAAACGCATCCGACTCGATGTCTTTCAGCAACACCATCCTGACGTTTGGTAAACCTGTATCGTCCACAGTCGCCAGCGCGATTGCATTTGGATCGTTGGGTTCGACCTCTTCTGCCTCGGCAAGCCATCGCCGCGCAATTTCAAACGGGTTGGTGCCGGCAAAAATGCCACTGCGCTCACTCATTTCCATCCCCCGGAAACACTTGAGGCCAACCCTAAGGCGAGAACCCGCTGCGAGCAAGAGCGCATGGCCTTGATGCAAGGCAATCAATGGCATAAACCAACCAAACACAATGCGACGACTGGCGGAGAACCGAACATGTCAAATCAGTTGATGGCCGGAAAACGCGGCCTCATCATGGGACTGGCCAATGACAAATCCATCGCTTGGGGGATCGCGCGCGCCTTGTCCGACGCCGGTGCCGAGCTTGCTTTTTCCTATCAGGGCGACGCTTTGAAAAAACGTGTCGATCCGCTGGCCGCCCAACTGGGCAGCGAGATTGTTCTACCCTGCGACGTCAGTGACGAAGCCTCGATTGATGCGCTGTTTGCCTCGCTCGAACAGAAATGGGGCAAGTTGGACTTCGTTGTTCACGCCATTGGCTTTTCTGACAAGAACGAACTACGCGGTCGTTATGTTGACACCAGTCGCGCCAATTTCAATCTGACCATGGACGTGTCGGTCTATTCCTTCACCGCCGTAATGCAGCGCGCGGAAAAGATGATGTCCGAGGGCGGGAGCGCCATCACGCTGACCTACTATGGCGCCGAACAGGTGATGCCGCATTATAATGTCATGGGCATTGCCAAAGCCGCACTTGAGGCATCGGTCAAATATCTGGCCGAAGATTTGGGCAAGGATGGTATCCGCGTCAATTCGATCTCTGCTGGCCCCATCAAAACATTGGCCGCCAGCGGCATCGGTGATTTCCGCTATATCATGAAGTGGAACGAATATAACTCACCCTTGCGCCGCAACGTGACCATCGACGATGTTGGCAATTCAGCCCTTTATCTGTTGTCCGACCTGTCCAGCGGTGTGACTGGTGAGAATCTGCACGTGGATTCGGGCTATCATATCGTCGGCATGAAAGCCGTCGACGCACCGGACGTCGAAAAGGGTTAAGATCATGAGCTCTAAAGACCGCCTGCCCCACGAAAAAGGTTTTCATATCAGTTGGGACCAGATCCACCGCGACTCGCGCGCCCTGGCCTGGCGGCTGGACGGGCAAGGCCCCGACAACGGCGCCTGGCGCGCGGTGGTTGCCATTACCCGTGGCGGTATGGCCCCTGCAATGATTGTCAGCCGAGAGTTGGACATCCGCACCGTCGATACGGTCAGCGTAAAATCCTACCATCATCAGGCACAGGGCGAGGCGCAGGTTCTCAAGGCCCCCAACGCGGACCTGATGGGTAATGGTGAGGGGATTCTGATCATCGACGATCTGGTCGACAGCGGCAAAACCCTGGAACTGGTACGCGACATGTACCCCAAAGCGCATTTTGCCACCGTTTATGCCAAACCCAAGGGCCGCCCGATGGTCGATACTTTCATCACCGAAGTCAGTCAGGACACATGGATCTTTTTCCCATGGGACATGGCCCTGCAATATGTGGAACCCTATCGGGGCACCGACTGATCCCACATCTTCTTCTGTTCTAAAATACCTCGGAGCGCGAGGCAGAGCCTCGCAAAAAAACCGTCAGAACCTCATGACTCAAACCCGCACCAGCGCCACTTTCCCACCCCCGGTGATGGAGGCTCGGCGCTGGCTGGAAGGTGTCACATTTTCCGCTGATCGCCCGTTGATCAATGTCAGCCAGGCGGCCCCGGTTGATCCGCCGCCTTTGGCATTGCGACAGGCAATGGCCGAATTCGCAGTCTCCGAAGACAGCGCACATTTGTATGGGCCCGTGCTGGGCAATAACACTTTGCGAACAGAGCTGGCTGAGCAGATTGGTGCGCATTATGCGGCACAGGTGTCGGCGGATCAGGTTGCGATCACATCGGGATGCAATCAGGCATTTGCCGCCACGATTTCAGCGATCACCGATCAAGGGGATGAGATCATCCTGCCAACCCCATGGTATTTTAACCACAAAATGTGGCTGGATGTGGCAGGGGTAAAAGCCGTTGATTTGGCCACGGGCGATGATCTGTTACCCGATCCCGATGCTGCCCGCGCTCTTATCACCGATAAGACTCGTGCAATTGCCCTCGTAACACCCAATAATCCCGGCGGTGTTGAATACCCGGCCAACCTCGTCAGTGCCTTCTATGACCTTGCAGTCGAACACGGCATCCGGCTGATCGTTGATGAGACCTATCGCGACTTCGACAGTCGCAGCGGCCCGCCGCACGACCTTTTCCGCAAACCCGACTGGCAAAGCACATTTGTCCATCTCTATTCCTTCTCAAAAGCCTATCGCCTGACCGGCCATCGCGTAGGCGCAATCGCGACCGGCCCGGACCTGTTGGACGAGATCGAAAAGTTTCTGGACACAGTCGCCATCTGCCCCGGTCAAATGGGTCAGTTTGCTGCCCTGTGGGGAATGCGGAACCTGTCGCAATGGGTTGCAGGCGAACGTGATGAAATCCTCGACCGGCGGGCTGCAATCCTTGAGCATATGCCAGGCTTGACCAGTAAAGGCTGGCGCCTGCTTGGGCTGGGCGCCTACTTTGCCTATCTCGAACATCCGTTTGACCTGTCCTCGAACGAACTGGCACGCCGCCTTGTGTCTGAGGCGGGTATCCTGCTGCTGCCGGGAACAATGTTTGTGCCGGATCATAGCCCGTCCGGGAAACGTCAGGTGCGGGTGGCCTTCGCCAATCTGGACCGCGACGGTATCCGGCAATTGTTCGACCGCTTGCAGGCCCTATCCTTCTAAGCTTGCCCCCCGGCGATACGCATCGTATTCAGGGCCGCAACGACCGGCAGACCCCTGCCATCCCAAGCACAAAGAGGGCACTATGGCCGCAGGCATGAAAAACCTATCAAAGACATTTGTCTGGATCCTCATGGGCCTTTTGATGCTGGGCCTTGCTGGGTTTGGGGCGACCAGCCTGACCGGCACGGTGCGAAGCGTTGCTCAGGTCGGGGATGAGAATGTCTCGGTCGATGCGTATGTACGCGAGCTGCAGCGCGAGATCCGCGCGGTTGAGGCGCAGACCGGTCAGCCCATGCAGATTTCGCAGGCGCATGATCTGGGTCTGGACCAACTGGCCCTGTCGCGCCTCATCGCGCTGGCGGCTTTGGACAACGAAGTGGCCCAACTGGGTATCTCCATCGGTGACGAGAACCTGCAGGAAGAAATCGTACAAATCCCCGCCTTTCAAGGCGTGAATGGTACATTCGATCGTGACGCCTATCAGTTCCAGTTGGAACAGGTTGGCATGACAGACACCCAGTTTGAAACAGACCTGCGCAAAGAGTCCGCCCGCACTATTGTTCAAGGCGCTGTCATGAGCGGTGTGCAGATGCCCCGCACTTTGACCGACGCTTTGGCGAACTATGTATTGGCCCGGCGCAGCTTTACTGTGGCGACTCTCTCTGCCGACGCTTTGGAAACGCCAATTCCGGCACCGGCGGATGAGCAGATTCAAGCGTATTATGATGAAAACACCGACCAATTCACCCTGCCCCGCACCAAGCAGCTTACATATGCGGTGCTGTCCCCCGATACGCTGATCGATTCCATACAGGTCGAAGAAGACGACCTGCGCCGTCTTTATGAGCAGCGCGCGGAGCAGTACCAACAACCCGAACGCCGCCTAGTCGAACGGCTGGTCTATCCTGACGATGCCTCGGCCACCGAAGCACTGGCACAACTGGAAGTCGGCGGCGCCGATTTCGAGCAATTGGTCCGGGATCGCGAGCTTGAACTGAGCGATGTGGACCTTGGTGATGTCACGCGTGAGGATCTGGGCGACGCAGCTGATGCCGTTTTTTCGGCTGAGATTGACGATGTTGTTGGCCCTCTGCCGTCAACTTTCGGGCCTGCCCTGTTCCGCATTAACGGAACACTCGCCGCAAACAACGTGAGCTTCGAAGATGCCGAAGCGGAATTACGCCAGGAACTGGCGGCTGACCGCGCCCGCCGCCAGATCGAAGCGCAAGCAGAAGACATCAACGATATGCTGGCCGGAGGCGCAACTTTGGAAGAGTTGGCTTCGGAAACCGAGATGCAGCTTGGCCAGATCGACTGGACCCAGCAAAGCGATGAAGGGATCGCTGCGTATGATGGATTCCGCACCGTCGCGCAGGCGATCCAAGATGGCGATTTTCCTGAAATCGAGTTTCTTGAAGACGGCTCGATCTTCGCGCTGCGCCTGAATGAGGTTCTGCCTCCCCGTCCCGAGCTTCTGGAGACCGCCCGTCCGCGTGTGGTTGACGCGTGGACCCGCGCAGAAACCGCCAAAGCGCTGCAAGACCAAGGCAACACCGTATTGACCCAGCTTGCAACGGATGGCGATTTTACGGCAACGGGCCTGCCATTTCGGGTGGAAAATGCGCTAACTCGCACCGCGTTTCTGGAGGATGCCCCGCTGAACTTCATGACACAGGTCTTCGAAATGGAGCCCGGCGAGTTGCGTGTTGTACCCGGTTCGGGCACCGCCCTGATCGTGCGTCTGGACGAAGTTCTCCCCCCGGCGGAAACCGACGAACAGCGCCAGATGCAGGACGCCCTGGCAGCGCAGCTGAATCAGGCACTGGCCCAGAACATTTTTGACGTCTATGTCCGTGACGCTCAGACCCGCGCCCGCCCTGTGCTGGATCAGCAGGCCCTGAACGCCGTACAGGCCAGCTACTAATAAAGAGACCAACATGGCCCTGACACCCGAGTACGACACCTTCGCCCGCGCTTATGAAGCTGGCGAGAATCAGGTTGTCTACACCCGCCTGGCTGCCGATCTGGATACACCGGTTTCACTGATGCTCAAGCTGACGGGCGCGCAAAAGGACGCGTTCATGCTGGAATCGGTCACCGGAGGAGAGGTCCGGGGCCGTTATTCGATCATCGGCATGAAGCCCGACCTGATCTGGCGTTGTCTGGGCGAGCAGTCCGAGCTGAACCTCTCGGCCCGTTTCGATGCCGAGGCCTTTACCCAACAGGACGGCAACCCGATGGACAACCTGCGCGCCTTGCTGGCCGAAAGCCGCATCGCGCTGCCCGACGAT
Organism: Ruegeria sp.; assembly: GCF_965243365.1. Taxonomy (GTDB): domain Bacteria; phylum Pseudomonadota; class Alphaproteobacteria; order Rhodobacterales; family Rhodobacteraceae; genus Ruegeria. The sequence goes on along the minus strand of NZ_CBDEUW010000002.1, from coordinate 3,187,990 downwards.
CTGCCGCAAGCGGCGGCGGGGCTGTTTGGCTATCTGGGGTATGACATGGTGCGGCTGGTCGAGTATCTGCCGGATGTGAACCCGGCCCCGCTGGACATGCCTGACGCCATCATGCTGCGTCCCTCGGTCATAGCGGTACTGGATGGGGTCAAAGGCGAGGTAACGGTGGTTTCCCCTGCCTGGGTCAGCGACGGACAATCGGCCAAGGCCGCCTATGCGCAGGCCGCAGAGCGAGTGATGGACGCCGTGCGCGATCTGGAACGCGCCATGCCCGCCGAGACCCGCGATCTGGGAGAGGCCGAAGAGATTGCACCGCCGGTCTCGAACTTTACCAAATCCGGCTATATGGAAGCGGTCGAAAAGGCCAAAGAATACATCCGCGCGGGTGACATCTTTCAGGTCGTGCCAGCACAACGCTGGACGCAGGATTTCCCACTACCGCCCTTTGCCCTCTACCGCTCGCTGCGGCGGACGAACCCGTCGCCATTCATGTTCTATTTCAACTTTGGCGGCTTTCAGGTCGTGGGTGCCAGCCCCGAGATCCTCGTGCGGGTCTTTGGTAACGAAGTCACGATCCGCCCCATCGCAGGAACCCGTCCCCGAGGGGCCACACCCGAAGAGGATAAGGCCAACGAAGTCGACCTTTTGGCCGATAAAAAAGAACTGGCCGAGCATCTGATGTTGCTGGATCTGGGCCGCAACGATACCGGGCGTGTATCCAAGATCGGCACCGTTCGCCCGACCGAAGAGTTCATCATCGAGCGCTATAGCCATGTGATGCACATCGTTTCCAATGTTGTGGGTGACTTGGCGGACGACAAGGACGCATTGGATGCCTTCTTTGCCGGTATGCCCGCAGGCACCGTCTCGGGTGCGCCCAAAGTGCGGGCGATGGAGATCATTGATGAGCTTGAGCCGGAAAAGCGCGGGCTCTATGGCGGCGGGGTCGGCTATTTCAGCGCGGGCGGTGACATGGATATGTGTATCGCCCTGCGCACGGCCATCGTGAAAGATCGCAAGCTGTATATCCAGGCTGGTGGTGGCGTCGTCTACGACAGCGACCCCGAAGCGGAATTTATGGAGACGGTCCATAAATCGAACGCGATCCGCCGCGCCGCAGCAGACGCTGCACGCTTTACCGGCAACGGGAACGCATAGAAAAAGGCGGCAGAAGTATATCCTGCCGCCTGTTCTTTTCAAATTCGGCTTTACTGCACCGCGTTCATCATAACTGCCGAGATGGGCGCCATGGCAACCCGGTTGCCCCGATCCTCCAGCCCCCACAACAACAGGGCCGAGATCGTTTCGGGACGCACCCGGCCCAGCATGACCACTGCGCCCTCCTGTCCAGCCCGAAACGCGGCCTGATCCAGAAAGCGACGCATGACGTTCGGGTCCTGTCGGGCCCCATCAAAATCCCGGAACACGACGCTGGAGGGGATGCCATTTCGGGCGGCCAGCTTTTGGACCGTGTTCAATCCTTTACCCAAAGTGATCAATCCACGCCCGCTGTCGCCCGCAATCGCAGCAACCTGATCCGCCAGCTTGCGGTTACCCTGAATACCACTGTCGACACCTTCCAGAATGCCAACCGTTTCGGGCAATTCGTCCAGCCACACCGACATTGAAACCTCGGCGTCCTGTGCGCTTGCGGCTGCCGGCAAGTCAGCCATGGCCAGAACTTCGAAGCCAGCGGCCCTGTGCCGGGCCATTTTTTCGGCTGCTTCGGGGTCGGTCGGATGCACTGCAAAGGTCAACGGATAGGGAAAATCTTTCAACGCCTCAGCCCCATACGCACCTTCGTCATCGATCAGAATGATCGACATCAGCGGCTTGGCCTCGGGGTTTTCAAAGCTCGCGGCGTATTCTTCAATCGGCTTACCCGGGGGGGCTTGCTCCTCAACCACTGTTTCGGCCGGCGGGTCATCCCGTTCGGTCAACGGAACAATGCGTCTCCCAACTGAAGGTGTGGTTATAGACACTTGTTCGCTGCCAATCTGCGGCAGCGTTGCGATCCGAGGTAATGTGCGTGTTGCCGTATCTTCTTCACCTTCAACGGCGATGGGATTGTCTTCGACAGACGGCTCGGATTTCAGCTCTGGAAGTTCGATCTCGGGCGGCGCTTCGGTCTCGGGCTGCACCACAGCAATTTGCTCTTCCTCTGCCTCGTCCTGAACATTTTGCTCAGCCACTTCCGGTTCGGCTTCAGGCTGTTCTTCAATCACAGTTTCAGCAACCTCTGGCTCGGCAGCCGGAGCTTCCGGTGGCGTCGGCGCTTCCGCAACCGTTTCCGGTTGAACTTCGGGGGTTGGCCGCTGAGGAACAGGAGTCGCCGCCAATGCGGCCGGAGCTTCGGGCGCAACGGTGATTGTGGTTTCGCTGGGCACGGATGGCGCTTCCAGCGATGCAGGTATCTCACCAGTTTGCGGTTGCGCGGCGGGAGGTTCTTCCGCGCCTTCAAGCCCTGCCAGAGTATCCGCCTGCTCATCAGGGGTTTCTGGCGCCTGAGGCGGCAGATCGACCAGATCCGCTTCTCGTCCGGTACCGTCCATATTCTCGGTGTCTTCAAGCACCGGAGCATCGGCAACCTGAGGCGCAATTGTGGTCACTTGCGGCTTGCGAGTTAGCGGCGTGGTCAAAGACAGTGCCACGCTAAGAATCAGAACGGTGACCGCGCCTGCGATCAATCCACCAAAAAATCCGCCCATTGAAGTCTCGCCTCTCGCGTTGTTTCTTGCCTCATCACTCCGGGTGCCGTCTATCGCGACACTCGCTTGCACGTGCGCTGCGGGCGGATGTCCCCTTGACGCTGCCGCACAAGCCTGAGCATGTATGTCCCGACATTATACCGCGCCTCGGGGCTGCCTCGCCAGCCCGAAATGCTCAAACACAAGACACGTGCAAAATGCTGCTGCTGATCGACAACTATGACTCGTTTACCTACAACCTCGTCCACTATCTGGGCGAGCTTGGCGCCGAAATGGTCGTGCGCCGCAATGACGCGCTGGATGTGCAGGAAGCGATGGCCATGAACCCGGCCGGTATTCTGCTCAGCCCCGGCCCATGTGACCCGGATCAGGCCGGTATCTGCCTGGCGCTGACCGAAGCCGCGGCCGAGACCAAAACACCGCTGATGGGTGTTTGCCTTGGGCACCAGACCATCGGCCAGGCTTTTGGCGGCAAGGTCGTCCGCTGCCACGAGATCGTGCATGGCAAGATGGGCACGATGAACCACACCGGCAAAGGTGTTTTTGACGGTCTACCCTCGCCCTTTAAGGCTACACGGTACCACTCGTTGGTTGTGGACCGTGACACCTTGCCCGACTGCCTGGAGATCACCGCCGAGCTGGAAGATGGCACAATCATGGGCCTGCAACATCGCGAATTGCCAATTCACGGCGTGCAGTTTCACCCGGAATCCATCGCCTCCGAGCACGGCCATGCCCTGTTGAAGAATTTCCTGAATGAGATGAAAGTCCCCGCATGAGCGACGCCCTGAAACCGCTTATCGGTGCAGCCGCCGACCGCGCGCTGACCCGTGCCGAGGCTGAACAGGCCTTTGGCATCCTTTTTGATGGCGCGGCTACGCCCAGCCAGATTGGCGGTCTGTTGATGGCGATGCGCACCCGTGGTGAAACCGTCGAGGAATACGCCGCCGCCGCTGCCGTCATGCGCGCCAAATGCAACGCGGTGAAGGCCCCGGACGGTGCTATAGACATTGTCGGCACTGGTGGCGATGGCAAAGGCACGCTCAACATCTCAACAGCGACGGCCTTTGTTGTTGCTGGTGCGGGTGTGACAGTCGCCAAACACGGAAACCGCAATCTCAGCTCAAAATCCGGCGCCGCGGATGCGTTGGGGCAATTGGGTATCAACGTGATGGTCGGGGCGGAAACCGTTGAAAAGGCTTTGAAAGAAACCGGTATCGGTTTTATGATGGCACCTATGCATCACCCGGCCATTGCGCATGTCATGCCCTCGCGGCAGGAACTTGGCACCCGTACCATTTTCAACATTCTGGGGCCGCTGACCAACCCTGCCGGGGTCAAACGTCAACTGACCGGCGCGTTCAGTCGGGATTTGATCCGCCCAATGGCAGAGACCCTTGGCCTGCTGGGTTCTGAACACGCCTGGCTGGTACACGGCTCGGACGGCACAGACGAGCTGACGATCACGGGCATCAGTTGGGTTGCTTCGGTTGAGGATGGCACCATTCGCGAGGTTGAGGTGCATCCCGAAGACGCTGGTCTGCCGGTTCATCCGTTCGAGGATATCCTCGGCGGCACGCCCGAAGAAAACGCCGTTGCCTTCCGCGCCTTGCTGGATGGCGCACCTTCTGCCTATCGTGACGCTGTGCTGCTGAACGCGGCCGCTGCACTGGTTGTTGCCGATGCCGCCACAGATCTGCGCGAAGGCGTCGCCAAGGCGGCAGAAAGTATCGACAGCGGCAAGGCCAAAGACAAGATCGCCACGCTGGCGCGTATCACACAGGAAGCCGCATGACCGAAACCGTTCTGGACAGGATCAAAGCCTATAAGCTGGAAGAAGTCGCCGCAGATAAGGCCAATAAGTCTTTGGAAACACTGGAGTCCGAGGCCAATGCTGCCCCTGAGACCCGTGGTTTCGCCGAGGCGCTGCAAAAAGCCGCGCGCAAAGGTTATGGCCTGATTGCCGAGGTGAAAAAGGCCAGCCCTTCCAAAGGACTGATCCGTCCGGATTTCGACCCACCAATGCTGGCCAAAGCCTATGAGGACGGCGGCGCGAGCTGTCTGTCTGTTCTTACAGACACTCCAAGCTTTCAAGGTGCAAAGGAATATCTGACGGCCGCGCGCGACGCGACATCACTGCCCGCTTTGCGCAAGGATTTCATGTATGACCCGTATCAGGTAGTCGAAGCCCGCGCATTGGGTGCTGACTGCATTCTGATCATCATGGCCTCGGTCAGCGACGCACAGGCAGCGGAATTGGAGCAGACGGCTTTTGACTGGGGCATGGATGTTCTGATCGAGGTACATGACGAAGATGAACTGCAACGGGCAACCGATCTGAAAAGCTCATTGATCGGAATAAATAACCGCAATCTCAAGACATTCGAGACCTCTCTTGATACCACACGGCGATTGTCGAAACTGGTTCCGGGTGATCGAACCATCGTCTGCGAAAGCGGGTTAAATACATCTGCCGATCTGGCCGATATTGCCCGCTATGGCGCGCGGTGTTTCCTGATTGGCGAAAGCCTGATGCGTCAGGCGGATGTGGCAAAGGCCACGCATGATCTGCTCGCCAACCCTCTGGTTCCCGGGGTGATGTGATGCCGCTGACCCATTTCGATGCGCAGGGTCAGGCCCACATGGTTGATGTCTCTGACAAAGCTGTAACCGATCGAGTAGCCGTGGCTGCGGGTCACGTTAAGATGGCGCAGCAAACCTATGAAATCATTTCGGAAGGCCGCGCCAAGAAGGGCGACGTTCTGGGTGTGGCCCGTCTGGCCGGGATCATGGGGGCCAAGAAGACGCCCGACCTTATTCCGCTCTGTCATCCTTTGCCGGTGACCAAGGTCGCGATTGAGCTGAAACTGGACCCGGATCTTCCCGGCGTTCAGATCGAGGCGACCGTAAAAACCTCGGGTCAGACCGGAGTTGAGATGGAGGCCCTGACCGCCGTGTCGACCGCCGCGTTGACGGTCTATGACATGACCAAGGCCGTGGACAAGGCGATGGAAATCGGAGGCATCCGCGTTCTTCTGAAAGACGGCGGAAAATCAGGCCGTTACGAGGCGGAATGATTACCGTCGAGGAAGCCCGCGCGCAGTTGTTCGATCTGGTTTCCCCGCTACCCGCGGAAACCGTCTCGCTGAGTGATGCGGCAAGTAGAGTCCTGATCAAAGATGTGTCGGCAACCCGCGACCAACCCCCTTTTACTGCGTCGTCAATGGATGGCTACGCCGTGAAATCCACCGAGGTCGAACTGCACGCGATGTTTAAAGTCATCGGCGAAGCAGCGGCGGGTCAGCGATTTGACGGAACAGTCGGACCGGGCCAGGCGGTGCGGATATATACAGGGGCCCCGGTGCCCAAAGGCGCGGATTTCGTTGTCATTCAGGAAAATATCGACCGCCGTGGGAACCTGATCACAATCTCGGACGCCCCCGGACCCAAACCCAACATCCGTCCAGCAGGCATTGATTTCTCGACAGGCACCCGGATTTCCGCGCCTCGTCGACTGCGGCCAGAAGACATCGCTCTGATCGCAGCGATGAATATCGCCGAACTGTCCGTGACCCGAAAGCCCGAGGTCGCTCTGATTTCTACCGGAAACGAACTGGTGATGCCCGGAGAAAACCCCGGAGCGGATCAGATCATCGCCTCAAACACGTTTGGACTCAAAGCGTTGCTTGAGGACGTTGGAGCGCATGTGCGCATCCTTCCCATCGCGCAAGATACCGTCAGCTCATTGGAAACGGTCTTTCAGCTTGCGCAGGGCACCGATCTGATCGTGACCATCGGCGGCGCCTCGGTTGGAGAGTATGATCTGGTTTCCGACGTTGCACAGGCTCAGGGAATGGAGCGCGCGTTCTACAAGGTGCGGATGCGGCCGGGTAAACCTTTGATGGCCGGGCGCATGGGCGATGCGGCCATGGTCGGCCTACCGGGAAACCCGGTCAGCGCCATGGTCTGCGGCTATCTGTTCCTCGCACCGATAGTGCGCCGCATGTTGGGTCTCGAAACGGTTCTTGCGCCGTTTCAACGCGCCAAACTTGCTGAACCAATCGGCAAGAATGGCCCGCGAGAGCATTATATGCGTGCAATTGTGGATGATACTGGCATTCGGGCCTGCGTGGATCAGGACAGTTCCTTGCTGAGCGTGCTTGCCCAGGCCAACGCGCTTCTCGTGCGTGATCCGCACGACCCCGAACGCCCCGCCGGGGACGAGGTTTTGTACCTTCCAATATAACTCGACCGCAAATCCGTTGACACAAAACGTGAACATGCGTAGAACAAAAGAAAACACATGAACCACGAGGTGCGAGCGATGCTGACCAAAAAACAGCTGGATTTGCTGGAATTTATCCATAAACGCGTTCAGGCGGACGGTGTTCCGCCCAGTTTCGACGAAATGAAAAGCGCGCTGGATCTGCGATCAAAATCGGGCATCCACCGGTTGATCACAGCGCTGGAAGAACGTGGGTTTATCCGACGCCTTGCCCATCGCGCCCGAGCCATTGAAATCGTGAAGCTTCCCGAAAGCCTTGGCGGTGAACCAACTGCGGGGTTCACTCCACGTGTAATTGACGGCGACCGCCCTGCCGGGCCGCGCCCGGCCAATTTTGAACCGGTCAAAGTGGATGCGATGGAATTGCCCGTCATGGGTCGCATCGCCGCCGGTGTCCCGATCGAGGCGATCAGCCATGTTTCCCATCACGTGGCAGTGCCTGGCACAATGGTCTCCGGTCAGGGTGACCACTATGCGCTTGAGGTGCGAGGTGACTCGATGATCGACGCGGGAATCAACGATGGGGATGTTGTTGTGATCCGCGAAACTTCGGCAGCCGACAATGGCGATATCGTGGTGGCACTGGTCGAAGATCAGGAGGCGACGCTGAAACGCTTCTTCCGGCGTGGCAATGCCATCGCGCTTGAAGCTGCAAACCCGGCCTATGAGACCCGTGTTCTGCCTGAAGAGAAAGTTAAGGTTCAGGGCCGGCTGGTGGGCCTGATCCGTAGCTACTGATCCCTAAGAACCCGGGCGACAGGCGACCAAAGCCTCCGCCCGGTTGTTCTGTTACTTGTCACCAAAAGACCGTCGACGAAGGCAACGCTACCTGTTTGCCGTAGCTTCTCGGGGTCAAAAACCCTGCATGGCCCGGTCAGATCAAGTGCAACCGGTGAGATTATGACCTGGCTTTCAAGACATTCGGCAAACTGGCTGGCCGCCCGTTTTCCGGTCACGTGGATCAGTTCTTTGTCCGGTAGAAGAAACCTTTGAACCATGTCTGATGCAGGCGGCCACCGCGTTGCCGCGTGCGGCTGATCCGCCCCATCCCCATCGTTTTCCAACCAAACCGACGCAACAAAACCACTGCCTTTTGCCTTGCTCAGAGCACGACCGCCATCAGTCATGACGCCAACGATGCTGCCATTGTCAGCCACCAGCACTTCGGGCCGGTTCCCCTGTCCCCACAGCATCAACGCCGCGACCACCGGTAACACGCCCAGATATTTGGCTCGCCCTTGCCACAGAATACCCCACAACGCGCCCAGCACCAGCATGGACAACACGAAATCCGGGGGATTGACGACATATCCCTGCGCGCCGCTTAGCCCGGATACCCAATCGGCTACCCACAAAATCCAGCGCAATCCCAACCCCATCACGGTCAGGGCCAACCACTCTAGCCCAAAAGGCACCAGCAAGGCCGCAACAGCGGCAGCCGGAACAACAATTATCCCCATGACCGGCACCGAGACCAGGTTGGCAATCAATCCGTAGTGAGACATCGTATTGAAGTGCGCCGCACCAATCGGAGCCGTGGCCAACCCGGCAATTGCCGATGAAATCAAAACCCCAAGAACCGGCTTTGTCCATTTCGGACCGGGCAATGAGCCGAATTCACGCAACCCTCCGAACACGGCGACCAGGGCAGTGGTCGCCGCAAAAGACATCTGGAACCCGGGGCTCAACAGGGATTCCGGTCGTAAGATCAATACAATAAGGGCAGCAACTGCTACGGCGCGCATTGAGATTGCTCGCTTGTCAATCAAGACAGCGCCGAACATCACACTGACCATGACAAAGGCACGCTCGGTCGCGACATTGCCACCCGACAATAACAGATAGATCGCCGCCGCCAGTAGCGCACAGATCGCCGCGAGTTTACGAGTGGGCCAGCGCAGGGCCAGTGCCGGTATGGCAGCGAGTCCCATTCGGCACCAAACAAAGATAAACCCGGTCAGCAATCCCATATGCAGTCCGGAGATTGCCAGCAAATGGGCAAGGTTCGAGGCGCGCAGGGCATCCAATGTGGCCTGTCCGATCCCGCTGCGGTCTCCGGTCGTTACGGCTGCGGCGAAGCCACCGACCTCACCCGGCAGAACACTTCGTACATGATCTGAGATCGCCATTCGCCAATATGTAACTCGAACACCCTTTTGGCCGTCATCCGCATGCGCGATGGGCATTACCGGGACCCGTGTGTACCCGACAGCGCCCAGACGCTGAAACCAGGCGTGACGGCGGAAATCAAACCCTCCGGGTTCGACCGGGCCTTGTGGCGGGGACATATGGGCGGTCGTCATGATCCTCTGCCCCGGCATCAGAGCAACCGTATCGCCATGAACGGACAGCCGGATGCGCTGCGGTCGCTGATCAACTGGCACATCCCCGATGCGCACCTGATCCAGCGTAACGCGCAGCGCATCCGACGCAGAGCGATCCAACGCCACGACCCGCCCCTCAACCGGGCCATAGTAGCGCCATTGCAAGACCGGCTCTGCAACCGCATGAGCGCGAGCCCCCGCCAGCAGGAACCCGGCAGCAATCAGCCCCACACCAACCGCCAGCGGAGACCACGCCGCGGACAAGGACCGGCTACCGATCAAGGTGATCGCGCAGAAAGCCAGAACCCAGCCATAAAGCTGCGGCCCAGGTTCGAACCGCAAGCTGAAATAGAGCCCTATCCCGATCGCCAGACAGACCGGAGACCATGGAAACAGCTGGCCCCGCTGTCTGAGCAGCGCGGCCTTGACCCCGGCCAGAACACGCATGGTTGCCCCCGTCCTTCCGGCTCGTTAGACAGGCGCCAACTCTATGCCCGCCACGGTTACCAAAAGGTTAATCCCCACATGTCCGATCAGGTCGTCACCCGTTTTGCCCCCTCGCCAACCGGCTTTCTGCATATTGGTGGTGCGCGTACAGCGCTGTTCAATTGGCTTTATGCGCGCGGTCGCGGCGGCAAGTTCCTGTTGCGGATTGAAGATACGGACCGTGAACGATCCACGCCGGAGGCGACGGCCGCTATTTTACAAGGCATGGAATGGCTGGGTCTGGACCATGACGGCGAGGTTATCAGTCAGTTTGAAGGCGCAACGCGCCACGCCGAGGTCGCCCGCCAGCTTCTTGCTGAAGGAAAGGCCTACAAGTGCTTCTCGACGCAGGAAGAAATCGCAGCGTTCAGAGATCAGGCACGGGCCGAGGGCAAATCCACCCTGTTCCGCAGCCCATGGCGCGGCGCCGAGGAATCTACCCACCCTGACCTGCCCTTTGTCATCCGTATCAAGGCCCCTCAGGACGGCAACACTGTAATTCGCGATCAAGTACAGGGTGACGTAGCCATTCGCAATGATCAGTTGGATGACATGATCCTGCTGCGGTCGGATGGTACTCCGGTTTATATGCTGGCCGTTGTGGTGGATGACCACGATATGGGTGTGACCCACGTGATCCGGGGTGACGACCATCTGAACAACGCCGCCCGTCAGATGATGATCTACGAGGCGATGGGTTGGGATGTCCCCGTCTGGGCGCATATTCCGCTGATCCATGGACCGGACGGCAAGAAACTTTCCAAACGCCACGGAGCTTTGGGCGCGCAGGAATATCAGGCGATGGGTTACCCTGCCGCAGGTATGCGCAACTATCTGGCCCGGCTGGGGTGGAGCCACGGTGATGATGAGTTCTTTACCGACGAACAGGCGAAGGAGTGGTTCGATCTGGATGGCATCGGCAAAAGCCCCGCTCGATTTGATTTTAAAAAGCTGGAAAACCTATGCGGTCAGCACATTGCTGTCTCGGATGATGCCGCATTGCAGCATGAAATCGAAGGGTATCTGATCGCTGCCGGGCAACCCCCACTGACATCAACACAATCCGGTGATCTGATACGTGCGATGTATTGCCTCAAGGATCGGGCCCGAACGTTCCCGGAACTGCTTGAAAAAGCGCATTTTGTACTGATGAGTCGCCCAATTCAGCCAGATGAGAAAGCATCGAAAGCTTTGGCATCTGTATCCGACGGTATACTGAAAGAATTGACGCCGCAGTTGCAAAATGCTAGCTGGTCCCGTGACGGACTGGAGGAGAGCCTGAATTCGTTTGCAGAAGCGAATGGGGTAAAGTTCGGCAAGTTGGCTGGCCCACTACGTGCGGTGCTGGCCGGGCGCGCTGTAACACCTTCGGTTTTTGATATGATGCTCGTGCTTGGGCGGGATGAAACCTTGGCGCGGCTTTCTGATGCAGTGAACTAAACCCGACCTTCATATTCGGGTAACGCTGCTCCGCTAAGACCCGGACTGCGCGCTTGCGTGCAGCCGTTGCCCGCATGGCCGGACAGCGTCCGCCTTGCGCATGACTGAGGAAGGGACGAAATGACCGATAGCAACAAAACCGCCACGCTGACTGTTCATGGTAAAGAATACGAGTTGCCGGTTCACTCGCCAACTGCTGGTCCGGACGTTGTTGATATCCGCAAACTGTACGGCGAAGCTGGTGTCTTCACCTATGACCCGGGCTTTACCTCGACCGCGAGTTGCGACAGCACCATCACCTATATCGATGGCGAAAAAGGTGAGCTGCTGCATCGCGGATATCCGATCGACCAACTGGCCGAGAAATCCCATTTCCTGGAAGTCTGCTATCTGCTGCTGTACGGAGAGCTGCCGGTCGCAAAAGACTTGGAAAAGTTCGAGACCACCATCACCCGCCACACCATGCTGCACGAGCAGATGCAGTATTTCTATCGCGGGTTCCGCCGCGACGCGCATCCGATGGCCATTATGGTTGGCGTCGTGGGCGCAATGTCTGCATTCTATCACGACTCGACGGACATTTCCGATCCGCGCCAGCGCGAAATCGCGTCGCATCGCCTGATTGCCAAGATGCCGACAATCGCGGCATGGGCGTACAAATACCATACCGGCCAGCCTTTCGTGTATCCGCGCAACGATCTGGACTATGCGTCCAACTTCCTGCGCATGTGTTTCAGCGTCCCGGCCGAGGACTACGAAGTCAATCCGATCCTGAGCCGTGCGATGGACCGCATCTTTACGCTCCACGCTGACCACGAGCAGAACGCATCGACATCAACCGTGCGGCTGGCGTCGTCTTCCGGTGCGAACCCATTTGCTTGTATCGCGGCAGGTATCGCCTGTTTGTGGGGTCCGGCCCATGGTGGTGCGAACCAAGCCTGCCTGGAAATGCTGGAAGAGATCGGCACGGTTGACCGCATCCCCGAATTCATCGCCCGCGCCAAGGACAAGAATGACTCGTTCCGCCTGATGGGCTTTGGTCACCGGGTCTACAAGAACTTTGATCCGCGCGCCAAAGTGATGAAGCAGTCGGCGGATGAGGTGCTGGACCTGCTGGGTATTGAAGACAACCCGAAACTTCAGGTGGCCAAAGAGCTTGAGAAGGAAGCGCTGGAAGATCCGTATTTCGCTGAGAAAAAGCTGTTCCCGAACGTGGATTTCTATTCGGGCATCATCCTTGAGGCGATGGGCTTCCCAACCTCGATGTTCACGCCCATCTTTGCATTGTCGCGCACCGTTGGCTGGGTCAGCCAGTGGAAAGAGATGATTGCTGATCCACAGAACAAGATTGGTCGTCCGCGCCAGCTGTATTTGGGCGAGACATTGCGAGACTACGTCGACATCGAAAACCGCTGAGAATAAACGATTTTCAACCCCGGCCCCTGCGCCGGGGTTCTTTTTCAGAACAGGCTTAGTTGATCACCAACCTGTGGTGGCACAGCAAACAAGTCCTCGCGCAGAGGATCAGATCGTGTCGCCAGACCCAACCGTTTGACAGCCGCTCTGAAACGTTGCGAGATCATCTCGGCATAGGTGCCCTCACCCCGCATCCTATGGCCCCATCGCGGATCATAGTCCTTGCCACCATGCATCTCGCGCAGGCGCGCCATGATCTTGCTGGCTCGTTGCGGTTCATGCTCGGCCAACCACTCTTGCCAAAGGTCCGATACCTCACGCGGCAAGCGCAGCATGATCCAGCTTGCGGCATCGGCCCCTGCCTCCTTGCCGGCCTCCAGCAGATGCTCCAGTTCATGGTCCGTCAGGCCTGGCACGATCGGAGAGGTCATTACCCGCACCGGAATCCCAGCCTGCGCCAGGCGGCGGATCATTTTCAAACGGCGTTGCGGTGACGGTGCCCGCGGCTCCATCCTGCGCGACAAGTCTGCGTCCAGCGTTGTCAGCGATATCCCGACGCGCACAAGACCACGCCGCGCCATCGGGGCAAGAATGTCTATGTCACGCTCGATCAGCGCACCCTTGGTTACCATTCCCACCGGATGCTGAAAGGCGCTTAGAACCTCAAGGCATGCTCTTGTTATACATCGGGTTTTCTCGACTGGTTGATAAGGGTCTGTATTGGTTCCAATCGCCAAAGTCGCAACTTTGTAAGATCGGGCCGCCAGTTCGCGCCGCAAAACATCGGCGGCATTGGGGCGGGCAATCAGTCGCGTCTCAAAATCCAAACCCGGAGACAACCCAAGATAGGCATGGGACGGACGTGCAAAACAGTAAATACATCCGTGTTCGCACCCGCGATACGGGTTGATAGATCGATCAAAAGGCAAATCGGGAGACCTGTTATAGGTGATCAGAGATCGGGCGACCTCATCCCGGACATCTGTCCGCAACATCGGAAGGTCTTCGTCCCTTTCCCACCCGTCTTGAACAGCGACGGTCGAGAAAGATTCGAAACGGCCAGCAGTGTTTGTTGCTGCACCTCGACCGACAACACGGTTATGTTCTGTTTTTGTTCTCACTCTGCAGTGATAAAGGAACACCTCGCTCCAGGCAAGAGCGTGATTGGCAGCTCACAGGGCGAACAAGCTGGCCGTCAGTTGAAATTCAGCCGGGTAAATCACGGCGGCCCCATGTTTTTGTGAACAGACCACAAGATAATCATGCAAATTTATCGGTCCCCAAGCATGAATTTTTGACCTATAGGTCGGTCTGAGAACGACCAAGGTCGCAATCGTCACAGTAGACCTGCGACGAAATGGCCAAAACGGAAAAAATGCCACTGCGGCCCGAGGGCCCGAACAGCTCAGGGAAATACCCCATGTCCGATGAAGAAGACATCATCCTGTCCGAACTGAACGACGATGAACTCGTCGAGCAGATGTTCGATGACCTCTACGACGGCCTGAAAGAAGAGATCGAGGAAGGCGTAAACATCCTGCTGGAACGCGGATGGACCCCATACGACATCCTGACCAAAGCTCTGGTCGGCGGGATGACCATTGTGGGTCACGACTTCCGCGACGGCATTCTGTTCGTGCCCGAAGTTCTGCTAGCGGCCAACGCGATGAAGGGCGGCATGGCGATCCTCAAGCCGCTACTGGCCGAAACCGGCGCACCGCGTGTCGGCAAGATGGTTATCGGAACCGTCAAAGGCGACATCCACGACATCGGCAAGAACCTTGTTTCGATGATGATGGAAGGCGCAGGCTTCGAAGTGGTCGATCTGGGCATCAACAACCCGGTTGAAAACTATCTGGAAGCGCTGGAAACCGAAAAGCCTGACATTCTGGGCATGTCGGCCCTGCTGACCACAACAATGCCCTACATGAAGGTGGTCATCGACACGCTGGTCGAACAGGGATTGAGGGATGACTATATCGTCCTGGTCGGCGGAGCGCCCTTGAACGAAGAGTTTGGCAAGGCAATCGGCGCCGACGCCTATTGCCGCGACGCTGCGGTGGCGGTGGAAACCGCAAAGGACTTTGTTTCGCGCCGTCACAACCAACTGGCGGGTTAAGGCGCGGAACCCGGTATCAAAGGCCGTCCGGTTTGGGCGGCCTTTTTTGTTCCATGCCCGGGCCTTGCCCAATCGGTAAGCGGCCCACACATTGGGACGAGGATAAAACTATGACCGAAGCGCCACTACCAGACGACGAAAGCCTGACAACGCAAGGCTACACCGCCCAGGAAAACGCCGGGCAGATTCTGTTGATCGCCTGCGGTGCCCTTGCACGTGAGATACTGGACCTGAAAACCCGCAACGGTTGGGACCACATGGCGTTGACCTGCCTGCCCGCGATCCTGCATGTGCATCCGGAACGGATCACGCAGGCCGTTGAGGATGCGGTGGCCAAACATCGCGATAACTATGATCGCATCTATGTTGTTTATGCCGATTGCGGCACCGGAGGGCTATTGCAACAGGCCTGCGCCCGCCTTGGTGTCGAGATGGTGAAAGGCCCGCATTGCTATTCCTTCTTCGAAGGCAATGAAGCGTTCGCAGCGCATAGTGAAGACGAAACCACGGCCTTTTACCTGACCGATTTTCTGGCCCGCCAATTCGATGCCTTTGTCTGGAAGCCGCTGGGTCTGGATCGGCACCCCGAACTTAGGGACATGTATTTCGGGAACTACACCAAGCTGGTTTATCAAGCCCAAACCGATGACCCCGAACTGACCCGTCGTGCAAAGGACTGTGCCGAGAAGATGGGATTGAGCTTTGAACGCAGAATGACTCGCTACGGTGATCTGGAAACAACGCTTGCAGACTGGGCAACCCGCGACTGAATTCAGGCGCTGGCCAAGGCGATCTCGCGAATCCGTTCGATCATGGCCCGCAGCCCGTTCGAACGCTGCGCGGAAAGGTGGTCATTCAGACCCAACCTCGCCAGTTCGGAAGCGGCGTCGACACCCGGCACCTCGGATACGGGCAAGCCATTGTATAGGCTCCGCAATACTGCAATCAGCCCGCGCACGATCAGCGCGTCGCTGTCGCCATCAAAACGGAACACACCACTCTCGATCACCGGGTGCAGCCAAACTTGGCTGGCGCAGCCATTGACTTTGGTCGCTGGCACTTTCAACGCATCTTCAAGGGGTTCCATCGCCTTGCCCTGCTCGATCACATGGCGGTACCGGTCTTCCCAGTCCTCCAGAAACTCAAAGTCCTCAACGATCTCTTCAAAGGCGGGCGTTGCCATGGCTTGGCTTTTCCTTGCGTTACGCGTTCACAATTGTCACCTATGCCCAGCTTAACCGCCTGTCCACCCCTTTGCGTGGCTTTTCAAGTCGATGAAATTGCGATAACTCCGTGCAGGTAAATCTGCGCAAATCTCTGGGCCCATGCACAAATCTCTGACTGTTCTTCTGGTTTCGACATTCATTCTTTCCTCCTGCGGCTGGCGCGACTCGCGTGTGAACCCGTCGAACTGGTTCGGCTCCAGCAACTCTGCCCCGGTCGAAGTCTCGGCGGACGACGCAAATGCACTGGTTCCTGCGCAAAGGGAAGGTACCGGCCTGTTCCAGCGCCCCGATGCGGTAGATACCAGCGTTCCAATTGCCAGAATCGATGAACTGCGGATCGATCCCACCCCGTCAGGCGCGATTATCCTGGTGTCGGGCACGGCTATTCGTCAGGGCGCATTTGACGCCCGGCTCGCCCGCGTTGACTCGGAAGAAAATACCAAGAATGGCGTTATGGAGTTCTCGTTCCGGGTAAATTATCCCGAATACGCCACCTATCAGGGAACCGAACGATCACGCATGGTATCTGACGCGATCAACGTGACAACGCAGGAATTGCAGGGAATTCGCCTGGTTCGAGTGGTCGGCGCGCAGAACGCGTTGGAATCGCGCCGCCGCTAAAGCGAGACGACCTCGACCGTCTGCCCCTTTGCGGCCAGGGCAATCTTGCCGTCGCACAGCTTGAGTGCATCTTCGCCAAATACTTCAAACCGCCAACCGGTCATGGCAGGAACTTCGCGTTCTCCGGCTGCGATCTGGTCCAGATCCGCACTTGAGGCGATAAGCTTGGCAGCCACCCCTGCACTTTCGGTCTTGGATTTCAGCAGAACACGCAACAAATCAGCCAGCGCCGGATTGACCTTCAACTTGTCGCGGCTGTTATCGACCTTTGGCATCTTCTCGGGTGGGCAGTTCACCCCACGTTTGACAGCAGCCAGGATGCCGTCGGCAATCACACCCTTGCGCGCCTCGCGCAGCAACAGGCGCGAGCTTCCGAGATCGGACGGTGATTTCGGCTTGGTCGAAGCCATCTCGATCAACGCGTCATCCTTGAAGACCCGGCTGCGGGGAACATTGTTTTCCTGGGCATGTGCCTCACGGAACTGCGCCAGTTCTCGAACCACTGCCAGAAACTTGGCTGAATTCGTGCGGGTTTTGACCCGACGCCAGGCATCCTCGGGGCGGATGTCATAAGTCTCAGGGCGCGTCAGGATCTGCAACTCCTCGGCCACCCAATGGTTGCGCTTGGTTTTTTTCAACTGAGCCGCCAGATGTTCGTAGATTTTCCGCAAATGGGTCACATCCGCCAGCGCATAGGCCTTCTGCGCATCCGTCAATGGCCGACGCGACCAGTCGGTAAAGCGAGAGGTCTTGTCGACGCCTTCCTTGCAGATTTTGCGAACCAGGGTTTCATACCCCACTTGTTCGCCAAAATTGCAAACCATTGCTGCGACTTGCGTGTCGAACAAGGGCGTCGGGAAAACCCCTGCCTCGACCCAGAAAATCTCAAGATCCTGACGGGCAGCGTGGAACACCTTGACCACGTTTTCATTACGGAACAGGTCGTACAAAGGATCCAGCGACATGCCTTCGGCCAGCGGGTCGACAAGAACTGCGCTGTCGTCATCTTCGGATGGGTACGCCAACTGCACCAGACACAGTTTCGAATAGTAGGTCCGCTCACGCAGGAATTCGGTGTCCACAGTCACATAGGGGTAATCCGAAGCCGTTTTACAGAAATCGGCCAGCTCTTTCGTCGTTGTCAGGGTTTTCATGCGCCGTGCTGTTCTTGCTCTTGTTCTTTAATTCACTGCCCGTGTTTTTCCGCGTCCCGAGCGTCAACGGCGACCATAGGCCGAATGGCGGGGCCGTGTAAATCACTCTAACAGATCAGGACAGCAGAACCGGGGTTTTGTCGCCACTGGCGAACCGGCGCAGCACCGCCGGGTAAAGCTTGTGTTCCCATGTCAAAACCCGAGCGGCCAAAGTTTCCGGCATATCGCCCGGTTCAACACTGACCCGTGCCTGGCCCAAGATGGGGCCGTCATCCAATGCGGCTGTGACTTCGTGAACAGTACAGCCGTGTTCGGCGTCCCCAGCCTCCAGCGCACGGGCATGGGTGTGCAGGCCTTTGTACTTGGGCAGCAGCGAAGGATGAATGTTCAGCATCCGCCCCTGAAACTGTGAGACGAAATCACCGGTCAGAACCCTCATGAACCCGGCCAGACAGATAATATCAGGCTCGGCTTCTAGCAACGGCTTGATCAGTTCGGCCTCAAACGCCGGCCGATCACCCTTGTAGGGCCGATGATCCACCACCGCCGTGGGCACGCCGCGATCTGCCGCCTTTTGCAACCCGCCTGCCTGCGCGTCGTTGGACAGGACCAGACAAGCGCGCGCCGGGTGGGCGCCGGTCATGCTGTCGACCAGCGACACCATGTTTGACCCTCCGCCTGAAAGCAGGATGGCGACGCGCTTGTGGCTCACAGCAGGTTGCCCGAATACACGACACCTGCGGCCTCGGTCACAGTGCCGATGCGCGATACGGTTTCCCCGGCGTCAGACAGTAGCGCTGACAGCGCATCCGCCTGATCCGCTGTACAAACCACGATCAGGCCGATACCGCAGTTGAAGGTTTTGAGCATCTCGGTCTCGGCAATCCCGCCAACACCAGCCATCCAGTCAAAGATAGGCGGCAAATCCCATGCGTTCAGATCGATCTCGGCCCCTAGTCCTTCTGGCAGAACACGCGGCAAGTTCTCGGTCAGACCGCCGCCGGTGATATGAGCCAGCGCATGCACGCCGCCCGCCCGGATCGCCGCCAGAGCGGGTTTGACGTAAAGGCGCGTTGGCGTCAGCAACGCCTCACCCAGCGTACCGGCACCAAAGGGCGACGCAGCATCCCACCCCAAACCGGACATTTCTACCAGCTTGCGCACCAGCGAGTACCCGTTGGAATGCACGCCGTTTGATGCCAGCCCAAGCAAAACGTCCCCTGCCTGCACCCCATCGGGCAAGTCTGCACCGCGCTCCATCGCACCGACCGAGAACCCGGCCAGATCGAAATCGCCATCGGGGTACATGCCCGGCATCTCGGCTGTTTCTCCGCCGATCAATGCGCAACCGGACTGAACGCAGCCCTCGGCGATACCTTCGATGATCCGCGCGGCGGTGTCGGTATCCAGCTTGCCGGTGGCAAAATAGTCCAGAAAGAACAGCGGCTCGGCGCCCTGACAGATCAGGTCGTTAACGCACATCGCCACCAGATCAATGCCAACGCCGTCCACAACCCCAGTATCAATGGCAATCCGCAACTTGGTGCCGACACCATCTGTTGCGCCGACCAGAATCGGATCCTCATACCCGGCCGCCTTGAGGTCGAACAGAGCGCCAAAACCACCCAGACCACTCATCACGCCCGAGCGATTGGTGCGCTTGGCCGCAGGCTTGATTCGATCGACCAGAGCGTTCCCCGCATCGATATCGACACCCGCATCGGCGTAGGTGATTCCGTTCTTGCCCGCTGTCATGGCCAATCCCTCATGAGTGCTTTGCGCGCGAGTTATTCTATTGTGCAACATGTTGCAACGGTCAGGCTTGACGCGGGCAATGATCGTGATACCCAAGGCGTCATGGCGGGCCTGTAGCTCAATTGGTTAGAGCAGAGCGCTCATAACGCTTTGGTTGGGGGTTCGAGTCCCTCCGGGCCTACCATTTTACAACCCGATAACGATGTCGGCCTGCAATCCGCCTAACCCGTCGCTGTGACCTAAACGCAGAATCCCGCCATGGGCCCGGGCGATATCGGCGACGATTGCCAGTCCCAGACCAACGCCCGTTCCCTGATTCTGATTGCGAGCCGGATCAAGACGGGTGAACGGTCGGACAGCTTCTGTTCGCTGTTCCGGGGGGATTCCGGGGCCGTCATCTTCAACCCGGATCCGCAGTGACTTGGGTGTTCGCGTAAGACTAACCTCAGCCCGCGAGCCATAACGCACTGCGTTGCCGATCAAGTTCTCGACCGCACGCCGCATAGCCGTAGGACGCAGCATGACGGGCCCCTCGGCATCGACCCCGGTAAGGTCAACGACCTGACCAGCGCGCCGTGCATCCGCGACAATCCCTTGTAACCAAGGTTCAGGATCAACCGGCTCGGGCGCGCCTTCCGCAGTTCCACGGGAAAACTCCAGAAACGCATCCAACAGGGTCTGCATCTCGTCGACATCTTTGAGCATCGCGGCGGAATCTTCTTCCGGCAACAATGACAGCCCCAGTTTCAAACGCGTCAGAGGTGTGCGCAGGTCGTGGCTGACACCCGAAAGCATCAAGGTCCGTTGTTCAATCTGCCGTTCGATCCGCGCACGCATGTCCAGAAAAGCATTGCCTGCCGCACGCACTTCGATCGCGCCGTTTGGGGTGTATGGTACCACCCTGCCCCGGCCAAATGCCTGCGCCGCATCGGCAAGGCGCGTGATCGGTCGCAGCTGATTCCGCATATACAGAAACGAGATCGTCGTCATCAGAACCGCAAAGAAGACCATCGTGACAATCAATTGATGTGGCGCGGATGGAGACAGCCGTTTGCGGTCGAAACTCAGCTCAAGCGTGCCCAGATCAGTCTGAAGGTACAGCGTCGCCTCCCGGCTGCTGGGCAGGGCAACAACCGTAAGGTTGGGCAATCGCTGCTTCAACTCGGCGGTCACCTGCGGAGCGATGAAGTCGTACCAACGACGGGATCCGGCCATCGGCTCTTCGTTTATTCCAAGAAACCGCGCCGTCATCTGCAAGGCGGACAGTTCAGGACGCACCGTTGCCAAAGCTTGCTGCTGTGTTTCTGCGCCCTGCATCGTGTCCAGAATCAGCATGACCTCGCGTGAGGCGGTGCGGGTCATCTGGCTGGTCACCTCTTCCAGATGCTTTTGCAGAAACCCCACCGACACCACCAGCAAGACAACTGCAACCGGCACGACAATAATCAGGGCCGCACGGGCATAAAGGCTGCGAGGCATATAGGGTTTGAGCCATTGAGACGACATGCGCTAAACCTAGCTGGCCACCCGGGTAAGCGGAAGAGGTCACAATGAAAGCCCCCGATAATTTCAATCCCAGACCCGGCCTGCCCGAACAGCTTGCACCGGGTCTGCGAAGAATTCTTGCTCCGAACCCCTCGCCAATGACCTATCGGGGTACGAATACCTACCTGCTGGGTACCGGAGACATCGCTGTTATTGATCCCGGTCCGTTGATCGACGCGCATTTGGATGCGATTCTGGCGGCATTGGAGCCCGGGCAGCGGATCAGTCACATTCTGGTCACGCATACCCATCTGGATCATTCCCCCCTCGCCGCGCCTTTGTCGGCCCGCACTGGCGCACCCGTTCTGGCGTTCGGGGGACCCGAGGCCGGACGCAGCGCGGTTATGGCCCGTCTTGCGCAACAGGGTCTGGCTGGCGGCGGCGAGGGCATCGATTCGGGGTTTCGCCCGGATCACGAAGTCTCGGACGGCCAAATTATTCAGGGCGACGGCTGGGAGTTGGAAGTGATTCACACACCCGGCCATTTAGGCAACCACATCGCGCTGGCTTATGGCGATATGTGTTTTACGGCTGATCACGTCATGGGCTGGGCCAGTTCATTGGTCTCGCCGCCTGACGGAGATCTGACGGATTTCATGCAAGCCTGCCATCGCCTGCGTACCCGGGACTGGGCCGTGTTCCATCCGGGACATGGGGCCCCGGTGACAGACCCGTCTGCCCGGCTGGATTGGTTGATTGACCACCGGATGGCGCGCGAGGCCCAGATTTTGGACGCTCTGGCAGCGGAACCCGCGACCGTAAAAACCCTTGCCCGCCGTATCTATACCGAAACACCCACAGCGCTATTGCCAGCGGCCGAGCGCAACGTGTTCGCTCATCTTGTTGATCTTACCGGGAAATCTATGGTGGAACCGTTGCAAGATCTATCCGAAACTGCACAATTTCGCCGGTTATTGTAATCAGAAAAAATTTTCGCCCGTCCGGTGCTTCCCCTCTGGACGACGAAAATCGAGGTTGCTATACGGCGCGAACCGTTCCGGCGTAGCTCAGCGGTAGAGCAGTTGACTGTTAATCAATTGGTCGTAGGTTCGATCCCTACCGCCGGAGCCAAATCTCCCACACTATCACCCGTGTCAGACTTCTGGTCGCCCATAGATACCGGGAGAAGTTTTTTCGCTGAAAAAACTCTGCGCACCCTCTGGACGGCAGGAAATCAGATTGCTATACGGCGCGAACCGTTCCGGCGTAGCTCAGCGGTAGAGCAGTTGACTGTTAATCAATTGGTCGTAGGTTCGATCCCTACCGCCGGAGCCAATCCTCCTACAACGACACTTAGGCCATCAGAGCGTCTTTGAAGTCGTCCCGTAATGTGCGTTTCAGGACTTTACCCGTTGCATTCAGCGGTAAAGCATCCACGAAAACCACCTTGTCCGGCACCTGCCATTTCGCAATCTTGCCGTCGAAAAACTCCAGCAATTCCCGTTCGCTCGGTTCCTCACCTTCGGCTCTGACGGCGACAAGGATCGGGCGTTCGTCCCATTTAGGATGCGGCACCCCAACAACAGCCGCAGTCGTCAGTTTAGGGTGGGCAACCGCGATGTTTTCCAGCTCGACCGAACTGATCCATTCACCACCCGATTTGATGATGTCCTTGGACCGATCCTTGATCGTCATATAGCCATCCGGGTCCAATGTCGCCACATCCCCGGTTGCGAACCAGCCATCTTGAAGAAGCGCCTGATCCTGCAACAGAAAATAGCTGTCCAGCACCCAGTGACCACGCACCATCAAATCGCCCTGGGTTGTCCCGTCATGCGGCAGATCGTTGCCGTCATCGTCCACAATCTTCAACTCGACCCCAAAAGGTGGCCGTCCCTGGCTTTCCCTCAGCTTATGTTGTTGCTCAAGCGGCAGGTCGAGATGTTTGGCCAGCGGGTTATTGGTGGTTCCAAGCGGGCTCATCTCGCTCATCCCCCAAGCATGAATCGTGTCCACGCCGTAGGTTTCGCGGAAAGTTTCCAGCATCGAGGGCGGACACGCGGCACCACCGATTATGGTGCGTTTCAGGCTGGCCAGTTCAGAGCCGCTCTGCGCCGCATGCGCCAAAAGTCCCTGCCAGATCGTGGGAACCCCCAGCGCCAGCGTGACGCCGTAAGTATCGATCAGGTCAACAAGCGCCTCTCCGTGCAATCCGGGCCCGGGCAAGACCATACGCGCACCGGACATGGCACAGGCATAAGGAGAACCCCAAGCGTTGACGTGGAACATTGGCACCACGGGCATAACCACATCCATCGCCGAATACCCGACAACGTCGCGCGTGTTCGACGCAAAGCTGTGCAGCAGCGTTGTACGGTGAGAATACAGAACACCTTTGGGGTTCCCCGTGGTCCCCGAGGTGTAGCACAGACTGGAAGCCGTGTTTTCATCCATGCTGGGCCATTCGAAATCCGGGCTTCCGGTCTCGATCAACTCATCATAGAATTTCAGCCCTGCCACTTGTTCAGCCGCGGCATCGTCACGTGGCCCCATCAGAACAAAGTGCTGAACATCCGTCAGATGATCCTGCAGCGCCGCGACCAATGGAATGAAGGTCGCGTCGAAGAACAGAACCCGGTCCTGCGCATGATTGATGATATAGGTCAGTTGCTCCGGGAACAGGCGCGGGTTGATCGTATGACACACGAAACCAGCACCAGAGGTGGCATAGTAAATCTCAAGATGCCGCCGGTTGTTCCACGCCAGGGTGCCGATACGATCCTGCGGATCTAACCCTAATTGACTCAGGGCCGAGGCCAGCCGCCGGGCATTGCGGGCAATTTCGGCCCAGTTGGTTTTGGTTACCGAACCGTCGGTTTCTGCGGAATAAACTTCGGTATTCCCGTGATACCGTTCAGCATGGTCAATCAGTGACGAAATCAGCAACGGCTGCGTCATCATCTGTCCCAGCATGGACATCCTCCCATTGTCAGCGGCGTGCCGATATGGCCGCGCTTTTATTGCGTTGCCTGCAATACGCCCCAGATGGGACAAACGGATCACACAAACGCATCTATTGGCAGCCAGCCTGCCAATCTTTCAATTGTCTGACAATAGAAGATTACACCTTTGTCTACCGGCGATCAGCCATCACCCGCGATGCCGCAGAGCGTACTCGACAAGCGCAGCAGTCGAGCCATCCTTACCCTCTGCGCTGGTTTCGCCGTCTACAACGGGCCCAAGCGACGTCGCCAGTTCCTTGCCCAATTCAACGCCCCATTGGTCAAAGGAATTGATCCCCAGCAGAACGCCCTCGACAAACACCCGGTGCTCGTACAAGGCGATAATCTGGCCCAGCACGAAAGGTGTAAGTTTTGGATAGATAAGCGTGGT
Source organism: Ruegeria sp. (assembly GCF_965243365.1). GTDB lineage: Bacteria > Pseudomonadota > Alphaproteobacteria > Rhodobacterales > Rhodobacteraceae > Ruegeria. The sequence continues at coordinate 3,163,578 of NZ_CBDEUW010000002.1, read as the reverse complement.
CGATGGACGGTTGCCCGGGAACACTCTGTGACGGGCCTGACGTTCAAGCTCATCACCCTCAAGGCCTTTTGCAGCCATGCGATCACGGGCTTCGCTTAAAGATCGGCCGCGCATCAGCGCCTCGGACTGGGCCAGGCAGTTAGCCAGTAACAGCCTGTGGTGGTGCGCCAGTTCGGGTTCGTGACCTTCGGCGGCCACCATAAACTCGCAAGGGATTACATCCGTCCCCTGATGGATCAACTGATAGAAAGCATGTTGGCCGTTGGTGCCGGGCTCTCCCCATACAACCGGGCCAGATGGCACCGTCAGCGCGCTGCCGTCCATGGCAACGGACTTGCCGTTCGATTCCATCTCAAGCTGCTGGAAATAGGCTGGCAGGCGCAGCAGACGCTGGTCGTAAGGCAGAACGGCGCGGCTGCTATGGTTCAGCACCTGACGATGCCAGATGCCGACCAGCGCCAGCATGACCGGAACGCTTTCAGACCATTCCGCGGACCGAAAATGCAGATCCATCGCTTGCCCGCCCCGGAGAAATGCGTCAAATGCGTTTGACCCCACAGCAATCATCACCGGCAGGCCCACCGGTCCCCAGACCGAATACCGCCCGCCGACCCAATCGGAAAAGCCAAAGACACGGCTGTCGAGGATGTTAAATGCCGATGTTTTATCCAAAGCGCTGGATACAGCGGCAAATTGCAGCGCAGGGTCACCACCGCCATCCTGCACCCACGCCCGTGCAGTACGGGCATTGGTCATGGTTTCAATGGTAGTAAAGGTCTTGGAGGCGACAATGATTAACGTCCGGGTCGGATCAAGCTGGCGCAGAGTATCGGCGATATGGGCGCCATCGACATTGGACACGTAATGCAGCCTTGGCCCGTCGTGATAGGGCGCCAACGCATGGGTTGCCATCACCGGTCCGAGATCAGATCCGCCGATGCCGATATTCACCACATCCGTGAAACTGCCCCCCGGGCCAGCAATCGCCCCACCCCGCACTTCTTCGGCAAAAACGCGCATGCGCTGTAGCGTGTCGAGAACGTCAGGCATAACATCTTGCCCGTCCACCTCAACCGGTCCGCCGTCCAGATTGCGCAGGGCCGTGTGCAGAACGGCCCGCCCCTCGGTTTCGTTAATCTTCGCGCCTGAAAACATCGCATCGCGGCGTTCCGTAAGCCCGGCCTCGTCGCACAGCTTGATCAACCCATCACGGATGTCTGCGTCGATCTGTGTTTTGGAGTAATCAAACAGCAGATCCCCGGTCGAGGCCGAAAAATCCTGCGCCCGGTTCGAATCTGCCGCAAACAGGTCAAGAATACGTGTGCCGGCACCCCGCGCGGCCAGGGATTGGAGTTGATCTGAACGCATCCCGCTTACTCCGCCCAATGCACGGTCATACCGCTGAGCACAGCCGCGATCGGGGCCTCTTCGGGCGGCAGTGACATCGCCCGTTCCAATGAATCGCGTTTGGCCGAACCGTAAATGACCAAATGCTTGGACAGCGCTCCGTCAAGGATTGGGGCCGTCAGGGTAATACGGGCCTCCGGCTGCACCTCGGTCCGGGCGACGGCCAGCGTCGGGGCATGGCTTTCCAGCGCAGCCTCCAACCCTTCCATGCCGGGAAACAGCGAGGCGGTGTGCATATCTTCCCCCATCCCCAACACCAGCACCAACAAAGGCAACACCGGCGCGATCAGCGTTTCGACCTCGGCCAGAGCGGCTTCGGGGTCGCGCCCCGGCACAAAAAGCGGCACATATTCCGCAACCGAAGCCCGGTTGGTCAACAGGCGGTCCCGGATCAGCCGTTCGTTCGAACGTTCGTGATCTGCGGGGACGCAACGCTCATCGGTTGGCAAAACACGGACGCGGTCCCATTCCAGATCGGCGGCGCACAGCACGTCAAACACCGGCCCTGGGGTCGTCCCCCCCGGCACCGCGAACGAAACCAGATCGTGATGCAGCAAGGCGGATTCCAAATCTCCGGCCAAGACGTTGGCCACGTCGATCGCCAGCATGTCGCGATCTGCATATTCCTGTATCTTCATGGCTTTATCCCCTGCCAGCGGCGACCGTCTCGTTTCATCAGCAGCTCGGCGTCGCCGGGGCCGGTACTGCCGCTATCATATGGTTTGGGCACATCTCCCCGCGCTTGCCACCCGGCGATAACCGGATCGGTCCAGGCCCAGGCGGCCTCAACCTCATCCCCGCGCATGAAAAGCGTCTGATTGCCTCGGATCACATCCATCACGAGCCGTTCATAGGCATCGGGCGGGTCCTGGTTTTCCGGCCCCAAGGCCTCGGCAAAGCTCATATCCAGCGGCACATCGACCAATCGCATCCCGCCCTGCCCCGGCTCTTTGATCGTTACCTTCAGCGTAATCCCCTCATTCGGTTGCAACCGGATAGATAAGGCGTTCGCGTGCCGCCCCGCTTCCTCACCAAAGATCGAGTGCGGCGCGTCCTTGAAAAGCACGTTGATCACCGATGACCGCGCCACCAGTCTTTTGCCGGTTCGCAGATAGAACGGCGTGCCAGCCCACCGCCAGTTGCTGATATGGGCGCGCAAGGCAACGTAGCTTTCGGTGGTCGAGCGTGGATTGCCCACAACCTCTCGATACCCCGGCCCATCCGGCCCGGCGGCAAACTGCCCCCGCACGATGTGATGAGGTTCCACGGGGTCCAACGCCCGAATGACCTTCAGCTTTTCGTCCCGCACGGCATTTGGATCAAACTTCGCCGGAGGTTCCATCGCGATCAGGCACAACAGCTGCATCAGATGGTTCTGCACCATATCCCGCATGGCGCCAGCGCGTTCATAATATTCCTCGCGCCCATCAATCCCGACAGTTTCAGCAACCGTAATCTGGATGTGATCGACATATTGGCTGTTCCACAGGGGTTCGAACAGCATATTCCCGAACCGCACCGCCATCAGGTTCTGAACCGTCTCTTTGCCCAGATAGTGGTCGATACGGTAAATCTGGCTTTCCGAGAAATGCGCGGCCAACGTGGCATTCAATGCCTGCGCACTTTGCAGATCATGCCCAAAGGGTTTTTCGACCACGATCCGGGTTTCTGTATTGGCCAGCCCACTGGCATTTATCCGCTCGGCCAACGGTCCGAACAATCGCGGCCCAACCGAGAAATAAAATGCCCGGATGCGGTCCTCCCGCAGTTTTCCAGCCAGTTCTGACCATCCAGAGTCGGACAACGCATCCAGCGCGACATAATCGACATTAGCCAGAAATCCGTTCAGCGCTTTAAGGTCTTTTGCCCTTTTGGGTACATGCCGGTTCAAAGAGACGGAGACCATTTCCCGAAACGCGTTTACGTCCAACTCTCCTCGCGCCGCCGCAATTATCCGGGCATCGGCAGACCATTGCCCCGCGCAATAGCGGCGAAACAGGGCCGGCAAAATCTTGCGCTGCGCCAGATCGCCGGTACCACCAAAAATGACCAGATCAAATGGGTCGACAGGGATGACGCGTGAAACCATGGGTTGTCCTTACCTTGCCATCCCGGGTATGTCCAATGTTAGCGCCACCATAGTCGCATTATTTGCCCGCAAATCATCCAATAACCCGCCCTGTCCTTCACATAGGCAGGCTTCGGTACAGATTGATGACAAAAATCGGGATATACCAGTGGATATGCGTGAAAACCCGGCGAACAGAGCCACGCATCACCCCTGCAGGCGCTCAAAGTTTCGGAAAGGTCGGCATCCGGTCACGGTCAGAAATACCGTCCGAATGCTAATTCACGCGGAATTCACCCACCATGTTGCGCCATTCCCCAGGCGCGATCATCTTGCGATGAGTGAACCGGACCGAGTGCAACGGCCCTTCGATCTCGCGCTGCCAGAATTCAACGAATTCAAACAATTTCGGATGATCCGGAGCCAGATCGTAATCCTGCCAGATGAATGTATTCAGAACGTGGATATAGTCGGGCATGTGGTAGAAAAACTCTGCCGTTGTCAGCCCGTATCCCTTGAGCATTAATTCTGTTTCGCTTTGCTCCATGCAGACCTCCAATTTCTTGCAAGGTCTCTTCAGGGTAACATCAAAACCACCTAATACTTGGATAACAAGATGTTACTTCAGTGTTACTGTGGTTTTTTGCACGCAGATTCGTTGCTTGCTTGCACCTTATGTGCTGGGTCTGATAAGGTGCATCCACAAGATATAGAGTCTGCATAAAGAACGGGCAGTTTACGTGAGCGATACGCCAGAGACCCCTGAAAACATGGATGAAACCCCGCCAGAGCGCCCTGTCTATGACGGCCCGACGGTCTCCATCGAATCCGAAATGCGCACGTCCTATCTGGACTATGCGATGTCGGTCATCGTCAGTCGCGCGATTCCTGATCTGCGCGACGGGCTGAAACCGGTGCATCGGCGCATCCTGTACGCCATGCACGAAACCGGGAACACGCACGACAAGGCCTATCGCAAGTCGGCCCGTCCGGTTGGCGATGTGATGGGTAAATACCACCCGCATGGGGACTCGGCTATCTATGACGCGCTTGTACGCATGGCGCAGGATTTCTCGATGTCGCTGCCGCTTCTGGACGGACAGGGCAACTTTGGCTCGATGGATGGCGATAACCCCGCTGCCATGCGTTATACCGAAGTGCGGATGGACAAGCCTGCCTCTGCCTTGTTGGCCGATATCGAAAAAGAGACGGTTGATTTTCAGGACAACTATGACGGCAAGGACCGGGAGCCAACCGTCCTGCCCGCCCGTTTCCCCAACATGCTGGTCAATGGCGCCGGTGGTATCGCGGTGGGCATGGCGACCAACATTCCCCCGCATAACTTGGGCGAAGTGGTCGACGCGACGCTGGCGCTGATCGATGATCCGGATCTGACCTCGGAACAGCTGATCGAATATGTCCCCGGCCCTGACTTCCCGACCGGGGGCGTCATGCTGGGTCGGTCCGGTGCGCGCAAGGCCTATCTGGAAGGCCGTGGCAGCGTCATCATCCGCGCCAAGACTCGCACTGAAGAGATTCGCAAGGACCGCTACGCCATTGTTGTGGATGAGATCCCCTATCAGGTGAACAAGGCCTCGATGATCGAAAAGATCGCCGAAGCGGTGCGTGAAAAGCGGATCGAAGGCGTGTCCCACGTGCAGGACGAGTCCGACCGCAACGGCGTCCGCGTTGTAGTCGAACTGAAACGCGACGCAACGCCTGAGGTTGTGCTGAACCAGCTCTATCGCTTCTCGCCGATGCAAACGTCCTTCGGCTGCAACATGTTGGCCCTGAATGGTGGCCGCCCCGAGCAGCTAACCCTGCGCCGGTTCCTGACATCCTTCATCGATTTCCGCGAGGATGTTGTTGCGCGCCGTACCGCCTATGACTTGCGCAAAGCACGCGAACGCAGCCACATCCTTTGTGGTCTGGCCGTGGCCGTTTCAAACGTAGACGAGGTGGTCGCCACGATCCGTTCGTCGGCAGACGCCGCCGAGGCGCGTGAAAAGCTGATGACGCGCCGCTGGCCCGCGTCCGAAATCGAGGGCTATCTGCGCCTGATCGACGATCCGCTGTCCAAGATGAACGACGATGGCACCTATAACCTGACCGAGGTTCAAGCCCGCGCCATCCTCGACCTGCGCCTGCAACGCCTGACCCAACTGGGTGTTAAAGAGGTCACGGACGAGCTGGAAGAACTCGCCGCCAAGATCAAGGAATACCTGGAAATTCTGTCCTCGCGCGAGCGCATCATGAGCATCATCGCCGACGAACTGCGCAGCGTCCGTGAGCAGTTCGCCGTCGACCGTCGGACCGAGATCGTCGACTGGTCCGGCGACATGGAAGACGAAGACCTGATCGAACGTGAGGATATGGTCGTGACCGTCACCTCGGGCGGTTACATCAAGCGCACGCCGCTGGCCGATTTCCGTGCCCAAAAGCGTGGCGGCAAGGGCCTATCGGGAATGCAGACCAAGGAAGAGGATGTTGTTACCAACCTCTTCGTGGCGAACACGCACACGCAACTGCTGTTCTTCACCACCGAAGGTATGGTCTACAAGCTCAAGACATGGCGCCTGCCGCAGTCCAGCCGGACCGGCAAAGGCAAGGCAATCGTCAACATCCTGCCGATCCCAACGGGCGTTTCCATCGCGGCGATCATGCCCGTGGATGTGCCGGATGAAGAATGGGAAAACCTGCAGATCGTGTTCGCCACCAGCGCGGGCGATGTGCGCCGTAACCGCCTGTCGGATTTCACCAATGTCCGCCGCAACGGCAAGATCGCGATGAAGCTGCCCGAAGGCGTGGAGCTGGTAAATGCCCGCATCTGCTCGGAAGAAGAAGACGTGATGCTGGTCACCAATTCGGGCCGCGCGATCCGTTTCCGCACCACGGATGTGCGCGTGTTTAACTCTCGCGAATCCACCGGTGTACGCGGTATCAAGCTGACCAATGGCGACCGAGTGGTCTCGATGTCCGTGATCCGCCACTTCGAGGCCGACCCGGATGAGCGCGCTGCGTATCTGAAGCGGCGCCGCGCCGTAGCCGGTCTGACCGACGATTCGGAATCTACAGACGAAGAGGTCAACGAACTCGCAACAATTACGCAGGAACGCTACGCCGAGATGTCGGCGGCGGAAAACCTGATCCTGACCATTACAACCGGCGGCGCGGGCAAGCTGAGTTCCAGCCACGACTACCCCGTTCGCGGACGCGGCGGTATGGGTGTGGCGGCCATGGACAAGGCGATGCGCGGCGGCGAATTGGTCGCCTCGTTCCCAGTTGAAATCGACGACCAGATCATGCTGGCCACCACCAAAGGTCAGTCAATCCGGGTGCCGGTGGATGGCATTTCCTTCCGATCCCGTTCGGCTGGTGGCGTTAAAGTCTTCAACACCGGCAAAGGCGAGGAAGTCGTCAGCGTCGCCTGGATCGCTGATCAGGGTGATGAAGAAGCCGAAGAATAACATAGCACTACAGAAGTGAAACAAAACGCCTGTTTTGCGGGCGTTTTTTTCTGTATTAGCTCACGTTCCCGCCAATGGGCGGCTGGCGGGCTTGTCCGCGGTCCACAGCACGCCTAGCTTTTTTGTATGAGGTCTTTCGCCCATATCCGCCCAGCCTACAGCCGCGCTGAACGCGTCAGTGACGGTGTTGTTCATGTGCTTGGCGTGTCTTCGGCGGTCATTGCCGTTCCTATGCTCATCATCATGACGGTCTTCCATCGGTCCGACCCTGCGGCCGTACTGGGCGCTTCGATCTATGGCGTGACGCTGGTTCTGATGCTGACCCTCTCGGCGCTCTACAACATGATCGAACATGACGAGTGGGGAGAGTTCCTGCGCCGCCTCGATCATTCAGGCATCTACGTGAAGATCGCGGGGACCTATACGCCCTTCCTGCTGCTGTCTGCCTCGCAACCGCCGGGGCTTTTGCTTGGCTTATGGTCTTCGGCGACGCTGGGCACGGTTCTGAAGATGGTCGATCCAAACCGCTTCCGCTGGTTCGGGCTGGCGCTGTACCTGCTGATGGGCTGGGCCGCGGTCTGGGCGGGTCAATCCATGCTGGCCGAGCTTTCGCCGGGCACATTGACCCTGATGATCGCTGGCGGCCTCATCTATACCGCTGGCGTGGTCTTCTATCTTTTGGACTGGCTACCCTATCACAACACAATCTGGCATGTATTCGTATTAGCCGGAAGCGGCCTGTTCTTCGCCGCTGTCGCCCTGCGTATCGAAATGGTGCCGTCCTTGCCCGCTTGAGGCTGACACAGTCAGCGAGGCCTATAGCCCGTACAGCGCCCCAAACTTGTCCTCCAGATAAGCCAGCAGCGGTTCAGGCCCCGGCTCAACTCCACTGGCACGCTGGATGACCTCGCGCGGGGCAAAAAGTCCGCCATGTTGCTGGACGTGCTCGCGAAGCCAGCCCGTGGCACCGGACGTATCGCCAGCAGCCAACTGCCCTTCCAACCCGGGAACCGCCACGCGCAGCGCCTGATACAGGCAACCGGCATAGACATTGCCCAGCGAGTAGGTCGGGAAATACCCAAACAAGCCAACCGACCAGTGCACATCCTGCAAGCACCCGTTCGAGGGCTTGTCGACAGCATAACCGAAATCGGCCTTGAAACGATCATTCCACGCGGCCTCCAGATCGCCGACCTGCAGGTCCCCGGCCATCAGGGCGCGTTCAAGATCGAAGCGCAGCATGATGTGCAGGTTGTACTGCACCTCATCCGCCTCGGTCCGGATGTAGCCGTTATGGACGCGGTTCACCGTGGCGTAGAACGCATCTGCGTCAGCGATCCCGAAATCCCCAAAGACGTCTTTCATCTGATCGAACAACCAGCCGGTGAAGGCGCGCGAGCGGCCTAACTGGTTTTCATAGATCCGGCTTTGGCTTTCATGCACACCCATCGACACGCCCTGCCCCAGCGGCGTCAGCAGATAGTCGCGGTTGATACCCTGTTCATATGCCGCGTGACCGACCTCATGAATGGTCGAGTAGAAACAGTTGAACGGATCGGTTTCGCTGGTCCGCGTGGTGATACGTACGTCCAGCCCGCTGCCCGAGCTGAACGGATGCACCGCCTTGTCGACGCGCCCGTTGTTCAGATCATAGCCAAAAGCCACCGCCAGCTTTTGCGACAGTTGCATCTGGGCCAGTTCGTCGAAGCGGCCCGTTACTGCCGCAGGCTCCGGCCGGTCCAGTACGGCGGCGCGCAAAGCCACCAGACGCGGGCGCATCTCGTTGAAGATCGCGGCGATTTGGGCGCCGGTCGTGTAGGGTTCGTAATCCTCGACCATGGCGTCATAGATATCGCCCCCCTGCGCCAGCGCCTCGCCTTCCTGACGTTTCAGCGCGACGACCTCTTCCAGCACCGGCAGGAAAGCAGCCACATCCTCATCCGCCCGCGCTTGCGCCCAGGTTCCCTGAGCGGCCGAAGTCACACGCGCAATTGCCGTTGCCAGATCGGCTGGCACTTTGACGGCCCGGTCATAGGCGCGGCGGATTTCACGCAGCTGCGCCTTGCCCACCTCGTCCTGGGGGGCCGCCTGCTCCAGCCAATCGGCCACGCGCGGGTCAGAACGGCGGGCATGCAGAACGGCCTCAATCGCTGCCATTTCCTCGGCCCGCTGCGCGGCTGCCCCACGCGGCATGACGGTTTCCTGATCCCAACCCAGCCGCCCGGCAATCTGGCCCAATGCAGAGGTTTCGCGCTGAAAGGCCATCAGGTCGTTAAATGCAGTCATTGAGTTATACTCCGCGCACAGAAGTTGCGATTGGATAGGCTGTCAGGAACCTTGCACGCAGGATCAGGGTCCAGACAACGACAGCCATGAACTGGTGGAAAATGGCGATCTGCCACGGGGCCGCATAAACAACAGTCACGATGCCCACGACAACCTGCAGCGAGAGCGCCGCGAAGGCCGCGTTGAAAGCGAACCGCGTTTGCGGGTGGGCGCTGGTCTGGCCGCGTCGCCAGACGATAAACGCGAAGATGAACAGCAAGTACCCGACGCAGCGATGGATAAATTGCACCAGACCTGGGCTTTCGAAAAAGTTCCGCCACATCGGCTCTAGCATGGTCGCGTCGGGCGGCAGCAACTGGCCGCCGATCAAAGGCCAGTCGGTATAGGACCGCCCCGCATCGATGCCCGCAACCAGCGCCCCAATGAGTATTTGCAAAAAGGTGAAATGCAGCAAACCAGTGGACAACGAGAACGGTTTGGCCTCTTTCGCACGGCGGGCCTGCATGAGGTCGCGTTCTTCACGTCCCAGTTCAAAGATATACCAGGCGAGAAAGCCGAGGATCACAAAAGCCAACCCGAGATGCACGGCGAGACGATAACTGGCAACAGCCGTCATCCCCTCACCCTGAGTGACGCCCGAGGCGACCATCCACCAGCCAACTGCGCCCTGAACGCCGCCCAGGACGCCTGGAATCAGCAGCTTGCCGGTCCATCCGGTTGGAATCTTGCGCGCCGCAAGGAATCCAAAGAACCCAATCGCCCAGACCAGCCCGATCACGCGGCCCAACTGACGATGGCCCCATTCCCACCAGTAAATGGTTTTGAAATCATCCAGTTCCATCCACTGGTTCTGAATGCGCCACTGGTCGATCTCTTTGTACTTGTCGAATTCCGCCTGCCAATCCGCTTCAGTCATCGGCGGAATGGCCCCTGTGATCGGACGCCATTCGGTGATCGAGAGACCGCTATCGGTCAGGCGGGTCAATCCGCCGATGGCAATCATCACCACCACGAGTGCGAACAGGATCATCAGCCAAGCCCGGATCGCATTCCGCGCGCCGCCGCGACCGCGATCAATCATGCCGGGCTGAACCGCTTCTTGTTTCTGGTCGCCCGAGACCTCTTCGAAGATGCTGCGCTTGCCGCTCATGCTGGCCTCATATCCTTGATTTCGTCGCAAGCTAGGGCGTTGCCGGACCGAGGTCCAGCCTTAGCCCTTCTCCTTCCAACGGACCATCTGACGCATGATCCCGTGCAGCATCTGCACATCGGCCCGCGTCATCCGCATCCGCGACCACAAATTGCGCAGATTGACCTTCATCCCTTCGGCCTTTTCGGGCGGGTAGAAAAACCCGGCCTGTTCCAGCCGGTCTTCGTAGTGTTCGACCAGCTTTTCAACCTCGATCCCCGTGGCCCAGTCACCCTTTCCCAGATCGGTGGCTTCGTGAACAACGTCACCCGTCTGGCGCATCCACTCATAGGCTGTCAGCAACACACATTGCCCAAGGTTCAACGAGGCATATTCGGGGTTCACAGGGACTGAGATGATCGCATTGGCCTTGGCGATATCTTCATTCTCCAGCCCTGCCCGCTCGGGGCCAAACAGCACGGCAACCTTCTCACCCGCTGCCACTTTCTCGGCCGCGATCTGCATGGCGCGTTCGGGGCTGTAAACCGGCTTGGTCAACCCGCGCTGCCGTGCTGTGGTGGCAAAGACGAATGTATTGTCGGCCAGCGCGCCTGCCAGATCGTCAAACAACTGCGCCTCATCCAGCAGCCGCCCGGCCCCGCTGGACATCGCCACGGCCTTGGGGTTCGGCCACCCGTCGCGCGGCGCCACGATCCGCATCCGGTCCAGCCCGAAATTCCACATCGCCCGCGCGGCCGCACCGATGTTTTCACCCATTTGCGGGCGCACGAGCACAAAAGATGGCTGGGATGTATCGCTGGGCATGGCTCACTCCGAAAAACTCCGCCTGCTCTAATCGCGACATAAACCAAGGGCAAGCCGCCCTGGCTTCTTCTGTTCCTAAATACCTCCGCCGGAGGCTAAAAAGTTTGCTTCCCCCGCTCAATCGGCTAAACCGCGCCACAGACTGAACACCGAAGGACGCGCCATGGACACCTCCGAGCAGCCGCAGATTTACCTGATCACGCCTCCGACCATCGCGCTGAGCACATTCCCCGATCAGTTGGGCCGCGTGCTGGACGGGGTCGAAATTGCGTGTATTCGCCTTGCTCTGGCGGGAAGCGACGAAGACACCATCTCGCGTGCCGCCGATGCATGCCGCGAAGTAGCGCATGCGCGCGATGTGGCCATCGTGATTTCCAACCATGTGCTGCTGGCGCAGCGCTTGGGTCTGGACGGGGTGCATCTGGATGACGGCGCGCGGTCCATCCGGGCCGCCCGCAAAGAACTGGGCGCAGACGCGATTGTCGGCAGCTTCTGCGGGGCTTCCAGCCATGACGGCATGACAGCAGGCGAGCATGGTGCGGATTACGTCGCCTTCGGCCCGGTCGGCACAGCCACACTGGGCGATGGGACGCAGGCCGAAAAAGACCTGTTCCAGTGGTGGTCCGAGATGATCGAAGTCCCGGTTGTCGCCGAAGGCGGCCTGACACCCGAATTGGTCCGCGATCTGACTCACAGCACCGATTTCTTTGGTATCGGCGATGAGATCTGGTCGCAGGATAACTCTCTGGACGCGCTGAACACTCTGCTTGCTGCAATGCGCTGAGCAATGTGAGCGTTAACCCTTGCGCCCGCGCCGGGGCTGCGGCATGACACGGGGCATGACTCAGAACAGCGGAATCCTGTGTATCGGCTCGGTCCTGTGGGATATTATCGGGCGCTCTGCCAGTGCCATGCGGCAAGGATCAGACGTGCCGGGCCGCATCACCCGCCTGCCCGGCGGCGTGGCCATGAATATCGCCATGACACTGGTGCGTTTCGGCATGACCCCGACGCTTCTGACTGCCATTGGCCGCGACCCCGAAGGGGATGAACTGGTTCACGCCTGTTCGCGTCTTGGGATGGTCACGGATCACGTATATCGCTCGCAAGACCTGCCGACGGATCGCTACATGGCCGTCGAAGGGGCAAATGGGCTGATTGCCGCAATCGCCGATGCGCATTCGCTGGAAGCTGCAGGAGCCAAGATCCTGCGCCCCTTATTGCACGGGCCTTTAGGGTTTGAGAACACGCCCTATGAAGGGCCCATTGCGCTGGACGGCAATCTGACTTTGGACCTGCTGGAAGAGATCGCCCAAAGCCCCGCCTTTGCGCGTGCCGACCTGCGCGTTGCCCCGGCCTCACCCGGCAAAGCCGAGCGTCTGCTGCCATTTCTGAAACACGCCCGCGCGACACTCTATGTAAACCTCGAAGAGGCCGGGATCTTGTGCCAGCGCGAATTCGACGATTCCGAATCTGCCGCCAAAGGGCTGCTGGATCGCGGCGCGCTGCGGGTGCTGGTCACCGATGGTGGTAACTCGGCCACAATCGGGGACGCCGATGAAATCCTGACCCAAAAGCCCCCATCTGTACTTGTCACACGCGTAACAGGCGCAGGCGATACGTTCATGGCGGCTCACATCGCATCAGAATCTGGCGGCGCATCCAATGACGCGGCCCTGACACGCGCCTTGCACGCAGCCGCCACCTATGTTTCCGGAGAAACCCCACTGTGATCGACATCCAATACTCTGCCGAGGTCCGCGCCGCTAAACAGGCAGGCCAGCCCATCGTCGCGCTGGAAAGCACCATCATTACCCACGGCATGCCTTACCCGCAAAATGTCGAGGTCGCCGCGCAGGTCGAACAGGATATCCGCGATGCAGGCGCAACACCTGCGACAATCGCAGTGATCGGGGGGAAGCTGCATGTCGGTCTGGAACCCGAACAATTGCAACGGCTTGGCACCGCCCAGGGCGTCGCCAAAATCTCGCGCGCAGACATGGCGGCCTGTATCGCCACGGGTGGCACCGGTGCAACCACGGTCGCCGCCACCATGATCGCTGCACATTTTGCCGGTATCGATGTCTTTGCGACCGGAGGGATCGGCGGCGTCCATCAGGGGGCCGAGACCTCATTCGACATCTCCGCCGACCTGCATGAACTGGCGCAGACCCCTGTGACCGTCGTCGCCGCCGGGGCCAAAGCCATCCTCGACCTGGCAAAAACGCTGGAGGTTCTCGAAACGCTGGGCGTACCGGTTATCGCCCACGGTCAGGATGAATTCCCGGCCTTCTGGTCAGCCAAATCCCCCCTTCCGGCGCCATTGCGTATGGACACCCCTGAAGAGATCGCCAAAGCACATGCCACCCGTCGCGCGCTGGGTTTGCCCGGCGGACAGTTGGTTGCCAACCCAATTCCCATCACCGACCAAATCCCGGCCGAAGAACTGGCCCCGATCATTGCCGCGGCGCAGGCGGATGCCGAAGCGCATCGGATCACGGGTAAGGACGTTACGCCTTATCTACTGCAACGGATTTTTGAAAAGACCGAAGGCCGCTCGCTCACCGCCAATATCGCTTTGGTGCGCAACAACGCACGGCTGGCCGCTGGAATCGCGCGGGCGCTGTCGGATGTCGCGTAGTTCTGCCCTATTGTACCAAAGCGCAGGACTGATTAACTAAATCCGCAAAATCACTCAGGACCGCAATGAACACACCATTTGACGAAGAACCCCATCGCCGCCCGGGCTTGTTTTCCCGGTTGCGTGGGTCGTTTCTGACGGGCATCGTCGTCATTGCTCCGGTCTGGCTGACGGTCTGGCTCATCTGGTCCGTTGTTGGCTGGATTGACAGCGCGGTTCTGCCACTGGTTCCGCAACGCTTCCAGCCGCAGGAATATGTCGGCATCAACCTGCGCGGCGTGGGCGTGATCATATTCCTGATCTTTACAGTGATCGTCGGCTGGATCGCCAAGGGCATCCTGGGTCGGTCCCTGATCCATTTCGCCGAAAGCGTCGTGGACCGTATGCCGGTTGTCCGCTCGGTCTATTCCGGCATCAAGCAAATCTCGGAAACCGTCTTTGCCCAGACGGAACGGTCATTCGAAAAAGCGTGCCTGATCCAATATCCGCGCCGCGGCATCTGGGCCATCGGTTTCGTCTCAACAACGGCCCGTGGCGAAGTCAGCCAACGGGCCGAAACAAGCGGCGAGTTGCTGAGCGTGTTTGTTCCCACAACGCCCAACCCGACATCCGGTTTCCTGCTGTTCTTCCCGGCAGAAGACGTAATCCTGCTGGACATGTCCATCGAAGACGCCGCGAAACTGGTTATCTCCGCAGGCTTGGTATATCCGAACGAGAAAGACCCGACGCAACCGCTAGAATGATCACCCGAACATCGCAGGCAGATCGACGGTGCTCCGCTCGCCCAGATCAGCCTTGTGATCGCGCAGGAACTGATGCGCGGCGGCCTGGCCCGCTTGCTTCAACCTGTGCAGAACAATCGGGTTCGGCACCGTCTTGGTCGCGGCTGACAGGTCGTTCATCAACGCATCATCTGCAATCATGTGCACCAGCACGCGGCTCATCTCGCCCGCCTTCAACTTACCTTCAGACAGCAGACGCTGCACGAAATTGATCGCCCGGAGCTCGCGAAACAGGGATGAGTTGAAACTGATCTCGTTGATCCGGTTCTGAATCTGCTGCGGCGTCTTCGGAACCTCACCGCGCTCCAGCGGGTTGATATTCACGATCACTACGTCCTCTGGCAGGCCATCGTTGAACAAAGGATAAAGGGCCGGATTGCCGGTAAACCCCCCGTCCCAATAAGCCTCGGTCCGGCCAGATTTGGGGTCATAAATCTCGACCGCCTGAAACAGGTTCGGCAAACAGGCCGAGGCAAGGATGGCATCCGTTGAAATCTCCCGCCCTTTGAAAACACGTATCTTGCCGCTGCGCACACAGGTGGCACACACGAACAGGCCCGGGCCGTCATCAGCACAAATCTCGTCGAAATTGAACCGGTCCACGACCGCTTCCAACGGATTTTTGTAAAATGGACCATAGGCATACGGCGATACCAACCGCGACCACGCATCCGCCATCGAGAACGGCGCCGCGTATTCCAAAGCCTGAGCGATATGCGCCGGTTCCACGCCACGCATCCAATGCGCGATCCGCATATCGCCTACCGCCCCCATACGCTTCCACAGTCCGTCCAAACACTCACGCGCGCCTTCCCGGCCTGCGCGCACCATCCCGGACTTGAAAGCCGCGCCGTTCAGCGCGCCTGCCGACGTTCCCGTAATCGCGGCAACCTCAATGTCCTCTTCATCCAGAAACCGATCAAGCACGCCCCAGGTAAACGCCCCATGCGCCCCACCGCCCTGCAAAGCCAGATTGAGTCTTTTCACGCGCACGCCCCTTCTTCTGTTCAGAAATACCTCGGGGGTATGGGGGCAGAGCCCCCATCCGACCTCACAACGACGTCCAACCCCCATCGACCGAGATCGTCGTTCCAGTGATCTGCGCCGCAGCATCGGAACATAAGAACACCGTTGTTCCGCCGAGTTGTTCGACCGTCGCAAACTCTTTCGACGGCTGCCGTTCCAACAAGATGTTCTTCACCACATCCTCCCGGCTCATGTTGTACTCCCTCATCGTGTCGGGAATCTGCGATTCGACAAGCGGGGTCAGAACGTAACCCGGGCAGATGGCG
Organism: Ruegeria sp.; assembly: GCF_965243365.1. GTDB lineage: Bacteria > Pseudomonadota > Alphaproteobacteria > Rhodobacterales > Rhodobacteraceae > Ruegeria. Next base: position 3,147,681 of record NZ_CBDEUW010000002.1, on the reverse strand, counting down.
TTGCAGGTGATCGGCTCCTGCGCCGTCTCCAGCGCCACGGTTTTGGTCATGCCGACCACCCCGTGCTTGGCTGCCACATAGGCCGCCTTGTACGGAGACGCGGTCAATCCGTGCGCCGAAGCGATATTCACCACCCGTCCCCAGCCGGCCTCGCGCATCATCGGTAGCGCGGCTGCGGTCGTGTGAAAGACCGAGTTCATGTTGATCGCAATAATAGCATCCCATTTTTCGACCGGAAACTGATCGATCGCGGCGACATGCTGAATGCCTGCGTTGTTCACCAGAATATCGCAGGCCCCCGCCTGTTCGATCAGCGCGCGGCATTCATCGCCTTTTGACATGTCCGCCTTGATGTAGCGCGCATTGGTTCCTGTCTCCTTGCCGATCTCCGCGGCAAGTGCATGATCCTCGTCCCGATCCGTAAATGAGTTCAGAACCACATCGGCCCCGGCCTTGGCCAGTTCGCGCGCAACGCCCAGTCCAATCCCCGAATTCGATCCTGTGATGATGGCAGTTTTTCCCGACAGGCTCATGGCCGTTCTCCGTCTCATGTCCAATTTGCGGACACAGTGCCATGCTGCACTTGCAAAGAAAACGGGGAATGATATGGGCCATGCCTCAGGGCAGATTCTGCATAAAAAAACGCCCGCACGAAGCGGGCGTTAAGTTATTGAGGCAGGTTTCATACAGGCAAGAAACCTATCGAGCAGTGCATCCTTTATAAGCAATTCCTTGCATCCGTCCAAGCTAAAAGTTTGAAAATAAGAAAAATCATCGGTACGATGAATCCCAAACAAAATAAGGCCAGAGCAGGATTGTTTCCAAAATGAGTGCCAATTATCTCCGACCCGTTCTTCCTGCAATTGCGGGAATCACCGCCGTTTTTTCCGCATCCCTGGCCCTGGCAGATTCGAGTCACGGCATAGCTATGTACGGAGACCCTGCTCTACCACCGGATTTTGTGTCTTTGCCCTATGCAAATCCGGACGCGCCCAAAGGTGGGAAGGTCGTTTTTGGAAATACGGGCGGCTATAACAGTTTGAACCCGTTTGTGCAAAAAGGCACGTCACCCTGGCAATTGCGATTTTGGACCCATGAAAGCCTGATGGGCCGATCCTGGGACGAACCTTTCACTCTTTACGGCCTCTTAGCCGAATCAGTTGAGACAGCAGATGACCGGTCCTGGGTCGAATTCACGCTTCGGGAAAACGCCCGTTTTTCCGACGGTAGCCCGGTCACTGTGGACGACGTGATCTGGTCGTATGAGACTCTGGGAACCGAGGGGCACCTGCGGTATCGCGGCCTCTGGGGAAAAATAGACAGCATTGAACAGACGGGGCCACGCAGTGTTCGGATCACCTTTAATACCCCGGACCGTGAACTTGCCCTGATCGCCGGGATGCGCCCGATCCTGCAAAAATCACAGTGGGAGGGGAAAGACTTTGCCGATGCATCACTGCATGATGTGCCAATTGGCACCGGGCCCTACGTGATCGACGATTATGAAGCGGGCCGCTATGTGAACCTGCGCCGCAATCCGGATTACTGGGGCGCCGATATTCCGTTTCGCAAGGGCACCATGAATCTGGACGATATGCGGATCGAGTTTTATGGCGACGGCACTGTCCTGTTCGAGGCCTTCAAAGCCGGAGAACTGTCGGCTGTCCGCGAATTCAATGCCGACAAATGGGACACCCAATATGGCTTTCCTGCCGTTCAGCGTGGCGACGTGATCAAAACGGAAATCCCGCATGGTAAGCCTTCGGGCATGACCGGGTTCGTGATGAATACACGCAAAGCGCCTTTCGATGACTGGCGCGTACGCGAGGCGCTGGCGCTGGCCTTCAATTTCGAGTTCATCAACGACACGATCACCGGCGGCGCGCAGCCGCGGATCACGTCCTACTTCTCGGGATCAGAGCTTGCGATGCAGCCGGGTGAGGCGACAGGCAAGGTTAAAGACCTGCTACTGCCTTATGCCGATGATCTGCCTCCGGGCACTATCGAAGGTTACACCCCACCCGAGGGCGATGGGTCGGCTCGTAATCGTGCCAATATCCGCGCCGCCACCAGGCTGTTGGCCGAGGCAGGATGGACCATCAAGGACGGCGTGCTGCGCAATGAAAAAGGCGACCCCTTTACGATCACGGTCCTTCTGCAACAGGGCGACACGGATAACCAGACCGCGATCGACATCTATATCGGAGCGCTGGAGCGTCTGGGCATTCAAGTCACCGTAGACAAGGTGGACGCCGCGCAGTTTACCGAGCGGACCGCGGATCTTGATTTTGACATGACCATCTTCCGCCGCGCTTTGTCATTGTCTCCGGGGAATGAGCAACGTCTGTATTGGGGCAGCGAAAACGCCAACACGCCGGGTACACGCAACCTTATGGGCGTCGCCTCGCCCGCTGTGGACGGGTTGATCGACGCGATGCTGACCTCGGAAAGCCGTGAGGATTTCGTGGCCGCCACCCGCGCGTTGGACCGGGTACTGACCGCTGGGCGCTATGTCATTCCGATCTGGAGTTTTGATGTTGGCCGTATCGCCCACGCCAAAGAGCTGAAATTCCCCGAGGTTCTGCCAATTTACGGAGACGGGCCGGAATATATGCCACAAGTCTGGTGGTATCAGGATTGACCTGAGCACTCTATTTCCATAATTCATGAATTATGGAAATAGAGATACACGACAGATTGAGCGCATTGGCGCACCCCAAACGGCTGGACCTGTTTCAGCTGCTGATGCGCCGCTACCCGGATTCTGTGCCCGCCGGAGAAATCGCCGACGCTCTGGCACTGAAACCAAACACAACGTCGACCTATCTGAATGCGCTGAAGGCGGCTGAGTTGATCGTTCAGTCGCGCACCGGCACATCTCTGCATTATTCAGCCAATCTGCCTGCCGTGCGGGGCCTGTTCAACGGGCTTCTGGGCGATTGCTGCCAAAACCGTCCCGACCTCTGCCTGCAAACCTCCGGAGATCCAATCATGACCAGCCCTGACCGCGTTCTGAACGCGCTGTTTATCTGCACCGGCAACTCGGCCCGTTCGATCATGGCCGAAGCAATCCTGAACGCCGAAGGTAACGGACAGTTTCGCGCATATTCGGCTGGCACCGCCCCCTCGGGCCAACCACACCCCGAAGTGATCGAGCTGTTGAGTCAGAAAGACTATGAGATATCCAACCTGCGCTCGAAATCCGTCGATGAATTCGCTAGTGACGCAGCTCCGCAAATGGATTTTGTTTTCACGGTCTGCGATCACGCCGCCAACGAAGCCTGCCCCACATGGCCGGGCCAACCGATGAGCGCCCATTGGGGTCTGGCCGACCCGGTAAAGACCGAAGGCACCGATGCGCAGAAACATCTGGCATTCCAGCAGGCTTATGGCCTGCTGCGCAACCGGATCACAGCCTTTGTCAGCCTGCCGTTTGAAACGCTCGACCGTATTTCCCTGCAACATAAGGTGGACGACATCGGTCGCATGGCCGAGTGATCCACGCCCACTCCAAGGACTCTTCCAAATGAACATACTTGTTCTGTGTACCGGCAACTCAGCCCGGTCGATCCTGTTGGAATCGATCTTCAATCATACCAGCGATGGTCGATTGCGCGCATTCTCGGCCGGCTCGAACCCTACTGGGAAAGTACATCCTCAATCTCTGACCCTGTTGGAAAGTGTAGGCCACGACCTGTCCGACTCTCGGTCAAAAAGCTGGGATGAATTCGCCGCTGACGACGCCCCCGAGATGGATATGGTGATTACGGTGTGCGGATCGGCGGCCGAGGAAACCTGCCCCGTGTGGCCCGGTGCCCCGGTGCGCGCCCATTGGGGTGTCAAGGATCCCGCAGCCGCGTCCGAGGAGGACTGGGACGAGGCCTTTCGTACCGCTTACGATATTCTCGGGCGTCGCGCAGCGGCTTTGCTGGACCTGCCGGTCGAGACCCTGGGCAACGCTGAACTAACCGCGCAACTCAAACGTATCGGAGACATCCAATGAGCGCCCGCCAGTATTTCGCCGAGTTTCTGGGCACCGCCTTCCTGCTGATTGGTGTTGTCGGATCAGGGATCATGGCCCAGACCCTGTCCGACGGAAACATTGCGCTGGCGCTGCTGGCGAACGCGATTGCGACGGGCTGCATGCTCTACGCGATCATCACGACGCTGGGGCCGGTTTCCGGTGCGCATTTCAATCCGGCGGTTACACTGGCCTTTGCCCTGCGCGGCGAACACCCATGGGCTGCCGTCGCCCCCTACATGGTGGTGCAGATCGCAGGCGGGATCATGGGTGTCTGGGCCTGCCACTATATGTTCGACCTGCCGATTCTTCAGACATCCGAAACCCTGCACCGCACCGGATCGCACCAGTGGTTCTCGGAAATCATCGCCACGCTGGGCCTGCTGTTCGTGATTTTCGGCGGAATTCGGCACAAACCCGATACGGTACCAGCGCTTGTGGGCCTCTATATCACTGGCGCCTACTGGTACACGTCATCCACAAGTTTTGCCAATCCGGCGGTAACCATCGCAAGAGGCTTTACCGATACTTTCGCAGGCATCTACCCAGCGCATATTCCGATGTTCATCGTGATGCAGATTATTGCAGTGTTTATCGGGCACATAGTTCTGAACTGGCTGTTCAAGGCTGAAGACACACAAACCAGTTAACCGGCCTTTTGCGTCAGGCGATTCAACTCGCTGCGGGATCACCGCAGTGGGTTTTTTTGCATCGGATGCGCACCAACAACCTGCGACATTTTGTCATGTGCGCAGCCCAGCCACCCACTCCTTACGCTGTTTCGGGGGAGAGCAGTCCTGAAACCGGAATAAAGGAAGGCTCGCAGATGTTGAACTGGGCTGATCTGACGCAAGATTGGGGAGCGTCTTACGCACGTGCAAAACGCAGGTTTCCAAACCTGCGGGACAAGGACATGGCGCGTGTGCGCAACGATCGCAAACAATTTGAAGCCTATCTTGCCGAACGCCACCATCTGACCGTGAACGAAGCACACGAAGAGCTTGAGGATTTTCTGTTTACCGAGTCCCTGAACCGCGAAGCCAAGCTGCTTTAGGTCAGCGAAGTTACCCAAAGGATTGTCGCATCCTCGTCGCTCACGGATATGACATTGTGGCCCATACTACCGTCGTAATAAGCGCTGTCCCCGCGGCGCATTTCGACGGGTTCGTAGAATTCGGTATATAGCCGCACGATACCGGTTAGCACATACATGAATTCTTCGCCGTCGTGGCGCACCCAACCATCAAACTCATCCATCGACCGGGCCCGCACACGGGCACGATAGGGAAGCATCTGCTTTTTGGTCAGCGTATCTGCCAGCAGCTCATGTTCATATGTGGCAGTGGGATGAGCGGTTCCGGCCCCCATCTTTGTCACCGCCATGCGCCCGATCACCTGATCGCGTTGCGGCGCGGTGAAAAGCTGCGGCACTGAGATTTCGAGCCCGGTCGCCAGCTTTTTCAGCGCCTCATAGGTCGGCGACATTTGACCGTTTTCAATTTTGCTGAGGGTCGAGCGCGCCAGCCCCGCCTGATTGGCCGCCTGCTCCAGCGTCCAGTTCCGCGCCTTGCGCAATTCGCGCACCCGCGCGCCTAGGTCCAAGGGTTCAACATGGGTATCCGTCCCATTGTCGCGGGCAATGCGGATCAGGGATTTGGGGTCGCTTGAGGTCATGACGCACTCTATAGGCGCAGCGCACCGTGCTTGCAACGCGACAGAGGCCGCGATAGCCAGATGGCATGCTGTCTGTATTCGATCAGGGCTCGCCACCGCCATGCCCCGCGCCATTCAACATGGCCGCGCATGTGCTGCGTCAGGCCGGGCGTCTTGCGAACAAAACGGCCCTGTCGATCCTTGGCGAAACAGGCACCGAGGATTGGAGCTTTGCCGATCTGGAATCAGCCATTCTTGGCACAGGCACGGGCCTGTTGCAGGCCGGTCTGAACCCCGGAGATATCGTGCTTATGCGCCTGGGGAACTCGGTCGAGTTTCCTATCGCCTATTTGGGTGCAATTGCGGTTGGGGTCATCCCTGTACCCACTTCGGCCCAACTGACCGAGCCGGAAACCGCCCAGATAATCTCGGACCTGTCACCAGCGGCCGTTTTGCGTGACCCGTCCATCGCCTGCGCGCCGCATCCAAAGCAGGTGGAGCTGGATCAGCTAACCCGGATGCGCGATCTGCCGCCCGCTGCTTTCGCCATGGGCAATCCGAACCGGCTGGCTTACGTGGTTTATACGTCGGGCACCTCGGGCAATCCCCGTGCAGTGGCGCATGCCCACAGGGCGATCTGGGCGCGGCAGATGATGGTGGATGGATGGTATGGGTTGCGTGAAAACGACCGGCTATGCCACGCGGGCGCGTTCAACTGGACATACACTCTGGGCACAGGGCTGATGGATCCGTGGACCATTGGTGCAACGGCACTGATCCCGCACCCCGACACAGAACTGGCCAACCTGCCCGCCCTGCTGCGCCGACACAAGGCGTCGATCTTTGCTGCCGCCCCGGGTGTGTATCGAAAACTTCTACAGCGGCCTCTGCCTGACTTACCCGATCTGCGGCACGGCCTCTGCGCCGGAGAAAAGCTGTCCCGCCCTTTGCACGAACACTGGATGCAAGCCACCGGCACCCAACTGTACGAAGCCTACGGCATGTCCGAATGTTCAACCTTCGTCTCGTCAAACCCAACCCATCCGGCCCAGGGCGAAGCGCTGGGCCGACCTCAGCCCGGGCGGCGCGTTGCGATTCTCGGCCCTGATGGCCCGGTGCCTCAAGGGCAGGAAGGCACCATTGCGGTCCACAGGGACGATCCCGGCCTGATGCTGACCTATCTCAACGCCCCGGGCGAGGCCGAGGCCCGCATGCAGGGCGATTGGTTTCTGACCGGAGATCAGGGGGTCATGGCCGTAGATGGACAAATCACATATCTGGGCCGTAACGACGATATGATGAACGCAGGCGGCTATCGGGTCTCACCGGTCGAGGTCGAAGCGGTACTGTCCCATCATCCGGGCATCGCGCAGGCCGGAGCCGCCGCGGTCGAGGTCAAGCCAGACACATTTGTGATAGCCGCCTTCTATACCGGCCCTGAAGAACTGGACGAAGCCGCCTTGCAGGCCTATGTGTCCGACAAGTTGGCGCGTTACAAACAACCACGCGTCTTTGTCCATCTGCCTGCTCTGCCCACGGGCGGTAACGGAAAACTCCTGCGCCGCGCCCTGCCGGCCTATTTCAAGGCGACGCCTGAATGACCCAGACCGTCAAACTCGATATCATGTCCGATCCGATCTGCCCGTGGTGCTATATCGGCAAGACCCATCTGGACAAGGCGCTGGCGGACGTGCCCAACCATCCCTTTGTCATCGAATGGCATCCGTTCCAATTGAATCCCGATATGCCAGACGGCGGTATGGACCGGCGCGCGTATCTTGAGCAGAAATTTGGCGGCAAGGATGGCGCTGTGCGTGCCTATGCACCGGTTGTCGAACATGCCGAAAACGCCGGGCTGAGTATTGATTTCGAAGGAATGAAGCGCACCCCGAACACACTGGATGCGCACCGACTGATCCACTGGGCCGGGATTGAGGGCAAGCAAAACGATGTCGTGGACGCCCTGTTCAACGCCTATTTTGTCGAGGCGCGCGACATCGGCGATCACGAGGTTCTGGGCGATATCGCGGACGGTGTTGGGATGGACGCCGCCGTTGTGCAGAAGCTGCTAAAGTCGGACTCGGACCGCGAGGATATCCGCAACCGCGATGCACATTCGCGACAGATGGGTGTCAACTCCGTGCCAACCTTTATCGTTGCCAACCAACACGCAGTGCCGGGCGCCCAACCGCCAGAACTATGGGGCCAGGTGATTGCCGAAATCATGTCTCAGATTGAGGGTTCCTCTGCAGAATAGCACATATCGCTGTGCATTTTCCTGACTAGCCCGACCTGCCCCGCCGTGATAGCGCAATTGGGAAGGAGTCCCCAATGTCCAACCGCATGTCACGGGGCGAGTTCATCGCCCTGATCGCGATGATGTTCGCGACTATTGCCTTTTCGATTGATTCCATGCTGCCCGCGCTGCCCGAGATCGGCGCACAGCTGAGCCCGGATGATCTGAACAAGGCGCAGCTGATCCTGACCTCATTTGTTTTGGGCATGGGGATCGGCACATTCTTCACCGGACCGATTTCAGACGCGGTCGGGCGCAAGCCGGTGATTTATGGCGGTGTGAGTCTGTATATTCTGGCCTCAGCCGTGGCCTGGGCCAGTTCCTCACTCGAACTTGTTCTGGCTGCTCGCGTGGTACAAGGGCTTGGTGCTGCCGGTCCGCGGGTGGTCGCCATGGCCATCATACGTGACCTTTATGCAGGTCGGGAAATGGCGCGGATCGTGTCCATTGCGATGATGATCTTTACGCTGGTTCCAGCCGCCGCGCCGATGCTGGGCGCAGGTGTGATCGCGTTGGTAGGCTGGCGCGGAATTTTTGTGGCCTTCATTTTGTTTGCACTGATCATCGTCTTGTGGATGGCCGCGCGACTGCCGGAATCCCTGCCCGTTGAAAACCGCCGCCCGTTCCGGCTGCCTTTGATGGTCGCGGCTGCGCAGGAAATGTTTGCCCATCCGACAGTTCGACTGTCGATTCTGGTTCAGACCCTTTGCATGGGTATGCTTTTTACCATGCTGACAATGGTACAGCCGGTCTATGACGTGATCCACGACCGGGCAGATAGCTTTCCGTTCTGGTTCGCTGTTGTTGCCATTGTCTCCGGTTCTGCCAGCCTGTTGAACGCCGCTATTGTGGTGCGTGTGGGCATGCGCCGGATCGTGACCTGGGCGCTGGGGGCGCAGATATTGATCACATCGGGTGTCATCGTTCTGCACATGACCAACCTGTCGCCGCAAGGGGGCTTCGCATTGTTCGTCTTCTGGCAAACCACCGTGTTCTTTATGGCCGGAGTAACGATGGGCAACCTGAACGCTATCGCAATGGAACCGATGGGCCATATTGCCGGTATGGCGGCCTCGGTCATCGGATCGATTTCCACCGTTCTGGCGGCTGCGATCGCTGCACCTGTGGGCCTGTTGTTCGATGGCTCGATCACGCCGCTGACAACAGGTGTTCTGGCAATGTGCATTTTGGCATTCGGTTTCATGCTGCATATGGGCCGGATCGAAAATCGAGTGCCTGCCTGATCTGTCCAGCCCGGACGAAACACGTTAACCTTCCCTCAATTCGAGGGGAGAGTTTCCATGAGCTATGATTATGACCTCGGCACGTATTCCTGTGCGGTAACAACATCATCGGCCGATGCTCAGCTGTGGTTCGATCGGGGCCTTGCCTGGACCTACGGTTACAACCATGACGAAGCGGTCATGTGTTTCCAGCGTGCGGCTGAGCACGACCCAAGCTGCGCAATGGCCCATTGGGGCGTGGCCTATGCCGCAGGCCCAAACTACAATCTTCCGTGGGACCTGCGCGACGAACAAGGGCAGATAAAGGCGCTGGCGCTGGCCTATGACGCGACGCAAAAGGCGATGGCCTTGCTGGATCAATGCACACCGGTTGAACGGGCCCTGATCCGCGCCCTGCCCGCGCGCTATCCGCAGCGTGACCCGATCCCTGACATGCACGCCTGGGACTACGACTATGCCGACGCCATGCGCGCAGCCTTTGCCGAGCAGCCCGACCATCTGGACCTGCGCACGATCTACGTCGAATCCCTGCTGAACCTGACACCATGGCAGATGTGGGACCTGAAAACCGGGCAACCCGCCGAAGGGGCAGCCACGCTGGAGGCGCAGGACGTTCTCGAATGGGCCATGGCCAACGAGGCCAAGGCCATGTCGCATCCCGGCCTCCTGCACCTCTATGTCCATCTGATGGAAATGTCACCGACGCCCGAAAAGGCTCTGAAAGCCGGGGATGTCCTGCGCACTCTGGTTCCCGATGCAGGTCATCTTGTGCATATGCCAACCCATATCGATGTGCTGTGCGGCCACTACCAGAACGTCGTTCATTGGAACGAAAAGGCGACCGAAGCCGACCTGATGTATTACGAACGTGAAGGCGCGTTCAACATTTACACCGGGTATCGGCAACACAACTACCATTTTGCCATCTACGGCGCGTTGTTTCTGGGCCAGATGGAACCGGCCCTGCAGGCCAACCAGGGGCTGTGGGACACGACACCCGAGGATATGTTGCGCATCGAAAGCCCGCCCATGGCAGATTACTTTGAAAGCTACATGTCCATGGGCCCGCATATCCTGATCCGCTTTGGCCGGTGGGAGGAGGCTAAAGCGCTGGAACTTCCCGAAGACCCTGACCTGTATCGCACGCTGACGGCAACCATCCATTACGCCCGGGCAATCGCCTATGCCGCAACCGGCCAAGTGGCCGAGGCGGAAGCCGAAGAGAGCCTGTTTCAAGCTGCCAAAACCTGTGTTCCGGAAACTCGCAGGTTGCACAATAACCGCGTTATCGATCTGCTTGAAATCGCAAGTGAAATGCTGCGTGGTGAAATCGAGTACCGCAAGGGTAACTTTGAGCTTGCCTTCGCGCATCTGCGCCGTTCGGTCGAACTGGACGATACCTTGCCCTATGACGAGCCGTGGGGCTGGATGCAACCAACCCGTCACGCTCTGGGGGCATTGCTGTTCGAACAGGGCCACGTTGACGAAGCCGAGGCAGCCTATCGTGAAGATCTGGGACTAGGCGGCAATCTGAGCCGTGCGTCCATCCACCCGGACAATGTCTGGAGCCTTAAGGGCCTGCATGACTGCCTGAAGGCGCGCGGCGAAACTGTTGAAATCAAAATGATAAAGCAAAGGCTGGACCTTGCACTGGCTCGGGCAGATCGTGCGGTTGGGGCATCCTGTTTCTGCGCACAAGCGGCAATGAGGGCCGCTGAATGAAACTGATCTGCTTTTTGCTGGCCACGTTGGTCTGCAACCCCGTACTGGCCCAACGACAGAGCTTTCCACCCATCGACCAAGCTGATCGTGACCCGTCGCTGGCCGAATTTCGCGCCACGCTTCTGGAAAGGATCGCCGCCCGCGATACCGAATTCCTGGTCGCCTCGGCCTGCCCGGATATCTACCTGAGTCACGGCACCGCAGGTGGCCCCAAGGAGTTTCGCCTGAACCTGACAGTCCCTCCTGAAACCCTGGACGAAGAGTTTCGCCACGAAGCCGTCGACCTGCGGGAATCTTACTGGACCGATTTGGAAACAACGCTGTCCCAGCCTGGATATTTCGACGAGCAAGGTGAATTCTGGATGCCACATCCCTGGAAAATCACCTTGCCCGCTTCGCTGGACCCGTTCACAGCCTTTTTTGTGATGGGGGAAAACGTCTCCCTGCGTCAGTCGCCATCCCGCGACGGCGCTTTGACCGAGTTGATCAGCCACGAAGTGGTGATCGTTCCCGACTACCTTCCTGAACACGAATACCAGAAAATCTGGCTCACCGATGGCACGACAGGCTACATGCACCGGGATTACTTATGGTCCATGGTCGGATACCGCGCCGCGTTGGTGAAATCCGACGGCGGCGACTGGCAGATTTGCACCTTTGTGACGGGCGACTAGGCTTTTGCCTTTTTCTTTTTGGCCAACACCTTCTCGGCCAAATCTCGGGCAATCGCGAACGCGCCCTTGATCTTGTCGCTGTCTTTCTTCCAATCGCGGCGCACAACGATCTTGTTGTCTTTGACCTTGGCCAACCCGCGTTGGTTTTGGATGAATTCCACCAACCCCTCGGGAGAGGCAAACTTGTCGTTGTGAAATTGGATCGTTGCCCCCTTCGGGCCACCGTCCAGCTTGGCGATCCCGGCCCGTTTGCACATCGCCTTGATGCGCACGACCAGCATTAGCGTATTGACCTCTTTCGGCAACGTCCCAAAGCGATCGATGAGTTCAGCGGCAAAGCCTTCCAATTCGACTTTGGTCGACAGGGATGACAGACGGCGATAAAGACCCAAGCGCACATCCAGATCTGGCACGTAATCCTCGGGGATAAGAACCGGCACGCCCAGATTGATCTGAGGTGCCCACTGGTCGTCGGCATCGCTGAGACCCTCCATCTCACCGGCTTTGATCTTGGCAATCGCCTCTTCCAGCATCGACTGGTAAAGCTCATAGCCCACATCGCGCATCTGGCCCGATTGCTCCTCGCCCAGCAGATTGCCTGCGCCGCGGATGTCCAAATCCTGTGACGCCAGCGTAAACCCTGCCCCAAGCGTATCGAGAGATCCCAGAACACGCAGGCGTTTTTCGGCCGTGGCGGTCAGCCGGGCGCGCGGCTTGGTGGTCAGATAGGCATAGGCTCGGGTCTTGGATCGCCCCACCCGGCCCCGTATCTGATAAAGCTGCGCAAGGCCGAACATGTCAGCCCGGTGCACGACCATCGTATTCGCGGTCGGGATATCCAGACCGCTTTCCACAATCGTGGTGGCCAGCAGCACATCGTACCTGCCATCATAAAAAGCGTTCATCCGGTCATCGAGCTCACCTGCGGCCATCTGCCCGTGCGCGACCACATAGGTCAGTTCTGGCAATTGCTCTTTCAGAAATTCCTCGATCTCGGGCAGGTCCGAGATGCGCGGGACCACATAGAAACTTTGTCCGCCGCGGTAATGTTCGCGCAGCAGAGCCTCGCGGATGGTGACCGCATCGAACTCGCTGACATAAGTACGTATCGCCAGACGGTCGATGGGCGGAGTGCCAATGATAGACAAATCGCGCACACCGGTCAGCGACAATTGCAGCGTCCGAGGGATCGGTGTGGCAGTCAGGGTCAGGACATGCACGTCCGAGCGCAGCTGTTTCAGCCGTTCTTTGTGACCGACGCCGAAATGTTGTTCTTCATCGATGATCAGCAGACCCAGGTTCTGGAACCGGATCCCCTTGGCCAGCAAAGCATGGGTGCCGATCACGATATCCACCGTGCCACGCGCCAGCCCGTCGCGGGTTTGTCGCGCCTCTTTCGCCGACACAAAGCGCGAGAGCTGCCGGACCTCTAAAGGGAAACCCCGGAAACGTTCCTTGAACGACGCCGCGTGCTGACGCGCCAGCAACGTGGTTGGGGCAATCACCGCGACCTGTACGCCCGACATTGCCGCCACAAAGGCGGCACGCATGGCGACCTCGGTCTTGCCGAACCCCACATCGCCGCAAATCAGACGATCCATCGGCGCGCCGGAATGCATGTCCTCCATAACTTCCGAGATCGCCCGTAGCTGGTCCTCGGTCTCCAGATACGGAAAGCGCGCGCTGAACTCCTCCCACGCATGCGGCGGCGGGTCCATGACCGGAGCCTTGCGCAGGGCGCGTTCGGCAGCGATGCGGATCAGCTTGTCCGCCATCTCGCGGATGCGCTCTTTCAGCTTGGCTTTCTTGGCTTGCCATGCGCCGCCGCCCAGACGGTCCAGAAGCCCTTCGTCGTGGCCGTATTTTGACAGCAATTCGATGTTTTCGACCGGCAGATACAGCTTTGAATGCTCGGCATATTCCAGCAACAGGCATTCATGCGCGGCCCCGGCGGCGGTGACGACCTCCATCCCCTGATAGCGCCCGATGCCGTGATCCACATGCACCACAAGATCACCGGGGCTGAGGGACTGAGTCTCGGTCAGGAAATTCTCGGCCTTGCGGCGTTTTTTGGGCTGGCGGATCAATCGGTCGCCCAGCACGTCCTGTTCGGCGATCACCGTCAAATCGGGTGTCTCGAAACCATGCTCCAGCGCCCATACGGCCAGATGCAGACCCCGCTTGCCAACGCGGGTGCCGTCAGAAACAGGGATCGCTTCGGCCAATCCTTCGTCTTCGATCAACCCTGTCAGACGTTCGCGCGCACCTTCGGAATAAGACGCAATCAGCACCGGCCCTTTGGCCATCTTGTCCGTAATATGGCTGGCCAGTGCGCCAAACAAACTTATGCTTTCCTGCTGCCGTTCCGGAGCAAAGTTGCGCCCGATCCGTCCGCCCGCATCAATCACGCCGGGACCGCTGGCCTGTGGCAGTGGGCTGAATTGCAGCACCCGAAGGTCGCTCACTGCCTGCTCCCACGCGGCGTCATCAAGGTAAAGCAATCCGGGCGGCGCCGGCTTGTAGACCGTATCCATGCGCGAGCGGTTTTCCAAAGCCAGCTTTCGCGTTTCATACTGATCCGCAATAGTATCCCAGCGCGCCAACCGCGCAGGTGTAATCTGATCGTCCAGAGATACCGTCGCCCCCGGCAGATAATCAAACAACGTTTCCAGCTTCTCGTGGAAGAACGGCAGCCAATGTTCGATGCCCTTATGTTTACGCCCCGCGCTGACAGCCTCGTACAGCGGATCGTCGGTCCCAGCCGCACCGAACTCGATACGGTAGTTTTGGCGGAAACGGGTGATGGCAGCGTCATCCAGAATGACCTCGGAAACCGGGGCGAGTTCCACGACCTCCAGCTTCTCGGTCGTCCGTTGTGAGACGGGATCGAACCGGCGCGCGCCGTCAAGTACATCTCCGAACAGGTCCAGTCGCACCGGGCCGGATTCGCCCGGTGGAAAGATGTCGATGATCCCACCACGGATAGCATAGTCACCGGGTTCCATCACGGTGGGGCTTTGCGTAAACCCCATGCGCACCAGAAACTTGCGCAACATGCCTTCGTCAACACGGTGGTCGACACGGGCAGTGAATGCAGCTTCGCGCAAGACCTCTCGGGCAGGAACCCGTTGAGTTGCAGCGTTCAGCGTGGTCAGCAGAACGAATTGTGCTGGCATCTGATGCACCAACGCCGCCAGAGTCGCCACACGGGTCGCCGCGATGTCCGCGTTGGGCGAAACGCGGTCATAGGGCAAACAATCCCAGCCCGGAAAGACAAAAACCGGCATGTCTGGCGCAAAGAAGGCCAACGCAGCACGCATCGCCTCCATTCGCTTGTCATCGCGGGCCACATGAACAACCGGACCGCCGGAACGGGCGATCTCGTTCAGGACAAGCTGCGCGTCATACCCCTCGGGGGCGCCGCCGACTGTCACGTGGTTCGGAGCCTGCATCGCCTTGTCCTTATCATTGTTACCAGCCCAGAACGCCGATCGAAAAATTCTGGTACATTCCCCAAAGCGATGTGATCAATATCGAAATCATGCCGATGATCTGGGTATAGACCCGGCAGCGTGTCAGGACTTTCGATACGACCTCTAGTTTCGGTTCTTGCCGTTTCAGTCGTCGGGCCGCCGAAATATTCACCAAAGCCACAAAACACAAGGGACCCAGAAGCAGGAAAACCGCCTGAGCGAATTCAAGACCGTAATAGAACCCCATCGTCGCCAGCCCGGTAAAGATGAAACAGCACAGCGCCATAATCACCAGACCGGACGCATCCACGATATAGAGCAGCCTGTTTGAATTGATACGGACGATGTCCAGCAGATCCTGTTCAGTCTGACCGCCGACCCTGCGTGCCCTTACCACCAGATCGTATGGTACACCCATCGCCCAATGGCTTGCGGTTGACCACAATACGGCCAGTCCGATCCAATACCACAGATTCGAAAAGCTGCGCATATCAATAAGTTCAAAGATTGAAGAGTATAAATCCAAGCACCAGCCCCTTGTTTCCTGTCTTTGGGGCCTGTCACCACGCCGACGCGTCTATTGGTACCCTTGAGACCTCGGCAAATTCATGCCACCCAATGCGCAATTGTTCAAGGAGAGTGCGCAATGAAACCGACCATCGCCCCACACCCTCTGACCCGGTTTCGCCGGGCGCGTCAATCCGAGGCAATCCGCGGGTTGGTGCGAGAGAACAATTTGACCACCGATGACCTGATCTGGCCGGTCTTTGTGCGCGATGGTGACGGGGTGGAAGAACCCGTGCCGTCCATGCCGGGCGTCATGCGCCGCTCGGTTGATCAGATCGCAAAGGCTGCGGTCGAAGCGCAGGCGATGGGTATTCCCGCAATCTGCATCTTTCCCTATACCGACCCGTCCCTAAAGACCGAAGACTGCGCAGAAGCCTGGAACCCGGACAACCTGTCCAACCGCGCCATCCGAGCGATCAAGGCCGCAGCCCCGGATATTGCGGTGATGACGGATGTGGCGCTGGACCCCTACAACATCAACGGCCATGACGGCTATGTCGTCGATGGTGAGATCGTCAACGATCAAACCGTCGAGGCGCTGGTCAAGATGACGCTCGCCCAGGCCGAAGCCGGGGCGGACATTATTGGCCCCTCGGACATGATGGACGGGCGGATCGGCGCAATGCGCCGGGCGCTCGAGGCCGCAGGGCACCATAATGTGATGATCCTCAGTTACGCCGCCAAATACGCAAGCGCATACTACGGCCCGTTCCGCGACGCGGTCGGCGCATCCGGCGCGCTGACCGGAGACAAGAAGACCTATCAGATGGACCCGGCCAACTCGGATGAGGCCCTGCGTTTGATCCAGCGCGACCTGACCGAAGGCGCCGACATGGTTATGATCAAGCCAGGCCTGCCGTACCTGGATATCTGCCGAAGGGTCAAAGACACGTTTGGCGCGCCAACATATGCCTATCAGGTCTCAGGTGAATACGCGATGATCCAGGCGGCGGCGCAGAACGGCTGGATCGATGGGGAAAAGGTTATGCTGGAAAGCCTGTTGGCGTTCAAACGTGCCGGATGCGACGGCATCCTGACATATTTTGCGCCGCAGGTCGCGCGTCTACTGCAAGGCTAAAACCCTGCCATTTCGCAATTTTTCGCCGATTGCAGGGCCCATCGGATTAGCTTTTCCGTGACATGTCCCGCCAATCGGCGTATTCTTGCACATAAGATCGGGAACACCCGGCAATTCAGGCATACTTACAGAGACAGGAAACATGAGCAGTTCCAACACCCCCCGACTGAGCCGTCGCGGCTTTGCTTTTGGCATGGCCGGGCTGACCCTGACCGCAGCGTGCGGCAACGGTGTCGGCAATACCAACGCGGCAACGATTGATGCCCGCGTCGATGCGACGCTGAACGAAATGTACAGCAAGTACCCCAACACCGTGGAAATCGCCAATAAAGCCAATGGCATGCTGGTGATGCCGCTGATCACCGAGGCCGGTTTCATCTTTGGTGGCGCCTATGGCCAGGGTGCGTTGCGCATTCAGGGCGCGACCGTCGATTATTATTCCGCCGTATCCGGCAGCGCTGGCCTGCAAATCGGAGCACAGCAATACGCCCATGTTCTGTTTTTCATGACCGAAGACGCGCTGAACGATTTCCGACGCTCCAGCGGTTGGACCGCTGGTGCCGATATTGGCTACGTGGTTGATGCAACCGGCGACTCGTTATCAACCGACACGACACAATTGCGCAAACCTGTTCTGGCGGCCGTCTTCGGACAGGCCGGGCTGAAATTCGGGGCCACGGTCGAAGGCACGAAATACACCCGCATTATCCCCTGAAGATCAAAGTCCCCCCTCGGCTGACCCCTGTTGCATTCTGTGACGGGGGTCAGACTTGAGGGGGGTTTTCTGGGTTGTTGACGCAGCAATCCTCTTTCGGTCGGGCCGGGGTTCTACTAGTGTCGCTGCCAACAAAAGCCGAATGGATTTGTGGGGCGTAAATGGGTGTGATTTTTCGGTGGCTTGTTCGGATTACCACGGCGCTGGTCATGTTGGTGCTGGCGGCCATCGGGTTGGTCTATTTCCTGGCCAGCCAGTCCCTGCCGGAATACAACCAAACGCTTGACGTCAATGGCTTAAACGCTCCGGTCGAGATTGTACGCGACACCGCGAACGTACCGCATATCCTTGGAAGTTCCGACCCGGATGTGTTTTTTGGTCTGGGCTATGCCCATGCACAGGACAGGCTGTGGCAGATGACGGTTTTGCGCCGCACGGCTCAGGGACGCCTGTCTGAAGTTTTCGGCCAGCGCACCGTGCATATCGACAAATTGCTGCGCCGGTTCGATCTGTACGGTTTGGCACATCGGTCCGTCGACGCCCAGGATGACTATACCAAGGCTGCCTTGCGGGCCTATGCCGCCGGCGTGAACTCACGTCTGGATGAGATCAACGAGGCCGCCCTGGGTCGCGGCGCGCCCGAGATGTTTCTGTTCAATGCCCCCGTTTCACCCTGGCAACCCGGCGACAGTCTGGCGGTGATCAAACTTATGGCTTTGCAATTGTCTGGTCATTTGCAGGATGAGGTACTGCGCGCCCGAACCTCGTTGATGTTGAACGATCCGGCCCGGCTGGTTGACATTTTGCCGGACGTGCCTGGGCCGGGCATTGCGGCCCTGCCCGAATATGCCGCGCTGTTTCCAAATGTTCCGCGATACGCCGCAGGTGTCGTTTTGCCGGATTCGCCCTTGTCGCCCTTGTCCCCCCGCGGCCTTGCCGGCGCGTCCAACGCATGGTCCGCCGCGCCATCGCGCTCAGCCAGCGGCGGGACCTTGCTGGCCAATGACCCGCATTTGGGCTTTACCGCGCCCGGCGTTTGGTATCTGGCCCATCTGGGACTTGAGAAAGGCGGCGTTATCGGGGCCACCATCCCCGGTGTCCCTGCCGTCATGGCCGGGCGCAGCGACAGGTTGGGTTGGGGTCTGACGTCGTCTTATCTGGACGACCAGGACGTTCATATCGAGCGTCTTAATCCAGAAAATCCCGAAGAATACATGACGCCGGAAGGGTACAAAAAGTTCCTCTCCCGCCCTTCGATCATTGAAATCAAGGATTCGGCCCCGATCACCCTGACCCTGCGATGGACCGAAAATGGCCCTGTTCTGCCCGGCACGGATTTCGATTTGGCGACCATCACTCCACCCGGCCATGTCGCCTCGTTATCATGGAGCGCGCTGAGCCCGCAGGATACATCAATGACGGCCTCGATGCAGTTGATGAACTCCGACACCGTTCGGCAGGCGATTGCGGCGGCGGAAAGCTATATCGCGCCGTCCCAGAACCTGTCTTTGGTCGACAGGGATACGATCGGGCTGAAACTTATTGGTGCGATGCCTGAACGGGACCTCAACAACCAAAGCCGGGGGCGTATCCCGACCCCGGGCTGGTTAGAGCGCAACCGCTGGCAAGGCCGATTACCCTATGCGGACAATCCTGAATTTGTTGCGCCTGCGGGCGGCATTCTGGGTAACACCAACAATAAGATTATCGACCGTCCCTTCCCAAAACATGTCTCATATGAATGGGGAGACACGCAGCGCGTCCACCGCTGGGAACGCCTGATGCAATCGCGCGAGGTGCACACCCGCGACAGCTTCATCGAAGCGCAATTGGATACTGTCAGCTTCACCGCCCGTTCTTTGTTGCCGCTGATCGGTGCCGATCTGTGGTTTACGGGCGAATCCGCCCCAGAGGGCACGTTGGAACGGCAACGCCAGACCGCGTTAAACCTGCTGGCGGAATGGAACGGCGAAATGAATGAGCATCTGCCTGAACCCCTGATCTATGCAGCTTGGTTACGGGCGCTGCAAATTCGTCTCATTTCGGACGAGCTTGGACCGCTGGCTTCAGAGTTCAAGCATGTCGAACCATTGTTCATAGAACGGGTGTATCGCGACATCGATGGCGCCGCAGTCTGGTGTGACGTTCGTCAAAGCGCACCCGTTGAGACCTGCACCGATATGGCCCGGCTGGCGCTGGATGACGCGTTGATCTGGATTACGGAACGATATGGGGACGCGTTGGAATCGCTGCGTTGGGGTGACGCGCATCAGGCCACTCATGACCATCCGGTTCTGGGTGAAGTTCCGGTGCTGAGATTCTTTGTAAACATCCGCCAGTCCACCAGTGGCGGCGACAACACCTTGCTGCGTGGCCGAACCTCGGGTGAAGGGCCCGATCCCTTTCAGAACGTCCACGGTGCTGGCTATCGTGGCGTCTACGATTTCGCTGATCCCGACAGTTCGGTCTTTATCACCGCGACGGGCCAGTCCGGTCACTTCCTATCACGCTATTACGACGATCAGGCCCAGCTTTGGCGGAGAGGAGAGTATATTCCGATGTCCTTGGACATGGACCTGGCCCGCGCAGCCGCCGTTGGGGTGACCAGGCTGATCCCTGCCCGATAATCTCTTACCTTCGGATTTTCGCCGATAATTGCTGCCTGCGGCAACCAACGTGGACGCATGGCAGGCGGATATTCTAGCATCCCCGTCAAAGCGGATGAGCTTGGCAAGGGGGACAATCGTGGGCAGCGTTCGAGACGAGATGAACAATCTGGCGCGGGATTACGCCATCGCGTGGAGTTCCGGCGACGCCGAGGCGGTGGCTGCGTTTTTCACCGATGACGGCCAGATCAGTGTCAACGGTGGTGCCCCAGAAAACGGCCGAGCGGCCATCGCTGAGTTCGCGCGTCGGTTTCGGGACGAGTTTTCAGACTTTGAATTGCGTTGCGACATGATGCGTTGGGCAGGAACGCATGCCATTTTCGTTTGGACTCTGGAAGGGCATCACGCGAAATCCGGCAACCACGTAGTCACACGGGGATGGGAGGAATGGGAGTTGGCCCCAGACCAAAAGATCATCTCGTCACAGGATTGGTTCGACGCTCAGGACCATCAGCGTCAGATCGACGGTATCTGACACTATTCCGACGAGATCGAATAGTCGCGCGAAAGACCTTGAGTCACTTCAAACCACTCCGAGGCTTTGGTCCGGGCCTGATGCGCATCGAACGCCGCGCGATTTTCAAAGACTTCGCTGACATTGAACCGACCGGGGATATCTGCATCTTCGACAACTTCGAATGACAAACATCCGGGTTCGGCCCGAGTCAGGGCGACGTGGTCTGGCAAAGCCGCCCGAACCTGCGCAACGCGATTTGCAGGCACCATGATGTGCCCGCGTAAAAAAACCTTGGCCTCAGCCATACTCGTTACCTTTCGTTACCTTTCATAAAGCTGCGAACTGTGCAGCCTGTTTATCCGTCCACAATACCGAAATAACAAAACCTTCTTCGGCCTGCTCTTCAGAACGAACCACATCCTGACGATACAGCCAAGCCCGTTTATCACCTTCTGCAAAGCCAAGCTTCAAGGTTTCTTCGTGACGAACGCCCTGCAACTTGGTGGCAATATCGGCAAGCAAGGGATCCACCCCCTCACCAGTAATTGCCGAAATGGCAAAGATCGACGGGTCACGCTCGGCCCGCGACAATGACGCGGCGCGTTCGTCGTCGCTTAACAGATCAATCTTGTTCCACACCTCAAGCCGGGGCCGGTCGCCATCGACCCCGAGGGATGCAAGAATTGTCTCGACATCCTGCGCCTGAGCCTCTGTCTCTTCATGGCTGATGTCCCGGACATGGACGATCAGGTCAGCGCCCAGCACTTCCTCCAGTGTTGCGCGGAAGGCCGCGACCAACTCGGTCGGTAGGTTCGAAATGAAACCCACCGTATCCGATAGAATAACCTCGGGGCCGTCAGGCAGCTCGACCCGGCGCATTGTCGGGTCCAGAGTGGCGAACAACATGTCCTTTGCCATCACTTCGGCCCCAGTCAGGCGATTGAACAGAGTAGATTTCCCGGCGTTGGTGTAACCCACGAGTGCAACAATCGGATACGGCACCTTGGCCCGCGCGGCGCGATGCAACGTTCGGGTCTTGACCACCTTCTGCAACTGACGGCGCAGGCGAACCAACTGTTCATCAATGGCGCGGCGGTCGGCCTCAATCTGGGTTTCACCGGGGCCGCCAACAAATCCAAGGCCGCCCCGCTGACGTTCCAGGTGGGTCCAGGCCCGCACCAGCCGCGTGCGCTGATAACTGAGAGCCGCCATCTCGACCTGCAAAACACCTTCACGGGTGCGGGCGCGGTCGCTGAAAATCTCGAGGATCAACCCGGTGCGATCGAGGATCTTAACCTTCCACGCCTTCTCCAGATTGCGCTGCTGCACCGGGGTCACCGGCCCGTCGATCAAAACCAGCTCAATCTCATTGTCGTGGAGGCGTTCGGCCAGCTCCTCAATCTTGCCGCTGCCGAACAGCAAACCGGCCTGAGCGCGCGGAAGGCGTACGATTTCCGACCCGACCACATCAAGATCGGGCAAAGCGGCAGCCAGTGCCACCGCCTCTTCCAGCGCCGGTTCCGGGACACGGCGCTGTTCATCTGATTTGATTTCCGGATGCAGCACCCAAGCCCGGGTGCGCGTCCTATCGTGTTCCATCAAGAAGCGTCTTCGCCCTCATACAGGCTGATCGGCTGCGATGGCATGATGGTCGAAATCGCATGCTTGTAGACCAGCTGCGACTGTCCGTCGCGGCGCAGCAGCACGCAAAAATTATCAAACCAGGTGATCACACCCTGCAATTTTACGCCATTGATCAGGAAAATCGTGACCGGGACCTTTGCTTTCCGTACGTTATTCAGGAACGCGTCCTGCAGATTCTGTCTGTCCGAAGCCATATTTTGTTGTCTCGCCGTTGTTCTTGCTACGCGCTGCGGACCAACGCGCTCCCTCGGGGTGAGTATGTCGTGGCGCGCGCAGATATTCCAGATGAAAAATCAGTCGGTAACGCAATGATCAGATGACCAATTAATCACGCCATAGATTTGGGGTGATCAAAGCGATGATCGCAAGCGTTTCAAGCCGCCCGATGATCATGGCCGCGCACAGCGTCAATTTGGCCCCGCCGGACAGATCGATCAGGCGGATCGGAGTGTCTGTTGCCAGCTCAATCAGCGGGCCGGTTGTACTAAGCGCGGCGACACTCAGCACCATCGCATGCTCAAAACCCACACCGGTCGCGGCCAACAGGACATCGAACAGCCCAAGGGTCAGTGCGAACATCATCAGGAATATCCAGGCAATGAAGGCACCGTCACTTTGAATACGCCGGTTGCCGCCGCCCTCGCCGCTGACCGAGGACGGGTAGATCAGCCGGTCAATCTCGCGCTTGCCATTCAGATACAACGCATAGACGCGCAGCAGCTTGACACCCCCGGCCGTGGTGGCCACGCCCCCTCCGATCAGGGCAAGCCCCATCAGCACCAGGCCGGGCGTGCCCAGGCCGGACAACTGCTGAGCATCGTTCCAGTTGGCACTTTCAAAACCCGCTGTGGTCAAAAAGGACATGACCGTAAAAACCATGCCCCAGATGACGTTGAGCGCCTGAAACGCCTCAATCTGAAGGCCAAGCTCGGCAACACCCGCCAGCACCCGGAAGAACAGCAGCGCCGCCACCGCCAAAACGATCAGCAACCCGATCCTGAATTCAGGATCTTTGTCCAACCTGGCGTAACCTGTGGTCGCAGTATCGGTTGAAAATGTCAGGCGGGACAGTGCAAAGAAAAGGAACAGAAACAGGATCGCCTCACCCGTGAAGCCCGCGGTCGATCCTTCAAGACCACCCACCGGGGAAATTCCCGAGGTCGCCATAACCGACATCGCATGGCAAACCGCTGTCAAACCCTGCTCACCCGCAATCAGCAACAGAACCCACATCACAACCGTCAACCCCGCATAGACCGGGGTCAATGCCCGGGTCACACGGATTAGATGGCCGCGCGGGTCTGTCTTTTCACTCTGCGCCACACCTGACACCGGTCGCCCGGGCTGGCCGCGCGCAGTGACTTCGAAGCCTCCCAAAGACAGGGGTGCAAGTATGGCCGCCGCCGCGATCCACATCAGCAAACCGCCCATCCAGCCGACCAATGCCCGCCACAAGTGCAATGGCGCGGTCAAGCGTGCGGGGTCGGGGAACAGGTCGGCACCGGTCGTTGTTACCGCGCTGACCATATCAAAATAGGCGTTCAGGAAGCTGGTATTGCCAAGCGCATCATGCAGCGGCACCGCCAAGAACAGCGGCAGGACAGTAAATGACGACAGCATCACCGCCAGCTGGCCCAACGTGCCGCGTCGTGGTTCGCGGTTCATCAGCGCCAGTGCGATCAGCGACACGACAAAGATGCCTAACAATCCCGAATAGAAGAACGAGCGCGAGGTATCGTGATCATCCAGTGACAACGCATAAGCTGCCGGTATCCACATCGCCAGCGAAGCCACGCCCCAGATCAGCAAAAGCAGAGGCAACCGCCGCATAACCCCAACACGTTTCTGGTGGCGCGCCCGATACATCAGAAGAAATCGATGGAAACCTGCATAAGGCGTTCCACCTCGGGTACGTCCTTGGCCAGTGCAAAGATGGCCACCACGTCCTTCTCATCGATCCGAAGGCTACCGGTCGGGCGCAGAACTTCATCCCCTTTGCGCACAGCCCCCACTAGAACACCTTCCGGAAAATCGATATCGCGCAGCCTCTGACCCGCCATGGGAGAGGTCGACAGAACTTCGGCCTCGATCACCTCGGCCTCGGCATCGCCGATGGAATAGACCTGCCGCACGCGGCCATGTCGGATGTGGCGCAAGATCGAGCTGACAGTGGTAGCGCGCGGGTTGATATAGGCGTCGATCCCCAGCGGCCCCATCAGCGCCACCATGCTGGGGTCATTGATCAGGGCAATCGCCAGCGCGCAGCCCTCACCCTTGGCGCGGACAGCGGCAAGCATGTTGGTCCGGTCATCGTCGGTGACAGCCAGCATCGCGTCGGCCCGATCGATTCCGGCTTCGCTCAGCAAAGCCGAATCCAGCCCATCGCCGTTCAGGACAATCGTCCGCTCCAGGGCCTCGGCTGCGATTTCGGCGCACTTTCGATCGCGCTCGATAATCTTGGCGCGCACCCGGCTTTCGCGCTCTTCCAGCGTCCGGGCGACTTCAAGCCCGACATTGCCACCGCCGACAATAACGACACGGTCCTGTTTTCGTTGCGTCTTGCCAAAAACTTCCATCGTGCGATCAACGTCTTTGACGTTGGTAAAGACGTAGCATTCGTCGCCAGTAAATAGCTGATCGTCCGGCTCGGGCGCGAACAGAGAGCCTTCGCGGCGCACACCCACAACGATTGAGCTGAGTGTCGAGAACAGATCAGTCAGTTGCCGCAGCGGCGTGTTAACGATCGGGCAGTCTTCATCCACACGGATGCCCAGAAGCTGCGCCTTGCCTTCCATAAAAATCTCGGTGTCGAAGGCAGATGGCGCGGACAGGCGGCGCATGGCGGCGGCGGCAACCTCACGTTCCGGGCTGATCACGACATCGATGGGCAGATGATCCCGGCGATATAGATCCGAGTGGATTGCTTCCAGATAGGATTTGGACCGCAACCTTGCGATCTTGCGTTGAATCGAAAAGACCGAATGCGCCATCTGACAGGTGACCATGTTCACCTCATCGGAATGGGTCGCGGCGATGATCATGTCGGCATCCCGGGCCCCTGCCCGATCCAGCACATCCGGGTAGCTGGCAAAGCCCGCAATGCCCTGTACATCCAGCGTTTCGATCGCGCGACGCACCAGGTCGGGGTTGTTGTCCACCACCGTCACGTCATTCAACTCACTCGACAGGTGCCGCGCAATCTGCCAGCCGACCTGACCGGCGCCGCAAATGATGACCTTCATGTTTCTGGCCCTTCTGCCTGAAATCTTTGAATGACAGATGGCCCCAAAGCGGTCAATTGAATTGTCATGAACAGATGGTTGAGGCAAGATAACAGTATGAAAACAGTAGCTGCTTTCCTGATCCCTCTGCTTGTTCTGTCCGCATGCGGTCCGTTATCGCTGTATTATCGCGAGGGCGAAAGTGTCTCGAAACTTCAGACCGAGACGACGGAATGCCAGGTTAAGGCCCTAAAAGATGCGCCGGTCGCCAGTCAGATCCGGCAGAGCCCACCGGTCTATTGGCCCGGTCGCACCTATTGCGATGGTAAAGGAAACTGCTATCGCTCGGCGGGTTGGTGGGAACCCGGCCGGATTTACACCGTGGATGTGAACCAGGGGCTACGCAACACGGTCGAGGCGCAATGTATGGCTGCAAAAGGGTTCCGCCCGGTCAGCCTGCCGCCATGCCGAAACGCCGTCAAATCGCAGGTCGCCCCTGCCCGCACGACTGTTCTGCCACCGCTGAACCCGTCATCTTGTTTCGTAAAATTCGAAGACGGATCGTTTCAGATCATCACCCCGGGTCAGACCTGACTGTATCAAGCGGTGCTTGCCTGCCTGCGCCGCGCCGCTAGCCACAGATGCAAGACAATGGCAACGGTGTAGATCCCGATCACTACCGCCAACATCACCGCCTCATTTGATCGCCAAAGAACCGCCAACAAGATCGGGGTACCCAGCAAGTTACCCGCATTTCCCATCTGCGCCATTGCCCCGTAGCTGAGCGCCTGGTCCTCGGCTGAGGAATTAAGCTGCGGAACCGCCGCAAAACTTCCACCCTGCACCAGCCCCAAAACGGCAAACAGAGCGATACACACAGCAGCCAACGGAGCGCCAAAAAATAGCGCAGAGATCGCCAGAATTGCCAGACCAAACCCCAATATGATCACTGTTACGCTGGACACAAAGTTCATCAAAAGCGGGACAAGTAACCATGACAACATGATCCCTGCCAGCGGCATAAGCCCCGTGACGGACGCACGGATACTTTCTGGCAGCTGACCGGGTAGAATGGCCAGTAGCGACACGAAGGTCAGCGTATAAAAGAACCACCCAATTGCCGGGGCGGCGACGAACGCAGACCGATAGGTTTGTACGTGGATATTGACGAAGGCCGCCAGGTTCCATCGGTTCGCCTCGGGCTGCCCCATATCGACTTGCAGACGAAGCAGCGCAATTAGCCCTGCGGTCGCGGCCATCAAGCAACCGTGCGAAGCAAAAAAGAACGAAAGGCCAAAATGTTGGACCAATGGCAACCCCATCCAGGCATTAAGCGCGAACGCGACGCCGAAAAAACTGCTCCACAGGACCATGGCGACATTACGAGCTTTGCCTTGGGTGATTTGCGCAATCAAGGTAGGTGCCGCAACAACAATGGCCAGATGCGACAGCCCCTCCAGCACGCGGCTGGTCAACAAAGCGTAGAACCCGGGAATAGTTGCCTGATAAACCGATATCGCACTGCCCAGGATCAAGCCGAACATCAATAACCTGACCGGTCCGACCCGCCCCGTGACAGCACCGGACACTGCTCCGAACACTGCGCCAACCAGGCTGATGATCGACAGTAACCAGCCGATCGAAGTTGTAAAAGCAGGGTATAGCTGGGCGACATCGTTAAAGGGCAGAGCAATTTTGGCAAATTGGGTCGCCGCGCCCAACCCGGCGAGCCAAAGAAATACAACTTGAAGGAAAACACGCGCGGAATGAGTCATGAAAACTACTTACAAGCCTCGCCGCGGTATCAACACGCATAAATTATGCGCAGACCCGGCGCATGCCGCTGACCAGTCGAACAGGCGTTCCGTCTGACAGATACAGGCGCTCCCAAGTGATCTGACCTGCGCTGATCCGTATCCTGTCGTGCCGGGCCTCAGAGGTTATGAATGTTTTGGGTTCGGGGTGTTGCAGATCCCACCATCCGCTATCGTGAAGCTCG
The DNA here is from genome assembly GCF_965243365.1 of Ruegeria sp. Classification (GTDB taxonomy): domain Bacteria; phylum Pseudomonadota; class Alphaproteobacteria; order Rhodobacterales; family Rhodobacteraceae; genus Ruegeria. The sequence goes on along the minus strand of NZ_CBDEUW010000002.1, from coordinate 3,120,251 downwards.
TGTTCCGCCTGCCTGATCTCGTCGGTCGCGAATTGCCACAAAGACACGCCCAACAGCGCATTCTGACTGGTATTCCAATCTTTCGCGCGACTTGCAGAATACGCCAGGCAGTTGTGGCTGGCCTCCTCCACAAGATGCAGACAGTCCTTCGAGCGCACCACCAGCCGTTTCAGTGCGTCGTCATCGGCTTTGATCGAGCCAAGCGCCGAAAAAACACTGGTCTGCAATTCGGGCGCGGGTATCTGGACGTTGTTTTCCCACCGGGAAATCGTTGTCTGATCTACATTCAACAGGTCCGCCAAAGCAGATTGCTTGCAGCCGATCGATCGACGCAACCGTTTCAGCCGCGCTCCGAAAGCGGGATAGCCAATTGTGGAGGCTTCGATAAGCTGTACCAACGGACCCTCCCGGCGGATTACTCCGCCGGTTCCGGTTCATCCAATTGCGCGACCCGTGCCCCGGATTTGTTCGAGGTAACCACCCCCAGCGACTTCAGCTTGCGATGCAGCGCGCTGCGCTCCATCCCGACAAAGCTGGCCGTGCGGCTGATGTTTCCGCCGAACCGGTTGATCTGGGTCAGTAAATACTCGCGCTCGAACGCCTCGCGGGCCTCGCGCAGCGGTAGGGTCGCCAACACGCCGGACAAGACCACGCGACCGGTTTCGTCCGATTTTTCCTCTTCGCTCGGTAGTTCCCGCGCTTCGATCGGATCGGTCCCATCGCCCAGGATCAAAACACGCTCGATCAGGTTCTTGAGCTGACGCACATTGCCCGGCCAGGTCATCGTTTGCAGCAATGCGACGGCTTCATCCGACAACTCGCGTATCGGAAGACCCTGCGTTTCGTTGCACATCTCGATGAAATGCTGGGCCAACATGGGAATATCCTCGCGCCGTTCCTCCAGCGAGGGCACCGCGACCGGGACGACATTCAGACGGTGATACAGTTCTTCGCGGAACCGATCCGCCGCGATTTCTTCTTCCAGGTCGCGGTTGGTAGACGAAATCACCCGCAGATCGACCCGCACTTTGTCCGAGCCGCCGACACGCTGGAATTGCTGATCCACCAACACACGCAGGATTTTGGACTGAGTCCCCAACGGCATGTCCGCGACTTCATCGAAATAGACAACCCCGCCATGCGCCTCTTCCAGCAGGCCAGACTCGACGCCACGCTCGGTGGATTCGCGGCCAAATAGAACCTCTTCGACCCGCTCCGGCTCGATCCCGGCGCAATTCACGGTCACAAACGGGGCATTTGCCCGGTTTGAATGAGCATGAATGTAACGCGCGGCAATTTCCTTGCCTGATCCAGCCGGTCCGCTCAGCATGACGCGCCCGTTCGATTTCGTCACCTTGTCCAACTGGCCCTGCATTGCCCGGAATGCGGCTGATTTGCCGATCATATCCGAACTGCTGACCTCTTTACGTTTCAGCGAAGCATTCTCGCGCCGCAGGCGAGATGTCTCCATCGCGCGGCGGATCACCACCATCAGCTGGTCGATGTTAAAGGGCTTTTCGATAAAATCGTACGCGCCCTGCTTGATGGCAGCGACCGCAATTTCGATATTGCCGTGGCCCGAAATAATCACCACCGGCACATCCGGGTTGTCCCGTTTCACCGCCTTGAGGATATCAATCCCGTCCATCCGGCTGTCTTTCAGCCAGATATCAAGGATCAGCAATCCCGGCGGCTCGGAGTTGATTGCCGACATGCATTCATCTGAATTACCTGCAAGTCGGGTGGAATAACCTTCGTCTTCAAGAATATCTGACACTAGTTCGCGAATATCGCGCTCGTCATCAACGATCAGAATGTCGCTCATCTCTGGCCTGCTTTCAGTTTGTTGGTTTTAATCGCCTTGTTCTGTGGCGCTGAAGTCGGGCCGCCTGAGGCCCCCGGAAGACGGATGACAGCCATTGCGCCGAAATGGTCCTGTCCGTCAAAGATGGGCGCGTCTTCCAATGTCAGCGCTCCACCATGTTCTTCGATAATCTTCTTCACAATCGGCAACCCCAGACCCGTCCCTTCGTCGCGGGTCGTGACATAGGGCTCAAACAGCCGCGCCCGGTCTTCGGGCAGGCCAATACCGTTATCCGCTATCGTGATCAGGGTCCCGGCGTCGTCTTGTGTCATGGCAACCTTGATTTGCGGCACAAGACCATCTGGAGTCCCTTTTTCCTTAAGGGTTTCAATTGCTTCACCGGCGTTCTTGATCAAATTCGTCAGCGCCTGATTCAGCATTGTCGTGTCTACATCGGCCAGAATGGGTTGTTCCGGCAGTTCAGCGTCAATCTGAACATCCGGCTGGCCAGCCTGCTGCAGCAAAACCGCCTCACGCACCAACTCCACGATGTTTTCTTCATGCCGATCCGGTTCCGGCATCCGCGCGAATTTGGAGAACTCATCCACGATACGCCGCAGGTCATTGGTCTGCCGTACAATGACATCCGTCATCGATTCCAGCGTATCGCAATCCTCTTCATCCAGTTTGCGCGAGAATTTGCGTTTGATCCGTTCGGCACTCAACTGGATCGGGGTCAGAGGGTTCTTGATCTCATGCGCAATACGACGGGCAACATCACCCCAGGCCGCCATGCGCTGAGCGCTGACCAGATCGGTCACGTCATCAAAAGCCACAACATAACCTTCCAGCCCGCCATCTTCACCACGTCGGGTGGCCATGCGAACCAGCAGGTTTTCCAACTGCCCCTTGCGCGCCACCTTGATTTCGCCCTGAACGGCCTCTTGCCCGCTATCTTTCAGGGTTTCGAACAATGGCAGGAATTCCGGTACGGCGATGCCAATTGCCAGATGCGCTTCACCCCTGGACCAATCGAGCAACCGCTCGGCCGAGCGGTTTACGAACGTCACACAGCCATCCGGGTCTACACCGACAACCCCGGACGTGACCGAGCTGAGTACGGAATCAAACAGACGCCTGCGCCGCTCGATCTGCCGGGTGTTTTCCAGCAGCGTATCGCGCTGGCCTTTCAACTGTCGGGTCATCTGGTTGAAGTAACGCCCCAACATCGCGATTTCATCATCGCTGGCCTCTTCAATCACCTGAACGTTCAAGTCCCCGGCGCCGACGCGCTGTGCGGCAGTTGTCAACCGCCCGACAGGACGAGACAGCCGCTCTGCAAACCACATGCCCAAGGACATCGCCGCAAGGATCAGAATCACCGCAAAGCCAAGATATAAAAGGCCAAACTCAAACAGGACCCGGCCCCGTTCGCTTTCCAACTGACGATAAAACTGCGCCGTTTCCTTGGTATCATCCAACAGAGTCAGCAACTGCCCGTCCACCTCGCGACTCACGTAAAGATAGCGATCAGCAAAGGCTTGCAACGGGACCAGAGCCCTAAATTCGCTGTTCGCCCAATCCGCGATAATCGCCACCCCCTGATCGTTGGCCTCGATCATCTCTTCCGGTGTCGGTTGCTCGTAATTGAACAGGTAAGACCGATCCCCGCGGGACCGGATCTCACCGCTTCCGTCGATGACATAAGCTTCGCGCAGGCCGCGTTGAATCTGGGCCTGCCCTTGCGCCAGAACCTCGCGCAATTCTCCGTCCGAAATGAAATAATCCAGCGAGCGTGCATTATCCAGAAAGCGCGCCAAGACCGTCGCGTCCTGCGTCAGGCCCTCGCGGTGTTCCTCCTCATAAGCTTCGGCGGCGGTGAGAGAAGACCCGACGACCTCTCGCACCCGTTCCGAGAACCAACCCTCAAGCCCGATATTCACGGTCAGCCCCGCAAAGATCGCAACCGTTACGGTCGGCACCAGTGCCAGCAGCGTAAAAGCGCCGATCAGCCGCAAATGCAGCCGGGATCCTGCGGATTTGGCACGCCTGGCCGCGATCAGGTTGCCCAGTTGCCCCAGCACCAGTGCCGCGACGACCAGCACATAGACCAAATCCGCCAGCAGAATCAGCCGCAGCGTCGGTGCCGTTGCACCCAGGTCAAATGGACCGATAACAAGATAAGTCGCCAGCGCCAGCGCGGGCCCAAGGATAACCAAACCAAAAGTGCTGAAATTACGCAATTTCCGGGACTTGCGCCACCGGTTAATCGATAGGAATGGCCCGTTCTGTGCCCGGGTTGCCACCGTCTGCCCTCATTCTGATGTGTCGCTTGCGCGACGAACCGCCATATGTCGTGGTCCTTGTCGGGTGAGAACCCGAATGCCACGTTTTGTGTGGCGATATTACATCAGTTTGCGTCGGCGTGTCACCTGAATATCTAGGTCGGTGATCTTTTTCCGCAGCGTATTCCGGTTAATCCCCAGAAGATCAGCACATTTTGCCTGATTTCCGCCGGTCGCTTCCAGTGCGATTTCGATCAGCGGCGCTTCGACCTCGCGCAATATACGCTGATATAGGCCGGGAGGCGGCAGCATGTTGCCATGCAGGTCAAAATACCGCCTCAGGTGACGGCCAACCGAGGCTGACAGCTTTTCGCGCTCACCACCCCCCAGCACCGGTTCGGCTTCGGGCTGGCTGCCAAGAACCATCTCCACCTCAAGGCGTGAGATTTCGTCGGATCGGCTGGTCAGGCTAAGCCTGCGAATGGCGTTTTCCAACTGCCGCACATTGCCCGGCCAGGAATAGCGGCGGATCAGCTCAATCGCTTCGGGGCTGAGCCATCGTTTTGCGCCGGTTTCCAGCTCCTCACGGGTCAGGAAGTGATCGGCGAGAAGCACGATGTCGTCCACCCGCTCGCGCAGGGACGGCACATGGATCGTTGCGCCACACAGGCGGTAATACAGATCCTGCCGCACGCGCCCTGTCTCCATCGCTTCGGTCAGATCGGTCTGGCTGGTGGCCATGAAGCGCGGCACGTGGTCACCCGGCGCGTCCATCATGCGGACCACCCGTGCCTGAACTTCGTCGTCGATATCGGCGATCTCATCGATCAGCAGGGTACCGCCCCGCACGCGCGCCATAATACGGGCCGGCCCCTCCAGATCGCGCAGGTCCGCCACTGTCGCCGTAACAAACGGCAAGGTTCGCCGATCCGAGAAGTCGTGTATGGCCCGCGCAATCAGGGATTTCCCGGTGCCACTTTCCCCCGAGATCATCACCGACAGATCCGTATTCATCACACGGGCCACCAGACGGTACAGCGCCTGCATCGCCGGGGTGCGCCCGACCAAAGGCAGTTCGTCCGGGCGACCCTCGGGCTCATCCGACGGTTCGGGCTGGGCGCGTTGTTTCTGGTCCAACGCACGAGCTGTGCGTTTCATAAGATCCGGCAGATCAAACGGTTTGGGCAAATAATCATAAGCATCAGCCTCAGCCGCCTGAATAGCCGTCATGATGGTGTTCTGCGCGGAAATCACAATCACAGGCAGGCCCGGCCGGTCCTGTGCGATCTTGGGCAACATCTCAAGCCCGTTGCCATCCGGCATGACAACATCCGAGATCACGACATCGCCCTTGCCTTCACTCACCCAGCGCATCAGCGTGGTTAAGGACGACGTCGCATGCACCTTGCACCCGGCCCGTGTCAGGGCCTGAGTCAGAACGGTCCGGATTGTGCGGTCGTCATCAGCGACCAGAACTGTGCCATCCATCAGGTGTTCTCCTTGCTATGTTCCTCTTTGGGTGCCCGCCGCAGAGACAGGCAAAATACGGTTCGTCCGGGCACCGATTCAGCGGACACCCAACCGTCATGGTCCGAGATAATCTTGCTGACCAGCGCCAGCCCCAGCCCGGTGCCGTTCTCTCGGCCGGAAACAAACGGGTCGAAAATATCGCTGCGGATCTTGTCCGGCAGGCCCGGGCCATCATCGATGATTTCGACCTGCAACGGCAGCGAATGGCCCGAGCCGTCACTGCGGCGCAGGCGGAAGGAATGCTCAAAATAGGTTCTGAGGCGAATGATTCCGCCTTTTGGATCAGCGGCTTCGGACGCATTTTTGAGCAGGTTCAATATCACCTGCAAAAACTGATCGGGATCACCATAAGCCAATGGCAGAGAGGGATCGTAGTCCTCAATAATCTTCATATGCGCCCCGAAGCCCAGCAGCGCAGACCGGCGTGCGCGGTCCAGAACATCGTGGATATTGAAAGGCTTGAAATCGGGCACAGACAGGTTGCCAAACTGCTCGACCTGTTCCAACAGCTTTACGATGCGACGTGTCTCGGCCACAATAAGATCTGTTAGTTCAAGGTCTTGCTGCGAGATATTCATGCTCAGCAACTGCGCCGCACCAGTAATCCCTGCTAACGGGTTCTTGATTTCATGCGCCAGCATTTCGGCCATCCCGATGGCGGATTGCGCTGCTGATTTCACCGAATTTCCTAGCGTCATCCGGCCCGCCAGTTCGCGCGGCGAGATAGTCATGATCATCGATCCCGGATACCCCATCAGCGGCGCAATCTGCATCGCGCACTGCAGCGGCGGCCGATTGCCCGACCCTACGTCGACGTCATTGACAAACAAAGGCGTACTTTGGCGCCGCGCGCGCAAGAACGCCTCCTCCAGCGGCGCATCCACGGCCAGCAGATCCCATACCGGATTCCCAACCACCGATTTGCGTGAGGCATTCAGAAACCCCTCACCCGCCGAATTGACGTCGGAAATCCGGTCCTCGGGGTCTATGATGAAGGTCGGAACCGGCAAGGACGCCCAGATGCTATGGTCCGAGGTCATGCGGCCACCCCGACACTGGTGCTCAATGCGTCCTTCAGCAGGAGAAGCACTTCGGCAGGATCACGCGATGTCAGAACTGCCCGGCGTAAGGGCGAAGTTGTACCGGCCTCATCCATGTACCAGCCAAGATGTTTGCGCGCGACGCGCAGGCCAAGGTCCTGCCCATAGAACTCCAGCATCGCCTGATAGTGCGAGCGGACCATATCAACCAAATCTTTGCCCTCAGGTATCTTGGGTGCCTCTGCGCCGTAAAGGTCGTGACATATCTGTGCCAACAGCCATGGCTTACCCTGTGCGCCACGGCCGACCATGACGCCATTCGCGCCTGATCGCTCCAGCGCCTGCCGCGCGGCGCAAGTGTCCACAATATCTCCGTTCGCGATGACGGGGATCGACACCGCTTCGCTGACCGCCCGAATCGCCTGCCAATCGGCGCGCCCTTTGTAAAACTGACACCGCGTGCGTCCGTGGATTGTGACCATCTGAATGCCAGCGTCCTGAGCCCGCCGCGCCACGTCCGGCGCGTTCAGCAGCGAGTCATCCCAGCCCAGCCTTGTCTTCAATGTCACGGGCACGTCCACCGCCTCGACCACGGCCTCGATCAAGGTCAGCGCGTGATCCGGGGTTTTCAGCAACGCCGAGCCTGAGTAGCCATTGGTCACCTTTTTGGCGGGGCAGCCCATGTTGATATCGATCACCCGCGCGCCGCGATCCGCGACCTGCCGAGCGGCCTCGGCCATCCAGTGCGCCTCGCGCCCGGCCAGTTGAACGGCGGTGTTTTCCACATCAGCCGACAGTTCAGCCCTTTCGCGCACACCTGGTTTCGCCTGTACCATTTCCTGGCTGGCCACCATTTCGCTGACCACAAGACCCGCACCGAACCTCATCACCAGATCGCGGAACGGGCGATCCGTGATTCCGGCCATCGGGGCCAGTAATACCGGAGAGGTCACTTCCTTTTCAGCAAGACGCAGGGTCAATGTGCCTAATCCTTGAGCAATTGCGATTTAGATATCGAAATCGCAGCATATGAACAAGAAAACGGCATCCGACAAGCCTGCAAAACCATCACTTGCCTATTTTTTAGGCAGATTGACGCGGGTGATTGCCTCTTCATTCATCGCCCCCTAAACAATGCCCAAGTTAGGAGAGTTCGCGCCCATGACCACCGCCGCCATCATTGTCGCCGCAGGACGCGGAACGCGCGCAGGCGGGGATGTGCCAAAGCAATGGCGTCCATTGGCCGGTCGACGAGTGGCAGACTGGACACTCGACGCGTTTCGCAATCAGGTCGAACATATCGTCTTGGTGTTATCGGAAGAAGACACCCAGGCCTGGGACGAATTCAGTCAGACCGATCTGATATTGGCCTCCGGCGGCAACGACCGGGCGGGTTCAGTCCGAAATGGGCTGGCGGCCTTGTCCGGGTTTGGCGTGACGCGTGTCCTGATCCACGATGTCGCCCGCCCCTGCGTCACCCCCCGCATCATTCAGGACGTTTTGTCGGCTTTGGACGTCCATTCGGCCACCGCCCCCGGCCTGCCGGTGACCGACGCGTTGTGGGTCGGAGAAGACGCCGTTGTGACAGGCACCCAAGACCGCAGCCAACTGTTTGCCGCGCAGACACCGCAAGGGTTCCACTATGAAGCTATTGTGGCCGCCCACGCTGCACACCCCGGGAATGCCGCCGACGATGTCGAGGTCGCGCGCGCGGCAGGTGTGAACGTGGTGATCGTGCCGGGAGATGCCGATAATATCAAAATCACCCGACCCGAGGATTTTGCCCGGGCGGAGCGTATAATGGGAATAGACATGGATGTAAGGCTGGGCAATGGCTATGATGTGCACCGCTTTGGCGACGGGGACCATGTGATCCTATGCGGGGTGAAAATACCGCATGACCGTGGATTGCAGGGGCATTCCGACGCCGATGTAGGAATGCATGCCGTCACGGATGCGATCTACGGTGCCTTGGCGCAGGGCGATATCGGACAGCATTTTCCGCCTTCGGACCCTCAATGGAAGGGTGCCGCGAGTGAGATCTTTTTGCGTCACGCGGTCGAACTGTCCAGGCAGATGGGATACCGAATTTCCAACGTCGACTGCACGCTGGTCTGCGAGTATCCAAAAATCGGCCCGCACGCAGAGGCCATGCGCGAGGAAATGGCACGCATTCTAAAGCTGAAACCGGATCAGGTCTCGGTAAAGGCAACCACCTCTGAACGGTTGGGCTTTACCGGTCGAAGCGAAGGCATAGCATCCCTTGCCACAGCCTGCCTGGTGAAGGCATGACCGCCGCGCGTCTGATCGGAACCGTTTGCGGCGTGGGCTATCTGCGCCCTGCCCCGGGTACATGGGGATCGCTGGCCGCGCTGCCTCTGGCCTGGGTGCTGCATAGTTTGGGTGGCTTCCCTTTACTTGCGTTGGCCACGTTAGCGGCCTTTTTCGGCGGCCTATGGGCAACCGGGGTAATGACAGCCGGACAAGAGGATCACGATCCGTCCGAGATTGTGATCGACGAGGTCGCAGGCCAGTTCATAGCCCTTTGGGCAATCTCTTATCCGGCGTGGGTGCATGGGATCGAAATCACCGCACTCTGGCCGGGCTGGGTTGCCGGGTTCATCCTGTTCCGCCTTTTCGACATCACCAAACCCGGCCCCGTTGGCTGGGCTGATCGGCGCAATGATGCGATGGGCGTCATGCTGGACGATGTGATCGCGGGGGCATTGGCCGCAATTGGTGTCCTCATCCTTGCCGGGATTGCACACGGAGTGCTGGGGCTATGAACGTTTCAACCCTTCTGGACCGCGCCAAAGCGCAAAACGTGATGATCGCCACCGCCGAAAGCTGCACGGGCGGCATGGTCGCAGCCGCGCTGACGGATATTCCCGGCAGCTCCGCCGTGGTTGACCGAGGGTTCGTTACCTATACCAACGCCGCCAAACAGCAGATGCTGGGCGTTCAGGCCGACACTCTGGCGGCCCATGGCGCAGTCTCGGAACAAGTTGCCCGCGAGATGGCCGAAGGAGCATTGGCGCATTCGCAGGCGCAGCTGGCGGTCTCGATCACTGGCATCGCAGGCCCCGGCGGATCGGAATTCAAGCCCGAGGGCCGCGTCTGCTTTGGCCTCGCCGCCAAGGGTCACGAAACGCGCACAGAAACCGTTGAATTCGGCGCGCCGGGGCGGGATGCCGTTCGCCGCGCCGCCCGGGATCACGCACTTGACCTGCTGTCTGACGGCCTTTCACGCATCGCCTAAATTTACGGCAGACCCTCCCTAAAGGCGCAAAAATAGTCGCCAGTTGAAAAAAGGCCACCAAAATAGGCGGCCTTTTGACGTGCTGCCTCTTTTTTCCTCGCCCTCTCTTCGCTTGAACCCACGGCACACCACTCAAGCAGCGCCGGACCGTGACGAGCAAGCACAGAACAGCGCCCCTGTAAGAAAGAGGAGAGCGGCCCATGAACGGAGCCGATACAGCCTGGATCATTGTCGCAACTGCACTGGTCCTGTTCATGACATTACCGGGGCTTGCCCTGTTCTATGGCGGCCTTGTCCGTGCCCGAAATGTCCTCAGTGTCTTCATGCACTGCTTTTCGATTGCCTGTTTGATGAGCATTTTGTGGCTGGTCGCAGGCTATTCAATCGCCTTCGGCCCCGGTGAGAGCGGCCTTTGGGGCGGTCTGGGCAAAGCGTTCCTGAATGGTGTCGATGTGGACAGCCTTGCAGGCACCCTGCCCGAGGTCCTGTTCTTTGCCTTCCAGATGACATTCGCGATCATCACCCCTGCCCTGATCGTAGGCGCCTATGTCGAGCGGGTGGGCTTTGGCTTTGTCCTAACCTTCTCGGCCCTGTGGATGCTGCTGTGCTATGCGCCCGTAGTTCACTGGATCTGGGGCGGTGGAATGCTGTCGGACGGAGGCATTCTGGGTGAGATCGGCGTGCGTGACTTTGCCGGTGGCATTGTCGTCCACGAAACCGCCGGTCTGGCCGCATTGGTTATCGCCGTTATCCTCGGCCCGCGCCGCAATCGCACAACGCCCCCGCACAACCCCGGCTATGTGATGGTCGGTGCCGCGATGTTGTGGGTCGGTTGGTTCGGCTTCAACGGCGGCTCGCAACTGGCCGCTGACGGAGGCGCCGCAATGGCCATGACCGTCACGCATCTGTCTGCCGCCACCGCGTCGCTAACATGGGCACTTTGGGAACGCATCCGCTTTGGCAAAGCTTCGATGGTTGGTCTGGTCACTGGCACCATCGCGGGTCTGGCCTCGATCACCCCGGCCTCGGGCTTTGTGGGTCCGGTTCAGGCGCTGATCATCGGTGGCGTTGCAGGTATCCTGTGCCAAGAGGCCGTGTTCGTCATCCGCAACAAGCTGAACATCGACGACACACTGGACGTTTTTGCCGTCCACGGTGTCGGTGGCATCTTCGGTACGCTGATGATCGCGTTGTTCGGCCTGGGCACCTGGACCGCACAGTTGGGCGGGCTGGTGATCGTGGGTGTCTTTACGGCAATTGTCACGATTGTTCTGGTCAAGATGGTTGCGCTGATCACACCGCTTCGCGTAGACGCCGAGACCGAAACAAACGGGCTCGACCTCTCGGTGCATGGGGAACGCGCCTACGACATGAGCAGCTAAGCCCACCTTGGCGCTCTGCCCGTGAGGGCGAAAAGCGGACCCCTTGGGAGGTCCGCTTTTCTTTTTGGCTCCCTCTCGACTCTGACCTGAATGACGGGCTATCAGCCTGCAACACCCTTTCAGCCCAGAGGTTTGCGCCATGATCCCCAGTTCCTTCCCCGACAGCACCGAAATCGCCCGTCTGACCGCACGGATGCTGCTGGAAATCAAGGCAGTTCACTTCAATTCGCGTGAGCCGTTTACCCTGGCCTCGGGCCTGCCCAGCCCAACCTATATCGACTGCCGCAAGCTGATCTCATACCCGCGCATTCGCTCGACCCTGATGGATTTCCTGACTGTCACCGTGATGCGGGATGCCGGGTTCGAGGCCTTCGACAACATTGCCGGTGGCGAAACCGCTGGCATCCCCTTTGCCGCCATGGTCGCTGAACGCATGGCCCTGCCGATGACCTATGTGCGCAAGAAACCCAAAGGTTATGGCCGCAACGCCCGCATCGAAGGCGCAATGAGCGAGGGTGAGCGCGTTTTGCTGGTCGAAGACCTGACCACCGATGGCGGCTCGAAACTGTCCTTTGTCGATGCGATCCGCGAAACCGGTGCGACTTGCGGTCATACGGCGGTAATTTTCTACTACGGAATTTTTCCCGAGACCGAAAAGACGCTGGGCGATCACGGCGTGAAGCTGCATTCGCTGTGCACATGGTGGGATGTTCTGGCCGAGGCCAAGGCGCAAAAGGCCTTTGACGAAGAAACCCTTAGTGGTGTTGAGGCCTTCCTGAACGACCCCCGCGGCTGGCAGGAAGCTCATAAAAGCTAACGTTGCGCCAACTGTTTTCGAAGCGGAAACAGTGACTGCACAGCAGGCACAAATCGCACAATATGTTGACGCCCCGCCCCATCATGCTTCAATATGATGGGGTTGGGAGATATGCACAATCTATCCCCAGAAACATACAATTTGCCCCGACTCAGAGGGGCGGATATGACCTGTGCCCCAAGGGACGGTGAGAGCAGCAATGAACGAGATCAGCAGTATCGAGCAGGCAGCGGCACAGATTCAAAACCCGGAGACGATGCCGCACTCTATCGAGGCCGAGCAGCAGCTTTTGGGCGCGATCCTGACGAATAATGACCTGTATGACCGGGTGGCTTCGATCATCGGGGCCGAGCATTTCTATGATCCGGTCCACGCCCGTATCTATGAAGTGGCAGCCACACGCATCGCCAAGAATGCGCTGGCCTCACCTGTTACGCTGAAATCCTTCATGGCCGAAGACGAGGGTCTGAAGGAACTGGGCGGCCCGGCCTATCTGGTGAAGCTGGCCGGGGCATCGATCAGCGCCTTTGCGGTGCATGACTACGCTCAGATGATCTATGACCTTGCCATCCGGCGCGAGCTGATCCGACTGGGCCGGGACATTTCAGACAAGGCTGCACGGGTCGAAGTATCGAGCGAGCCGAAAGAACAAATCGTGGAGGCCGAGCAACAGCTTTACCAGTTGTCCGAGCAGGGCCAGACCGAACAGGGTTTCCAATCCTTCCTCAAAGCGGTCACAGAAGCCGTGAACGTCACCAACGAGGCCTACCAGCGCGGTGGCGGCATGGCGGGGATTTCCACCGGTCTGGCCGATCTCGACAAACAACTGGGGGGCCTGCACCCATCCGACCTGATCATTCTGGCGGGTCGTCCGTCGATGGGCAAAACCTCACTGGCGACCAACGTCGCCTTCAACGTGGCCAAAGCCTACAAGCGCGGCACCAAACCCGATGGCAGCGAAGGTGCGATTGATGGTGGCGTGGTTGGGTTCTTCTCGCTTGAGATGAGCGCCGAGCAGCTGGCGGGCCGCGTCCTGGCCGAAGCCTCGGAAATTTCCAGCCACAAAATCCGCCAAGGCGACATGACCGAGGGCGAGTTCCGCCGTTTCGTGGACGCCGCCAAGGAGTTGGAAGCCTGCCCCTTGTTCATTGATGACACGCCTGCCCTGCCGATCTCTCAGCTTGCCGCCCGCGCGCGACGATTGAAGAGAACACATGGTTTGGACCTGCTGGTCATCGACTATCTGCAGCTTTGCCGTGGCATGTCTGACAACCGCGTCAACGAAATCGCCGAGATTTCGATGGGCATGAAGGCAATTGCAAAAGAGCTGAACATACCGGTCGTGGCCCTGTCCCAGCTCTCACGGCAGGTCGAAAACCGCGACGATAAACGCCCGCAACTTAGCGACCTGCGGGAATCGGGCTCGATCGAACAGGATGCCGACGTCGTCATGTTCGTGTTCCGCGAAGAATACTATAAGGAACGCGAAAAGCCCGGCGATCACGAACTGGAAAAGATGGAAGAGTGGAAGCAGGCCATGGAACGCCTGCACGGCAAGGCCGAGGTCATCGTCGGCAAGCAGCGTCACGGCCCCATCGGCACGGTCGAACTGTCCTTCGAGGCCCAGTTCACCCGCTTTGGCAATCTGGTCAAACCCTGGCAACAGGGCGGCGAGATCGAGGGTTATTGAATCAACCTCTGACTACGACACGCTCGAAATCTGGATAATCCAAGTGTCCGCCCGTTGTGTGGGTTCCCCTTGGTAACGCAGCAGTTTCCTCTGTAGAACGTGATCCTGTGGTTCGCTAATTTGCCTGAAGCTCACGTTTATCGCAGCTGTGAACCAAGGTGCTCTGAACAGCCACCTGAGCTTCTTACAGCAACGATCAAGCCGAACTTTGCGATTTGATGATGCGATTAACACAATTCATACGCCATTTAATCCCTAGAATTTGAGCGAATTAGCGCATCTGAACTCGCTCCAACCAAAGCAGCTAAGCCGAATGCTGCCGATGCAATTGAAAAACTCATTGGGAAATGCCCGATACCCCCTTGACCTGCCACGATGCAATGTCATGAACGTCACATGAGTACCGCACGATTAACGATCAACCTTCAGTCGCTTGCCCACAACTGGCGCGCACTGGATGCCAAAACCAATGTCGAGACCGGAGCCGTGGTCAAGGCCGATGCCTATGGGCTGGGGGCCGAACCGGTATCTTGGACGCTGGCCGATGAGGGTGTGCGCAAATTCTTTGTCGCCGTCGCCGAAGAGGGCGCGGCTGTGCGCAAAGCCGTCGGTCCGGGACCGGACATCTTTGTCTTTTCCGGGCACATGGATGGCGATGCCGAGGTGCTGTCAGGCCAAAACCTGATTCCCCTAATCAACTCTCCTCAGCAGTTTCAACGCCATCGCGGCGCCCTGCCGGATCACCCGTTCGGCATCCAGTTAGACAGCGGCATGAACCGTCTGGGGCTTGAGCCTGCGGACTGGGCAGAACTGCGCGACGCGGCCCTGGCACTTAACCCCGCCGTACTGATGTCTCATCTGGCTTGTGGCGATGAACCGGAACACCCGATGAATCGGCAGCAATTGCGTACGTTCCGTGAGATGACCGACGGCATCGCAGTGCCGCGTTCCCTGGCGGCGACCGGCGGATCGCTGATGGGCCCCGAGTTCCATTTTGATTTCTGCCGCCCGGGTATCGGCCTTTATGGCGGCATGCCCTTTACCGAAGCCAAACCCGTTGTCACCGTCGACCTGCCGGTTGTTCAGGTGCGCCCGGTTGCCGTGGGTGAAACGGTAGGATACGGCAATAGCTGGACCGCCCGCCGCCCGTCCCGCATTGCGACGGTTGCCGCAGGCTATGCCGATGGTCTGCACCGCGCCATCGGTGGCGGGATCGACGCCTTTGCCGGTGACCTGCCCTGCCCCGTCGTCGGGCGTATTTCGATGGACCTGATCACCGTCGATGTCACCGACCTGCCGGAAGATCCCAACCGCCTGCGTATCCTCAATGGCCACCAGACCGTGGATGATCTGGCCGAGGCAGCCGGGACCATCGGCTATGAAATCCTGACCTCGATGGGCAGACGGTATTCGCGGGGCTACGTGGAATGAACGCGCTTACGGCGCTGGGAGGGCTGGGCCGTACGGTACTGGGCGTATTCGCGGCCTTCGGTCGAGTGGCACTGTTTGCCTTGGACGCGATCTCGCACATCTTTCGCCCGCCGTTCTACCCTCGTGAATTCGGCATCGCTTTGCTGAATATCGGCTGGCTGTCCCTGCCCGTTGTGGGCCTGACTGCCATCTTCACCGGTGGCGCATTGGCGCTGCAAATCTACGCCGGTGGCGCGCGATTCAATGCCGAGGCTGTGGTGCCCCAGATCGTCGCCATTGGCATGGTCCGTGAACTTGGCCCGGTGCTGGTAGGGTTGATGATTGCTGCCCGCGTAACGTCCTCAATTGCTGCAGAAATCGCTACGATGAAAGTGACCGAGCAGATCGATGCGCTGGTCACGCTCTCGACCCATCCGATGAAATACCTCACGGCCCCGCGAGTTCTGGCGGCCCTGATCACCGTGCCCGCGCTGGTCGGCGTGGGCGACATAATCGGCATCGCCGGCGGGTACACGGTTGCCACGCAAAACCTGGGTTTCAACCCGGCGGCCTATCTGAAAAACACCGTGGACTTCCTTGAAACGCGCGACATCGTTTCCTCGTTGGTCAAAGGCGCAGCCTTCGGGGTCATCGCCGCCATCATGGGCTGTTACTACGGCATGAACTCCGGCCGCGGCGCGCAGGGTGTGGGCCGCGCCACCAAAGGCTCGGTCGAGGCAGCCGCCGTGCTGATCCTGGCCGCCAACTTCGTTCTCACAGGGGTATTCTTCTCGCTATGATCCGAATGGAGAACGTAGAAAAAGCCTTTGGCGACAACCACGTGCTGCAGGGCATGAACCTTGAGATTCCCAAGGGTACTTCGATGGTTATCATCGGCGGCTCGGGGACCGGTAAGTCGGTGGCGCTGAAATGTATCCTGGGCCTGATCAAACCCGACAGCGGTATGATCTACGTGGACAGCAAAGACGCCACCAAGGGCGATCGGGATGCGTTTCTGGCAAAATTCGGCATGCTGTTTCAGGGCGCGGCGCTGTTTGACTCGCTGCCCATCTGGCAGAACGTCGCCTTTCGCCTGCTGCGCGGTCCGCTGAAACGCCCTGCCGACTATGCGCGCGAAATCGCCATCGACAAACTGCGCCGCGTCGGCCTGCGCGCCAAGGTGGCCGATCTCTACCCGTCCGAACTGTCGGGCGGCATGCAGAAACGCGTCGGCCTTGCCCGCGCCATCGCCGCCGACCCCGAGATCATTTTCTTCGACGAACCCACCACCGGCCTCGACCCGATCATGTCCGGCGTCATCAATGACCTGATCCGAGAGATCGTGACCGAGATGGGCGCCACCGCGATGACCATCACCCACGACATGAGTTCCGTGCGCGCGATTGCCGACAATGTGGCGATGCTGCATGACGGGGTGATCCAGTGGACCGGGCCTGTGGGGCAGATGGATGCCTCGGGTGATCCTTATGTGGAGCAGTTTATCAGCGGGAGTGCTGAGGGTCCGATTGAGGCGGTGCGGTGATAAACACCCTGATTGCTCTGGCCATCCCAGCCCTGTTCTTGATGCCGATCATAGTGGCAGGCATTTCCTTTTCTGCCGGGTTAAGACACAGAGAAAACGAAAACCCGTCCAGACTTGGATCGCGCCTGATCTGGACGCCCGCGCTCTGTTTCGTTTGGCTGTTGGGTTGGGGGACATTTTTTCAAGTATCCTCATATTCTCGAGCTTTAAGCGACCTGCAACGAGGTTCTACGCGAGAGCTATCCTTCGCAATCTTAACTCCGGTTTTGTTGTGCGCACTTCTACAGACAATCAACTTGCTAAAAGCAGCAAGAGCGAAAACGCATATATTTCTTTGCCATTTCGCAGCGGTTTTGTGCTTATTAATTATATTCTTGGTCTGCTATTTTGCGTTTCGCCTTTTGTAGGTCTTTGTTTCTGGTCCACCATAGCTCTACCCGTCACAAAGCCGACCAGAGTTTTCTGACTAACCCTGTTTATCGTTGTAGGAAAAATGCTCCGCCTCGCCACCCTCTCCCTCCTGATCCTCTACCCCATCGCGTGGTTTGCCCCGTTGATGCGCGCGGGGTTGCTCCCGATCTTCGGCCTATCCGAAATCAGCGTTATCACCGGCCTGCAATCCTTGTGGAAATCCGACGTCTTCCTCGCGCTGATCGTCACCGTCTTCGCCCTCTTCGCGCCCTACCTCAAAACCATCGGGACAGCGTTGATCCAATGGAACCTGCTCGACATCCGCGTCCAACCCGCGCTGAACATCCTTGGCAAGCTGGCGATGGCCGACATCTTCCTGATCGCGCTTTACATCACGCTGGCCAAAGGCATCTCTTACGCCACAATCGAAACGGCGTGGGGCCTCTATCTCTTCACCCTTTGCATTCTGGCCTCAATCCTTTTCGGCATCCTTACAGAGCGCCAATACAAACAGACCTGACCTCAGCGCGCCACCGGCGGTGAGGCAGGCCCGTAAGGGCTTGAAGAACTGCCCATCCTCGGGCACCAAGGCCGCATGGCAAAACCAACATTCTCATGCTCCGCCTGTGGCGCTTCGCATTCCCGCTGGTCCGGACGTTGTGACAGCTGCGGCGAGTGGAACACGATTACCCAGGACGTACCCTTGTCGGCAGGTCCGGCCAAGAAGTCGCTGGGCACCAAACGCGGGCAGAACATCACGCTGACCGATCTGTCGACCGAGGAAACGCCCCCTCCCCGCACGCTCTGCGGTGTAGACGAACTGGACCGCGTGCTGGGCGGTGGCCTTGTGCCTGCCTCGGCCCTGTTGGTGGGCGGAGATCCGGGCATCGGTAAATCCACCCTGCTGCTGCAGGCCGCCGCACGGTTCTCACGTGCAGGCGTCAAAACCATCTATGTCTCGGGCGAGGAAGCCAGCGCACAGGTCCGCATGCGCGCGCGTCGCCTGGGGCTTGAGGATGCACCTGTCCAGTTGGCGGCAGAGACCAACCTTCGGAACATTCTGACAACGCTTGAGGCGGAAAAACCCGGGCTGGCCATCATCGACTCGATCCAGACCATGTGGGCCGACAATGTGGACAGCGCGCCGGGCTCGGTTTCACAGGTTCGCGCCGCAGCACATGAGTTGACCACCTTTGCCAAACGTCACGGCGTGTCGGTCATCATGGTGGGTCACGTCACCAAAGAAGGTCAGATCGCAGGCCCCCGCGTGGTCGAGCATATGGTCGATACCGTGCTTTATTTCGAAGGCGAGCGCGGCCACCAATTCCGCATCCTGCGCGCGGTCAAAAACCGCTTTGGCCCGGCAGACGAAATCGGTGTGTTCGAGATGACCGGGAAAGGGCTGGCGCAAGTCACCAACCCTTCGGCTCTGTTTCTGTCAGAGCGTGGAACGCCCAGCCCCGGATCGGCCGTCTTTGCTGGGATCGAAGGCACCCGCCCTGTTCTGGTGGAATTGCAGGCACTGGTCGCCCCGTCACCCCATTCGCAGCCCCGCCGCACGGTTGTCGGCTGGGACAGCGGGCGCCTTGCGATGATCCTTGCCGTGCTCGAAGCGCGCTGCGGGATCCCCTTTGCCGGGCTTGATGTCTATCTGAACGTCGCCGGGGGGCTGAAAATCAGTGAACCCGCCGCAGACCTTGCCGTGGCCGCCGCATTGCTGAGCGCACGGGAAGACACCGCTTTGCCCGCTGACACCGTTGTTTTCGGAGAAATCTCGCTATCTGGGGCACTTAGACCAGCTTCGCAGACCGAAAACAGGTTGAAAGAAGCGCAAAAACTTGGTTTCACAGCGGCAATCGCTCCGGCGGGCGGCAAAACCGGTACTGTGGCAGGTCTGACACTCACCCGACCCTCTGATTTGGTTGGGTTTGTTGGCGAAACCTTCGGAGCAGGTTAAAGTCGCGCCCCGGGGGCAGGCAAACGAACAGGCGAGGGCCATGGAAGGTTTTACAATAATTGACGGGGTCGTTGCCCTGATCGTCGTGGTGTCGGGCATTCTCGCCTACTCCCGCGGCTTCATGCGCGAGGTTCTAGCCATTGCAGGCTGGGTCGCCGCCGCCGTTCTGGCCTTTATCTTTGCACCGCAGGTCGTGCCATTGGTCAAAGAAGTGCCCGTGGTCGGAGAGTTCCTGCGTGACAGTTGCGAATTGTCGGTGATCACCGGCTTCGCCGCCGTTTTCGCCGTGGCGCTGATCGTGGTCAGCATCTTCACGCCGCTGTTTTCATCGCTGGTTCAGCGGTCCGCCTTGGGCGGGCTGGATCAGGCGCTGGGCTTTTTCTTCGGTGTCGCGCGCGGGATCCTGTTGGTCGCCATCGCCTTTTTTGTCTACGACACCGTGATGACCGGCCAGTCTTACACAATCGTGGACGAAAGCCGGTCGGCCAAAGTCTTTGAACAGTTCAGCGATCAGATCGAAGAACAGAACCCGGAAGCCGCGTTGGGATGGGTCACATCGCAATACGAAAAGCTGGTTGCGTCCTGCACCGCTGGCAATACACCGGAACCTGTCACTCCGGCTGAAACCCAGGACAACACGCAGGGCGGCTAAGGCAGCGCTGTCAGTAGTCGATGAAAGCCCGGCCCTGCCCGGGCTTTTTTCATTGGCTACCCGATCAGGTCACGTATCCATCCCCGCCGCACACGGTACAGCGGATGGATTTCAGGCCAAAGCACCCATCGCACCTGCTGGATACCGGTTTACCAAAGACGTCGCGACTTTTGACAACTTCGCCGGTTCCCTTGCAGATTTCACATGGCGCACGCCCCGAGCCACGACATCGGTGACATCGTCGCTTGATCGGTTCGTCCTTCTTCTGATGCCGTTTATGCTGCCACATATCTACTCTCGACCCGCCGTACTCGTTTCATTTCTTATCAAAATTATGACTATGACAGCACATATACCCCAATATGTCATCAATCATTGACGGCGGAGTCCCAGTCAGCGAAAGCACCTGCGGCAAAAGTGTTTGTGATCCTTTGATGACAGGCGCACGAATAGGCATTATGTGGATGCCAAACTGCCACGGAATCGGAGCTGCCGATCTTGTTCTTTCTGTTCGTATGCGCGTGCGTCGCAATGATGACAGCCGGTCTGGCGTCAGGAACAGCAGCCCCCGTCGGCCCAATCCCTGCTGCGCAGGGTAAAACTCACCTAAAAACGTCATAGAAATTGGAGCCCCGTACATGTGTGGGATTTTGGGAATCGCAAGCCGGACACATGATGTCTTTGCGGAGATCTATGACGGGTTGCTGATGCTGCAACACCGCGGTCAGGATGCTTCGGGGATTGTCACCTACAACGGCGAGTTTTTCCGCGAGAAGAAAGCCAATGGGTTGGTCAAAGACGTGTTCAACGCCAGCGATGCCGAAACCCTGCTGGGCAAGGTCGGCATGGGGCATGTGCGCTATCCAACCGCGGGCTCACTCAGCGCGGCTGAGGCGCAGCCGTTTTTTGTCAACGCGCCTTATGGCATCTATCTGGTCCATAACGGCAACATCACCAATACGGCCGAGCAACGCCAGAAAGTGACTGGCAAGTACAGCCGCCACCTGCGCACCACGTCGGACTCGGAAATCCTGTTGAACGTGCTGGCTGACAAAGTGGCCGACGCCATCAAGGTAAACGGAAACTCGGACCCGATCAGAAACATCTTTGCCGGGGTGAAGATGACGATGGAACGCGTTCAGGGCGCTTATTCGGTGATCTGTCTGGTGGCAGGCATCGGCATGCTGGCTTTCCGTGATCCTTTCGGCATCCGCCCCCTGTCTGTTGCCAAGCGCGCAGTGGACGGAGAGGGAGACGACTATGCCTTTGCCTCGGAAGATGTGGCTTTTGGCATCAACGGGTTCGACAAGCTACGCGACCTGCGCCCCGGCGAAGCGATCCTGATCGACCTTGATGGCAATATGCATGAGTTCCAGGCGGTCGAAGGCAAACTGACGCCGTGTATCTTTGAATATGTCTATCTGGCGCGCCCGGACTCTTTGCTGGACGGCGTGTCTGTCTACAAAACGCAAATGCGCATGGGACAGACGCTGGCAAAACAGATTCAGGAATCAGGGTTGGACATCGACCGGATTATCCCGGTCCCCGACAGTGCGCGCCCGGTTGCGCTTGAGGCTGCCAAGATCACCGGTATCCCCTATCGCGAGGGTCTGGTCAAAAACCGCTATGTGGGCCGCACGTTCATCATGCCGGGTCAAGCCGAGCGCCAGAAATCCGTGCGCCGCAAACTGAACGCCGTTCCGCTTGAGTTTCAGGGCCACAATGTGCTGCTGATCGACGATTCCATTGTGCGCGGTAATACGATCAAGAAGATCGTGCAGATGTGCCGCGAGGCGGGTGCAAAAAAGGTATACATCGCCAGCGCCTCGCCACCGGTTAAGTATCCCAACGTCTATGGCATCGACATGCCGACCAAGCATGAACTGATCGCCAATGGCAAAGAGATCGAAGACATCCGCGAGGAGCTGGGCGCCGATGCGTTGTTCTATCAGGACCTCGACGATCTGATCTGGGCCGCGAAAGAAGGCAATCCCGAGATCGAGGCCTTCGATTGTTCCTGCTTTGACGGCAAGTACATCACCGGCAGTGTCAGCGAGGATTATCTGGACAGCCTGGAAAACAGCAGCCGCGTCAGCAAAAAGCGCGAAGACATGCAGGTGCCGGGCGGGTCCTGGAACGCAGCCAA
This sequence comes from Ruegeria sp., assembly GCF_965243365.1. GTDB lineage: Bacteria > Pseudomonadota > Alphaproteobacteria > Rhodobacterales > Rhodobacteraceae > Ruegeria. The sequence continues at coordinate 3,098,325 of NZ_CBDEUW010000002.1, read as the reverse complement.
ACTGGCCTCGGGCTGACCGGCTGACGAGGACAGACGAATCGCACTGGACGCCCGGCGCACCTTTCAGGCTGCTTCGATGCGCGCTCGGTGAATTTTTGCCCACAACCTGTCGGCGAACCTGACCAAATTGCAAAGGGTTCGGGAATAGCGGTTGGTTCCGGATTAGGCAAAGCGCGAGTTCCGCTTTTATTCCCTGTGCCGTTTTGATACCCGACCGGCATACACCACTCACCAAAAGGGTCCGGCGCTTGCCCGGGCCGCAGAACATGCCAAACGCAACAGTCAAAGCCACAGCAACCCAGACGGGGGTGCTGAAAAAGAACTCGGTCTCAGTCCTGGGCGTTTATGGCCCAAAGGCGGACATGCGAGCGTTGATGCGGATGTCTTCCGGACGCGTGAAAAAAGTGAAGATCGGCAGCCGCGTTGCCTCGGGCACCGTTGTTGCCATCGATGAGGACGGCATCGTGCTGCGACAAAGCGGCCAGACGAGGCGCATGACCATCCCCGGCAGTTGATCGGGCCTTGACGCCCTGCCCCGCGTCGGGTCAAACCGCTTCCATGACCGATCAGACCAAAATTGCCCTTGTCACAGGGGCCTCTCGCGGACTGGGCGCGGCGTTGGCCGAGGCGCTTGTGCCAGATTATCACATCGTTGCCGTCGCCCGCACCACCGGCGGGCTTGAAGAATTGGACGACCGTATTCAGGCCAAAGGTGGTTCAGCCACATTGGCCCCCATGGACATCACCGACCCGGATGCCATGGCCACACTGTGCCGTGGTATTCATGATCGTTGGGGCAAGGTCGACCTGTGGCTACACACTGCCGTTCATACCTCAGCCCTGACACCAGCGCATTTTGTTGACCCGAAAGAATGGACAAAAGCGGTTAACACCAACGCCAATGCCCTTTCCGTGCTGATCCCCTATGTGTCCCCGTTGCTGGGGGAACCCGGGCACGCCGTGTTTTTTGACGATCCCAAGGCGGGCGAAAAATTCTATGGCATATATGGTGCCACCAAGGCAGCCCAGATGGCTCTGGCACGTAGCTGGGCCGCGGAAACGGAACGCACCGGGCCTCGGGTCTCGATTGTTGAGCCTGCCCCAATGCCAACAGCCGTGCGCGCCCGTTTCCACCCAGGCGAGGATCGCGACGCACTGACGTCACCTGCAAAAGAGGCAAAGCGGATATTGGCGCTGCTTTAGGGAATGGCCCATACGGGCCATGCCTCCGGCGGGGATATTTTTGGCCAGATGAAGCGGGTGGATCAGGTGATATGGATGCCGTTGCGCCCAGCGAGATCGACGAAGAATTGCCAAGCCACGCGGCCCGACCGCGCGCCGCGTGTGGCCTGCCATTCTATGGCCTCGGCCCGAAGCGTTTCCGCTTTGACAGCCACTCCATAGGCCGCGCAGTAGCGATCGATCATGGCCAGATACTCGTCCTGATCGCAGGGGTGGAAGCCCAACCAAAGGCCAAAGCGGTCGGACAGTGAAACCTTTTCCTCGACCGCCTCGGACGGGTTGATCGCGCTGGAGCGTTCGTTTTCGATCATGTCCCGTGGCATCAGGTGGCGGCGGTTTGAGGTGGCGTAGAAGACAACGTTTTCCGGGCGCCCCTCGATACCACCGTCCAGCACAGCCTTAAGCGATTTGTAATGCTGGTCATCATGGCTAAAGGACAGATCATCGCAAAACAGAATAAACCGATGCGGAGCGGCGCGCAGGTGGTTCAGCAGGCGCGCGACTGATCCCATATCTTCGCGTTGCAGCTCTACCAGCTTGAGGTCGGGATGCTCCGATTGCAACGTGCCGTGGACAGCTTTGACAAGGCTGGATTTGCCCATCCCCCGCGCACCCCAAAGCAGGGCGTTGTTGGCCTTGTAGCCCGCCGCGAACCGGCGGGTATTGTCCAGCAAAGTGTCGCGCGACCGGTTGATGCCCACCAGCAAATCCAGATCAACACGATTGACTTGCGTGACCGGTTCCAGCCTGTCTGGATCGACATGCCAGACAAAGGCCGGGGCGGCCGCGAAATCCGGAGCTGCCAGAGGGGCTGGTGCCATACGCTCAAGCGCATCGGCGATACGGTTCAGGGCTTGGTCATCCATTTGGGCCTCCGGTCATGTCTTCCGGATTTCAAACCATGTTCCGCCTGTCGCAACAAGAGCCGGAATCGAAAAAGGCGCGCCTGTAAGGGGCGCGCCTGTTTCTCAGAATTCAACGGGCTTACTTGCCGCTTTCTTCCTGAATGATGTCTTCGTCAGCTTCGGCTTCGTCATCATAGTAGCCATCGGCCCGCAATTGTTCCTCGCGTTTTTTCTCGACGCGGGCGACGAGGAAGATGGAAATCTCGTACAGCCCATAGACCACGACGAACAGAATAACCTGAGTGATCACGTCTGGTGGTGTAACGATCGCGGCCAGAACCAGAATACCGACCACAGCATATTTGCGCACCGCGCCAAGACCTTCGGCGCTGACCAGCCCGGCCTTACCCATCAAAGTCAGCAGAACCGGCAGTTGAAAACACAAGCCAAAGGCAACGATGAACTTGATTGTCAGGTTTAGATACTCCTGCGCCGAGCCCTGGAACACCACGCTCAGCGGTGCTGCCGTGGCGTCATCAACAACCGCCTCGCCCTCGGTACCGAACTGCTGGAACCCTAAAAAGAAGTCATAGGCCAGCGGTGTGACGACATAAAAGGCAAAGCTGGCACCCAGCAGGAACATGAAAGGCGACGCCAGCATGAAAGGTAGAAAGGCGTTCTTTTCCGATCGGTAGAGCCCTGGCGCCACAAACCGCCACATCTGCATCCCGATGTAAGGAAAAGCCAGAATGAACCCGCCTAACAGCGAGACCTTGATCGCGACAAAGAACCCTTCCTGCGGAGAGATGAAGATCAGCCCGCAATCCTGGCCCCGCTCGGTCAGGACCCCACACAAAGGCTGTGTGAGAAAGTTGAACAGCGGAGTGGCCACGGTAAAACAGATGATCATGCCGACCAGAAACGCCACAACGCAGTGAATCAGCCGCGTGCGCAGTTCTGTCAGATGTTCGATCAATGGGGCCGAGCTGTCCTCGATCTCGTCGGTCTTGGTCATGTCTTGCTTTCGGTTTTCAGCGCGGCTTCGGCCTCTTCCGCCTTAGCCAAAGCGTCGGCGGCTTCCTTGGCTTTGCGCTCGGCGGTTGCCCGCGCGGACGTAGCCTGAACTTTCTTGGCCTGTTCGGCACGTTCCGCAGCCAGTTTACCGGTTGCGCTGTCCGGATCGTATTTGGTTGGGTCGATGCTTTTGGCCATATCCGCCGCCGCCTGCTTGACACCATCCATGGCGGTGTTCACAGGGTTGGTTGCCGCATTCAGGCCCTTTTTGATCTCGTTCACGCCGGCCTCATCCGCCGCTTCGTTCATCGCATTGCTGAACTCACGCGCCATACCGCGTGCCTTGCCGACAAACCGGCCGACATTACGAAATAGCACCGGCAGGTCCTTTGGACCCACCACAATCAAAGCAACGATGCCGATGACCAGAAGCTCGGTCCAGCCCAGATCAAACATGCGCGGTTACGCCTTGTCTTTGTCGGTCTCGGGCGTGACGTCTTTGGCCAGTTCGGACGCATCCTGCTCCAGCTCGTCCGCGCCCTCTTTGACGCCGCGTTTGAACGATGTGATCCCCTTACCAACTTCACCCATCAGCGAACTGATCTTGCCACGGCCAAACAGCACCAGAACCACGACGGCGATCAGCAACAGACCGGGAAGGCCGATATTGTTGAGCATGTTTTTTCTCCTCTTGAGTCGACGTCAGATGCGCCGGATATCCGATTTCGGTCTGTGTTTACGCCTCGAAAGCGCGCCACGAAAGGGAACGCGGCGGATTCCAGGGTCAAAATTGACGTGATTACGCACATTCTCTGATGTCGACATTCACAACTGACAGGTTTATGTCAGTTGTGAACAGCTAGGAAGACGACATCGAAACCTGGTCAACGGAGAACCACATGACCCATGTCGCAGAAATCGTCACCTTCACACTCGCCAACGGTGTCACATCTGAGGAGTTTGTAAAACTCAGCCAAGCTTCCGAGGCCTTCGTTCGCGCCGCCCCCGGCTTTGCCCATCGGCAGCTCAGCCAAGGTGCGGACGGCCGTTGGACAGACTATGTCGTCTGGACTGATATGAAAGCCGCGCAGGACGCCGCCGCGCAGTTCCCACAACAGGACTGCGCTGCAGGCATGATGGCCGCCATCAACTCCGAAAGCGTCCAGATGCGTCACGAGAGTGTTTTATGGAACATGACCGCCTAACCGCGGTCCGGACGGCGTGTCATGCGCCGCACTGACCGCCTGTTCGATATCATCCAGATCCTGCGCGACGGTAAACTGCACCGCGCGCAGGATATCGCGGACCAGCTCGAAGTGTCGGTCCGCACCATCTATCGTGACATGGACACTCTGGTCGCCTCAGGCGTTCCCGTCGAAGGGGAACGCGGCGTGGGATACATGGTGCGAGAACAGATCACCCTGCCTCCGCTGAACCTGACGCCCGCCGAACTTGAGGCGCTGAATCTCGGCATGGCCATCGTGGCCGAGGCGGCCGATCCCGACCTCAAGGCAGCAGCCGAAACACTCGCCGACAAGATCGACGCCGTGCTGCCAACGCAGGTGGTGGCCGAGGCCGACGCCTGGAAATTTGCCGTCTATCCCTTCGCAGATGCCGCGCGTGGGCTGGCGCACATGGCCCCGATCCGCGCCGCCATCAAATCCCGCCAAAAACTGCACCTAACATATCGCCGCATCGACGGCGCCCTGACCGAACGCACCATCCGCCCCCTGCATATGGAATACTGGGGCCGCGTCTGGACGCTGACCGCCTGGTGCGAGCTGCGCGACGCCTTCCGCGTCTTCCGCATAGATCTGATCGAAACGGTCGCACCCCTGCCAGAGCTTTTCACCGACGAGCCCGGAAAACGCCTGAGCGACTACGACCCGGATAGGTGATCCAATCTTCATCTGGCCAAAAATATCCCCGCCGGAGGCATGGCCCGAAACGGGCCATTCAACCTCACCTCAGGTAGGGCTCGGGATCGACCGACTCAAATCCTTTGCGCACTTCGAAATGCACATAGGCATTGTCGCCCCCACGCAGCGCTGCAATCTTCTGCCCGCGCCGCACCCGGTCCCCCTTTTTGACTGTGATATCCTCAACATTGGCATAAACCGTCAGCAGGTCGTTGTTATGCTTAACGACGATGATCGGCACCTGATCCGCATCCGCCGTAATCGCCGCAACGGTTCCCGCTTCGGCCGCCTGAACTGCGGTGCCGGGCGCTGCGGCGATGTCTATGCCTTCATTCTTACCTTTCTCATAGGTACGGATAATCCGGCCGGAGACCGGGAATGCAAGGGCAGAGTTCGAACTGTTGGTTGGTGCCTCAGCCGTAACATCCGGCGCCTCGGCGACGGGTTCGACCTTTTCTTCCGGCAGCGGTTGGGTTGCACTGGGTGGGGTCGGCGTTGGCGAGCCCTGCCCGGGTTGCGTCACGTTGTCGGCAGCAGCAGGAGCCGCAGCTACCGCTGCACTGGGCTTTGGCGCAGGCTGATCCTTGACCGGAATCAGCAGGTACTGATCTTCGCGCACCGTGAAGTCCGAACCCAACCCGTTCCATTCGGCCAAAGACTCGACCGAAACCTGATAAAGGCGCGAGATCGTATAGGCCGTTTCACCCCGTTTGACCTTGTGGCGGATCGGCTCGGGCCCTGCAACAACCGGAGCGGGCGCAGGCTGAGCAGGTTTCAACGCCGTTGTCTGCACGGAACCAGTGTTCGGCGCTTCATCGATCGCGGTCCCTGCGATTGTTGCGATATCCACCGAAGACGGATCTCCTCCAACAGAACGCGGCAAGGCAAGAACCTCGCCGTCGCGCAACGAGTCATTGGGTTGCAACCCGTTAAACCGGGCCAATTCTGCAACCGGCAACCCCACACGCGCGGCAACGTCGCCAACCGTATCCCCGCGCCGCGCTACGACAACCTGATAGTTCGGATAGGTAATCACACCGCGCGCATCCGGTGCCGGGCGGCTGGCGGTCGCGGCCTGAACCGCATCGGTGGTAGAAAAGCCACCGACGTTGCCGCGAAGGTCGTAGTCAAGCGGACCTTCACACCCGGCAAGAACCACACATGCGGCCAAAGCCGTCGTGCATCGACGCATGGCTGATTTGGAAACTGCTCTCATATTACTGTCCTCAACACCTGCCCCTGTTTTCCGGGGTTATGGCGCACCTGCATAATCAGTTTTAGGCCCCATCCTTCCCCAACCCCTCTAACAGAGGTACAAAGCGGACGGGTAACAATTCGTCATAGTCCAGCCCGTTTTCAGTGCGCGTGACCCGGATCAGGGTCTGCACCGCGTCCGACTGGCCCACCGGCAACACCATGATACCGCCGATTTTAAGCTGCGCCAAGAGCGGGCCTGGCGGATCTTCGGCGGCGGCGGTCACAATGATGCGGTCAAAGGGCGCCTGCTCGGGCAAACCAAACGACCCATCCGACAGCATCGAGGTCACATTGGTCAGCCCCAAGTCGCGAAAAATCTGGCTGGTTTCCTGCACCAGCCGCTTGTGGCGCTCGACCGTGTAAACCCGTCGCGCCAATTTCGACAGAATGGCCGCCTGATAACCAGACCCAGTACCGATCTCCAGAACTGTATCCCGCGACCGCACCTGCAAGGCCTGCGTCATCAACCCCACAACCGAGGGCTGGCTGATCGTCTGCCCACAGGTAATGGGCAACGGCGTATCTTCATAGGCACGCTCGGCAAACAAACCTTTGACGAACAGCCCCCGGTCCACTTGCTCCATCGCCGCCAGCACTCGCGCATCCGTCACCCCGCGCGAGCGCAGGGCAAACAGGAACTGCATCGTTCGTTCTGGAGTCAGCCCGCTCATTCGATCGTCTTCAAGGCCTCCAACGCATCATGCGCCGTCAGGTCCGCCCGCATTGGCGTGACCGAGATATATCCCTCCAGATTGACCGCGGCATCGGTCCCGGGCGCGGTCGGGTTGTGCTGATAACCGCCTTTGATCCAAAGAAACTTACGGCCCGAAGGTGAGCTGTGAGGCTCGACCCCGTAATGCGATTCACGTCGAAACCCCTGAGGGGCCACACGTGTTCCAAGCACCTCGCCCGCTGGTACCGGCGGAAAATTAACATTGTAGAACAGGCGGTAGTCGGCCTGCTCATCCGGAGTGGCATCCAGAATCCTGCGGATCAGATCAGCCCCATAACGGGCGGCGGCCTCGAACGGATCATCCAAGCCCAAATTGCGCGGGCCGAAGAATTGCGACAGGGCGATGGCAGGAACACCCTGCAACGCCGCTTCCATTGCGCCACCTAACGTCCCGGAATACAGCGCATTTTCAGCAGAGTTATTGCCCCGGTTCACACCCGACAGCACCAGATCGGGCTGCGCGTCTTTCATTACATCGTGCAGACCGGCCAAAACGCAATCTGCAGGTGACCCTTCGGCTGCAAACCGGCGTTCGTCCAGCTTGGCCACCATCATGGGATGCGTATAGCTGATGCAATGCCCGACACCTGATTGTTCAAAGGCCGGGGCGACGATCCAAACCTCTCCATCGGGTCCTGCCAGATCGGCGGCAATCGCCTCGAGCGTGATCAACCCTGGTGCATTTATACCGTCGTCGTTTGTCAGAAGAATGCGCATGCCCGATCCACCCCTGTTTTGCTCTTGATAGACGCAGCCCAACGCCGCGGCAAGCAACGTACGCGTCCAATCTGAGGCATTCGCGCACCACTTGACCAGAAACTGCCGGAAACCTCAGTTAAGTCGGGAAAACAAAGCACTTGTCGCGGCGAATGGTTAGCCACATTACCCGCCCCGGCTTGGGGACAAAAACGTTCGGAACCGTCGCCTTGAGCGTTGAACCGTTATGGTCCATGCGAAACTCGACAAGGCTTTCATTGCCCAGAAAACGAGCGCGCTCAACCACCCCACGCGCAGCAACCCCATCCGTGGCAGTCGGGGAAGGCCCCTTGCCACCCCGGTCGAAATCCAAACGGACATGCTGAGGCCGGAACACGATTTCGACATCGGTGCCGTCAGGATAACCCGGCGCAAGAAACTGACCAAAAGGCGTTTGCGCCAATGCCCCATTAACTTGCGCCTGTAGGACGTTGATATCGCTGAAAAATGAAACTGCCGCCTTGTCGACCGGTCGGGTGTATACGTTGTATGGGGCACCCTGCTGAACGATTTTGCCCCGACGCATCAGTGCGATTTCATCGGCCATGCGCATCGCTTCTTCCGGCTCATGCGTCACCAGTAAAACGGCTGCATCTTCTTCCTTGAGGATCGCCAGCGTCTCATCCCGGATGCCATCGCGCAAACGGTTGTCGAGACCGGAAAAAGGTTCGTCCATCAACATGATACGCGGACGCGGCGCCAATGCGCGCGCCAGTGCCACGCGTTGCTGCTCACCCCCCGAGAGTTGATGCGGGAACCCGTCAATGAAGCGCATCAGATCAACTTTTTGCAGCAGCTCCTCGACCCGGGATCGCTTTTCCTCTTTGCTGCCTTTGAGGCCGAAGGCAACGTTGTCGCCCACGCTCAGATGTGGGAACAGGGCAAAGTCCTGAAACATCAGGCCAATCTCACGGCGTTCCGGCGGCACGCGGAACACAGTGTCACAGATCAGCTTGCCGTCGACATAAATCTCACCCGCGCTTTGCATTTCGACCCCGGCGATCATGCGCAGCGTTGTAGACTTGCCGCAACCGGATGGCCCCAACAGGCATGTTACCTGCCCCGCCTGTACGGTCAGTGATACGTCATCCACCACCGTCCGCCCTTCGAACCGGGCGAAAAGGTTACGAATTTCAAGACGTGGCGGCGTTGCGTTGCCTGTCACCGATGGACCCCATTGCCTTACCCGATCAAATCCATCGGGCTTGGGCGGGGATAGCAACCCCGCCCGCCGGGTGCAAGGCATCAGAGATTACCGAGTTCAGGCCAGTAATTCGAAATCAACACCGGCGCGCACGCACCCGTTGACCTGAATTTCAAGCCGGTGCTTTCCGGGTATCAACCGGAATGTGGTCGCGTCGCCTTTTAGCTTATGACGCTTGCTCAATCGCAAGGTACCGTCGTTCAAACGTGCCTGCTTGAGCTTGTGAACTTTGGGCGAGATTTTCCCTCCAGGTCTTTGGAAGTGAACGATATAATCCACAAGAACCGGTTGATTCGCGGCACCGGTCAGAATGACATCAAAGGTCAAAGCATCCCCAATCCTTGCATCACCGTTGATCTGAACATCCGCCTGAAGCGGAACGTCGGGGTCATACCCAAGGGCCTTCATCGCACGCGGATGCCCCGCTTTCACCAACCCACGCAAGGCATGAGACGTCATCCATTGCAGTTCAGCATCCTCCTGCCGATCCGCCTTTTGCCAAGTGTGCAATGTATCCAGAACCAAATCGGGCTCTTTCTTGGTGATGTCATTCAGGTGATTGGCAACGGATCGGGTTACATAGCGCGTGTTATCGTCATGCAGACGATCCAGAAGCGGCAGCGGATCGTGCAGCGCCAATCCGACAGCCTGCCCCCATGGTAGCCGGGGGCGTGTCCCCTCGCTGACTAGGCGACGCACATGATAGCTGGAATGACTGCACCAATCGTCCATCTTTTTCATGACGAGATCAGGATGGGCATTCAGAAACGGACGGATCGCCCATTCCATCGAAAACCTCTGTGTCAATTCGGACAGCACATCCAGCGCAAGTTCGGGGTGATCCAGCCCGACCGACACGACCCACTCGCCAAGCGGCGCAAAGATGAAGTCACCAAAGTCATCATCCGTTTTGTTTGGATCAAGCGGAGGCGGCAGCGCGCGCAGGATCACTGGCGCAACCTCCGGCAGCGCTCCGGGAACAGCGGCCTGCAGGCATTCCGCAATCCATGCCATCCGCTCCTTCAACTCAAGATCCGTCAGGCGTGACATGACGGCGCGCTGAAAGGCCTCGCCATCAAATCCATCATCAACATCGGAAAACAAATTACTGAGGTAAAGCGTTTTTTCCGCGTTGAACAATTGATCTTTCAAAGAAAATCCTTGCGCCATATCTACATCGTCAGATTGGTTGCGCCGCCGTCCAACAGGATATTCTGACCAACAATAAATCCGGCATGCTGCGAACAGAGAAACGCACAGGCTGCGCCAAATTCTTGCCGGGTTCCATAGCGGCGTGCCGGAATCGTTGCCTCGCGTTCCGCCCGGGCAGTTTCGACAGGTATTCCCTTTTGCGCCGCAACGCCGCCGTCCAATGAAACCGCACGATCGGTCGCGTGAATGCCAGGCAGCAGATTGTTGATCGTCACCCCGCGCGGCGCAACCTGACGGGACGTTCCGGCGACATATCCGGTCAGCCCGGTCCGCGCCGCATTTGACAAACCCAACGCAGGGATCGGCGCCCGAACAGACTGCGAGGTGATGTTCACCACGCGACCCCAGCCCTTATCCATCATGTCTGGCAACAATGCCTTCATGAAGGCTATTGGCGTCAACATATTGGCGTCGAGCGCCTTGATGAAGTCGTCACGATCCCAGTCCGACCACAGCCCCGGCGGAGGTCCACCGGCATTTGTCACAAGAATATCAACACCCTGTGCCGCTTCTATAACCTGCGACTGCCCCTCAGTCGAAGTGACATCACAGGCTACGGTTTGCGTATCCACACCATATTCAGATCTCAGACGCGCCGTCTCAGCTTCCAGCGCTTCAGATCCTCGTGCATTCATCACCAGGTCCACACCGGCCGCTGCCAACGCTTCGGCGCAGCCCAGCCCCAACCCCTTGCTACTGGCGCAGACCAGCGCCCGTTTTCCGCGAATTCCAAGATCCATTGTAACTTCCTTGCTAGAGTTTCCGGCACTTTTGAGACAGGCACCCTATATGCCAGAGAAGAGAATATATTCATGCCAGAGAAGAGAATATATTCGAAGGCGACCAATTCCACGGATATATTCGCCACCACACGATACCCTTACGTCTTCACGCGTTCTTCTAGCTTCCGGCACTAACCGAATAAATTTCGCCCAAGACTTCAGATAACCCAAGTAAGCCATTGTTTTCACTTGACCATCTATCGCTTTGAAGCAGTGCCTTGACGTCTTCAGCACATTTGTCACTGGCGCATTTGTTTGCGTCCTTCATTGTCGCCTCGTAGTCGGACAAAGCAAATGCCTGGGTCTCAACCCTGCCCAAATCGATTTCCAGCCGGCTCCTGATTTCAGGAGTTAAATCTTCGGAATACGTCTCAAAAAAACGTCCCAATTCGCGGGCTAATCGCTGGTTAGACCGTCGTGCTGATCGAACGGAACGCATGACCTGGCGATGCATTGATCCAGACAGCTTTCCTGTCTTCTCATAAGCCTCAACGGATTTGGACATGCGCGTGTTCAATGTGGCTATCTTTTTCTGCATAGCCTCAGTCTTGTTCAAAAGAGACTTTGTCTCAGAGGCCAAACGGTTCGGTGAGGTTTGTGAATCGTCCCCGCTGTTACCCTCATCAGTCAAGTCATCGACAGATTCCTTAACATCCTTTTTTTCGTCACAGGTCGTACAGCCGCCCGTCACTCCCGGCAGCTCAGGATAGGTATGACCCGGATGCGCGGAAGCAACGTGAGCCTGAAATGTAAACAAAAAAACAACACTCAGGAAAGCCGGTGACCAACTTCTGGAAAAATCGTTCATTTCGCTTTTCAAATCCTCAAAAATCTTTATGCCCAGGCAGAGGTTTCGAATTAATAGTCGCCCCCCGCCTGAGCAGATCAGAATTGATTGTCAGCGTCAGTAGAAAAACTCTTCTCGAATGATTTTTCCGTTCGCGACGTGATAAATAGCCACTTCACGCATATCGAAACTCTCTCCGCTCTCCTTCATCTTGCCCTGCACTTCAAAAATTACAGCGAAACGGTCATCGCCGTGCAAAAAGGGATCGCTAACCGAGCCTCCGGTTACTTCGGTAGAGTTTTCCCACCAATCATGCTTGCCACGGATGGCGTCCAGCCCATGGGCCTCGCGGCCCATTCCCTGCTGATCCGCAGCCTCTACCGATACGGCATCCGCTGCATACAGTTTGTCCAGATTGGCCTTGGCGCGGTTTTCCCGGCAACCCGCAACCCCCTGTGCACGACTCATGCGATTTTATGTCTGAGTTTGGGCCAATGTCGGAAGGCTTGTTCTGGATGGGTTCGCAAGAGCCTTCTGATTTCGTCGAGGCCGATGCGGAAGATGGACTTGGCGTACCTGCCATGTGATTTTCTGGGGCGCTTTTGGGTGCCAAGTTTCTTGGATGCCATCTTCGCCGCCCATGCCATGGCGAGGGCGACAATCCCGATGAGCAAGCTCAACTTTTTCGCGATTGAGAGCCGGGTGTCCTCCAGGTTGAAGCCTTTGGTTTTTGCTTCCGCGAACAGGCATTCGATGGCCCAACGTTGGCTGTAAGTGGTTAAGGCATGGTGGGCTGGACGGTTCGTGGCCACGATCAGCAATTCCTTGCCCTTGAGACGCTTGGCAGCAAAGTTCAACCACATCGGATCGGTGTCCCCTGCTGCTCCGAAGTGGGCGGTAAAGGTCCGCTTTCCACGGCAGGTGCGCAACAGATTTCGCAAGCTTTGCCGGGTGCCATCTTCGCAAGTGACATACTGGTTCGACTTTACGCGAATGATGAAAGGAACATCCTGCTCATGCAGGAAAGTCAGCCAATCAAGGCCGATGAACTCACGGTCCGCCAAGAGACACTTGATGCTTTTGGCTCCGAACAGGCCCAGATAACGTTTCATCAGTGCAATGCGTTGTTTGGTGTTGCTGTTGCCCGCCTTGCCCAGAACCGTCCACATCAATGGCACCCGATACCGGCGCGTGGCAATGGCAAGAACCAGCAGGTTGATCTCTTTGCGCCCGATCTTCCAATTGGTGCGATCAAGGCACAGGTTCCAGCTTCCGGAGAGCCCGAGCATCCGGACCACAAGGCGTGCAGACCAATCTTCCCTCAGATCAACATACTGGAAAAAACGCTGCAAGCGGCGGTAGGTGCTTTCAACCTTGGCCTGTGTTGGCATCTCGCCGCTGATGTGGCTCAAATTGACCGTTCGAACGCTGGCAATGCCGATCACCAAAAGGCAGAGCGTTTCAAGGCGGCTATTGCTCAGCGACAAACACTCGGATAGCTTTGCCGAGAGGGTGTCGATCGCTTTTCGGATCATGGGATGCTCCATCGCAAACTGAAGAATCCCAACCAAAATCACAGATCAGCGCCCTCAACCATACCTACTGTCGTGTACAGGGCCCGCAACCAATTCTTCGGCAATTTCTTTCAAGCCCATTGGTCCACTCCAGATTTTGTTCACTATATGTTCTTATATATCGTTTCCTTGCCTCATACCACCCCGGAAAAATGGGGTCCTCTACGTTTTCCGGCACCGCTTCCAATATCCGACAAGTTCTTTCAGGTTGGTGAGGCCAGAACTCTCCGGCCATTCCGCAAGCTTTATCAAATCTCCAAACAGCGCCAGATTGTGGGCTGGTATCGTGTCGTTCGGCATTACCGTCAGATCCCCTTCCCCACGGGCATGAAGCCTGTCGATTACCGCCGAGATATACCCCTGCGGAACTGTGTTCTTTGGGATATTCGCGACCGTGTCTTGGAGATAATCCACAAAATGGCGGTAGACCTCTTTGTGCCTCGAACCAGATCCTTCTGGTTCTGCTGGAATATCCGTTTCCGAAACAAAGAAACGGCCTCCAACCGAAGGGCGCAGGGCGACCTTTGTCAGATTGGCCCGGTTCTCGGCAGTCGCCGCCTTTTTTTCATCGTCAAATGGGATGTCGATCAATTCGGGATGCAGGTTGTACATGGTATCATACAGCACCTGACCCGATCTTACCGCCGCGTTGCTAAGCGCAGCGGTGCATTGATAGGCTGCTTGCCCTGTCAAAGGTAAAATGGCGACGTTGTTTCTGGGCCGCATTCCGCCATGGCACCGCGAGCGGTACTGCCGGAAATACCCCAGCAATGGCTGCTGATAATATGCTGTCCGATCCTCCAGCGCCCTGATCGAGGTTTTGACGTCCTGCGCCCAACGCGCTTTGTCACCATACATGTAGCTTCCATAGAAACCCTTCTGAAAATCCAGATAGCTGTCTATGTCTGCCTGATCATAAATGCCGCGCAGCCCCTCGCCTGCTTCACCGCCACAAACGATCTTCCTGGGGTCCAAGAGTGCATCAGAAAAGCGGATCGTCGCGTATTGCCCCAAACTGCGGTTGCGCCACAGATCAAGTAATTGCTGAGGTGATCTGAGATACGGTTTGGAAAACCTGTTCTGCGGTTCAAGCTGCCATTCAAGCGAGTCAGCAACGAGATTTGCCACTTCCTCGTCCCTTTCAAAGTTCGGCCCGCTTGTCGTGACATACCTGATTTTGGGGTCATGGGCTTGAACCGCCTCTTCCCCGGCAACTTTCAGGAAACCGACCACAGCCCTTGTATCCAATCCGCCCGAAACATCGGTGCTGACCGCGGCGACGCCCGACTGCAAAACCGTTGCCGTTCTGTCTCGCCACAGCGTCAGGTACGATTGCAATGCGGTGTCATAGGTATCGATCAGTGGCAGCCGGCGCGGACGCAGTTCCAAACGTTTGCCCGAGATGACTATTTCCATATCAGAGGGAAGAAACCGTATCTCTTTTAGTACCGTTTCCTCACACAATAGCTGCTTGAAATTCACGTTGCGGGTAAACCAGGCCGCCAGATGGTGCCGCTGGATATGTAAGCGGATACCATTCGCCTTTAGATGTTCTGCAAGCTGGATGAGCGAGTTCGATACAGCCCAATTCTCACCATCTGAAAAGTAGAACAGCCGCATATGGCCGGAAAAGTCGCTGCCAATGGTGATTTGGTCCGCGTGGCGCCTGAACAAAAGATAGCAACCATCTTCTCCGCTGCCCAGAACGCCACCCGCTGAAAGGAACTTTTTTGCCCCGCCGGGGCCGAATACAAAGTCGGCTCCGACAAAGCAGTAACCCTGAAAGTAAAAGTCCGGTAACTCCTGCCAACTGGAAAAAACACAATAATCGTTTTCCATTAGGATCGCTTCTCTGGTCGGTTCTGGGCGCGCGGCCCAGTTTGTAAAGGCTTCGATACCGGCTTACAGACTATTCCAATGGCACGCACCCCTCTAATTTTCTTGCGTCGCCCCACCAGCTTACCTATATGCGCGCTCATGCTTGATACCGCCTCGAACCAACCCGTTTTACCGCCCGAGATCGCCCGACGCCGGACGTTCGCTATCATCTCGCACCCGGATGCGGGTAAGACGACTCTGACCGAAAAGTTCCTGCTGTATGGTGGCGCCATCCAGATGGCCGGTCAGGTGCGCGCCAAGGGTGAGGCGCGGCGGACACGTTCGGACTTCATGCAGATGGAGAAGGATCGGGGTATCTCGGTCTCGGCCTCGGCGATGTCGTTCGATTATGGGGATTTCCGGTTCAATCTGGTGGATACCCCCGGCCACTCGGATTTCTCCGAGGATACCTATCGCACGCTGACCGCTGTCGACGCCGCAGTGATGGTGATCGACGGCGCGAAAGGTGTGGAAAGCCAGACGCAGAAACTGTTTGAGGTCTGCCGCCTGCGAGATCTGCCAATCCTGACCTTCTGTAACAAGATGGACCGCGAAAGCCGCGATACGTTCGAAATCATTGACGAAATTCAGGAAATGCTGGCCATCGACGTCACGCCCGCCGCGTGGCCCATCGGTGTTGGTCGCGATTTCATCGGCTGTTATGATATGCTGCGCGACCGGCTGGAACTGATGGACCGCGCCGACCGCAACAAGGTGGCCGAGAGCATTCAGATTGACGGGCTGGACGACCCGAAACTCGCCGAACACGTGCCCGCGCATCTGCTGGACAAGCTGTTGGAAGAGGTCGAGATGGCGCGCGAACTTCTGCCCGCTCTGGACCCGCAGGCGGTACTTGAAGGGCACATGACCCCGATCTGGTTCGGTTCAGCGATCAACTCGTTCGGTGTGAAGGAGTTGATGGAAGGTATCGGCGCCTATGGCCCGCAGCCGCAGATCCAATCGGCTGAGCCACGTCAGATTGCACCGGATGAGAAGAAGGTCGCCGGGTTTGTCTTCAAGGTGCAGGCCAACATGGACCCCAAGCACCGCGACCGGGTGGCCTTTGTCCGCATGGCCTCGGGCCATTTCAAACGCGGCATGAAGCTAACCCATGTGCGGTCGAAGAAACCGATGGCGATTTCGAATCCAGTTCTGTTTCTAGCCTCGGATCGGGAACTGGCCGAAGAGGCATGGGCTGGCGATATCATCGGCATCCCAAACCATGGTCAGCTGCGTATCGGTGATACATTGACCGAAGGTGAGGCGATCCGCGTCACAGGCATCCCCTCTTTCGCACCAGAGCTTTTGCAAACCGTGCGCCCGGGCGATCCGATGAAGGCTAAACATTTAGAAAAAGCCTTGATGCAATTTGCCGAAGAAGGGGCGGCCAAGGCGTTCAAGCCCTCGATCGGTTCCGGCTTTATCGTGGGCGTCGTCGGCGCACTGCAGTTCGAAGTGCTCGCCAGCCGGATCGAGATGGAATACGGCCTGCCGGTGCGCTTCGAGGCGTCTCAGTTCACCTCGGCCCGTTGGGTCAGCGGTGAGAAGGCCGAGGTCGAGAAATTCGTCAACGCCAACAAGCAGCAGATCGCCCATGATCATGATGGCGACATCGTCTATCTGACGCGGCTGCAATGGGATATCGACCGCGTGGTGCGCGATTATCCGGCGCTGAACTTGACTGCGACCAAAGAGATGATGACCTAGATCAGCGGCTGGCCTAACGTTGGCCGAAACGGCGACAACAGGCAGCAGATGACAGGGGATCAACCAACCTGGGGCGTAGTATCCACAGTCCGGGCCTCTGCCCGGGACATCTTGCGCTTTGCCGCGCATCATCTGGAGCTTGGGGCAACCCGGCTTTACCTGCATCTGGATGAGCGCAACTCAACGGCGCAACGGCCATTGAAAGACCACCCACAAGTCAAACTGTCCGTCTGCAATGATGCCTTTTGGCAACGCCGAAACCTCCAGAGACCGGACACGCATCAAAGACGGCAATCTGTGAATGCCACACATATCTACCGTCACACCGATCTGGACTGGTTGACCCATATCGACGTGGATGAGTTTCTATGGCCAACTGCCTCGATTAGCGCCCTTTTGCAGGCTGTTCCAGAGAATGTCCCAGCTATACGGATCCGCCCGATAGAGGCGCTGGCAGCCGGAGATGACCTTTACAAGGCCTACATTCCAAAAGGCCCGAAACGCTATTCTCTGGTTGAAAAAATCTACCCAAACTATGGCCCCTTTCTGCAAGGCGGGTTTCTGAGCCATACCCAAGGCAAACTGTTCGTGCGCACCGGAATGCCAAATATCAGCGACCGCATTCACAACGTGTTTCAAAACAACCAGCTTTTGCCCTGCAAGACTGAGCTTCCGCAGATCGAGCTTTGCCACAGACATGCGCCGGATTGGGAGCACTGGATCGCACATTACCGGTTCCGCATGGCAAAGGGTTCATACAAGCCTGATATGGCCCCAAATGTTCCGCGCGAACGCGGGGGGTTAAACAAAAACGAGCTTTTCAGTTGGATTGAAGAAGAGTTGGGCACCGAAGGCCTTCGTGCGTTTTTTGATGAAATCAGCGCCGTGCACCCGGCGGTGATGCAGCGCCTGAAAGATCATGACATGATCCGCCACAGGCCCTTGAATCTGGACCGAAAGGTCGCGAAACACTTCCCCGGAAGTCTCTGAATTGTTGCGGAAAACCGCCGGTGCGGCAACTCGGCACCAGATTAAGCGGACTTCATTTGACCCTGTGCCACGATTTTGTTATGTCCGCGCCCAGCCGAAACGCGCATGGGGCGCATGGCCAGGCTGGCCCGGCATGATGTAGACGTGCGGGCCAAGTCAAGTGTCCGCAAAACCGGACATATATGACAAAGTTTAACGAACTGAACCTGAACCCGAAGGTCCTCAAAGCTATTGAGGAAGCCGGATACGAAACCCCAACTCCGATCCAGGAAGGCGCGATTCCACCGGCGCTGGAAGGCCGTGATGTGTTGGGCATCGCCCAAACCGGCACCGGCAAAACCGCCAGTTTTACCCTGCCGATGATCACGCTGCTGGCCCGTGGCCGCGCGCGTGCACGCATGCCCCGCTCGTTGGTGCTGTGCCCCACGCGGGAACTGGCCGCGCAGGTGGCCGAGAATTTCGACACCTATTCCAAGCACCTGAAATTGACCAAGGCGCTGCTGATCGGCGGCGTCAGCTTTAAGGAGCAAGAGGCGCTGATCGACCGTGGCGTCGACGTTTTGATCGCCACGCCGGGCCGCCTGCTGGACCATTTCGAACGCGGCAAGCTGTTGCTGACCGGCGTTCAGATCATGGTGGTGGATGAGGCCGACCGGATGCTGGATATGGGCTTTATCCCCGATATCGAACGCATCTTCTCGCTGACACCATTCACCCGTCAGACCCTGTTCTTCTCGGCCACCATGGCCTCCGAGATCGAACGGATCACCGACACCTTCCTGTCTGCGCCTGCGCGGATCGAGGTTGCCCGTCAGGCCACCGCGTCCGAGACGATCGAACAGGGCGTGGTCATGTTCAAGGGTGGCCGCCGTGACCGTGAGGCTAGCGGAAAGCGCAAAGTCTTGCGTGCGCTGATTGATGCTGAGGGTGAGAAGTGTACAAACGCAATCATCTTCTGCAACCGCAAGACAGATGTGGATATCTGCGCGAAATCGCTGAAGAAATACGGCTACAACGCCGCCGCCATTCACGGCGATCTGGACCAGTCGCAGCGGATGAAGACGCTGGATGGATTCCGCGATGGATCACTGCGTCTGCTGGTTGCCTCGGACGTGGCGGCGCGCGGCCTCGATATCCCCTCGGTCAGCCACGTGTTCAACTTCGACGTGCCCGGCCATGCCGAGGACTATGTTCACCGCATTGGCCGTACGGGCCGCGCAGGGCGTGAGGGCAAGGCTGTCACCATCTGCTCGGGCCGCGACGAAAAGGCTCTGGATGCGATTGAAAAGCTGATCCAGAAGGACATTCCGCGCATCGACAACCCGGTCAAAGAAGAACCCAAGGCCGAGAAACCGAAGCCCGAGAAGAAAGCCAAGCCGGCCGAAGGCAGAAAGAGCGAAGGCAAGAAAGATCGTGAGCCCAAGAGCCGCGGTCGTGGTCGTCGCGATGATGGCGGTCCGGCAGTCGTGGGCATGGGCGATCACATGCCCAGCTTCATCGCGCTCAGCTTTGAGGAAAGGCGCACGGGCACTTCGGCTTTGGCCGAAGCCGACGCGTCTTAAATCGCCAGAACCAGCGCCAGAATCGACAGGCCCAGCAAGGCCATCCCGGCGACCTCTCGCCGGGTGATGCTTTCGCGGAAAAACAGGATCGACGCGAACAGGCTGAGGATCAACTCGACCTGCCCCAACGCCTTCACATAGGCCGCGTTTTGCAGCGTAAATGCAAAGAACCAGCAGAATGAACCGCTGAGGCTGGTAAGGCCGACGAATACTCCGGTACGCCGCGTCTCCCAAACCGCGCGCAGCTCGGCCCGGTCGCGCCACAGCAGCCAGAGTCCCATGCTGAGGAACTGGAAACTCACCACCACCGCCAAGGTCACCAGCGCCCGGAACCAGGCGTCAATATCCCCAAGCTCCAGCGAAGCCCCGCGATAAGTGACCGAGGAAAAGGCAAACAGCACCCCGGACCCCAGCCCAAGGCGTGAGGCTTTGTTGGTCAGGTTACGCCACCAAACCCCATCCCCGCCGGGGGTTTTCGACAACAACAGAACCGCCATAAGCCCCAGTAGAATGGCACCCAACGCACCGGTTGAAACCTGATCCCCAAGGATGAGGAACCCCACAATAGCAGTTTGAATAACTTCGGTTTTCTTGAAAGTAATCCCGACGGCAAAGTTACGCTGCTTGAACAAGGCCACCACACAGATCGTCGCCAGAATCTGCGCGGTACCACCGATCACCGCAAACACCCAGAACCGGGCTGTCAACGGTGGCAGCTCAAACCCCGTCAACCGCAACGCGACGAACAGGCCCAGCAGCGCCAGAGGCATTGAATACGCAAACCGTGCAAAGGTCGCACCCGCCGCCGACAGCTTCACACTGCTTAGCGATTTCTGCAGCATGAACCGCACGGTCTGAAATGTCGCGGCGGCGATGGTGACGGGAATCCACAAACTCATGGCTTCCCTTCTGTCGTTAAATCACCCCTTTGGCCAGAGCGGATGCGCCACCGGGTCTTTCGCGCGCCAGAAATACTTACGGAAAACCTGACCGTAGGACGTGTAAACATAGGCTTCGTTACAGGCCAGATACCGCTCTTTCCCGGCGCGATAAAGCGCTGGCAAACGATACCAGGGCGCGCTTGGATTCATGTGATGAACAACGTGCAAATTGTTGTTTAAAAATAGAAAAGCTAATGGACCCCTGTCTTCAACAATGACGGTTCGGGCTCGGGACTTCTCGTGCGCACGATGCTCAAGGAATGTTCTGATCTTGACCAGCCCCAGCCCTGCATAAGCAGACAGCACATAGGCCCAAACCGGCATTGCTGACTGAGAGACGATCCACAGAACCGTAATCACCCCGGGTATATGCAGCGTCCAGGCGAGCCAGATCGCCTGATCGCCCCGCATCGCACCAAGCCATTCATCACGCAAAAAAACGATCTGACCGATTGCAGGCCCCAGAACCATGCGCCCTACCAAAGTGTTGTTCACGCCCAAAAGCCGCTTCTGCCAACCAGTCAGACCATTCCAAACCCCAGGGTCCAGATAATTGGATTCCGGGTCATCATAAGGGTCAGTCAGGTTGGCATCCTGGTGATGCGCCAGATGCAAGTCCCGAAACCTGTTGAACGGAATAAATAGGGTCAGGGGCAGCGCCATTAGCGCCTCATTCAGCCATTTGCTGTGGAACGGATGTCCATGTAGTGTCTCGTGCGTTAGCGAAGAATGCAGCGCAGCGATCATTCCCATAGCGGGCACAGACAGCCAAATGGACCAGTTGGACAGCCAGAATATAACTGTCAACCAGGCCGCATAGCACGCGACGATCAGGGCAAACGTTCCCCATTCCGGGGCTTCGGGTGTCGTAGGATCAGCCATTGCGCCCCCACGAGATTCCGGCCCAGATTCGCTCGTAAACCACATACATCGTCAAACCGATTGCGGTATTCACAACCGCCAGCGCACCGCCAAAAGCAGCCGAGCCTGTGGCGATCAGACCCACAAGCGCCATGACCGCCAGCCCCATTGCATTCCAAAGGATTGCTTTCACGACAGATCGTTGTCGCGTTTCCATTCCGGACCCCATTTGTTTTTGTTGTCTAAAAATCGTTACTTAACAGGTGTCCTGTTGGGAATTCTGAATATGATTAACAAAATTAATCAAAGTTGATATAATTCAACATATGGATGAAAAAATCGACAAACGTGATCGTGCTGCTCGGTTCCGTCTGCGGCTCGCCCGCGCCATGGAAGAACGGCATGTCAGTCAAAGCGCGCTGGCTCGGAATATCGGGGTGGACCGGTCAACTGTGTCCCAGTTACTTGCGGATGACGGTGCGCGCCTGCCGAACGCACATGTGATAGGTAGCTGTGCGGCGGTTCTTGGCGTTTCCGCCGACTGGCTGCTCAGCCTGTCGGACCGGCCTGAAAGCGCGGCCGAGTTGCTGGCCAGTTCGCTGACGATGGCCGAAGCACCCCGGGCGCTGGTGGATAACCGGATCTTTGAATGGCATCAGGAGGCCGCAGGCTACAAGATCCGCTATGTTCCGGCTACCCTGCCCGATATGCTGAAAACCCGCGCCGTGCTGGAGTGGGAATATGCCCCCCATTTGGGCCGCACAGCCGATCAGGCCATAGGTGCCTCTGAGGATCGTTTGACCTGGATGCGCAGCGCGCAATCAGACTACGAAATCGCAATGCCATTGTACGAGATCGAGAGCTTTGCGCTTGGCGTGGGATACTATGAAGGCCTGCCCCTACCGGTCCGGCTGCAGCAAATAGACCATCTGCTGGACCTATGCGAACAACTATATCCCAGACTCAGAATCTACCTGTTTGACGCGAAACGGCTTTATTCCGCTCCGGTCACCATCTTTGGGCCGCTGCTATGCGTCTTCTACGTTGGCAGCCACTATATGGCCTTTCGTGACCGCGACAGGATCGAAGTCTTTACCCGCCATTTCGACCGGCTGGTGCGCGAGGCCGACATGACCGCGCGCCATTTTCCCGAGCATCTGAAAAGCTTGCGCGCCAAGATCAGGTGAGTATCAAATCGATACATATATGTGATTTTGCGACTCTTGTTGTATAGTCACAATGCGCGAACCATCAGAGATGGAGGACAACCGTAATGGATCCACTCAAAACCGCTGAATATGCACGCGCTCTTTACACTGCCCACGGAGACCGGGCCGAGGCGGAAGCCGCTCAAAAGATGCGCGAATGTGAGGCCGCCGGAAACGCACAGGAAGCCAAAAACTGGCAGGCTGTACGCAGCACCATCCGTCAGATACGTGGCCCGAATCAAGGCTGATCAACGAGCCCTACAGGGGTTTTAGGGATCGCTGGCCCTCTACCGTTTTACCGAATGCGCGATCAACCAGGCTTGCGGATGGCGGCACCCGCACCCTCGGGATAGGGCAGCCCGGCCTGAGCTTTTGCGATCCGCGCCATGGCCGCCTCGATCTCGGGCGATGGCGGACTGGGGCGGCGGGTTTCAAGGCTGACATGCAGCAAAAAGCTCTCCGCGGTCGCCAGCAACATGTCGCCCGCGTACATGCTGTGGAAAACATGCAGCTTTTTGCCCCGCCCCAACAGCATCTGCGTCCGCACCTCGATCTTCTCACCGGCGTGAACTTCATTCACATAGCGGATGTGATTTTCGGCGGTGAAGTAACTCCCGCCGGACGATATATACTCCATGTCACAGCCAATGATCTCCATGAATCGATCCGTGGCCGCCGCGAATGCTTCGAGGTATTTCGCCTCATTCATATGGCCGTTGTAGTCGGTCCAATCCAGCGGCACGGCACGGGCCAGGGTCAGGATCGGTTGGCTTAGGTCAGCCTGATCCAGCGTCGGCAAGGCACCGGGCCGCAGCAGGGCGTCGTGCTGGTTCAGCACCGCACCTGCCCCGTAGTTCTGCGCCTTCAGCGCCCGCATCATGCCGACAAGGTTGTTGTCCCGTATCCGCTCCAACTCGCGGATCGAATACTGACCCGATTGCGCGTCTGATTGGTCGGCAATCATATCCACCAGTTCATCGGTGAACTGGGGCACATCCATCAACTTGGTCCAGGGCCATTTCAACGCGGGCCCAAACTGCGCCATAAAGTGCCGCATCCCGGCTTCGCCCCCGGCCACGCGATAGGTTTCGAACAGACCCATTTGCGCCCAGCGAATGCCAAAACCCATTCGGATTGCCTCGTCGACCTCCTCGGTGGTGGCAACACCGTCCTTCACAAGCCATAGCGCCTCACGCCAGACGGCTTCGAGGAATCGGTCGGCAATATGTGCGTCGATCTCCTTCCTGACGTGTAGGGGAAAGAACCCGACCGACATCAGCAGCGTCTTGGCGCGGTCAACCAGTTCGGGCGCATTGGCCTGCGACGGCACCAGTTCCACCAGCGGCAACAGATAAACCGGATTGAACGGATGCGTCACCACAATCTGTTCGGGTCGCAGAGCACCGTCCTGCAACTCGGACGGTTTGAAGCCACTGGTCGAAGACCCAATGATGGCGCCTGGATCACAAACTTCCTGCAAGCCTTTATAAACCTTTAGTTTCAGGTCCAGCCGCTCTGGCACGCTTTCCTGAATCCACGCGGCACCCTGAACGGCCTCGGCCATCTCCTCATGGAAAGTCAGCGCGCCTTCGGGCGGCAGAGGCACATCACTCAGCCCGGGCAAAGACCGCCGCGCATTGCCCAGAACCTCACCAATCTTGCGCTCGGCCTCCGGGTCCGGATCAAAGACCCGCACGTTCCAACCATTGAGCAGAAACCGCGCGGCCCAGCCGCCGCCGATCACGCCTCCACCGATGATTGCCGCTGTCTTTACCTGTTTCTCTTCGCCCACGATCCGCCTCTTCATCTGGCCCAAAATATCCCGGGGGTTTTGGGGGCTGGCCCCCAATCCGCCCAATTTGCCGTCACCGCGCCACCGGCGCCCGTTTCACCAGCCCCAACTTCTCACGCACCTCTTGCGGACCAATCACCCGAGCTCCCATATTCTCGATGATGGTCCTCGCGCGCTCAACCAATTGCCAGTTTTCGGCCAGAACACCCTTGCCGAGCCACAGGTTATCCTCCAACCCGACGCGCACATTACCGCCCGCCAACACCGCAGCAGCCACATAAGCCATCTGATTTCGGCCCAATGAAAACGCACTGAACGTCCAGTCATCCGGCACATTGTTCACCATCGCCATGAACGTGTTCAAGTCATCCGGCGCGCCCCAGGGAACCCCCATACACAGCTGGACCAGAGCCGGGCTATCCAATACCCCGTCCTTCACCAACTGCTTGGCGTACCACAGATGACCCGTATCAAAGGCTTCGATCTCAGGCTTCACGCCCAGATGAGTCATCATCCGACCCATCGCCTGCAACATGCCCGGCGTATTGGTCATGACATAATCGGCCTCGGCAAAGTTCATTGTGCCACAATCCAACGTGCATATCTCGGGCAGACACTCGGCCACATGCTCTACCCGCGCGGCTGCTCCGATCATGTCGGTTCCGTCCTCCCGCAATGGCAAGGGCGCCTCGGTTGGTCCGAACACCATATCCCCGCCCATTCCCGCCGTCAGGTTCAGAACCACATCCACCTCGGCTTCGCGAATCCGGTCCGTTACCTCACGGTACAGGTCCAGCCTACGGCTTGGCGCGCCGGTCTCTGGGTCACGCACATGGCAGTGCACCACCGCCGCCCCCGCCTTGGCCGCGGCAATCGCACTGTCGGCAATGGCTTGCGGCGAACGCGGCACATGCGGGCTGCGATCCTGCGTTCCACCCGACCCGGTGACAGCGCAGGTGATAAAAACATCGCGATTCATTTCCAGAGGCATGGTGTTTTCCCCAAGTTATACCGGGTTTTGCCAGAGGTTTCCCCAGACTTCTCCCCGGTTATCGATTTGCGTTCGCGCCCGACTCTGACGCAGCCTAGGGAAAATACTTGTCAGAATGCGAATCAGACTTGATGAAATCCGCAAAAAACATACTGCAACCCGAACATCGCGCCCTGAAAACGGCGGTGCTGGTGCTGGACGACTGCAACACGCTCTGCTTTGCCTCTGCTGTAGATCCAATGCGCGCGGCCAATCGGTTGGCAGACCGCCCAGCGTTTGACTGGGATTACGTCACCGCAACGCCCGAACCCGCAATGCTGACCAGTGCGCTGTCGGTGCCCGGTATCCCGCTTGCGCGGTTTCAGGATTGCGACCTGATGATCGTTGTCGCTGGCTTCCAACTGGCCCGTCACGCCACCCCCAGCTTGCTCGCCGGCCTGCGCCGTATCGCCGGAACCGGAGCCACCATGGCCGGAATTGACGGAGGCCCATGGCTACTGGCCGAGGCTGGCCTGCTGGACGGCCACGCTGCCACAACCCATTGGGAAGACCTTGAAACATTTGCTGCCCGTTTCCCCGATATCGACGTCCGCCCCGACCGGTTCACCATCTCGGAAAACCGCATGACATCCGGCGGAGCCATCCCGGCTGTCGACATGATGCTGCATATCATCGCCGCCCGCCACGGTGCCGGATTCGCCGCCCGCGTCTCTGGCCTGTTCCTCTACGACGGCGCGTCCGAACCAACAAAACCGCAAAGCCGCACCGGCGCCCCCCATCGCCACACGGCCCTGACAGCCAAAGCCAATTCGCTGATGGAGTCCTCGCTGGATGAGCCGCTGCCTCTGGCGTATATCGCCGACCGCCTTGGAACCAGCCCCCGCACACTGCAACAGCAATTCCGCCTGCGCCTGAACACCACGCCGCAAGACCACTACCTGCAACTGCGCCTGGCCGAGGCCCGCCGCCTTGTCACCGATACCGACATGCCTTTGATGGATGTCGCGCTGGCCACCGGCTTCACCTCGCAATCCAGCTTCGCCCGCGCCTTTCGCACGGCTCATGGACTCTCTGCCCGCGACCTGCGTCAGGACCGCACGCTACCGACCCACCACTGACCGGATCCCCTTCATCTGGCCAAAAATATCCCGGGGGAGTCGCCAAAGGCGACGGGGGCAGAGCCCCCTGCCCCTAGTAGGGCATGGGATACGCCCGGTGGACCCTGTTAATCTCCGCCAGAACCTCGGGCGGCAGCACCAGATCCAAACCGCCTAGAATATGGTCCAATTGATCGGTGCTTGTCGCGCCAAAGATCACCGAGCCCATGAAGGACCGGCTGCGACACCAGGCCAGCGACATATGAACCGGGTCCAACCCATGACGTTCAGCGATATCCAGATAGGCCGCAACCGCGTCAAACACTCTTTCGGTCCTGCGTCCGCCCATTTCCGGTACAATCGACATGCGCGATCCGTCCGGAACCGCACCGCCTTGATACTTTCCGGTCAGAAACCCTGCCGCCAGGGGCGAGAACGCCAGCAGACCCACATCCTCAAACAGGCACAGCTCGGCCAGGTCCGTGTCAAACAAACGGCACAGCAAGGAATACTCGTTCTGGATCGAGGCCACGCGCGGCCCGCCCATCTCTTCGGACAGTCGCAACCATTGCGCAGTGCCCCAGGCGCTTTCGTTGGACAGACCAAAGGCGCGGATGTTGCCCTTGTCGACCTGCGCCTGCAACGCATCCAGACAGCCCCGCATCTCGTCAAGAACCGCATCCTTGTTGCCACCCGTTGGAGCATAGTCCCAGTTCTTGCGGAACATATAGCTGCCGCGATTGGGCCAATGGAACTGATAGAGATCGATGTAATCCGTCTGCAACCGGCGCAGCGATCCCTCGACCGCCTCGGGGATGGTTTCCTGTGAGATCGGTGCGCCACCGCGCGCGTGCACAAACCCCTCGCCCGAATGTTTGGTCGCCAGAACGTAATGATCGCGCCGCGCAGCATTGGCAGCGTTCCAATTGCCCAGGATTTCCTCGGTCAAACCCACGGTTTCTTTCGAGATCGGGTTCACCGGATACATCTCGGCCGCGTCAACGAAATTCAGCCCTGCCGCCAATGCCATATCCATCTGCCGATGGGCATCTCTTTCTGACGTCTGAGTGCCAAAGGTCATTGTCCCAAGGCACATGTCTGTCACCATGATCCCGGTGCGGCCCAAAGGCTTTTTGTCCATGAATAAATCTCCAGAAAACAACTTGGCCGATTAAGCTTCGGCCTTTTTCTCCCACTTGCCCGATTCCTCGGACCAATACTGCGCCGAACACCCCGCAGCGGTCAGGGCTTTCCATTGCCCGCGCGCATGCTGAACCGCGGCGTCATCTGTGCCGTTGAACAGAATACAGACTCGCTCCAGCGCGTTGACCTCATCTGGCCCCACCTCCGCGCCATCCACCGCCATCACGCAGGTGGCGCCGTTGCCCGCTGCGGTGTCTGTGGTCAATAATATCGGCTGATCTGCATCATGCGCCCCACCAGCGCGACCATGTGGCAGGAACCCTTCGTCGGCCCCCAACCACAGCTTCCCATCAAGCCAGTCCATCCGTGCCGGATCAGTGCCCCGCACGGCAATCCGCCACCCGGCCTGCCGCGCCTTGTCCAGCAGTACCGGCAAAGTATGCTCAAGCGGACGTTGGGTCAGGTGGTAGAAATAGACAGCGCCCATTGTTTACTCGAAATTGTCCTGCACAAAACGGCTGAGCGCACGAACGCCCCAACCCGTTGCCCCTTTGGGCGCATATGACGTCTCGGACGAGACTGAGGCGACACCGGCAATGTCCAGATGAATCCAGGGTGTTTCTTCTTTAACGAAGCGCTGCAGGAACTGCGCTGCGGTGATCGACCCCGCAGGCCGTCCGCCCACATTCTTCATGTCCGCTATCCGGGATTTCAGCAGGTCGTCATAGGCCTTGCCCAAAGGCAGACGCCACGCGCACTCATCCTCGGCTTTGGCAGATTTCAGGAAGGCGTCGCAAAAGGTGTCATTGTTTGAAAAGACACCGGCATTCTCGTGCCCCAGCCCGATGATGATCGCGCCGGTCAGGGTTGCCAGATCGATCATACCGACCGGGTTGAACCGTTCCTGCGCGTACCACATCACGTCACACAGAACCAATCGGCCCTCGGCATCGGTGTTGATGATCTCAACCGTGTCGCCCTTCATCGACTTGACCACATCGCCCGGGCGGGTCGCATTGCCCGAGGGCATGTTTTCAACCAACCCGACCAAACCCACAACATTGGCCTTGGCCTTGCGCTTGGCCAACGCGCGCATGGTACCAGCGACAACACCCGCGCCGCCCATGTCCATGGTCATGTCTTCCATGCCGCCCGCAGGTTTTAGCGAGATACCACCGGTGTCAAACACCACACCCTTACCGACCAAGGCCAGTGGCGCATCATCCTCGTCGCCGCCGTTCCACTGCATCACCACAACTTTTGACGGGCTGTCCGAGCCCTGCCCCACGCTCAGCAGCGTCCGCATGCCCAGTTCGGCCAGCTTGTCTTCATCCAGCACCTCGACCTCAAGGCCAAGCGCCTTCATTTCGTCCAGACGGTTGGCGAATTCTGTGGTGGTCAGGACATTGGCCGGCTCATTGGTCAGATCACGGGTCATCCGCACGCCATCGGCCACGGCATATAGCGGGGCAAATGCGGCCTCGGCGTCTTCCGGCTTGTTATGGGCGATGATGATCTCAGCCGCCGGATCCGAATCCTTTGTCTTATGTACATCGAAATCATAGCTGCGCAGGACCATGCCAAGGGTCAGATCCTCGGTCCGGACCTGATTGCCCGCCATGACCAGCACGGCCTTGCCCCCTGCCAGCTTGGCCAGCTTCGCCCCTGCCTTACGTGCCGCGTCCTGATCCGGGCGGCGCGGAAGAACCAACACATCCAGCGCCTCGGCCTCCATTCCGCCGGGCCAGGCCAGCGAGATTACCTCACCCTCTTTGACCTTTTCAAACCGCTCGCTTTCCACCAACCGTGCAACCGCACCACGTGTCAGCCGGTTGGCCCGTCGCACCGCCGGCCCCATCTTGCCATCTTCGGTCACGATTATCGCGACCCGCCCTTTGGCCTGAGCCATCAGATCAAGGTCGAAGGGTTGAAAACGGACGGGGACAAGGCTGCTCATGAGGTGCTCCTGAAAAATGCGTTGCACAAGACCTAGCCCGCGCTGCCGCGGTTGACCAGATAGCAGTTTTCCCCGCCCCGCAATTGCATTATGGTCGCCCGAAAATTACCGGCAGGTTTCGGGGGACTACACAGTGATATCATTCGGCAGGCATAGGCCGTCGCGTATGGGCGCAGGCCGTGGCACGCTGCATGTGATTCCCGAACTTTTTCTCAGCCCGAGGGACGCCGCGTGATCCTCGACCGTTACTTTGCCCGCCGCTTCCTGCAGAGCTTTGCCGTGATCGGAGCCATCTTTCTGGTTCTGATGATGTTGATCGACCTGATCGAACAGGCCCGGCGTTTTGACGATGCGAATCTGTCTTTTGGCCAGCTGCTACGGTTGACCTTCCTGAACACACCGGCCGCCATCAGCGAGATGCTGCCGCTGTTGATGATCCTGTCCACAATCGCACTGTTTGTCGGTCTGGCCCGCAGTTCCGAGCTGGTGGTGACCCGCGCCATTGGTAGGTCGGGAATTCGGGCACTGGTGGCCCCGGTATTGCTGGCGCTGATCATAGGGACGCTGGCGGTGGCTTTGCTCAACCCATTTGCGGCAGCCACGTCGGAAGAATTCCAGCGGCTGTCTGACAGCTACCGCAACAACGGCAGCTCGACCTTGTCAATCAGCCGCGAGGGGTTGTGGCTGCGCCAGGGTTCAGCCGCCGGGCAATCCGTGATCCACGCTCAGGGCACGCTGAACGGAGACAAGCTGGGCCTGCGCGACGTGACGATCACCACGTTCTCGCCCGACGGCAAACCAACGGAACAGATTTTCGCCAAACAAGCCCAACTGGAAAACGGCCATTGGGCGCTGCGTCAGGCCAAGGTCTGGACAATTCAGGACGACCTGAACCCCGAGGCCAATGCAATCACGCGCGAGGTTCTGAACCTGCCGACGACACTGACGCGCGATCGCATTCTCGACAGGCTCGGCCAGCAGGACTCGATCTCGGTCTATGACCTGCCGCAGTTGATTCGCGATTTGCGAGAGGCCGGGTTTTCCACCAAGCAGTACGAGGTCTGGTTTCAGGTACAGCTGGCACGACCGTTCTTTCTGGTCTCGATGGTGCTGATAGGTGCCGCTTTCACCATGCGCCATGTGCGGTTTGGCGGCACCGGGGTCGCGGTGCTGACCGCCGTTCTGTTGGGCTTTGCTATCTATTTTATTCGAAACTTCGCCCAGATTCTGGGTGAAAACGGGCAGTTACCGATCCTCATTTCCGCCTGGGCACCACCTTTTGCCGCCGTCCTGCTGTCGCTGGGCCTTTTGCTGCACGCGGAGGACGGCTGATGCGTCCAGTACTGATGGCCTTGTTGTCCAGCGCATTGGTGCTGTCGGTGCCGGTTGGCGGATCGGCACAAACAGCAGGGGACCCTCCGACCCCGGATCAGACGGCGCAGGAAGAACAGCCCGCCCTGCTGGTCGCCGACAAGATTTTCATCACGCCGGACCGCAAACTTGTGGCCGAGGGCAATGTCGAGGCCTTTCAGGGCGACACCAAGCTGACCGCCAGCAAAGTGATCTACGACCGCGAAACCGGCGCGCTGACCCTGACTGGCCCCATTCGTATTGATCAGGGGGGACAATCCACGCTGCTGGCCAATTCGGCCGAGCTGGATAGCGGTTTTCAGAACGGCCTGCTGACCGGGGCACGGATGGTGTTTGACCAACAGGTCCAGATTGCTTCGGTTCAGGCCACACGTGCGGCGGGCCGGTACACACAGTTCAGCAAGGTTGCCGCGACCTCGTGTCATGTGTGCGCCGATGGCAGGCCCCCGCTGTGGCAAATCCGAGCGCGCAAAGTGACCCACGATCAGGTGGAACAGCAGCTATATTTCGAAGGCGCGCAGCTGCGCATTCTGGATCTGCCCGTTTTTTATTTTCCGGCGCTGCGCCTACCTGACCCGACACTGGACCGCGCCACAGGTTTTCTGGTGCCTTCGCTTCGCACGACATCGCAGCTGGGCACCGGATTGCAGGTTCCGTATTTCTTCAAACTCGGCGATCACAAAGACCTGACGCTGACCCCTTACGTATCACCTAAAACCCGTACGCTGGGCTACCGCTATCGCCAGGCCTTCAAGCGCGGTCGCATCCGGTTCGACGGTGCCTTTACCCGGGACGATCTGCAACTTGACCAGGACCGCGGTTATTTCTTTGCCAATGGCTGGTTCAATCTGAAGAACGACTACCGGTTCACCTTTGATCTCAAGACCACGTCGGACGACGCGTATCTGGCGGACTACGGTCTGCCTGACTTTGACCGGCTGCGCAGTGAAATCGCGCTGGAACGGATCAAACGCGATGCCGCTTTCAAGACCAGCTTCATCTACTACAAAACATTGCGCGACAGCGAAC
The DNA here is from genome assembly GCF_965243365.1 of Ruegeria sp. Classification (GTDB taxonomy): domain Bacteria; phylum Pseudomonadota; class Alphaproteobacteria; order Rhodobacterales; family Rhodobacteraceae; genus Ruegeria. Next base: position 3,066,473 of record NZ_CBDEUW010000002.1, on the reverse strand, counting down.
AGCAGGATGAAATCCCGTCTCGTGTCTTCGATCTGAATTACCGAAAGCGATTTTTCCCCAATGCCTTGGGCGGGGAAGTTCAGCTCGCGTTTATCGGCCATGCTCACGAACGCACCAGCGATCAGGATATCATCGGCCGGGACGTCGCGCGGGCGACATTTGATGCCGAATGGCTGCGCAGTTGGACCTTCGCTACTGGTCTACGGGCCGACGCGCAGTTCGGCGCTTCGGTCGATACGTTCGATATTCGCGACGACAGTGCCTATCCCAACAACATCACCCGCTCGACCCCGCGCGCGGCACTGACGTTGCGCTATCCCATGCAGCGCCGGGAACAATCAGGCGCGACACAAATCCTTGAACCGATTGCTCAGATCGGGTGGACCCATGTCTCGGACACCGATGTGCCAAACGATGAGAGTACGTTTCAGGAGTTCGATCAGGGTAACCTGCTGTCTCTGTCACGCTTTCCGGCAGAGGATCGGCGCGAAGACGGAACGACAGCGGTGTTTGGCCTGAACTGGGCACGGTTCGACACTTCGGGCTGGCGCGCGCAGGCCACGGTTGGTCAGGTGTTTCGAACCACCCAAGACCCCGATTTCACGCTGACATCCGGCTTGCAGGGCACGGCCTCCGACATCCTGCTGGCCGGGCAACTCGACAACGGCAAAGGCCTGACGCTGGCGGCCCGTGGTCTGTTGGATGACGATTTCAGCTTCTCCAAGGCAGAGATTCGCACCGCCTGGGCCAAAGATGAAACTCTGCTGACCGGCAGCTATGTCTGGCAGGAACCGGATCCGGCGGAAAATGCTGGCGACGAAATCTCGGAGCTCTGGCTGACCGGACGGTATCGCGTCGATCAGAACTGGCTGACCAGCGCCTTTGCCCGCTATGATCTGAGCGAATCCGAACCCATTCGGTTTGGCGTCGGCGTCACCTACAGCAATGAGTGCGTCAGGTTTAACATGTCCGTAAGACGGCGCTTTACATCGACATCAAGTATTGAGCCTTCGACGGAAATCGGCTTTACCGTTGCCCTGACAGGGTATTCCGTCGAAAGCGGTGGTAAGAAGTATAAAAAGTCATGCAGCTGATCTCAGGCCTAACTAAGTTTTTCCGTTCCGGCTGGACCAATCCGGCCATACCTGCGCTGACCGCAGCGCTGGTCGCTCTGGCACCGCAGGCCCACGGACAAAGCCTGTTTTCCCCGGCGATCCGGGTGAACCAGGACATCGTCACCTGGTATGAACTGCAACAGAGGCAACAGTTTCTGGACGTCCTCGGCATCCCCGGCAGTTCCGAGGCCGAAGTGCGCCAGGCCCTGATCGATGATCGCCTACGCAAGCAGGCCATGCGTGACGCGGGCATCCAGGCAGCTCCTGAAGACGTGCAGGCCGGGATCGACGAATTTGCCGCGCGAGGGCAACTCAGCACCGATCAGTTCCTTCAGGCCCTGGGCGACGTTGGGGTCGACCCGGAAACAGTACGCGACTTCGTGGCCGATCAATTATCATGGCGCGACTACATCGCTGCCCGCTTCATCTCGCAAGCGCGCCCGACTGATGACGAGATCAACCGCGCCTTGGGTCAGGGCGGCGGCGGCGGCCTGCAGATTTTGCTGTCGGAACTCATCATCCCTGTTACGCCACAAACGGTCGCGCAGGCCAACGCGCTGGCCACAGAAATTTCGCGCCTTGACACTCAGGATGCGTTCTCCGCTGCCGCAACCCAGTACTCGGCTGCCGCGACCCGGGACAATGGCGGACGCCTCGATTGGCTGCCAATCACCAATCTACCACCCGCCTTGCAAGAGGTCATTCTGAGCCTGAAGAACGGGCAGATCACCGAACCGATTACCTTGCCCAATGCGGTCGCTCTGTTTCAGATGCGTGGCATTCGTGAAGTTTCTTCTGGCACGCCGCGCTACTCCAAGATCGACTATGCCGCCTACTACCTGCCAGGCGGGCGCAGCGCCGACAGCCTGGCCACCGCAGCCCGCCTGAAGGAAGAAATCGATACATGCGACGATCTATACGGCGTCGCAAAGGATCAGCCTGCCGAAGTGCTTGACCGCGTTTCCGCAGCCACGTCCGAAATCCCGCGTGATATTGCACTGGAACTTGCCAAGCTGGACCCGAACGAAGTTTCGACCGCGCTGACCCGCAACAACGGCCAGACTCTGGTGTTTCTGATGATGTGCAACCGCACCCGTGATCTGGGCGAGGACACGTCCCGCGTCGATGTCGCCAACGCCCTCACCCAGCAGCGTCTGCAGGCCTTCGCCGAAAGCCTGTTGGAACAACTGAGGGCCGACGCCGTTATCATCGAACAATGACCGCGCCAATCGCGCTCAGCTGCGGTGATCCGGCGGGCATCGGGCCGGAAATCGCCGCCAAAGCCTGGGATGCGCTACGGGGCAACTGCCCCTTTGTCTATATCGGCGACGCATCGCATCTGCCCGAGGCAACACCAGTGGCGCGGATCGCGGACCTGTCGCAAACTCGCACCGCCAGCAGCAGCGCCCTGCCTGTTCTGCATATGGAATTCCCGGCCCCGAATATCCCGGGCCAACCCGAACCTGCCAATGCACCCGCCGTCATCAAGGCCATCGAACAAGGCGTAGCGCTGGTTCAAAACGGCTCTGCTTCGGCGCTCTGTACCGCGCCAATCCACAAAAAAGCACTGATTGACGGCGCTGGCTTTTCCTATCCGGGCCACACCGAGTTTCTGGCCGCACTTGCCGGGCGCGACCGGGTTGTCATGATGCTGGCCAGCGATCAACTGCGTGTCGTTCCGGCCACGATCCATATCCCCCTGTCGCAGGTTCCAACCGCGCTGACACCGGACCTGCTGCGCGAAACGCTCGACATAACCGCGCAAGGGCTGCGCGAACAGTTCGGTATTGCTCACCCGCGCATCGCAGTTGCAGGTCTTAATCCCCACGCCGGCGAAGGCGGCAAGATGGGCACCGAGGAGTTGGACTGGATCACCCCGATGTTGGAAGAATTCACGCCCGATGGCTACAAGATCACCGGCCCGCACCCGGCAGATACAATGTTCCACGCCGCCGCCCGCGCACGCTATGACGCAGCGGTAGCGATGTACCACGATCAGGCCCTGATCCCGATCAAGACGCTTGATTTCGACAAAGGTGTTAACGTGACCCTGGGCCTGCCCTTCATCCGCACATCCCCGGACCACGGCACTGCGCTGGACATCGCCGGGCAAGGCATCGCCAACCCTACAAGCCTGATCGAGGCCCTGAAACTCGCCCACCGTATGGCACACACCCCGTGATCCTTCACCTGGCTAAAAATATCCCCGCCGGAGGCAAAAAATCTCTGGCGCACCGCCCCAACCACGCGTCACGGTAACCGCATCATGAGCGCAATCGACAATCTCCCCCCCCTGCGCGAGGTCATCGCAGCCCACCAGCTTTCGGCGCGCAAATCGTTGGGCCAGAACTTCTTGCTGGACCTGAACCTGACTGCCAAGATCGCCCGTCAGGCTGGCGACCTGACCCAATGCGATGTGCTTGAGATCGGCCCCGGCCCCGGGGGGTTGACGCGCGGGTTGCTGTCCGAGGGTGCGCGCAAGGTCGTCGCGGTCGAGAAAGACACCCGCTGCATCGCGGCACTTAACGACATCGCCGCCGCTTATCCCGGCCAGCTCGAAGTGATCAACGGCGACGCGCTGGAAATCGACCCTCTGGCGCATCTGACCCCGCCGATTCGGGTTGCTGCCAATCTGCCCTACAATGTCGGCACCGAACTGCTGGTCCGCTGGCTGACCCCGCCCGAATGGCCGCCCTTCTGGCAGAGCCTGACCCTGATGTTCCAGCGCGAGGTCGCCGAGCGCATCGTGGCCCAACCTGGCAGCAAAGCCTATGGCCGCCTCGCCATCCTCGCCCAATGGCGGGCCGAGGCGCGCATCGCCATGTCTTTACCGCCCGGGGCCTTCACCCCACCACCCAAAGTCTCCAGCGCCGTGGTCCATCTGACTGCCTTGCCCGAGCCACGCTATCCCGCCGACTCTGCCACACTGTCACGCGTTGTGGCCGCCGCCTTTAACCAGCGCCGCAAAATGCTGCGCGCCTCGCTGAAAGGCGTGGCCCCCGACATCGAAGACCGCCTGCTGGCCGCAGGCATCAAGCCGACCGAGCGAGCCGAACAAGTGCCGCTTGAGGCGTTTTGTGCATTGGCCCGTGAGGTCCAAAAATCGTGAAGGCATGAAAAAAGCCCCGAGGTCAGTACCTCGGAGCTTTATTTTTTCTGAACCGAAGTTATTCCGCCGCTTCCGGAGCGTCCCCGTCTGTTTTGGGCGCTTCCTCGGCAGCAACGGGCGCGGCTTTGGGTTTGCGGGTTCGCGGACGGCGGGCAGGCTTTTCCTTCTTTTCCGTCGCTTCAGCTTCGGCACCCTTGCTTTCCGGTGTCTCAACCAGCCCGGATTCCGGAGCAGCCTCGGGCGCGTCAAAACCCATCACATCAGGCTGCGGAGCTTCGGCCGGATCAGACTGGCGGGCAGCTTCACGCTCCTGACGCTCGGCGCGTTCGCGATCACGCTCGGCTTGGCGTTCGCGGTTCTGGCGCTCTTGCTCTTCGCGGCGCGCTTCAATCTCGCGTTGGGCTTCGCTCAGCATGCGCAGATAATGCTCGGCATGTTGTTGAAAGTTCTCAGCAGCCACACGGTCATTCGACAGCTGGGCATCGCGCGCCAGTTGGTTGTACTTGTCAATGATCTGCTGCGGTGTGCCACGCACCTTACCTTCGGGACCCGAGCTGTCAAAGACCCGGTTAACGACGTTGCCGCCAGAAGGACGATTGCGGTTATTCTTGGCCCGCGAGCGGGATTTGGAAGATCTCATCTTACTTTACGTCAGCCTTGTCATTCACTGTCGATCAACCCGTACTTTACGCTGCTCAGAGGCTTGTCCCGTACCGTGTCATCGACTTTTTTGGGCTTGGCGTCAGGGGTGCGCTGGAACAGCGTCAACCTCGCCGACTAATCCTGAGTAAACATGTCCTGCGGGCGCAGACAAGGGGTTATTCATAAATTTCGCAGCTTTTTTACATTCATTGGCGTTATTCAGCCGCAAAATCGCGGTTTAACCGGGCATTCTTGCACTCACCACGCGATCGCGACCGTCCAGATCAGGGATCACGCGGATCTGTGACAGGCCAGTTGCGTCAAACAACGAAGCCACATCAGCCGCCTGTGACGAACCGATCTCCACCAGAATACGGCCCCGTGGCGCCATAAAATCAGGGGCAGAGGCCGCAATATGGCGATAGGCTTCCAGACCGTCGCCTTCATCGGTCAGAGCCAGACGCGGCTCGTACTCGCGCACTTCCGGAGACAGCTCGTTCATCTCGGACAGCGAAATATATGGCGGATTGGAAACAATAAGGTCAAATTTGCCATCAATGTTTTCAAACCAGTTGGATTGCAGAATCTCTGCCCGCCCCTGCACCTTGTGCTGCACGGCGTTGGCGCTGGCCTGCAAACAGGCGGCCTCGCTTAGATCGATCCCTATACCCGACGCACTGGTGCGCTCGGCCAGCAGAGTGATCAGGATACACCCCGAGCCTACGCCCAGATCCAGAACGTGATCGAAAGGCTCACTCAGGGCGACCTCAATCAGAATTTCGGTTTCAGGCCGAGGGTCCAGCACATCCCGGCTGACCCGGAAACGGCGACCATAAAATTCGCGTTCACCCAGTAAATGCGACACTGGCACCCGTATGGCCCGAAGCGATATCAACTGATCGTAGCGCTCGGCAATTTCCACAGACAGCTCTTCCGGCGCGATTAGCGTCACCCGACTGGCTTCGACCCGCGCCGCGTGGGCGAGCAGAAGGCGCGCATCCCGGGCCGGGTCATCGACACCCGCCGCCCGCAGCCGCGCTGTTGCGTCCACCATCGCCTGTGCTGCTGTCTGTGCACCGGTCATTGCGCCATCTCGGCCAATAGGCGGGCCTGGTCATCTGCTGTCAGCGCATCGATGACCTCATCCAGATCGCCCTGCATCACCTGATCCAGCTTGTACAGCGTCAGATTGATGCGATGATCGGTCATGCGCCCTTGCGGGAAATTGTAAGTTCTGATCCGCTCCGAGCGATCACCTGAGCCCACCTGACTGGCCCGATCCGCCGACCGTTCACTGTCGATCCGCTGCCGTTCCAGATCGTAGAGGCGGGTTTTCAGCACCTGCATCGCGATCTCGCGGTTGCGATGCTGGGACTTCTCGGAGCTGGTCACAACCAGACCTGTCGGAAGGTGCGTGATCCGTACCGCCGAGTCGGTGGTGTTCACGTGCTGTCCGCCCGCGCCAGACGAACGCATCGTGTCGATTCGGATGTCATTGGCATCGATCTGGATGTCCACATCCTCGGCTTCGGGCAGAACCGCGACTGTCGCGGCAGAGGTGTGAATCCGCCCGCCGCTTTCGGTTTCCGGGACCCGCTGCACCCGGTGCACACCGGATTCGTATTTCATCCGGGCAAACACGTTGTCGCCCTTGATATGCGCGACCACCTCTTTGATGCCGCCCAGATCAGAGGCCTGCTCCTCAATAATCTCAAACCGCCAGCCCCGTGCTTCGGCGTAACGCTGATACATCCGCAAGAGATCCCCGGCAAACAAGGCGGCCTCGTCCCCGCCCGTCCCCGGCCGGATTTCCAGCATCGCAGGGCGCGCATCTGCGGCGTCCTTTGGCAACAGGGCCAATTGCAACGCATGTTCCGCCTCGGGTATCTTGGTCTGCAGCTCGGGAATTTCCTCCTCGGCCAGTTCTTTCATATCGGGGTCGGCCAGCATCGCCTCGGCCTCGGCCAGATCGGCCACAAGCTGACGCCAGGCCATGATCTGATCGACGACCGGTTTGAGGTCGGAATATTCCTTGGCAAGGGCCGCAATGTCCCCGCCCGAGGCGCCATCGGCCATGGCAGCTTCGAGATACTGGAAACGCTGGGTGATCTGTTCAAGTCGTTCTTCGGGGATCATCACGGCGGTGTCTATCATCCGGGGGCTTTGGTCAAGGGCCAGCCATGTGCTAAGCTGGTCGCATGAAACGGATTGTGCTTGCTCTCACCCTCTGCGCGGCACCGGCGATGGCCGATGTCGTTGGCCCCGGCGGCAAGGTTCAGGATTGCTATTGTACCGATAAATCCGGCACCCGTGTCGAATTGGGTGAACTGATCTGCATGCAAGTCGATGGCCGTATGTTCATGGCCCAGTGCCAGATGTCCCTGAACGTACCGATGTGGCGCGAGGTTCAGGAAGGGTGTTTGTCGTCGGGTTTGAGGCAGAACCTTGCCCCTGATCTTGGAACGAACTCGTCCAGCTCAGCGTCTTGATAACTCAAAACTCCCGCCATTCGCTTAGTTTCTTACGTCTGCAATTCCAACGAATGAGCGCAGAAAAGAGCAAGCCTGCAAAGACGCTTGCGCCAGCATAAAGCGCCAGGACCGGCCATAGGAAGTAAACCCCCAACCCCTGCCCGGTGACAATCTTCAGAACAATTGGGATTGCCGCGAACATAAAAGCGAAGAATATGAAATTTTCGCTCACCGACTGATACCGATAGGGTTTAGGATGGAAACCCTATTTTCTAGCAACTCTAAAAGAAAGCGGTAGTTTTCCCGGCCTCCAGAGTCCGGCTTTCACTAACTAATCCGTCGCTTTCTGAAGCTTCCTTTCATATTCATTTACCTCTAGATCTTCCTCTCTACCGCGCATCTATCACTGACCTTCAATGCTCGTCAGCCACCCATCAACCCGTGCTTTATTCACCCCAAAATCCCTCCGACCAAATCGAAGCCTTGCGTAAATACGCAGCATGTTCCCGTCCTGCTGAACGGTCGTGTAATCTGGAAAACCGAACACGCGCGAGCGTGTGAGGTAGGTGACCATCCCCTCTTGGACCGAACCGGCCAAAACCGAGGTACGCGGCGTTTCGCGGGCGACGGCGTCCAGACGCGCCAGACCCTTGGGACCAGTTTCAACCACACGGATCACGCCGCCTGCCAAATCCTGATTTGCTTCTCCGATCGGCGTCACATGCCACAACCCGGGGTCCGACGGCGCCAGCCGAATGTAGGCTCCAAGTAGAACCACAAACCCTATCAGCAGCCAGAGCACCATTTTTGCCATCCTGAACCCGTCCTTTTGCAGGACCGTAACCTCAACACCTTGGGAAACAACCCAAATAGGCGATTACCGTGACGTCACTCCGGGCAGGATGCAGAGCAGTTCGAACAGAATGTTCGCAGCGGTCAGCGCCGTATTGCCCGAAGGATCATAGGGCGGCGAGACTTCGACAAGGTCGCAACCCACAACGTTCAAGCCCTGAAGCGCATGGATCAGTTGCAGTGCTTGCGGCGTGGTCAGTCCCCCGATCTCAGGCGTGCCGGTGCCGGGGGCATAAGCCGGGTCCAGACTGTCGATGTCATAGGTTATGTAGACCGAGTGATCCCCCACGGTCTTGCGGATTTGCGACCCGATCTCGGTCAGGTTCTGCTGCCACAACTCCCATGCAGGGAACTGGCGAAAACCCCAGCCCTGCGCCTCGGTGAAGTCGTCTGCCGCGTAGCCCGAGCCGCGGATGCCGATCTGAAACGTTTTGTCTGCGACGATCAAATCTTCTTCATAGGCGCGGCGGAAGACGGTTCCGTGGGTCTCCCGCTCGCCGAACATTTCATCGTTGACATCCGCATGGGCATCTACATGCACCAAGGCGACAGGCCCATGCTTTGCCGCAATCGCCCGCAGGATCGGCAGGGTTATCGAGTGGTCCCCGCCCATCGCCACCGGGATAACGCCCTGCGCCAGAATGCCGTCATAGCTGTCTTTGATGATCTTCAGACTGTCGGCCAGCGAGAAGGTGTTGATCGCCAGATCACCGATATCCGCAATCTGCAAACTGTCGAACGGGGCTGCCTTCGTCGCCATGTTATAGGGCCGGATCATCGCGCTTTCGCTTCGGATTTGTTTCGGCCCAAACCGGGTGCCCGACCGCCACGAGGTGCCGATATCCATCGGAATTCCCAACACCGCCACATCCAGCCCGTCCAAAGACCCCGCCTGCGGCAATCGCATGAAGGTGTTCGGCCCGGAAAACCGCGCCAGATCATTGCCGCTGATGGGTTGGTTGAAATCTGTCATGCCTGTCGCCCCTTTTGCCGGTCGCGTTTTAGATGCACATACCGGAACTATGGCTAACCAAAGGTTAATGCCGCTTAGGTTAGCTTGTTCCACCCCAGCAGGCAGATGATCTGCGTCGCCACGTGTGCGCCCGCAATTGCCGTTGCCCCGGAGGTATCGAATGGTGGCGACACCTCAACCACGTCTCCGCCTTTGATGTTTATCCCGGCAATGTCGCGCAGGATAATCTGTGTCTGGATCGAGGTCAGCCCGCCCCAGACCGGTGTGCCGGTGCCGGGGGCAAAAGCCGGGTCCAGCCCGTCGATGTCGAAGCTCAGATAAACCGGGCTGTCGCCCAGGATGCCTTTGATCTTCTGCGCCACGGCCGCAGGGCCGGATTCGTAAACCTCTCGTGCGTCGATGATGTTGACGCCCAGAGTATCCTCGTTTGTCGTGCGAATACCGACCTGAACCGAGCGTTTGGGGTCCACGATCCCCGATTTCACTGCCTTGTAGAACATGGTGCCGTGATCCACACGGGACATGTCATCATCGGCCCAAGTGTCTGTATGAGCATCGAATTGCAGCAGCGACATGGGCCCGTATTTTTCAGCATAGGCCTTGAGGATCGGAAAGCTGATATAGTGATCGCCGCCCAACGTGACCGAGGCCACATCGCCCGCCAGAATGGTACGAATGTGATCGGTCAGCGTGTCTGGAAAGGCCGGGATATTCGCGTAGTCATAGGCCATATCTCCATAGTCGATGATTGCCAGTTCACTCAGCGCATCGAAAGGCCAGCCATAAGGCGCATCAGGTGATTGCAATGCACTGGCTTCACGGATCGCACGCGGGCCAAGACGGGTTCCGGGGCGGTTGGTGACCGCCTGATCGAAGGGCACACCGGTTACTGCAATGTCCACCCCTTTCAGATCCTTGGTGTACAGGCGACGCAGGAAAGACGTCGCGCCGCCAAATGTATTCTCATAGGACAGACCTTTGAGGTCCGGGTTGGTGAACGCCTCGTCCACCTGATTTTTTGCATCTTCCAATGCCATTTCGGGATCTCTTCCTTCCAAAGTTCCCGATGGGTCGGCGACGCGCGCAAACGTCAAGCCACAGGCAGCGCCTTTTCCACGATCCTCGCGAAAAAGGATGCACCCACCGGCGCGATTTCGTCGTTGAAGTTGTATTTCGGATGGTGCAGCCCGGCACCCTGACCTTGGCCCAGAAACAAATACGCTCCGGGGCGCTCCTGCAGCATATAGGCAAAATCCTCGGCCCCCATCTCACGACCGGCATTGGCATTCACGCGTTCGGTGCCTGAAACCTCGCGCGCGACATCAGCGGCAAACGCCGCCTGATCGACGTGATTGATCGTGGCAGGATAGCTGATGTTATACTCCAGCCGCGCCTCGACGCCGTACGAGGCCGCCTGCCCCTGCACGATCTGCTCCATCCGTTGCATCACCATCTTTCGCACATTCGGATCGAAGGTCCGGACCGTGCCATTGATATAGGCCGTGTCAGGGATAACGTTGTTCACTGTGCCGGTATGGATCTGCGTGACCGACACCACCAGATCGTCCAGCGCATAGTGGTTCCGGCTGACAATGGTCTGGATCGCCTGAGCAATTCCGCAAGCCGCCATAACCGGGTCCTTGGTCTCGTGTGGCATAGCACCGTGGCCGCCGACGCCCTGAATGTGCACCTCGAACGTATCCACAGCCGCCATAATGGGCCCGGGAGCGGTATAGAAATACCCCTCTTCAAAACCTGGTGCGTTGTGCAGAGCGTAGACCTGCGAGATGTCGAACCGGTCCATGATACCTTCTTCGACCATCACACCGGCCCCGCCGCCCTCTTCCTCGGCGGGCTGAAAGATCAGCGCGACCCGTCCACTGAAATTCCGCGTCTCGGCCAGGTAGCGCGCAGCGCCCAGCAGCATCGTGGTATGACCGTCATGGCCGCAAGCGTGCATCTTGCCCTGGTTCTTCGACGCATAGTGCACTGCCGTTTCCTCAGACATCGGCAGCGCATCCATATCCGCCCGCAACCCGATGGTCGGCCCTTCGCCCTGCCCGTTGATGATGGCCACGATCCCGGTTTTGGCGATCCCTTCGTGCAATTCGTCCACGCCGAATTCACGCAAACGATCCGCTACGAACGCCGCCGTCTCGAAACAGTCAAATTCCAGTTCGGGGATCGAATGCAGGTGCTGCCGCCACTTGGTCATATCGGCGGCAAAATCAGCAATACGGTTGACGACAGGCATCGGGGGTGGACTCCTGATCCAAGCTGCGAGATGGATGCATCTGACACCGGAACAAGGGGCTTCGCAATGGCTGAAAATCCGCTGATCCACGATTCCGACGCTGGGATCGAACGCCTGTTGGAAATCATGCGCCGTTTACGCGATCCGGATTCCGGCTGCCCGTGGGATATCGAGCAGGATTTCGGCACCATCGCCCCCTACACAATCGAAGAGGCCTATGAGGTCGCAGACGCCATCGAGCGTGAAGCCTATGATGAATTGAAAGGAGAGCTCGGCGACCTGCTGTTCCAGTCCGTCTTTCACGCACAGATGGCTGAAGAGGCCGGGCATTTCACCTTTCAGGACGTGGTTCGCACCATGTCGGACAAGATGGTCGACCGCCACCCGCATGTGTTCGGGGACGAATCCCGGGACAAATCTGCCGCGCAACAGACACGGGACTGGGAAACCATCAAGGCTGCGGAACGCGCGGGCAAGGAACAGAAAGGCGCGTTGGACGGGGTTGCCGCCAACCTACCCGCCCTGCTGCGGGCTCATAAGCTTCAAAAACGGGCTGCACGTGTTGGATTTGACTGGCCAGACGCCAGCCATGTGCTTGCCAAGATCACCGAAGAAGCCGCCGAACTGGAAGAAGCCCGCAACAGGATGGACCCGGACGCGCTTGAGGACGAATTCGGCGATCTGCTGTTCGTGATGGTAAATCTTGGCCGTCATCTGGGCATCGAGCCCGAGGCCGCGCTGCGACGGACCAACGCCAAGTTCACCCGTCGGTTCGAGAAGGTCGAGGCGCGTTTGGCCAAGCGGGGCAAAACGCCCTCGCAAAGCACGTTGGAAGAGATGGATACGCTCTGGGACGAGGTAAAAACCGAGGAACACCGCGCCAACGGCAAACTCCCGCCGGTGGACGCCGCGGCCGACACCTAAAACGGGTAGACAAGCGAAGCGACACTTGCGAGTGTCCGCCCTTCAGGACCGGGGAGGCAAACCATGGCACCGCGCAAGATCATCATTGACACCGACCCAGGTCAGGACGACGCCGTCGCCATCCTGCTGGCATTGGCCAGCCCGGAAGACATTGATGTTCTTGGCATCACAGCCGTTGCAGGTAACGTCCCGCTTGAGTTGACCGCCAAAAACGCCCGTATCGTCTGTGAACTTGCGGGACATACCGAAGTGCCCGTCTATGCAGGATGCGACAGGCCGTTGAAACGTCCACTGGTCACAGCCGAACATGTGCATGGCAAAACCGGTCTGGATGGTCCCGTCCTACCAGACCCGCAAATGAAATTGTCGGACGGGCATGCCGTGGATTTCATCATCGAAACCCTGCGTACCCACGAACCGGGAACGGTTACCCTGTGCCCGCTTGGGCCGTTGACCAATATAGCGACTGCGTTCCAGAAAGCGCCTGACATCGTCGACCGCGTTCAGGAAATCGTCTTGATGGGAGGCGCATATTTCGAGGTCGGAAACATCACTCCAACTGCAGAGTTCAACATTCATGTCGACCCCGAAGCCGCTGATATTGTTTTCACATCCGGCAGACCTATTGTTGTGATGTCGCTGGACGTAACACACAAGGCACTTGTTACGAAACCACGCAACGACGCCTTTCGCGCGATCGGCAACAAGGTCGGCGTCGCCGTGGCCGAGATGACGGATTTCTTTGAACGGTTCGACAAGAATAAATACGGCAGCGAGGGCGCACCCCTGCACGACCCATGCGTCACGGCCTATCTGATCCGGCCCGAATTGTTCACGGGCCGTCATGTCAATGTCGAGATTGAAACCCATTCAGAACTGACGATGGGCATGACCGTCGCGGACTGGTGGGGCGTGACCGACCGCAAACCAAACGCTCTATTCGTCGGCGATCTCGACGCAGACGGCTTTTTTGCCCTGCTCACTGAACGGCTGGCCCGGCTATGAGTGCCGCGCTTCGCCTGGCTCGCCCTGATGATCTGGATCGTCTGATGGGTCTGGTTTCGGCCTTTCACGCCGAAACGGGTATCGAACAAGACGCAGACCAGCGCCGCGAAGCGTTGCTGCCCCTGCTCGAAGGTATTCCACACGGATGCGTCTACCTGATCGGTCCGGGTCGCGCACCCTTGGGTTATATCGTCCTGACCTTCGGGTGGTCAGTTGAATTCGGTGGAATGGATGGGTTTATCGACGAAATCTATATCCGGCCTGCCGTAAGAAAACGGGGCATAGCCACAGAAGTCCTGCAGGACTTGCCCAAAGCGCTTGCCGAAGCGGGGTTGACGGCCCTGCACCTGGAAGTCGACCGCGAAGACGAGGCGACTCAGCGGCTGTATTTGCGCAGCGGGTTCAAACCTCGTGACCGATATACTCTGATGAGCCGCCCGCTTTAACGCGACTCGCCGCGAAAAATCAGGTCAGGGTTGTACATTTCTCTGACCGGGTCATCCTTGGAAACTTCTATCCCCGTGATCGGATACGTGTCAGGGCCTGCACAAGCGGCCAGAACGCCTATGGAAAGCATTGATATTACAAGAAAGACTTTTGGTGCAGACATGGTGCCCCCCTTTCTGCAGTATCACAAAGATACCACGAGGGCAGATACTTCCAAAGGTACAAGTTCACACATAATGACGCCAATGTCAGACATTCTGAGCTTTTAGAGCCCTCAAAATAAAAGAAAACGCCGGACCATGTCACTGGATCCGGCGTGTCTGACTTGGTGCTGCGCAGTGCAGTCGATCTGTTACGTCCGAAGGATCGAAGCCCCGGCGTATTCGGCTACTTCGCCCAACGATTCCTCGATACGGATCAGCTGGTTGTACTTGGCCAACCGGTCCGACCGCGCCAGCGATCCGGTTTTGATCTGACCGCAATTGGTTGCCACTGCCAGATCGGCAATGGTGGCATCCTCGGTCTCGCCCGAGCGGTGGGACATCACGTTGGTGTACCGCGCGCGGTGGGCCATATCGACAGCGCGCAGGGTTTCAGTCAGCGAGCCGATCTGGTTCACCTTGACCAGCATCGAGTTCGCACATCCACGCTCGATCCCTTCGGCCAGACGTTCGGGATTGGTGACGAACAGGTCGTCGCCCACCAACTGCACCTTGTCGCCGATGGCGTCTGTCAGCGCTTTCCAGCCATCCCAGTCATCCTCGGACATACCGTCTTCGATTGAGATGATCGGGTAGTCGTTGACCAGCGCGGCCAGATAGGCGGCGTTTTCCTCAGAGCTCAACGAAATACCTTCGCCCGCCAGAACATATTTGCCGTCTTTGAAGTATTCGGTCGCAGCGCAATCCAGTGCCAGATGGATTTCTTCACCCGGCTTGTAGCCCGCCTTTTCGATAGATTTCAGAATGAAATCCAGTGCTTCGCGGGTGCTTGCGATGTTCGGGGCAAAGCCACCCTCGTCGCCGACACCGGTGGCCAAACCAGCGGCGGACAGTTCTTTTTTCAGCGTGTGGAAGACCTCAGAGCCCATGCGCACGGCTTCGCGGATATTCGCGGCCGAGGTCGGCATGATCATGAATTCCTGAATGTCGATTGGGTTGTCGGCGTGCTCACCACCGTTGATGATGTTCATCATCGGAACCGGCAGAACACGGGCCGAGGTGCCGCCAACGTAACGATACAGAGGCTGCGTGGTGAAATCCGCCGCCGCCTTGGCGGTCGCCAGCGAGACGCCCAGAATTGCATTTGCACCCAGACGACCTTTGTTTTCGGTTCCGTCCAGCTCGATCATCGTCTGATCGATGGCGACCTGCTCGGTTGCATCAAATCCAACCAGCTCCTCGGCGATCTCGCCGTTCACGGCGGCGACGGCCTCAAGCACACCTTTGCCCATGTAGCGGGATTTGTCACCGTCGCGCTTTTCCACCGCTTCATAGGCCCCTGTAGAAGCGCCCGAAGGCACGGCGGCGCGGCCCATTGTGCCGTCTTCCAAAATCACGTCGACTTCGACCGTTGGGTTGCCCCGGCTGTCCAGAATTTCACGTGCGTGGATGTCGATGATGGTGCTCATGAGGCCCGTCCCTATGGATACATTCGGTTGCATGCCTCATAGCAGCACGGGGCAAAAAGTAAACCGCCATTGTTAACGCTAACACGCCTATATACTGGACTTTAGGGCTAACAGGTTCCTGTTTGCGCAAACCTGCGACGATCCGTCAGGCGGCAATCGCCATCTCTTTGGCCAGTCGGCGTTCGCGCAGGAATGTATACATCCCGGATCCGATGATCAGAGTAGCCCCAAATATCGTCACGGCATCCGGGCGTTCTCCGAACATCAGCATCCCGGCCGTGATCGAGAACACCAATCGGGAATAGCGAAAAGGTGTCAGTGCCGAGGCTTCGCCGATCCGCATGGCCTTAACGATACCGTAATATCCCAAAACGCCGAACCCCACGGCGCCAAGATAGGGACCAATCTGTGCCGTTTGCAACGGCGCGACGGGTTGTCCAAGAAACAGCATCGCGCCCGCCCCAACCAACGCCACGGAAACATAGGCCTGCAGGGCTACAACCGAGGACGCGACCCGGGCATCCAGCCGGCGGGTGATCAGGTCACGTGCGGCGATGCCGACGACGGTCGCCACAACAAGCAGGGATTCAGGCTGAAACCCCTCCAGCCCCGGGCGGATGATCATCAGCACGCCGACAAAGCCAACACCAATAGCGCTCCAACGCCGCCACCCGACCTGTTCACCCAGAAACAAGGCGGCCCCCATCGTCACAACCAGCGGAAGGGCCTGAAACACTGCGGCCACTGTGGACAATTCGACCAGCGATAACGCTGTCACAAAGGTCAGGGCGGCAATGCCCTCCGCCCCGGCCCGAAGCATCGGAAGAAGTTTCCAGGCGAACGGATCAAAGATGCGCTTGCGCGTGGCCAGCGACATCAACACGAACAGAAAACCGCAAAACACGCCAAGCACCAACATGATCTGCCCGGTCGAAACCGTGACAGACAGATGCTTGATAAACATGTCCTCTAGCGAGAACGCAGCCATCGAGGCGACGATCAGCAGGATGCCGTTTACGTTGTTCATTTGCGCGTCCAGTAAAAATAGGCTGACGAAATGCGGGCCCTTACGGCAGCAAAACCGCATCTTTCGAGGCGTAGCAAGAAGTTTATAGGGATGCTTCGATGAAATACCGTTGGGCGTTCAATCGCGGATCGTGATGGGTCAGTCTTTTTCCAGCGGCACGCCGTAAAGCTCCAGCCGGTGCCCTTTCAGGCGATAACCCAGCTTCGCGGCGATTCTTTCCTGTAATGCTTCGATCTCGGGATCGACAAATTCGATCACTTGGCCCGTATGCATATCGATCAGATGGTCATGGTGATCCCGCTCGGCATCTTCGTACCGCGCCCGCCCGTCTCCGAATTCCAGACGTTCCAGAATCCCGGCTTCTTCGAAAAGCTTGACCGTGCGGTAGACGGTTGCGATGGAAATACCTGAATCCTGAGCTGATGCGCGGGCATAAAGCTCTTCTACGTCCGGGTGGTCCTCGCTCTGCTGCAACACATGCGCAATGATCCGGCGCTGGCCTGTCATTCGCAAGCCCTTGGCTTCGCAGCGGGCGATGATCGTGTCGGACATAAAGGACCCCTTGGAACTATTCGGGCTTCGTTCTTAGTACGGATATGCGCCCTGCGCTACTGGGGAATTGTAGTTCAGGCAGCACGATGCAGGTCCACCCAGACAGGAAGATGGTCTGACGCGATATGGGCCGGACGCGCGTCATGCACACCGTGCGCGATGGCTTTCAGCCCCTGCCCCAACGCGATCCGGTCCAATGCCCCCAAGGGCTGCGCCGCCGGAAAGCTGGGTAATGGCGGCAAAAACCGCATGTTGGGGGCAAGGTGGTCCAGTACCGGTTGTCGCGACCATTCGTTGAAATCCCCGGCCCAGACAGTGGGCATGTGGTCCAGATCGGAATCGCAGCGCCGGATATGAGTGATCTGTTGGCGCCGGGACGCGGGCAACAGGCCCAGATGCATCCCCATCACACGCAGCGGGCCAATCCGGGTGTCGAATTCTGCCCGCACCGCCCCGCGCGGTTCGAACCCCGGCAGGTCGTGATGCCCGGTTTGGCGCAGCTGGATATGATCGCCACGCCATATCACCGCATTTCCGTGCCACCCCAAACTGCCCGCACCGCCCAGATCGACAACTTGCCAACCAGATTCTTCCAGCATGAAATGTGGCAACGCCGCCGGGCGCGGCGGCAGGCGTTTGTCGGCCTCTTGCAGAACAACGATATCGGCCTGCATTCCGTTCAACACCTGAAGAATACGCTGCGGCTGCCTGCGGAAATCCAGGCCGACGCATTTCTGGATATTGTAGCTGGCCAGGCGAAGGGTCTGAAGTGGTCTCATGAAGTTAAAGGCGCGATTCCAGGTCAAAGGTCGGGTCGTTAGAAACACAATGCTCTATTACTATAGCCATCGGATACCTCAGGTCCCGCAGAATGTCGCCTGAACGACCTCGCTTTCGGCTGGTGGCCGGGTCAGGTCAACGTTCTCTGGTTGATCTTCGTATGGCCGCAACAGCGCCGTACTGAGACGATGGAAGGGGTCATAATCCCCGCCGACTGCGGCCTGAATCATCTGTTCGACCCGGTGATTTCTAGGGGTGAATGCCGGATTTGCCGCCGTCATGGTCTGCTCTGACGCACTCTCTCGCTGCAAACGTGCCCGCCACAAGACGGACCAACTGTCGAATGCCTCAGGGTCGGTGAATTGATCGCGTGCCTTATCGCCGGGTAAAGCTCTGAAGGTATTGGTGAAATCAGCCTGATTCTGCGCCATACGTGTCAGCAGGTCCGAGACCAGCTGCAAATCACCGTCTTCGGCGGTGCTCAGGCCAATCTTGGCGCGGAATCTCTCTAACCAGTGCTGTTGCATCAGGTCCGGCATGGCGTGAACAATCTCGGTCGCCTCTTCGACGGCGGCCTCTTTGTCTTCGACCTGTTGGATCAGCGCGGTCGCCAGTTGAGCCAGATTCCACACCGCGATGTCGGGCTGGTTGGAATAGGCGTAACGCCCCATGCGGTCGATCGAACTGTAGACTGTGTTTGGGTGATAGCTATCCATAAACGCACACGGGCCATAGTCGATCGTCTCGCCCGAAATCGCGCAATTGTCGGTGTTCATCACACCATGGATGAATCCGACACTCATCCACGCTGGGATAAGACGCGCCTGCGCGTCACGAACAGCGCGCAGCAATCCCATCGGACCCTCAGCATCCGGGTAGTGCCGCGCGATGGCATAATCCGTGAGTTGTCTAAGCCGGTCAAACTGTCCACGTGCGGCAAAGACCTGAAAGGTGCCCACACGCAGATGACTGCGCGCAACGCGGGTCAGGACTGCGCCGGGCATCGGCCCTTCCCGCAAGACGATCTCGCCGGTTTCAACCGCAGCAAGTGCGCGTGTCGTTGGAATACCCAAAGCGTGCATTGCCTCGGACACCACATATTCGCGCAGCACCGGCCCCAGCCAGGCACGCCCGTCACCCTGGCGCGAAAACGGGGTCCGGCCTGACCCTTTCAATTGAATATCCCGTCGCACGCCGTCGGTGCCGACTGTTTCCCCCAACAAGACCGCGCGCCCGTCACCCAATTGCGGGTTGTAGTGGCCAAATTGGTGCCCCGAATACAACTGCGCCAGTGGTTCAGCTCCGTCAGGCACCGTGTTGCCCGCAAAAATCTGGGCCAGGTCCTGAACATCATCCGCTGAAACGCCCAGTATCTTTGCCAACGGTTCGTTAAAAGCCACCAATCGCGGTGCGCGCACAGGCTCGGGCTTCTGCCGGGCAAAAAACCCGTCCGGCAGGCGGGCATAGCTGTTGTCAAAAGGTATCGTCAGGGTCATGGGGCAAACATAAGCAGTACGGCATCGATTGCCATAGCGGATCGCCCGGTTCCGTGCATAATCGCGGCCAATACATGAGGGGCCCATGACCGCTGACCAGATCATCGAACACCTGAACCTGCAACGCCACCCCGAGGGTGGGTGGTATCGCGAAACCTGGAAAGCGGACAATCCGGGCCGCGCCACGGGAACTTGCATCTATTTCCTGCTGCAAAAAGGCGAAAACAGCCATTGGCACCGGGTGGATGCGACCGAGATCTGGCTCTACCACGCCGGTGCCCCGCTCGTTTTGTCGCTCAGTGAAACGGATCAGGGACCAGCCACAGACCACTTGCTGACCCCCGACCTGACCCTCGGTGCACCGCAACTGATCGTACCAAAGGGCCACTGGCAGGCAGCGCGCAGCACTGGCGAATACACTTTGGTCAGTTGCACCGTTTCGCCCGGTTTCGAATTCAGTGGGTTTGAGCTGGCCGAGCCCGGGTTCGACATACCCAGGGATTGATCCCACGCGTGGAGCGTTTAGTGTTTCTGTATGGATCATCGTGCGCTGATAGCTTCTCTGCCGGCGGAAACCAAAGACCGTCTGCAACAGAGATCGGATAAAGCCGGGCTCAGACATCTGGGCCTGTACGGGGCATTTATTGCCGCCTTGAGCACCTGCATCCTGCTTCAAGTGCCGCTCTGGCCACTTTTAATCCTGCCTCAGGGCGCGTTGCTGGTGTTTCTGTTTACTCTCAGCCATGAATGCACCCACAAGACCCCATTCAAGACCGGTTGGTTAAATGATGCGGTCGGGCATCTGGTATCCGTGCCCATTGCCCTACCCTTTGTCTGGTTCCGGTATTTCCACCTGGCCCACCATAAATGGACCAACGACCCCGAGCGTGATCCCGAACTGGGCGGCAAACCGCGACCTGATAGTTGGGTAAGCCTGCTGATCTATCTCAGCGGCTGGTTTTATTGGTCCGGAATGGCAAAAGTGCTGGTGTTGAACGCCTTGGGTCGTATTGATGCACCCTACCTGCCGCGCCGCCAGCACTCTGCAATGAAGACCGAGGCGCGGGTGTTACTGGGCACTTACGCGCTTGCCGCTGTCAGCCTGTTCTTTTCCTCTGCGCTGTTCTGGATCTGGCTGCTGCCTGTTCTGGTCGCGCAACCCATCCTGCGGCTGTATCTGCTGGCCGAGCACGGCTTATGCCCACCGGTCGCGAATATGCTGGAAAACTCCCGGACGACTTTCACCAACAGGATGATCCGGTTTCTGGCCTGGAACATGCCCTACCACGCCGAACACCATGCGTTTCCCAACGTGCCCTTTCATCAATTGCCCGCTTTCCACGACTGGACGCAGGCGCATTTGAAATCAACGTCGGATGGGTATTCGGAATTCACCGCCGATTACGCACGTTCCATCGTGCGTTAACGAGTTTGAAGGCTTCGTCGCTCTGGTGCTGACACTATTCCGCCACCGACCAGAGCGGCAACTCCGGTGGTTCCGGGGCCAGAAGTCGGCAACCCGCGCGCCACACGCACCGCAAGAAAGGCGAAAGCCTGCGCTTCCAACATGTCGCCGTCCAACCCCACGGTCTCAACCGGGTCGACCGCGCAGTCGAGTGAGACGCGCAACATCTCCATCAGCACGGGATTGTGCCGCCCTCCACCGGTGACCAACACACGAGAAGGTGGTTTGGGGCAATGCTCCATGCCCTGAGCGACGCCAGCGGCACACATCGCCGTCAAGGTGGCCACGGCATCCGCATCTGCCAAAGGAGCAACCAGCCCGGTCATCTTGGCGAAATCGTTTCTATCCAGAGATTTGGGGGGCATCCGGGCAAAGAACGGCTCGGCCAGAAACTGTTCCAAAACAGCCATTTCAACCGTTCCTTCCCGCGCCATTGCGCCGTCGCGATCCATCGGCTGGCCCCGTCGCGCCTGCATCAGGTCATCAACCGGTGCATTCGCCGGACCTGTATCGAACGCCAGCAACGCACCGGCGGCTTCGGGTCCGTCAAAAGACGGGTCCGCATAAGTCAGGTTGCCCACTCCGCCAAGGTTGAGAAAACACAAAGGCTCCGTCGCACCGATCCATTTGGCGCAGGCAAAGTGGAAGAAAGGCGCAAGCGGCGCACCCTCGCCTCCCATAGCCACGTCATCACTGCGAAAATCCCAGACCACGGGCAAACCCAGCGCCTGCGCCAAACCATTGCCATCGCCCACTTGCAGGGTTCCCCGGCCACGCGGTTCATGCGCCAATGTCTGGCCATGGAATCCGATCAGGTCGACCTCTTCGAAGTCCGACAGCACCTCAGCATGGGCCCGTGTGACCAGTTCTCCGGCAGCTTCAACCTGTGGTCCGTGCCACTGTCCCTGCCCCGCACGCAGCACGTCACGCTCCTCGGGGGCGTATGCGCGATAGCCGGTCTCTCCAAAGCCCAGAATCCGGTGCCCGTCTGTCTCGATCACGGCGGCGTCGACGCCATCCATTGACGTGCCCGACATCGCCCCCAACGCCCGAACCGCCCCCTGTTTCGCAATGGCCTTATTCATGGCCTTTTCCTTCTGCCCGATGCCGCGCCAACCCGGCGCACAAAATTGCGCTAAAACCCGGTTTTCACTCGTCTCAATGCCCTTTATACCGTGCAACGCAATTCAACCCTGAGGCAAGACATGACCTACCATCCCAAATCGGATTTCATCGCAGTGATGATGGAGCGTGGCTTTTTGGCCGACTGCACCGATTATCAGGGCCTCGACGAGGCGCTGATCAGCGGGGTGCAGACAGCTTATATCGGCTATGACGCCACGGCGCAGTCGCTGCATGTGGGTCACCTGATGAACATCATGGTGCTGCGTTGGCTGCAAAAGACCGGGCACAAGCCAATCACGCTGATGGGCGGCGGCACGACCAAAGTGGGCGATCCTTCGTTCCGGTCTGACGAGCGGCCTTTGCTGGGCCCCGAACAGATCGACGCCAATATCGCGGGCATGAGGCAGGTTTTCGCCAAGTACCTGTCCTATGACGACAGCGAGACCGGCGCGCTGATGCTGAACAATGCCGAGTGGCTGGACAGTCTGAACTACCTCGATTTCCTGCGCGATATCGGGCGGCATTTTTCGGTCAACCGGATGCTGTCGTTCGAGTCGGTCAAGTCTCGCCTGGACCGTGAGCAGTCGCTGAGCTTCCTTGAGTTCAACTACATGATCCTGCAGGCCTATGACTTCCTGGAACTGAACCGCCGCTATGGCTGTGTTCTACAGATGGGTGGCTCGGACCAGTGGGGCAATATCGTCAACGGGATCGACCTGACCCGCCGCGTACTGGAGAACGAAATCTACGGCCTGACTACGCCTCTGCTGACCACCAGCGACGGGCGCAAGATGGGCAAGTCGCAGGGCGGCGCGGTCTGGCTGAACGGCGATATGCTGTCGTCCTATGAGTTCTGGCAGTTCTGGCGCAACACCACTGACGCTGACGTGGGTCGGTTCCTGAAAATCTTCACCGAATTGCCGGTGGATGAATGCGACCGTCTGGCCGCACTGCAAGGGTCCGAGATCAACGAGGCCAAGATTCGTTTGGCCAACGAAGTCACCACCCTGCTGCACGGGGCCGATGCGGCGGCAACCGCCGAAGCAACCGCGCGTGAAGTGTTCGAAAAGGGCGGCGTAGGCGGAGACCTTCCGACCCTGACCCTGACCGATGCCGATTTGCCGATCTCTATCGTGCAGTTGATCGTGAAATCCGGTCTGGCGAAATCGGGCAAAGAGGCCAAACGCCTGATTGCCGAAAACGGTGCCAGACTGGATGACGCACCGCTGACGGATGCAGGGCTGATGGTTGACGCCGATGCCCTGTCCTCGCCGATCAAACTGAGCGCTGGCAAGAAACGTCACGCATTGGTGCAACTGGCCTAAGCTCAACATACCTTTATCAAAAAAAAACGGCCACCTGCTGAGGTGGCCGTTTTTCTTTTCGCCAGATGGCATTGTTCAACGCTTGCCCTTGCCACCACCTTTGCCGTGGCCGTCGCCTCCCTTGCCAGCGCCATTACCCTGACCGTTGTTGCCACCGCCATTTCCGGTACCGGGCCCGGAGCCACCGTTGTTACCACCGCCATTGCCGGGGTTCCCATTGTTTCCATTCCCGTTCCCTGGGCCGTCGCCACCTTTGCCTTTGCCGGGGCCGTCTTTGCCTTTACCACCGCCTTTGCCGGGACCGTCATCACCACCGCCGTCACCGGGGCCATCATCACCACCGCCGTCACCGGGGCCATCATCACCACCGCCGTCACCGGGGCCATCATCACCACCGCCGTCACCGGGACCATCATCACCGCCGCCGTCACCGGGACCATCGTCACCACCGCCGTTACCGGGACCATCATTACCGCCGCCGTCACTGGGACCGTCATCACCGCCACCGTCACCTGGACCGTCATCACCGCCGCCGTCACCCGGACCGTCATCACCACCGCCGTCACCGGGGCCGTCATCACCACCATCAGCAGGACCTTCGTCGCTGGGGTCATCGTCACCGCCTCCGCCAGGCGCGGTGTCGTCATCGCCGATTGGAGCATCCAGTTGCGCCAGCTCGGAACTGCGGTCTTCTCCTGAAAAGGCGCCACCGATGGACGTCGTAGGCAGATCGGTCAACAATGCCGTAAGGCCGGGGCACTGTGCCCCTGTGACGCTGAGTGTCGTTTCAAAGTCCGACCGCCTTTGCAGCCGCTCCAAAAAGCTGGGCGTGACCTGAGCGCAATCGCAGAGCGCCGCATGATCACCTGCATTCGCAAGATCGCGCGCCGTGCGCCAGTTGCAGGTCTCTGGTGCGGCAACCGCACTGCCGACCATCATCGCACCCATGACTGGCGCTGCAACCGTCGCCGTGACCGTGTATCTCGTTAACTTTCGCATATCGTTACCTCCTTCCACGCAAACACCTGAATGCGAGGGGTTCTTCGATCACGAAATGGACAACCTGCATGAAGCGAAGATAAAGATTGCCTTACAATCCCTTGAGAACTTGGCAAAAGCGGTCACCGGAAATACTACTGTTTGGAGCCGCGCGCCCTCGCACGCGGTCGGTTATTCAATGATCTTTGCGAAGCTCTCCCCTGAAAACCGGGAGTTTGTTTCCAAGCGATCTTCAAAGCATCAAATACGGGCATTTTTGCCAGCAATCTGGAATGAAAACCTACTAAATCTGGTATTGACTTGACAATGCACTGCCACTTGTCGACTTTCCGGCCAAGGCGAGCAAATTCCGTTTAATCGTGTTCTATCAGAAGCTCTTTGGCGCGAGTGGTCACAGGTCAGATTACCGGTCGGTATGAAACAGTTTTTCACAAAAAACAGTGAACTGGTATTTCTATCATTCATCATGCTGGCAATGTTGCTGGTTCGTTTTGCCAAGCTCTCTACAGGTTTTGATCCGGAATATGATCAATCCATGTTGCTGGCGAATTTTCCGCTGGAACACCCGTCCGATGTTCTGCGACCGCTGCCCTATTTTGAACAGACGACGACGTTGGGCCACGCAATCCTTATGGATGGGTTGGCACGCGTGTTTGGGCCCGAAGGCATGGCGCGCGTTCATGCCATCCGGCTTGTCACCCTTCTGGTGTTCACAACCTCGCTTTTCTGGCTGTATTTCCCGCTACGCAGATACCTTTCGCCGATAGAAGCGCTGCTTTCCATCGTGCTGATTGGAAGCTCGCCAACCGCGCTGACCTTTGCCGTAAACTCCAAACACTACGCATTTGAGTTTGCGGCCACCGTCGCGATGCTGGCAGCGGCACAATGCTATCTGAGGCGCCCAAACCTGAGAAGCGCGATCGGCGTTGTTGCCGCTGGCATATTTGCTGCGTTCTTTGCGTTTGTCGCACCAGTCATCATCGCCGTGGTTGGCATTGCCACCCTTGTTGCCCAAGCCACAGAAACAAAACGGCATCAGCAGACACTCTGGCGCGACCTGACCCGCACGCTGGTGCTGGGCGCGGTCTTGATCACCATCTCTGCCGGCTTTTACTTCGGATATACAAGAATTGTGACGGCATTCGATTTCGCGGCCTACTCAGAACGCGACGCTGCAAAATATATCGAGCTCGACAACCCGTTTTCACGGCAATCGGTCCGAAACTCTCTGGAATACGCAACCTATTTTTTCAAACTTGTGGAAGTGAGCTTCCGGGAATTTGAAACTCTTAGGTACAGGCAGTACATTCCCTACTTTACTCCGGTCTTGCTGCTGTACTTCGTCGGCCTCAAAGCGCTCTGGCACAGATCTCCGTTTCTGGTCACCGCAGCGATTCTCACCCCAGCTACAACTTTGGCGCTTAACCTTGCTCAGGCCTTTCCGCTATCCGGGGTGCGTCAGCACATTTTCGCGGCACCTCTGGTCGTGCCGGTTGTGGCTGTGGGTCTGACAACAGCCGTCAGATGGGTTGCGGACAGGATTTCCGCCCCTGCACTGGCGAACGCCGCACTTTTTTCCTTGATGGCTGTCGCAATTCTCTTGTCGGGCATTGGCGCTTTCCACGATCGAGGGGTTGTCGCACGCCTTGTCGATGAAATGGAAAACTCGGATGCCCCGATATGGGTGTATTATGGCGGGCAACCCATTCTGCGGACACTTCGTCCGGATTGGATGGACGGTGAAAACGGGCGGGTCCAGGGACTTCTTAACCACAACAGCAGCACCGAGCGCTGGACACTTCAAGCACGCGTCCCAGACGACACCGGCATGATACCGGACTACTATGTCTCGTCTTCACGGACCATTGCGCAGCCCGAGAGGCTCTGGATGGTTTTTTCCATGTGGTATTTCGACATAGCGCGCACAGCGGGCCTTGAAGTTTTCATCCAGCACGCGCGTGGACGTGGCAAAGATTGCGCCATCTGGCGAAATTCCCACCGGACCGTGGTCGCATATTGTGGCCCAGAGGCCGAAGTCGCCATCTTGAGGGCACGCACGATACGTGACCAAAGCGCGGAATGGGAAAGCTGGGTTCAATCGGGCGCTTGGATTCAGTCTGTCAAAGGGGGAACTGGACAGCTACTGCGCGGCGAAGACGGCCCGGTGGTTGCTGGTGGTAAGGTCACTTCGACGTATTAGCGTTTGCTGTCCAACGGCACGCACATGAAAGTGCCGCTACTCCCTTTATCAGCCTGTTCTCTGCTCGCACTACTAGACAGATAGCTCAGGTTCCTATTATTTGAACAAGTGTTCAAATCAGTTGAGGGGAATTTGCATGCAGATGTCCACCACGGCCGCCGTCATCACCGGCGGTGCATCCGGCCTTGGCGAAGCCACCGCACGATACCTGACAGAGCAAGGAGCACAGGTTACCATCCTTGATCGCGACGCCGACCGGGGGGCACAGGTCGCATCCGAGATTGGGGGACACTTCGCGCAGACGGATGTGACGAATGAAAGCTCGGTATCGGCGGCGATGGCTCACGCAGTCAGCAAGATGGGCCGGATCACGGCGGCTGTGAACTGCGCCGGAATCGCATACGGGATCAAAACTGTCGGCAAAGATGGCCCACACCCGCTGGACGCGTTTCAGCAAACGATTGACGTAAACCTGATCGGCAGCTTTAACGTAGCCCGGTTGGCCGCTGCCGAGATGGCCCGAAATGACCCCGAATCCGACGGCGCGCGCGGTGTGATTATCAATACCGCTTCGATCGCGGCGTATGACGGACAAAAAGGTCAGGCAGCCTATGCCGCGTCCAAAGGTGGTGTGGTGGGCATGACTTTGCCGATGGCGCGCGACCTGGCCTCGACCGGTATCCGTGTCATGACAATCGCGCCGGGTATTTTCATGACCCCAATGCTGGCCGGATTGCCGGAAGAGGTGCAGCAGCAGTTGGCGGCAGACGTTCCCAACCCGGCCCGTCTGGGCGATCCCCGCGAATTCGGGCGCCTGGCTGGGTTCATCATTGAGATGGGTTATCTGAACGGAGAGGTCATCCGCATCGACGGTGCGTTGAGGATGCGCTAAACCCTGCGCATGACCGAACGCGAGAAAATGGAAGCGGGCGAATGGTATTGCTGCCTTGATCCCGAGCTGGACGGGTTGCGCGCCACAGCCCGCCGCGCCGTGCATGCCCATAACACCAGCGAGCCCGACGGACGGGCCGGTATGGCACCTGCCTTGCGCGCACTGCTTGGAAACGCAGGCCATGACTGCCTGATCGAAGCCCCCTTTCACTGCGCCTATGGCCTCAATATCCACTTGGGCAGCGGCGTTTACTTCAACGCAGGCTGCACCATTCTGGACACTGCGCGCGTTCAGATCGGCGATGGCAGCATGTTCGGACCGCAGGCCCAGATCTACTGCGCGCAACACGCCAAAGACCCGGTTGACCGCGCCCGGGGTCTGGAAATCGCCCGGCCTGTGACTATCGGCCAGAACGTCTGGGTCGGGGGCGGTTCGATCATCCTGCCCGGCGTAACCATTGGCGATCACGCGATTGTTGGCGCCGGGGCAGTCGTGACCAAAGACGTAGCCGCCGGATGTACAGTGATCGGCAACCCGGCGCGCGCAATGGGCTGATACACGGCGATCTGCGCGCCAAGCTCGCCTAAGCGTTCTCGGCCTTCTCTTCCAGCATCAGCCATTCTTCTTCAGCCGCCGAAAGCCTTTGCTGCCGCTCGACCAGCGCCTCAGAGGCCTTTTGGAACTTGACCGGCTCGCGGGTGAACAGCTCAGGATCGGACATCAGATCTTCCAACTTGGCGATCTCCGCCTCAAGGCGTGTGATTTCGGCGGGCAGTTTTTCCAACCGGTGCTTTTCCGAGAAAGACAGGCCTGGTTTCGGCTTTGCTTCCTGCTTGATCTTTGGCTTGGAAGGCTTTGCCTTGTCAGAATTTTTTTCCACAACATCGCCGCGCTGTGCGACGTAATCGGACCATCCTCCGGCATAGACAGTGGCGCGCCCGTTACCCTCCATCGCGATGGTGGTGGTCGCCACGCGGTCCAGGAAATCCCTGTCATGGCTGACCAGCAACACGGTGCCGTCATAGTCGTCCAGCAGTTCCTGTAGCAGGTCCAGTGTTTCGACATCCAGATCGTTGGTCGGTTCATCCAACACAAGCAGGTTCGAAGGCCTCGCCATCAGTTTGGCCAGCAACAGTCGGGCTTTCTCGCCACCCGACAGGGATTTGACGGCAGCGCGGGCCTGTCGTTCGTCGAACAGAAACTCCTTGAGGTATCCAACCACGTGTTTGGGCTGCCCGCCCACCATCACCTGATCCGCCTTACCCGAGACACGCATTTCGGGATCGCTGGTCAGGCTGTCCCACAGGGTCATTTCAGGGTCCAGTTGCGCGCGGGTTTGATCAAAAACGGCAACTTCCAGATTGGTGCCCAAAGAAACTGAACCTTCGTCCGGCGCCTCTTGTCCCAATAGCATCTTCAACAGCGTGGTCTTCCCTACACCGTTTGGCCCGACAAAGGCCACACGATCCCCGCGCTGAACCAGCAAATCAAAGTTGCGCACGATCTGAGTGTCACCAAACCCTTTGGCCAGCCCTTTGACCTCGATCACTTTACGGCCCGACTTCGGCCCGGCCTCCAGCGTCATCGCGGCCGCGCCCTGACGCTTGATCTGGGCGGCTTTTTCGGCACGCAGCGCCTGTAACGCGCGCACCCGCCCCTGATTGCGCTTGCGCCGGGCGCTGATGCCTTCCACGGCCCATTTGGCCTCGGACTTGATCAGGCGATTCAGCTTGTGGCGCTGCTGGTCTTCTTCTTCCCAAACCTTGTCGCGCCACGCTTCAAACGCATCGAACCCTTGTTCCTGACGCCGCACCGAACCTCGGTCAATCCACAATGTCGCGCGTGTCAGCGCGCGCAAAAAGGCGCGGTCGTGCGAGATCAGGACGAAAGCCGCCCGCGTCGCCCCAAGCTCGCGCTCCAGCCACGCAATCGCTTCGATATCCAAATGGTTGGTCGGCTCGTCCAACAGCATCAGATCCGGAGCCTCGGCCATCAACTTGGCCAACGCCGCGCGGCGCCGCTCACCACCTGACGCCGTCTCAACCGGGCGCGAGGGGTCGAATTTCAATCCCTCGCCAGCGCGCTCCACCTTGTACAATTCGCCCGGTTCCAACTCGCTGGAGGCGTAATCGCCCAGAGTTGCGAACCCTTCCATGGTCGGGTCCTGCTCCATATAGCCCGCGGACTTGCCGGGCGGGACAACGATTTCTCCCTGATCGGCCTCAACCAGACCGGCCATCACTTTCATCAAAGTGGATTTGCCCGACCCGTTCCGCCCCACCAGCGCCACACGGTCGCCGGGCTGAACCACCAGATCCAGTTCGGAAAACACCGGCTCACCCCCGAAGGTCAGGGAAATGCCGGACATCTGTAACAAAGGAATTCTCGCCATGCCCGCCAGCTAAACCGGCTGACCCAACGCGTCAACGCCCCTGCTTCACCTTTTCCCAAATACTCAAATCACCTGGCCACGGCCCGCAGCAAACGTTTGCGAGCCGGGGGAATCGCCCCAATCTCAAGCCCGGTGAACACATGCAGCGTGTTCATGTGTCGATCTACCACCGCGTGATCACTGACCCAGCCGCCCATCATCAAGTAGGTCCGCAGCAAGGGCGGCATCCGCAGCATCGCCTTCTTCGCGTCCGGCCTGCGCCGCAACCGCGCCGCAAAGCGGAACACATCCGGAGCCTTAACCCTTGGCAGCCAGCGTTTCGGTGCCAGATGGCGGTGCTTGAGCATGGCAAAGGCGTCCAGATACTGCTCGGTCTCGGTCCCTGCGAAAGACGAGCAGCCAAACAGCAATTCGACCTGGTTCCGGTCCACATATGTGGTCATCGCACCCCAGGCGACACGCAGAATGTCGGGATCGGTCCAATCCGGGTGAATGCAGAACCGCCCCATTTCAACCATCTGGCCGTCAAAGCCCGCCAGCGCGGACAGATCATAAAACTGCGCGGAATAGCTATTCCCAATCTCAGACCCGCCCTGCATCGTAAGCATCCGGAAACAGCAGACCAGTTGACCGCCTGCCTTCGAATCTTCCACCAGCACATGGGTGCAGAGATCGTCGTACTGATCGCGATCAGTACTCTCGGTTCGAAATGCCAGGGTACGCAAGGCCTGCGCGGCCCTGATATCTTTTTGAGTTTGCGCCAGCCGGGCGCGATACCGCCCTTTGCTCAACAACACGTTTCCTGCCATGGGCGCATCCTCCGCGGTTGCCGACCCTTGTGCTTCGTTGCACGTCCCATATCACAGGATGTGTGACCATCCTGTGACGAGATCAAGTGCCGTCGATTCCCGGGATGTTCGCCGGGCCGAAGTTGCCGATATTGCCAAGCAGTTGCCGCAGGAAGCCTTTGTTCTGAACGCTGGAATCCGTCACGCGGCGCTCCAGAACAACAACATAGCCGTCCTCAAGGCCAAACCGTTCAATGTTCCGCACGACCCCGCGCTGATCGAAACTGACCGCGACCAACTCACGCGAGACAACTTTCGGTCGTTTGGGGCCGCGATAGCGAACGCGCGACGCGACATAGTAATAACCGGAATCCCGCAAAACGCCCGATGAGCTGGGCGCACCTAGCGTTTCCAGCACGGAATCGCGTGTATCCACGCCCACCTTGATCTCGGCAAGGTCTTCCGCCGGAGGAATATAGCCGTGATTCTTGAAAATCGGCGAGCATGCCATCACCGCCAGAAAAGCGCCAAAGGCCAGTGTTTTAAACACCGGTTGCGGTTTGATTGTCACCTTCACCATTCACACCCTCTTGCCTTGGCACCTTGCGGCTTCTATCCGATTACAGAAACCGTTGCCTTGGTTCAACAGAGGAAAGGGTCACGAATGGCCGGACCGAAACCGTTGCGCGTCGCAGACTTGCAGCAAAACACCCCCACCGGGTTCGATTTGCGTCCCGGGACCGAACTGATGGAGGCGCTGAAACAGGAGCTTGGCCTGCAAGGTCTGCGTAAACTGTCTTTTACCGGGCACGTACAGGCCCACGGTAAGCGCGACTGGGTTCTGACCGGCAAGCTGGGCGCAACCGTCATTCAACCCTGCGTGATCACGTTGGATCCGGTCACCACCCGCATCGACATCCCCGTGCGTCGTGTCTTTCTGGCCGAGTGGGACGAACCCGACGAGCCCGAATTCGAAATGCCCGAAGATGACGAGACCGAGCCTATGGGCGAAGAAATCGACCCCTATCAGGTGATGGTCGAGGCGCTGTCGCTGGCTTTGCCCCAATATCCGCGCAAGAAGGATGCCGAGGTTGAACAGACCGGCTATACTGAACCAGGCAAACGGGCGATGACAGATGAAGACGCAAAACCCTTTGCCGGGTTGGCGGAATTGCGCGACGCACTCAAAAAAGACGAGTGACAGAGGTCTGATTTCCTGTCATAGCAGACGGTCAGAAAAATCGCTTGAACATGTCGAGAATCGCAGTATTTTCGCGCGCTCATCGGATTTAGGGTTGGACAACGTGGGGCATGTACCCTAAACGCGCGTCAAACCACGATAAACGAAATATGAAACCCGGTCGGCGGCGATTCTGCTGACCCTCAGTAGACAAAGGTTGAGACCATGGCCGTCCAACAGAACAAAGTTTCCAAGTCGCGTCGCAATAACCGCCGCGCACACGACGCTCTGGTTGCTGCAAACCCGAACGAATGCCCGAACTGTGGCGAGCTGAAGCGCCCGCACCACGTTTGCGCATCCTGCGGCTATTATGACGATCGTGAAGTCGTTGCTCAGGCCGACGAAATCGATCTGGACGAAGACGCAGCCTAAGCCTGATCGAGTGCAGGCCAAGGTATGACGGATCAGCCCTCGCAAACCGAACGGATTGTCATCTCGGTTGACGCGATGGGTGGAGATTCGGGCCCTGCCGTTGTTGTTGCGGGCATCGCCAAGTCCGCCGACAAGAATCCCAAGATCGGGTTCATTCTGCACGGTCAGGAAAGCGAGCTGCGCAAACTGGTTGCCAAACGGCGCGTCCTTGAAGGGCGCGTCGTTTTTCGTGATTGCCCGGATGTGGTCACGATGGAGGACAAACCCAGTCAGGTTGTCCGCAACGGCAAGCAGACCTCAATGTGGTCGGCGCTGGAATCGGTGCGTCAGGGTGAAGCCCATGGCGCCGTGTCCTGCGGCAATACCGGTGCGCTGATGGCGCTGTCGATGATGCGGCTGCGCAAGTTACCTGGCGTCAACCGCCCCGCCATCGCCATTCTGTGGCCTTCGCGCAACCCGCAAGGCTTCAACGTGATGCTGGATGTGGGCGCAGATGTACGGGCCGACGCCAAGGATTTGCTGCAATACGCTCTGATGGGGGCGTCCTACGCTCGCAATGGTATGGCGCAGTCCCGGCCACGCATCGGCTTGCTGAATGTCGGCACTGAAGAACACAAAGGCCGCGCTGAACTGAAAGAAGCCCATGCGCTGATTGCGGATTTCGCCGACCAGGCGAATTTCGATTTTGTCGGGTTTGTCGAAGGCAGCGACATCCCGGGTGATAAGGCGGATGTCATTGTAACAGATGGGTTTACCGGCAACGTCGCGATCAAGACCGGCGAAGGCACGGCCAGCCTGATCGGTGATCTCTTGCGCCAGGCGTTCAAATATTCGCCCCTGTCCCGGCTGGCCTCGATCCTGGCAATCACCTCACTCAACCGGTTAAAGAAGCGGATCGACCCGCGCCGCGTGAATGGTGGCGTTTTCCTTGGTTTGAACGGCACGGTGATCAAATCTCATGGCGGGGCCGACGCTACAGGCGTTTCAGCGGCGGTCAAACTGGCCTTTACACTGGCCGAATCTGGATTCTCGGAAAAGTTGGCTGCACGGGTTGCATCCACAGCCCAGCTTGAACAAGATGCCGCGCAAACTGCGTCGCAGTCGGAATAATAACTAAAAAGGCAGTACCCCAGCATGGCAGGCCGCTCAGTTGTTGTAGGTGTCGGGCATTATCTACCGGAACGTATCGTACCGAATGCCGAGTTTGAAAAAACGCTGGACACCACGGACGAATGGATTCGGACACGTTCGGGTATCGAACGCCGCCACTTTGCCGCCGATGACGAAACGACCTCGGACCTCGCAACCCATGCCGCCCAGGCCGCACTGGCGGATGCAGGGCTGTCGGCTGATGACATCGATGCGATTGTTCTGGCGACCTCGACTGCTGATCTGACTTTTCCATCTGCCGCAACAATGGTTCAGGCGCGGCTGGGCATGACCAACGGATTCGCCTTTGACGTTCAAGCGGTGTGCGCCGGATTCGTTTTCGCGCTGAGCAACGCGAACGCGCTGATCCTGTCCGGGCAGGCCAAACGGGTTCTGGTGATCGGGGCCGAGACCTTCTCGCGAATCATGGATTGGAATGACCGGTCGACCTGTGTGCTGTTCGGTGACGGTGCCGGCGCGCTGGTGCTGGAGTTGCAGGAGGGTGAAGGCACCTCGCAGGATCGCGGTATCCTTGCGACTGACCTGAACTCGGATGGGCGTTATAAAGACCTGCTTTATGTCGATGGGGGCGTATCGACCCAATCCACCGGTCATCTGCGCATGCAGGGCAATCAAGTCTTCCGCCATGCTGTTGAAAAGCTTGCTAAAACAGCGGAAGTTGCACTGGAACGGGCCGAGCTCAGTTGCGATGATGTGGACTGGATCGTCCCGCATCAGGCCAATATTCGCATTATTCAGGGCACCGCAAAGAAGATGGGCCTGCCGATGGAGCGTGTTGTCGTCACCGTGCAAGACCACGGCAATACTTCGGCTGCATCCATCCCACTGGCCCTGTCGGTTGGCAAACAGCGTGGCCAGATCAAGCAAGGCGATCTGATCGTAACCGAAGCAATCGGCGGTGGACTGGCCTGGGGCGCTGTTGCACTGCGCTGGTAACAGGCACAAACCGGCTTACACAGCCGCCTGCAATTCATTGATATTGACAGCGAATTTTGCATCGCCATATGCTTCGAAATCAACAGGGGAAAAAGCATGGGCGATAAAACACTGACCCGAATGGATCTGAGCGAGGCCGTCTTTCGTGAGGTTGGCCTGTCACGCAATGAAAGTGCACAGCTTGTAGAAAGCGTTCTGAACCACATGTCCGACGCGCTGGTGCGCGGTGAGCAGGTGAAGATCTCGTCTTTCGGCACCTTCAGCGTTCGGGACAAAACCGCCCGTATCGGCCGCAACCCTAAAACCGGTGAAGAGGTTCCGATTCAGCCTCGCCGCGTTCTGACCTTCCGCCCGTCGCACCTGATGAAGGATCGCGTTGCAGCCGGGAACCGCAAGTAACACCCGAGGCAAGCCAAGATGAGCAAGTCCCCCGATGCCTTTCGCACCATTAGTGAAGTTGCGGATTGGCTGGGTGTCCAAGCCCATGTGCTGCGCTTCTGGGAAAGCCGCTTTTCGCAAGTCAAACCGGTGAAGCGCGCCGGAGGGCGCAGGTATTACCGGCCCAACGATATGCGCCTTTTGGGCGGCATAAAGAAGTTGCTTCATGATGACGGCATCACCATCAAAGGCGTTCAGCGCATCCTGCGCGAACAAGGCGTGGCGCATGTGGCCGCCCTATCTCCCGATCTGGACGATGACGCACAGCAGGCCGCGCCTGTAGTTGACGGTACCGTCGCGCAGGCGGACACAGTCGACGGCACAGTTGTTCCCTTGGATACTAAACCGGACCCACACAAGGACCGCCAATTTGGTCTGGATTTGCAAAGCCCGCCCCCCGTGGCAAATGGCGCAGATGTTTCAGCACCAAAAGCACCTGTCGCATTGACTGAACCAGCAGGTGTCGATGATCTGGATACGGCACCTTTGATGGGCGGAATTGCTTCGTTGACGTGGCAGGTGTCCGACTTCGACCCGCAGGTCCTGCGCCGGATTGCGCCAATCGTAAAAGACCTGCGCGCCTGGCTGGACCGGGTCGAAACCCAACCGGCGGGATAAGAATAAAAGGCGATGATTTCCTCTTGCCCCTGCCGGGAAAGTCTTTATGAACACTCCAACGTCGGGCTATGGCGCAGCCTGGTAGCGCGTCCGTCTGGGGGACGGAAGGTCGCAGGTTCGAGTCCTGCTAGCCCGACCAAATTACACCGACGTATACGGCACACAGGCCAGATCCCGCTCTGGCACATGAGGGGATCGAGATGACAGGTGTATGCCCAAACCAGCAGATCGAAGCGATGATCGCAACGGGTGAGATCGCCGCCACCTCTGCTGTTTTGCCCGAGCAAATTCAACCGGCAAGCCTTGATTTGCGATTGGGAACAGTAGCTTACCGGGTCCGCGCCTCGTTTCTGGCTGGCGAAGGGCGTTCTGTTGCGGATCGTCTGGCCGAGTTTGAGATGCACCGTATCGATATCTCGGAAGGTGCGGTTCTGGAAAAGGGCTGCGTCTATCTGGTGCCACTGATGGAATCGCTGGCCCTGCCCGGCGATGTGACTGCCGTGGCAAACGCCAAAAGCTCGACCGGGCGGTTGGACCTGTTGACCCGCACCATCACCGATGGCGGAACCGAGTTTGACCGGGTTCCCGCTGGATATACCGGCCCGCTTTACGCCGAGATTTGTCCCCGTTCCTTCTCGGTCCTCGTCCGCCCCGGAATGCGGCTGAACCAGATCCGGTTCCGCAAGGGGCAAGCCGTGCTGAGCGACGCAGAGCTGATGGCATTGCACGCCGAATCTCCGCTGGTTGACGGACCTGCGGTCATACAGGACGGGTTGGGGTTTTCGGTTGATCTGCAACTGCCCGACACTGATCTGGTCGGGTATCGCGCCAAACCGCATACCGGGGTTATCGATCTGGATCGCATCGGTGGCTACGCGCCGCAAGACTACTGGGAAGAGGTCCGAACAACTGACGGGCGGATCATCCTTGATCCCGGCGCGTTTTATATTCTGGTGAGCCGCGAGGCGGTGCACATACCGCCCCTTTACGCCGCTGAAATGGCACCCTATCTGGCCATGGTCGGTGAGTTCCGCGTGCATTATGCGGGCTTCTTCGATCCGGGCTTTGGCCATGCCGCCGCCGGAGGCGCAGGATCTCGCGGCGTGCTGGAAGTCCGCTGCCACGAAGCGCCATTTGTACTGGAGCACGGGCAGGTTGTCGGGCGGCTGGTTTACGAGAAAATGGCCGAGATGCCGACGCAGCTATACGGTGCCGGGATTGCGTCGAACTATCAGGGACAGGGCCTGAAACTCTCCAAGCATTTCAAGGCTGTATGAGGGTCAAAACCTCATGAACCGGCGCATCTGACGGGTGATCTGCTGCGCCTGTTTCATGCTTTTCTGTTGCTGAGCCGCGCCCGGATTGCGGGGTTTGTTCTGCCCACGCTCAGGGTTTTGCCCAGACCTGCCCGCCCTGTTCATCCCCGCGCCGATCCCCCGGGTCACAAAGCGCCGCATCACCTGACGCAGGATCATGTTAATCAACCGATTGGCATTCATCGCTCTCTCCGTCTCTTGTACAATGAGATAGGGCAATCTTTGGGAATTAAAGGGCCTGGTGCTCAGTCTTCCTCGAACAGCTCGGTCTGATCTTCTTCTTCGTCCTCATCACGCCCATCCCCCAATGGGATCGTGCCGGGTGGCGGGCGATTTTCCAGCAATCCAGCGGCGCGCAATTCCTTCAATCCCGGCAGGTCACGCGCATTTTCCAGCCCGAAATGGTCAAGAAACTCTGGCGTCACGACAAAGGTGACAGGACGGCCCGGCGTCATACGCCGGCGGCCCAACCTGATCCATTCCATTTCTAACAACTGGTCGATGGTCCCGCGCGACACGGAAACACCCCGAATTTCTTCGATCTCGGCCCGCGTGCAGGGTTGATGATAGGCCACGATGGCCAGCGTCTCGATTGCAGCACGGCTGAGCTTGCGGGTCTCAACCGTTTCTTTTTGCATCAAAAAGCCCAGATCAGGCGCGGTTCGGATCGCCCAAGCCTCGCCCACGCGAACCACGCGAACGCCCCGCCCCTCATACCGTTTCTGAAGCATTTCAACCGCTTGCGCCGCGTTGCTGCCATGGGGCATCCGCGCTTCAAGATCAGCAATCGTCACCGGCTCGGCACTGGCGAACAGCACGGCCTCGACCATGCGTTCCTGCTCGGCCATCGGCGGCGCTTCGAACAAGGTGCCGCTGCCTTGGTCTTCGGGGGCGTCAGTCACGGGTCTCGGTCCTCTTGCGCAGTTGAATCGGAGCAAAGGTGTCGCTCTGCTTCATCTCCATTTGTCCTTCCTTCACCAGTTCCAGCGAGGCCGCAAAGGTCGCAGCAGTCGCCGAACGTCGCCGCACCGGATCGGCATCCCACCCCTCGGGCAGATAGGTTTCCATATCCGTCCATGTCCCGGCAAATCCAATCAACGGGCGCATGCGATCCAGCGCCTGTTCCATGGTAAAGACGGCATCGCGATCCATTACAAACGGACGGAACTCGTCCCGTGTACGGATACGGGCATAACCCTGCATCAGATCCAGCAAAGTTGCCGAATAGGTCACCGTGCGGATGCGGGTGACGTCTTCGCCCTGCCCGCGTTTGAAAAAGTCTCGTCCCAGTTGATCCCGCGCCATCAGGCGCGCGGCGACATCGCGCATCGCTTGCAGGCGTTCCAATTGAAACGCCAGATGCGCGGCCAGTTCCTCGCCGGATGGTCCTTCGTCATCCGGATCAGGCGGCAACAGCAGACGGGATTTGAGAAAGGCCAGCCACGCGGCCATGACGAGGTAATCGGCGGCCAGTTCAATCCTCAGCGCGCGGGCTTTCTCGACAAAAGCCAGATATTGCTGCGCCAGCGCCAAGACGGAAATCTTGCGCAGATCGACCTTCTGTGTCCGCGACAAGGTCAGAAGAACGTCCAACGGGCCTTCAAACCCGTCAACGTCAACGATCAGCGCTTCGGCGGCCAACCGATCGGCGACCGAGACCGGGTCTTCGCTGAAAAGGTTATCGTTCATAGACCTGCCCGCTCATTAGGCGAGATAGTTCCGCCTCGGCGGCAGGGATGTCAAGTTCCTGCGGTGGTTTGCGCATCGCCAGAGCCCGATCCGCGCGGGATTGCGCCGCATCTGACATCTGACCCGCAGTTTCCATGACCTGCGCGCGAGCGTCGAAACTGCCATTGCAGTGCAAAACCACATCACAGCCCGCTGCCAACGCCTTTTGAGCGATCTCAGCAGGCGTACCGCTTAGCGCTTTCATCGAAATGTCGTCGGTCATGATCAACCCGTCGAACCCGATCCTGTTGCGGATCAAGTCGAACATCACCGGCGAAATCGTCGCGGGCTGTGCATCAATTTGATCATAGACCAGATGCGCCGTCATCCCCATGGGCAAGTCGTTCAAGGACCGGAACGGAGCAAAGTCCATCTGCTCCAATTCTTCCAACGACAAATCCACATGGGGCAGATCATGATGGCTGTCCAATGTGGACAACCCGTGCCCCGGCATGTGCTTTATGACCGGAAGAACCCCTCCATCCAAGTGACCCAGGGCAACAGCGCGCCCAATTTTGGAAACCTCTTCAGGATCAGAACCATAGCAGCGATTCTTCAGAAACTTATGCGTATCATCACGCGCCAGATCCACCATAGGCGCGCAGTTGCTGTCGATTCCCAATGAGAATAGCTCATCAGCAATCAGGCGATACCGCAGATACATGGCGCGCTCGGCCTGATCCCCGGCCTTGGCGGTGTGTTCCAAAGGCGGCAACCACTCGCGTGCCAAGGGCGCGCGCAGGCGCTGAACACGCCCGCCTTCCTGATCGATTGTGATGGGGCAATTCCGCCCGACAGCCTCGCGAAAATCATCGCACAGCGCCCGCACCTGATCCGCATCGTCGATGTTGCGTGCAAACAGGATGAACCCAAACGGGTTCATCTGGCGAAACAGCGATCTTTCTTCGGGCGTCAGCCGAAACCCTTCGGCATCGGTGATGACAGCTCCGAAATTCACCGCACGGCGACCGGGATACAGTCTGCGCCTTGCGCCACCAACGCTGCGCAGAATTGTCGCGAGTCGCTTACGTCATCAAACCCCAGCACGCGCAGCCGATAAAAAGTGCGGCCACCGCTTGAGGTTTTCTGGATAACGCGCTGTTTTCCATCCATATATTCACCGAACTGGCCGCTAAGGCGCACCCATTCCGCCTGCGCCACGTCCGAGCTTTCGTAAGCGCCCAACTGCGCCAGCCGGGTACCTTTGGGCAACGAATTCGGGTCCACATCCAACCCGACTGCAGCTTTGACGGCCGCGTTTATTGCAGCTTCGGTCGCACTGTCGGTTGAAATCCCGCTGGGCGCTACCCGTGCCGGGCGGGTTTGGGGACGTAAGGATCGGCGCACACCTGGCAATGCCGCAAGCGCCGGATCGGGTTGTTGCGCTGCAAAATCGGCTGGATCAATCGCCGGTTCTTCCTCGGGCACGGACAGAGACGCCAATTGCACGCCCGGCTGGGCCGGCTGATCGGTATCAGGTGCCTCGCCCGCCAGTTCCGCAACCACTGAATCCACTGCGTTTTGCCTGAGCTGATCCGCAACTTCTTCTTCCACCACGTGAACCGCCGGAGTTGGCTCAAACGCGCTCATCGGGATATCTTCGTCGGTCAAGGAAACCGGCTTGGGGGCAAGGATCAAACGATCCGCTGGGGCTGCGGCAGTTCCAACTGCCGCCACCGCATTCACAGCCAGCCCCTGATGATCTGCCGGTGTACCGCCCGGGTTTTCGGGCTGAATACGCATCGGACCCTCGGCGGCGCGCACAACCGGAACGCCACTGACGTCCCGCATAACCAACTCATACCCCCAAACACCGATGCCCGCGACCAAAGCAAGCGACGCGGCAGCGCCGAGCATATTGACCAGACGGCCCAGTCCAGCGCCGGTTTGCGGCGCCTCATCATAGGCATACATCTCATCGGGATCATCATACGCATCCTGAGGATGCGGTTGATTCGTGTAATGCATCTGCTCAGGGCGTGGTTGCCCTGAGTAATTGTAACTCGCCATATCCGCCTCACCGCCCGTTTCGCACCTAAAATTGGGCGCGCGGGTCATTTCTTGCCTACCTCGTACCGGCGGTTCGGGCGATATTGGTTACCGCATCTCCTGCGCCGGAGTAACGCCAAGAATACCCAAGCCTGCTGAAATCACAACAGAAACAGCGCGGGCCAGAGCGATTTTCGACTGGCTTGTGGCAACATCGCCATCCTGGATGAAGCGCAGCTGGGTCTCTTCGTTGCCCTTGTTCCACAAAGCGTGGAAATCCCCTGCCAATTCATACAGGTAAAAGGCCACCCGGTGCGGCTCATTGGTCCGCGCGGCGATTTCGACCAGACGCGGCCACTCGGCCAGCTTCTTGGCCACTGTCAGCTCGGATGCGTGATCATTCTTGCTCAAATCAGCGCCTGCAAGAGCTGCGTCATCGGCCGCAATCCCAGCCTCAGCCGCGCGGCGCAGCACGCTCATGACGCGGGCATGGGCGTATTGGACGTAGAACACCGGGTTCTCACGGCTTTGCTCCAGCACTTTGTCGAAATCGAAATCCAGCGGCGCATCGTTCTTGCGAGTCAGCATCACAAACCGGGTCACGTCCGGCCCCACCTGATCAACCACATCGCGCAGGGTGACAAAGTTCCCGGCCCGCTTGGACATCTTGAACGGCTCGCCGTTCTTCCACAGCTTCACCAACTGCGTCAGCTTGATGTCCAGTGGCACCTTGCCGTCGGACAGGGCAGATACGGCCGCCTTCATCCGTTTGACATAGCCGCCGTGATCCGCACCAAACACGTCGATCAGCGCGTCAAAGCCACGGCTCACCTTATCATAGTGATAGGCAATATCCGGGGCGAAATAGGTCCACGAGCCATCCGACTTCTTGACCGGGCGGTCTACATCATCACCATGCTCGGTCGATTTGAACAGGGTCTGCTCGCGCGGTTCCCAATCCTCGGGCTTTTTGCCCTTCGGCGGCTCCAGAACACCTTCGTAAATCAGGCCTTTCTCGGTCAGCGACTTCAGCGCGGCTTCGATCCGACCGGTGCCGTAAAGCGACTTTTCCGAGAAGAACACGTCCATCTCAACGCCCAGCGCCTTCAGGTCGGCGCGGATCAGGTCCATCATCGCGTCGGTCGAAAACTCGCGGAGCTCTTGCAGCCATTCGCTCTCGGGCTTGTCGATCAGGCTGTCGCCGTACTTCTCTTTGATCGCCTCACCAATCGGGATCAGATAATCACCGGGATACAGACCCTCAGCAATCTCGGGGCTCAGCCCATTGGCTTCGCGATACCGCTCGTAGGCGGACCGCGCCAGCACATCCACCTGCGCGCCGCCATCGTTGATGTAATATTCGCGGGTCACGTCATGGCCGGAATAGGCCAGCAGGCTCGCCAGAGCATCGCCGAAAACAGCCCCCCGCGTATGCCCCACATGCAGCGGCCCGGTCGGGTTGGCCGAGACATACTCA
The DNA here is from genome assembly GCF_965243365.1 of Ruegeria sp. GTDB lineage: Bacteria > Pseudomonadota > Alphaproteobacteria > Rhodobacterales > Rhodobacteraceae > Ruegeria. The sequence continues at coordinate 3,024,726 of NZ_CBDEUW010000002.1, read as the reverse complement.
ACGTTGACCTTCTGCCCCTGCCCCATGGTTGATCGGCCATAGTCCGCGCCCTGCTCCAGCACCGCCGCCAGAACGCCCTGCCAGACCGACGGAGACAACCGCAGGTTCAAAAAGCCCGGCCCGGCCACCTCGGCACTGGTGATCCGCTCATCAGCAGCCAGTTTCCCGGCCAGCACATCGGCAATGTCGCGCGGCTTCATCTTGGCCGGTTTCGCCAGCACCATCGCAGCATTTGTCGCCATGTCCCCATGCGCCGCATCGCGCGGAGGCTCGACCGCCACGTTATCAAAGCTCAGCCCCTCGAGCAGAGCACCTTCGGACTGCATCTGCGCCAGCGCGTCCAATACCAGGCCGCGGATCTCGGAAAACAGGTTCATGTCGGATGTCCTTTTGCTTGCCCGGCGGTTTACCACGCAAGGCGCCAAGGTCAATGGAGGCCTAAAGTTTGAGCTTGGATTACCACCAAAGCCCGATAGTGTCGGCATAATTCTGTTGACCGGAGTCCCACCGATGCGCCTTACCTTGTCCCTAAGCCTGCTCTTCACAGCCGCCATGCCCGTCTGGGCCGAAATGCCCGCGCCTAAAGGTCACGTGCTGCTGACACTGGGTGGTGCGGTAACCGAAACCAACCTTCCCGCGCGCAGCGAAAACGATGGCGGATTATTGGGTTACCTCGAAGTGCAGCATGAAGGAGCGGCAGGTTTCGATGCAGTAACACTGGACGGGCTCCAGCAATTCGAGATTGCAATCGCCTATGGTCCAGAGGGCAATCAGCGCGACATCACATTTTCCGGTCCCCGCCTGTCTGACGTGATGACCATGGCTGGGGCTGACGGGAAAACGGCAAAACCTATGGCCATGGATGGCTATCAGGCCGAGATTCCCTGGAGCAGTATTGCAGCACATCAGCCCATTGTGGCGACGCATGCCAACGGCAGCCCTATGGGGATCGGCGGCTATGGCCCGACCATGATCGTTTTCCCGCCCACCGACGACGTTGATCTGGCCCAGGAACAGGCCAGCCAACAGGTTTGGGCACTGGCCTATATCGGCGTCGAGTGATCAGCGCCCGGTCAGGCGCGCATGATCTTGTAGGGCAAACCGGTCTGTCATCCCTGCGATGTAGTCAGACACAATACGCGCCAAGACTGTTTCAGTCTCAGCGGCTTCAATTGTGTCGTGCCAGCGAACCGGCATCTGCTTGGGGTCTTGCAAGTAAATCGGGAAAAGGTCTTCCACGACCTTGCTGACCTCTTCCCGAACCTTCATCACACTGGGCGCACGGTACATTTTGGCAAACAAAAAGGCCCTGATTTCCTTGAGTTGGCCCCAGAGCACAGTGGAAAACTGGATAACGGGATAACCCAGATTGCGAATATCCTCGACCGATTGAGCGCCCGAGTCAGCTATCAGATTCCGTGATGTGTCGATGACATCGGACACCATGACCCCAAAGACGCGCCGCAAAGCCTCGTGCCTGCGACGATATGGGTCCAGCCCCGGATATTTGCTGTCCACTTCGGCATAACAATCGCCCACGATGGGCAGGTCCTGGATCCCCTCATCAGTAAACAGGCCTGCACGCAACCCATCCAGCAAATCATGGTTGTTGTAGGCAATATCATCGGACAAAGCAGCCACCTGCGCCTCGGCACTGGCATGAGTGCGCAGCTCCAGATCAAACCCCTGATTGCATTCCGCCAAAGCCCACGGCAGTTCACCCCGCACGGGGCCATTGTGCTTTGCAATGCCCTCAAGACACTCCCACGTCAGGTTACATCCGTCGAAATCGGCATAGTGGCGTTCAAGTTTCGTAACGATTCGAACGGCCTGCGCATTATGATCAAACCCGCCATAAGGCTGCATCAAAGCGTGCAGCGCATCTTCTCCGGTATGCCCAAAGGGGGTGTGGCCCAGATCATGCGCCAATGCCACGGCTTCGGTCAGCTCAGCGTTCAACCCAAGAGCCCCGGCAATTGTCCGCGCCACCTGCGCAACTTCTATCGAGTGGGTCAGGCGGGTCCGGTAACTGTCGCCCTCATGCTCAACAAACACCTGCGTCTTGTGCTTAAGCCGCCGAAATGCGCTTGCGTGAATGATCCGGTCCCGATCGCGCTGAAAGCATGACCGGAAACTGCTTTCCTCCTCCGGTACCATCCGCCCCCTTGCGCGGCCCGGATCCGAGGCAAAACCTGCTCTGTCCAAAGGTCTTGTCCTTGTCGCCTGTCCTTAGGTTCCATATATTGTAGAGCGCTGAGGAAATAAACCTTTGGAGACCGGCATGAATCTGCCCCCAACAGTTACAGATCGCGCCTTCGAACGCCTTGCTGAAATCGGCGCCGCTGATCAGGGGCAGGCCCTGCGGGTGGCTGTGGAAGGCGGTGGATGCTCTGGTTTTCAGTACGAAATCGCTTTGGATGAACCCAAAGATGACGACCTTGTACTGGAAGGCAAAGGCCAGAAGGTTATCGTCGACTCCGTCTCTTTGCCATTTCTGGAAAATGCCGTGATCGATTTCACCCAGGAATTGATCGGCGCGCGCTTTGTCATCGAAAACCCGAATGCCACATCGTCATGCGGCTGCGGTACGTCTTTTTCGATGTAGCCGCAGGTGGGGGCTTTGCCCCCACACCCCCAGGATATTTTTAGCCAGATGAAGAGGGATCCTTTACTTCATCTGGCTGTAAATATCCCGGAGCGCGAGGCAGAGCCTCGCAAAACCGCCCGCCACTTGCCGTTGGGTGTGTTCTGGGCGATAGGTTGCGAAAGCCTTTTGGAGGATCGCGCATGAAAATCGCCACGTTCAACATCAACGGCATAAAGGCGCGGGCCGAGGCTCTGCCCCGCTGGCTGGATGAGGCGCAGCCCGATGTCGTCCTGTTGCAGGAAATCAAATCAGTCGACGAAAACTTCCCCCGCGAATTGTTTGAAGAGCGTGGATATAATGTCGAAACGCACGGACAAAAAAGCTTCAATGGCGTGGCGATCCTGTCGAAACTTCCTTTGGAGGATGTAACGCGCGGTTTGCCAGGCGATGATGACGATGAACAGGCGCGCTGGATCGAAGCCACAATTGTCGGCAAAAAGGCGTTGCGGATTTGCGGATTGTACCTGCCAAACGGCAACCCGGTTCCGGGGCCAAAATACGATTACAAGCTGTCGTGGATGGAGCGTCTCTACGACCGTGCGCGCGCCCTATTGGCGACCGAAGAACCTGCCCTTATGGCTGGAGACTACAATATCATTCCACAGGCAGAGGATGCGGCCCGGCCCGACGCGTGGCGCGAGGATGCTTTGTTTCGGCCTGAAAGCCGTGCCGCATTCCGCAAAATTCTGAACCTTGGCTTTACCGAAGCGTTTCGAGCGATGACGCAGGGCCCCGAACACTATTCGTTCTGGGACTACCAAGCGGGCGCATGGAACCGGAATGATGGCATCCGTATCGACCATTTTTTGCTAACGCCACAAGCTGCCGACCTGATGCGGGAATGCCGGATCGATTCGGAAATCCGGGGACACGAAAAACCTTCGGATCATGTCCCGGTCTGGGTCGATCTGGATATCTGACAGATCTAAACAGTTGGATCGAAGTCGTAGATCCAATCGTATTTGCGCGCCAGTCGAGGGCCGACCACAGACAAAACACCCTGTGCCGCCAGTCGCATCGGACCGCGAAGATGAAATTTGCGCGCGTTCGCGCCAGCGGCGGCTACAACCTGAACAGCGCGCGGGCGCCTTGCGGCCTCATACGCGGCAAGCGCGCTGCCAATCCCGGATTGTTCGGCAAAGGCGCGTTGCAGAACCCAAGCGTCTTCGAGAGCCAAACAGGCACCCTGCGCCATGAAAGGCAGAGTTGGGTGTGCCGCATCACCTAAAAGCGCCAGCCGGCCATTCTGCCAGCTTTGCGCAACCGGGCGCAAAAACAAGGCCCATAAGTGCGCTTCGTCAACCCTGGCCAGAATCTCCCCGACCGGACCGCCGAAATCGGCGAAACGGGCACGCAGATCTTCAGGATCGCCTCGCCGCCTCCAGCCTTCTTCGGTCCAGTCCGAGCGTTCCTCGATCGCCACAACATTCATCAGGCTTTGCTCGCGCAATGGATAGGTAACCACGTGCCGCCCGGGGCCCATCGTCAATGACGCGCACGGCTTTTCCGAAGTCTGTGTCACTGGGACCGTTGCCCGCCAGGCAATCTGATGCGTAAACACAGGTGTTTCGGTGCCATTGAGAATTGGCCGGATCGCACTGCGCCCGCCATCGGCGGCAATCGCGCATTCGGTGCGCAGGCATTCGCCGCTGCGCAGAACGATTTCCGCCTCGGACGGATGCTTGTTTACTGTGGCGACTTGTGCGTTCAGACGAATATCCACGCCAGCCTGCCGCGCCGCGTCATGCAGCAGACCCAACAGATCGGCGCGATGATAGTAATAGGTCTCACCCGCCTCGGGAGGTGGAACACGGCTGATGATCCGCCCTGCCCGGTAGTCGCGCAAGATCGTGCCGTAGGAGATCTGACCCCTAGCGGGAACATCCCCGACAACGCCCAGAGCGCGTAATACACACATACCGTTTGCGCTGATCTGAAGCCCCGCCCCAACCTCGGTCAGTTCCGCAGCCTGTTCAAGAACGGTAACCTTTCCCCCCGCTTGCCGCAGCGCCAGCGCCGCCGCCAATCCGCCGATTCCGCCACCAATGACACAGAAGTTCAGGTCTTTGATATTCATGGCACAGGCTTAACGCAAAAACGCCGGGGCGGCAGGCCCCGGCGCTGATGTTTTTCCGAATTGTCCAGCGATCAATCGTCGCGGTGAACTTTCTCACGCCGTTCGTGGCGCTCCTGCGCCTCAAGCGTCATGGTTGCAATCGGGCGCGCATCAAGGCGTCTCAATGAGATCGGATCGCCGGTTTTCTCGCAATACCCGTACTCACCTTCGTCGATGCGGCGCAGGGCCGAGTCGATCTTGGCAACCAGTTTGCGCTGACGATCCCGGGTGCGCAATTCGAGGGCGCGGTCGGTCTCTTCGGATGCACGGTCGGCAACATCTGGAATGTTACGCGTGTTGTCCTGCAGACCTTCGATGGTATCGCGGCTGCCTGCCAAAAGTTCGTTTTTCCAATTCAACAGCTTGCGGCGAAAATACTCGAGCTGTCGGTCATTCATGAAAGGCTCATCCTCAGCCGGGCGGTAATCGTCCGGCAGGAAAACTTCCTGCTTCATATTTGCTCCCTCGGTATTGCCAGAAACGTCGGAGGCGATAACTTTACCTGACATTTGGCACCCCTTTCTGCGGTGCGTTTATCTGACAGCGCGGGGAATGTCACTATGCAAACGTCTACCCGGCCTGTCATCACGCTGCTCGGTCTAAATATGAGACTTTTAACAACAAAACCTTGAAATACTGTGGAAACAGGCGGGCATTTTCGCGGCATTCTTCGTTCACCTTCACCTGCCAGCCAAGCGAATCGATCACAAAGACTTGTAGTTGCAGGAGTTTCGCGCTGGCACGACGCAGCGACCTGGCTTGTAAAAAACCTGACCGCTCTGTAATCCCATTGGGGCGTAATCCGATACGAGGCCCAAATGACCGCTCGCTTTCAAGGCACTGCCGAATATGTCGCCACCGACGACCTGACCATTGCGGTAAATGCTGCGGTCACGCTGGAACGTCCGCTGTTGGTCAAGGGTGAGCCTGGCACCGGCAAGACCGAACTGGCCAAACAGGTGGCCGGCGCGCTGGGGTTGCGCATGATCGAATGGAACGTGAAATCCACCACCCGCGCGCAGCAGGGCCTGTATGAATACGACGCCGTCAGCCGTTTGCGCGACAGCCAGCTGGGTGAAGAACGCGTGCATGACGTCTCGAATTACATCCGCAAGGGCAAGCTGTGGCAGGCGTTCGAGGCTGACGAAAAGGTCGTTCTTCTGATCGATGAGATCGACAAAGCAGATATCGAGTTTCCAAACGATCTTCTGCAGGAACTCGATAAGATGGAGTTCCACGTCTACGAGACTGGCGAAACGATCCGGGCCAAGAACCGCCCGATTGTGATCATCACCTCGAACAATGAAAAGGAACTACCTGACGCGTTTTTGCGCCGCTGCTTCTTCCACTATATCCGCTTCCCGGATGAGGCCACCATGCGCCGGATCGTCGAGGTGCATCATCCCGGCATCAAAGAGGCGCTGCTGACCACTGCCCTGACCCAGTTTTACGAAATCCGTGAAACACAGGGGCTGAAGAAAAAGCCTTCGACCTCGGAAGTCCTGGACTGGCTAAAGCTTTTGCTGGCCGAGGATCTGAGCGCCGAGGACCTCAAACGAGACGGTGTCAACGCGCTGCCAAAGCTGCACGGGGCATTGTTGAAGAACGAGCAGGATGTGCATCTGTTCGAACGCCTTGCCTTTATGGCGCGCAGCCAGCGCTGATTGTCGCCGGTTCGGGTGACGTTCCGGTGATGGCGGCTTGCGTCTGTGCGGGGCGGATGGCAGCATATTCCCTAACACGGCAGTCGCAAAACAGCACCCGACGCCCGAGCAGGAAAGGACGCCCATATTGACCGACACTCTGTCGATCCGCCCCCTGCGCCCCGAAGACCGGGACGAATGGTCCGAGATGTGGCGCGACTATCTGGCGTTCTATGAAACCACTGTGCCAGACAACATATACGACACCACCTTTGCCCGGCTGCTGGGCGATGACCCGCAGGATTTCTCGTGTTTCGTGGCCGAGGCGAATGGGCGCTTGCAGGGTTTGACCCATTATCTGTTTCACCGCCACGCCTGGAAGGTTGAAAATGTCTGTTACCTGCAAGACCTCTTTGCACGCCCCGAGGCGCGCGGCACGGGCGTTGGCCGCGCCTTGATCGAGGCCGTTTATGCCGAAGCCGACCGTCAGGGCGCGCCCTCGGTCTATTGGCTGACGCAGGATTTCAACCATACGGCCCGTACGCTTTATGATCGCATCGGCAAATTGACGCCCTTCATCCGGTATAATCGTCCATGATGCGGTTTTTGGCCCCCTGCCTGATGGCGATGATGGCGGGATGCGCCAGTGTGAAACCCATCGAACAGCCCACCCGGGTACAGATCGCCGAGGCCGCGCTGCCGCCGGCGAAATCTTTCGGGGCGCCACGCCCATCCGCCCCAACCCGGTCCAACAAGAACATCGCCGCCGATTTTCTGGACCTGCATTTTGCGCTGGAAAGCGGCACACCCCTGCCCGTGTTCACCCGCTTTGAAGAACCGATCACTGTGCGATTGACCGGTACACCGACACGCTCAATGCAGACTGACCTGACCCGCGTGTTAAGGCGCATCCAGCGCGAGGCCGGGATAGATATTCGCCAGATCTCTGACGGGCAGGCCAATATCACCATCGAAGCCGTCAGCCAGAAGCAAATCCATCGGGTCCTGCCACAGGCCGCCTGTTTCGTGGTTCCCAATTCGTCCAGCCTGGAAGAGTACCGCAACGACCGGCGCAAGCGCAAAAGCAGCTGGGTCGAGTTGCGCAGCCGCGAACGGTTGGGCATTTTCATTCCGTATGACGCCAGCCCACAGGAAATCCGCGATTGCCTGCACGAAGAACTGGCACAGGCGCTTGGCCCACTGAATGACCTGTATCGCCTGCCGGACTCGGTCTTCAACGACGACAATTTCCACACAGTCCTGACCGGGTTCGACATGTTGATCCTGCGGACAGCTTATTCACCGGAGTTGCAGAACGGCATGACCAGGGATCAGGTCGCACAGGTTCTGCCCGGCGTGCTGAGGCGCCTGAACCCGCGCGGTGACAGGATTGCATACCAGCCTGTCACAGATACCCCGCGCGCTTGGATAAGATCGGTTCAACGGGCGCTTGGCCCGGGGGCTGGCAACGCCCGCCGCCTGCGCGCCGCGCAACAGGCTGCCGACATCGGGCAGGAGCAAGGTTGGACTGATCACCGCCGGGCGTATCCTCATTATCTGCTGGGTCGGATGCAGCAGTTCGACGACCCGGACGCCGCGCAACGCCAATACGAGATCGCACTGCAATACCTGAACACAAAGCCAGGCACCGACGTTCACCGCGCCCATATCACGGCGCAAACCGCTGCCAATGCTCTGGCAGATGGCCGTGGGCCCGAAGCTCTGCCCGAAATTGATCAGGCCATAAACGTAATGATGCAGGCGGAAAATGCCGCCTTGCTGGCAACGCTTATGCTGTTGAAATCCGAGGCCATGCGTCAGGCCGGGCGCACAGATCAAGCACGCACGGTCAGGCTGGACAGTATTGGTTGGGCGCGATACGGGTTCGGCTCGGACGTGGTGGTCCGCTCGGTATCTCAGGGGGTAGCGCAACGAACCGCCAGCAACACAAATGGATAGCGGCGCATGTTAGTTGTTTTGGGAATGGCCATTCTGGGGGCGATTTTGGGGGCTTTGACAGCGCGGAAACGCAAGGGCAGCAGGGCGGATATCGCGCAATACGCCGCCGGTTACGGCATCGCCTTTACCCTTGTTGGGCTGGTGCTGTCTCTGATCCTTGTCCGCCTGGTGGTATAGGCCATGTTCCTGCCCTTCTTCGAAAACCTTCGCAAGGCTGGCATCCCTGTTTCGTTGCGGGAATACCTGACCTTTCTGGAGGGCATGAAGAAGGGGTTGGCCACCTATGATGTCGAGGCCTTCTATTACCTCGCCCGCGTGTCGATGGTGAAGGATGAGCGCAACATCGACAAGTTCGACCGTGCCTTTGCTGCCAGTTTCGAAGGGCTGAACGAGATCAGCTTCGAACAGGTGCTCGAAGCAGTCGACATCCCTGCCGACTGGCTGGCCAAAATGGCTGAAAAACACCTGTCGGAGGAAGAAAAGGCTGAAATCGAGGCTCTTGGCGGTTTCGACAAGCTGATGGAAACCCTGCGCGAGCGTCTGGCCGAACAACAAGGCCGTCATCAGGGCGGCAATAAGTGGATCGGCACGGCGGGCACCTCTCCGTTCGGGGCCTATGGCTACAACCCCGAGGGCGTTCGGATCGGCCAGAAGGAAAGCCGTCACCAGCGTGCAGTCAAAGTCTGGGATAAGCGTGAATTCAGGAACTTGGATGACACAGTTGAACTGGGCACGCGCAACATCAAGGTCGCCCTGAAACGCCTGCGCCGCTGGGCACGCGAGGGCGCAGCCGAGGAGCTGGATCTGGACGGCACCATCCGCGCCACCGCCGAGCATGGCTATCTTGACGTTCAAACCCGCCCCGAACGTCACAACGCGGTCAAGGTGCTGCTGTTTCTGGATGTGGGCGGATCGATGGATCCGCATATCAAGGTTGTGGAAGAGTTGTTCTCGGCTGCGCGGACCGAATTCAAACATCTGGAATACTACTACTTCCACAATTGCCTGTATGAAGGCGTCTGGCGCGACAACCGCCGGCGCTGGAATGATCAGACCCCGACCCACGAGGTGTTGCGCACCTACGGCCCGGACTACAAATGCATCTTTGTCGGTGATGCCTCGATGAGCCCTTACGAGATCGCCTATCCCGGCGGGGCAAATGAGCACTGGAATAAAGAGGCCGGACAGGTCTGGCTGGCCCGGGCGCGCGAACAATGGGCATCAAACCTCTGGATCAATCCCGTGCCCGAGAAATACTGGGAATATACTCATTCCATCAGCATGATCCGTGAGATTTTTGAAGACCGTATGGTTCCGATGACGCTTGCCGGGTTGGAACAGGGTATGCGGGAGCTGACGCGCTGAGCGATGTCCGAAAGGCCGTTCATAACTTCGATCAACTAAAGCAACACCGAACGGCCCGGCCTGATGGTTGGATAGATCAGCTCTCCTCGGGTGGCACAGCACGTTGATAGAGATGCCATGTGGTATGGCCAAGGATCGGCAGGGTGAAGATCAGCCCCAGAAATGCCGGAACCAGCGACAACAGCATGGTGACCGAGACGATCGCCGCCCAGCCGAGCATGACCACCGGGTTTTCTACGACGACGCGGATGGACATCAGCATGGCGGAAACGAAATTGGTTTCCCGGTCGAGCAGCATCGGCATGGCGACAACGGTCACCGAGAACAGGACAGCCGATAGAAAGGCGCCAATGCAGGTGCCAACGGCAAGGAAAGTCCAGCCCTGCGAAGTGAAGAATACGGTGTTCATGAACCCGCCAAAATCCGAGAAGGATGCTTTTTGCAGGATGATCGCCAGCCAAAGCCGAACCTGATAAATCCACACCCAGAAAATGAACAGGGTGACGAAGGCCATCCAGCCCATTTCGCGCTTGCGCTGATTGGCCATGACGGTGAGGATTTCCGACCAGCCAAAACTCTCACCATTCTGCAACCGGCGGGACATCTCATAAAGTCCCGCAGCGGCGAAAGGTGCGACCAGCGGAAAGCCGACTATCGCGGGTATGATCATCCAGATCTTGCCGAGCCAGACCAAAACCCAAACCAGCAGAATGCCGAAAACCGCATAGAACAGTCCGAAAAAGCCGCTCATGACGGGGCGCGCCAGAAAGTCGGAAAACCCGGCTTTCAGCGACGCGGTAATATCCGCAGCCGTCACTGTGTTGACCTTGGGCATGGCCTGCCGCTGCGGCGTCGGATTTCCAGGTGATTTGGAACCTGTGGTCCTGGACGACATAATACACTCTCCCGAAAGTACAGCGCTGCGCTGATCCGTTGGCCAACTGCCCGGCGGTAACACAGACATCCTTCTTCCATAGACAAGGTTGCATCAGGTCGGGTCTAGGGGCAAGTGGCGGACATGGCAGCTTTGTCGCTCAAGCCTACTTCGATTTTGCGGTTGCCCTGCCCGCGCTGGAAACCCATATCTAATCTATGTTGCGTCTGACCCCCATCCTGCTGGCCGTGCTTTATGGTATCGCGATGTACCGGATCTCGGTCTGGCGCACCCATCGTGAACTGGATGCGAAGTCCACTGAATTGGCCGACCCGGCGTTGAAACGCATGACGGATCGTCTGGCCGCGGCGCTGGAGATCGATCGGGTGCCTGTTTACATCTATGAGATTGACCCGGTGAACGGGCTGGCGGCACCGGACGGGCGGATTTTCATCACCCGTGGATTCTATCGCAAGTTCAGCAACGGAGAGGTTTCGGCGGAAGAAATGGCCAGTGTCATTGCCCATGAGTTGGGCCATGTGGCGTTGGGACATGCGCGGCGGCGCATGATCGATTTCTCGGGTCAGAATGCCATGCGGGCAGCGCTGATGATGGTGCTGAACCGGTTTATTCCGTTCATCGGTGCCTGGATTGCGAATGCTCTGACCGCGTTGCTGGCTTCGCGCCTGTCCCGCGGGGACGAGTATGAGGCGGATGAGTACGCTGCTGCTTTGTTGACCAAAGCGGGGATTGGTATCGGGCCGCAGAAGTCTTTGTTCCACAAACTGGAAGATCTGACGCAACAGCGCGCGGGTGTCGTTCCGGCGTGGCTGATGAGCCACCCTAAGACGGATGAACGCGTTGCCGCGTTGGAGAAACTGGAACAGCGGTGGGGCGCTGAAGGATAGGTTCGGGAGCGAGGGGCCAGCCCCTCGCGCTCCCCGGGATATTTCTGGCCAGATGAAGAGTGGATCCCGCCTATTGGGTGAGGGATTTTCCCAGGCGTGGTAAGCGGGCCTTTTTCATCAGCGCGCGCAGGCCCCATTGATCGCCCGAAAGACGGTTGGCCTCTGCCAGCACACGACTGGCAAGATCGGCCATGCCCCTTGGGTCATTGAGCCAGAATCCGTGCAGCAGTGAATCGGGGTCGCAGCGAGACAGGCCTTCTTCGGCGAGTATGTTCTTGGGAAAATCTTTGGCGTTAACCGTGACAATCGCGTCGGCCGAGGCGGATACAGCTGTTGCCAGCACGTGGATGTCGGTGTTGTCCGGCAGCCAGAGGCGGCTTTCTACGCCAGGTACTGGGGGATGTTGGGCTTTTGGCCAATTGGCCTGCGTTAAGGCGATTTCGGCCCGGGCCTGTGCTTCGCCTTGGGGGCCGAGTTTGCGGGCCGCGCGAGCCCATTCTTCGAGGATGCGGGCGGACCAGATAGGCGTGAAATGGCCCAGCCTAGCTGCGCCCAGCAGCATTTCCCGCATCACGGTCGGGTAGATGACACAGGTGTCGAGGACAGCTTTCATAGGCGATAGAATACCGCTTTGAGATAGCCGCTTTCCGCCAATTGCGGCAGTTGCGGGTGGTCCGGACCGGCAAAGCCTGTGTGGATCAGTTGTGCCTGCCGTCCGGCCCGACCGATACCGCGCGAAGATGCGTCGCGGAACCGGCCCAGATCGGCGGCGTGCGAGCACGAACAGAGGCCGAGATAACCGCCCGGTTTCACCAGCGGCGCAGCCAGGCGCGCAATGCGCTCATAGGCGCGCAGGCCCGCGTCCAACGCCTGTCTCGAAGGTGCGAAGGCGGGCGGATCGCAAATGACAACGTCGAACTGCGCACCCTCCTTGGCGAGTTGGGTCAGAACATCGGAAGCATCGCCTTGCCGGGCCTGGAACCTGTCCGTGAGGCCAGAAACCTCGGCCCCTTTCTTTGCTAGCTCCAACGCAGCGGCTGAGCCATCGACCGAAAGGGCCTGCCCCGCCCCGCCTGCCAGCATCGCCAGACCAAAACCGCCCACATGGCTGAACACGTCCAACACCGAGGCACCCGGTTGAACCAGACGCGCAGCAAAGGCGTGGTTGGGACGCTGGTCGTAGAACAATCCGGTTTTCTGGCCGCCGGTCAGATCGGCCATGTAGGTCGCGCCGTTCATCGGCACCGGCAGAGGATCATTCGGCGTTGTGCCGCGCAGGGTTTGGTTTTCGTCGTCCAATCCCTCAAGCCCTCGGGTGCGGCCTGAGGCGTTCTTCAAAACGGTGGTCACGCCGGTGACTTTGACCAGAGCGTCCGTTAGCAGCTCCAGATGTGCTTCGGCCCAGGCTGCATTAGGCTGGATCACGCAGACATCATTGAAACGGTCGATGATGACGCCGGGAAAGCCATCCGCTTCGGCGTGGATCAAGCGATAGTACGGCGCGTCGAACAGGCGTTCGCGCATATCCAAAGCATGGCGAAAGCGCGTCTCGAACCATTCAGCGCTCAACTCGGCTGTGATATCCCGATCCAGAACACGGCACATGATTTTTGAGGCAGGATTCACGGCCACCAGCGCGATGGGTGCGCGTTTGTCATCCTCCAGAACCGCCAGCGCGCCGGCCGGGATTTTACGTGTACGGCGGTCAGCGACGATGTCATTGGCATAAACCCATGGGAAGCCATGGCGCAGGCCACGCGCGTTAGCTTTGGGTTTCAGGCGGATGCGGGGGCGCTCGGTTTGGGTCATGGCGCCCTCTTAGTGGTGAACGCGCCGGGGGGGAAGCCCTAGCGCGCGCGACCGCGCCAGCCTCCACGCCGTTTCGGGGCTTTTGCCGTTTCAAGGCCTTCGCGCAGGACCTGAGTCATCGGATGCTCGGCATCCTGTGCCGAATAGGCCGCGAACAGATCGGACAGGGCCTGTTTTTGATCCCTGTCAGTGGGAAAACCCAAAGCCCAATCCAGAAAGATACTGCGGCATTCGGGCAAAGCGATGCCCTCGATGCGGTATGCCTCGCGGATCAGACCTTTGGGGTCGTTTGGATCATCGCTGCGTGCCATCATCACCCTCCTCAACCACAGCGCCAATCAATTCGGCGGCAACGGCATAGCTGTCATGCAACGCGGATTGCAACTGTTGGACCTGCTCGAACCCGGTGGCGCGACACAGGAAAGCCGCCCCACCTTCACCGATCTTGTCCGCTTCGATCCCCTTGCCAGACAGCAGCCGAGCGGCGCATTGTACTGACCAACATAAATCGTAACAATCCTTCAAAGTTTGCGCCTGCGCGACATTCAGCAGGCCGGCTGCGACTGCGCCGTCCAGCCCGGCATGCACGTCGCGCTGTGTGACGCCGGCCAATAACGCGCCGGTTTCTGCAATCAGTTCGATATCCATCATACGACCGGGGCCGTTTTTTGCGTCCCAGACCCCGGCAGGAGACTTCGCCGCCGCCAGACGGGTGCGCATTTCGGCCACTTCGCGCAGAACTTTTGCGCGGTCGCGGGGGCGGGACAGGAACTCGGCCCGGAAAGCCTCGATATCTGAACGCAGGCTTGGATCACCAGCCACCACATGAGCGCGGGTCAGGGCCAGATGTTCCCAAACCCAGGCCTCATTCTGCTGATAATTGGTGAAACTGGCCCAGCTGGTTGCCACCGGCCCCTGATTGCCCGAGGGGCGCAGGCGCATATCGACCTCATAGAGCCGCCCCTGTGACATCGGGGCCGACAGCGCCGTGATCAAAGCTTGCGTAAACCGGGCATAATAAGTGCGCGTCGCCAGCGGGCGTGGACCGTCTGACATGTCCTGATCCAGCGAGTCGTAGATCACAATCATATCCAGATCGGATTGCGAGTTGATCCGACCTGCCCCTAACGACCCCATACCCAAAACAGCCGCCCCGCGTCCCGGAGCGGGCCCGTGTTTCGCAGCAAACTGCTCGGTCACGCAAGGCAGGATCGCAGCAATCACCGCTTGTGCAAGTTCGGCATATTGTCGCCCGGCCTGCGCGCCATCGATCAGCCCGCGCAGATGATGCACGCCAATCCGGAAATGCCATTCCTTGCACCAGCGCCGTGCCAGATCGAGTTGTGATTCATAATCGGTTTCAGCCGCCAAAGCCTGCGACAGCTCGGCCTGCAATGCCGCTTGCTCGGGCCAGTCAGAAAAGAAACTACCGCCAATCACGGCATCAAAAACCGAAGCATTGCGCGACAAATGCGCAGCCAGTGCGTGGGAAGTGCCCACAATATCGACCAACAGATCGATCAGATGCGGGTTGGCTTCAAACAACGAAAACAGCTGGACCCCGGCGGGCAATCCCGCCAGAAACCCATCCAGCGCGCGCAAGGCCTCATCCGGTTGTGCGGTCTTGGCCAGACGGGACAGAAGCTCGGGACGCAAGCGTTCAAATATACGCGCACCGCGCTGCGACCGCAGTGCAGGATACGTGGTCCAACGTGCAAGAATGCTCTGATCAAACGAAACCTCCTGCATGGGCTGGGGTGCCGGCGACGGCCCCGGGGCAAAAAACCCCTCAGTCAGCGCATGCACTTCGGTCAATCGATCAGTCAGATCAGCCACTAGGTCGTCGCTGCTGATCCCCATAAGGCAGGCCACCCGTTCGATCCCGTCCGCAGATTGCGGCACTTTGTGAGTCTGCGCATCATGAACCATCTGGATACGGTGCTCGACCTCGCGATGAGCGCGATAATGGTTGGCCAGTTTGTCAGCGACATCCTCTGGCACCCAACCTTTCCGCGCCAACGCTGCCAGACCGGGCACCGTTCCGCGAACGCGCAGATCGGTGTCTCTGCCCCCGGCGATCAACTGCCGGGTTTGAGTAAAGAACTCGATCTCGCGAATGCCGCCCTGCCCCAGCTTCATGTCATGCCCGGGAACCGACAGCGCGCCACCGGTTCCCTTGTTCTCGCGGATGCGCAGGCGCATGTCGTGGGCGTCCTGAATGGCCGCGAAATCCAGATGTCGACGCCAGACGAAGGGGCGGATAGCCTCCAGGAACCTCTCGCCTGCAGCAATGTCCGCTGCGCAGGGTCGGGCCTTGATATACGCCGCCCTCTCCCACGTGCGGCCCAGGCTTTCGTAATAGCGTTCGGCCGCCTCGGCGGCGAGGCACACGGGCGTAACCGCCGGATCGGGGCGGAGCCGGAGATCAGTGCGAAACACATACCCGTCCGCCGTCTTATCGCTGAGCGTGGCACAGAAGTTCCGCGTGGCCCGTACCATGCCTTGCCGCGCCTCGTAGAAGTCATCCGGGTCAAAACGGGTTTCATCAAACAAAACGATCAGGTCGATGTCCGAGCTGTAGTTCAGCTCATGCGCCCCCATCTTGCCCATCGCCAAAATGATCATCCCGGCAGCAGTTTGGATGTCATCTTCGACCATCCCCGGCAGCTTGCCCCGGCGGATCAACGCGGCGATTTCCGCCTTGGCCGCCAA
The DNA here is from genome assembly GCF_965243365.1 of Ruegeria sp. GTDB lineage: Bacteria > Pseudomonadota > Alphaproteobacteria > Rhodobacterales > Rhodobacteraceae > Ruegeria. The sequence goes on along the minus strand of NZ_CBDEUW010000002.1, from coordinate 3,008,693 downwards.
ATCCGCTGCCAAAGCACCGAAATCCGTCAACGCAGCAGTCACCTTTTCCAATGCCCAGGCACCCGCCAGATCAGCCAGAGCCGTCAGCAGCGCAAACCGTCGCTTGGCTTGCCGCAAACCGGGTTTCAGCTGATCTGGCGGCAGTGCCTCGGCGGCTCGCATCACCTGCGCCAGCGCTTGGTCCGGTTGGTTTAGTGCCTCGGCCAGCCAATCCCGCTCACGGTCTATCAGTCCCTTCAGATAAGGGCTTGACCCGGCCGTTCCGGCAATCAGTTCGGCCTGTTCGGGCGTGGCATCCGACAGCAAATTCCGCGTCTCATCCCCCAGCGACCGATCAAAAGCGCGCGGCACTCGGCTGATGTTCAACGGTCCGCTCATTTCGCCTCCAGCGGCGTGTCCTGGCTAAAGCTGTTGACCCAGACGTCGTGACGCCTCTCCCATAGCGACGAAATCAGCATTGCGTCCCACACCGCTGCTCCGGGGCGTTGATAGTCCGCCCGGTAGGATAGCAATACGACCTCGGGCGCCAAAACACGCAACCGGGCTTCACTCAGTTTATAGTCTGCCATGGTCGGCGCGTCGGCAAACTGGCCAACATGATCGTCGCGGTTGGCAAACCCGGTCGGATAAACGCCCAGAAAATCCGGGCTCAGCAACGCCCGGTCGGCCTGCGCATTGCCTTCAACCAAAGCGGACCAAACCTGCTTTTCCAAAGTCAGAATTTCATCAAGGGTCGGAGGTGAAGTTTGTTCGATATTCTGCATAAGCGGAACCTGCGCCGGTTCCCTCTGGGCGTCAACCGGTCAGGTTCTGAAGAAAAATGTAAATCTTTTTCACATCCCCCCTTGCAACCCCGTGATCGCCGCCCCATCTTGACAATGTGAAAACAATTTACATCAACCCGGAGACCTCAAATGACCGCATTGTCCGACACCGCCGTCCCCTCAAATCCGGGATGGCTCTATCGTGCCGAGGCCTGGCTGGACAGCAAAGGCAAAGGTGCCTGGATCGCCGCCATGGTCCTTGGCTTTATTTTCTTCTGGCCCATCGGGCTGGCCTTTCTGGCCTATATGATCTGGAGCAAACGCATGTTCAGCAAATCCTGCAGCCACCGCAAATCGTGGCACAGCCACATGAACGCCATGAAACCATCGGGCAACAGCGCGTTTGACTCCTACAAAGCCGACACGCTTGCACGTTTGGAGCGCGAACAGCAAGAGTTCGAATCCTTCCTGCGCCGCCTGCGCGAAGCCAAGGACAAGGCCGAGTTCGACCAGTTCATGGAGGAGCGCGCCCGGGAAAATACCGACGAGGCGGAAAACGGCAATCACGCCTGATCCACGCTTGCCCTGTCCCTTAATTCGGGACAGGGTATCCACGACCCTAACCCGGACATTCCAATGAACCACCTGCCCGATCCGGACACCCAGCCGGAATTCTACCAATCCGTTGCGATCAAACGTTTCTTAGCCTGGCTGTTTGATATCGCCTTCATTTCCCTGCTTTGCACCGTTGCAATTCTGCTGACCTTTGGAATGGGCTTTTTCATCCTGGCGCTGATCTACGCCGTTGTAAGCTTTATCTATCGGGTCGTAACGATTTCGAACGGTTCGGCAACACTGGGCATGCGATTTATGGGCATCGAACTGCGCGACGCCTTTGGTGCGCGTATGGATACCGGCAAAGCCGTCGCCCACACGGCTGGCTATTTCGTCAGCATGGCCTTTCCGGTGCTTCAGATCATCTCGGTCATCATGATGATGACCAGCGCCCGGTGTCAGGGCCTGACCGATGCATTCCTCGGTACCGTGATGATCAACCAGCGTGCCTGATATTCCATTTCGTGAATCACTTGGCGGCTCCCGGAACCGTTGTTATCATCCGGTTTCAGGAAACACGGGACATTCATGCGACACACGCTGCCAATTGCGCCGCAATTCTATGTGACGGCACCGCAACCCTGCCCTTACCTTGAGGGCAGGATGGAGCGGAAGCTGTTCACCGCGCTTCAGGGCGACGGTGCAGACCAGCTGAACAATTCCCTGTCACAACAAGGGTTTCGCAGGTCTCAGAACGTTCTCTACCGCCCATCCTGCAGCGAATGCTCGGCCTGCCTGTCAGCCCGGCTGGATGTCTCGAAATTCCACCCGAACAAAAGCCAGAAACGCGCAGCCAGACGTAATTCCTACCTGCAGCGACGGGCCACGTCCCCATGGGCGACCGACGATCAGTTCGACCTGTTCCGCCGTTATCTGGATGCGCGCCATGCCGATGGCGGCATGGCCGATATGGATGTGTTCGAATTCGCCGCAATGATCGAGGAAACCCCGATCCGCAGCCGTGTTGTCGAATATGCCGACCCGAAAACCGGCAATCTGATCGCCGTCAGCCTGACCGATGTATTGGATGACGGGCTCAGCATGGTTTATTCGTTCTACGACCCGGATCTTCAGCAAAACTCGCTGGGCACCTATATGATCCTCGATCACATCGACATCGCGCGCGAGGCTGGCCTGCCCTATATCTATTTGGGCTATTGGGTGCCGGGCAGTCCCAAGATGGGCTATAAGGCAAAATTCTCCGGGCTCGAAATCTACATGAAAAACGAATGGCGCGCGGTCAAAGACCCGGACATGTTGGCCGATGCAACCCACCATCCATTGTCCACACAGCCGATCGCTGAACAGGTCGCCAGCATCCAGTTGCCCGACAGACACCCCACCAAAGGATAAAATCAATGCGGCAAAGCCTGCATGCCGTCACCCTGGTGGTGCCGGATTATGATGATGCAATTGCGTTTTACACCAAGACCCTCGATTTCGCCCTGACACAGGATATTGACCTGGGCGATGGAAAACGTTGGGTTCTCGTGGCGCCGAAAGGATCAGACGGCGCGTCGATCCTGTTGGCCAAAGCAGACGGCGCGCAGCAGAAAGCCGCCATCGGCAACCAAACCGGAGGCCGGGTTGGCTTTTTCCTGCAAACGGACGATTTCCAACGCGACCACGCCAACATGTGTGCCGCTGGCGTCACATTCGAAGAAGATTCCCGCCATGAGCCCTACGGCACCGTCGCCGTCTGGCGCGACCCATTCGGGAACCGCTGGGACCTGATCCAGTTCGCCTGATCCATTCCTTCATCTGGCCGAAAATATCCCGGGGATGAATTGGCCGCAGGCCAAGAAGGGGCTGGCCCCTTCATGACCGGCAAAGCAAAGGGGGCCTGCGGCCCCCTTTTCCGTTAACTAATGCCGGATCAGTTTGGGATCAGATCAGGAATGATGGTCACAATGGTCGGGAAGAACCAAAGAATCCCGATCCCAACCACCTGAATGATCACGAAGGGAATGATGCCCCGGTAAATATGCCCCGTCGTGACTTCTTTCGGCGCAACACCTCTCAGGTAGAACAGCGCAAAACCGAACGGCGGTGTCAGGAACGAGGTCTGCAGGTTCACCGCCACCATGATCGTCACCCATTTCGGATCGAACGACCCGCCATAGATCACCGGACCCACGATGGGGATCACGATGTAGATGATCTCGAGGAAATCCAGTACGAAGCCAAGGATGAACAGAACCAGCATCACGATCAGAAAGACCGTGAACTCATTGTCGAAACTGCGCAGGAACTGCTGGATGTAGTGCTCACCGCCAAATGAAATCACCACCAGGTTCAGCAACTGAGACCCGATCAGGATGGTGAAGACCATCGATGTTACCTTGGCCGTCTCGCGGACAACCGGGGTCAGAACACCGCTTGAGAACAGCACCCAGCAGCCGAACAACAGCCCGAACAGCGCGTACAGGTAGGCCGCATAGGCGATCACAAACGCGATCCAGGATTCAACGCTCACATTGTCCTGATTGATCCTCAGGTCAAAATTCACGCCCATCAGCAATGCGATGATCACCGCAAAGGTGGACCAGATGATCACTTTGCCGGACCGACCCTGATCCTGAAGCTTCCGATACGCCGCCAACATGATCGCACCACCGGCACCCAGAGCCGCCGCCGGGGTCGGGTTTGTGACCCCGCCCAGAATTGAGCCCAATACGGCAATAATCAGAACCAACGGCGGGAATACCACGCGGATCAGATCATTGGTCGCACAGCGTGCCGCAGCCTCCTTGCATCCATAAAGCGCCAAGGCAAACGGTGCGGCGAGCAACAGAAACGTCCAGCCAGAGGAGGTTGTCGGCGCGATCAGCAGAACATCCACCAAAAGCATCAGTAACAGCCCAATGGCCCCAAGGATCAGCGGTTGCACCGGCCGTGATGGCGCAATCCCGCGCCCCAGAACCAATGTCAGACCCAGCAGCACCACGATGACCGCAACACCCGTACCGATGGGTGCAGCCGCTGCGATCTTGGCGTCGCGTGCCGCGGTCAGTTCCTCTTCGCTCAACCGCTGTGCTTCGGCAGCGCCACCCGCCGCGTCAATTGCCTCCTGTTCGGCCACAGCCTGATCCCAGGCCGCCTGCCCGTGCAATTCGATCATTGACGCCTGACATTCCGGCGACACATTCGTCCGCAGCGAGGCGCCTTCACCAATATCCGAGAACGCAGAGACCGAGATGTTCTGACTGCCGACCACACCGGCGCTGCCCAACAGAACCGTCCCCACAATCAGCGCAACCGGAGCCCCCAGCAACCAGATCAACCCTTCCGAACGCGTAATCGCCTCGCCACTGCCGCCCGACAGTTCGACAGCCGGAGCCTTGTCTGGGTTCAGCAACGCGTAACCAAAGGCATAAAGCGCGTAAAGCAACGCAAGCATGATCCCCGGAAGCAGAGCCGCCTGGAACAGCGTCCCAACCGAAACCACCGCCGGTTCGCCCAGATAGGTCAGCGCATCCGAGCAGCCAGCATCCTGCGCGCGCGTCTCTTGCGCGGTCGAATAAAGGTCACCGGCCAGCGTTCCCAGCAGGACAATCACGATGGACGGAGGGATGATCTGCCCCAGCGTGCCCGAGGCCGCAATCACACCGGTCGCCAGTTCCGGCGAGTAGTTGTTCCGCAGCATCGTGGGCAAGGCCAGCAGACCCATCGTCACCACAGTCGCGCCCACGATCCCCGTCGACGCCGCCAGAAACGCACCCACAACCACAATGGACACCGCCAGACCACCCGGCAGCGGCCCAAAAACCCGCGCCATCGTGGTCAGCAGATCGTTCGCGATCTTCGAGCGTTCCAGCGTAATCCCCATCAGCACGAACATCAGAACGGCCAGCAGAGTCTCAATTGACTGCCCCGCCAGAACCCGCTCGTTCATGCGGTTGACGATAAAGGACACATTCCGGTCCAGCGCGGTTTCCCACCCCGATGGGAAAACCGGCTCGCCTATTGTCGGCAGGTCCGGATATCGGAACACGGATATGATGTCAGGTTTGACCCCGGAATTCACCAGATCCCGATAGGCCTGCGTGCTTGTGTCGATCGCCTGATGTACCAACAGCCCGGCGCTGTCCAACGCGGCGATGATCCCGAATGAGATGATGCCCGCGCCACCGATGGCAAAGGCCACCGGGAAACCGGACAGGATGCCTCCGAAAAGGCAGAAAAATACGATAATGAGGCCTATTTCGACGCCATCAAGTCCGAATAGCATTGTCTGGTTCTCCGTCCTTAATGCGCGCCTTCATAGGCTTCTTCACCCTCGCCGAGGCTGTCCTTGTCGAGGTATTTTCCTTCGCTCGCTGGCCCTTCCACATATTCCAGATAGGATCGCCACAGGAACGCTATTGCGTGTAAAAACACCATGCCGGCGAAGAGAACGAGAAGGATTTTGAACAGGAAATAACCGTTGAAACCGTTGGGGCTGAACCCGATGGTTTCGACATTCCAGCGCAGGGCGCGGGATTTGGCCAGCAACCGGTCCAACGTGTCACTGGCTGATGGTTTCGGCACGATCAGATGCCGCCACATGAAGTACCAGCCATACATCCATGTCAGCACAGCCATGGGCATCATGAACAGTATTGCGCCCAGCATGTCGACGACACGCTTAGCCCGGTGACTGATCCCCGCATAGATCAGATCAACCCGCACGTGCCCGCCCTGCACAAAGGTATATGTGCAACACAGGCATACAACCATGGCATTGTACAGCTTCAGCTCTTCCGAGTACCAGCTGATGTCCATCTGCAGCGGAATACCAAAGCCAAAGGACATATCGGGGCGTGTAAATACGCGCTGCATGAACACGATTACGATTTGCTGAATCACCATCAGCAGACCCGCCCAGGCGAAGAACCGGCCGGTTGTATTAGCAAAGCCTTCCAGCCCGCGCACCATGCCCCACATGAAGTTGCGGTGATACAACCCAACAGCTGTCAGAACCAGAAACAGTGTGAAGATCACAAAGAAGAACTCGACCGATCCGCCATAGTAGACAAAGCGCATAATCGCTTCTTTGTCCGACCAGTTCAGCCAGAGCTGCGGATGCGTGATGGCGTATCCGAAATTATAGAAGGCTTCGGCGATGTTCTGAATGAACCAGACCAGTCCATTCCATAGGGCGCCGAAGAACGAGATACCGTTTTCGTCCTGCATGTTGTCCCCGGGTCGCATCGGTTGCACGTTTGGTTATTGTGGCATGTCCGAGCCGCTTATGTGCAACGGGAAAGGCTCCCCCGACAAGCGGGGGAACCGATGACTATTGACGGGATCGCTTAGGCGCGAACGCGGTCGCGCTGTGCGGTGTAGACACCCGACGACAGGTTGTTCCAGGCCGAGGACTCTGCCATCGACTTCATCGCGCTGTCATGGATGCGCTTGAACAGATCGTCGCCCATGTATTGGTCCAGAACTTCCTGGCTGGCCTGACCGAAGGCATCCCATACCGGATCCGGGAACTCCATGACCTTGACACCAGCGGCCTGCAGACGCGCAAGCGCCGCACCGTTGTTCGCAAGGAACTGAGCCAGGTTCCACTGGTGGCACTCAGCCGCCGCAATCTCGATGATCTTTTGCTGAGCGGCGCTCAGGCTGTCATAGACCTCGCGGTTGGTTGCCAGCGACAGACCCGCACCCGGCTCGTGGAAGCCCGCAGTGTAGTAGGTCTTGGTGATTTCCTGGAAGCCCGCCTTCTCGTCGGCCCACGGACCGATCCACTCGGTTCCGTCAATCGCGCCGGACGACAGCGCCTGATACACTTCCGAACCCGGAATGTTCTGAACGGATGCGCCCAGTTTGCCCAGCGCTTCGCCGCCCAGACCCGGCATGCGGAATTTCAAGCCATTGAAGTCTTCGGGGCTATTGATCTCTTTCGAGAACCAACCACCTGCCTGCGCACCGGTGTTACCGGCCAGGAAGGATTTCAGGCCGAAGATTTCGCCCAGTTCGTCATGCAGCTGCATACCACCGGCGTGGTAGTACCAGTTCACCAGCTCCTGCGCGGTCATGCCGAAGGGAACAGCGGTGAAGAACGCATAGCCCGGGTGCTGACCGACAAAGTAGTAGTCTGCCGCGTGGTACATATCGGCCTGTCCGGACGACACCGCGTCGAATACTTCGAACGCGCCAACCAGCTCACCAGCGGCTTTGATTTCAACGTTCAGATTGCCGTCCGACATGGTGGTGATGCTGTCAGCACAACGCTGGGCGCTATCAAACACGCCCGCAAGGCCGCGGCCCCACGACGTCACCATAGTCAGCGTGCGCTTGCCCTGCGCATATGCTGGCGCTGCCAGAGCAGTCGCCGCAGCAGCCGACCCGCCCAATGCGGATTTTTTTAGAAATGAACGACGGTCCATATGAGTCTTCCTCCCCTGCATATTCACTTCCCGGTGAAAACCGGGCCTGTCGTTACCAGTGCGCGTAACCCTATAGGCACACATACGAATGTGAATACCAACTACTGCGTAGAAAGTTTGGTTTTTTGCCGGTTCAAAGCCAAAAAACCTGGCCGCATTCACTACAAAAACGATGATTACCGGACCCTTGCCGCCTGATTCTGCCCAATCTTTTTGCAATTTCCGCCCGGCTTGCGTATCGATTCGATCATGGGAGGATTCCGAAATCTGCTCTCGCTGACCTACGCGCAGAAACTGTCGCTGGTCGCGGCTATTCCTTTGATCGCAGCGGTGGCTGCGATTGCCTTGGTGGTCGCCTATCAGGCCCGCGCGACAGCCGAGCGTGAGATTCAGGCGCTTGAACGTAGCCTGATCGCCGCCAAAGAGGACGAATTGCGCAACTACGTCACTCAGGCGCGCAATGGTTTTGCTTATATTTATGGGCGTGCCGCGCCGGATGACGATGGCGCCAAGAACCTTGTTACCCAGATCCTCTCAGCAATGATTTACGGTAAGGACGGGTTCTTTTTCGTCTATGACTATGATGGCAACAATCTGGTCAGCCCGCGCCAGACCGAGTTCATCAATCGCAACTGGGTTGGCCTGACGGATAGCGACGGCACCCCGGTCGTGAACGAATTCATTCGACTGGCCCGGCAGGGTGCAGGCTGGCACAGCTTTATGTGGGAAAAGCCCTCAACAGGGGAAGAGGCGCAGATGATCGCCTATGTGGTGGGGCTGCAGGACTGGCGCTGGGCCGTGGGCACCGGGGTATTCATCGACGATATTGTCGCAACCGTTGCCAACGCCCGCGCCGAGGTCGAAGCCCGGGTTCAGAGGACGTTCCTCTATATCGGCGGCATCGTGCTGGCGGCTGTGCTGATCGTCTTCGCCTCGGGCATGTTGCTGAATATCCGAGAGCGCAGGCTGGCCGACGCCAAGCTCAAGGAACTAACGCAACGCGTCTTCGATGCGCAAGAAGAAGAACGCGGACGCGTGGCGCGGGAACTGCATGATGGTATCAGCCAGATCCTTGTGGGCGTGCGCTATGCGCTCGACAACGCGCGCCGCCGTTTGTCTCGCGGAGACGATGCCGGGGCACAGGCCCCGCTTGAGAAGGGTATCGACAATCTGGGGTCCGCGATCACCGAAGTCCGACGTATCAGCCGTGACCTGCGTCCCGGCGTGCTGGACGATCTGGGTCTTGGACCCGCGCTCAAGGCGCTGACCGACGATTTCCGCGAACGGACGGGGATCGAGACAGAATTCTCGACCGTGGTTTTCCGCAACCGGCTGGATCAGGACAGCAAGATCGCCCTTTATCGAATTGCGCAAGAGGCACTGACAAATATCGAACGCCACTCGGGCGCGACACGTGTGACGATCGATCTGCGGGGGCATAAGAAAGGTGCTACCATGCGGATCACCGACAATGGTCAGGGCTTACGCAGCGAACCGGGTCAGGTCAGCACCGGGATCGGCTTGCGCAACATGCAAGAGCGTATCGAACAGCTTGACGGGTCGCTGCGCATTCTGTCATCACGCGGCACCCGCAGCGGCACCGCGATCGAGGTGAGCCTGCCCCTCAGCCGCATGCTTGCACCGCAGGAAGATGCAACACCGAACAGAAAGGCCGGAGCCTGATGTCCGAAACGACCCGCGTTCTTATCGTCGACGACCATCCGATGGTTGCAGAAGGGATTCAATCTCTTTTGGAAAGCTATGATGAGATCGAAGTGGTCGGCACCTTGTCTAACGGCCAGGACGCCATCGATCAGGCCGAGCGCCTGCAGCCGGATGTGATCCTGATGGACCTGAACATGCCCGGCCTGGGTGGCCTGACCGCGACAGAGATCATTCTAGAGCGCCTGCCCGACACCCGTGTCCTGATCCTGTCGATGCATGATAGCCCCGAATACATCTCGACCGCACTGAGCCATGGGGCGAAAGGCTATGTACTCAAGGATGTGCCCACGGACGAAATCAAACAGGCCATCGACGCTGTAATGCGAGGCGAGCAATACTTGTGCACCGGTGCCAGCGGATCGCTGGAACCAAAACACGGCGAGACCCGCGAGGCGTTGACCGGGCGGGAACAGACCATTCTGTTGGAGCTGGCGCAGGGCAAGTCCAACAAAGAGGTCGCACAGGTGCTGGATATCTCGGTGCGTACGGTTGAAACCCACCGCAAGAACATCAAGCGCAAGCTCGGTATCTCCTCCACGGCGGGATTGACGCGATACGCAATGGAGCATGGCGTTTTGCAAGGGACCGGCCATAGTTTCTGACTGCAAAGCTGTGACACCCAACCGAAGGGCGTACCGCAAAGCCCTAGCCGTTTTCGCGTGGCCGGATATCCTCACCAAAGAAGATCAACGTCCCGTCCTCATCAATCACGTGGAACTCTCGCTGCAGGTACGGCTGGTCGAAAGGGGCGCGTACCCGTCCCTGGGGTAAGTCCGCCAGACCCGGCGCAAGATTGGCATAAAGGTCATCAATCCCGTCGACATCGATGTAAAAGGATTGTTCATCTCCCAAAGGGCTTCCATCTTTGCGCGGCGGGCATTCCAGCAATCGAATGGCGACAGATCCCAATGAGAGGAAAGCGTAATTGTCCTGCCGAAATCCGCAGCTAAAGCCAAGCCGATTACAATAGAAGTCGATTTGCTTCTGTAGTGAAGAGCACAAAACAAACGGCGTGAGCTGCAGAATACGGGACATAAGCACCCTCCTGATCAAATCGGGGGCAGTCTACACGCTGGCCCGGCTCAATCCAGCAGTTGATCGGCGCGCAGGCCTTCCCTTTCATAGTGATGTGGCAAGACACGGCCATATAGCTGCCGTGTCCGCTCGACCCCACCACACATGCCCTCGGTTTCGACAAACGAAAAGATGCCGACATAACGTTTTTTGCCCCCTTCAACGGGGGCAACCCGATGCAGCGCGTACCGGCCTTTGAAAATCTGAAGATCACCGGGCTGCAAGTCCAGTTGCCGTACACCAATCATGCTGCCATCCAAAACCGCTGTGACAGCGTTGAAATTCTCATCCTCTGCGCTGCGCAGGTCGGGGACGTATTCGAACGCCCCACCCGCCTCACCATTTTGAATGGCAAGAGTTACGGTGTAGTTGTTTGTGTCAAAATGCCAGGGGAACCCCTGCCCTTCCTCTACCACGTTGATGATGACATCGGCCAACGGATCGTCATAGCGAAAGAACCGATCTTCCGGCTCATCCAGAGCTTCGCGGATAAATGGCATGAAACCGTCGAACTCGTAAATGCGCCGCAGCGGACCTGATTTGGGGAAGTTGTCCGCAGGAACAAAGGCGTTTGAACGGTCATAGAACCGCCGGACGGGATGCCCTATGCCCAGCTTTGGATCATCCTGAGTGAAATAAGCGTTCGTTCGGTTGTACGACCGATGCGCCTTGGGGGCCACGGCGTCGGCTTCTTCCAGCAAAAGCGCTAACCCGTCCTTGTGCGCAAAACCGGGCAAGACGGCACAGCCGTCCAGATCCAGCTCTCGGCGCAGATCCTTGATCAACTGCGCGTAAGCCCACGAATCCGGGCGATCAATCGGATAGCGCCCCAGATCGACCAGATCCTGCAACATGGCCTGCCCCCCCTGTTTCGTTCCAACAGGTGTAGCCTGCCCCAATCGCTCCGCCGTCTCTGGTCCGTTTCAGACATCGGCTTGACGCAATCTGACCTGCTGGATTTCCACGCATGACAGGGACTTACGCCCCATTTTGGCGGAAATTTTAGAGATGCGGCATTTTGCGCAATAAAATGTCGCAAAATTCGCCATTCAAGTTATGAAATTGAGTCAATTGCCTGTTGACGCCCCTTTCTGACGCCCATAATGTCCCCTCCAAGCTGAAAGGAGCCTCTGGCGATGAGAACGCTGGTCGTAATCGTAGGAACCACGCGCATGGGCCGGTAACGGTAAACCATAATCGAACCCATGCGCCTCCGAAAAAATCTCGGGGGCTTTTTTTATGCAAAACGCAAGACACATGTCGCGAACGGAGCAAAACAGATGACACGTGAGATGACCGGCGCAAAGATGGTTGTTCAGGCCCTTAAGGATCAGGGCGTGGACACAGTTTTCGGATACCCCGGCGGCGCCGTGCTACCCATCTATGACGAAATCTTTTTGCAAAACGACATACGCCATATTCTGGTGCGCCATGAACAGGGAGCGGTGCATGCCGCCGAAGGGTATGCGCGTTCGACCGGGAAACCGGGCGTTGCCCTGGTAACCTCTGGCCCGGGCGCCACCAACGCGGTGACTGGCCTGACAGACGCGTTGCTGGATTCGATCCCGATTGTGGTTTTGACCGGCCAGGTGCCGACCTTCATGATCGGCTCGGACGCGTTTCAAGAGGCCGACACCGTTGGCATCACCCGCCCCTGCACCAAGCATAACTGGCTGGTCAAGGATACGGACTCGCTGGCGGAAACACTGCACGAGGCCTTTCATGTTGCGACCTCGGGGCGCCCCGGTCCGGTGCTGATCGACATTCCCAAAGACGTCCAGTTCGCCTCGGGGGAATACACCACCCCCAAACCGTCCACATCGCATTACCAACCTGTTCTGAAAGGTGATCTGGAAGAAATAACTGAACTGGTTGCAGCCATGGAAACGGCGAAAAAGCCTGTCTTCTATACAGGTGGCGGCGTCATCAATTCCGGCCCTGCCGCCAGCCAGCTGCTGCGTGAGTTGGTGGATGCGACCGGCTTCCCGATCACCTCGACCCTGATGGGACTGGGCGCATATCCCGCATCCGGCGAGAACTGGCTGGGCATGTTGGGCATGCATGGTCTCTATGAGGCCAATCTGGCGATGCATGACTGTGATCTGATGATCAACATCGGCGCGCGGTTCGATGACCGGATCACCGGGCGGATCGACGCGTTCTCGCCAAATTCGAAGAAGGCACATATCGACATTGATCCCTCGTCGATCAACAAGGTGATCCGGGTCGACATCCCGATTGTCGGCGACGTGGCACATGTGCTGGAGGATGTGCTGAAGGTCTGGAAAGCACGCGGGCGCAAGACCAATGCGGCGGCCGTCAAGGAATGGCAGAGCCAGATCAGTGACTGGCGCAAGGTAAACTGCCTTGCTTACACCAACAGCGAAAAATCGATCAAACCGCAATATGCGCTGGAACGCTTGGAAGAGCTGACCAAGAAGCACGACCGCTACATCACGACCGAGGTCGGCCAGCATCAGATGTGGGCCGCGCAGTATCTCGGGTTCGAAGATCCCAACCGCTGGATGACGTCAGGCGGTCTGGGTACCATGGGCTACGGCTTCCCCGCCTCCATCGGTGTGCAGATGGCCCATCCGGATGCGCTGGTCATCAACGTCGCGGGCGAAGCGTCGTGGCTGATGAACATGCAGGAGATGGGGACTGCCGCGCAGTACCGCCTGCCGGTTAAGCAATTCATCCTGAACAACGAACGGCTGGGCATGGTGCGCCAATGGCAGGAATTGCTGCATGGCGAACGCTATTCGCATTCCTGGTCCGAAGCGCTGCCCGATTTCGTCAAGCTCGCCGAAGCGTTTGGGGCCAAGGGCATCATCTGTTCCGACCCAGCCGATCTGGATGACGCGATCATGGAGATGATCAACTATGACGGTCCCGTGATCTTCGACTGTCTGGTTGAAAAGCACGAAAACTGCTTCCCCATGATCCCGTCGGGCAAGGCGCATAACGAGATGCTGCTGGGTGAGGCTGAAACGCAGGGCGTTATTCAGGCCGGAGGCGCGGTTCTGGTCTGACAAAACTCGAAGAGTGTTGTCAGCCCCGGTAGCGCAGAAAGGATCGAGCAGTGTCCCCCAATTCACAGCCTGAACTGGAAGCAAAGACCGCAGCAGATGCACGTCTGCGCGTTTTCGACACCAAGCGTGGCTGGCAATTGGGCACGCTGGTGCCGGTTCTGGTGGTTGCTGTCTGCGCGGTCTGGGTGGCCCAGAACTGGCAGAACATTATTGAGGACGGAGCACGCGCAGCCGAAATTGACTTCACGGTGTTCTGGGCTGCGGCAAAGCTTGCCTACTCCGGTGATCCGCTTGCGGCATTTAACCCGGATACACTGGTCCTGGTTCATGGAATTTATGAAGGCAAATGGATGCCGTGGCTGTATCCGCCGGGATTTCTGATTGCCTTGATTCCACTGGGTGCCTTTTCGTTCCCGATCGCCTGGATCATTTTCATTTCGGTATCGCTTCTTGCGATGTTGGCCGCCATTCGACAATTCGCAGGCGGGGTTACACCCGTCTGGATCGGCTTTTCTGTTGCTCCGGCGATGCTGCCAGCATTGATAATTGGTCAGACCAGCGTGCTGTGGATTGCGTGTCTGCTAGCCGCGCTGGCATCATTGCGCAGTGGCAGGCCAATAATGGCGGGCGTGCTGATTGGGTTTCTGACGCTCAAGCCGCAACTGGGCATCCTAATACCCGTCGCGCTGCTTGCATGCTTTGCGTGGCGCACTATCGCAGCCGCAGCTGTGACAACCCTGATCCTGGCCGCTGTATCCACCCTGATCATGGGTGCGGAATATTGGGTTCAGATGAAGGAACTCGCCGAAGTTCACGTCGAAGTCATCAGAGAGGCAAGCATAGAAAATCACCTGATGGTGAGCCTTTTCTCCATCCTTCTGGGAATGGGCGTCTCAGAGGTCTGGGCGTTTTCTATGCAGTGGTGCGCAACCGGTCTGGCGGCCATAACTGTTGCGCTCGCCTGGTACAGCCCAAGGGTCGATTTTGATCTTCGTGCCGCCACCCTGCTGCTGGCCATCATGGTCTCAAGCCCCTATTTCTGGTACTATGAAAGCGCTGTTCTGGCACCGGCCGCTCTGTTCCTGCTCCGAGCAGGCGTTCTGAAAACAAGCGGCCTTGGGTCCGTTCTGGCTGCTTTGATGTGGCTGGGTGCAGTTCCGGCCACTTTGTTCATAATTCTGTCCGACATAAGGGTTGTATCAGTTCGTTTCACACTGGCACCCGTAGCGTTTGCCGCTTGCCTGGTCTGCCTTTTCGCGGTCATCCAACGACTGCGCAGCCCTGAATTGCCCGAATTCAAAAATGAGGTCCCCAAATGACACCGCTCAACATTAAACGAGGCTCCTCGCGCCATTCGGCCTATAACCTACGCCCGACCTTTTCGGACATACAGGAACAGCACACAATTGCCGTTCTGGTCGAAAACGAACCCGGCGTATTGGCCCGCGTGATTGGCCTGTTTTCAGGACGTGGGTACAATATCGAAAGCCTGACGGTGGCCGAGGTTGACCACACCGGCCACCTCAGCCGTATCACCATCGTCACCACCGGCACGCCGCAGGTGATCGAACAGATCAAGGCGCAACTGGGCCGGATTGTGTCCGTTCACGACGTGCATGACCTGACTGTCGAGGGCCCCTCGGTCGAACGGGAACTGGCCATCATCAAGGTCGTCGGTGAAGGTGACAAAAGGGTCGAAGCGCTGCGTCTGGCAGATATCTTCCGCGCCAATGTGGTTGACAGCACGCTGAACTCTTTCATCTTCGAGATCACCGGCGCGCCTGACAAGATTGATGCCTTTGCCGATCTGATGCGCCCGTTGGGTCTGGTCGAAATAGCCCGAACAGGCGTTGCCGCCCTACTGCGTGGTGAGTGAAATCTGAAACCCCCTCGGTAACTCAGCGTCCGAACGACACAGTTCCTAAAAAAGATGCACGGGGTTTTCGGCTTGGTAGCGCCGAAAACCCCGTTTTTAGATAAGAAACCCGCAAAAAGATCATGCAAAACAAATTAAAGCCTATTGCCTTTGCCGTTTTGCACGTTAGCCTCTGTGACGTAGCGTAAAGCAAAGCCGCACGCTGGGGTCTTTTTTGCGATTTGACTGTGGGATGGTCTTCGGACCAACATGGTCGTGTTTTCCTGAAAAGCATCAAATAATCTGGGGCAGACATGACCGACTCTCCTCGCGACCCTGCCGAGTTGCGCATAATGTTCGGAGAAAACCTCAAACAGCTCGCAGAGGCCTACCCGTCGATCTCGGAACTATGTCGCCAGCTTGGGATCAACCGAACGCAGTTCAACCGCTATCTTTCCGGAGAGAGCTTTCCCCGACCGGACATTCTGGATCGTATCTGCCGGTTTTTTCATGTTGATGCCCGCATTCTACTGGAGCCCCTGGACGAGATTGGCCGGTCAGAGATGCACCCGGCGGGTAACATACTCGATCGTTTTATAGCCAGCCAGGCGGAACCAGCGTTGGTCCCCGGCTTCTACCACGCGACGGAATCAATACCGGACGATCCGTCGGTCACAAGCCACCGATTGCTGCTTATCCGAAAGATTGGCCACTGCACCTTGCTGCGGGCTTTTGAGCCACGACGCCTTTTACCCCACTCACCCGCGAGAGATCGGGAAATTCAAGGGATTGTATCCAGTAGCGGAAACCGGATTTTCGCCCTGATGTCGCGGCGTGGCGCCCGGGATAGTCGGATGATGGTGTTATCGCCACAGGCACGTGGCAGCGAATTGCGGGGCCATGTGCTGAGCCTTACAGGAAACAAATCAGCCACCTCTACGCCTAATTCGGTGACTCTGAGGCACCTGGGCAATGAAGCGAGCGCGGCACTAAATTTAGCCCGATCCGCGCCGCTAAGCCCGATCTAGCCAAGACGGTTGGTCAGGTGTTCTGCACGTCGGTCTCGGCAATCTGGCGATACAGATGCCAACTGGCATGGCCCAGCAGCGGCAACACGATTAGCAATCCAAGAAACCATGGGATCATGGCGAGAAAGGTCGCCACTGCAATAAACACTGCCCATATCAGCATCACGCGCATATTGGCACTGACGTATGAATAACTGGCGATCATGGCGGTCACAAAATCCAACTCACGATCCAAAAGCATTGGGATCGACAAAACGGAAATCATATACAGAACCAGCGCGAATACCGCACCGACAGCGGTTCCCACTGCCAGCATGGTCAGCCCGTTGGCAGTCAAATAAACCTCAAGCGACGAGGATACATTTGTCATCGTCGACAGGCCCATGAACAACGCAAAGATCATGTGGCCCAGAAAAAACCAGAACAGGAACATGACCACGATAATCGCGCAGATCGACGGGAGCTGCCGGCGGCTCTGCTGCACGACAACCCCGAAGACCGCCCCGAAATCAAGGGGTTCCCCCTGCTCTAAACGATGTGAAACCTCGTAAAGGCCAACGGCGGCAAACGGTCCGATCAAAGGGAATCCGATGGCGGCCAGCACCAACCAGAACGAAGTTCCGGTCCGAATTGTCACCCAAGCCATCAGCAGGCCTGCCAGAACATAAAACCCGGCAAACAACAGGCCAAACAGCGGGGCCCGACGATAATCCTGCCATGCCCGGCGCAGCGCTTCTTTCAACATTCCGGTATCAACCGGTCTCAGTGCCGGTACGCCAAAGGCTTTTTCCATGCTCAGTCTCTCTCCCCGCAATCTTATCACATCGCCGGTCTTTTCTGCGGCCAGCTCGTCGCTGCATGATAGACAGCGCCAATGGACAACAAGCGTGCATCCGCCCCTTTTGGGCCAACAAGCTGCATTCCTGTTGGCAAGCCGCCCGAGCCAAAGCCTGCCGGCACCGAAAGGGCCGGCAAGCCCAGCAGGCTGACGGGGGTTACCACCTGCATCCAGCGGTGATAGGTATCCATCGCAGCGCCTGAAATCTCCGCTGGGTACGGCGTTTCAATCGCAAAAGGCCAAACCTGCACTGTCGGCAAAACCAGAACATCGAAACGCTGGAACACCTCAACCACGCACCGGAACCATTCTGTGCGAGCCACGCTGGCGTGGTGAACGTCCATCGCACTGAGCGCCATGCCCTTCTCTAACTCCCACTGGGCGGTATCCTTGAACGCGGCCTGCCGGTCGGTCAGCGGTTGCAGCCCTGCAGCCACACTCCACGCGCGCAGGGTGATCCAACTGTCCCAAATGCGCTCGGCATCAAACGGGGGCGGAACCTCTTCAACCTCGGCGCCCATCTCGGCAAACACGGCAAGCGCATTTTGGCACAGGTCGAGTATCCCCTCCTCCATCGGGAAAGCCCCACCCCAATCTGCCAGCCAGCCAATCCGTAACCCTTGTAGATCAGCCGTCTGAACCGGAGTGATCGGCGAACTTTCCACAGAGTTGGGCTGCCTTGGATCAGGATCCGAGATCACGTCCAGCAAGATCCCGATATCCTCGGGACTGCGCGCCATGGGCCCAAGCGTCGAAAGCTGGTGCAGGAAACCGTCCCCGGTCGGCTCGGACGGAACGCGCCCCCAGCTTGGCCGGAACCCGTAGACATTGTTCCAAGCGGCAGGGTTGCGCAGGCTGCCCATCATGTCCGACCCATCCGCCAAGGCAAGCATCCCTGTTGCCAAGGCAACTGCGGCACCGCCAGACGACCCGCCGCAGGTCAATGCAGGATCATACGGGTTACGGGTCGCCCCATACACCGGATTAAACGTATGCGAACCCAATCCAAATTCCGGCGTGTTGGTCTTGCCGATCAGAATGGCACCTGCCGCCCGCAACCGAGCCGCCAACAGATCATCAGTGGCCGGAACATGGTCACGAAACAGGGGGGAACCTTGGGTCGACGCAATCCCGGCCACATTGACCAGATCCTTAACCGCAATGGGCAATCCGTGCAGCGGCCCCAGGTTTTCCCCTTGATCAACAACACGCGCCTCGGCCAGCAGATCATCCGGGTCGCGCAATGCCACAATGGCATTGACCTGATCATTCACCGCCGCAATTCGCGCCAGCGTCGCGCGCATCACCTCTTCAGCCGAAAGGCTCCGATTTGATAAGTCATTCAACAGCTCTTTGGCGGAGGTTTGGCTCAGATCCATTTTGGGCTCAACTACAGGTGTACAAGGTATCGCAAATCAGCCTAGCTAACCTGTTGGGTCATTTAAACCTGCCGTTTCAATGTATCTTTATACCTGCTCCCAAAACTCCGTTCTGCAGGCTCTGCTCACCTTACCCTGATGTTAATCCGGACATTACTATCACGACCCAACATGTTCCTCAGGCAATAATAGATCATGACCAGGCTGAGGATCAGCCAGAGCCCACCCCACATCATGGTTGTGCCACCGAACTCTTCCGCCAGCATATAGGCATCCGAACGAATGCCAGATCGCCGGATCGTGTCATCGAAAATGTCATACGGCACATAGATCATGCTGGTCAGCCCAATGGCCCGCAGGATCAGGTCGCACAAATTGCGGCTAAGGTACCAGGCCGTGACCAACATCACCGCCCCAACGCCCGCACAGAATGCCATGGCAAAAGGATCGCGGATATAGAGCAACGTCACCAGCAACATGACGCCCCCGAAAGACCCAAGCACGGCGCGGTCCGCATTGGTGCGCAATGCGATGATAAGCAAACCCATGCCCAGTACCAGGGAACCAAGATATCCGGCAGTTAGGCTGATAAACCGATTGCCACCGCGCCCGATCACAAGCCCGCCTTGCTGCGGTGAAACCGAAAAGCTTTCGACAGAGCCGCCAGTCAAAACAATGGCCAGCGCGTGCGAAAGCTCATGCAGGAAGACCACAAGAATCTTCAGCGGAAGAACAAGGGACGTGTTCCAGAAGACAAACACCACAGCGACAATAGCGATCAACTGCCAATGGCCCTTGACCAGGTTTGACGCAGAGATCAGGTGCCGCCGCAATTAGCCTTCGCCTTGCGCCTCGGACCGGCTTTTGCCCGCTACATTCAACGCCAGCGTCGCCGCCATGAACTCATCCAGATCGCCATCCAGGACCCCCTTGGTGTCCGAGGTTTCGTGGTTGGTGCGCAAGTCCTTGACCATCTGGTAGGGCTGCAACACGTAAGACCGGATCTGGTTGCCCCAGCCCGCATCGCCCTTGGCTTCATGGGCCGCATTGATGTCGGCATTCCGGCGGTCCAGCTCTTGCTGATACAGGCGGGATTTCAGCGCCTTCATGGCAATGTCGCGGTTCTGGTGCTGCGATTTCTCGGAACTCGTCACCACGATCCCGGTTGGAATATGCGTGATCCGCACGGCCGAGTCGGTGGTGTTGACGTGCTGACCGCCCGCACCGGACGAGCGATAGGTATCGATACGGATATCGGACGGGTTCACCTCAATCTCGATATTGTCATCCACCACAGGATAGACCCAGACCGAGCTGAACGAGGTATGACGTTTGGCCGCCGAGTCGAACGGCGAAATACGTACCAACCGATGCACGCCGCTTTCGGATTTCAGCCAGCCATAGGCGTTGTGACCGGAAATCTTATAGGCGGCAGATTTGATCCCCGCCTCTTCGCCTGCGGTCTCGGATTGCAGCTCGACCGTGTAGCCTTTCTTCTCGGCCCAACGCACATACATCCGCGCCAGCATCGAGGCCCAATCGCAGCTTTCCGTGCCGCCCGCGCCCGAGTTGATCTCAAGAAACGTATCGTTGCCGTCTGCTTCCCCGTCCAGCAGCGCTTCAAGCTCTTTCTTGGCGGCCTTGGCCTGGAGCTTTTTGATGGCTTCTTCGGCGTCGGTGACAACCTCTTCGTCTTCTTCCATCGCACCCAGTTCGATCAGCTCGATATTGTCGCTGAGATCGGTTTTGATGGACTCGTAGGTCTCGATGGCATCCACCAACATCTGACGCTCGCGCATCAGCTTCTGCGCGTTTTCGGGATTGTCCCACAGGTTGGGATCCTCAACGCGCGCGTTGAATTCTTCCAGCCGATGCGGGGCGGTTTCATAATCCATGCGCTGCGCCAGCAGCTCCAGCGACTTTTCGATTTCCGCCACGGTATTCTGTGTTTCGGCGCGCATGGTCAGGTCCCAACTTGCTCAATCAGGCCTGCGTGATAGCAAGAGGTGCGAGGCACCACAAGACAGGCAAGACGTGAATGCAAAACCTGCCAGATGAAGTTCTGAACCTTTGGGGCCTGACACCCTTGTCCCAGGTGGCCGACACCGGGCACGCCCGCATCTGGAAGATGGTGACGCAGGATGGATCACACCGGGCTCTCAAGATTTACCGCCGCGTGGATCGTGGCAATGAGGCAGCCGGGACACGCCTGATGACGGCCTGGCAGGATCGCGGCGCTGTCAGAGTGTTCGCAGAGACGGAAAACGCAGTTTTGATGGGGTGGTTGGATGGCACTTCTCTTGGCGACATCGCGCGAAACGGCGCGCCAGATCGCGCGATACACCTATTGGCCGAAACCGCGCGGCGCCTGCATGCAGAACCCCATGTCGAAGTGAAGGGATTGAAGCCGCTCTACGAGGTCTTTGCTCCGCTGTTCTCGGCGGGGTTTTCTGAAAACTGCCCCGCGCCCTTGTTGCAAGATATGAAACGCGCGGCCGAGCTGGCGCAAACCTTGCTGGACAGTCAGGCCAGCCCGGTCGCGCTGCATGGCGACCTTCATCCCGACAATATCATCCTCACCGCGTCTGGTCCGATGACAATCGATGCAAAAGGCTATGTCGGTGACCCCGCGTTTGAGTTAGCAAATGCCATCCGACACCCGAAGGGCATGCCCGAACTGGTACGCCAGCCAGCGCAAATCAGGCGATGCTTGGCGTTGTATTCAAATGCCATGCGCGTCCCGCCCGCGCGTCCGACGCAATGGGCGGTTGCCAAATGCGCCCTGTCGATTTTTTGGCGCTCCAATGGGTTGATCGCCGACGATCACGAGGCGGACCTGCTGCACCACCTGCTGCGGGTCGCCGGTCAGTAAAGCCCGCCGCCCTGAAGATCGCCCTGGCTTGCGTTTGGTCCAACGGTGACAGTGTCACCGGTGGATGTCGTGACTTGGTGGTCCGAATTGCTGACTTCTTCGAACAGAGGCAGGTCAGATCCCATCGCAAAACCGCCGTCAAAGACCCGGTCGATAAACCCGTCGACCCCATCGCGGAAATATTCGGCCACGACATATTCGCCAGTGGCATCCACCGGCAGGCGCGCGCCGCTGAAGCGGTCAATCTTGATGAAATGCCCGCCGGGTGGGATATCGAACTGTCCACCACCGTATTTCTCGACCGCTTTTTCCATGAAGCTTTGGAAAACCGGTCCGCACAGGGTGCCGCCATAGGCCCCCCGACCCATCGGACGCGGACGGTCATAGCCGATATAGCAACCAGCCACGATGTTCGACGTAAAGCCGATGAACCAGGCATCCTTGGACTCGTTCGTGGTGCCCGTCTTTCCGGCTGTCGGCACCGGCAGGTTCACGTGCGCAGATGCTGTGCCGCGGTCCACAACACCCTTCATCATCGAGGTCAGTTGATAGGCGGTAATCGCGTCCATCACCTGGAAACGGTCTGTCACGATTTGCGGGGCCTGATCCGGTTCCAGCCAGCTTGAGTTACAATCCAGACACTGGCGGTTGTCGTGACGATAGATGGTCTTGCCGAACCGGTCCTGAATACGATCGACCAGCGTCGGCTCGACCCGCTCACCGCCGTTGGCAAACATCGCATAGGCGGCGACCATCTTGTACAGAGTGGTTTCCTCGGACCCCAGCGAGTTTGCCAGAAACGCGCCCATATGGTCATAAACGCCGAACCGTTCGGCATAACCGGCAACCACGGGCATGGTGACTTCCTGCGCCAGACGGATGGTCATCAAGTTCCGCGACTGTTCAATCCCGGTGCGCAAAGGCGTCGGACCGTAGAACTTATTTGACGAGTTCTTGGGACGCCACAGGCCCTGAGGCGTGTTCACCTCGATCGGCGCATCGACAACGATTGTTGCCGGGCTATAGCCGCTGTCCAGTGCGGCGGCATAAACGAAGGGTTTGAAACTGGACCCGGGTTGGCGCTGCGCCTGCGTGGCGCGGTTGAATACGGTGTCCTGATATGAGAACCCGCCCTGCATGGCCAGAACCCGGCCCGAGTTCACGTCCATAGCAACAAAACCGCCCTGCACCTCGGGGATCTGACGGGCCGACCATTGCCCTTCTGCGGCCATCACCAGAATAACGTCACCGCGCTTGAAGTTTTCCTGAAAGTTGCCCTGCATCCATTTTATGTCCGAACGCGGAACGGTTCCGTCCGCCGGGCCGTCTTCGATGCCCACTGTCAGAGATTGATCTGCCACGTTCAGTACCACCGCCGGATACCACTGCGTCGGCAGCACCACGTCACGCGGGATTTCCATGATGGCCAGCGACTCGCGCCATTGGGCTTCGTCGGCGAGCAGTTCCTCGGGGATAACCTCTCCCGTACCGCGCCATTTGCCACGCGAGCGGTCGTATTTCTGCAACGCCTCGCGCAAAGCGCGCGCTGCTTCGACCTGCATCTCTTCATCAACCGACGCACGCACGGTGAAACCGCCAGTGAAGAATTCACCCTCGCCAAAGTCCTCGCTCAATTGGCGGCGAATTTCGTCGGTAAAATAGTCGCGCGGCGGCAATGCGGTGCGGAAACTCTCAAAATCGCCATTCTGGACCGAGCGCAGCGGCATTTCGACTTCGACCTCGTATGTGGCCTGATCGATAAAGCCGTTTTGCTGCATCTCACGCAGCACGTAATTTCGACGCGCCATCAGGCGTTCTTTTTGCCGGACCGGATGGTAATCCGACGGTGCCTTGGGCATAGCGGCCAAAGTCGCGGCCTCATGCGGTGCAAGCTCCTGCAGTGTCTTGTTGAAATAGGTCTGCGCCGCCGCCGTCACGCCGTAAGAGTTCTGGCCCAGAAAAATCTCGTTCATGTAAAGTTCGAGAATCTGTTCCTTGTCCAGCGTATCCTCAAGTCTTGTGGCCAGAATAATTTCCTTGATCTTCCGCTCGGCCCGGCGGTCACCGGACAGCAGGAAGTTCTTCATCACCTGCTGCGTGATGGTCGAAGCCCCGCGCACATTTTCACCCTTGGATCGCACGGCTTCGACACCCGCCGCGATAATCCCGCGCGGGTCATAGCCCTGATGGGTGTAGAAATTCTTGTCTTCGGCAGAGATGAACGCCTGTTTCACCAGATCGGGGATTTCCTCGGACGGGGTGAACAGGCGGCGTTCCTGTGCGAATTCGTCGATCAGTTGACCTTCACCCGAATAGATCCGGCTGATCGTCGGCGGTTTGTACTGGGCCAGCGACTCGTGGCTGGGTAGATCGCGCCCGTACATCCAGAACACAGCGCCCACTGTCAGGGCGACCATGAAAATACCCAAGGTCACGAGGCTGAACAAAGCCCCGAAAATCGAAAGAATGAACCGGATCACGTTACTGCCTTCTCTTCGCGGTGCCGCCTATATAGGGGCGCGTCTCTGCCGGGTCAAAACACCTCGGCCTATTTTAGCCGTTTTGCGCCGCTGGGTCACTGACCAATCAGGGACCTGTGGATTACGTCGTTCCGCCGCCAGTGTTCAAGGCCCTCATGGATGCCCTGCGCCATCTTTGCCCGCCACTCTGGGTTGCGGATGTTCTTCAGGTCGCGAGGACTGGACAGAAATCCAAGCTCGACCAGAACCGAAGGGATGTCGGCTGCCTTCAGCACAGAAAACGAGGCGGTGCGCAGCGGGCGGCGGTTCATAGGACCACCCTGCTGCGCCATACCATTGGCCAGAGCCTGCGCCAAAGCATCGGTGCGCGGTTTGGTTTCCTGGCGCGCCATGTCCAGCAGCACATCCGCCACCTGATCATCCGCGCCGCTCAGGTCGATCCCGGCGATCAGGTCGCCCCGATCATGGCGTTCCGACAGTTTCAGGCTGGCCACATCCGAGGCCTCCTCGGACAGGGTATAAACCGCCGCCCCATGCGCCTGCCCCGCCGATAGAGAGTCTGCATGAAGCGAGATGAACACATCCGCCCCCGCCCGATGCGCCAGCGCAATGCGGCGTTCGAGCGAGACAAAATGATCGTCCACCCGGGTCATTACAACTTCGTATCCCCCGGCGCGCAGCAGCCGCTCGCGCAGTTCGCGTGCGAAGACCAGCATCAGGGTTTTCTCATTGCTGTCACCGACTTCGGCCCCGGGATCGATACCCCCATGTCCGGGATCAAGCATCACACGGAAAGGGCGATATCCTGCCTGACGCGGCACAACAGGTGTGACAGCCGGTGCGGGCAGGTCCCAACCCGGCTGACGCGGCGCACCCGCACTGGCGGCGAACGTGTCGAAATCCGTGCCTTTCAGGTTGAGTGTCAAAACGGCCTCTCCCGAGGTGGCATTGATACGCATATCGGCAGTATCAACGGCCAGCGGTGCACCCAATTCCAACACCAAACGCGACCAACCCGGCACATAAGCACCGTATTGAACACCCGTAATACGCTTGGTCTGCAGAAACGAGTCATGGCTTAGCCCGGTCCAGTCAACCTCTTGAAAATCAAGTACCATTCGATAGGGATCGCGCAGGGTGAACACCCGATACGGTACACCCTGACTGAGGCCCAACTCGACCCGCACGCCCGACCGGTCCACATCCGTGATACGACTTTGGTCCGGCAGGATACGCGCCAAAGCGCTGAAATCCTGCGCGATAGCGGCACCGGTCAATGCCCAGATCAGGGCAATTGCGAAGATAATCCTGCTCATAGCCTCAAGTTTTCCCGAGATCGTTTGCAATCCAACCTATCGCAACAGGCACCGTTTGTGAACGCCCTAGACCCGTTCTTTGATTGCACCGCGCCCGGCCATGAAACGCTGTAGACGCTCCAACCCGTCCTCGATATCTGCAGTAGATCGAGCATAGGAAAACCGCAGTGTCGTGTGACCGCGCTGGGGATCGAAATCCAGCCCCGGCGTAACCGCGACACCGGCCTTTTCCAGGATTTCCGCCGCGAATGCGCGACTGTCATCCGTCAGGTCCGAGACATCCGCATAGACGTAGAAGGCCCCATCCGGTGGCGCGATATTGGTAAACCCGGCTTTCGGCAACCCGTCCAGCATGCGTGCGCGATTGCGGCGGTAGACATCCAGATTCGCTTGCAGCTCTTCGTCGCAATCCATCGCCGCCAAAGCGGCCACCTGACTGGCATGCGGCGCGCAGATGAACATGTTCTGGGAAATCCGTTCAACGACGCGCACCTGATCTTCGGGGACGACCATCCAGCCAACCCGCCAGCCCGTCATCGAAAAGTACTTTGAGAACGAGTTGATCACATAACACTCATCCGTCATCTCCAGCGCAGTCACCGCTTTGGCCTCGTATTCCAGACCGTGGTAAATCTCGTCACTTATGAACGAGGCACCCTGCCCCTGCGCTGCCTCGATCAGCGCCCCCATTGCTGAGTGATCCAGCATCGTACCGGTCGGGTTCGCCGGAGAAGCCACCATCAGACCCTGCAAGTCCAACCCCGCAAAATCGGCAGGCACAGGCTGAAGACGGTTTTCAGGCGCGGTCGGTAAATCGACAGGCTGCAGGCCAAGTGCCTTGAGAATCTGACGATAAGACGGATACCCCGGCGCGCCAATTCCGACGCGATCTCCACTATCGAACAGCGCGGTAAACGCCAGCAGAAATCCGCCGGACGACCCGGGTGTGATCACCACTCTCTCGGGGTTCAGGTCCACATCGTACCACTCGCCGTACATCCGTGCGACCCGCTGGCGTAAAGCCGGCAGGCCCAAAGATACAGTATAGCCCAGCGAGCTGTGCTCCATCGCCTTTGCCAAAGCCTCAACCGCGCCTTTTGGGGCACCTGTACCCGGTTGGCCAACTTCCATGTGAATAATGTGTCTGCCAGCCTCTTCGGCCTTGCGCGCGGCTTCCATCACATCCATCACGATGAAGGGATCGACCCCGGACCGGGTTGAGTTTCGCATGCCCATCTCCCATGTTGCTGGCATGGCTTTTGAACGCGTATCCAGGCTGGCGTCAATCCCGGCCCTGATGCTGGTCGCGGTAACGTGGCTGGTCAGCGCCGTTCAGGCTGGTGCGCAAAGCCTGATCCGGGATCCGGATATCGAATACGGGCTGCGGGAACTTGCCTTTCCCGTACTGCGGGCCGCTGGCCTGAACACCAACCGGGTGCGGGTATTGGTGGTCAATGACAGCACATTCAATGCCTTTGTCATCGATTACAATACAATCTATCTGAATTACGGGCTGATCCTGTCCGTCGATACGCCCGAAATGCTGCAGGCCGTGATTGCCCACGAAGCGGCCCATATTGCCAACGGGCATCTGGCCAGACGGTCTGAAAACCTGAGAGCGGCCCAACGCAACGCCCAGTTGGGTACTGCCCTGGCCCTGATCGCAGCCGCCGCCGGTGGTGGAGAGGCCGCCGCAGGGCTCGCCGCAGGAACCTCTGCCGCAGCGCTGCGCAGCTTTCTTGCGCATACGCGTGCCGAGGAGGCCTCGGCAGATCGCAGCGCTGCGAGTTACCTCAGGTGGGCCGATATCTCGCCGAAGGGAATGGTTGAACTGCACCGAAAATTCGCGGGACAGGAACTGTTAAGCCCTATCAATCAAGACCCGTATATGCGCTCGCACCCAACCACGCGTGAGCGTCTGCGCGCCGCCGAAGCGTTTTTGGAAGAGTTCGAAGACAAGGCCAAGCCCAACCCGCGTGCCGATTATTGGTTTGCCCGGGTCAAGGGTAAGCTTTCCGCCTTTCTGCGGTCACCAAGCTGGACGCTGCGCCGTGCCGCCGAGGAAGACCACCGCGATATCCGGCTGATGCGCGAAGCCTCGGCCCATCATCAGAACCGCGACCTGACCCGCGCGCGCAACGCCATTGACCAAGCGTTGTCGATCCGGCCAGACGACCCGTTCTATTACGACCTCAAAGGGCAAATCCTACTGGAGAACCGCCGCGTGAAGGAGGCAATTGCGGCCTATGGCACTGCTGTCGAAATGGCACCGAATGATCCCCTGATCCTGGCAGGGTATGGCCGCGCACTTTTGGTTGATGGCCAGGTGAAGACTGCGCTGCAAGCACTTGAAAAAGCACGTGCACGCGATTACCGGAATGCCAGACTGATGCGCGATTTGGGATCCGCTTATGCGCAAGTGGGCAATAACGGGATGGCCTCGGCGGTCACCGCAGAACGATATGCCTTGCAGGGCCGACTGGCCGACGCGGGTATCCATGCAAGACGCGCCATCGGGCAGTTGCCCGAAGGTTCTCCGGGGTGGCAAAGGGCACAAGACGTCCTGATCGCCTCGGAACGCGCAAAAAAGAAAAGGAAAAGCAGATGATCCTCAGACACGCAGCCCCCGCCCTTTTGGGGCTTTCGATGCTTACCAATCCGGCGCAGGCGCTGGACCTGAATGCCATGAGCGATGCTGAAAAGGCAGAGTTCGGGGCGCAGGTGCGCGAATACCTGCTGGAAAACCCCGAGGTGATCATCGAAACGATCAACATTCTGGAACAGCGCAACGCTGCTGCAGAAGCTGCCGCAGACAAAGAACTGGTCGCCGCCAATGCCGACGAACTGTTCAATGACGGCTATAGCTGGGTCGGCGGCAACCCGGACGGTGACATCACTCTGGTCGAGTTCATGGATTACCGCTGCGGCTATTGTCGCCGTGCCGTGCCCGAAGTGGCCAATCTGCTTGCCGAAGACGGCAACATCCGGCTGGTCATCAAAGAATTCCCCATTTTGGGCGACGCCTCGGTCATCTCTTCGCGCTTTGCGATTGCCACCAAGCAAGTCGCTGGGGACGACGCCTATAAACAGGTGCATGATGCGCTGCTGGAATTCAGCGGCGAACCCTCCGACGTCACCTTGCGCCGTATCTCGGACGGGCTGGGACTGGACAGCGACGCCATACTTGCCGCCATGGACAGCGACGCGGTGACCGAAGAGATCGCCCAGACGCGCGCTTTGGCGCAACGCATGCGGATTTCCGGGACGCCTTCGTTTGTTCTGGGTACCGAGATGCTGAGAGGCTTTTTGCCCGCCGATCAGATGTTGCAGATCGCGGATGGCGTTCGGGCTGAACAGGGGTGAGCGGATTGGGGCGGTCTACCCGCCCCATTTAACGTGTAACTGTGACTAATTGATACTGCATAATTTTATTGAATGGCGCTCTGATTGTTCAGATCAGAGTTACCGATTGAGGACGTGTAGCTTGCCTTCAAAAGTAACCGCTAAAGCAATTGGTGCGCTACCTTCTCTTCTCTTTTGGGTGACTACCCTGATCTGCGTTTTGTGGTGTGGTATAACTTTCATTAGCAGCAGTGTCACCGCACATTACTTCCCGATGTTGGAACTAAGCGATCATATGTACGTGTTTCGTGCTTGGTCTGTCAGCATACCGGTTATCGTTGCGATGGTAATATTGGTGCTTTGGCACAATCGTCGCCCCTTGCCACCTCGCAATTACTTTTTTGCTTTGATACCTTTGTTTTTTGCATTCACCCTGACTTTCTTGCCACGAGTGGAAAACGGATATGAACAGGAATACTGGCTCGGTAGTCAAAAACACGCCATCCCTTGGAATTTTGCACCGTACAATGGTCAAACGCAGCGCGGAGGTAGTGTCTTTTTTATTCGGGTCAGGGGCGATGAGCTTGCCCCATTCTTTCCACAAAAACCCGATGCCAGCGGTCATCTGATCTTAGGCAAATCGACATCTTTCGGATTTGGACTCGACGCGCCCGTTCCGAAAAAAACTTGTGATGCGGATAGGTACAATTTCAAATGCGAATGGAAGAAAGGGGACTATGTATATTATTTGTCCAGCCAAGCTCATAGCGTACCTTATGATCCGGAATCCCTTTTGATGCCTATCGTAGAACTGATGGACCGATTTGAAGTAGAAGCCGAATGAAGCGTCTCTGTTGGTTCTTGACATGATCGCAATCACTCAAACGCATGTAATTGCCTCACGGCCAAATGGGCAGATTACGCTAAGCGTGTAAGATCAGACGATTAGCTGGTTGCAGCGCTACATTACTCCGCCGCCTCTGCCGCAGAATCCAACTCCGCGGCTTTCTTCTCAACCTGCTCCACGATGTGGTCGATCATCTGATCGTTCGACATCTTGTGGCTGGCCTTGCCCGCCAGATAAACCATGCCCGACCCTGCCCCGCCGCCGGTAAAGCCGACATCGGTCATCAGCGCCTCACCTGGGCCGTTGACCACGCACCCGATGATCGAGAGACTCATTGGCGTCTTGATGTGCTCGAGCCTGTGTTCCAGTGCCTCAACCGTCTTGATCACGTCGAACCCCTGCCGCGCGCAAGACGGGCATGAGATGATATTTACCCCACGATGGCGCAGGCCCAGAGATTTGAGGATTTCAAACCCAACCTTGACCTCTTCAACCGGATCGGCCGACAGGCTGACGCGGATTGTGTCGCCGATACCCATCCACAGAAGGTTGCCCAGACCGATGGCTGACTTGATGGTGCCGGATACAAGCCCTCCGGCCTCGGTAATGCCCAGATGGATCGGCGCATCGGTGGCTTCGGCAATGCCCTGATACGCGGCCGCCGACAGAAAGACGTCGCTGGCCTTCACGCTGATCTTGAACTCATGAAAATCGTTATCCTGCAGGATGCGGATATGCTCCAACCCGCTTTCGACCATCGCCTCGGGGCACGGCTCGCCATATTTTTCAAGCAGGTGCTTTTCCAAAGAGCCCGCGTTCACACCGATGCGGATTGAGCAATTGTGGTCCCGGGCAGCTTTGATGACTTCTTTGACGCGCTTCTCATCGCCGATATTGCCGGGATTGATCCGCAGGCAGGCCGCACCGGCCTCAGCCGCTTCGATGCCACGGCGGTAGTGGAAGTGAATATCGGCCACGATCGGCACCGGGCTTTCGCGCACAATCTCTTTCAGCGCTTTGGATGACGCTTCATCCGGAACCGAGACCCGCACAATATCCGCCCCGGCCTCGGCCGCCGCCTGCACCTGTGCGACTGTCGCCGCAACGTCTGTGGTAAGCGTATTTGTCATGGTCTGCACAGCAATCGGCGCGTCGCCCCCGACGGGCACGTTTCCAACCATGATCTGGCGGGATTTACGGCGATAGATATCGCGCCACGGGCGCACGGGATTATGGGACATGAGGACGAGTCCAAAGCTGCCTGATTTGAGCCTTTAGATAGTTCGGCAGGGCTCGTACCGCAATGGTGAGGTTACTCGGCAGGTTCTTCTGTCACCTGTGTCTGCAGTTCAGCGACCAATTGCTTGAGGGCACTGTTCTGCTCAGCCTCAAGATCCGCCACGTTATACGTCTCGGACACTGCATCTTTCGACAAGATGACTCCTTTGGCCACTGTACCGGGCGCACCAGCCGGACCATAGTGTTCGCCGTTCATCGAGAAATAGACTGCGCCCGAAGCGCCCGCGCGCAATTGCGGGGGTTCTTCGGTCAGCGGAACTTCGAACACGCTGCCCTGTTCAACCGTACCCAGCGTACCTTCGAAAATAACGCTGCCATCCGCCGCTGTCACACGCATCCAGGCCGGGCTGACTGCTACGATTTTCAGTGTCGTATCGATCTTTTCGACCACCTGCGGCAGGGCCGGACGCTCAACCGTATGAACTTCCGCCACTTCTACCTTGGGCGGTTCCGGCGGGCGGAACGCACCCACGGTACGTGGGTCGAGCGTGGAAATCGGGGCATCGCGAGCCACCAGAACCGGAACATCCAGCGCCTGTGGACGGTACAGACGGTCCAGTGCCTCGGCGCTTGGTACGATGGCGCTGGCGGTTTCAACCTCATCCGGCTGCGACCGCACAGTGTCCAGCGGGTCGAGATCGGTCAGCACAACCGGCGCTTGTTCAACCGGGCTGACCTGAACCTGTTGGATCCGGTTCAGAACGGACCAACCGCCGTAGCCGATACCGCCAATGACCGCCAGCAACACCAGGGTGGATCCGATTGCACGAGGCTCGATCTGACTGACGAACGACTCCTTACCGGGCACAAATGGCGTGTTCGGCGAAGTAAAGGGGTCCCGCCCCATCGGGCCACGCGCGGGCAAACCGCCGGACGCCTTCCGCACCACGGATGCCTCGGCAGACATGCCATGCGCAACTTCGAACCCGCTTTCCTGACAGAAGGTCGCAAATGTCTCATCCGGGTCCATACCCAGATAGCGCGCGTAGGAGCGCACGTAACCAGCGATAAATCCGGGCGTATCAAAGGCGTCAGGATCAGCGTTTTCAATAGCGGCGATGTAGTTGGCTTTGATACGCAGTTCGCGCTGCACATCCAGAAGCGACTTACCCATGGTTGCGCGTTCACCACGCATCACGTCACCAAGACGCACCTCATAATCGTCGAACCCTTTGGGTCTGACGTCAGTGTCTTCTTCGGAATCGCGCTGTGACTTGCGCCCAATCATTCCTGCTGCCCCATTCTGCCTGCCGTGTCTTACACGCCCACGGCGAATCACTCCCACAACGATTCGTCCGCTACTTTTATTAGCGTAAGCTTAACACGCGACAAGCGAGTTGCACACTTTGGCGTGAGGTTATCCTGCAAGTTCGGCGCGATTTAGCGCACAATGTGACCAAAGTTCGTCCATGGCTTGCACCAATTTGTTCATCTCATCGGGGCCATGAACCGGCGACGGAGTGAACCTCAGACGCTCGGTTCCGCGCGGAACCGTCGGGAAATTGATCGGTTGGACGTAGATTCCATGGTCATCCAGCAGCATATCGCTGAGCTTTTTCGTATGCACCGGGTTTCCGACTATGACGGGCACGATGTGGCTGCCATGGTCGATCAGTGGCAGGCCCATGCCCTTAAGGCGCAGCTTGAGGATCCTGGCCTGGGTCTGATGCTGCTCTCGCAGTTCTGACGCAGTTTTCAGATACGCAACCGAAGCCGCCGCTCCGGCGGCCACAGCGGGCGGAAGGGATGTGGTGAAGATGAAGCCCGGCGCATAAGAGCGCACCGCGTCGCACATTTTTGCACTGGCGGCGATATAGCCCCCCATAACACCAAAGGCTTTGGCCAATGTGCCGTTGATGATGTCGATCCGATGCACCAGGCGATCACGCTCTGTCACGCCACCACCGCGCGGGCCGTACATACCCACGGCATGCACTTCGTCGATATAGGTCAGCGCACCAAATTCATCGGCCAGATCACAAATCTCTTCAATCGGGCCAAAATCGCCATCCATCGAATAGACAGATTCAAACGCGATCAGCTTGGGTGCCTTAGGGTCATCGGCTTCAAGCAGCTCGCGCAGATGCGCGACATCATTGTGGCGGAAGATCCGTTTGGCTCCACCGTTGCGGCGCACACCCTCGATCATCGAGGCATGGTTCAATTCATCCGAATAGATGATCAAACCGGGGAACAGCTTGGGCAGCGTGCTCAGCGTCGCGTCATTGGCGATATAGGCGCTTGTAAACAGCAACGCGGCTTCCTTGCCGTGGAGGTCGGCAAGCTCAGCCTCCAACCGCTTGTGGTAGACCGTGGTGCCCGAGATGTTGCGCGTACCGCCCGAGCCTGCGCCGGCGGCATCCACTGCTTCGTGCATGGCACTCAGAACAACCGGATGCTGGCCCATGCCAAGATAGTCATTGCCACACCATACGGTAATGTTTTGCTGTGAACCGTCAGGACGGGTGCGTACGGCATGTGGGAAATGCCCGTTGCGGCGTTCGATATCGATAAAGGTCCGGTAACGACCTTCGTCATGCAGCCTGGCAATCGCTGTATCGAGCTGAGCAGTATAGTCCAACGGACCCTCCTTCGGTACCCGGCGTCTGTTCGCGCTGCCGAGCATTTTTTGTCGCAGCGGAGAAATCCGCAGAAGCAACCTTGCGTTCTCTTGGACCCAACACATATGCCCGCCCAAGTCCCGCATCATTGATTTGCATCAAATATCTCTTTGCATGCCCGCCGACAAGCGATGTTACGGCACTCAGACGTGGGGAAACGACGCAGCTCCCCACCTCATTCTGCCTACTTTAGCGTCCGGTTCGGGCTGGACGATACCGCAGACCCTGATAGGGTCCCCCCAAATTACCACACTCCAAGGAGCCTTCCCATGTCTCTTGACGCCGTCCTGGGTCGGATCGACGCTGATCTGACCGCCTCGATCGACCGCCTGATGGAACTGCTGCGCATCCCCTCGATTTCGACCGATCCTGCCTACAAAGCGGATGTTGACAGGGCCGCAGATTGGCTGGTCTCCGACCTGCAAAGCATTGGGATTTCAGCCGAAAAACGCCCAACAACCGGTCACCCGATGGTGGTGGGCCACGTCGGAGAGGATAGCGATGGCCCCCATCTGCTGTTTTATGGCCACTATGATGTGCAGCCGGTCGATCCGCTGGAGCTGTGGGATCGGCCCCCTTTCGAACCGGCCCTTGAAGACACTCCTAACGGTCAAGTGATCCGGGGCCGCGGATCGTCCGACGACAAAGGCCAGTTGATGACCTTCGTCGAAGCCTGCCGCGCCTGGAAGGCCGTTCACGGTAAATTGCCCTGCCGCATCACATTTTTCTTTGAGGGCGAGGAAGAATCAGGCTCGCCGTCGCTGGTTCCGTTCCTGCAGGAAAACGTGGCCGAACTGAAAGCCGACCTGGCGCTGGTCTGCGATACATCGATGGTGTCCCGCGGCGTCCCTTCCATCGCTGCGCAGCTGCGCGGAATGCTAAAGGATGAATTTACCATTCAAGGCCCGCGTATCGACCTGCATTCAGGCCATTATGGCGGCCCCGGATTGAACCCGCTGCGGGAACTGTCTCGTATTGTGGCCTCATTCTATGATGAAGAAACGGGCCGTGTCGCAGTCGAAGGCTTCTACGAAGGCGTCCATGAGGTGCCGCAAGAACAACTGCGGCAATGGGAAAATTGCGGCTTCGACGAACAAGATTACCTGAACTCGGTCGGCTATTCCCAGCCCCACGGAGAAAAGGCATACTCAACCCTCGAACAGCAATGGGCCAGACCCACGCTTGAGGTCAACGGCCTTTGGGGCGGTTACAACGGGGCCGGATCGAAAACGGTGATCCCCTCTCTGGCGCATTGCAAAATCACCTGCCGTCTGGTGGGCGACATGGACCCGGACAAGCTGCGCGACAAAATCCGCAAACATGTCGAAGACCGTCTGTCGCCTGATGCAAGTGTCGAATGGGACAACGACCTCGAAGGGTCCCCCGCCTCGGTGATGAATCTGGACCGCCCCGAATTCGAAGCCGCCCGAGGCGCCCTTTCCGACGAATGGGAACGCGAAGCGGTCTTTACAGGCATGGGTGGATCAATTCCGGTGGTTGGCTATTTCGACACCGTGCTTGGGTTGGATTCGATGCTGGTCGGCTATGCCAATGATGACGACGCCATCCATTCGCCGAACGAGAAATACGACGTCAAAAGCTTCCACAAGGGCATCCGCTCCTGGGCCCGTATTCTGGATGCTTTGAATAAGTAAGAGTCTTCAGCGAGGCTCTGCCTCGCGCACCGGGATATTTGGGGCCAGATGAAGTACGGATCCCCTGCTTCATCTGGCTATAAATATCCCGGGGGAGTCGCGGCTTGCCGCGGCGGGGGCAGAGCCCCCTTCTTCTACATGTGGATCACGCGCCCATAAGCATCCAGCACGCTTTCATGCATCATCTCTGACAGCGTCGGATGTGGGAAGACTGTGTTCATCAAGTCTTCTTCGGTGGTTTCCAACTGGCGGCCCACCACATAGCCCTGGATCAGTTCGGTCACCTCGGCGCCAATCATATGGGCGCCTAGTAGCTCTCCGGTCTTGGTGTCGAAGACCGTTTTGATCAGACCTTCCGGTTCACCCAAAGCGATAGCCTTGCCGTTGCCGATGAATGGGAAACGACCAACCTTGATGTCGTAGCCCAACTCTTTGGCCTTGGCTTCCGAGTACCCAACCGAGGCGACCTGAGGCTGGCAATAGGTACATCCTGCGATGCTCTCGGGTTTCACCGGATGTGCGTGTTTTCCTGCAATCAACTCGGCCACCATGACACCTTCGTGGCTGGCCTTGTGCGCAAGCCAAGGCGCGCCAGCGATATCGCCAATGGCATAAAGCCCCTCAACCCCGGTGCGGCAGAACTCGTCAGTGACGACATGGGTCCTGTCGATCTTAACGCCCAGTGCCTCAAGGCCCAGGTTTTCAACGTTGCCAACGATACCAACCGCCGAGATCACAATGTCAAAATCGTGCTTTTCGACCTTACCCTTCACTTCGATATGCGCGGTGACCTTGCCCTTGGCGCGATCCAGCTGCTTGACCATCGCCTTTTCCATGATGGTCATGCCCTGCTTGGTAAAGGCTTTCTTGGCAAAGGCGCTGATTTCGGCATCCTCAACCGGCAGGACGCGATCCATGACTTCAACCACGGTCGTATCCGCACCCAGCGTGTTGTAGAAGCTGGCAAATTCGATCCCAATCGCGCCCGACCCGATAACCAGCAGCTTTTTAGGCATCCGGGGCGGTTGCAGGGCGTGCTTATAAGTCCAAACCAGATCGCCATCAGCCTCCAGCCCCGGCAATTCACGCGCACGCGCGCCGGTGGCCAGAACGATGTTCTTCGCCGTCAGCTCTTCTGTCCCTTTATCGGTTTTGACGCTGACCTTACCTTTGGCCGGGATCGTCGCCTCACCCATTACCACGGTCACCTTGTTCTTTTTCAACAGGTGACCAATACCCCCCGACAACTGCGCCGCAACCCCGCGCGATCGCTTGACGACTGCGTCCAGATCATACCCGACCTTGTCGGCCTTCAGGCCAAAGTCCTTCGCACGCTCCATCAGATGAAACACTTCCGAGGACCGCAGCAGCGCCTTGGTTGGAATACAGCCCCAGTTCAGACAGATACCGCCAAGGTGTTCGCGCTCGACCACAGCGGTTTTCAGCCCTAGCTGAGCCGCGCGGATAGCGGCGACATAGCCTCCGGGGCCGGCCCCGATTACGATCAGATCAAAGGATTGTGCAGCCATGTGTCCCTCTCGGCGCAGGTCAAAAAAATATAGTTTACCATTAAACTAATTTTCTCGACGCATCAACAACTGTGCCCGCGACATATGTGACGCAGGGGCAATTTGCGCATTTTGCGCTGATTTCAGCCTATACCTGCTGAATGGCAAAGGCTAGAAAAGAGGCGCCAGGACATCCCCGGTTTCTTCAAGTCATTGATTAATGGAAGGCAAATCATGGCCAAAACGCTCAAGGACCTTTTCTTCGCCCTATTGAACGCAACGCTAATTTTAATGGCGCTGTGTCTGTTTCTGGTGTGGAAGGTGGCGCAATCGGTGGAAAACGTCCAAACTGGTTTCAAAGAGAATTTGCAGGTCGTCATCCCGCTAAAGGAACAGGTTCAGGGTATTCGGGGAGAGCTTGAGGGCATTCGCAGCGCCTTGGTCGCAATCCGGCAACAGGACGGTACGCTGGATACCGCTTCGCGTGCGCAGCTGAATGATGCGATGCAAAGCCTGAAAGATCTGGAAGGCAAGCTGGCTGGTGCTCAGTCCCGCATGTTGGAAATCGTCGACAATCCCGAGGACCTGATCAACTACGCCATCACCACCTCAGCCGAGGCGATCTCGGGTCAATACATGGCCCTTCGCGGCTGTGTGCCGGCGACTTAGGTCGCCGACTGCAAAGCCCGCACTGTTGCACCGTAGCCGCCGTTGCTGACGTAAGCGGCTTCATGCTCGGTGGTGGGGCGGTCCAACGCTTCGTTGCGGTACGGGAAGCGACCGAACTGCCGGATCACTTCGCGATGCGCACGCGCATGCAGAAGGTTACCGGCACCATGGTTCGGCATCCTCTCGCACATCAGGCGCACACAGCGCTCCTGATCGCACAGGTTTTCCGAATGCATCATGGGCAGGTAGAAAAACTGCCGCGCCGGCTCATCGATCTTCAGATCCCAGCCTTTGTCGACCGCGCATTTTGCAGCCGCCAGGGCTGCTTTGTCCGAAGCAAAGGCTTGCTTGCTGCCCCTGAACATGTTGCGCGGAAACTGATCCGTCAGAATGATATAGGCCAGCGACCCGCTGGGATATGTCAACCACAGCGAGAAACGACCCTCACACGCCGCTTTCCATGTTTCCAGAAACCTTTCGCGGATTTGCGCGTCCAGCGCCTCATCCTGCAAATACCACCCTTCCGGGCCCACTTCGTCTAACCAAAAACTCAATACTTCTTCAGGACTAACCATGCCCTTAGACTCCGTAAATTCCCTCCCCAGGGACGTAACGTCAGTTAAGTCGGTTTTACAGAAGTGTTACAGTAAAATATTGCAACATGCGCGAAATAAATCCGGCGCTTAGGCGGATTCCTGAGTTGTTTCAGCCTCATCCTGCGCAGCCTCGATCACAACCTCCTGCGCGACTTCAAGCGCAACCGGCGACGATGTTGGGTAAATAGGTGCAATTGAAGCGGTTTCATCAACAACGACATAGGCGCGCTGGGTCATTCGGTAGGCCGCGTAGACCGCTACGGCGAACAACAATGTGGCGATGAACAGGAAGAACCCCTGTGGCCCAAAAACACCACTCCCCATCAGCCAACCGGTTATCAGAGGCCCTGCAATCGCACCAAGACCGTTGATAAAGATCAACCCGCCCGAAGCCGCGGCCATATCCTCGTATTCAAGGT
This sequence comes from Ruegeria sp., assembly GCF_965243365.1. Classification (GTDB taxonomy): domain Bacteria; phylum Pseudomonadota; class Alphaproteobacteria; order Rhodobacterales; family Rhodobacteraceae; genus Ruegeria. The sequence goes on along the minus strand of NZ_CBDEUW010000002.1, from coordinate 2,970,382 downwards.
AGTCGTTTGTATAGGCGATCAGCATCGAATAGAGCGGGTTGGACATGCCGCCAATGACGAAGGCCGTAGAAAGCAGAATGGGCATCGAGAACCCGAAGAACAACCCTACTAGCGCGCTCGTACCACCTACGGCTGCACCAAAGAGGATCGTTATACGACGATCAAATCGATCCGACAGCCAACCCAGCGGATATTGCAGTACTAAAGCCCCGATATAGAAGGACGCAACAAAGGTCGAGATTTCGACGACTGACAGCCCTGCCTCGGCTCCATACACCGCAGCCATTGTAAATTGCGCCGAGAAGACGCCCCCTAATAATAGCATACCAACGCAGCCCAGCGGGGACGCATTCATAAGCTGTTTCAGGGTCATAGGTTTGGTCGTGTCGAAGGATGGCGTTGGAGAAATCGACAACAGGATCGGAGCGAATGAAACCGATACGAAGATCGAAGCGATCACAAAAGACTCGTACCCCGCAGGGTCGCCGACCAGCATCAAAGCCTGCGCGCTGACGATACCCGTCATCTGTACGATCATATAAAGCGACAGGGCCTGACCGCGGTTTTCGTTGCTGGCGGCATTGTTCAGCCAGCTTTCCGCAGTCACGTAAACGCCAGAGAAACAGAAACCGATAATGACTCGCCCCAGCGCCCATGCGACCGGGTCGGTCAGCAGCGGATACATGATCATCACGGCGGAAATGAACGACGCAAGCGCCGCAAAGACGCGCACGTGCCCGACCCGCCGGATCATCTCGGGCGCCAGGCGCGATCCTCCGAGGAAGCCGACAAAATAGGCGGACATGACGAATGACATCTGCAGGGTCGAGAAATCCTCGATCTGCCCTCGGACACCCAGCAACGTGCCCTGAAGCCCGTTGCCAACCATCAGCAACCCCATGCCAAGAAGCAGTGCCCATGCACTGGAAAGAACCTGAAGCATTCCGCCTACCCAAAGCCGCCGATGTGTTTCCTCTGACTTTCAACGATGAATCGTTTTTGTCGCGGTCGTTTACGACATTAGTGCCGCAATTGTCCAAAAATCCCGGCACTCATGGGATCAGAAGCGACGCGTCCCCGTAAGAAAAGAACCGGTACTTCTGCGCAACAGCGTGGTCGTAAATCTCTTTGACCCGATCCTGCCCCGCCAGCGCCGACACAAGCATCAGTAATGTTGACTTCGGCAGATGAAAATTCGTCATCAGGGCATCGGTGACATGAAACTTGAACCCTGGATAAATGAAAATGTCGGTTTCACCTTCCCAGGGCTGAATCTGACCACTTCGCGCCGCGCTTTCGATTAGCCGCAGCGCTGTCGTGCCAACAGGGATGACCCGATTGCCTGCCGCCTTAGTCGCCTTGATCTCGGTGGCGGCTTCGGCGCTGACCCGGCCCCATTCGGCATGCATCTTATGTGTGGTCACGTCCTCGACCTTCACCGGCAGGAAGGTGCCCGCGCCCACGTGCAACGTGACATGAGTAAAGGTGACGCCCCGATCTGCCAGCGCCTGCATCAGATCATCATCGAAATGCAATGAGGCGGTCGGCGCGGCGACGGCCCCCGAATTGCGTGCCCAGATCGTTTGATAGTCGGTCTTGTCCTGCTCATCCGCCGGGCGCTTGGCAGCAATGTATGGCGGCAACGGCATGGCGCCCGCCTTCTCTAGCGCGGCGTCAAAATCGTCGCCCGACAGATTGAACTGCAGGTAAGCCTGCCCGTCCGAAACCCCAGTCAGACGGGCGCTGAGAAGGGGTGAGAAAGTGATCTCTTCCCCGATTTTGACTTTCTTCAGCGGCTTGATCAGCGCGGCCCAGGTGCCGTCAGCCTGCGGATCCAGCAAAGTCGCCTCGATAGCGGCCGAGACCGGCCCTTGCGCACTGTCCCGATGACGCCGGCCATTCAGGCGCGCTGGTATGACCCGGGTGTCGTTCAGCACCAGACGATCCCCCGGTCGCAACCAGTTCGGCAGGTCGAATACGTGCTGGTCTGAAATTCCGTCCCGGTCGGCAACCAACAGGCGCGCTGACGAGCGCGGCTGAGCAGGCCGCGTGGCGATCAGGTCTTCGGGCAGACGGAAATCAAAATCGCTGAGCTTCATGCGCGCGCCATACAGCGGCATAACAGATTCGGCTATACCAAGATCAGCGGTCCTCGCCCCGGGTATGTGAGGATGCGTTGGATCGGTCCGGTACCGCATTCGGACCGTCAGACACCGTCGGCGCCGGGGCCCGCATCAGATTGCGCAAAAACAAGGGGGCCAGCCCGGAAAGAGGATTAACCGATACCTTAGGGTCGGTCAGAGGCCCCTTGAGCGTGTAGTTGAAAGCAAAGATGCCTTCCCCTTTCTGGGTCAACACGCTGCCAACCGCGTTTAGCAGGTAGATCGGAGAAATCGCACCGCGCAAATCCAGCATCCCCGCAACCGTATCGATCGTGCCGTCAAAGGACAGGCCCATTGAGGGCCCGACTGCGCTACCGCTGAGAACTTTGACCTCGGTCGGTGTGATGCGCATTTTGCTGTCGATGGCCGAGAAAAAGATACCCTGCCCCGCCATCTCATCCAATAGCCCAACAAGGCTGATCGCATTCAGCAAAGCAGCCATGGCAGGCGCGTCCTTGATCCGTGTATTCTTGATCTTGAGATCGACGTCATAATCTCCGGGCGCGGCGGCAGGTTCCAGCCGCAGGTCCATTGTTCCCTCTCGTGCCTGTGTCAGAATTCCTGCCGACCGCAAAACAGCCCCGGCATCCCCCGAGGTCATCGTGACAGCACTACGCGCACCGCGTGGGGTGACTTGCCCCTGAACTGGAGCGCCGCCATTGACCTGCGCGCTGAAGGCCCCTGTCAGGCCACCCGTCGTCTGGAACGACCCGTTCAACCCCGTCAGCGCAACCGTTTCCGTGACCTGCAGCCGGTCAAGCGTCACGTCAAGGTTAGGCCCGGGACCCGCGCCACCGCCCCCGCTGCCAAAGGTCGATTTGGCCAGATTCAACACGCCGCCCAAAACCCGAATGTCTGGCACGGCGGCACCGCGTCCGATCAGCTCTGCTGGCACCGCCAACCAATTCCCCAATTCAAATGAGCTGAACCGCACCCGATCAAAACCGCCGTCGCGAAATGAGATCGTGGCCGAAGTGCGCAGCCCCGCCGCATCGATCCGCAATTCATCCACACTCAGCTCATCACCCAGGGTTGCAGCCGCGGTCATGGTTCCAGCGGTGCTGGCAGGTTTGCGCCAGCCCAGTTCCGGGATCGCCATCCCCACCCCCACCAAATCTGACCGCGCCGTCAAACGCGGAGGCTCACCAGCCCCGATGCCAAGATCAAAATCCGCGATCCCCAATCCAGTCAGCATACCCTGCGGAAGCCCGGCATTGATCTGGTCCATCAGCAGCGGAGAAAGCTCGATCTGGCCTGCCAACTGGCTGCGCTGCGGCTCTTTTCCGCCAATCGCCTGCGTCCACTTGGCCCGAACCGGGACCTCTCCGAAGAACCCGTTGCCATCGATTGAGACCTGTGACTGATCACCTACCAGGCGCAAGCGGTCCGCGCTGACCTCGAATCCCGGCACCAGCTTGTCGCTGTCGAGATCGCCCAAATCTCCGGTAAAGTGAAACCGTGCCTCGTCGAACTTGAGCCCCTTTTTCATCGGCAGTGAAAGGGTGCCGGTCAGCGCCACCTGCCCCTCGGCCAAGTCCACAGGCAGATTAGCTTTCTTCAGCAATTGCAATGGCGGACGATCCAGCAAGGACAAAGCCGCTGTCACGCTGCCCTTTGCCTGCACCCGCGCGATACCAGGCGACGACTTCTTGATACTTGTATCCGGAATAATGAATGACGTCCCCGCAGCATCCACCGCCCCGCCCTGATCCGCGATCACGATCCCCTGCTGTGCCGTCACTGTAAAACGGCGGTTGAGCAGACTGGCCTGCCCCTGTGCCTGCTGGATCGGAGGCAGGGTTTTGGCAAAGCGCAACTTGGTTTCAGCAAACTCGAAATCTGCGTAAATGTCGGGCTTGGCATCCGGCTTAAGGCGCAAAGCAAAGTCCAAATCGGACATCTCACCATGAAAGATGTTTTCGGTCACCCATTTACGGGGCTTCGGCGCCAGTCGCTCCGGCCAATATTTCAATAGCTGCTCGGACCCCATCCGGTCGATCTGTGCGTCGATCTTCGCAGCCCAACCCTCGGACAAGCCGGCGAGTTCGCCATCAAACCGCAACCGGTGTTCACCATCCTCGACAGTCACTTGTCCCAACCGCATGCGGAACGGGGCCAGTTTCATCTGAAAATCAACGTCTGCGCGTTTCAGATTCAGCGCTTCGGGGAAAAGATCTGCCGGGTTCAGTTGGATACCGCTGAGCCGGAACTGACCGGACATACTTTCAAGCCACCCCGCCTCGACACCTTTCAGAAAGGCTTTGCCTTCCCCTCGAAAAGAGCCCCAGGCGGATACAGCCGAGACTTCATTGAAATCCAGCTCCTGCTTGGATGGGTCATATGTGAAATACGTGCGGGCGGATTCGAATTTGATCGGGCGCGTTTCCGGGTTTGGCTGTACCGCACCAGCCCCAAGGTTCAACGTGGCAAAAACCGGCCCCAACGCTCCTTCAGCGTCCACACTGCCGCGAAGCGCGCCAGAGATCGGGGTTCTGAGCACCTGCAACCAGGCAACGGCAGGACTTTGACCTGCAATATCTTCGGCGGGCAGATCGGTGATGGTCACGCCGAACTCGGCCGCTGCACTGTCCAAGGCACTGGTATAGTTCGCCTCGATCCCGCTGACATAGTCCCGGCCCGAAAGAACCGAGAACCCCGTCGCCAGCCGCACCTGCTGATCGCTGCGGGTTGCCAATATGTGCCCGCCATCCATGATCCAGGATCGGCCCTGCCGCACATCCTGATAGTCCAAAGTAATCCCGTCCAGCCGAACGGAAGTCAGCGCCGATAGTGACGGAGACTTGAAGACCTCATCCGATGCTTCAATCAACTGCGCCAGGTTAGGAGCCTGCCCAACCGGCGCGCTGCCCGTGCCAACGGTCAGGGACAGCGCACCGTCCATCCCACGAGTCAGCGCGATTTGAGCGCCATCCAGTATGATGCGTTTGGGCCGGACATGCCCCCGCAGCAATGGCCGCATTGCAAGGCTCGCGCGCAGGTCTGACACTTCGGCGATTTGCTGACCCGCCGCATCGCTGATGCGCACGTCGGTCAGACGCAGACGGGGGCGCCACCCTTCGTGAATGATAAGGCTGACATCGCCAAAGCGGATTTGCACACCGCCCAGGGCCTGATCCAGCCGTGCCTCGACCCGGTCGCGCAGCCAGGCCGGGGCGTGCATCCGTTGGCCGATCACCATGAACGCTGAAACGATGGCGAGGAATACCAAAACAAAAACGCCGCGCATCGCCCACAGCACAGCGCTTCGGCGACGCGAGCGACGGCGTGGCTTTTTCGCGCCGGTTTCACCCTGTTGTTCGTCTGGCTGCACCAAATTGCGTTCCACGTCTTTCAACCCGCCGACGGTGCCCTATGATATTGGGCAACCGTTAATTTTTCAGCCGGAGTTCTCATATGCCCGACGTTTCCGACATCGCACCCGATTTCACTTTGCCGCGTGATGGTGGGGGCCAGGTAACCCTGTCCGAACAGCGCGGCAACGCGGTTGTTCTGTTTTTTTATCCTCGCGATGATACGCCGGGCTGCACCAAGGAATCCATTGGTTTCTCGGAACAACTTCAGACATTTGCCGATGCGGGCGCTCACGTTTTCGGGATTTCCCGCGACAGCGTGGCAAAACACGACAAATTTGTCGCCAAGCACAGCCTCACGACACCGTTACTGTCTGACGAAGGCCAGACCGTATGTGAGGATTACGGCGTGTGGGTCGAAAAGAACATGTATGGTCGCAAATCCATGGGGATCGAACGGTCGACGTTCCTGATTGACGCCGAAGGCCGCATTGCCCGCGTCTGGCGCAAGGTCAAAGTGCCAGGCCACGTGGATGAGGTGCTTGAGGCCGTGCGCGCGCTGTAAGCATCTCTCGACCCTGACAGCCATCCGGTCTATGTCGCGCTGAAATCGGAAATGGCGGAGCACACCCTTGCCCAAAACACTGACCCAGATGGCGACCGAAGTTCTGACAACTGCGGATGGGCGGGCCAAGACCGCCCTTTCGCAGAAATACGCCGCCGAATGGTTCGCCGCGCGCAAGGGCGAGACAGCGGAAATCGCCGTCGGCACTGCAAAGCCTCCACCATCCCCTGCCCGCCCGGACAAGCCCGAACTGCTGTCCCCACGCGACGTGCCAAAGCGGCGACCGGGGACCGAGGCGGGGCGGATCGCCTTGTTGCATGCCGTGGCCCATATCGAACTGAACGCTGTTGATCTGCACTGGGACATCATCGCCCGGTTCGGGCGTGTTCCCATGCCCATCGGGTTCTACGACGATTGGGTCAAATGCGCCGAAGAGGAATCGCGCCATTTTGAAATGGTTTGTGATTGTCTGGAGCAGATGGAAAGCCACTACGGTGCGTTGCCCGCCCATGCCGGGATGTGGCGCGCTGCAGAAGATACTGCCGACGATCTGATGGGCCGTCTTGCGGTTGTGCCAATGGTGCTGGAGGCGCGCGGCCTGGATGTCACGCCGGGCATGATCGACATCTTCCGCAAAGCCAAAGCCGAACAGGCGGTAGCTGCCCTGGAAGTGATCTATGCTGAAGAAGTCGGGCATGTTGCCTATGGCTCTAAATGGTTCCACTTCCTGTGTGGACGCGACAACGCGGACCCCAAGGACGTGTTCCACTCTCTCGTTCGGCGTTATTTCCATGGCGCGCTTAAACCTCCGTTTAACGAGGAAAAACGGGCCAAGGCGGGACTGCCTCCGGATTTCTATTGGCCTCTGACCGAGGATCTGCCTGCCCCCGGTTCGACCATAGATTGACCGGCCCGCTGCCCTTTCGGCGATTTCCCGCCGATTCACGGCGGGAAAACTGTGGTTCTGCGGCCTCACTGGTCAACAAACTTGCCCCATCGGCCTCACCCCTTTATGCAATCGCCTCAAGGAGCGGACACTCACTCACGACCGGCTCCGCGATATGGGGACAATTGAGGTACGGCGCGTGCGAACACGTCTGGCAATCAAACTACACTCACTGCTTGAACGGCATTTTCCTGAGCGCCGGCTTTTTCTGAAATCCGACAATGATACACGGTTCATCCGGCTGAGTTCCGAGACGCAGCTAGCGGCTGCCGCAGGCATTGCGGTCATGGTTGGCTGGACTGCAGTTGCGACTGCGATCCTGCTCATGGACAGCATCGGATCGGGGAATTTCCGGGAACAGGCCAAACGTGATCAGGCCACTTATCAGGAACGCCTGAACATCCTGTCGTCCGAACGGGACGCCCGCGCCGCCGAGGCGCTGGCTGCGCATGACCGCTTCAACGCTGCGTTGGAGCAGGTTTCGGCCATGCAGTCAGAGCTGTTGGAATCCGAAAACCGGCGTCGCGAACTGGAGACCGGTATCGAGGTGATCCAGACCACGCTGCGCGCCACAATGCGGCAACGCGAAGAAGCCCGAAACGAACTGGCTACGCTGAAAATGGCCACTGATGGTGACGCGGCCTATATGGCGGCAGCGGCCAATCCCGAACAAATGGCGTTCATGACTAGTGCGCTGACCCGTACCGCACTTGAACGCGATCAGATCGCGGCCAATGCTCTGGGTGCGCTTGAACAGCGCGATGAGCTGGAGCTTGAAATCCGCCTGATGCAGGAACGAAACGAGGAAATCTTCCGCCAGCTTGAAGAAGCCATGGTCATCTCTGTCGAACCCCTGGACAAGATGTTCCGCAGCGCTGGCATGCCAACGGATCGCATTATCGAAGAAGTCCGGCGCGGATACAGCGGCATGGGCGGTCCGCTGACCCCTTTATCCTTCAGCACGCGCGGTGAGGAACTGACCCCCGACCAGATCCGCGCGAACATCCTGCTGGAACAGATGGACCAGCTGAACCTGTATCGCATCGCTGCCGAAAAGGCCCCCTTCGCCAGCCCTGTGAATGCCGCGGTTCGGTTTACCAGCGGATTCGGAACACGCCGAGACCCCAAGACCGGCGGACGCCGAATGCATAATGGCGCTGATTTCGCTGGTGCGCCTGGCACCGATATCTTTGCAACTGCAGATGGTGTCGTCACTCATGCGGGTTGGCAGTCCGGTTTTGGCCGCTTGGTGAAAATCAAACACGCCTTCGGGATTGAGACACTTTACGCTCATAACACCAAGATCCGCGTCAAGGTTGGCCAAAGGGTCTCGCGCGGGGATCATATTGCTGATATGGGTAGCACCGGACGGTCTACCGGTACGCATCTGCACTATGAAGTGCGTGTGAACGGAAAACCTGTTAACCCAATGACTTACATCAAGGCTGCGAGAAATGTTTTCTAAGAGCAAAATCAACGAACCCGGCCCCAAAGAGACTGAGGCAGCAAAACCCGCCGCGCCAGCGACTCCGGCGACCCCCGCCCCGTCCGAGGCCAAGGCGAGTTCGGCACCAAAAGCGAAACCGCCTGCATCAGTTCTGTCTTCGGACCTGCACATCACCGGCAACCTCAAGACATCGGGTGATATTCAGGTTGAAGGCACGGTTGAGGGCGACATCCGCGCTCATCTGCTGACCATCGGTGAAACCGCGACAATCAAGGGCGAAGTCACTGCTGATGATGTGGTTGTCAACGGACGTATCGTGGGCCGTGTACGCGGCCTGAAGGTCCGTCTGACTTCGACCGCGCGTGTCGAAGGCGACATCATCCACAAGACCATCGCCATCGAAAGCGGTGCCCATTTCGAGGGTTCGGTCCAGCGTCAGGACGACCCGCTGAACCCCGGCCGCGGCGGCAAGGGCAGCGCCAACCCGGCGGCGGAAGTTAAGCAGTAGTACTTGCTGAACGAGTGGTAGAGCTAATTAGCGCCGCGGGACTTCCTGCGGCGTTTTTTTAGTTGGGTGAGCTTGAAAGAGAGTCGAGGGTTACGAAGGTCAGTTGAGCGGACAAAGCGACCTTCATTCCCCTTACTGGATGTTCTATTCATCCAGTGTCGTGTTGATTATTGGATAGCAAAAAATGATCCGTATCTTATCATTGCTTGTTCTCTTGTGCTGTTCGGCTGTGCAAGCTGACACTGGGGACGTGCCGCTGTTGCCGGATGGTACAGTAGACGTTGACGCTGTCATGCGGACATTCAGCGCAGCGAGCCCGGTCACTACAACAGGGACGATGCCTGAGTTTACCGGATCAATTCTTGGTCAAGCTTACAAGGCAATTTATGATGCTGCCGACCTTGTCAAACCATTCGACCTGACGATTAGGTCTAAAGGTCTTTCGGAACATGCCACCTACTTAGTTGCGGTGCTACTCAACGACACAATTTGTGTGGAATCTGACCTGCGAGCTAACGTTCTAATGTGGCGTGAGACCGCTGTTCCATTAAGTGATGGGTGGTCAGTGAAAGAATCGTGTTCGGAACGAACTGAAGACACACTGAATTAAAATGGCGGCTAAGTACTTAGAGCAGCCTTGCGGCGGCGCGGTGCGACCGAATCCAGCATTAAGGTCTGAACCCAAGTTCCGCACTTTTTTGCTGAAATCGGTCGAAATTGCCGCTTTCTGGCCGGTAAAGCGTTGATTTTGTTGAGGTGAGTTTCTGGATTTTCGAAGTGGTGCCATAATGTGCTTCCTGAGGGCTTTTCGGGATTCCCAGTGGGGTGCAGCGGTCCTAATGTAGGAACATGTTTATTCGTGAGACCCTGACCCGCCGCCGCGCTGACAAATGCTACCGATCCGTCCGGTTGGTCGAGAATTTTAGAACGGGCCGCAAGGTGCAACAAAAGACGCTCCTGAACCTCGGAGCAGCCTTTCCGATCCCCAAATCGCAGTGGCCCGAACTGGTCGAACTCGTTCAGGCGGGGATTACGGGAGAAACGCCTCTGTTCGATCCTGAACCGGAATTGGCGACAATGGCGGATACCATTGTGCAGAAGTTGCGCAGCCGCGCGTTGGTCCAGTCGGCGGCCGAGGCCCTGGATGGCGGCACAGCAAATATCCGTCTCGACAGCATACAGATTGAAGACGCGCGGTCTGTGGGCTGTGAGCGACTTGCCCTGGCCGCTCTGGAGGCTCTGGGCTTTCTTGGGGTGCTCAAGAATGTCGGCCTGTCGGATCGAGACGCCCGGATCGCCATGGCGCTGGTGATTGCGCGCATGGTGCATCCCGCCAGCGAACGGGAGACTTTGCGATGGTTGGAGACCAACAGTGCCACGTTTGAACTTCTGCGCCTCAATACCGGGCCGGCGCTCTATCTCGACAAGCTGTATCGTCTCAGTGACGGTCTGGTCAAACACCACGAGGCCATCGAAGACGCGCTGTTTGACCGTCAGCGCACGTTGTTCGGCAGTTCCGGTGCGGTGATCTTCTATGACCTGACCAACACCTACATGACCGGGCGTCCAGCGTCCGATCTGGCCAGGTTCGGACGCTCCAAGCAGAAACGGAACGACTGCCCTCTTGTCACGCTCGCGATGGCCACCGACGAGGGCGGCTTCCCGCGCCGCTCCAGCGTTCTGCCCGGCAATGTCAGCGAACCCGGCACGCTGTTCGAGGCGCTGGACAGCCTTGCCACACCGGAGGACAAGGACAAGCCCACGGTCATCATGGATGCAGGCATCGCTACCGAAAACAACCTCGCCGAACTGCGCAACCGGGGCTATCATTGGATCACGGTCAGGCGGGGTGGGGTCAAGCCGGATCAGGCGGATGCTGCAGGCGCGCGGGATCCTGATGCAACGATCGAGACCAGATCGGGGCATGAGGCGCGGATCTGGAACCTGTCCCACGAGCCTGAGAACGAAGCGCAACTCTGCATCTGGAGCCAGGCGCGACAGGAGCGTGATGAAGCCATTCTGGCCAAGAAGCGGGACGCCTTTGAGGCAGAACTTACCGCCTTGCACGACGGCTTGAGCAAGCCGCGCTCCGTCAAGACATACGACAAGGTTCTGGAGCGGCTCGGGCGTTTGCGGGAACGCTACGCTATGGTCAATCAGCATTATGACATCCGCGTCACAAAGGGTTCGGATGGCAAGGCCAGCGCGGTGACATGGGTACCCAATGCGGCATTCAATACACGCGATGCCCGCGCGGGCCTCTATGTGCTGCGCACCAGCCACACGGAATGGGGCCTTGAGAAGACGGTGCGCACCTACTGGCGTTTGACCGAACTCGAAGCGACGTTTGAGACGCTCAAGTCTGAACTCGGCTTGCGCCCGATCTGGCACCAACTGTCCAGGCGGATCGAGGGCCATCTGTTCATCGCGGTGCTGGCGCTGTACGGCGTCAATGTCATCCGGACCCGTCTCGCTGCGCAGGGGGTCCACGACAGTTGGGCCTCTGTGCGCAACAAGCTCGGTCGCTGGCAGCGGGCCACCACGTCCTTCACCTCCGTCGACGGCGCACGGATCGAGGTCAGAACGGACGCTCGGCCAGACCCGGTGGCGGCAGGGGTTGCGAAGGCGGCGGGCGTACCATACGCGCTTGAAAGGCGTATCCGGAAACTGAAAAACCCGTAACGGTCGAGGCCATTCCAACCGACCTCCTGACGCACAAAATGTAGTGCCATATCGGGCTTTTCCGAAAATAAAATCGTTTTGTATCATGACCTTATGGAGCCGTGTATGTCAAATTTGCTGAACCTGGGTGAAGAGCGGACTTTGCTACCGTTGGAAAGACGGACTTGAAGGTCAGCTTGTGGAACATAGAAGAAAGACATTTGTTATCGTCGGGCGAGCATACATTCGTCTTTGTCAAAGAAGAACAATACGCCCGGTACCTTTGAAAAATTCAAGGGCGGTTCTGTAAACACCCGAACAGCAGTCGACCACTCTTCAGGCGAACCTGTCCTAAATGGAGGTCTGGGATCATCTTCGAATTCCCAACCTCGCGCTTTTGCCTCATCTAGAATAGCTGTTCTGCTAACGCATCCGGATATCGCGGCATCTCTGAAGAACTGACCATAGGCGGCTTGGAAGCCTTGAACGCTTCGAACATCCCATGCAATCAAGGATTGGTAAGCTAGTAGGCAGACTAAAACAAAGATCGCAGCCCAATAGATCAAACTCTTCATTCGGAACGCCTTTATTCTATTCCGTAGCGTCTTTGTCCGACCTTGATTGAGATATCAATCCTCCGCAAGCAGGCATTCAAGTCAACTGCAGCATCAGTCACTCTGGGCTTAGAACGGACATAGCAAATTCTGAGACCATCGGCTCAAACTTACTCTAACCCCTGCTTCCTAATTGACGCACCTGATCGAAAATTTCCCCGTATTACAACAATTTCACAAAATGTACTTTTTGAATTACCCTAAAAACCATTGTTTTTCGGAGGACTTTTCATGTCATCAAAACTCATGGCTGAATTCTTTGGCACCTTCTGGCTGGTGCTGGGCGGCTGCGGTAGTGCGGTTCTGGCTGCTGGCGTGGCTGACGTTGGCATCGGCTGGCTGGGCGTCTCTTTCGCCTTTGGTCTGACCGTTCTGACCATGGCCTACACGGTTGGTCATATTTCGGGCGGCCATTTCAATCCGGCGGTCAGCCTGGGCTTGATGATCGGCGGGCGTTTTCCGGCCAAAGATCTGTTGCCCTACTGGGTCGCTCAGGTGATCGGCGCGATCGCGGCTGCAGTCGTGCTGTACCTGATCGTCAGCGGCGCGCCGGGGTTCGAAGGCGTTGGCGGATTTGCCTCGAACGGATATGGCGAGGCCTCGCCCGAAGGGTATTCGATGATGTCGGCTCTGGTGATTGAAATCGTACTGACAGCGTTTTTCATTCTGATCATTCTGGGCGCTACCTCTGGCGGCGCGCCGGCAGGGTTTGCCCCGATAGCGATCGGGCTGGCCCTGACACTGATCCACCTTATCTCGATCCCGGTGACCAACACATCAGTAAACCCGGCGCGTTCGACTGGCGTAGCGCTGTTTGCCGATGGTCCGGCGCTGGCGCAACTTTGGTTGTTCTGGGTCGCACCACTAATCGGCGCTGCAGTTGGCGCGATCATCTGGAAGGTCATGTCGCCCGACGACTGACCGAGACAATAAAACCCGGCGCCAAAAACAGCGCCGGGATATGGTTTACTCTGTGACGGTGACTTTTTGCATCACGTCCGGCTGGCCGATGACTGCGCCGTTCGGACCGTCGCCGCGCTTGATCGCATCCACGACATCCATGCCATCGGTCACCTGACCAACAACGGTGTACTGGCCGTTCAGGAACGGACCCGGAGCAAACATGATAAAGAACTGCGAATTGGCGCTGTCGGGGTCCTGCGCCCGGGCCATGCCAACGACACCCCGGTCATAGTTGTAATCCGAAAACTCGGCGGGAAGATCAGGGCGGTCAGAGCCGCCGGTTCCTGCCCGGCGCATATCTCCGCCCAGACGGCCATGTTCGACGTCACCGGTTTGCGCCATGAAGCCGTCAATCACGCGGTGAAAGACCACGCCGTCATACTGACCGGCCGCAGCGATCGCGGTGATCTGTTCAACATGTTTGGGGGCGAGATCTTCGAACAGATCGACGGTGACGGTGCCATTGGCCCCTTCCCCTTCGATCTCAATCTGAAGGCCAGTCGCGCCCGCGGGTGCGCCGGTCAAAGCAACCAAAGCCGGGCTGGCCACCAGGGCAAATGCGGCGGCTAACTTATACATCAGCGGCCACCTTGACGCTAACCATACGGTCGGGGCTTGCAGGCGGCTCACCGCGAACGATGGCATCCACATGCTCCATCCCGTCAATGACGCGGCCATAGACGGTGTATTGACCGTTCAGGAAATGGTTGTCCTTGAAGTTGATAAAGAACTGCGAGTTGGCCGAGTCAGGATTGGCCGACCGCGCCGCGCCCAACGTGCCGCGATCATGGGGCAGCTTCGAGAATTCGGCCGGAACGTTCGGCAGCGATGACCCCCCCGTGCCCGCCATACGCAGATTGAACCCGTCTTCCATGTCACCATGCTGCACATCGCCCGTTTGGGCCATGAAGCCGTCGATTACACGGTGGAAAGCCACATTGTCATACTCACCGCTGCGCGCCAGTTCCTTCATCCGTGCGCTGTGCTGCGGGGCCACGTCCGGCAACAGCTCGATGACGACATTGCCGTCTTTCAGCTCGATGATGATGGTGTTCTCGGGATCTTTGATCTCGGCCATGAGGCCCTCCTGTCGTTTGTCTTGCGCAAATACCTATGACGCACAGGTGCGAATGCCAAGTGACGCATTGACCTGAGGGCAAAATGCAGGAAAAGAACCGCCTGAATCGGTTGCTAGGAACGAGGATCGCACAATGAGCTGGAAAACGCTGGACGATATGGACCTGAATGGCAAACGCGTGCTGGTGCGCGTCGATATCAATGTGCCGGTAGTTGATGGGGTTGTGACCGACTCCACACGCATTCAGCGGATCGTTCCAACCGTTCGCGACATTCTGTCCGCAGGCGGCAAACCGATCCTTCTGGCGCACTTCGGACGCCCCGGTGGTGAGCGGCGCGAGAACCTGTCGCTGAAGCAACTGGTGCCCACTCTGGAAAGCGCCTTTGGCGCGCAGGTCCTGTTCGCCGCTGATTGCGTTGGCACCGAGGCCGAATTGGCCGCAGAAAATCTGCAACCCGGGCAGGTTCTGTTGTTGGAGAACACCCGTTTCCACGCCGCCGAGACCAAGAACGATCCCGAACTGGCCGCTGGTATGGCCAAGCTGGGCGAGATCTATTGTAACGACGCGTTCTCGGCCGCGCACCGTGCTCATAGCTCGACCGAGGCCATCGCACGCTTGCTTCCGGCTTGCGCAGGTCGCCTGATGCAAGCCGAACTTGAAGCACTGGAAGGCGCATTGAGTGCCCCGAAACGCCCGGTGACAGCCGTTGTCGGCGGTGCGAAGGTCTCGACCAAGCTGGAATTGCTGGGCAACCTGATCACCAAGGTGGATTATCTTGTAATCGGCGGCGGCATGGCGAACACCTTTCTGGTCGCCAAAGGCCTGAATGTGGGCAAATCGCTGGCTGAACGGGTTATGAAAGGCACCGCAGCCGAAATCCTGGCCAAAGCCGAAATCGCGGGCTGCACCATCGTTCTGCCCACTGACATCGTTGTCGCCGACAAGTTTGAATCCCACGCCCCGCACCAGGTGCTGCCCGCTGACCAATGCACCGATGACGGCATGATCCTGGATGCTGGCCCGGAAAGCGTCGCTGCAATCACTGAGGTTTTCGCCCAAAGCCGAACCCTGATCTGGAACGGTCCGCTGGGCGCGTTTGAAATCGAGCCTTTTGACACCGCCACCAACGCGGCCGCCTTGAAGGCAGCCGCGCTGACACGGTCGGGTCAGTTGATCTCGGTCGCGGGCGGAGGCGACACGGTCGCGGCGCTGAACGCATCGGGCGCAGCCAAGGACTTCTCATATATTTCAACGGCGGGCGGTGCCTTTCTGGAGTGGATGGAAGGCAAAACCCTGCCCGGTGTCGCAGCGCTGGAAGAATAAAACCGCTTGGCCGCATATTTTGTCGAATCAGGGGATTCACAAGGCGAATCACCTGTGACATAGTGCAGGCAGATGCCCGCTAAGGGCACGTTATTGAGGCAGTATTCATACGGCGGTAAACAGAGTGTCCCGTTCCAGTCGGCCCGGTTTGGGCGCAGTTGTTTTCTTTTCGGTGGCTTTCATGCTGGGTGTTTATTTCACCTTTGCCGCCGTTCAGGGCGACTATGGCCTGTTCCGGCGGGTCGAGATTGCGGCGGAACGGGACGCCCTGTCACGCGACCTTGCGGAATTGAAATCTGAAATCGGTGAAATGGAAAACCTGACCCGCCGCCTTTCCGATACCTATCTTGACCTCGACCTCCTGGATCAGCAGGCACGCTCTATTCTTGGCATGATCCGCTCGGATGAGATCGTCATCCGCTGACGACCTCGTTTGATGAGGATGGGATGTCATAGCCAAACGCATCGATCTCATTGGAAAACACATCCGCCACGACCTGAACATTGTCGCCGCGCCAGTTTTCTCCGTAGAACAAATCAAACCGGGAGGATTTCCGGATCCCTGCATTCACGCGCATCTGCCCTAGGGAGGTGTCCTGCAGCCCCCTTTCGGTCATGAGCTGGTCGAACTCCTCGGCAAGGTTTTCGAACCTGAGAACGCGATCGACAACGATCTTTCCGTCTTTGGAATACAGCCCGAAATCCGAGAAATAGTTCAGCCGCGTCTTGCAAAACTGGGAAAACATCGCGTTGGGATCAATAACTTCGATGCGCCGCTGATGCATCCAAAAGTAAAAGGCAGATATCGCCTTGTCCCAAGGATTACGCTCGACACAAAAGCTGAAGCATCCGTCAGCCACGTCGGGCAGATAGGTGTTCACAACCGAAATACCGTTATGCGCTTGTCGGGCCTGAATGGCTCCGTCAGAGCGTTCGCGTAGCAACCGGACAGATTGACGAACGATCCGCCTTTTGCCTTCCCTGTGCGTTTCCTCCTCCGGCGACATAGGTGTGGCGAAATCCCCTGCTTTTAGGTGCCGACCCAGCGCGATCTCAATTGAAGAGCCCGCCGTTTTCTTGGTTTTGATGAACACCAGCTTGGGCTCGCGAAGGATCATCATAACGGCTTCAACTCTCTCTTCCGTGGGGATTATTTGATTCACTTTATTTCGTTTTATCAGGGTGGAGAAGGGCCGGAATAACATCCCGAGCAGATTGACCAACACGTTAATCCGCATGCGATGGACGCTGCGTCACATTTACTCTCGCCAGATGGGAAGAAATACTTTATGAAATAGTTTAACGCTAAACTATCTGTCCGAGAGGGGGAGATCGCCACTATGGCTGCGCGAAAAACCACAAAGAAACCAAATGTTTCTGCGGAAGAACTCAAGACATATTACCGCGAGATGCTGCTGATCCGCCGATTCGAGGAAAAGGCTGGCCAGCTATACGGCATGGGTCTGATCGGCGGGTTCTGCCACCTTTACATCGGCCAGGAAGCGGTTGTGGTCGGCCTTGAGGCTGCTGCTCAGGAAGGCGACAAGCGCATCACCTCGTACCGAGATCACGGCCATATGCTGGCCTGCGGCATGGACCCGGGCGGCGTGATGGCCGAACTGACCGGGCGCATCGGTGGTCTGTCCAAGGGTAAAGGCGGATCGATGCATATGTTCTCGAAGGAAAAGCACTTCTACGGGGGCCACGGCATTGTTGGCGCTCAGGTGCCGCTGGGTGCGGGTCTGGCCTTTGCGGACAAGTACAAGGAAAACGGCGGCGTCACTTTCACCTATTTCGGGGATGGCGCGGCCAACCAGGGTCAGGTCTACGAGACCTTCAATATGGCCGCCCTTTGGGAGCTTCCGGTGGTTTTCGTGATCGAGAACAACCAGTATGCCATGGGTACGGCGCAAGCACGCTCGACCTCCTCCCCTGACATCTACCATCGCGGCCAAGCCTTCGGGATACCGGGTGAAATGGTCAACGGCATGGATGTTCTGGCAGTCAAGGCCGCTGGCGAAAAAGCTGTCGCGCACTGCCGCGCGGGCAAAGGACCTTACATCCTTGAGGTCAAGACCTACCGCTATCGCGGCCACTCGATGTCCGACCCGGCCAAATACCGCACACGGGAAGAGGTTCAGAAGGTTCGCGAGCAAAGCGACCCGATCGAACATGTGCGTGAGCTGCTACTGACCGGCAAACACGCGACCGAGGATGACCTGAAGGCGATCGACAAAGAGATCAAAGAGGTCGTGAACCAGGCCGCCGAATTCTCGAAAGAAAGCCCCGAGCCGTCGCTGGATGAGCTCTGGACCGATATCTACGCCTGAGAGGACGATTAGACATGGCAACCGAAATTCTCATGCCCGCCCTTTCGCCCACGATGGAAGAGGGCACGCTGGCCAAATGGCTGGTCAAGGAAGGCGACACCGTATCGTCCGGCGACATCATGGCCGAGATCGAAACCGACAAGGCCACGATGGAGTTCGAGGCCGTTGACGAAGGCATCGTCGGCAAGATCCTGATCGCCGAAGGCACCGAAGGGGTCAAGGTGAACACCCCCATCGCGGTGCTGGTCGAGGAAGGCGAAGACGCCTCTGCCCTGCCCGCGGCTGCGCCCGCAGCCGCAGCGGTGACCGAGACCGCCCCTGCGGCGGTTGAGGCCCCCGCTCCTGCTGCTACCGCTCCCGCCGCACCCGTTGTGGACCTGTCACCGGACTGGCCCGCCGATGCCGAGATGAAATCCGAAACCGTCCGCGAAGCGCTGCGCGACGCGATGGCCGAAGAAATGCGCGGTGACGAAGACGTCTATCTGATGGGCGAAGAAGTTGCAGAGTATCAGGGCGCGTATAAAATCTCGCAAGGTCTGCTGGACGAGTTTGGCCCCAAACGCGTGATCGACACCCCGATCACGGAGCATGGCTTTACCGGTATCGCAGTGGGTTCGGCCTTTGGTGGCCTGAAACCGATTGTCGAGTTCATGACCTTCAACTTTGCCATGCAGGCGATTGACCAGATCATCAACTCTGCCGCCAAGACGCTCTATATGTCCGGCGGTCAAATGGGCTGTCCCATCGTGTTCCGTGGCCCCAACGGTGCTGCGGCCCGCGTGGCCGCGCAGCACTCTCAGGACTACGCCGCATGGTATATGCAAATCCCCGGCCTGAAAGTCGTGATGCCCTATTCGGCGGCTGACGCTAAGGGCCTGCTGAAATCCGCGATCCGCGACCCCAATCCGGTGATCTTCCTGGAGAACGAAATCCTCTACGGTCGGTCCTTCGACGTGCCGCAGGTGGATGATCTGAGCATCCCGTTGGGCAAAGCCCGCATTTGGCGCGAAGGCTCGGACGTGACCATCGTCAGCTTCGGCATCGGCATGCAATACGCATTGGAAGCCGCCGACAAGCTGGCCGAAGACGGCATCAGCGCCGAGGTCATCGACCTGCGCACCATCCGCCCGATGGACACTGGCGCGATTATCAATTCGGTGATGAAAACCAACCGTCTGGTAACCGTCGAGGAAGGCTGGCCGCAAGGTTCGGTCGGCAGTTACATCAGCTCGGTTGTGATGCAGGAGGCGTTCGATTATCTCGACGCGCCGGTCATCAACCTCACCGGCAAGGATGTTCCGATGCCCTATGCCGCGAACCTCGAAAAGCTGGCTCTGATCACCACCGATGAGGTGATCGCCGCCGTCAAACAAGTGACCTACCGGTAAGGAGCGACAGACAGATGCCCACCGAAATTCTGATGCCCGCCCTGTCCCCAACGATGGAAGAAGGCACGCTTGCCAAATGGCTGGTCAAGGAAGGCGACACCGTTTCCTCTGGCGACCTGCTGGCCGAGATCGAAACCGACAAGGCCACGATGGAGTTCGAGGCCGTCGACGAAGGCACCGTCGGCAAAATCCTGATCCCCGAGGGCACCGAAGGGGTCAAGGTCAACACTGCAATTGCGGTTCTGCTGGAAGATGGCGAAAGCGCTGATGACATCGCGGCGACGCCTGCCGCGGTACCTGCTACTGATACCAGCACACTGGGCGGAAACAGCGGCTCGCCTGTATCAGCTGCCAGCAGCGGTGAAGGTGGTAGTAGCGGAGGCTCCGCAACACCTGCCCCGGCCGCTCCGGTCAAAGCAGATGGCGGACGTATCTTTGCTTCGCCTTTGGCTCGCCGGATCGCGGCGCAGAAGGGCCTGGATCTGGCACAGATTGCCGGTTCTGGCCCGCATGGCCGTGTCGTCAAGGCGGATGTGGAAGGCGCAACCGCAGCGGCTCCGGCTGCTGCCCCAGCGCCTGCCGCTGCAGCAGCGCCCACCGTCCCCGCGGGACCATCAGCAGATGCCGTGGCCCGCATGTACGAAGATCGCGAATACGAAGAAATCAAACTGGACGGCATGCGCAAGACCATCGCCGCGCGCCTGTCCGAGGCCAAGCAGACCATCCCGCATTTCTATCTGCGCCGGGATATCAAACTGGACGCGCTGCTCAAGTTCCGCAGTCAGTTGAACAAGCAACTGGAAAGCCGCGGCGTGAAGCTCAGCGTCAATGACTTCATCATCAAGGCCGTGGCCAATGCGCTGCAACAGGTTCCGGCTTGCAACGCTGTTTGGGCTGGTGATCGGGTTCTGCAATTGAAACCGTCTGACGTGGCCGTGGCGGTCGCCATCGAAGGCGGGCTATTCACCCCGGTTCTGCAGGATGCCGACACCAAGTCGCTGTCCGCCCTGTCGACTGAAATGAAAGACCTTGCCGGACGCGCCCGCGAGCGTAAGCTGGCCCCGCATGAATATCAGGGCGGCACCTTTGCCGTTTCCAACCTCGGCATGTTCGGCATCGACAATTTCGACGCCATCGTGAACCCACCGCATGCGGGCATCCTGGCCGTTGGTTCAGGCGTCAAGAAACCGGTCGTTGGTGATGACGGAGAGCTGGCGGTTGCCACTGTCATGTCGGTCACCATGTCGGTCGATCACCGAGTCATCGACGGCGCGCTTGGGGCAGAGCTGCTAAAGGCGATTGTCGACAACCTGGAAAACCCGATGGTCATGCTGGCCTGACGTAATGGCCGAAGGCAATCGTGCTCAGCAATGGATATGGGGCGTCATCGTGCCCCTTGTTCTACTTGTACTGTTTTTACTGATCTGCATGTGGCGCCCCCGGACGCTGCTTGAGACCAGCTGGCAGTTTGGCGCGCTGAGCGTGCCGCCTTTGCCGATCTTTCTGATTATCGCGACCTCAGCGGGGCTGGCGAGCGTCAGCGCACATTTTTCGCGCCATATTCCCAATTGGGCGGCTTGGTCGGCGATCCTGCTGAGCGCGCTGTTCACGATACTGATCTTTGCGGTACTGAACTCTGTTGCAGGCGTGTTTTGCACGGCAGCGGTTTGCCCAACCGCTACCGCCTACGTATTCCAGGGCGGGCTTCCGGTAATCGCGCCAGAGGGTTATGTCGGCGACACCGTCATGATCGAAAAGAGTTTTCGAACAGCCCTTTATTTCTCTGTCGTTACCTTCACGACACTGGGCTATGGCGATATGCAACCCAGCCCCAGTTTCAGACTATACGCAGGATATCAGGCGGTTCTTGGATATATGTATCTTGGGATGATTGTGGGGGTCGCGATCGATCACGGTGCTAATATTCGTGGGTCAGGCTCGGGCGGCGAACCCGGCGATTCTGCTGGTGATCATCCGGGCAGTAACGGAAACAACAGTGCGCCTGTCCCTCCACAGCCTGAAATCCCAAAGGATACACCTGCGGCAGACCGTTCTGCCCCGGATGCCGCCCATTCTACCGTCGCGAAAAATGCTCCTGATCCGCGTCTGGTGCAAACGATATTTTTGGGGTTGTTTGTCTACTGCGCGGGTTGGATCGCAAGTAGTGCGGCATTCGGCTTGCCCGGATTCTACCTGCCCGCGCTGTTACAGGTGCCTATCATTTTTGGTGGGCTAATTTGGATATCATTCGGCTAAAAAGCCTGCGGCATCATACCACACAGCTTCTTGATACGCGTCTTGTCTCTATCTCGATTGACTACTCAGTCAGTCTGACCAAGCTGAAACAGGGCCACATTTGCCGGACCAGCCTGTGTTTCCGGTTCAGGTGCCCAAAGAGCGAGCGCAGCAGTAGCAACAACGGCAATTGCTGCAATCAGGTTTAAAGATTTTGCCATAGTCATGATGCGCTCCTTTCCCTCAAAATATAGCAATCCACACCCCAAAACTCAAGGTGCATCGTCCGATTGAGCTGCAACGCAGCATAAACAGATTTGGCTGCCGGGCCAACGGTTTCCCCTGATGACAGCCAAATCGCACGATACCTCTGGAACACCCAGCCGTTATTGATCCTTACCCAGCATGTGATCCATTGAAATCGAAGGCTGATCACATCCGGCCTCGCCCACGATCTTGGCCGGAATTCCCGCGACTGTTTTGCATGCAGGCACTTCTTGCAACACCACGGATCCGGCAGCGATGCGGCTGCAATGCCCGACCTCGATATTGCCCAGAACCTTGGCCCCTGCACCAATCAGCACGCCGTTACCGATTTTTGGATGGCGCTGCTCTTCTTCCTTACCGGTACCACCCAAAGTGACCGAATGCAGCATCGAGACGTTGTCGCCTACAATCGCAGTTTCGCCAATCACGATGGAATGCGCGTGGTCAATCATGATACCCTTGCCGATTTTCGCGGCCGGGTGAATGTCGATCCCGAAAATCTCAGAGGACCTCATCTGGAAGAAATAGGCCAGGTCATGACGTCCCTTGGTCCACAGCCAATGCGCAACGCGATAGGCCTGCATCGCCTGATATCCCTTGAAGTACAGAACAGGCTGTAGCAGCCGATGGCAGGCAGGGTCACGCTCATACACGGCCATCAGATCAGCACGCGCGGCCTCAATCAGGCTGGAGTCGTCTGCATAAGCCTCATCCACAATCTCGCGCAGTACCATCATCGACATCTCGTTCGACGACAGCTTAGCCGAAACCCGATAGGACAAGGCGCGTTCAAGACTGCGGTGATGCAGGATACAGGCATGAACCAGCCCACCCATCAGTGGCTCTTGTTCCACCGCCGCCTGAGCTTCGGCGGTGATGCGATCCCAAACCGGGTCAACCGGTGTCACATGGCTGCGCTTTTCGAACATAGCTTTTGATCCTTTTCTGCGCCTAGAATACCCATCTAAGGCGTGAATAACCAAACGCAATTAATTGATGAGGTCTGCAACAAAAAATGAACGAGACCGATTTACAGCACTTTGGACACAAAATTCGTGATCGTCTTGCAGAATTGAAGGCGCAGTCGACCGCTGGTCAACAAGCGCAATCGATTGTCGAACTGGATCAGCAGGCCGTCGGTCGGCTAAGCCGTATGGATGCCTTGCAAAACCAGGCAATGGCCAAGGCGCAGCAAGCTAGGCGTGATCTAGAAGGCCGACGCCTGCAAGCTGCGCTCGACCGTATCGAAGAAGGTGAGTTTGGCTATTGCGAGGATTGCGGTGAACCGATTGCAATAGGTCGATTGGAACTGGACCTGGCAGCATCGAAATGTGTCAGCTGCGCCTCTGCTTAATGTGAAATCGGATCAAATAACGCAGAACCATCTCAAAACACTGGCAATATGTGACATCGTCGAAACTCGGCTCGTCCGCCAGATTACGCCCCATCGCCGCAGCCATCAGCGAGCCGTTTCCATAAACAGGATGCACCTTACCGGTTTCGTCGACGTGGTGGTGCGCAACTTCTGCCTCAGCTATCAGCCGCGCACAAAGCCGATCCCGGTCCACATGCGGCGCGGCCAACAAGGCGCGCGCCGCAACGCTAACGTCTCCATGGAGTATGGGGCGCATGTGTAGCCTCACCCGACACCCAGCCGGGCAAAGGGACCCGGACCGTATGTCGCCGATACCTGGGCCACGACGAACTCATAGCTCTCGCTCAACCCATCCGCCGCTTTCATTGCAGCCGAGTAGTGCCAACTGGCCGAACCAATCACAACCTCGCGCAATACAGACCCGCCAGAGAGTATCCGTACAAGGTAAGACTCGGTTTCCTCGCCCAAGGGAACATCAAGCCCGTCCCAGTCATCTCCATCAATCCGCGTCCGCCGCATCCAAGTGAAATCATCACCGGCGGATGACGAGCTCACCTGCAAATGCACAGGGGTGTAGGGGCGCAAACCGTTCCCATCGAAGGCTTCGACCAGATGAACATAAGACGGGTCGTCATAGCCCCGGTTTGCCGGGCCGATACGATAGTGCTTGGCCACGCCGCGCTCGCTCCGCAACAGACCGGTTTGATAGACGCGCCCATCCAACAATACGAACATCGAACCTTCTGGCCAGACATCCGGCATAATGGCGTCAGTACCCAACTGCCCCCGCAACCGGTTGCCGAGCGCGTAAACTCCCGGCTCGTGCAGAGTTGCGTCACCGAATTGAAAAACCTCCCAGTTTCCCGGCGTGCCATCCCCGATTGCGGCCAGATTGGCGCCGTTCAGCAAGGCCGCGTCAGGTTGCGATTCCAACACGCCATCGATCAGATTCACGCGCAAGGGCGCACCTGTGTCCCACAAGCCAGCACTGGCACGCCGCAAGGGCGTTTCTGTGAACCCGACAACAGCCTGCCCTGCAAAGACATCGCTCAGCGCATAGCCGTCATCCTGGGACGCCGAAAACACAGCAACGCTGCCGGGCCAAGGGTCGGCAGTGACCGCCAAATAGGGTGCATACGGAACCTCAGAGCCGGTCATCAATGGCAGGTCCAGAAATACAGGAAGAACGGGAACAGGCGCTATGTATGGCTTAGATGCCACGGCCTCATCCTTGACCTTTGACGGAGAATAAACCGCCGGCTCCACCCGCACAGCGTCCGCCAATTGCATCTCGGCCTGTTCCAACCGGTCGATACGATAAAGCCCCTGTGCTTCATTCGCTGTACCTGTCAGTCTCACAACATCCCCGGCATCCAAGTGCATTAACGATGGAGGCAAGGCAAACCGCGCCGTCTCGCGCGAAATACGCGCCTCGCTCAGCCATCTTTCAACGGTCTGGCGACCCTCGGCGCGTGTCATGGACAACGGCATTTCGTTGACAGCAACCGCGTGGGTTTTGTCATCAGGCAGAACGGCCTCTTCAGCGACGACTTCATGGTCTGCATCCGATTGAACGAAACGCAAACGGACACGGCCAGTCATCTCAGCCTCAGCCTCGCGCCGGAATTCCACATTGCCTTCGATGTCGTTGCTGACAGCAATCATATCCGGGTCCAGATCGACGGGACCGCGACCATTGCGCATGCGGAACACCAACTGCCCGTCCCGCTCGATCGCGTCGAACCCATAGCGCAACATCAGCGGCTGCAAGGCCTGACGTGCATCCATCACGTCCTGCATCGCATAACCGCGCACAACGCCATGCAAGGCAGAGACATCAATCTCGGTCACCCCCGCACTATAGCAAATCTCTGCCACCACCGAGGCCAATGTCCGCGCGCCGGAACGACCGTTCAGCCAGTGACCACCTGCATAGTTGTCTCCGTCACTCCATTGCGACCGAAGGTTCGGGAAGGTCGGAAACGGGCGCGCATCCCAGGCCCACACAAATGCGTTGGACAGATCGACCATGGGGCCGTCATAAGTTTCCGAGATCGGGTTGTTCTGTGGCTCGCCCCAATATCCCAACAAAGCCTTCAGATATTGCACCTGAATAAAGTCGTCTCGCATCCCGTTGGAATATTTGGGTAAAGCGGATTCCGAAGATTTAGGGTCCAAAAACTTGTTGGGTTGGTTTGTCCCCTTGTCGATGGCCGCACAACCCAATTCCGTGAACCAGATCGGCTTCGATCCAGGAACCCACGCGGTTGGGGTTGCCTGCCGCACGCCGCCGATCCTCTCATGGTGAGCACTAGCCCACCAGTTGCGAATATCCTTGTATCGCCACACCCAAGGCTCGCCATATGCGCCATCCTCTATCGGCGTTCTGATCTGCGCTTCGGCCTCTTCCGGTGAGGCATAGTACCAGTCATATCCCTCACCGCCCTCAATATTACGGCGCAGGTAGTCCAGATCATAGAGAGAGACCTCTCCGCCTTGCGCATCCAGATGGGTGTCCCCATCCCGCCAGTCAGACAGCGGCATGTAGTTGTCGATGCCCACAAAATCGATGTCGTCGTCAGCCCACAGCGGATCAAGATGGAAATACCGATCCCCGCTGCCATCAGAGGGTTGATAGCCGAAATACTCCGTCCAGTCTGCCGCGTAACCGATCTTGGTATTTGCGCCCAGGATTTGCCGGACTTCAGCAGCCAACGCCTTTAGCTGATCAACGGCCGGAAACCCGGCAACCCCGCGGATCTGTGTCAGGCCGCGCATCTCGGACGCGATGCAAAACGAGTCGACCCCGCCAGCCGCCTTACACAACGCGGCATAGTGCAGGATGAACCGCCGCAGCCCCCAGTCTTCCGGGCCGGAATAGTTCACCGAACCATCAGCGACTAAAAAGTCCGACGCCTTTGCATCCCCAAAAAAGGACGCTACCTGAGCCTCAGCCGCCACCGTCTGATCCGGCGACCCTGCACGCCCCGGAGCGATGTCCAGTGTGATCCGCCCCCGCCATGGCAGGTGGGGTTGATCAGCACCGTCCGACCAGGGATCCGGCAAAGCGTTGTCCTGCATCTGACCCATCAGGATAAACGGGTAAAACATCACCCGCTTGCCGTTTTCCTTCAAATGCTGGATTGCCTGAATGACCGAGGCATCAGCGGGCGTTCCCCCGTAAATCGGGCGATCATCCACACGCTCAACGCTCTGCGCTGCCGCTCGGGAAAGCCCCGAGACGGTCCAGGGCATGTTCTTTCCGTCTTCCGTCTTGCGTTCGACCTTGGGCCGTATCTGGCAGTGACCACATCGCAAATCATCGCCAAACCAAGACACAATCAGTGAAGTCGCCTCACACGCCGGTAGTTCCTTAGTCAGCGCCCGTGTCGAGGCCACCAAGTCCGGCAAACCCGAGTGCGAGTGTACATTCGCCGCCCAGCTTTGCCCCTTCCCTTTGGAATAGTTCACCTGAGTGCTTGCCAGTGCATACTCACCCGTACCCGGCATCAACGCGACGCCCTTTACGATACGCGACAAGGCACTGTCGTGCTCGGGCAGACCGCTTTGCTCCTGCCGCACGACCTCAAACGAGAATTGCGGCACGCGATTGCCGTACGAGGCCAGCGCGAGGTCTTCGATCACAACATATGCCGTCCCACGATACGCAGGCACCGTTCCCATACCTTCGATGGCCTCTATCAAAGGGTCCGGCAACTGATCGTCTGTACCACAATACACCCGCATGTTCAGATCAGTGCGTGCAACCTCTTCGCCGTCTGCCCAAATCCGGGACACATCCGCGATCTCACCTGCACCCAGCGCAATAGCCAGTGAGACCGAATAGCTGTAGCTATGCGTGGTTGTTTTAACCTCAGCCGGCTTGGGCGACCCCTTCCCACCCCCCGTGGATTGGCTCGAAGTCGACGTGGTGCGTGTCTCCAGAAAGTCCGAGGCCCAGATCACCTGCCCCCCAACGCGCATACGTCCGAAAATGGTTGCGACCGGTGCGCCTTCGCCGGTCTCGGTTAAGCGAAATCGATCCAGGCGACCGGTTTCAACGACTTCGCTGCCACCACCCATGACTGATTGACTCATTAACCGCTGGTCGATGACACGCCCCAACGTGGCCCCAACGGCACGCCCGATCACCGCCGTGGACAACCCAGCAATGGTTCCGCCAATTGACCCACCCAGGGCAGCGCCCGCAGCAGATAGAAGAATAGTAGCCATCAGAGGTCCTCCAACGGGAATTCGAAACACGAGACGATGCGACGACGCCAGGGGGCACTCAGGGTGTTCTCAACCACACCATGGCCAGAGTATGCGTGAACAAAGCACGGTAACGGGCTGATTTTACTTAAGATACCTAGGTGTTTGGCGACACTGCCATCACGCATTCTGAAAAGAAGGACATCAGCAGGCTGGATGTCCTGCACGGGCTTTTCCCTCAGATGTCGACGAGCTGCAGCCCACATCCTTTCCTCGCCCTGCGGCTCGGACCAGTCCATACTATAGGCTGGCACGGTCTCAGGCTCTTGCCCCATGACGTGCCGCCAAACGCCCCTGAGCAGGCCTAAGCAGTCCGCACCTGCGCCGCGCATGGATGCCTGATGCACATAGGGCGTGCCCAGCCACTTTCGGGCCTCGTCAACAATATCCCGCCTGTCAATGCTCACCGCCTGCTGCCTCCGCTGTTAGGATTGTGTTTTTTGGGCACAGCCATCACCCAATCTTCGCCCGGAAGATCGGGAAACCCCTGAAAGTTAAGAAGATTGTTGAACTTGAAACGGCAAGTGTTCATGCGCTTGTCGCAGCCAGCAGTCAGCCGTACCCGGTCACCCACAGCCAGGCCACCCCCGACCCCGGACCACAGCGTAAGTTCGCGACCACTGTCGGCAACACGGTCCCGCTTGATCATACTCCACAACCCGATGGCAGAACCCGTCAGAACGTCCAGCCGCCCTCCGTCAAACCAACCATCGGCAGGCGTTGCTGCCCCGGACAACGCCAGAGTGCCGGATTCCGAAACAGCGGCAACCTCGCCCTCCGCCCAATACCCCGACGCATCCGTATTGAAACGGCAATTTTTGTCGCCCAACACCGCCGTGCATGGCTTTTGGTAGACACGGCCCAAAGGCCGATTCAACAAATCGGTCAACCCGCGCAGCTCTGCATGAAAGGCTCCACCACCACGGCGCAGTTCGCCGATTGATCCCCGAAACTGCAACAGGCGCTGCTCAGGCTCAGCCCAGTTCACAAGCCAGGCACGCACCTCGGCACCATCAAAACGACCCGCTTCGATGTCACCTTCTGTCACTGCCGCGTCGGACAAGGCCCCCATCGCCTCGGAGTTGTCGATTGACAGCCCCGTCGCCTGTTCGATGGCCGCGGCGGTAAGGCCCGTGCTCGCTTTGAAGCGCATTCCATCAAAGGACAGCTCCATATCGTGGTCCGTAAATCCAAACATCTGCCCGTCCGTGCGCGTGATCGCCCAGCAGCGGCATGTCGTTGTAAGCCCGCTCTGCAAATGGGTCTGCAAGCCCTGTTTATCCCCGCTCATCAGACCCGCACCTCGACCACCGGCACATTTGGCACATCACCGGCTTGAAAACTGGCCACGCTGGTTTGGATCTTGTCGGTGTCAAACCGCACTGGAACATCGAATTCGAACCCGGCGGTAATCTCGACCTGCTCAGCAGGAGGAGTGGCGAAGGTGACAAGGCCAGTGTCCAAATCAACGTCGAAATCCACCCCTTCGCGCATCTCGTCCTGATCCAAGCCCAACTTGACCGTACCCAGCGCCAGCTTGACGATGGGGCGCACATAGCTGAACCCACCCGAGCTATAAGTCTTGATCAACTGAAATTCCGTCTGTGTGCCGTTGCCTTTGGCAATCACCTGATCACCCTTATCCGCATCTGCGGTCGCTGGTCCGGATTTAAAATCCGACCAATCCTTCCAGCGGAACCCAAACATCTGCCCCTGCCGCGCCTCAAAGAACGAGATCAGCGTCTCAACGTCGTCCAGCGACCGCATCCCCAGCCCCGCATCGTAGCGCCTGCGCGAATGCGCCCAGGGGGTGTTGCGTTCCTCGAACCCGTTGGCCAACGTCACAATATCCGTGCGCCGCTCGGGCCCGCCGACCGAACCAAAGCTCAGGCTGGCCGGAAATCTCACCTCGTGGAAATTCATCAGCTGCTCCCCTTATCTGTTACGATTGCCGCGACCCAGGGCGCGGCTCATCTGTGCCGCGATCTGGCCCTGAGATCGGCGAAATCCTTGCACATCGGGTGTTGTAATATTCATCACCACATTCACGGCGCGCCCACCGCCCTGCGTACGCACGCCAAGCTTGCCATCCGCCCCACGCGCCAGCGGCATGATCGCCTCGGGACCCGCCTCACCCATCAACCCGGTGCCGCCACGCATCGGGAACATGGTCGGGCTGCTGACCACACCGCCATTGGCAAACGGCATCACGCGGCCTTGGGAAAAACTGCCGCCATCGGCAAACGGCAAAATGCCCTGCACCAGACTGCCAACCCCATTGGCCAACATTCCGCCAAAATGGTCTGTCACCGGCTTAATTGCGGCCGCATAGGCCGTCTGGATCAAGGAATTCTTCAGAATGTCGAGCGCACCCGAGAGGTTCATTCCGTCCAGCACCACGCCATCAAACGCCTTGCGTAACCCGCCGGACATGCCGCGTTCCAGCGTCGCCACATCCTTGCCGGTTTCCTCAAAGGCAGCTCTAATCCGCTGCATCTGGCCATCAAAGGCCGAGGCCATCGTGGCGGCGTCGCCCAGCGCGTCGCCCAGCGCCTCTCCCCGCTCCTGCAGGTCGTCAAAACCTTCACGATCCGTCATCACGCTCTCCTTGTGTCTTGTCCGGATAGGCCGCCAGCAGCGCATCCAGCCCCGCCCGGTTCATCGCAGGCATCCCGGCGCCCTGCCCCAGCATCAGCCGCAGCTCGGCCGGAGTCAGACGCCAGAACTGATCCGGCGTCAGACGCAGGCCCAGAAACCCGGCCCGCATCAGCGCGGGCCAGTCGAGCCCGCTCACTCGGGCACCATGAAGGCCCGCGCCAGCAACTCAGCTGCCGCCTTGGCCCCCGCCATCGGCCCGCCTTCGATCTCGGCATGCAGCAGGTCATCGCGGGTCACCTGTGCCCCGCCACCGCGCAGCCCAGCGACAAGCAAGGCCAGCACATCGCTGCTGGAATAAGCGCCGCCCTCAAACCGCTGCACCAGTTCGACCAGCGACCCGGCCTGCAGTTCCTGTTCCAACTCCGCCAAAGCGCCCAAAGTCAGTTTGAGCACCCGCTGCTCCCCATCGATGGTCAGCGCCACCTCGCCCGTCCACGGATTGGCCATCAGAGCGCCGTAAAGCTCAGCGCACCGGCGCTTGCCATGCTCATCTCATAGGTCGCCTCACCGTTATGCGAGCCCGCATATTCGATGCTGCTGACCTGAAACGGCCCTTCGACGATGCCAAAATCAGGGATGATCACCTGAAAACCGGGCGTCTCGCCGTCAAAAAACAACTGACGCGCCCTTTCGTCCGTGCCTTCATCCTTGAACACACCCGAGCCCGAGATCGCGGCCGATTTGACCCCCGCCCCCGACAGCAGCTCACGCCACCCGCCCTGGCTTTCCAGACTGGTGACATCGACGCTTTCTGCATTGAAACTGATCCGCGTGGCGCGCAGGCCCGCGATGGTCTCGAACAGGCCGGTGCCGTTCATATCCACTTTGACCAACAGGTCTTTTCCGTTCTGGGCAGCCATTTGCTCTCTCCGTTGATTGCTTAGTCATCTTCCACGCGGGCGCGGAATCTCAGATCGATCTGGCGGATCGCACCGCCGGTTCCCGTGCGCCGGGCGCTGGCGCGTTCGAACCAGAGACCCACCAGATGGCCCCTATCCAAACTCAGCGCCGCGCCTTCCAGCGCGTCACACACCGCGCCTGCCAGCGTTTTGGCCGCGCCAAACCCCGCCGCCTCGGACACCACCGAGACCGTGAACCGATGCACGGCCCCCACAGCCGACCGGTCCGAGGCGTCGCGCACCTCCTCCGGTCCCAAAGTCACGTAGGTCTGCGGCACCGTGCCCGACGGCACCGCGTCATAGATCGCGCCAGCCGACAGAGCGCCCACCTGCGCGTCGCCCGCCAATTGCTGAAACACCGCCGCCTGCAAAGCAGCAGAAACGCCATAGCTCATGCCGCCACCTCTTCATCTGCAAAACAGGTCAGGTACTGGCCGCGCCCGTCTCGTTCAGCCACAGCGCGGATCACGAACCGGCGCGCGCCCTCACGGAACCGCTGATCCGGAGCAGGCCGCATCGACGACCCATCGGGTGCGCCGCGCACCACGATCCGATAGCCAACCCGCGACACCGAGGCCCCGCCTATTGCGCGTTCCGCCCCACTGCGCGCCGTCACCTCGGCCCAAAGCGCGCCCAACGCGGTCCAGGTCTCGGTATAACCCCCTGCGCCATCGGCACTACGAACCGGAGCTTCCAAAACCAGTTTACGATTCAGTCGCGGCACATTCATTGAGCCACTCCTGCGCCGAAACGTATCGTGCGATAGCGCTGGATCAGGCTGGTGACACCAAACGGCATGCACCCCGCGCCCAGCGCCGTCTCATCGCGATATTCATAATAATGCGCCGCCAGCAGCAGTACCGATTGCCCCAGATCAGCGGGTAATCCGCCCCAATCCGCAGCCATTCCTGCCGTGAAGACAACCTTCACCGATCCGCCCGTCTGCATCGTTGGTAAACAAGACCCTGCCGGACGCAATCGCGGGCGCTGAACGTCGCGCTCCAACCGGTAGGCCGCTGCATCCACCACGGTCTCGACCCCTGCCGCATCCATCAGCTTCACCGATCCAATCGCCCCTACCGGAGCCACCGGCAGCACTTCACCTGCCGTGTCACGCCAGCCATTCAGGCTCCATGAAAAGTCACGCTCGATCAGGGCCTTACCCGTACGCGCCTCAATCGCCGCAATGGCCGCGCGCAGAAAGCCCTTCAGAACCTCGTCCTGCACATTCTCTTCAGCAAAGCCCGTGCCCAGCCGCAGATGCGCCTTGAACTGATCCACCGGCAGCGCCGCATCCGCGATGGCGGTTTCTTCGATCAACATCATCCATTCACTCCGCAATCTCGGACCCCTCCGGGGGCCACTTCAGGAAAATGACGGGCACGCGCCGCCCCACGTTGCTCGGACGGAGGGGAGCAGCTAGACAACGCAGAGGATCTCACCCCGGCCCGCGCCCGCCGCCCGAGGGGCCAATGGCCCCCCGGATCCGCCACCGCTTAGGCGGTGCCGAATTTCACCAGTTTGATTGCGGCAAAGTCACTCACATCGCCGCCTACACGCTTGGTCGCGTAGAACAGGACATGCGGCTTGGCGCTGAACGGGTCGCGCAGCACGCGCAGATCAGGACGCTCGGCAATGGTATAGCCCGCCTGGAAGTCACCAAAGGCAATCGAGAAGCTATCCGTGCCCGCATCCGGCATATCCTCGGCAATCAGCACAGGATAGCCCATCAGACGCGCGGGCTCACCTGCGGCCAGACCATCCGACCACAAGAAGCGGCCATCGCTGTCTTTCAGCTTGCGGATCACACCGGCGGTTTTCGAGTTCATCACGAAGGTACCATTAACCCGGTACTGCGCGCCCAGCGCATAGACCACATCGACAATCGCATCCGCATCAACACCACCATCAATGCCGGTTGGCACATAGCCGATATTGCCCCAAGCCCAGACATCATTGTCGACCTTGGTGTGGTTCAGGATACCATTGGGTTTGTCCGCCCCATCGCCCGAGATAAACGCCGCCGCCTCGGCCCGCGCAAACTTGTCGGCAATCCGACCGGCCAGCCAGCCCTCGACATCAAACGCGCTGTCATCCAGCAGACGTTGCGAGGCCTTGGGCAACGCACTCAACTCATGCAGGGCAATCGAGATACGGTCAATCGACGGGGTCGCCGTCTCGGTCGCAGCCGCATTCTCATCCGCCCAGCCCGCGCCGACGTCGGTGTGGTCGATCAGCACGTCGAAGGAATTCGCCTCGACATTCACCACCGACGCAATCGAGCGGATCGAGGCGGTGGATTTCAACACCGATTTGATGATTTCCGCCGTCTGCGGATCAACCAGATAACCGCCATCGCTGTTCACCGCGCTGGACAGAGATTTAGACTCCACCTCAAGCCCGCGCAGCCCGTCATCCTCACCCGAACGCACATAAGCATCAAAGGCCTTCTGATGCGAGGCTCCGTCTTCGATGGATGCCGCAAGATGCGGGCGCGCCGCGATGGTTGATTTACGATCCAGCATGGTCAGTCGCTCTTCTGTCTGTTGCATTTTGGTTTCAACTTCGGCCTTGAGGCCCTTGAATTCATTCACGAAGCCAGCCATCGCCTGCTTCACCTCCTGAACCAGGGGCGCACCCTCTCCAGTCAAGGCCGGGGTCTCGGTCTTGCTCATCAGCACTTCCTTTTTGGGTGGGGTTTGAGGCGCGCTAGATCCGCGCCAGCTCCTGCCGGGCGTCCTGGAACACCTCGGCAATACTGCGCCAAGTGTTTTCAGCGTCAGGCTCAAAACCCTTCGCCGCCACCCGCGCACTGGGCAGCATCGGGAAGGTCACCAAGGACACCTCCCACAGCTCCAGTTCGGTCAGGACACGTTGGCCCTTGTCATTCTTCACAGCCCGCTTGGTGCGATAGCCGATCGACAGGCCGTCAATCGCACCGGCGCGGATCAGTTCCGCCGCCTCGCGACCCTTCTGCGTGCTTTCCAGCAGACGCCCCTTGACCAGCAGGCCCCGGTCATCCTCATGCACCTCGTCCCAGACGCCGATGGGTTGCGCGGGATCGTGCTGCCACAGCATCTTGACCCGCTGTCCCGCCTTTTCCAGCGCCGCCAACGAGGCACGATATGCCCCCCTCTGGACGACGTCGCTGCCCTGATCGGCCTGACCAAACAGACTGGCATAACCTTCGATCATCGCATCCTCAGTCACCGACAACCCATCACCAAAGCGCGCAAACTTATGTTCCAAATCCATAAACTTCTCCATGTAACCCACTGAATTCATGGCGCTACCACAAGGAATGACTGAAATGCCTGCGCCAGGATCACCGCAGCAACCCCATAGACCGTCAGCCACAAGCGTTTCTCCAGCCGCTCCATCATCTCTTCGATCTGATCCAGCCGCCGACACATGTGACCGTGCTGGATCTCGGCCACCCGCTCATGCGCTGCCAAGCGCAAGCCGGGCGCGCAATCGAACGGAGGATACCCCTCAGACATCCGCGCGCTCCGGCAGCCCCAGCAGCGCCCGCTTTTCGGCATCGCTCAGGAAATCCGCCCCGCTGACCCGCGCCCATTGCGCGTCCCGCTCGGCAGACAGCGCGGGCACCTGATCCAGATCCGGCTTCAGCACCAACTCCTCGCCGGAAAAGCCCGCAAGCCACTCCGACACAGCCGCCGCCACCCGCGTCACCAGAGGCAATACGGTCAGGCGATAAAACGCCCGGTTGGCCTCCTGATAGTTCGAATAGGTCGCGTCGCCTTGTATCCCCAGCAGCATCGGCGGGACGCCAAAGGCCAGCGCGATCTCGCGGGCGGCGGCTTCCTTGGTCTTTTGAAACTCCATATCGGACGGAGAGAACCCCATCGGCTTCCAATCCAAGCCCCCTTCCAGAACCATCGGTCGCCCGGCATTCCGTGCCCCGCGATAGTTCTGCTCGATCTCGTCCGACAGACGCCGGAACTGATCCTCGGCCATCACCCCATGGCCATCGCCCTTCCACACCAGCGCCCCCGAAGGCCGCGCTGCATTGTCCAACAACGATTTCGACCACCGAGACGCGCTGTTATGCACATCAATCGCCATCGCCGCCGCCTGCATCGGCGAGAACCCATAATGGTCATCCTGAGGGTGGAACGACTTGATATGACAGATGTTTTCCGCCGCAAACCGGTGCTTCTTGCCGCCCACAGCGTAATCATACGCCTTGGGCCATCCATCCGCGCCCGGCACCACGCTCATCCGGTCCGAACGCAACACGTGCAGCTCAACCGGCAGGCCTTCCTCAGCCTGCACTGCCTCAACATAGGCATTGCCTGACAGCAGCAACTGCCCGAACAGCGCCTCCATCAACTCCGCCCGCCCCTGCGCCGCATTCGGACGCCGCATCAGGGACAGGATCGGATGAGTATCAAACCGCTGCGCCTGATCCTGCAACACCAAAGGCAACGCCGCCGCCGCCTCGGCGATCAGCTTGACGGATCGAAACCCCACCGGGTTCCCCGAAAATCCCGTCCGCGTCAGTGACACCGCATCCCTGGGGCTCCACGCCACGCGCCCACCCGTCTGCCACGCCACCACGGGCCCCGCCGCGCTCGCCTTCGCCTCGGGTGCTTGATCAGCCGATCCACGACGCAAGAAATCGAATACCATCTGTGCTCCTTTCTGCCGCCGCTCTGCCCGGCTTGTTGAAAGGAGTTATGACGGAAAGAAGTTTAGGGCTTGGGAATGGGGCGTACGGGGGTTGGGCAACACAGTCGGCACAGTCGTTAGCTGTTGATTTGAGAACCATCAGCTTGACAAAGCACGGGTCTTTCTTCGCAAGCACAGCCTAATTTTTCTAGATTATCGTCTACCAAGGATTGATTACTCGAAAGTCACCACATAGCGTTTTTTCTCAGATACAACCTAAGGACATACAATGAGAAAACTCTGGTTATCATTAATTTTGGCGGCATTATTTGGGCCTCTGCAAGCATTGGCGCAATCTCACCTTGGCTACGACTATAGAAACCTGAAGAAAGGCACAGTCTTTGTGTATGAACGATCTTCAGGAGAAGAGTTTGAGCTTCGTTTTGTTGGAAAACGTCAAAATCTCTATGTTTTTGAGGCCCACAGCATAAACGGAAATAACAAGATTTATGACCGTACGATATACCGAAACGTCAAAGGGCAAACTGTCCGAATGGAACGATCCGACGGCGCCACTATTAAGTACGAGCCGCACAATTGTTTTCTTGTCGTTGGGCAATGCGATCACGTTGTCTTCGACCGAAACGGAAACCCCGGGAAGTATCGAGCAAACGGCAAGCTTACAAATCGAGGTTACACGCAAACTACTGAGTATCTAAACGGCTCCAAGTTTGAGCCGTTCATGAAGGTACGCATGAAATTTGACAAAGACGGGCGAGAGGTAACGCGTCAGATACAGCAAGGCGGAAAGAAATCTCAGATCGACTTAAAGAAAGTTATTATTCCGAACTAGCTATTCGGCTTTCTGGCTTCTTGAGCAGAAGATACGCGCTTGATCAAAGGGGTCTCTTTAAGAGAACCCGTTAAAACGTCCGCACCCGAGGTCGCCGATACGCCCCCGCAGGCCCCACAATCAACTCATGCAGCGCCCAGACCAGCGCGTCGACCCGGTCGGGCGAGCCTTGCCCTTCGAACCCCCGCGCGGTCATTTGGCACATCTGCTCCTCCAGCGTGTCCAGACCCGCCACATGGCGCACCCTTCCCTGCTCGTAGAGCGCCGCCACAGGCTCGGCCCGCGCGACCTTGCCGCGTGAGGCCCGCACCGCGCGATAAGGGACCAGAGGGTCCACCTGCCGCACGACCTCTTCCACCAATTGCCCGCCCTGATTGACCTCGGCCACCAGCCGCTCGGCCCCGAACTCGTCCATCGCGTCAATCGCCGCCTGCGCCCAGCCCGCCGGGCCAACGCCCTGCACCGTCCGGTCGGCCAGCACATAGGCGCGCCACCCCTCGGGCGGCCCCTGCACCTGCGCGCCGACAACAACGATCCCGCAGGCATCCGCATCTGCTCCAGCCGTCACCGCCGGATCCAGCGCCACAACGATGCGATCCAACGCGGGTACTTGCGCGCAGCGCGCCGCATCCAGCATTGACCCCGTCCACAGTGCGCCCTCGGCATCTGACAGTAGCACCCCGTCCAGCTCCTGCCGCCCCAGCCGCGTGCCTGCATAGCGCGTGCGCACCTCCTCTAGAAACGACTCCGCCAGATTGGCCCGGTTCGCCTCGGTCGGCGCATGGGTCTGCACGGTGGACGGCGACGCCAGCAACTCCTTCAAAACCTTCACATTGCGCGGTGTCGTGGTCACGCAAACCCTAGGCCGATCCCCCAAGCGCAGCGCAAATTGCAGCATATCCCAGGTCTCGCCCGCCTTTTTCCACTTGGCCAGTTCATCCACCCAGGCCGCATCGAATTGCGGTCCGCGCAACCCCTCGGGATCATGCGCCGAAAACGCCTGCGCCTCGGCCCCGTTTGGCCAGACCAGCTTGCGTTCCGACGCCTTCCACACAGGCCGTCGATCGGGCGGCGAGCATTGTAATATCCCACTATCCCCAAAGATCATCACATCGCGCACCTGATCGTAGGTCTCGCCGACCAGAGCCACGCGAGATGCCTCGCCCTTATCCAGCGGCAAAGACCCCTCAACCATCGACCGTACCCATTCAGACCCGGCTCGGGTCTTGCCTGCCCCACGCCCGCCCATGATCACCCAGGACCGCCAGTCGCCCTCGGGCGGCAACTGATGCGGCAGCGCCCAGAACTCGAACAGGAAAGGGAGGGCACACAGCCCCCCCTCCCCGATCTCACTCAGAAATCTGTCCCGCACCGCAGCATCGGCGGAGGCGAGCCAGCCTGCACCCAATCTCAAATCGAGCGTGCTCAAGGTCGAGCGCGTAGCCCCCTTGGGCAATTCCGGCTTGTCTGTGATGTTGTTCGACAAAATTCGCCTCCACTTTCTGACAGGTTCGGATCAGCCCCTCTAGCTGACCGATCTGCCGTGCTGAACCAGCAAGATCTGCATCCTCCCCGGCTCCGATCTGCCTGCGCAGTTCTTCCGCTGCCTGGCGCAGATCGCGAATGGATCGCTCCAACGACTGCAACAAGTCAGCCGTCTGGGAAATCCGCTCCTCCGGGGTAATCAAAGTCATGTTTGCCTGTGACCTCATGCGTGAGTTTTCTCCGCACGAGAGAAACGAAAAACGGCCGCCGGGTCGCCCCGGGGCCGTTGCCCACCTCTTCTAGCATGCCATATTCAATACCAATAAAGACGCGCAAAGTCAATATGTTACGCAACACTTGCGCAACAAACGCCGAACGATCTGTTTAGAAATTGTTATCCTCTGGCGATTTCAAGAAACGCCGCGCTGACGATCAGGGCGGCGCCCACGGCCTCACGAAGACCAAATGGTTCGCCCGACAAAACCGCCGCCGAGATCAGCCCGACCACGACCTCGCTCATCAACAGCAACCCGACCCGCGCCGGCGTCAGCTTGGTCGCAGGCCAGATGGTCAAAAAGATCATGGGAAGCGTATAGATGACGGACAAAAGCGCAACGGGCAGAGCGCCAACGATGACGGCCGTTTCCGATCCAGAGGCCGTGCCCCCTGAACTGAACACCAGGCTGACCAAAGATAGGACCAACGCGCCAAGTATAAAGGCGAAAACCTGCCCCGGCACAGAAATTCCCTGCGAGCGATAGACGCCAAGCGTTCCCAAGGCCCAGGCGATACCGGACACCAGAGCGGCCCAGTCGCCCGTTTTACTGGGCCAGGGAAATCCCTGCTCTCCGCCCAGCACAGTGAACATGCCACCAAGACCACACAACAACCCCAGCATGCGCGTGACGCCCAGACGTTCTCTGAGAAATATGATACCGACCAGCGTGCCCCAAACGGGTGTCAGGTAAAACAACAGAATTGCGCGCACAACATCGGTATATATCAGGCTGATCGTAAACAGACCAAAAGCTGCGCCGGTGAACACGCCGCTAAAGATCAGGTCACGCCAATCCCGTATCAGTTGCCACCGCTCGCGCCACAGAAATGGAAGCAAGCCGACCAGGGCCGCTGTGTACATGACGATCCCCGGCCAGGCACCGCTCAGCCCCTGATCTACGAAATAGCGTACCGGGATCCAATAGAGGCCCCACATCGCCCCGCCCAGAACAAGGGCGAAACTGGCGACCTTCAAGCTGGAACCTTGCGTCTCTCTTACCGACATTGATTGTCCTGACTCATTCCGCTTTGGCCGCCCAACTTGCACGGCCTCAACCAGACAATCGTTGGCGTACCCGCCCCCAGAACGCCAGCGAAAAAACAACAATTGTCTGGTGTATCATCACGCTAGACACACCTGGCGCTTGACATTTGCGACCGCAGCAATCATGTGCCCCCAGACACAGCGCTGACGCGTGAGCATCTGCGGGCCGTAGCAGCCCCACAGCGCCCAAAATCCTAGTTCCCCATCACGCAGGGTTCTTGACGCGACGACCGGATGACGCAGGAACCGCCTGCGTGACTCGAGGTCTTGCTTAACCCTGTCGGTCGCAACAGTGCGGCCCAAAACCACCTGTCCGTGGGCGAAATTCGCGGGCTGAAAAGGATAGTTATTTGTTCGACTTCGACATGCTCGGCCTTGCGCCGGCCCTAAACGACGCGCTGAAACGCGCCAATTTTTCAAAACCTACGCCCATTCAGAACCAGGCCATCCCCCTTGCCCTGAACGGAAATGATATCTTGGGCTTGGCCCAGACCGGCACAGGTAAAACCCTGGCGTTCGGCCTGCCTTTGATCGACCACCTGCTTGCACAACCCGGCAAACCTGATCCGAAAACGGCCAAGGCGCTGATCCTTGCTCCGACCCGGGAATTGGTCAATCAGATCGCCGACAGCCTGCGTTCTCTGACCAAGGGCACCAAACTTCGGGTAGCTACGGTCGTGGGCGGCCAATCGATCAACAAACAGGTGATGTTTCTGGCCCGCGGTACTGATATTCTGGTCGCCACTCCCGGTCGCTTGATTGACCTGATGGAGCGCGGCGCCGTCAACCTGGGTTCCGTTCGTCATCTCGTTCTGGACGAAGCCGACCAGATGCTGGACCTGGGCTTCATTCATGCTCTGCGCAAAATCGCTCCGGCCCTGGGGACTCCGCGCCAAACCATGCTTTTCTCGGCGACCATGCCGAAACAGATGGAAGAACTCAGCCGCGCCTACCTGACAAACCCGCAACGCGTTCAGGTTTCTCCTCCGGGGAAAGCAGCAGATAAGATCACGCAGTCGCTGCATTTCGTCGGCAAACCCGAAAAACCGGCGAAGCTGCGTGAAATTCTATCACAAGACACAGATGCGCTGACTCTGGTCTTCACCCGAACCAAACACGGGGCTGAACGGCTAATGAAAGGGCTTGTCGCCGACGGGTACAACGCCGCCTCGATCCATGGCAACAAAAGCCAGGGGCAGCGCGACCGGGCGATCAAGGCGTTCCGCGCTGGAGAGGTCAACATCCTGGTCGCAACAGATGTGGCCGCACGGGGCATCGACATCCCGGGCGTCGCCTATGTCATCAATTTCGACCTGCCCGAGGTGCCCGACAACTACGTCCACCGCATCGGGCGCACCGCCCGGGCCGGACGCGAGGGTGAGGCAATTGCTTTCTGCGCCCCGGAAGAGGTCGATCTGCTGCGTCAGATTCAGAAACTCATGAAGATCGAAATCCCTGTGGCCAGTGGCACAATGCCCGAAGCGGCCGAAGCCAAAAAGCCAGGCAGTCGTTCCGGCAACCGGCGACGTGGGTTCAAACCCAAACCCGCCAACGGTGGTCAACCTTCCGCAGCGAACAAACGCCGTCGGCCGCGCCGCCGTCGCCCAGCCGCCTGAACAAAAAAGCCCCATGGCAAATCTGCCTTGGGGCTTTGCACTTCTACCAAACCTGAAGGGCGTCAGTTGCCCGAGTTTCTCTCGGCCTCGATCTCACGCCATTTGGCAACATTGCGATTGTGCTCGTCCAGCGTCTCTGCAAAGGCGTGACCGCCCGTGCCATCGGCAACAAAGAACACATAGTCCGTCTCATCCGGCGCAACCGCCGCCTCAAGACTAGCCAATCCCGGATTAGCAATCGGCGTCGGTGGCAACCCTTCGATCACGTAGGTATTCCAAGGAGTTGCCCGGCGCAGCTCACTTTGCCGCAAGCCGCGTCCCAGCGTACCCCTACCTTCGGTCACACCATAGATCACCGTTGGGTCGGTCTGCAGCCGCATCCCCTGATTCAGGCGATTCACAAACACGCTGGCCACTTGCCCACGCTCCTCCGGAACCCCAGTTTCCTTTTCGATGATCGACGCCAAGATCAACATCTCTTCGGGGCTGCTCAGAGGCAAGCCACCCTGTCGGTTTTCCCAAACTGCATCAACTCGTAACAGCTGTTTCTCGGTCATGTCCTGCAGAACGGCCACACGCTCGTCCCCCGGCCTCACCTCATAGCTGTCGGGGGCCAGCATGCCCTCGGGCGGGATTTCGGCAACCTCACCAGCCAGCACATCCATCGCCTTCAGCGCTTCGACAACCTGCCAGCTGGTCACACCCTCAGCCAGAGAAATCCGGTACCGCGTATCCGCCTCATCCCGTTTCTCGGTATAAACCGCCGGTGTTTCTTCTTCGCCGACTTCAAACGAGGCGATCTCAACAAAGTTCAGGGTCGCCGGGTCCAACTCACGCACGCGGGTCTGCAGGCGGGTTACGCCAATCCGGTACTCGATCTCAGTTCCGCAGGTACTGGCACCGCTGCGCGTGACTTCATCGATGATCTGCTCCATCGACGAACCTTCGCGCACCAGAAAGCTACCGGCCTTCAACTGCTGGGATTTGTCAGTGTAATCCGCCGCCATGCGAAAGATCGTGGCGTTGCTGATTGCGCCCTGATCTTCAAGGTCCCGACTGACACGTGTCATATTGGACCCGCTTTTGACCTGCAGGCAGATCGCAGTTTCCAAGGGTCCTTCAGCCTTGTATTGCGACTGCCCCCACAGGATCAGGCCACCCATCAGGAACAGCCCAACCACCAATACAGTCAGCGCGTTCGATGCAAGCGCGCGCCACATCTAGCTGACCTTTCCGAAGATCACACTCGCGTTGGTGCCGCCAAAGCCGAACGAGTTTGACAGGGCCACATTGATCTCACGCTCGCGCTTGGCGTTCGGGGCCAGATCGATCGGAGTTTCAACGGCAGGATTATCCAGATTGATCGTGGGCGGTGCCACCTGATCGCGGATCGCCAGGATCGAAAAGATCGCCTCAATAGCGCCAGCCGCACCCAGCAGGTGCCCGGTGGCCGATTTGGTCGAGGTCATGGTCGCATTGCCCGCGTGCTCGCCCAGCAAACGCTCCACAGCGCCTAGCTCAATCGTATCCGCCATGGTCGAGGTGCCATGCGCGTTGATATAGTCCAGATCCTTCGGCTCCAGCCCGGCGCTGCGCAAGGCGGCTTTCATCGAACGTTCGGCCCCGTCGCCATCCTCGGACGGTGCAGTGATGTGATAGGCGTCGCCGGACATGCCATAGCCCAGCACTTCGGCGTAGATTTTGGCGCCACGGGCTTTGGCGTGTTCGTAGTCTTCCAGAACTACAATACCTGCGCCCTCACCCATCACGAACCCGTCGCGATCTACATCATAAGGACGGCTCGCCTTTTTCGGATCGTCAGCATATTTGGTCGACAGCGCCTTACAGGCGTTGAACCCGGCAATACCGATCTCGCAGATACAGCCTTCGCCGCCACCGGCAATCATTACATCCGCATCGCCTGCGCGAATGATCCGGCTGGCATCTCCAATCGCATGTGCACCGGTCGAACAGGCCGTCACGACGGAATGGTTCGGTCCTTTAAACCCGAAACGGATCGAAACCTGACCCGAAGCCAGGTTGATCAGCGCGCCCGGAATAAAGAACGGTGAAACGCGGCGCGGACCCTTGTCCCGGATCAGGTTCGCCGTATCCGCGATAGAGCCAAGCCCACCGATCCCTGACCCGATCAGAACACCTGTCCGCAGACGATCTTCTTCATCTTCCGGTGTCCAGCCCGCATCCCGGCAAGCCATCTCAGCCGCAGCGATCGAATAAAGAATAAAGTCTTCGATCTTCCGTTGCTCTTTTGGCGACATCCAATCATCAGGATTGAACGTCCCGTCCGTTCCGTCACCGCGCGGAACTTCGCAGGCATAGGTCGTGGTTACGCCGCTTGCCTCAGCATCGAAATGCGTAATCGGGCCCGCACCGGACTCTCCGTCCAGCAGCCGTGACCATGTTTCCTCGACCCCACTGGCCAAAGGAGTGACCAATCCCAGACCGGTAACAACGACTCTGCGCATGAATTGCCTCTTGCCTGCTTCCTGTTATGAGAACCGCTCATACCCCGGCCCGGGGTCCGGGGGCAAGAGCAACGAGCTATTCGTACTGACTGCTCTTTCCTCCAATTGACCAGAAAGCAAAAAACCGCCTCTGGCATACGGGCGACCAGAGGCGGTTTCTTCAGAACGTTAAATACTACTGAAAATGCGCAAC
Organism: Ruegeria sp.; assembly: GCF_965243365.1. GTDB lineage: Bacteria > Pseudomonadota > Alphaproteobacteria > Rhodobacterales > Rhodobacteraceae > Ruegeria. The sequence continues at coordinate 2,926,793 of NZ_CBDEUW010000002.1, read as the reverse complement.
TGGCTCATGCGCAGATTTTGCTACGCTCAGCGCTTCTTCGATGCTCAGCGACTTACGGAACAAGGCCCGGCCCACAATCGCCCCGTCGATATTCGGAATGTAAGCCAAACGCGAGATATCATCAGCGGTCCGCACAACACCACTGGCGATGACTGGCGTTCGCGAATGGGTTGCGAGGCCGGAAATAAGCCCCAGCTGTGCTTCGACATCTTCCATATCGCTGTCGATATCAGTGACAAGTATCGAAGCAAAAGGCGTATTCTCAAAGGCATCGATGAAGGCTTCGGCTGTAAAGGCACTTTGACTGCGCCAACCTTCGGTCATCACGTAACCCTGCCAGACATCCACGGCCAGAACGATCTGATCCGGGTAACGCTTTGCAAGCTCTTTAACCAGAATCGGATCACGGGCCGCCAAGGTACCGATGACCACACGTCCGGCCCCCTTGTCGATCCAGTGCTCGACATGTTCGCGCGTCCGCATTCCGCCAGCCAACTGAACAGACATCTCAGCCGAGCGTATGATTTCCTCGACCAGAGACGCATTTGTATCCCGCCCCTCAATCGCGTCGAAATCAGTCAGTTGCATCCATTCCGCCCCGGCTGCCGACCAGCTTCGCGCGGTTTGCACCGGATCGACGTGCCATATCATTGGCTCGTCCAGGCGGCCTTTTTGAAGCGTGACGCACCGGCCATTCTGCAGTTCCATTGTTGGATAAATCATCATGACCCATATCCTCCGCTGAATCACTCTGTATTCAACGGTAGCATATCGCCCCGAACCGGACCCAAATCACTTGGGATCGGCAAAGTCGAGCCCGTTTGCGGCATCAAACAGCCCGACGTGTTTCACGCCAGTGCGGGTGGGCCGTTCCTGCGAAACAGATGCACCGGAGCATTCCGATACTCGGCTTCGCGCAGCTTGACGTAGCCAAGCTGTTCAGCAAGGTCTCGTGATCTGGCATTTTCCGCATCAACCATCGCGACCAACGGGCCTGGAATGACCCGATCAAACCAATCATGCGCGGCTTTTGCGGCCTCGTAGCCATAACCCTCACCTTCTGGCGCCAGAACCCAGCTTGCCTCGGGAAAAGGATCGAAGTCAGATCCAAGATCCCGGTTGCCATAAAAGAACCCAGCGTGACCTATCAAAGTGCGATTCGATTGCAGGACCACGCCCCATTGGCCAAATCCTGTCATCTGCCAATGCCCGGCATTGCGCAGGAACAAATCCCAGGCCTCACCACGTGTTCGTGGACAATACCCTGCATGGCGCAGAACCTCGGGGTCGCGCCAAATCTCTGCGAACCGGCCGAAATCCTCGGGCCGCATCGCGCACAGCGTCAGCCGTGCTGTGTTTATCATCGGGGTGGATCTTATCATGCCCTTGCCCGCTTGAAACTATGCCTCATCGGGCAGAGTGCGAACCGCCAAGGCGCTGTGCAAGAACAATTTTCAGCGGACAATAAAAAACGGCGCCTCCGTTGCCCGGAAGCGCCGCTTTTGCCAAAATCGATGCTATTAGGAAGCTTCGCTGATGAATTTGACCGCGTCGCCGAAGGTCTGAATGGTCTCGGCTGCGTCATCGGGGATCTCGATGCCGAACTCTTCTTCGAAGGCCATAACCAGCTCAACAGTGTCCAGGCTGTCTGCACCCAGATCGTCGATGAAGGAAGCGTTTTCCGCAACTTTGTCCTCTTCCACACCCAGGTGTTCAACAACGATCTTCTTAACGCGATCTGCGACGTCGCTCATGTCTATTCCTCATTCCTTTTCAGGGCTGTCTGCCCGGTTCTGCCCATGCCCGCGCGGGGTGGCTTGTTTTGCCCGTTCCGGGCGGTTTGGGTCCCGGAAACCCGGGAAATCTACAGAACCGGCCAATTTGACCGGTCCCTACGTATATGCGCCGCCTATAACACAGACGACGCGCAAGGCAAACGCTTTCGCGCCTGCCCCGAAACGCGCTTACAACATGGCCATACCGCCATTCACATGCAAGGTGCTTCCGGTAACATAGCCCGCCTCGGGGCTTGCCAGATACAGAACAGCCGCCGCGATTTCGCTGGGTTCGCCCATCCGCCCGGCAGGTACAGTCTTAAGCAGACCGGCCTTCTGGTCGTCGGTCAGCTTCTCTGTCATCGCCGTGGTAATAAAGCCGGGTGCGACGGCATTCACCGTAATTCCACGTGTCGCAACCTCATGCGCCAAAGCTTTGGAGAACCCGACCATACCCGCCTTGGACGCGGCATAGTTCGCCTGACCGGGGTTACCAATCGCGCCAACAACCGACGAGATATTCACGATCCGGCCCCAACGCGCCTTCATCATGCCGCGAACAACACCCTTGCACAGTTTCATGGTCGAGGTCAGGTTCACATCCAGAACGCTTTGCCACTCGTCTTCCGACATGCGCATGAACAGATTGTCCCGGGTGATACCGGCGTTATTGACCAAGATATCAACCGAACCCATCGCCTCGGCAGCTTGTTTCGGAAGCGCGTCAACCGCTTCCGGGTCACTGAGGTTACACGGCAGAATATGCGCCCGCTCGCCCAGCTCATCCGCCAGCGCCTGCAGCGGCTCGATCCGCGTGCCGGATAAGCCGACCGTCGCACCCGCGCCATGCAGGGCGCGCGCAATATCGCCCCCGATACCGCCCGACGCGCCGGTGATCAGCGCGTTCTTACCTGTCAAATCAAACATTCGGTTTCCCTCTTGTTTCGTCATTGCCGACGTATATTTGGATTACTCTTCGGCCTGAACGGCCTTTTGAACATCTTCCGGAGTTCCCACGGCCTTGCCCGCAATCGCCCGGTCAATCTTGCGGATCATACCGGACAGCGCCTTGCCGGCACCAATTTCCCACGTTTCGGTCACGCCATGCGCCGCCATAAACTGAACGCTTTCGCGCCAGCGGACCGAACCAGTGACCTGCTCGACCAACAGACTGCGGATCAAGTCCGGATCAGTGACCGCCTCAGCCCGCACATTGGCAACCAGCGGTACGGCCGGAGCTTTGATCTGCACATCTGCCAACGCCTCGGCCATCGCATCAGCAGCCGGTTGCATCAGTGCACAATGAAACGGAGCGCTCACCGGCAGCATCACGGCCCGCTTCGCGCCCTTTTCCTTGGCGATCTCGGCAGCGCGTTCTACCGCCGCCTTGGCGCCCGAGACCACAACCTGTGTCGGATCGTTGTCGTTGGCCGCCTGACAAACCTCACCCTGCGCAGCCTCTTGCGCTACGGCGCGCACAGCCTCCAGATCAAGACCCAGAATAGCTGCCATTGCGCCCTCACCCACAGGTACGGCGCTTTGCATGGCCAGACCCCGCGTCCGCAACAGACGCGCCGTATCACCAACCGAAAACGATCCAGCAGCCGCCAGCGCAGAGTACTCGCCCAGTGAATGGCCTGCCACAAAAGCCGCGTCGGTGTTCTGAACGCCTTCGGCTTCCAGCGCACGCATCGCCGCCATGGATGTCGCCATTAACGCAGGTTGCGCATTTTGGGTTAACGTGAGGTCCGCAATATCACCTTCCCAGATCAACGTGCTCAGCTTTTCCCCAAGGGCGTCATCAACTTCATCGAAAACCGCCTGAGCGGCCGGATATGCCTCGGCCAGAGCTTTACCCATTCCGATGGTCTGGGCACCCTGCCCCGGAAAAACGAACGCGCGTGTCATTGTTGCCTCTTGCATGACGTCAGGTTGCGGCGCGGTGTAAACTGACTGATCGCCTGGCACAAGCACTGCCTGTGTTCTGCATCCCGGCACCGTTACTGTGCGTCTGCTCGTACTTGCGTCAAGGCCACCCGTCTTTAGTTTGAGCACAGCGACAGAATCTCGGAGCGTCCCCAATGGCCACTACCAATTCCTTCTCCAGCTATGGCAGCGTCACCAAGACATTTCATTGGCTCACCGCCCTGCTGATCTTTACCGCGCTTCCGCTTGGATGGGTCGCCGACAACATGGCACATGCGGTATTCGACCCTTCTGTACCAACAACCGAAGAAGATATCGCCCGGACGGCGCGGCTGTTTTCGATCCATAAAACCATTGGAGTGTCAGTCTTTTTTGTAGCACTGGCGCGAATACTTTGGGCCGTGACGCAGACCAAACCCGGCTTGCTGAATGCCGAGAACAAGCCCGAGGCTTTCGCCGCCGAAACCGTGCACTGGATGCTATACGCCTCGCTCGTTCTGGTGCCGCTGACCGGCTGGCTGCATCATGCCTCCGCCGAAGGGTTCGCTCCGATCCTGTGGCCATTCGGGCAGAACCTGCCATTTGTGCCCAAATCTGCCTACCTGTCCGAATTGACCGCGGCCTTGCACTGGCTTTTCATCTGGGTGCTGGTCGGGTCGCTAGCTCTGCATATCATGGGCGCGCTAAAGCACCACGTAGTGGACAAGGACAGCACCCTTCGCCGGATGCTGCCGGGACACGCAGACGCGCCCGAGCCTCCGGCTCAGAAACATTCGGCGCTTCCGGTCGTCGCTGCCTTTGTAGTTTGGGTGGCTGTCATTACCGGAGGCTGGTCCATCGGTGTCTTCTCACCCCATTCAAAGGTTGGGTTGGACATCGATGAGTTGACCGAAGTGCAATCCGACTGGCAGGTGCAGGATGGCACATTGTCTTTGACCATCACACAGCTCGGCAGCCCCGTGACCGGCACGTTTGAAGACTGGACAGCAGCCATTGCTTTCGAAGACCCGGATGAGCCCGGCCTTTCGGGAACCGTTGAGGTGACGATTGCCGTAGGGTCGATAAATCTGGGCACTGTATCGGATCAGGCCAAGGGTGCAGACTTTTTTGACGTAGCCGCGTTTCCAACCGCAACGTTCAAGGCCGACCTTTATAAAACCACCGCAGGCTATGAGGCCCGCGGCCCCCTGACAATCCGCGATCAGACCGTTGATATTGTCCTGCCATTCACATTGGAACTTCAGGATGACAGCGCGACCATGATCGGAGCCGTCGACCTTAACCGGATGGATTTCGACGTCGGCACCTCGCAACCGACCGAAGAGTCGCTTGGCTTTGGCGTCGCCGTCTCGGTCGAGCTTACTGCGACCCGCGAAGAATAAGAAAACCGCCGGTGCATCTGGCACCGGCGGTTTCAACTTCAACAATCAGATCCGGCTTAGTCAGCCTTCTGAGCTTCGATCGAAATCCTGACTTCCACTTCGTCGCCGACAAACGGCGCAAACTGGCCCAGATCAAAATCGCTGCGCACCAGCGTGGTTGTTGCGTCAAACCCGGCCCAAGGCTTGTTGGCCATCGGGTGATCACCGACCTGGTTCAGCTTGGCATCCAAAACAACCGACTTGGTCACACCATTCATGGTCAGATCGCCGGTGATGTTCGCTGTATTGTCACCAGTGACCTCGATACCGGTCGAGGTGAAAGTGACCAGATCACCCTCAGCCGCACCAAAAAAATCTTCGGTCATAAAGTGATCTTCGCGGGGCTTCCAGCCGGTGATCATCTCGACAACCGGCATGGATACGGTCACGCTTGATGCGGCGGGATCTTCCTGGTCAAACATGATCTCGCCCTCAAACCCCGAGAACATACCTGTCGTCGTGGAATAGCCCAGGTGATTATACGTAAAAACAACTTGGCTGTGGCTGGGGTCCAGAACGTATTTTTCGGCGCTCGCAAAGGCCGTCGTTGCCGATACGGCCAAGGCAGCTGCAAGAAGTGTGGATTTCATGACAATCTCCGCAAATTTGTGGTCGCAAACCGGGTGGGTTGCTCAGAAACAAAAATGTGCCGCCCAAGGGCGGCACACAAGCTCTATTCATCAACAACTTCTGTTCCTTTTTGAACAGAGTGAAGAATTAAGCGAAAATCGGAACGTTTTGGCTTAGTTGACCCTTGAGCGCTCGGCTGACATCCGCCGATTCCAGTGGCAGTTTCATCAACAGGCTGCCATCCACGTCGAACAATTCCACCTGACCTTCGTCGAACCGGGCGCCGCCCAGCGAGTCATAGCTACGGCGCAGAACGGTCTGGGGGCGGCCGTTTTCATTCTTCTGCAGGATGCGCACCTCGCGGCGGATCGGGTCGAAATAGGCGTCCGGGCGGGCATCCAGAACCTCAATCGTCAGCAGGCTAACACCCGCAATCAGGAACATCAGCGACGCCACCAGCTTGATCGGCCAGACTTCGGCACCCATGACGGACCCTGGCATCAGCCACATCGAAAAGGCCGACAGAATCATAAAGGCGCCCAGCACCCGGAAAAGGATCATCCGGGCTTTCCAATTCGGTGAAAAAGTGATCAGAACTGGCACGGATTTCTCGAACCCGGCGCTCGGTGCAGATTGCTTGAAAGAGTTCGTATTTGTCACGGCCATTTGTCTCGCCCTGTCTTTGGTTCGGTTCGTCCGGGTGATCCCGGCTTAATGAACAACCTCGGGGCGAAAAGCGTCAGGAATTGGGCGGAGCAAAGGAAATAGGGCGACTTCACAATGGCATATGTGGCAGGGCTTGCTCCCCGCGCACAAACGTGTATATGAGGCCATCCTTCGCACTACGTATGAATCGCGCAGCCTCTCGTGGCAGGGTCGCGAAGGGCTTGATGGCCCCGCCTTTGAAATGCGCCTTGATATAAACAGGAGTGAACATGCCACTGTATGAGCATGTAATGATCGCGCGTCAGGATCTGTCCAACGCGCAGGCAGAAAGCCTTGTCGAACATTTCGGCACCGTTCTGGCTGACAATGGCGGTAACGTCATCGACAGCGAGTACTGGGGCGTCAAGACGATGGCTTATAAGATCAACAAGAACCGCAAAGGCCACTATTCCTTCCTGAAAACCGACGCCCCTGCTGGCGCCGTTCAGGAAATGGAACGCCTGATGCGCCTGCATGACGATGTCATGCGCGTTCTGACCATCAAGGTCGACGAGCATGCCGAGGGCCCTTCGGTCCAGATGCAGAAGCGTGACGAGCGTGGCGACCGCCGCGAGCGTCGTTGATCAACGCCTGAGAAAAGGACACTAAACCATGGCCGCAAAACCATTTTTCCGCCGCCGCAAGGTCTGCCCGTTCTCGGGTGAGAACGCGCCGAAAATCGACTACAAAGACACACGCCTGCTGCAACGCTACATCTCTGAGCGTGGCAAGATCGTACCTTCGCGCATCACCGCCGTTTCGGCGAAAAAGCAGCGTGAACTGGCCCGTGCTATCAAACGCGCCCGCTTCCTCGCCCTGCTGCCCTACGCCGTGAAATAAGGAGAAACTGACATGCAAGTTATCCTTCTGGAACGCGTTGCGAAACTGGGTCAGATGGGTGACGTCGTTGACGTCAAGCCCGGCTACGCCCGCAACTTCCTGCTGCCTCAAGGCAAAGCCCTGAGTGCGTCCGAGTCGAACATCGCCTCGTTCGAAGCCCAGAAAGCGCAGCTTGAGGCCCGCAACCTGGAAACCAAGAAAGAAGCTGAAGCGCTGGCTGAAAAGCTGGACGGCCAGCAGTTCATCGTGATTCGTTCGGCATCGGATGCCGGTGCTCTGTACGGCTCGGTCACCCCGCGTGACGCCGCAGACGCCGCGACCGAGGCTGGCTTCACCGTCGACAAGAAACAGATTGCTCTGGTCGCTCCGATCAAGGAACTGGGTCTGCACGCGGTTGCCGTCAACCTGCACCCCGAGGTTGCCGTTGAAATCAAGATGAACGTCGCCCGTTCGGAAGAAGAAGCCGAACTGCAAGCTTCGGGTAAATCGATCCAGGAACTGGCTGCTGAAGAAGAAGCCGCCGCTGAGTTCGAAATCGCCGAGCTGTTTGACGACATTGGGTCCGCCGCGTCCGAGGACGAAGAGCTGATCACCGAAGACGCTCCGGCTGAAGAAGAAGACGAAGCCAAAGCCTGATCTGGTCGGCATCGCTAAGATATGAGGCCGCGCTGTTTCAGCGCGGCCTTATTTTTTGCACGTTTCACGGGCAATAATTTGCCAGACCGAAGCCCTGTGCTTGCAGCCCGATCCTGCACGCCTAATATCCCCGGACATTTGGGAGAGCTTTAATGACAGATACGCTGCGCCGCACCCTACTGGCACTATTGCTGCTGGCCCCACTCGCCGCATGCAGCGATCCAAATGCATCCAGCCGCGCCGATACGTTTGACCCGCCGCTGTATCCCAACGAAACGCCTGAACTGCGCGCGTCTATCAACAAATGGGCAGATGAGTATGAGCTTCCACGCGAACTGGTGCACAAGCTTGCGATCCGCGAAAGCACCCACCGTCCCTGGGCGGTAAACCGCCCCTACTATGGGTTACTACAAATCCTACCGGCGACCGCACGCTCAATGGGCTACACCGGCAACGCACAGGGTTTGCTGGACGCAGACACAAATCTGGAGTTTGCCGGAAAGTATCTGCGCGGTGCATGGCTGCTGTCTGACGGCGACCAACAGCGTGCCATATTTCTCTACGCCAAGGGATATTACCCCGAGGCCAAAGCGCGCGGCATGCTCGTCGAAACCGGGCTAGTCCCCGCGCCTTAATGCCCAAATTATTCACTCATAACCCCTCATAAGTTCAATCATATCGACCACAACAATACCGTATTCCTGTACCTGAGCTCGAATTCAGAAGGATATGCCACGGGGCTTTTTGACCATGAAAAGTATTTATTTTTAATAAACTACGCCAAAAACAGCAGACTTTTGCCGCCTCTTCTTGTCATAGTGCGGGAAATATGATGTTCTGAGTAACGTCAGGACGGTGGGGTCGTTGTTTCCTGGCGCAAATGGGGTCTCCCGTTGACGCGGGTTCAAGTAGTTCAGCCTTATGGAAATTGTGGATCTCAGCACCCTACCCCAAGAGGATACTCGTTACGATGAGTTCCTGCGACAGGTCTGCGACAAATTCGAAATGGAACACGCTGCCTATGCCGGTATGAACCCGGCGGCTGGCACGATCCACGGGCATGTCACCTATCGCGACGACTGGAAGGCACACTATCAGGAACAGGGCCTGCAACTGATCGATCCGACCTTGCACATGAGCATGCGCAGCATTGCTCCTCTCGATTGGAGCAGGCTTGAACGCAACAAGGAATTTCAACGCGTTTTCCGAGACGCCCATGACTTTGGCCTTTCGGATCAGGGGATAACCATCCCGGTCCGCGGCCCATATGGTGATATCGGGCTGCTCAGCGCCACGCGCGACTGCAGTCGAGAGGAATGGGAAAAGCTGGTTCCGAATGTCATCAGCGAGCTTCAATCGCTGGCGGTCCATATCCATGACAACGTCATGGCATCGGATGCGGTCAGCCGAATGCTGTACCACCCGACCCTGTCCAGCCGGGAAATCGAAATCCTGCAATGGGCCGCTGCCGGTAAATCTCAGCAGGATATTGGCGACATCCTGTCGATATCGCACCGCACGGTCGAAGTGCATCTGCGCTCGTCCCGTGAAAAGTTGAACGCACTGACCACGCCACAGGCTGTCGGGCGCGCGATTGGAATCGGGCTAATCTACCCAGGATAATACGAAAATTAACGATTTACCGGCTTTTCCCACCCAATAATACGGGAAACCCCCAATAGATTCGTATCCCAAAGCCAATACCCTTGTGGATACCGACATACCACTCGAAGGGGGATAAGATGATCTTGGTAGTAGACGGGCTGAACAGGCATCTGTTTGGCAAAGTTCTTGACGAAATGTTTGAACTGAGAGCGCGCGTTTTCGGTGGCCGTCTCGGATGGGACGTCAACATCGAAGATGGAAAGGAAATCGACCAGTTTGACCATCTGGATCCAGCATATGTGATCGGTCTCGACGACGGGGGGAATGTCGTCGCTGCCGTACGTGCGCTGCAGACCACTGGTCCACATATGCTGTCCGATGTCTTCTCGGCAATCTTGTGCGGCGAGGCGCCGATCCGCAGTGCGACCATGTGGGAATCCACACGCTTCTGCGTTGACACACAGCGCCTGACACGCGGGAAAGAGAAGAACTCGGTGTCTTATGCGACATGTGAGCTGATGATTGGCTCTCTGGAATACGCCCGTCGCGCGGGTATTCAGGATATCATCACCGTAATCGATCCGGTCATGAATCGTGTCCTCAAGCGGTCAAACTGCGCACCCTATGACTATGTAGGAGAGACAGTTCCAATGGGCAAAGTCCCCGCGATGGCCGCTCTGTTGGACTGCACCGAAGAGCGTATTAATGGCGTGCGCGACTTTGCAGGCATTCACCACGATGTCTTTGTTAGCGACGAAAAAGCGCTGGAGATGCTCAAGGCCAAAATGCCCAAGCCGCAAACTCCAGCAAATCGCGATCACAAGCCGCTGACAGAGTTAGAGAAATACTTTGTTGAGCAGATCAATGCCGCGACAAGCGAAGATGAGAAACTGGCCGTCCTGAAACTGATCGAGGAACTGACGACCGCTTTCACAGCAGAGCAAAGGACCGCTCTGCTAGGAACCCCCCGTGCTTTTGCTAATGAGGCCTGACCCCCTCACCTCATAAGTTCAAAAGCCACCCATGCGGAGCCGTCCTATGTCGGGCGGCTCCGTTTTATTATCTCAGCAGAAGAGGGAGAGAAGATTATTCCTCTTCCAGTGCCTCAACGGCTTTCTGCAAGTCGTCTTTGTTGACTTCTTTGTCGGTGACGTCAGCCAATTCGACGATGTAGTCGACAACCTTGTCTTCGAAGATCGGCGCACGCAGCTGCTGCTGCATCTGAGCGTTCTGTTGCACAAATTCAAAGAACTGACGTTCCTGACCCGGATACTGACGCGCCTGGTTCATGATGGCCTGAGTCATCTCGGCATCAGTGACTTCAACCTCGGCCTTCTGACCCAGTTCAGCCAGCAACAGGCCCAAACGCACGCGACGTTCGGCCAACTTGTTGTGCTCTTCTGTCGGCTCGACTTCGCCGTGATCGTGGCCTTCCACATCCGGGTTTTCCTCGTGGAACAACTGATGCGCGATCTGCTTGGCTTCGGCCTCGACGAGCGTCGGTGGCAGGTCGAATGCAACCTTCTCGTCCAGCACGTCCAGCAGCGCACGCTTCATAACCGCGCGTGAAGCACCGGCATATTCGGCCTCCAGACGTTCGGCGATCTGGCCCTTGAGCCCGGCCAGATCTTCGGCACCGAATTTCTTGGCCAAATCGTCGTTGATCTCAGCAGCAACCGGCTCTTTCACCTCTTTGATGGTGCAGGAGAAGACGGCGTCTTTACCGGCCAGATGCTCGGCACCGTACTCCGCAGGGAAGGCAACGTTGACGTCTTTTTCTTCCTCGGCTTTCACGCCGACCAGCTGCTCTTCAAAGCCGGGGATAAAGCTGTTGGAGCCCAGAACCAGCGGGTAGTCCTCGGCCGAGCCGCCTTCGAACTCTTCGCCATCAACCTTGCCAACAAAATCCAGTACGACTTGATCGCCATCCTTGGCTTTCGAACCCTTGCGGCGCGCTTTAAAGTCCTGAGCGGTTTCAGCCAGGTTTCCCAGCGCCTCTTCAACCGCAGCCTCGTCAGCTTTGACAATAAGCTTGTCCAGCTTGACCGATTTCAGATCGACCTCGGGGATTTCCGGCAGCGCCTCATAGGACATTGCGACCTCAACGTCGTCGCCTTCTTTCCAGTCCTCATTGGTCATCTTGACCTCAGGCTGCATTGCAGGACGGTCGCCGCTGTCTTCGAAATGCTTGTTCATGGCACCGTCAATGGATTCCTGCATCGCTTCGCCCAGCAGGCGCTGGCCAAACTGCTTTTTCAGCAGCGCCATCGGCACCTTGCCTTTGCGGAAACCTTTCATTTCGACTTCCGGCTGCGCTTCAGTCAGTTTCTCGTTGACCTTGTCGTCCAGCTCGGCTGCGGTCACAACGATGTTGTAGCCGCGTTTCAGACCTTCGTTCAGCGTCTCGGTAACCTGCATTATGGTAGTCCCCATAGGATTCGGGGCGCGCAAAAAGGGCGCGCCGGGCAAATTTGACGCCTTCTATTTGCCCTGCCGCCCGCGCGCAAGAGGCAAAGGCCGGATAAGCCCTGATTTGCCACCATGTTGAATAAAAAACGCCCCGGACAGACCGGGGCGCTTCGGTTGCTACGGTATCGTTGTCAGAACCTCCAACGCGCGCCCAGCACCCAAGCTTCGTTATTGTCAAACGAGGTTCCGTTGTCGAAGTCGTGATTGCGGTACTTCAGGTAGACATCGGTATTGATCGCATCAACCTTCTGAACGACCGCGATGCCCCATGCTTCGGTACTGGACCCGCTCGTGTCGAAATCCGCGCCATCATAGTAGTCAATACCGATCCCGGTCTTACCCCAGGATACCCAGTCGCCTTCGTATGAGATCTTGCCGTACCAATAGTTCGGATCGGATGCACCGGCCTGATCGTCGTCACGCGTACCACCGGCCAAAGTGAACCCCAAACCGCTGGGCAGAAGGACAGAAGCCGACCCGATTGTGTCCTTGCGATCCCCGGAATTGTCGTCCCGTTCCCGCACCGAATAGGCCACCCCAGCCGCAAATTCGACACCGCCCGCAAAAACGTTTCCGTAGAACAGACCAACATCGTAATAGTCATCGTCATCGCTGCTGGAAAGGATGTTCTGACCATAGGCAAAACCCGCAGTAAAGCCATTGATGTCAGGCGTGTCGTACCGGATCCGCCCCCGGCGTGCGCCATCGAGGTTGCTACTGGAATCGCCCACGGTGATGCCGCTCAAGACACCATCGGTTCCCCGGTAGAAAAACCCGCTGTTTTCATCATTGGTAAATGAGTAAAGCGCCGTTCCAACATAAGACAGGTCCAACTCGGCCGCGCCGTCGGAAACCATGCTCCCCTGACCCGCCGAAAACTTACCATAATCGCCCTTCAGCGCGAAATCGACATGGCGGATGTCTTCCCGTGTCCATCCGCTGAAGTCCGTGCCCAACTGGTTCCACTCGCTGGAATTGGGAAGGCCAAGGGCAGATTCAAATCGGAAAGTGAACTCGTTGCTGCCGTAGGGTTGCATCAACCTCAGCCCAACGCGGCTGTTTGACAGATCATTGTCCAGAACACGTGTGTCCGTTTCCTGCCCGTCATCTACCGAGATCAAAGCAGGGTTGAACTGCCCATACAACAGCACATAACCGCCGCTGTTATTTTCGTATTTCAGTTCTGCCGCAGCGGGAATTGCTGTGGTTGCAGCCAGAACTGCCGCCATCGAAGTCAGTTTGAAATTCACTGTCATGTCAGTCACCATGAATGGTTCGGGTTGTCACATACTGCCAAGATGTTTACGGAAACTTGTGTTTCCAGAGATCGCCCATTCTCGCCCTGCCTTCATTGCAGTTTCGCAACATGTTTCTCGCCGCAAGGCGTAAATACTGTTTTTTTTAAATGGGTTGCAAAACATCGGAGACTCGAAATCTAAAGCCGCAAGAAAATTCTGCCTTCCGGCACTGCGCCTTGCAAACACCCGCTATGCACCCAGCGGGAAGCAGCGGCAAGTTTCTGCCAGTCTAGCACGTTTTAAGCCAGAATACGCCTATGTCTTCAGATATCAATTTCTCTGAATACCATCGGCAGTTGCTCGGGCAAATCCTCGGCAATCAAGCCCGGACCAAACAGCAACGCGCACTCAACATGCAGCCAAGCCGCAGTCTCGGCAGCCTGCATCGGAGCAAACCCGCGCGCCAGCAGCCCGGTTATGAAACCGGCCAGCACATCGCCTGACCCGGCCGTGGCCAACCACGGTGCGGCGCGTTCATAATGCGCCGAATTGATCGAGCACCGCCCGCCCGGGTCGGCAATCACGGTATCCGGTCCCTTGAACAACACCACACACCCTGCCCGCTGTGCCGCCTCACGCGTGGCATCGACCTTGGAATATGCCGGCCCCTTCGTCGGGACGGCGTTTAACTTTTCAGCAATATCCGGAAACAACCGCGCAAACTCACCGCCATGAGGGGTCAGGACGCAGTTGTCATGCAGGTTTGTAAACAAACGCGAGGGGTCATCCACAAATGCCGTCAAAGCATCAGCATCCAATACCGTCGCGCGTTTGGCCTCCAGAGCGACAGGCACCAAATCCCGCGCCCGCTCGATCCCTAAACCGGGGCCGAGACACAAAGCGTTCAGCCGTTCATCCTGCAACACGTCTGAAAGCCCATCGGCCCCGTCTACCCGTTGCATCATGATAGCCGTCACCTGTGTTGCAACTTCCATTTGCGCAGACGAGGGAACGCCCAACGTCACCAATCCGGCCCCAATCCGCAAAGCCCCCCGCACCGATAGCCGCGCAGCACCGGTTTTGCCGGAACCGCCGGATAAGATGACAGCGTGACCATGGCTGTATTTGTTGGCATCCGCATATTTTTGAAACTCATCAGACGGACCGTTCAGCAACCGAACAGGATCTGCGTCCACCTCTAGAGCGATATCGCTTCGGTCTTCGCCGCTCAGGAGTGTTTGGCGTAATGTGTCAGCGTCTTTTGACTCGGAAACAATTGAGAAAAGTTGATCAAATCCCTTGAGCAGGCGGTGATGGTTAAGTGTGGAATTGATTTTGTCGATTCCTATGTCCTTTACACGTAGCGAACTGAAGCACGGGTCGCCCAAGTAGTGCCCAAGTTTCGCGCGATGGAACGTCACGCAAAGTTCAGCGGCAATTAAAGCAAAAACGTCATCCCGTTCAGCCAAGAACCGACCACTGTCACTGTCTATTCCGCTACGGACATCTACCGAAACTTTATTCAGGAAGCCCATTGGGCTCTGAGAAAAAAAGTTCAATAGCTTTATTTCAGCATCTTTGGCCAAAGGTCTTGTAAGACCCGTGCCGAATAACGCGTCAACCACCACTCCATTTTTGTCGAGTGTCAGCGGAAATATGTGATCCGGGATCTCATCCATGAAGTCGTGAACGCCTCCCATTTCCATCCAACGGTGGTAGTTCGCCTCTGCATCCGGCGGAAGCTTATTGGGGTCGCCATAGAGAAAAACCTCAACCTCCCAACCCCATTCTTTCAACAATCGTGCAATGACAAATCCATCGCCGCCATTGTTGCCAGGCCCACAGAGCACCAAGGCAACTCCACTCGTTGTTGCCAACTCCGGCCACTCTTCGAAAATCGCCTCGACAACGCCGCGCCCTGCCCGCTCCATCAACTCAAGTCCGGTCACCTGACCCGAGTCGATTGCCGCCTGTTCCATCGCCCGCATCTGCGCCGCTGTCAGCAATTCTGTCATCCAAACCCCTCACGCGATTCAATTTCGATTACTTTTTGTGCAGTTCGATCAAAAAATAACCCAACGCCTGTTTTCAGAGCACCAGATCACAGCCAATACCGCAATCAGATTGCTGCCCGATCTTAGACGTGATCACTGCAGCACAGACAACCATGCAAGGTGACCCGGAATGAAAAAGATCGAAGCGATCATCAAGCCGTTCAAACTGGACGAAGTGAAAGAAGCGCTGCAGGACGTTGGCGTTCAGGGTCTCAGCGTGATCGAGGTCAAGGGCTTCGGTCGCCAGAAGGGCCACACAGAACTGTATCGCGGCGCAGAATATGTCGTCGACTTTCTGCCCAAAGTAAAGGTCGAGGTCGTGTTAGATGACGATCAGGTCGATGCCGCCATCGAGGCCATCGTCTCGGCCGCCAAGACTGACAAGATCGGCGACGGCAAGATTTTTGTATCGCCCATCGAACAAGCCATTCGCATCCGCACCGGCGAGACCGGCTCGGACGCGCTGTAACAGACATATCTTCAAACCAGAGGAAACAAGAGAATGAGCAAGGACGCAGTTCTTCAGCTGATCAAAGATGAAGGCGCCGAATATGTAGACGTTCGCTTCACCGACCCGCGCGGCAAGTTGCAGCACGTGACCCTGATGGCCGATCAAGTCGACGAAGACTTCCTGGAAGAAGGCTTCATGTTTGACGGCTCTTCCATCGCAGGTTGGAAATCAATCGAAGCATCCGACATGAAGCTGATGGTCGATACTGATAGCGCTTACGTCGACCCCTTCTACGCAGAAAAAACAATCTGCGTACACTGCTCGGTGGTCGAGCCTGACACCGGCGAAGCGTATGAACGTGATCCGCGCGGCACAGCTCAGAAAGCCGAAGCTTATTTGAAATCCAGCGGTATCGGCGATGCTGCGTTCTTCGGCCCCGAAGCGGAATTCTTCCTGTTTGATGATGTTCGTTTCTCGAACAGTATCAACAAGGTATCCTACGAAGTTGATGCAACTGACGCATCGTGGAACACCGACACCGAGTATGAGATGGGCAACATGGGCCATCGTCCCGGTGTCAAAGGTGGTTACTTCCCGGTCAACCCGATCGATGAAAGCCAGGACCTGCGCTCGGAAATGCTGTCGACCATGAAGCGCCTCGGCATGAAGGTCGACAAGCACCACCACGAGGTTGCCTCGTGCCAGCATGAGCTGGGCCTGATCTTCGACAGCCTGACCAAGCAAGCCGACGAGCTGCAGAAGTACAAATACGTCATCCACAACGTTGCACATGCCTACGGGAAATCGGCGACCTTCATGCCGAAGCCCATCGCAGGTGACAACGGCACCGGCATGCACGTGAACATGTCGATCTGGAAAGACGGCAAGCCTTTGTTCGCTGGCGATAAATACGCTGATCTGTCGGATGAGGCACTGTACTTCATCGGCGGCATCCTGAAGCACGCCAAGACCCTGAACGCCTTCACCAACCCGGCGACCAACAGCTACAAGCGTCTGATCCCCGGCTTCGAAGCCCCCGTTCTGCGCGCCTACTCGGCCCGTAACCGTTCGGGTTGTGTCCGTATTCCGTGGACCGAAAGCCCGAAAGCCAAGCGCGTCGAAGCTCGTTTCCCCGACCCGGCCGCGAACCCCTATCTGGCATTTGCCGCGTTGCTGATGGCCGGTCTGGACGGCATCAAGAACAAGATCGATCCGGGCGAAGCCATGGACAAGAACCTGTACGATCTGCCTGCCGAAGAACTGGCCGACATCCCGACCGTTTGCGGCTCGCTGCGTGAAGCTCTGGAGGCTCTGGCATCCGATCACGACTTCCTGCTTCAGGGCGACGTGTTCACCAAAGACCAGATCGACGGCTACATCGCACTGAAGATGGAAGAGGTCGAAACCTACGAGCATACGCCGCACCCGGTTGAGTACGGCATGTACTACAGCTGCTGATCCAGAATTTTCGACGAAAGTTCTTCAAGGGCGCCCATCGGGCGCCCTTGTTTCATTTGATGTGATCTTTCACACTCATACACGCAAAGGTTAGGAGAGATCGCATGGCATCCGACGACCCATTTTCGCGCTTCACCGATTTCGTGACATCCACAGAACAGCTGGAGACAGTCACCGGCGCGCCCCTGCCCCAGATCATTGCCAAAGAACTGCCAGCACTGGATCAGATGTGCCGTGATTTCATCGGTAAATCCACCTTCTGCCTGATCGCCTCAGCCAATCCGGACGGGTATCTCGACATTTCACCACGTGGTGACCCCGAAGGGTTTGTTCAGGTACTCTCGGACAGCCTGATCGCAATCCCGGACCGCCCTGGAAACAAACGCGTTGATACATTTCACAACGTGCTGAAGGACCCCCGCGCCAGTGTCATCTTCTTCGTTCCCGGCAAAATGGAAACGCTGCGTCTGCGTGGCTCAGCCCGCATTTGTGCGGATCAAAATCTATTGGAGAGTATGGCGGTGAACGACCATCCGCCCAAACTTGCGCTGTTGATCCATGTCGATACTGTCTTTGCCCATTGCCCGAAATGTGTGATCCGCGCGAACCTGTGGCAGCCGGAGAAATGGCCGGACGCATCCAGCTTACCCAACATGAACGCCATGATGGTCAAACACGCAAAGATCAACAAAACCCCGGATGAATGGTTTGAAAGCCTAAAAGCCGCAGGTGAATTGGATTTATACTGATTGGAGCAAAAGCTCTTTGCGATCAGAAACAGGGATAATACCCTTCTCACCAGATTTCTGAATGACGGATTGCCCTTATGCTTCGCGCAGTTTTGCTTGCACTTGCCCTGACCTCACCCGTTGTCGTTCATTCGGCACCCTGCGGAAACACCGGCGCCGGGTTCGAGGCCTGGAAAGCCGATTTCGCAAAGACCGCAAAACGCGCGGGGGTGAAAAAGAAGGGCCTGCAAGCTCTGGCACAAGCGCAATATGCGACACGGACCATTGCGGCGGACCGTAACCAGAAAAGCTTTAAATACTCGCTGGATAAGTTCATGCAGGTGCGTGGCGCAGATACGATTGTTGCGCTTGGGCGCAAACGCAAAGCCGCCAACCCGCAATTCTATGCCGCGTTGGAGCAGCAATATGGCGTGCCAGCGGGCGTCCTGATCGCAATTCACGGGATGGAGACCGGCTTTGGCAACTTCATGGGCGACAGTCAGGTCGTGTCCGCGATAACAACGCTTGCCTATGATTGTCGACGATCAGGTTTTTTCAAACCTCACGCAATTGGGGCATTAAAACTGATCGATGCAGGCAGCATCACCATGGCGACAAAGGGGGCAAAACATGGCGAACTGGGCCATACGCAATTCTTGCCCGGTAATGCTTTGACCTATGGTGTGGACGCCACCGGAGATCGCCAGGTGGACTTCTACAACATGACTGATGCCTTGGCTTCAACTGCGAATTTCTTACGTAAAAAAGGATGGAAACCCGGTCGCGGTTACCAGCAGGGACAGCCGAACTTCAAAGTGATCGAACAATGGAACGCCGCGACTGTTTACCAGCAATCAATCGCCATCATGGCGCAACGAATCGACAATTAGGTAACCCCCGATTCAGACATACGCCTTCCCTGATTTGGACAAATTGCTGCCACAAAAGTAAAGAAAGGCCTTAATTCCTTTAATTTCCAGTGGGTAATCAATCTTTGTAAATTTGTATTTTTTTGCATTTTCGTCAAATTCTGCCCCCGTTTTTTGGATAATGTTCTGGCCGAGACGAATGTGGCAAAGGAAATAACTGTGACGTCCAAGCACAGATACCATGGCGGCCTGCAATTCAACGGTGACGCTGGCGGCGCGCTGAAACGCTTTGGCGACATTGTGGCGGCTACGCTTGAGGACTACGGCCATCTGGTAGAGCGCAAGACACTGCAAACCGAAACCGAGGCCAGCGTTGTCTCAAGCCAGTACCTTGTTCGTCTTGTTCTGGAAGTTGAAGATACCGTCGAAATCGAGCGATACGAGCGCATGGATCGTACCGCTGGTCTAAAAACTCTTGCGCGACCTGCCCCCTCGAAGCCGCGCAATCGGTTGAGCCTGACGATTTCCCCAGTGTCGGACCTGCTGGAAGATACCGAGATTTCCGAGATGATGCTGGTCGTGATGCTGTACCGCATGGTTGATATCTGTTCGACACAGCGGATCGAATGGCTGTCCCCGAACACCGTTCTGACGGTTGAGCAGTTTCTGGGCGCGTTCGACTCGTTCACTCCGCGCAAATCCCGGGGCCGCCAAGAGATATTCAATACAGTCAACGGCCAGTTTGCTGGCCTCGACCTTCCCAGGGCAGCCCCGGACGAACAAACAAAAAAATCCCCCCCGATCCCTATCAAGCTGACAGATGACCAGTTGCTGAGCATCGCATTTCGCACCGAACCCGAGCCGCCCCTACGGCCCGGAGACCCCACTGCGTCGGAAGAGGACGGTCCAAGCGACATTCTGCGCCTGACCAGTTGGGGCATGACGGGCGCAGTGGCAAGCGTTTCGGCCCCCATTGCGATATCACTGGCTGCGGTCAATCTGATCCGAGGCGAGGATTTCCGGCTGAACACCCAAGTTCTGGCGTTTACCACCGCCATTTTCGGATTGAACAGCAGCGGCGCAATTGCCGGTGTTGTCAACGCAATCGGTATGTAACCAAATTACCAAGACCCTCCTAAGAGACCCCGCCGTCAGGCGGGGTTTTCTTTTTCGGCCATGGCTTCCGCTGGCAACACATAAGTGTGGATTGAAAATACAACCGCTTGCGTCTGCGGCAAACGCAAAATGGTCTGCCGCTCAGTGCGCAAGTATTTTGCAACGCCGCGATCACGAATCTCACGCGGGTTCTTTGCGCTCCGCGGCTGAAACAACGTGGCGTCCTGATACCAAAGGGCGTTGAATCTCCACAACGGGCGACCCGGCTGAACTCCGTCGAACAGACGCTGCACGCGACGCGCGATACCATCGTCATAACTTTGGACCGTTTCGTGAATACCGATCAGCGGTCGCATGAATTTTTCGGACAATCGCCAACTGGCCGGAAAGCACAGAACCGCCCCTGTCAGAACATGCTCGTCACCCTGTTTCTGCAGGATACAG
Organism: Ruegeria sp.; assembly: GCF_965243365.1. GTDB lineage: Bacteria > Pseudomonadota > Alphaproteobacteria > Rhodobacterales > Rhodobacteraceae > Ruegeria. The sequence goes on along the minus strand of NZ_CBDEUW010000002.1, from coordinate 2,906,488 downwards.
AAATCCTCCTGAACCAGCTGTCCAAGGGTTTGCAGCGGATCACTTCTGTCAACGGGGATTGTGATGCCGTCCGGGCGAAGAACCGTGTCACCAGCATCCGGATAGACGTGATGCAAGACCAGATCCAGCAACTCCTGCGCTGCCGGCTTGGCCATTGGATCAAGTGCCAGAACCTCCTCGCGCCTCTGTTCCAGCAAGCTTTGGCGCAGGCGCATCTGGGCGGCGAACGCCTCGTCCTGATGCAGCCATGTATCCATCGTGGCGGGCTGAATCCCGGGCAGTTTCTGTTCGGTCAGAGGATTATACGGAAGATTGGTCTGTAAGATGGGCGTCATTGGGTTGGTTTAGCACCTGGCCACCGGTTTGCCGGTCAAAAAGCGACCTTCGCACCGTCGCAAATCTCCGCGACGGTTGATTTTTGTTTCTCCACGCTCGAACCAATAGGCAGGGAGGTACGCATGAACCGGCATTACAGGGACACCCGCAAGATCGACCCGACTCGTGGGACGACTCTGGGTGATGGGACACCAAACGATAATGACCGGATCGAGATCGGACCGACCCAACTGGCGTTTTCCGAGTGGGGGTCGGCGGGGCTTTCGTTACCAAATCTTGAAGCTATGCGGGAATACCGTTGGAAAAGGCTGACCCAAGGCATTGTCGACCGAGGTTACGGCGGGCTGTTGATTTTTGATCCCTTGAACATCCGTTACGCTACCGATAGCACCAATATGCAGCTGTGGAACACTCATAACCCGTTTCGGGCCGTGCTGTTGTGTGCCGACGGGTACATGGTCATCTGGGACTACAAGAACTCTCCGTTCCTGACCAAGTTCAATCCTCTTGTGCGCGAGCAGCGTTCGGGTGCCGATCTTTTCTATTTCGACCGTGGCGACAAGGTGGATGTGGCGGCGGACGCATTCTCGAACGAGGTGCGGATCCTGATCGACGAACATGGCGGCGGCAACAAGCGTCTGGCCGTCGACAAGGTTATGCTGCACGGTCTGCGCGCGCTGGAAGCGCAAGGATTCGAAATCATGGAAGGCGAAGAGCTGACCGAGAAGACCCGTGCAATCAAAGGCCCGGATGAAATTCTTGCCATGCGCTGCGCCCACCATGCCTGCGAAACCGCCGTGGCCGAGATGGAGAAGTTTGCGCGGGGCAATGTGGGGGACGGGAAAACCTCGGAAGATGACATCTGGGCCGTACTGCATGCCGAGAACATCCGCCGCGGCGGAGAATGGATCGAGACGCGGCTTTTGACCTCGGGTCAGCGCACCAACCCGTGGTTCCAGGAATGCGGCCCAAGGATTACGCAACAAAACGAAATCATCGCCTTCGATACCGATCTGATCGGGTCCTATGGCATATGCATCGATATTTCGCGGACATGGTGGATCGGAGACCAAAAACCGCGCCCTGACATGATCTATGCCATGCAGCACGCGCATGAGCACATCATGACGAATATGGAGATGCTGAAGCCGGGCGTAACGATCCCCGAACTGACAGCCAACGCGCATCGGCTTGATGACAAATTTCAGGCACAGAAATATGGAAGCCTGATGCATGGCGTAGGTCTGTGTGACGAGTGGCCATTGGTCTCTTATCCCGACAAGGCGGTTGAAGGGGCCTTTGATTATCCGTTGGAGCCCGGCATGGTGCTATGTGTCGAAGCTTGTGTTGGCGAGGTTGGAGGGGATTTTTCAATCAAGCTGGAAGATCAGGTGCTGATTACCGAAGACGGGTATGAGAATTTGACAACCTATCCCTTTGACCCTGCGCTGATGGGGCAAACGTAACACTGAGGCGCAAAAGGTCACCTCCGCGTGAGGCGGATGTCACGCGGGTTGTGACTTCACGCCTGCGCACCCACTCTGAGGGACACGATTCAGGAGCGCCCTATGCCCACCGAACGCATCACCTTTGCCGGTCATGACGGCAGCCAACTCGCCGCGCGCCTTGACCTGCCGGATGGTCCGGTGCTGGCGACCGCCTTGTTTGCGCATTGTTTTACCTGTTCCAAGGATATTCCGGCCGCGCGTCGCATCTCGGCACGTCTGGCGGCTATGGGAATTGCCGTATTGCGGTTCGATTTCACAGGGCTGGGTCATTCAGACGGAGAGTTTGCCAACACAACCTTCACGTCGAACGTTGAAGACCTGATAGCCGCCGCGCAGTATCTGGCACAACGCAATATGGCACCGGCCCTGCTGATCGGCCATTCTCTGGGCGGTGCTGCTGTGTTGCGCGCACGGGCTGGGATACCATCTGTCAAAGCCGTGGTGACGTTTGGCGCCCCTGCTGACCCAGGCCACGTTGCTCATCATTTCGAAACCGCGCTGCCAGAAATCCAACAACAGGGCAGCGCCGAAGTCACATTGGGCGGTCGGCCCTTCCGCGTCGGCAAAGCCTTTGTAGACGATATCTCGGAAGCTGCGCTGACCCCGGCGATTGCCGAATTGAGGACCGCCTTGCTGATCCTGCATGCCCCCCGGGACGAGACGGTCAGCATCGACAACGCCAGCACCATCTTTCTGGCCGCAAAACACCCCAAAAGCTTTGTGACCCTAGACAATGCGGATCACCTGATTACCCGGGCCGAAGACGCGGAATATGCCGCCGACGTAATTGCCGCCTGGGTATCGCGATATGTAAAGCTCAACCCGCCCGCCCCGCCGCCCGGGGCCCCCGAGGGCGTCGTGCGCGTAACCGAGGCCGACCCGGCAGGCTTCCTACAGGACATACAAGCAGGGCCCAAGCATCACGCAGTAGCGGATGAACCTGCATCGTACGGAGGAACGGACAAAGGGATGTCGCCTTATGGTTTCGTGTCTTCCGGGCTGGGCGCTTGCACCTCGATGACGGTTCGCATGTATGCGCGGCGAAAACAGTGGCCCCTTGCGGGTATTTCAGTGGACGTCTGCCATGACAAGGTCCATGCACAGGACGCTGGGTTGGCAGGGGAAGGTAAAGTAGATCAGTTCAGACGGAAAATCCGGCTGGAAGGTCCTCTGACGCCTGAACAAAAAGCCAAACTGCTGGAAATCGCCGATAAGTGCCCCGTGCACCGGACGTTGGAAGCGTCGGCCCATATCACCACCGAATTGATCGAATAACACTCGGCACCAACGGGTTGCGCAGCACGGTGGAACCGGATTTCAAACTTGATGCGCCCGAAGGCGGCTGTTAGCCATGCAGCCATGAGAAAGCAGATCGTTTGCATCAACTGGGGCACAAAATACGGGGCACCCTACATCAATCGCCTTTACAGAATGGTGTGCGCCAACACCACGCCGCCCTTCCGATTTGTCGCCTTCACGGACACACGCGAGGGCGTTGATCCCGGTGTTGAGTGTTTCGACCTGCCCGAGATGCCGGGCTTTATGCCCGAGCGAACCATCGGCCAATGGCCCAAATCCCGTCTCTGGGCGGCAGAGCTTGGCGACCTGAAAGGGGCGTTTCTGTTTGTGGATCTGGATGTTGCAATCACCGGATCACTGGACCCTTTCTTCGAATTTGGCGATGAAAACGACGTGGTGCTGGCCCGAAACATTGCCAAACCCCTGCACAAGCTGGGGCAAACCTCGATTTACCGCATGCCTGTTGGGGCATTGGCCCCTTTGCAGGACATGTTTGCGGCAGACCCTCAGGGCGTTGCAGACAAATATCGGTTTGAGCAGCACTTCGTGACCAAAAACGCCCCAAACGGCGTGAAGTTCTGGCCAGGCGGATGGGTTCGCCATTTTCGGATCGAGTGTATTCCAACCTTCCCACTGAACTATTTTGTCGAACCACGTTTGCCAAAGGGAACCCGTGTGGTCATTTTTGCGGGCAGCCTCAATCCGCCAGACGCGATCCTTGGTCAATACAACAAGGCAAATCCGCACCTTCCCCCTTGGCAGCACATCAAACGGGCCGTGAAATCCCCGAAAAAGATCAAGTCGTTGCGGCAGTTCATGTGGCCAGCAACCTGGGTCAGAACAATCTGGGAGAAAGCGGAACAGGATCAGGCTTCATCGCCAAAACCCAGTTAATCTCGCCGAATAAAGCCTAGCAACTGTATTTCTCAGGCAATCTGCGATCCCCACTTTTCGCGCGATTTGCATAGTGCGTTCACGATTGTAATGAGCTTTCGGGCAACTGCCGTAATGACCACCTTGTGCGGCTTGCCGGCGGCGCGAAGGCGATCTGCGAAGGTTTTCAGGACCGGGTTGTGATGGCTGGCAACGAGGGCGGCCTGGAACAACACGTGTCGCAGCGCACGACGTCCGCCTCCAATGGCGCGCTTGCCGCGCATTGCGCCGCTGTCATGTGCTATGGGAGCAAGGCCTGTGAGGGCTGCGGCCTGTTCGCCTGTGATCTGGCCGAGCTCTGGCATTTCAGCGATCAGCATCGTGCTGGCGACCGGACCGATCCCGGGGACGGAGCGCAGGATGTCACAGGTCGCAGCCAAGCTTTCTTCGGTTGCGATGGTCTGTTCGATACGGGTTTCGAGCCCTGCTATCTGACGATCCAGCAGGTCTTTCAGTTCGCCATCAATGGCTTCAAACATCTCTGCCGATCCCAATTTCTGATGCGCTTTGATCTGCACCAGAAGCCGCTTTCTTGTTTCAACGAGTTGCCCGCGCTTTGATGCCAAGGCTCTGAGTTGGCGCAATTTTTCCTATGGAAGGTTACGTCCTGCTTCGGGCCGGAACGTCATGAAGCGCGCAATCAGTTCGGCGTCGATCCGGTCCGTCTTGGCGCGCGTGCCACAACTGGCAGCAAAGGCCTTGATCTGTGCTGGTGGCAATTGCCTCGTGGCAATCCCAGCCGCATCGAGGGCGGACCACAAACGCCATTCCTGTCCGCCAGTCGCTTCAAAGCACACCAACGCGCCGTCCGCGCATATCGACCTAGCAAGCTTTGTATGTCCAACTTTCGTGTTTGGCAGGCGAAATCTCCAACCGTCTGGCAGGCGGTGGATATCCAGCCAATCGCGGCTGACATCTATGCCAATGATCCGTTCATGTGATACTTTGCTCATGCTCTCTTCCTTCTGCTCCGCGGTCCAAGGCGGCCGCAATCAACTGTTCGAGACGATGAAGAGAGGCGGTGCCGACAGGCTAGGAAACGTGGTCATGCCACAAGGGTCAGACGTCGAGCACCACCCCGCCATCGGCCCAGGCCGGGGCCGGTGACGGGGGAAATCTAGCAGATCAGAGATACAGAAGGGGTCAGACCTTTCAGCCTAACCCCGCTTTGCTTACCGTCGCGGTCTGGCCGGGCGGTGGATCGGCGGTCGCGCTGCCGGAGGCCGTGCGACCGGCGGGCTTGGACGCGCTGGAGGCTTTGCGACAGGTGGTTTCGGCCGCGCAGGTGGCGGCTTGGGGCGACCCGGGCGGTCAACGTCTATATCAACATCGACGTCGTGGTAATAGTCGTTCCACAGCATCGAGTCGTAGAACGGATCATACCCGTACCCGACTCCAACTCCCACTGCGACACCATCACAGGCCGACAGCGTGATTGTGGAAACTCCAAGCCCCAATGCCAGGGCAGCGCGTCTCAGGTTTTTGTGTGTCATCTGAGCCTCCTCACTGCGCGGACCGGAAAGACGCGAAGACGTCGTTCATCACATCGGTATAGGCCGGATCCGCGCCATCGCGCAGGATGGCAACAACCACGGCAACCCGACCGCGCGGCAAGTCGATCACGGTGGCGGTGAAGTTGATACCCCTTCCGTCGCGATTTCCGGTGCCGCGGATCACCTGCGCCGGCAAACCGCCGATGCGTGTGTTACTGGTGCTGGTCACAATCGGTTCCTTGACCAGAAACTTGTCAATATCCTCAAGGTATTGCAGCCCGCCCTGAATGCTCTCCACACCTGCCGGAGAAACAAAGCCCATCCAGACATTGTCATCCGTCACCGGGCGCAGGCCCATAACGCGGGCCACGGCACGGGGATCACCCAGTTCTGTATCCTCAATCTCACGCGGGCCACCGGTTCTCAGCGTCCAGAAATCGGGGACGTTGAAGGAAAACAAGGCACGGCCGTCATCGGTGTATGTCACCGGGGTCTCTGCAACTGCGGGTGCCATGCTGCCCATCCATGCGACGGTACAGGCCACCACCGCTGAGCCAAATAAAATACGCATATCTCAATAACCTGATCGTTTCTCGACCATCAGCTTGGCCCGTGTGCACCCGGCTTGTCCAGTACCTGCCTGATCAGACAACAAAAAAACCGCGCCTCAGGTCGAGGCGCGGTATCGATTTTCTAATGAGATGCGGATCAGCTGCGCGCGTCGCCGACCAGTTTCCACAAGGCCGGGATCAGCAGAGCAGCCAGACCCAACTTGATCAGGTCGCCGATCAGATAGGGTGTCAGCCCCCATTCCATCGTCTGCTCCCAGCCAGAGGTGAACTGGTGCAGCCACAACACGCCCGGTACATAGATCAGCACATTCGCCAGCAACATCGGACCCGCCATGGTCTCGACCGACCGATCCAGTCCGCGCCGCGCGGTATAACCCAGATAGAGCGTGGCCAGTACGTAGCCAACCAGATACCCGCCGGTGCCGCCCATCATATAGGTCAGGCCAAATTTTTCGGCGGAAGAGTTTGCAAACACATCAAAGCCCAGCGCGCCGACCAGCAGATACCCTAGGATGGTTATCAACCCCAGCCGCGGCCCATAAGCCGCCCCGATGGTCAGCACCGCAAAGGTGCCCATTGTGATTGGCACCGGCGAAGGAAACATCGGCACCTTGATCTTCGCGGCAACGGCAAGTGCCAAAATACCCAAAACCACCAGAACCACTTGCTTGACGCGCAGCGCCGTGCCCTCATGCGGGCCTATCGCGTTGGCCAGAACGTTTGCATTCATCTTCACTTCTCCCAATTCGGACCAGGATTTCTGCAACAGCAATGCTCTCTAGAGACTCAAACTGCAAGATGATTACGCTATCGCAGCAGATATTCGGTATCCATTTCATAAGATTTTCTGGGGCCGGACACCACCCACCTGACGCTCCATCGCGGCCAGTTCGAAAAGTCATAGACCGCATCATAGCTGTCGGGTGGGCAATCATGGTGATCAGACACATGAGGCAGACCCAGTTTCAGTGCGTGAAAATAGCGGTCATCCTCGAAATGAACCGCGATCCGATCCCCGCCGTCGCGCCACAGATACCGGCGCGTGCCTTTCATTTCGGCCTGCCCGGGAATACGCAAAGTCACCTTTTCATCATAAAGCAACCCGTCCGGGTCCGGGCGCATATCCGCGATGCCCTCGGCCTGCACTACCTGCCCTGCCCGCGCATCCCGAATCGTACGGCTCAGCAACCAGCTGCCCTCAAAATCAGCAAGGCTTTGGGGAAGGTTCATTTCACATATGTACCGTCGGTTACCTCGCCGCGATCATCAACGAACCGGATCACGTCGCCATTCTGTTGCACGTCATAACACGCCCACAGGTCCGACGGAGGCCAGACCGAGCAATACCGATCCTCGCGCACTGCCCAGCGTCCGGCGCTTGGGCGGCCTGAGAAATACTGCGTCTGCATGTGTTCATCAAAGGTCTGCCAGATGCCTTTCCCATAATCGAGCTTCTTGCCCGTCAGCGCAGCCAGAATTTCTTCTCCGGTCAACGTTTGGAAGTCACCTGCGATCAGGCAACCGGGCCACAAGGCCAAAATCAGGGCAAACCGTCTCATATTCGCACTCGCGCCTTGTTCCTTTACGCACACGCGGCTAAACCCCGCGCCAACGCCTCATCCCAAGCATAAAAAGGTGCTGCTGCCAATGATTCCACGTTACTCCCGCCCCGACATGGTCGCGATCTGGTCGCCCGAGACCAAGTTCCGCATCTGGTATGAGATCGAGGCGCATGCCTGCGACGCCATGGCCGATCTGGGCGTAATCCCGCGTGAGAATGCCGAGGCCGTGTGGAAAGCCAAAGACGTGGAATTCGACGTGGCCCGCATCGATGAAATCGAAGCCGTCACCAAGCATGACGTCATCGCCTTCCTGACCCATCTGGCCGAACATGTCGGCAGCGAAGAGGCGCGGTTCGTGCATCAGGGCATGACTTCTTCGGACGTGCTGGACACCTGCCTGAACGTGCAGCTGACCCGCGCCGCAGATATCCTGATCGCCGACCTCGAAGGTCTGCTGGCTGCCCTCAAACGCCGCGCGATCGAACACAAAAACACCATCCGCATCGGCCGTAGCCACGGCATCCATGCCGAGCCGACCACCATGGGCCTGACCTTTGCCCGTTTCTACGCCGAGATGGACCGCAACCTGTCCCGTATGCGCGACGCCCGCGCCGAGGTCGCCACCGGCGCGATCAGTGGCGCGGTTGGCACCTTCGCCAACATCGACCCGCGTGTGGAAGAACATGTCTGCGATCAATTGGGTCTGGTGCCCGAGCCGATCAGCACGCAGGTTATCCCACGCGACCGTCATGCGGCGTTCTTTGCCACTTTGGGCGTCATCGCCAGCAGCATCGAAAACATCGCCATCGAAATCCGCCACATGCAGCGAACCGAGGTGTTGGAAGGGGCCGAGTTCTTCTCGATGGGCCAAAAAGGCTCCTCAGCCATGCCGCATAAGAAAAACCCTGTGCTGACCGAGAACCTGACCGGTCTGGCACGAATGGTGCGGGCAGCCGTGATCCCGGCGATGGAAAATGTGGCGCTGTGGCACGAGCGCGATATCTCACATTCCTCGGTTGAACGCATGATTGGGCCGGACGCCACGATCACTCTGGACTTTGCGTTGGCCCGTCTGACCGGCGTGATCGACAAGATGCTGATCTTCCCCGAGAACATGCTGGAAAACATGAACAAGTTCCCCGGTCTGGTGATGAGCCAGCGGGTTCTGCTGGCACTGACCCAAGCTGGTGTCAGCCGTGAAGATGCCTATGCCATGGTTCAACGCAACGCGCTGAAGGTCTGGGAACATCGCACCGATTTCAAAGAGGAACTGTTGGCAGACGCCGACGTCACCGCCGCGCTTAGCCCGGAAGAAATCGAAGAGAAATTCGACCTTGGCTACCACACCAAACATGTCGACACGATCTTTGCGCGCGTTTTTGGCGAATAAACCAAGGTAATCAATGCCCTTCAAAAGGCCCGGCAGCAACTTGCTGACCGGGCCTTATTCTTTGCCAGAAAGCCAAAAACCGGCTATTCTTACAGAGCATTTTCCACTTGGGGGAAACATCATGGTTCGGACTTTTCTCTGCTCAATGGCGCTGGTTTTCACTGCAACGGCTGGCCTTGCGTGCAGCGCCCATTCGCAACAAACACAATCCTGTGCAGACGGCACATTTTGGGACACTGAATCCCAAAGCTGCATGAAAATCGTCAATAGCTGACGATTTTCTTTCCTACTTGTGAATAAAAACGGTCGGATGGTTGTTAGCTTTCTTGAAGATCGCACTATGATTTTGTGAACAGCCCCGAGAACGGAGTAGGAATATGCGCTTATTGTTCGTTACCGCAATTGCATTTCAGGCATTTGCTTTCGCCCCTTTGGTTCATGCAGCGGGCGGCGGCGAAAACAATCCACCCAAGCCCACCAACACCACGAAAAAATGCCTGTTTGGTCGCGTCTATGACGAAACCGCCGGTAAATGTGTCAAGCCGAACAAGACCAATTTCACTGACGACCAACTTTATGAAGCCGTGCGCGAATTGGCCTATGACGGGCAATATGAACACGCGCAGGATATTTTGCGCATCATGGATCAAAATGATGATCGCGTGTTGACCTATTGGGGCTTCACCTATCGCAAAATGGGTGAGCTTGCATTGGCGAACGCGTTCTACGAAGACGCTATCGCGACCAACCCCGACAATATCTTAGCCCGCAGCTATATGGGGCAAGGCTTTGTCTCTGAAGGGAAAACCGATCTGGCCATCGCCCAGTGGCGCGAGATCAAGGCGCGTGGCGGTGAAGGCACTTGGGCCGAAGCATCTTTGCGCGAGGCCATCCAAACGGGGCTGACCTACAGCTACTAGGGTTCAGGGTTTCTTTACCCGACTCCCGGTAATTTGCCTGTGACGCGAAATTTGGTGCAGCAGGTAAATGCAGGACAGAAACGCTTTGGTGCAGATGATGCCGGGTTCACAGGCGTCGGCAATCGAAACATCGGATGCCGACACCCCCGCCGTTGCCCCCCGGTCGCTGAGCCGCACGGAAAAAGCAGCCGTCATCGTGCGGCTGCTTTTGAATGAGGGCGCGGATATCCCGCTGGAGGAGCTGCCGGATTCGCTTCAGGAACAACTGACGCATCAACTGGGCCGCATGGGATTGGTTGACCGGGTCACTCTCGGCGCAGTGGCGCAGGAGTTCGCGGACGCGCTGGACAGTGTGGGTTTGTCCTTCCCGCATGGGTTGGCAGGTGCTTTAGACGCGGTGAACGGCAAGATCGCCCCCGCCACCGCAGCGCGATTGCGCAAAGTTGCAGGCGTAAGGCAGGTCGGCGACCCCTGGCAGAGATTGCGCGAAGTCCCGACAGAGGATCTGGCTCTGATGGCTCAGGCGGAAAGCACCGAAATTGCCGCCGTCATGCTTTCGAAACTCGAAACGGCCAAGGCAGCACAGTTGCTGGGCCACCTGCCCGGCCCGGTCGCGCGGCGGATCACATATGCAGTCTCCAAAACCGCCAATGTAACGCCCGAGGCGGTCGAGCGGATCGGATGGTCTCTGGCCGCCCAGTTAGACCAGCGCCCGTCCCTGGCATTCAAAGACGGCCCCGGAGCACGAGTGGGTGCGATTCTGAATCAATCCGCGGCAACAACGCGGGACGGGTTGCTGACTGCACTTGATGAAGAAGATACGGAGTTTGCAAACACGGTCCGTAAATCCCTGTTTGTATTCGCCCATCTGCCGGACCGCATTTTGCCGCGCGATGTCCCTGCGGTGTTTCGGGAAATCGAACAGCCCACGTGGATAACTGCGATGGCCGGTGCCAAAACTAATGACGACCAGGCTGCCGTCGACTTTTTGTTGTCCAACATATCCTCTCGCATGGCCGACAATCTGCGCGAAGAAATTGGCGAGCGTGGCAAGGTCAAACAGCAAGAGGCCGAAGAAGCGATGTCCGTTATTATCTCCGCCATTCAAAACCTTCAGGAACAAGGTGCAATAGCTCTGATCGAGGCAGATGAGGATGAGGAGTAAACGACACTCGCCATCGATGGCTGGCTGGCGCTTGTGAACGGGATACGGGGCCTGTATGTCTGGGGCCGCACTTTCAAACACCCGGTGAGTCCTCTCCATGCCAGCAAATAAGTCCAAACTAAGCCGGATTGAGCTTGGCAAATATTACATCGCCAACATGTTCCTGAAAGCTGTGATCGGCGGCATGCGGATGCTTCCCTATGAAAAGCGCATTGCCGCGATGGGTGCGATTGTCCGGTGGCTGGCGCCGGTTGTGGGTTACCGGACACGCGTGCGGCGCAACCTGAAACTCACCTGCCCTGACCTGTCCGAGGCAGAAGTAAAACGCATCTGCCGCGCCGTACCCGACAACGCCGGTCGCGCGATTATGGAGCATTTCTCGTCAGAAGGTTTCATAAAACGGCAGACCAACGCCAAGATTTCCGGCCCGGGGGTCGAAGCCTTTGACCGGGCCGCCGCCGAGGGCAAGCCGGTTATGATGATCACCGCGCATTTCGGGCATTACCTTGCCGCGCGTGTCGCGTTGCAGGCCCGCAGTGGCAAACCAATTGGCTGTCTGTATCGTCGAATGGCAAACCCCTATTTCAACGATATGTATGTCGACGCTTTTTACGAGACCGGCGCGCCAATGTTCGAACAGGGACGCCGCGGCATGGTTGAAATGGTCCGCACCCTCAAAAGCGGAGGCATCATCGCCATTGTGTCAGACTTGCATGCACAGGGTGGTGAGGAACTTACCTTTTTCGGAAAACCTGCCGTGACTTCGGTGCTGAATGCGGAACTGGCTATAAAATACAAGGCCGTGTTGATCCCTTGCTACGCCGTGCGCCAACCCAACGGCATCGATTTTGAAATTGTCCTGCACGACCCTGTGCCACACACCGATCCCAAGACCATGACGCAATTCACCAATGACGATCTTGAGGCGATGGTCCGTCAGCATATGGGTCAGTGGTTCTGGATCCACCGCCGCTGGAAATCCTGGCGCGGGCTGGGTGTGAAACCTCAGGATATGCCCTGACTACTTGACCCGCGCGGCCGCCACAATCGGCCCGTGATCCACCTGTTGAACCAACACGACCGCCGGTAAATCATCCGGCAAGGTCAATTCGAAAGTCTGAGCGGCGGCACCGTTCCACCTGCCCGCGCTCTGCCAGCCTTCGACCACATTTGCATAGTCCAGATCATGCCCCGCCAATTCACCCCGCCGGATCGATGCATGGCGCAGCGGTGAATATTGCACCACGCGAATATCGTAATGTTCACCCGCTGGCAGTTCGAAGGGCGTGACACTTACCTTAATCTCTTCCCCGACCCGCGAGGCGGTAACTTCGGCCTTGGGCGCGGACGCCAGATGCACGCCAATGATCTGGCGCAATTCGCCTTCATTCGCTCCAACAACGTCATTTTGCCCGTTGATCACCATCTGAGGCGTGTAGATCATCGTTTGACCGGCATGCCGCGCATAAGCCCTTTGACGCAGAGCGTGGTCGGGGTCGGCATATTCGTCTTTCCACCCGATATAATCCCAATAATCCACATGCAGCGCCAGACCGATCACATCATCCCGTTTGGCCAAATCGTGCATGATCCGGTCCGCCGGAGGACAGGAAGAACAGCCCTGCGAGGTAAAAAGCTCGACCACCACCGGGTCCGATCCGGCCTGGGCCGACGGGACAAAAAACAACGAAGCAAGCGCGATGGCGGCAGGTTTGATCATGGTAGAATCCAAGTCTGATAGGCGATGTTCAAGTTCTAAACCGATCTTCCTTCACCTACCAATCAAGGTTTCTTGAGAGGTTGATGGCGAAATTTTGCAAAAATGTGTGCAATGGTATACAAAAATTGCCGCAGGTGGCCTGTTGGACCTTGAACCGAAGGCAAACGTCATGCAGATACCCCTCAGCGAATCCCATATTCCACGTCATTTGAGAGGGAGGCCATAAGATGCCCATCAAAGTTGGACAGGATACCGCCAAAACACGCCGCAGCCTGAGCGTGAATGGCAAGTCCATTTCCTATTACTCGATCCCCGCCGCGCAAGAGGCCGGTCTGGGTGACTTCTCGAAACTGCCTGCCGCGCTGAAAGTGGTGCTGGAAAACATGCTGCGGTTCGAGGATGACGGTTTTTCGGTCTCGGTTGACGACATCAAGGCCTTCGCCGAATGGGGTGCGAAAGGCGGTAAAAACCCGCGTGAGATCGCCTATCGCCCGGCCCGAGTTCTGATGCAGGACTTCACCGGCGTCCCTGCTGTGGTCGATTTGGCCGCGATGCGTGACGGTATCAAAGGTCTGGGTGGCGACGCGCAGAAGATCAACCCGCTGAACCCGGTTGATCTGGTCATCGACCACTCGGTCATGATTGACGAGTTCGGCAACCCGCGCGCGTTCCAGATGAACGTGGACCGTGAATACGAACGCAACATGGAGCGGTATCAGTTCCTGAAATGGGGCCAGAACGCCTTTAATAACTTCCGCGTTGTTCCCCCCGGCACCGGCATCTGCCACCAGGTGAACCTGGAATATCTAGCCCAGACCGTCTGGACCGATACCGATCAGAACGGGGACGAGGTTGCTTATCCCGATACGCTGGTTGGCACCGACAGCCACACCACCATGGTCAACGGCATGGCCGTACTTGGCTGGGGCGTTGGCGGGATCGAGGCCGAGGCCGCGATGCTGGGTCAGCCGATCTCAATGCTGATCCCCGAGGTTGTGGGCTTTGAATTGACCGGGTCCATGGTCGAAGGCACCACTGGCACCGACCTGGTTCTGAAAGTCGTCGAGATGCTGCGCGAAAAAGGTGTGGTGGGTAAATTCGTTGAATTCTACGGCGAAGGTCTGGACCGTCTGCCGCTGGCCGACCGTGCGACCATCGCCAACATGGCACCCGAATATGGCGCGACCTGTGGCTTCTTCCCGATTGACGGGGAAACCCTGCGCTATATGAGGAACACGGGCCGTGACGAAGACCGCATCGCGCTGGTCGAAGCCTATGCCAAAGAGAACGGCTTCTGGCGCGGCGCGGACTATGCACCGATCTACACCGACACGCTGTCGCTGGATATGGGCACCATCGTGCCCGCGATCTCGGGCCCGAAACGTCCGCAGGACTATGTCGCTCTGACCGACGCCAAAGCCGCCTTCACCAAAGAAATGGAAGAGACTTTCAAGCGCCCGATGGGCAAACAGGTCGAGGTCAAAGGTGAGGAATACGGCATGGAGTCGGGCAAGGTTGTGATCGCCTCGATCACCTCCTGCACCAACACCTCGAACCCCTACGTGATGATCGGCGCGGGCCTTGTGGCGCGCAAAGCTGCCGCGTTGGGTTTGGATCGCAAGCCGTGGGTCAAGACATCGCTGGCCCCCGGTTCGCAAGTTGTGTCGGCCTATCTTGAGGCGGCTGGTCTGCAGGAAGATCTGGACAAGATCGGCTTCAACCTCGTGGGTTACGGCTGCACCACCTGTATCGGCAACTCGGGTCCGATCCAGAGGGAAATCAGCGAAGCCATTGCCGAAGGTGACCTGGTCGCAACCTCGGTTTTGTCGGGCAACCGCAACTTCGAAGGCCGCATCTCGCCGGATGTGCGCGCCAACTATCTGGCCTCGCCACCGTTGGTCGTGGTCTATGCGCTGGCCGGTACTCTGGACATTGACCTGACTTCGGAACCGATCGGTCAGGACAAGGATGGCAACGATGTCTACATGAAAGACATCTGGCCGACGCAGAGCGAAATCGCAGAGCTGGTTGAGGCGACCGTGACTCGCGATGCGTTCCAGTCGAAATACGCGGACGTCTTCAAAGGCGATGAAAAGTGGCAGAACGTCGATGTTCCGCAGCAGGAGACCTATGACTGGCCGCCGACCTCGACCTATATCCAGAACCCGCCCTATTTCCAGGGCATGGGAGCCGAGCCGGGCACGATCTCGAACATCGAAGGGGCCAAGGTTCTGCTGATCCTGGGGGACATGATCACCACAGACCATATCTCGCCCGCCGGTTCGTTTGCGACGACCACACCTGCCGGTAAGTATCTGACCGACCGTCAGGTTCAGCCGCGCGAGTTCAACTCTTACGGTTCGCGCCGCGGTAACCACGAGATCATGATGCGCGGCACATTCGCCAATATCCGCGTCAAGAACGAGATGCTGGATGGTGTCGAAGGCGGTTACACCAAAGGCCCCGATGGCGAGCAGACCTCGGTCTATGAGGCGTCGATGGCCTATCAGGAACAGGGCACGCCGCTGGTCGTCTTTGGCGGCGAACAGTACGGTGCGGGCTCGTCGCGCGACTGGGCGGCCAAAGGGACTGCCCTGCTGGGTGTGAAAGCCGTGATCGCCGAGAGCTTTGAGCGCATCCACCGCTCGAACCTGGTTGGTATGGGCGTGATCCCGTTCGAGTTCACGGGTGGGGATACACGCAAATCGCTAGGTCTGAAGGGGGATGAGACCGTCTCAATCCACGGGTTGGACTCGGTTGAACCGCTGCAAGAGGTGCCCTGCACGATCGTTTACGGCGACGGCGCCGAGAAGACGATCACCCTGAAGTGCCGCATCGATACCGCGCCCGAGATCGAATACATCGAGAACGGCGGTGTGCTTCAATACGTGCTGCGGAATCTGGCCAAAGCCAGCTGAGGCTGCATTTTTGAAGAGTTGTGAAAGGACGCCCATGGCGTCCTTTTGCTTTTTGCGAGGCTCTGCCTCGCGCTCCGAGGTATTTTTGAACAGAAGAAGTTGAATTCTCACACTACTCAGGCTCTGGTGCGCTGAGGAGGTTGATATGGGCAAAGTTGCATTGGTAACCGGTGGATCGCGTGGCATTGGCAGGGCGATCGTGGAAGATTTAAACCAGGATTACAGCGTGGCCTTCACCTGGCATTCCACCCTTCCTCCGGCGTCACTTTTAGGGGAAGACACGCTGCCGATAAAGTCGGACCTGACGCAGCCTGATCAGCCCGCGGCAGTGATCGCGCAAACACTGCAGCGATTTGGGCGTCTGGATGTGATCGTCAACAATGCCGGTCTTGTGAAGATGACCCCGAAGGAGGAGTTTCAGTTCGACGACCACCGGGCGATTCTGGATTTGAACCTGTTGGCGCCGGTCGCGCTTTTGTCAGCGGCCTTGCCGCATTTGAAACGCGGGGCCGCGGTTGTCAGTATTTCTTCTATGAATGCTATCTTGCCGCCGCGTGATGCAGCCACCTATGGGGCAAGCAAGGCAGCGTTGAACCTCTGGACGCGAGCCATGGCGAAAGAGCTTGGACCGGACGGGATTCGCGTCAACGCAGTCGCCCCCGGCGCGATCAACACGCCCGAGGCACCACGATCAGATGAGCTGACGGCAAAATTTGTGGCGGAAACGGCTTTGGGGCGTGCGGGTGCTCCGAAGGATATTGCCAGGGTCGTAAGGTTTCTTGCCTCTGACGATGCAGCATTCATCACCGGAGAAACACTGTCTGTCACGGGTGGCTACAGGCTTTAGAGGACACCTCGGCCACGGGCTCAGTTGCCGGATGCCTTTTCCAACGCAGGGCGGAGCGTGTTTTTGATCACACGCTGCGTCACTGGTCCGGCAATCCGCAGGATAATCGTACCGTCCCCATCGATCACATAGGTTTCGGGCACGCCATAAACGCCCCAATCCAACCCCATACGCCCCTGCTCATCCCGGCCAATCCCGCGATAAGGATCGCCAAGCTCGACCAGAAAAGCTTCGGCATTGTTCAACTGATCTTTGTAGTTAATGCCGTAGACCGGGATGCCTTCGTCAGACAATGCCTGCAGGTTGGGATGCTCAACCCGGCATGGCGCGCACCAACTGGCCCAATAATTGACCAGCTTAACCTCTCCGTCGCGCAATGTGGCATCGTCGAAACCCGGTTTGCCCGCGAACTCGGTCAGAACGACCGGGGGCGCGAGCTGCCCCTCGCGCGCGGATGGCAGTGCGTTGGGATCGTCGCGGAACATACCAATCCCCGCCAATACAGCGAAGGCACCAAAGATCAACGGAGGAGCCAGCATAAGCGGGGAAATCTTAGCCATTGCGGGTCATCCTTTGTTCGACCTTTTCCATTTCAGCCCGAACTTTGCGGCCACGCATCACACTAAACACCACCAACGCGATCAGTAAGACAATCGAGGCCGCGTATGCGGACAGAACCGTATCAGCATATTTTCCAAGATCGGGGATCATCCGCTTACCCTTTCCCGCGCCAGCAACACCTTGACCCGACGGGCGCGAATTTCTGTTCCGGTGCGGTAAAACACCAGCGCAATGAACAACAGAACAAAGCCCACGATACACAGCAGCAGCGGATAGAAGTAGATGTTGCTGACCTTCTCTTCGGTATCGGCACCGGTAATCGCCCCGGCCCGCATGACCGATGCCCCTTGATGCAGACCCTGGTTCCAGAAATTCACCGCATAGCGGCTGAGGAGGGCAAAAACTGATCCCACCAGGCACAGCACAGACGTCAGATCGGCGGCGGTGTCCGGATCCTCGATGGCTTCCCACAGGGCCACATAGCCCAAGTAGAACAGGAACAGGATCAGGAACGAGGTCAGGCGCGGGTCCCACGCCCACCATGTGCCCCACATGGGCTGGCCCCAAATGGCGCCGGTCGCCAGCGCTATCAACGTCATCACAATACCTATCGGGGCAGCGGCGCGGGCCGCCAGCGCACTGACGTGGTGACGCCGCACCAGCCAAACCAGCGAGGTCGCCAGCATCATCAGCCAACAGTTGATCGCCATCAGTGCCGACGGAACATGCAAATAGATGATCTTGACGGTCGAACCTTGCTTGTAGTCATCCGGAGTAAAGAAAAAGCCCCAGACCAGCCCGACAACCAGGCACAAACCTGCACTGATCCAGAAGAACGGCAGGACCCGTTCACTGGTGGCCAGGAATTTCCTTGGATTGGCATATTCCCAAAGGGAGTTGGCTTTGGCTGCGATTGACATGGGCTCTATCTAGTCCGACTCGAGCAAGTTCTCAATTGACCTCGGTCAATGCTGTGGCGCTTCACCGCAGATTGATCCGCAATACCGCAGCACTGGCAAAGGGCAGCAGTGCAACCGTGGCAGCGGTTATCCCGGCCAGCATCAGCAGCGGGGTTTGGGTTTCCATCCCCGTTGCCCCACGTCGGGCGACTTCGGCCCCGAA
Organism: Ruegeria sp.; assembly: GCF_965243365.1. Classification (GTDB taxonomy): domain Bacteria; phylum Pseudomonadota; class Alphaproteobacteria; order Rhodobacterales; family Rhodobacteraceae; genus Ruegeria. The sequence goes on along the minus strand of NZ_CBDEUW010000002.1, from coordinate 2,888,142 downwards.
GATCAACGTAGGCACGTAAAGCGGCAAGACCAGCAGCGACAACAGCAGGCCGCCGCGCTTCAAACCCACGGTCAGGGCTGCGCCAAAGGTGCCGATAACGCTCATCGCGGGGGTACCGATCAGCAAGGATATGACCAGCCAGAAGAACCCCGGCACGGGCAAATTCAGCAACACACCCAGAAACGGCGCGGCCAGAACCAGCGGAAGGCCGGTCGTCAGCCAATGGGCTAGCGCCTTCATCGTCACGACAGCCTCGAGCGGCAGCGGCGCGGTCGCCAGCAGGTCGAGCGAACCGTCCTCCCAATCCAGCGCCAACAGGCGATCAAGCGACAGAAGGCAAGCCAGCAAAGCGCCCAGCCACAGCACGCCCGGCGCAATCGTCGACAATAGTGAGGATTGCGGGCCGACCGAAAAAGGTACCAGCACTGTGACAATCAGGAAGAAGGCCAGGCCGAGGCCAAAACCTCCGCCTGCGCGGAAGGCCAGCTTCAGATCACGCAGCAGAAGGGCGATCACAGGAAACCTCCATCGAAATCATCGATGGGTTTGGGCTTGGCCTTGTTGGGGCCGACATCCAGTACCTCTCCGTCAAGGCCAAGATCGATATGGGTGGCGATCAGGGCAGAACCGCCCTGCCCCAAATGCGCGCGGACTGCGTCCGCAAACATCTGAACGGCGTTTTTGTCCAATGACACAGTCGGCTCGTCCAGCATCCAGATCGGGCGGCCAGTGACCAGCATGCGCGCCAGCCCGAGGCGCCGTTTCTGCCCGGCAGACAGGTTGCCCGCGTACCGGTCAGCCAGTTCGTTCAGTGCAAACGCGTCAAGTGCGGTCTGGATACCCGTCGTGCCGAACACCGAAGCCCAAAAACTGAGGTTTTCGGCAACGCTCAGCGTTGGCTTTAACCCATCGGAATGTGACGCATAAGCGATCTGATCCTCTGCCCCTTCGATCAGCCCATCAAGCGGTTGCTGCAACCCGGCCAGGGTTCGGAGCAGTGTGGTCTTACCGATCCCGTTGGGCCCACGCAGGATCAGCGCGCGCCCGACCTCGAGCTTGAAGCTTAGCCCTTCGAGCACCGGAACGCCGCCGCGGGCAATCGCCAGATCAGTCACCGTCAAAGTCATTCTGCCCGCTTAGCCGATTGTGCGCACAGGCAAAAGGTCGGAATTGCCGCAGAGTCAGAGAGCGCGGTTCATGGCGTGACGGTGGAGCGAGGGGCCAGCCCCTCGCGCTCCCCGGGATATTTTGGGCCAGATGAAGACTGGATCAGTTCAGACAGGCAACAACGCGAGCGCGATACGGCGGCCTTCTGAAAGCAGGACGTTATATGTGCGGCATGCCGCCGGAGAGTTCATGACCTCGACGCCAATGTTGGCGTCTTCCAGCGCGGACCGAAGGTTTTGCGGGATGTGGGTCAGATCCGCGCCTGTACCGATAAGCAGGACATCTATGTCGTCAGCGAGGTCCAGCAGAGCCGTCCGATCATCATATCCACCCCAGTTCGCGGTGCCCGAAGGGCCGGTCAGGACCCGACCCTCGAAAACCTCGCCGCCGATACGGAAAAATCCGGGACCGTACCCGTCGACAGGCACTGCGTTATTGTAGGTGATCTCATTCAGGCGCATGGGGTCTTCTAGCCTCAAAGCGGCAATCCGGACAAGGCCGCAATGGTTATCGCCAGATAAGCCCCCCAATGAGAAATAGCCTAGTCGGGGCGGAACAGTCAGCCGCCCATCCAATTGCCCGTCAGATTCGGGATGACCAGACCCGCCGGGGTCTGGCCAATCAGATCAGGCATCGATATTGGCGAACTGATTGCCGGCCGTGTTGGACGGTTTCGACCAGTCGCGTTTGACACCCAGCCACAGCAGGATGGTCGAGGCCACGAAGACCGAGGAATAGGTTCCCACGATCACACCCCAGATCATCGCAAAGACAAAGCCCCGGATCACATCCCCGCCCAGCACATAAAGCGAGATCAACGCCAGCAATGTGGTGACCGAGGTCATCACCGTCCGGCTGAGCGTCTCGTTGATCGAGATGTTCAGGACTTCCTTCAGCTCTTTCTTCTTGTACTTCCGCAGGTTCTCACGCACCCGGTCGAAGACAACCACGGTGTCGTTCAATGAGTAGCCCACGATGGTCAGCAGTGCCGCGATGATTGCGAGGTCAAAGCGGATTTGCAGCTCAGAGAAGATGCCGATGGTCAGGATCACGTCATGGACAAGGGCAGCGACCGCGCCCAATGCGAACTGCCATTCAAAGCGCAGCCAGATGTAGACAAGCACCGCTCCGATAGCGAGGACCACCGCGATCACGGCGGTTTGGATCAACTCACCCGAGACTTTGGGGCCGACGGATTCGACCGACACGAACTCGATATCCGGTACGACGCCTTGCAGCGCCTGTTCGACCGCTGTGACGGTCGCGGCAGACACCGCCTCGGCATCAGCCTGCGCCTGAATGCGGATCATCGCGACGTTCTGATCTTCGCCGAATGTTGGATCAAAAATCTCGGTGATCGTGACATCGCCCAGTTCCAAGGGAGCAATGGCGTCGCGATAGGCACCAACATCGATCTCTTGCGCGCTCTCGGTCCGGATCGTGGTACCACCCCGGAAGTCGATGCCGAAATTCAGCCCCTGTAGCATGAACGAAGTGAAGGCGATCACCATCATCAGGCCCGAGATGCCAAGCCAGACCTTCCAGCGGCTGAAAAAATCGAACGAGGTGTTTTGGGGTACGAGTTTCAGTCTCATGTCAAACCTCGATCATTTTCGGACGGCGGCGTTCGAACCATATGACGATCATCAGGCGCGTCACAAAGATCGCTGTGAAGACCGAGGTTAGAATACCCAACCCCAGGGTGATGGCGAAACCGCGCACGGGTCCACTGCCCATGGCAAACAAGATGGTTGCCGTGATGAAGGTGGTCACGTTGGCGTCCAGAATGGCCGACAGCGCCTTTTCGTAACCCAATTCGATGGCACGCGCCGGGCCTTTGGCGGATTTCAGTTCCTCGCGGATACGCTCGAAGATCAGCACGTTAGCGTCCACAGCCATACCGACCGTCAACACGATGCCAGCGATACCCGGCAGGGTCAGCGTGGCTCCGATCAGCGACAGAAGCCCGAATAGGAGCCCCACGTTTATGATCAGCGCAATATTCGCGAAGAGGCCAAACAGACCATAGCTGAGTGCCATGAAGGTCAGCACCGCGACAAAGGCCACGATGGTTGCGACCTTGCCAGCGTCAATGCTGTCCTGCCCCAACTCGGGGCCGATGGTGCGTTCTTCGAGGAATTCCAACCCCGCAGGCAGCGCACCGGCACGCAACAGGACGGCCAGATTGGTGCTTTCCTCAACGGTAAAGTTGCCGGTGATGATGCCTGAGCCGCCCGGAATATGGCTTTGGATCACGGGGGCCGAGATCAACTCGTCATCCAGCACAATGGCAAACGGCGCGCCGATGTTTTCCAGCGTGTAGTCGCCAAACTTGCGCGCGCCGGAGGTATTGAACCGGAAGCTGACCGCCGGACGACCGTTCTGGTCGAACGAAGGTTGTGCATCGACAAGTTCTTCACCGGTTACGACTGGGGCCGCGTCGATGGTATAATAAACGCCATTCTCGTCGATAGATGAAACGATTTTCTCACCAATGCCCGGAACCGCATCCGGGTCAGTCCCGCGGCCTGCGACCGGGTTAAAGGTCAACTGCGCGGTCGTGCCGATAATCTCTTTCAGTTCCCCCGCGCTGCCGATGCCCGGCACCTGAATCAGTATGCGATCCGCGCCCTGACGCTGAATGGTGGGCTCGCGCGTGCCGACCTCATCGATCCGGCGGCGAATGATTTCCAGTGCTTGACGCACGGTACGGTCATCTGAAGCCAGTTTTTCAGCCTCGGACAACTGGACAATGATTGTGTCGCCTTCGGCCCGGGCCTCGATATCTGTCGAACCGACACCCGTCAGGGTCTGGATCTGTCGGGCCAGACCGCGCACAACCTCCAACGCGCGGGGCATGCCCTCGGGTTGGCTGATGCGGACGCGAATCTCATCCGGGGCGGAAGGTTGCTTGCGGATTGTGCCAACGGTCACACGTTCGTCGCGCAAAGCATCCCGGACTTCTGGCCACATCGCCTCCATCCGGGATTCGTATACATCCTCTACCTTGACCTCGGCCAGCAGATGCGCCCCGCCGCGCAGATCAAGACCCAGATTGACCAGCGATGATGGCAGCCAATTGGGCCACAACGCAGCTTCAGCTTGGTTTTCCGGAGTGTCTGCGCCCAGCTCAATCTCTGCTTTGGCATCGTTCGACAGCTCAACGCGGGTGTAAAACGCATTCGGCAGGGCCAGGAAAAGGCCGATCACACAGACCGACCAGATCAGAACCCGCTTCCAGGTATCAATTTGCAGCATTACCCTGCCTTTTCAAGGAATTGTCGCGCGAAGTTACTTCGCCGGTTCGGTCTTGTTCAGGACCTGAGCGATGGTCGCCTGAACCACGCGCACCTTGACGCCATCGGCGATCTCGACCTCGACTTCGCCGTCGTCCTTAACCTTGACCACCTTGCCGATCAGGCCACCCTGAGTGACCACCTGATCCCCACGACGCAGCGCATCGACCATCGCCTTATGTTCTTTCATCTTTTTCTGCTGCGGACGGATCAGCAGGAAATACATGATCGCAAAAATCAGGATCAGCGGGAGAAACTGGGCGATTGCGCCACCTTCCATGGGACATTCCTTTATTCAGATCTTGCGGCAACACTCCGCAAATTTGCCGGGAACCTATGCTTTGAACCCGCCCTTTGCAAGCAAAGGCGATGATGCAAAGTGCCACTTCCGCCTTTGCGACTGGCCCGAATGGTCAAAGCGTTGCAGATATGTCCTAGGAACATCACCCAAACAAGGTATAGTTCCGCTCAAGGGGGACACATGACACGACAATTCAAGCCCTTCCGATTGCTGCCTTATTTTCTGATCACGCTTGCGCTGGGTTTATACCTGGTGGGGTCGGTTTCGGCGCAGGAAGCACCCCTTGCGAACACCGAAACCGAGGCAGAGGATTCGGATGCCTTTATGGCTCCGGTGATTGTGGATGGGGATATTCTGTTCCAGGTGCGAGGGTCCAGCGCCCTGCCCGCCCCGGAACGCGCGGAAACTGTTCAGGATAAGATCGTTCAAGTTGCCGAGGCCTCGGACAACCCAACGGTTGAAATCAGCTTTGAAGAAACCGAGTTGGGCACCTGGATTCTGGCGGATGGTGAGCGAATTTCAATTGTCACCACGGCCGATTCCGAACTGGACCAGATGGATCTGAGCGTTCTCAGTGTCTTGCATGGCAATGCGATCAAACAATCCATAGAATCCTATCGTGCAAACCGGACAGACCGGGCCCGTGTGTCCGGCGCGATTGAGGCGGCCGCCTGGACTATTGCCTTTGTCCTGTTCATCGTGGTGATCCTGTGGCTGCATCGCAGAATCCGACGGCGCACCCTGCGTTTCGTTCAGCGCCACCTGAAAGAGGTGGAAACCGCCACAGCAAAAAGCGTGCAGGCACAAGCTATCGCCGCTCTGGTCAGTTATGGCCTGAACTTCATCCTGCTCGTCGTCTTCTTTCTGGGCTTTTATTATTACCTGTCGTTCATCCTGCTGGCCTTTGCCGAGACCCGCTATTTCGCGCAGCTTCTGCTGACCTACCTGACTGAGCCGGTCCTGCTGATCTTCAAGGGTATCGTCAGTTATATCCCAAACATGATCATGCTGGCGCTGATCACCTGGATCACCCTTTATATCATTCGCGGCATGCGCGTGTTCTTTGACGCAGTCGAAGCTGGCACGTTCGAGATGGGGGATTTCGAAAAACACTGGATCAACCCAACATTCAACATCGCCCGCGTTGTCGTCATCCTGATCGCATTGGTCTTTGCCGTGCCCTACATTCCCGGTTCGGATTCGGCGGCCTTTCAGGGACTGACCATTCTTGTCGGTGCCATGCTGTCACTAGGCGCGAACTCGGTCGTGTCGAACATGCTGGCGGGGCTTTTCGTGATCTATCGACGCTCGACCTCGATCGGGGACCGCATTCAGATCGGCGACCATATCGGGGACGTGGTGCAGATCAAGCTGATGGAGACGCATCTGAAGTCCATCAAGAACGAGCTGATCTCGATCCCCAACGCCCAATTGATGAACTCGGACGTGGTGAATTTCTCGAAGAAAACGGACGGCAGTGGGCTGTTGCTGCACACAACCGTTGGCATTGGATACGAGGAGCCGCCCGAGAAGGTCGAAGCGATGCTGATCGAGGCCGCCCACCGAACAAAGGGGATCAAGTCCAAGCCCGAACCCTTTGTTTTATGGACCGCTCTGGCCGACTACGCGATCAACTATCAGATCAACGGTTATACGACGCGTGGCAGTATTATTCCGAAAATCCGCTCGGACCTGCATCGCAACATTGTGGCTGTGTTCAACGAAAACAATGTGCAGATCATGACGCCTTCGTACATGGCCGATCCGCCCGAGCCAAAGATCCCGGTCGAGGGTTGGGACGGTCATCTGGCACACGAAACACACGAGGATGCCGATAAGTCGTAACCGGTGCTACACCCCGCCTTTCAGATGGTGCATAAGCGATCCTAGTGATTCACGCATTAAGGATCTGAACCATGCACGACATCCGCGCCATTCGCGAAAACCCAGCCGCCTTCGACGCCGCCCTTGCGCGCCGTGGGGACGCGCCGGTGTCGTCAGACCTGCTGCGGCTGGACGAAAGTCGGCGCGCCAAAATTCTGGCCGCCGAAACGGCGCAGGCCGAACAAAACAAAGCCAGCAAAGAGGTTGGTGCCGCCAAAGGTCGCGGAGATGAAGCTGAGTTCGAACGCCTGCGCGCCCTGGTCGCCGAGAAAAAGGCCGAGGTCGCCCGGATGCAAACCGAGGCGAAGGACCTCGACGCACTGCTGACCGATCAATTGGCCCGCATCGCCAACGTCCCCGCCGACGACGTGCCGCAAGGTGCCGATGAGGACGATAATGTCGAGGTGAACCGTTGGGGCAATCCGCGCAACTTCGAATTTGACCCCAAAGAGCACTATGAAATCCCCGCCGTCGCTGCAGCGATGGATTTCGAAACAGCCGCGAAGACCAGTGGCAGCCGCTTTGTGAACCTGTCAAAGGGCGTTGCCCGCGTTCATCGCGCGCTGGCTCAGTTCATGCTGGACACACATATCGACAAGAACGGCCTGACCGAGATGCAGACCCCCGTTCTGGTCCGTGATGAGGCAATGTATGGGACTGACAAGCTGCCGAAATTCGGCGAAGACAGTTATCAGACCACTAATGGCTGGTGGTTGATCCCAACCTCCGAGGTGACGCTGACCTATTCAGTGGCAGGTGACATTCTGGACGAAGCCTCCCTGCCCATCCGAATGACTGCTCACACGACGTGCTTCCGGTCCGAAGCTGGCAGCGCCGGCAAGGACACCGCAGGCATGCTGCGCCAGCACCAGTTCGAAAAGGTCGAAATGGTCTCGATCACCCATCCTGACACCTCGGATCAGGAGCAGAAACGCATGCTGCGCTGTGCCGAAGACCTACTGGAGCAGTTGGGCATACCCTACCGCACGGTTGTTCTGTGTACCGGCGATATGGGCTTTGGTGCTCGCCGTACCTTTGATATCGAAGCTTGGCTGCCGGGTCAGAATACCTATCGCGAAATCAGCTCGGTCTCGACCACAGGCGATTTCCAGGCCCGCCGCATGAATGCGCGTTTCCGCCCCGAAGCAGGCGGCAAGCCGGAGTATGTCCATACGCTGAACGGCTCGGGACTGGCAGTCGGGCGCTGCCTGATCGCAGTGCTTGAAAACGGCCAGAACGCAGATGGCACGGTCACTCTGCCCGAGGTTTTGGCCCCTTATCTGGGCGGCAAGCTGACGCTGCAAACAGACGGTACCTTGGCATAAGAAAACCGGCGTCCCCCAAAGGCGCCGGTCATCAATACTCAAAGGCGAAGAAGGCTTACTTCTTCGCCTTTTTCTTATCCTTTTTCTTGTCGGACTTCTTTTTGTCGTCCTTCTTGGGCTTTTTGTCTTTCTTGCCCTTCTTGGACTTTTCCTTGACCTTTTCTTTGGCCTTTTTGAAAGCCGCTTCCATTTCCAGCTTTTTCTTGGCTGCCTTTTCGGCCTTGGCCTTAGCTTTCGCCTTCTTCTTTGCCTTCGCCTCGGCTGCGGCCTGCTCTGCTGCCGCACGCTCCTTTGCTGCTTTACGCTCTGCTTCCGCCTTCTTGGCCGCTGCAGACGTACGTGTCGCGGCACGGCGGGTTGCCGGTTTACGGGCTGGCGCGCGGCGGGCCGGTGCTTTGGCATCAGGCTTTGCGCTGACCGCCTCTTGTGCTGCAGCGATCAACAGGGGCGCTCGGGCGACGCCAATGCGCGGGACTTTGACCAAATCTTCCGGTTTGGCCTTGGCCAGATCTTCGGCGGTCTTAAAGCCATTCGCGCTGAGCGCCTGCGCCAGCGCTTGTCCTACGCCACGCACGTCGGTTACTGCGGTCATTGCGGGTCCTTTCTTTGTCTCCTCACACAATCGTATATACACAGCATATACAGCGAGGCAAGAGCGTATAGATGCGGCTATGCCCTACGACCTCAGCCACTATGGGCCAATTGCTGATCACGGCGGGTTTTCGGGAACGGAACAAGGCGCTTCGCATCCTCGTCCCAAAGCTTGAGATTCAAAGCCGCCACCGCTTCGGGAAACTTGATCCGGCGCGGAGTATACTCAGACGGCAGGTTATAGTGGCAGGCGCGCAACCGGTACGATGGGATACGTGCGTTGAAATGGTGGATGTCATGCAGGGTGATGCAGGCCACCGCATTGTCGAACCACCACCCGAAATCCAGCGCTGACGAGCCCTGCAGCGCGGCCAGTTTCGGATCAAGATCGGGGCGGCGGTCCCAGTAGGTATCCTCGAAGTTATGTTGCAGGTAGACGAGGAAGACACCCAGCATCCCGCCCAGCAGCGAGAACACGAGCCACACCAGAATTCCGGTACTGCCTGCAATCAGGTAAAGCAGACCGAGGAACACGACGATCGAAAGGTTGTGCAGCAGCACGCCCGTCACGCCGAAGCGCACAGTGTTCTTCGGCCAGCGATAGCGGATGAAGTAGGTAAACAACGCACCCACCGGTACCAGAATAAAAGGATTACGATAAAGCCTGTAAAACAGGCGCTTTTTCCAGTCAGCTTCATTCCATTCGCGCAGGGTCATCGTATGGATTTCGCCGGTCTCTCGGTGCTCAAGATTGCCGATACCCGCGTGATGCAGGTTGTGGTTCTGCTTCATCACTTCGAATGGCGCAAAGGTGAAAGGTGACAACCCGTGCCCGGCCCATTCGTTCTGCTGCCGTGTTTCAAACAGCGAATGATGGCCACAGTCATGCTGCAGCACGTATAGGCGCACAGCCGAGAAGGCAAAGACGACACCGGCGGGGACCATGACGTACCAGCGATCGACATAGACAATCGCCAGCGTCAGCGAGGCGAAATACACCGCAAATGTTCCGAAATAGCTTAGCGCAGCCAGCCGGTTGTCCTGTACTGCATATTGTCTTGTATAGTCTCTAAGGTCCATCCAGCCCGCTCCCCACGACGCCTTGGCACAAAGTCTGTTCAAAATTAGGTGCGGATAATCCGCGTACAACCAACGCGTGCGCAAACAAATGCACGCACGCGAATGCTAACGCGATGCCGAGGGGCTGTCACGCCCCCTCGGTTAAAATGCTGAAAATTGGCGCAGTTACGCGCGACCCTTGAGATGTTTAGCCAATGCGCCCGCGTTCTTTTTGCGCCGCCCCTTGTAAGGGTTCTTGTCACCCTGCCCGCGCAATGTCAGGCGAATGGGTGTGCCGGGCATATCGAAATCTTCGCGCAGGCCATTGACCAGATAGCGGGTATAGCTGGCAGGCATCTTGTCAGGATGCGAACACATCACGACAAACCCGGGCGGGCGGGTCTTGGCCTGAGTCATATAGCGCAGCTTGATCCGGCGGCCCTGCGGGGCTGGCGGCGGGTGCTGTTCCAGCATCGCGGTCAGCCAGCGATTCAAGGCAGCCGTCGGCACCCGGCGGTTCCAGATATCGTGCGCACGCAGGATGGCAGCGCGCAGTCGCTCCAATCCTCGGCCCGTTTTGGCTGAGACCGTAATCAAGGGCGCGCCGCGCAGTTGCGGAAGCAGACGATCAAACGACTCTTTGAGGTCCCGCAGCTTTTCCTGCTTGTTTTCCTCAACGTCCCATTTGTTGACCGCAACAACGACCGCACGACCCTCGCGTTCCGCCAGATCAGCGATGCGCAAATCCTGTTGTTCAAACGGAATCGCTGCGTCCAACAACACTACAACAACCTCGGCGAACTTCACCGCACGCAGCCCGTCAGAGACCGAGAGCTTCTCCAGCTTCTCCTGTACCTTGGCCTTTTTACGCATCCCCGCGGTATCAAAGATCCGCATCGGCGTGCTTTCCCCATCCGGGTCCGCCCAATCCACGCGCAGGCTGATGGCATCGCGGGTGATACCCGCCTCAGGGCCCGTAAGCAGGCGATCTTCGCCCATGATCTTGTTGATCAGAGTAGACTTGCCCGCGTTCGGACGTCCGACTACGGCAACCTGCAGCGGCTTTGAGTCAGTAATCAGCCGGGCTTCGCCCTCTCCGTCTTCATCCAGCTCGATATCGGTTTCAGGGGCCTCATCCTCCTGCGCCTCTTCGGCGGCATCGGCCAGCGGCATCAGTTGCGCGTACAGGTCGGTCATCCCTTCACCATGCTCACCCGACAGGCGCACCGGCTCACCAAGACCCAGATTGTAAGCTTCCAAAACACCCGCGTCCGCCGCCGAGCCTTCGGCCTTATTGGCAGCCAGAATGACGTGTTTTGAGCGTTTGCGCAGGATCTCTGCAAACATCTCGTCGGTTGGGGTCAGACCCGTGCGGGCGTCGATCATGAACAGGCAGACATCGGCCATATCCACGGCACGTTCGGTCAGGCGGCGCATCCGGCCTTGAAGGCTGTCATCGGTCGCATCCTCAAGCCCAGCCGTATCGATCACGGTAAAGCGCAAATCACCCAGACGCCCCTCGCCTTCGCGCAGGTCACGCGTCACCCCAGGCTGGTCGTCGACCAAAGCCAGACGTTTGCCCACAAGGCGATTGAACAGGGTGGATTTGCCCACATTCGGGCGCCCCACAATTGCGAGGGTCAGCGACATGATACTCTACTTTCAAGACTCAGACGCGCCCTTTAGCGCATCTTGCCGTCAACGGAAAGCGTGTAGATCGCCTTTGGTCGAGACAACATAAAGGGTTTGACCTGCCACAACCGGAGTTGTGGTTGCCCCGCCCGGCACCTCAACCTGATAGACCAGTGAGCCATCGACAGGGTTGAAGAAACGCAGGAACCCGTCATTCGACGACACGACAATGCGCCCTCCGGCAAGAACCGGCCCGTAATGGGCGTAAATCGCACCCCTGCGCCCTGGTCTGTCCTTGACAAAGCCCGGCAGGTCCTGCGCCCAGACAATTGATCCATCCGCCGCGTTCAGGCGCACCAACTGGTTGCGGTCGCTGATCAGAAACACGCTGTTGCCTGCAACCCAAACCGTGTCCACGGCACCTTCGGCAGCGGTCCAGTTCCGCTCGCCTGAATTGGCGTCAAAGGACACCGTGCGACCCGAGTGGTTGCCGATATAGATCGAATCGCCCACAACCATGGGGCCTCCGGTGACATCAACAACCTGCGCGACGGCCCGGCCACGGCGGCCGCCAGCGACCGAAGCGTTCCAGCGCCGGATACCCCCCTTGCGGAATGTGGCGGCAATATCGCCAGAGCCAAAGGCAAACACCGCGAACTCAGCTGCCAGCACCGGGGCCGGAGCACCCAGGACATTTCCGACACTGGGCGTGCCTTCGATTTGCCAGGCGATGCGCCCATCCTTGGTGTTGACGGCCCAACCGGTTTCATCCCCGGCCACCAGATACAGCAGCCCGCCGCTGACCAAAGGCGCGCCACTGCCGGTCGCGTTCAGCCGTTTCTGCCAACGCTGTGCGCCCGTCTTGGCATCCAGCGCAGTCAGACGCCCGAAACCGGACGAGACATAAAGAACACCATCGGAATAGGCCAAACCGCCGCCGGTCGCCTGATTGTCCTTCTCGGAAGGCGGAATCAGATTAGTACTCCAGGCCACTTGCCCTTGCGGTGTGACCGCAGTGACTGTCGCACCGGAATCCAAAGTAAAGATCAGGCCGCCCGCAACAACAGGTTCTGCCGTGATCCGTTGCTTGCGCGAATCCCCCGCCCCGATCGAGGTCGACCAGACACGTTTGGGCGCGGCGCTGAGCGCGGCGTTGGTGGTTCGGAACGCGGCTGTTCCGGGGCTTTGCGACCAATTGGCGTTCCGCGACTGAGCTGGCAGGCTGATCGGCTTGCTGCCCTGCGTTTCAACGGTCTCGTTATCCTGAATGGAACGAATGTCTTCACGGGCGCCGGGCAAAATCACCTCGGGTTCTTCACAGGCGCTCAGAGCAGTTAGCGCGATCGCGGCAGCGGGCATCCCGAAGCGTGAGAATAGTCTTGTTACCATAATTGTTCGCACTCGCCTGTCTTTTTCCCTGTTGCCGACGCCCAATCAGCCTTGCTGGCCTGCCAGCGGATCGGGCACGCCTCCCAACGCGATGATCAGCTGTGCCGCGCGCTGCTGCAGATCCACTCCGGCTTCGGCATCCTGACGAAGCGCTTGCAAACGCTCCAGCGCTGCCTGCGTTTCGCCTTCCGCAACGTCAATCAAGGCCAGTTGCTCTTGGGCCAGTAGGCGCAACGGAGCACCCGGCACGGCCAAGGCTTCAAACTGCTGGCGGCGGTCGGCTGCTGGCAGTGTTTCGGTTTGAAGCAACAGGGCCTTGAATGTTGCAATCGCGCGATAGATTTCGGGCACATCTCCTTGCGTCGCGATTGCATTCAGGCTGTTTACTGCGTCCTGTTCTGATCCGGCCTCAACCTGAGACGCGGATAACAGCAAGTTCAGAACCGCCTCACCACCCACCGACTGCGCGTCGACCGCCTGCAAGCTGGCCGCCCGCTCGGTCGAGCCGTTTTCCGCCAGCGAAGACAGAATCGCATCGCCCAACGCCTGCGCCTGGGCCGTATCGCGCGCTTTGCGGTATTCGTTAAACGCAGCACCGCCGACGATGGCAACAACAGCGACAACACCAACCCATCCCCAACGGCGCAACAGCATGTACATACGGTCGCGGCGCACCTCTTCGGTGACTTCATCAATGAAACTGTCGGCGTCGCTCATCCCTGCCCCCAGGCTGACTGTCTGGCTTTCTAGCGCCATGTCATACCCCGCCACCACCGGCAAGCCAAGTGCCCGAATTTACACATTTGGCGCGATCTGCGTGCCTCTTGCGAAAAAAAGTAAACCGAACTATTCAGTTCAGTATGGACAAGTCTACAGCCTGACCCCATTTGAAGACCTATATGCCATGGTCAGGTTGGCCGAAATATCTGGAAAGGCACCACATGCGTTTGATTTCATTCGTCAACGCCGTATTGGTTATTGTTGCTTTGTATTTCCTCGTGTTTGAACGCGATGCGTTGTTTGCGTTTGCCGGTCGCGGAGACGACCAGGAAAACACCGCGGCTGAAACCGCTTCCGTGACAGAAACGCTGGCAGAAAACGCAATCGGCGTCGTCGCAGTGCGCTCTCAGGCGCGCGAGATCGGCAGCGCGGTTCAACTGCGCGGCCAGACCCAGGCCAACCGTCAGGTCGAAGTGCTGGCGGAAACGGTGTCCACCGTTCTGTCGGAACCCAAGCGAAAAGGTGCCTTTGTCGAAGCAGGCGATCTGCTTTGCGAGCTGGACCCCGGCACGCGCCCGGCCAGCCTTGCCGAAGCCAAGGCCGCCCTGCTTGAAGCTGAAAGCCGCGTGCCCGAAGCCGAGGCCCGCCTGCAGGAATCCCATGCCCGTCTCGCTGAGGCTGAAATCAATCTGGTTGCGGCGCGGAAACTGTCAGAAACCGGGTTCGGCTCTGAGACGCGCCGGATTTCCAGCGAGGCCGAGATGAGCAGTGCCAAAGCTGGCATCAAATCCGCCGAGGCCGGGCTGGAGGCCACACAGGCCGGAATCGAAGCCGCGCAGGCCGCAGTGGCCGCTGCACAGCGGGAAATCGACCGGCTGACAATCGAAGCTCCGTTCAAGGGTCTTTTGGAAAGTGACACGGCCGAGCTGGGCAGCCTGATGCAACCGGGATCGCTGTGCGCGACCGTCATTCAGCTGGACCCGATCAAGCTTGTGGGTTTTGTGCCCGAAACCGAAGTCAACCGGATCATCGTCGGCTCGATGGCAAGCGCGCAATTGGTGACCGGGTTACAGGTTGAAGGGCGTGTGACCTTCCTCAGCCGCTCGGCGGATGAAACCACCCGTACATTCGAGGTTGAGATCACCGTTCCCAACCCCGACCTGCAAATCCGCGACGGCCAGACGGCGAATATCCAGATCGCCGCCGAAGGCGTCAAAGCGCATCTGCTGCCGCAATCCGCCCTGACGTTGAATAACGAAGGCAATCTGGGCGTCCGCACCGTGGGCACCGGCGATGTGGTTAATTTCATGCCGGTTCACCTGCTACGCGACACCGCGGAAGGCGTCTGGGTGGGCGGTCTGCCGGAAACCACTGACGTGATTATCGTAGGTCAGGAATTTGTTACCAGCGGCGTCACCGTTGCGCCGACTTACCGGGAAGCAACGCAATGACAGGTATTGTCAGCTGGGCCGCCGATCGGGCCCGAATGGTTCTGGCCTTTATCGCGATCTCTTTGGTTGTGGGTGGGTTCGCCTATGTGAACCTGCCTAAAGAGGGTGAGCCGGACATTGAAATCCCTGCCCTTTTCGTTTCGGTCCAGTTCCCTGGCATTTCAGCCGAGGATTCAGAGAACCTTTTGGTCAAGCCTATGGAAACCGAGCTTGCGGATCTGGACGGTTTGAAGGAAATGACCGCCACCGCGGCCGAAGGCTATGCCGGCATTGCGCTGGAGTTTGATTTTGGCTGGGACAAAACCGCGATCACGGCGGATGTTCGCGACGCCATGAACACCGCTCAGGCGGATTTCCCTGATGGTGCCGAGCAATACACGCTGACCGAGATCAATTTCTCTGAGTTCCCGGTTGTCATCGTCAATCTGACGGGCGCCGTGCCCGAACGCACAATAGCACGCATTGCCAAAGACTTGCAGGACGAACTTGAGTCTCTGGATGCGGTGCTGGAAGCCGGGATCGCAGGCAATCGCGACGAAATGCTTGAGGTCGTGATCGACCCGCTGCGGCTTGAAGCCTACAACGTCACCGCAGACGAGTTGATCAATGTGGTTCGGAACAACAACCAGTTGATCGCCGCCGGTGAAGTTGAGACAGCACAGGGCACGTTCTCGGTCAAAATCCCTTCGTCTTTCAAAACAGCGCAGGATGTTTATGGCCTGCCGATCAAGGTCAACGGCGACCGCGTCGTGACCTTGGGTGAGCTGGCACAGATCAACTACACCTTCGAAGACCGCGAAGGCACGGCGCGTTTTGATGGCGAGCCGACGGTCGCCTTGCAGGTCGTCAAACGCAAGGGGTTCAACCTGATCGACACGGTGGCGCTGGTCAAAGAAACAGTGGCGCACGCCCAAACCAAATGGCCGCCTGAAATGCAGGCCGCGGTCGATGTCGGCACTTCGAACGACCAAAGCCGCATCGTCGGCTCTATGGTCAGCCAGCTGGAGGGCTCGGTTCTGACCGCCATCGCACTGGTGATGATTGTTGTTCTGGCCTCTCTGGGGACCAGAGCCGCCCTGCTGGTGGGTTTCGCGATTCCGACCTCATTCTTGCTGTGCTTTGCCTTCCTGGCAGTGATGGGTGTTAGCATTTCAAACATCGTGATGTTCGGTCTGATCCTCGCTGTTGGTATGCTGGTTGATGGCGCCATCGTGGTGGTGGAATATGCCGACAAACGCATCAAAGAGGGCGTCGGCCCGATGCACGCCTATGTCGAAGCAGCGCAGCGGATGTTCTGGCCCATCGTCTCGTCAACGGCAACGACTCTGTGCGCCTTCCTGCCCATGCTGTTCTGGCCCGGTGTCCCCGGCGAGTTCATGGGGATGCTGCCGGTTACGCTGATCTTCGTTCTGTCAGCCTCACTGATCGTGGCCTTGATCTATTTGCCCGTCATGGGCGGCGTCTCGGGCCGCCTAAGCCGCGTGTTCGACCGTATCTCCAACCGGCTGCGTGCACGTACGCCGTGGTGGGTGCGGGCAATCCTGGTGCCGCCGTCGCTGTATATGATCTTCCTCGGCGCGATGCAGATGCTGAACCCCGGTTATCTGTTGCCCGGCGGGGCCATGGCGGGTGCTGTGCTGTTCCTGTTTGGTGCCTTCGCCGGGTCAGTGACCCTGAGCGCCGCCCGAATTGAGCGCAAGGTGGAAGAACGTGTGCATACGGCCAAGGAACACACGCCGTTCGGTTACGTGATCAAGTTCCTTGTCGGCAATCCGATCATGCCGATTATATCGCTGGCCGCGGTGGGTTCTGCGGTTGTCTTTGTCATGATGACCTATGGCGCAAACAACAAGGGCGTCGAATTCTTTGTAGAAAGTGAACCGGAACAGG
Organism: Ruegeria sp.; assembly: GCF_965243365.1. Lineage (GTDB taxonomy): Bacteria > Pseudomonadota > Alphaproteobacteria > Rhodobacterales > Rhodobacteraceae > Ruegeria. The sequence continues at coordinate 2,871,437 of NZ_CBDEUW010000002.1, read as the reverse complement.
CCACGGCCTATGTCCGCGCGCGTGGCAACCTGTCGCTGACCGAAAAGGACGCAATGGTTTTGGCTGCCGAGGATGTGATCGCCGCCCACCCTGCAGTGATCAACGTCTTTGCCTTCGCTGGCGAAGGTGGCCTGAACCAGAATAACGGTGGCGCACAGGCCCCGGCGGATACTGTAGGCCGCGTTCAATTTGAGATCATCCCTTGGGAAGACCGTCCCAACATCTCAGAGCCCGTGCTGGGCGGCCTGTTCGACCGGCATGTTGTGGCACCGGACTATGATGGCGATTTCGTGATCGATCAGTTGAATGCCGAGCTGGCCAAACTGCCGGGCATCGTCGTTGAGATTCTGCCTCTGGAGCAAGGCCCGGCCTCGGCCAAGCCCGTTCACCTGCGGATCAAAGGCGAAGGCTGGGAAGAACTGACCGAGGCAACCCTTACCGCGCGCGAGGCTTTTGATGCGACCCCCGGTCTAATCAAGATTGAAGACACACTGCCCCTGCCTGGTATAGACTGGCAAATCGACGTGGATGTTGCCAAGGCGGGCCGCTTTGGCGCGGACGTTGCAACCGTGGGAGCCATGGTCCAACTGGTCACGCGCGGCATCCTGTTGGGCGAGATGCGCCCCGACAACACCGATGAAGAGATCGAAATCCGCGTGCGCCTGCCCGAGAATGATCGTGTCTTGTCCACGCTCGATACGCTCAAGGTGCGCACGCCGGACGGGTTGATACCGCTGTCGAATTTTGTGACGCGGAAACCGGTCGCAAAACTGGCTCAGATCAACCGTGTGAATCAGCAGCGTTACTATGATGTCAAAGCGGATGTTGAACCCGGTTTGAGCAAAGTCATTACCGAAGGCCCGGATGGTGCGGAACAGCGCCTTGCGGTTGTCCGTGCTGTGCCTGAGGGAGCCTCGCCATCGGGCGCGGTTGTAAGCGACGCGAGTGGAACCCAGTTTGAACTTTTCCAGCTCACGGGTGCCGAAAACACCGGGGCGCTGCAAGCCGCTCTGGACGCCGGAGATGCGCGCGTCACGTTGGTCAACCCAAACGAACGGATCGCCGTTCTGACCGAATGGCTGGATACCGGCCCGTTTGGCAACACCATCAGTTGGGAATGGACAGGCGATCAGGAGGATCAGGAAGAATCCGGAGCCTTCCTGGCCAACGCATTCCTGGGTGCCCTGGGTCTGATGTTCGTGATCCTGCTGGCGCAGTTCAACTCGTTCTACAACTCGGTTCTGGTCCTATTGGCGGTGGTTCTGTCCACCACGGGCGTGCTGATCGGGATGCTGGTTATGCAACAACCCTTCTCGATCATCATGACCGGGACAGGCATCGTGGCGCTGGCCGGAATTGTGGTGAACAACAACATTGTTCTGATCGATACCTATCAGGAATACAGCGCCTATATGCCCCGGATCGAAGCGATCATCCGCACTGCCGAGGCGCGCATCCGACCGGTTCTGCTGACAACGTTGACCACGATGGCGGGCCTGACCCCGATGATGTTCGGCCTGTCGCTGGACTTCATCAACGGCGGTTATTCCATCAACAGCCCGACAGCCCTGTGGTGGAAGCAACTGGCCACCGCGGTTGTCTTTGGTCTGGGTATTGCCACCGTGCTGACGCTGATCGTCACACCGTCTTTACTGGCGCTGCGGGTATGGGTGACCACCTATGCCGTCTGGCTTGGCAGAACGCTGGCACGGGCGACGGCGGGACGCTCCAGCCAAATCGCGCAGGATATGGCAATCGGACGCACCGCGCGCAACAAACAGTCCACCGAGATTCTGTGGGATGGGGATGACCTTCCGACCGGGTCCGATGACCACTCCTCTTCCCCTCGGCCGCCAACTCACCCCCTCAAAGCGGCTGAATAACAAATGGCGGGCCTTAGGGTCCGCCATTTTCTGTCCAGCGCGGATAATCCGGGCTAAGGGGTGATCCGCGTCCAGGTCTGGTGAGCGCAGACGACATGCTCGCACCCCCGCACAGAAAGAGAGTTCCCGTTCAGCGTCATCTGCGGCGCAACATCGACATTGATCATCGGAACCCAGAAGTCGCCTCCGCCATATTTCCCGTTGCCCTCACTGGCGACGTCCCAGAACAGTTGCTTTCCGATATTGGGGGTCTGTACCTCTTTACCCGAGGTGTCATACGCCGAGAGGATTTCGCCACAGAACTTGTCCCCGCATGCCGAGATTTTGATGTGTGAGATCAATTTTTTGCGGTCAGGTTCTGTTTTCCACACGCCGACAATCGGGTCCGCCAGCGCAAGACCGGGGATGGAAACCGCCGCGAACAACACTGCCAGAAACAACTTTTGATCCAATGCACGCATGAACACTCCTCCGATACCTGAACTATCCCACATCGCCGTATGCGGATCAGGCTGCCTGAGAATCAGCCTGCTGGCGGCTCCATAGCTGAGCATAGCGCCCCTCGCGCAGCAAAAGCTCGTCATGGGTGCCCTGTTCGACGATTTCCCCGCGTTCGAGCACCACAATTTGATCAGCCTCGGCAATGGTGCTTAGGCGGTGGGCGATGGTGATCACCGTCCGCCCCTCGCCAGCACGGGCCAATGCATCCTTGATATCCTGTTCCGTATCGGTATCCAGAGCCGAGGTCGCCTCGTCCAACAACAGGATCGGCGGGTTCTTCAGCAAGGTTCGTGCAATGCCGACGCGCTGTTTTTCCCCACCTGACAGTTTCAGCCCGCGCTCGCCTACCTTGGTGTCATAACCTTCGGGCAGAGAGATGATAAAGTCGTGAATCTGGGCGGCCTTAGCCGCCGCTTCTACATCGGCTTGCGATGCGCCATTGCGCCCATAGGCAATGTTGTATCGGATCGTGTCGTTGAACAGCACCGTATCCTGAGGCACAACGCCAATTGAGGCGTGAAGACTGGATTGCGCCACGTCACGTACATCCTGCCCATCAATCGACAGAGCACCTCCGGTCACATCGTAGAACCGGAACAGCAGCCGCCCGATGGTGGACTTGCCTGAGCCGGTCGCGCCCACAATGGCCACGGTCTGCCCTGCTGGCACCGTCAGGGATACACCCTTCAGGATTTCCCGGTCCGCCTCATACCCAAATCGAACGTCCTTCAACGTAACCTCTCCGCCGTTTACGTTCAGGTCCGGCGCGCTGGGTTTGTCTTTCACCTCGGCTGGTTGTTCCAGCAGGTCGAACATCTGCCCCATATCCACCAGAGACTGCCGGATTTCCCGATAGACCGTGCCCAAGAAGTTCAGCGGGACGGTGATCTGAATCATGTAGGCGTTGACCATAACGAAATCGCCCACGGTCAAAGAGCCGTTCTGCACCCCGATTGCCGCCAGCACCATGACACCGATCAGGCCGCAGGTGATCAGGAAAGATTGCCCGAAATTCAGAAAGGCCAGCGAATAGGCGGTTTTCAAAGCCGCCTGGGCGTAGGCCTTCATTGAGACGTCATAGCGTTCAGCTTCGCGCTGTTCAGCGTTGAAATACTTGACAGTTTCAAAGTTCAGCAGACTGTCGATCGCGCGTTGATTGGCCTCGGTGTCCTGATCATTCATCTCGCGCCGCAGCTTCACGCGCCACTCGGTCACGGCAAAGGTGAACCAGATGTAAAGCGCGATGGTGACGGCAACAACAACCAGATACCAGACATCAAACAGCCACATCAGGATAATCGCGACCAGCAAAAGTTCCAGTATCAGCGGACCGATGGAAAACAGCAGGAACCGCAGCAGAAACTCGACCCCTTTGACCCCACGCTCGATGATCCGGGACAGACCGCCGGTGCGGCGCGTCACATGATACCGCATCGAAAGCTGGTGAATGTGCTGAAACGTCTCAAGCGCAAGGGCGCGCAGGGCCCTCTGCCCCACCGGAGCGAAAAAAGCATCGCGCAACTGCTGAAAGCCTACGGTCATCATCCGCGCAACGCCATAAGCCACGGTCAGACCAACCGCCCCCAATGCCACCGGTGGCACGCCCTCGCCCGCCAGACCATCCACGGCACCTTTGTAAAGGATAGGCGTATAGACGGCGATCAGCTTGGCCAAGACCAGCATGGCCATCGCCAGAATGATCCGGCGTTTGACCCAGGGCTCATCTTCTGGCCAAAGATACGGCGCGACTTTGCGAATGGTGCGCCAGCCTGACTGGCGATCATCCTGAATATGTGAGTCCTGTGACGTCATAGGGGCAGCTCGTCTCCTCACGTACCTTAACTGCGGTCAGAGATAGCCCCAGGCCTCAAAAGGCCAAGGGATATTGATTATTCGGGAATCGTAAAGATCTGCCCGGGATAGATCAGGTCCGGGTCGCGGATGGAATCCCGGTTGGCCTCGAACAGCCTGACATACAGAATACCGTCGCCAAATCGTTCCCGCGAAATGGCCCACAGCGTGTCACCTTTCTGCACCGTGACCGAGCGGATGGGCGGCGTTTCCGCCGGAGTATCGGTTTCTGCGGTTGCCGCTTCGGCCTCACGCAGCACTTCGACCGGTTCGCGCTTGAACGGCGTCTCCAACCGACTAACGACGGTTCCATCCGAGGCCACCTCATCCACGCGCAAGGTGTAAACCCCGGGATCGATACCCTCCAACTCACTCCGCCACTTTCCGTCTTCAGTCGGCGGCAGATCATCAACCAGGCGATTGTTCAGATACAAACGCACGGCAGAATCTTTTTGAACGCGGCCTGTCAACTCAACGTCACCAGCCTCGGAATATCCGATTGTGTCCAACGCCACCTGCTCGGGTGCCGTGGCCTGCGCGGCCGGAGGCTGCACCAATTCGACCCCCTCTTCGCCCGACCGCAGAACCGCAACCTGTTGGCCTGACTCTTCGGCTTCTTCAGGTTCGGGCACTGCCTCGGCCTGCACCTCCTGCTCGGTGTCCGGCACCGTGGGTGTGCTGGCGATTTCGGTATCTGCCGCCGATGTTTCGGGTTCGGTCTCGTCCGTCACCGGAGTCTCTGCCGTTTCAACCGGTGCGTCATCAACCGCAGGTGCGTCGGCGGTTTCAACCGACTCCTCGGCGACCTCGGGCTCTGGCAGAGCGGCAATAAGGTAGTCGTCCGACTGTACCGATTGCTCTCCTACCTTGGCGGTCAAAGCCAGCCCGCGGGATGCGTTGGCAAATGGCAATGTCAGGAAAACGGCAAACTGGCCGGTTTCATCGACGGTAAAACTGTGCACCGTCTCTCCGTCCAGAACCACGTCGATATCTGCCCCCGGATCGGCATTGCCAGACAAAAGCGCATTGCCGTCAGGCTCGACAAAAATCTGATCCAGAGTTGGAGCGAGCACCTCAGGCTCTGCCTGAGCCTCAGCCGTCTGTTCCTCGGGCGTTGCGTCTTCGTCAACGGTTTCGGTTGCAGGACCTTCGGCTGTTTCTGTAGTTTCACTTTCTACCGGTGCTTCGTCCGTCGCCTGAGGGGTTTCCTGCTGTATCTCTGGCTGGGCGACTTCGGCCACGGCGGGGTCCGGGCTTTCTTCGTTACTGCCGAAAATACCGCTCAGGTAAACTCCGACTGCTGCGATCACTGCGATTAGACCGGCAACAGCCCCCCAGATAAAGGTCCCGAAGCTTCCGCTTCCCGACTTGGCGTCCATTCTTTTCCTTTCACTCCGCAGCGCAAATGCTTTGACTTCCACACATTCTGCGTGACGGTTGAGCCAACCTATCAATCCCGCTATCAGGGGTCAAAACCTCAGATACAAGGCCGGAGACCCCATTCCATGTCCCAGAAATCCGTCTGTGTGTATTGCGGGTCACGAAACGGAGCCAACCCGGCCTATGCGGAGGCCGCGCACCAGTTCGGAGGCCTACTGGCCAAAGAAGGCTGGCGCCTTGTCTACGGCGCGGGTGATGTGGGGCTGATGGGAGAGGTCGCGCGCGCGGCCCAATCCGCAGGCGGCGACACATTTGGCGTGATCCCGGTCCATCTTCTGAAGCGTGAAGTGGGCAAGACCGACCTGACCCGATTCGTCGTCACCGAGACGATGCACGAGCGCAAAAAGGTCATGATCATGAACGCGGACGCTGTCGTTGTCCTGCCCGGTGGCCCTGGATCACTGGATGAGCTGTTCGAGGCGCTGACATGGCGGCAGTTGGGCCTGCATGACAAACCCATTCTGGTGATGAATGTGGATGGGTATTGGGATGCGCTGCATACCTTGCTGAGCGCAATTATCGATCAGGGGTTTGCCGAAGCGTCCCTGACCGAGTTCATAACATGGGTTGATACCCCGGGCTCAGCCATGTCGGTCCTGCGTAAGAAATTGGCCTGAAGAAATGGGCGGTCGGGGCCGCCCATCCCTTGATCAAACAGCAGCTGCGGGTTTCAGCCGGTGCTTCAGCACCTGTTCAACCTTGTGCAACGGATGGTTGGTCAGTGTTTTATCGACCTCGGCCACGACCTTGGCCAGTACGTCGCTGTGCAAACGGCGGCGCAACAAGCCCAGAACATGCGGGCTGGCCACCAGAACCAAACGATTGAATGCGCCTTTTAATCCCTTTTTGTTCAACAGGTTGGCCACATCCTGCACAAACAGGGATTTCGCGTGGGATTTCCATGTATCTTCCTCAACCGCGGATTTCTGCTTGGGCCCGCCGTCATACCTGCGCCCGGCCCGCGCGCTGGATCTGGGTTGGCGCGCTTCCGGCTCCTCAACCGAAACAACGACCAAATTGGGATCCTGCGCGTCGGTGATGTTCTCCATCACCAGCGCCTTTTCACCATCGGCGATGATAACCCATGTTCCCTGTTCAAGTGCTGCCATTCGTGATCTCCTGCAAAGGCTGAATTAGAGCCCCTCGCTGTCTTGGACACAATCCTACCAGCCCACACAGACAACACGTCCGTGCGCTTTTGGTTGGCCTTCTCTGATTTGGCGGTTCTCTCCCTCCGCACCCCTTAGCTAGGTACTCCGAAGCGGCCCGGCAATGGGTCTCAAAGTGAAATCTGATTTATCGGCAGGTTTCCACTGCTCACAAAAAAGCCCGCCAGCATCAAAGCTGGCGGGCTATTCATAATCCGATATTGGTGACTGACTTACATCCGCGAGGCGACGTTTTCCCAGTTCACCAGATTGTCGAGGAAGTTCGACAGATAAGCCGGACGCTTGTTGCGGAAGTCGATGTAGTACGAGTGCTCCCAAACATCGCAACCCAACAGCGCGGTCTGACCAAAGCACAGCGGGTTCACGCCGTTTTCCGTCTTGGTCACGGTCAGCGAGCCGTCTGCGTTCTTGACCAGCCACGCCCAGCCCGAGCCGAACTGACCGGCACCAGCGGCTGCAAACTGATCCTTGAACTCCGAAACACGGCCAAAGTTCTCAATCAATGCATTCTCCAGTTCGGACGGCATCTTGTTGTCGCCGGGGCCCATCATCTCCCAGAACTGGTTGTGGTTCCAAAGCTGGCTGATGTTGTTGAAGATACCGTTCTGCGCGACGGCGTTTGCGTCGTAGGTGCCAACGATGATCTCTTCCAGCGACTTGCCGTCCCACTCGGTGCCAGCAATCAGCTTGTTGCCGTTATCGACATAGGCTTTGTGGTGCAGATCGTGGTGATATTCCAACGTTTCCGCGGACATGCCCTTGGCTGCCAGCGCGTCATGTGCATAAGGAAGATCAGGAAGTTCAAAAGCCATCTCGGCCCCCTGTTGAAATGAATGTTGCGGTTCCAAGGGTTAAATGCTTTGGCTGCCGCCTCAGGTCAAGGGCAGAGATCACAAAACCCGGAGGTCCGCGATGCTGACACAGGCGCGCAAGATGTTTTACCGCGCCCGCGGGTATTATGCAGGCAGCCTGAACGGCGAGCCTTTCCGCCTTGATCCCTACCATTCGAAATTCTGGCGTAAAGCATCCTCGGGCGTGTGGGAGCCGGAAACCTTCGCGGTGCTGGACAAATACTTAACGCCGGAAAGCGATTACCTGGATATCGGCGCGTGGATCGGCCCAACCGTCCTGTACGGAGCCCGCCGAGCGCGGCAGGTCTGGTGTTTCGAACCCGACCCCACGGCCTTTCGTCATCTGGCCTGGAACCTGGACCTGAACGACATCCGCAACGTTTCAGCCTTTGGCGTGGCCCTGTCGGACAAGTTTGGTGTCGCCCGCATGGCTTCGGTTCGCGGCGAACCCGGAGATTCCACCAGTTCCCTACTGCATGATGGAGCGCATGGCAGTGATGCCCTGACGATTGCATGGGATCAGTTCGAGGCTGCAAATGACCTATCACAGGTCTCACTGGTCAAAATGGATATCGAGGGTGCCGAGTTCTTTGTGCTGCCGGCACTTTTGCCATGGTTGGAAAAGGTTCGCCCGGTTCTTTACCTATCTCTGCACGCCCCTTTGCTTTCCGAAGCCCAGCGACGCGCAGAAACAGCTAATCTTTTGGAAAGATTGTCTTTCTTTTCAGAGATCTACGATGAAACCGGCGCTTCTCTGGACCTTCAACAGCTTCTTTCTGAACCAGAATTGAAGCGCTACCGAACCATCCTGCTTCGGGCCTGAATGGGCGGTGGTGCAAAGGAAAAGCGCATTAACGAGCGCTGTTCCTAAACTCACTTCTGAACTCTAGAACAGGTTCGGTCCCTTGACTTGTGTACAATGTCCGACACCGCTCGGCCGGTTTGTAACATTGTCCATCGGGAAATTGGCCCGCATGGTGAACTTGTTACTATTGGGATCCAAAACGGCGGTGTAAGCAACCCGCAATTGTCGCGTGGTTGTGGACGACATTGTTACCCGCCACGACATTTGATATCCACCTTGGCGCTTATTCTTGAACTTTGCCTTCATCGGCGTTTGTTCGTCCCGACCTGCAATGTCGTTTGCGGACATGATTGCGCCGTCCAGCACACGGGCTTGTTTGTTTTCCGCATCCACGCTGAGCAATACCTTAGGCGGAATCCACCCTTGCGCCTGGATACTGTGCAGTTCACACTCATAGTTTCGAATTTCGGCGTTCGCAGCCGAAGCACATAGCCCACAAGCCAAGATAAGTGACAAAAGTCTCGTCATGTTGCACCTATTTATTTTTTGTATCCGAAATTTGTATGCAGCGGCCTTTCGCAAACCCATCCCGTGGAAGATATGAACTGCTAGAGGCTGATTTTGCGATTGCCTTCATTGTTTTCCGGTTCAGAAGTACCGAAAACTCGTGGTTCAACAGATCGATCGCATCAATGCGCGACTCGTTGGACGCATAACTATGTCCAGTATCAGAGTAAACGTAGTCTTGCCCGATCCACTCAATCGAAAGTTGTTTTGATGAATCTCTCTTGATCCGACCGGATCCCGGATTTGTGTCGATGTCTGGAATTTCGACTTCATGCAAAAGAACTGAACGACCGAACTCATCAACCGAAAACACCAATCGGGTTGGTGTCGGCTTGTTGACGATGCCCCGCCCAAATGTGCATTCAAAGCTCTCCTTGTACGTCTCCGAAGCTGCAGCAACAGGTATCATACCAAAACTGCAAACAATTGCTAAAAATGAGCATTTCATGAACTCACCCATGATGTCCTCTTACTTCAATGTTGAGATTGGTTGGCATGTACCTTGGGCGTTGCCGTATAGCGGAATACTTTCGCCCAGATCTTCAGATCGCACCGCAGCCTTCATCGTTCGTCGATTCAAAAAAAATGAGTATTCCACCGTTTGCAGGTCAACGGTTCTTGCGCTTGCTCCGTTTTGAGGAGCGCTAAGACCAGTTGCGCTGTACGTGTAGTCGCGGCCAAACCAAGAAAATGACAGCCGACGGATACTGTCGCTACTGATTATTCCATGCCCCCTCGTGGTATCGACTTTAGGGATATCAACCTCATGCAGCGATGCTGAGCGCCCAAATTCGTCCACCGAAAAAACCAATCGAACTGGCGTGGGCCTATTTGCGACGCCCCGCCCAAACGTACATTCGAAGCTTTCTTTGTATGTCTCGGAATACGCAGCCGTTGAACCTAGAAAAACAGCCGCGATAAAAGCAGCTAACCCATTTGGCAAATTCATAAATTTTTCCGTACGCTACTAGTCACTTGTTCTTTTCTGGGAATCTGTAACCGAACGAACCGGTACGCGCAACACGAGAACGCTGGCTGCCTGTTTCATTTATGGGTAGAGGGAACATCCGCGCCAAACACGAAACAATAACGCAAAAATATCAAAATTGTTGCCACTGTAAAATTAACAAATGGCCACCCTTTTCGGGGGTGGCCGTTATAGAACTCAGCTATGGGCGCAGCTTCAGTACACCCCAACCTCACTGCCCGGCTGCGCCGCAATTTTGAGCAACTTGAACACATAATCAGCCGCTGACCGAAAGCACACGACGCGGAAGGTCTGCTCGTCATCCATCCAGAACGCACCCGCCACCTGCGCCAGACGCGAGCGGCGGATCTGGCCGGGCTGGAAGGCTTCGCCAGACAGATCGACCGGTGCCAGTTTGCCCACAACTTCACGTGCGCTGGCACCCGAGATGCGGAATACCGCGCGTGCGTCCGAAACGTTGACAGCCAAAGCGTGCGTTCCACCAAGCGCGTTGTTCATCGCGGCCAGTTTGGCCTCGACCTCGGCATAGGGCACCAGCACCAGCAACTCGTCCGTCGACATCCAGCAGACGCCGGTGTCGCCATTGATAAAGACTTCGCGCTGACCGGGGACCTTCTGACCGGTAGCGTCCTTGACCGCCTTAGCCAGCACTTTGTCCGAAAAGTCTCCGCGCAGGGTGATCATGCCCTGAAGGCCGCATTCCTCGACCTTGGCGATGCCCTCATACGAGGCGTGGTTCAGTGCGCTGATGGGTTCAGACATTCTGCTTCTCCCCGTCTTTGTCAAAGAAGATCGAGTCCACGATCTTGGCTTTATAGGTTTTGCCATCGGTGCCCGGGAATTCGACGATCTCGCCCATACGGTCAGGCCCGTGCTTGATCAGGCCCATAGCGATCCCCTTGCCCAAGTTCGCCGAGTAGTATGTCGAGGTCACGCGACCGATCATGTTGCGCTGTCCGTTGGCGTTGACGCCCTCGCCCACTGCGTAAGCTCCATCGGGGATGACAGAACCATCCACAGTCTCCAGACCGACCAGTTTCCAGCGGTCAGGATCGGCCATATGAGTACGCGAATGGGCGCGTTTGCCGAGGTAGTCCTCTTTCTTCTTGGACAGTGCCCAATGCAGTCCCAGATCCTGCGGGATCACAGTGCCGTCGGTTTCGTCGCCGATCATGATAAAGCCCTTTTCGGCACGCAGGATGTGCAGACATTCGGTGCCGTAAGGCATCACGCCGAATTCTTTACCCGCCTCCATCAGCGTATCCCAGAATGCCTGACCCTGGGATGCCGGTACCGCGATTTCATAGGACAGCTCACCTGAAAATGAGATGCGGTAAGCGCGGCAGTCGAACTCGCCAATCTTGCCATCGCGCCACTCCATGAACGGCAACGCCTCACGGCTGACATCCATGCCGCCCAGCTTTTCCAGCACCTTGCGCGCGTTGGGGCCGACGACGGCGACCTGAGCGTATTGCTCGGTCACGTTGGCGACATAGACTTTCCAGTCCCACCATTCGGTTTGCAGCCATTCTTCCAAATGGCCGTGGATACGCTCCGCTCCGCCGGTGGTTGTATGACAAAGCCATGTATCCTCATCGATGCGAGCGACAACACCGTCGTCGATCAGGAAGCCGTTTTCAGAACACATCAGGCCATAGCGGCATTTGCCAACCTTCAGCGTGGACATCATGTTAGTATACATCATGTCCAGGAACTTGCCCGCATCCGGGCCCTTGACGATCAGCTTGCCGAGTGTCGAGGCATCCAGCAGGCCGAGGTTCTCACGGGTGTTCTTCACCTCGCGGTTCACCGCGTCATGCACGGATTCGCCGGGGCGGACATAGGCATAGGTCCGGCGCCACTGGCCGACCGGTTCCCAATCGGCGCCGTTCTTGTCGTGCCAGTTATGCATCGGCGTTTGGCGGATTGGCTGGAACACCTCGCCCCGCGCCTCGCCTCCGATGGAAGCCAGCGAAATTGGTGTGTATGGCGGGCGGAATGTGGTCGTACCAACCTTCGGAATTTCTGATTCAAGAGCATCGGCAAGGATGGCCAAACCGTTGATGTTACTCAGCTTACCTTGATCCGTTGCCATACCAAGCGTGGTGTAGCGCTTGGTGTGTTCGACGCTTTCATATCCTTCGCGCGCAGCCAGCTGTACGTCCGAGACTTTGACGTCATTCTGGAAATCGAGCCAGGATTTCGCGCGTAGCTGAATTTCGGCGTTTGCGGGCATCAGCCAGACTGGTTCCATGGGGGCTTCGGCAGTGGTTTCACCAACCGGAGCCTTGGTACGCTTGGCCTTATGACCCGCGGCTTTCGCCGCCGCCTTACCGGCGGCATCGGCGTCGGCCAGAACCTCAGACAGCGCCAGCGGGCCATTCGAGCTCCCAGCGGCCAGAACGAAGCCTTCTCCATCAGCACCCAGCGGCGGACGTGCAGGATCAGGGCGGAAATGAGCGTTGGCCTCATCCCAGATCAGCTTGCCGCCGCAATGGGACCACATGTGAACGACCGGAGACCAGCCGCCCGACATAGCGACCGCGTCGGCTTCGACCTCTTCCCGCGCGCCGCCGATGCCCTCTTGATTGCAGATGGCAACTTTCTTGACGCGCTTGCCGCCTTTGACCTTGGCGATGGCTTTACCGGGATCGACACGGATCCCTAGCTGACGCGCCTCTTCGGCCAAGGGACCGGCCGTTGCACGCGCGTCGACCACGCGCAAAACATCCACACCCGCCTGCTTCAGAATGATCGCGGTGCGATAGGCATCGTCGTTATTCGTCGCAACGATTACGCGCTCACCCGGGGTCACACCCCAGTTCACAACATAATCGCGCACGGCCGAAGCCAACATCACGCCCGGCACATCGTTGCCCGCAAAGGACAGCGGACGTTCGATAGCCCCAGTCGCGGTGACGACCTGCTTGGCGCGGATGCGCCACAGACGATGGCGCGGGCCTTGGGTACCCGGTTTGTGGTCGGTCAGGCGTTCATATCCAAGCACATAGCCGTGGTCATAGACCCCCGCACCCATGCAACGGGCGCGCATCGTAACGTTGCTCATTGTTTCCAGTTCGGAAACTAATTGTTCCACGAACTTATCCACAGGTTCACCATTGATGGTTCCACCATCAACCGGCGCACGCCCGCCCCAATGCGCGGTCTGTTCCAGCAACATGACTTTCGCACCCGATTGAGCCGCAACTTTTGCAGCCTGCAGACCGGCTACACCGCCACCAATCACCAGAACATCAGTGAAGGCATAGAAGTGCTCGTAGGTGTCCGCATCACGGCTGTCTTTGTCAGGGGCTTTGCCTAAACCTGCGGATTGGCGAATGAAGGGCTCGTAGACGTGTTTCCAGAACGGTTTTGGGTGGATGAACGTCTTATAATAGAACCCCGCGGGCAGAAAGCGGGCCAACGCCGTGTTCACTGCGCCGATATCGAATTCCAGATTGGGCCAGTGATTCTGCGAGATCGAGTTCAGGCCGTTGAACAGTTCGGTCGTAGTGGCACGCTGGTTCGGCTCGAACCGGTTGCCCTGTCCCAGACCGACCAGCGCGTTCGGCTCTTCCGCGCCGCTGGCGACCACACCACGTGGGCGATGGTACTTGAACGACCGACCCATCATCATCTGATCGTTGGCCAACAGGGCCGAGGCAAGCGTGTCGCCCTCGTACCCCTGCATCGAGGTGCCGTTGAAGGTGAAGGTAACCTTTTTCGACCGATCAATCAGACGGCCTTGTTTTGCGAGGCGGGTGCTCATTGTGCGGACCTTTCGCAGGTGGAGGTGTCGGAGCCTCCGGCGGGAGTATTTTGGAAAAGATGAAGCATCAGGAGAGGTCTCTCCACGTCCATCCGGGCCGCTTGGCGGTGATGGCGTCCTTGATCTCTTGCGGCGGCTCGCTGGTCTGAGCTGTGTAGGTGCCGAAGACTTCGAGCGTTTGGGTGCAGCGCGCGGCGTGGAACCACTTGCCGCAGCCATTGGCGTGGCGCCAGCGTTCGAAATGCACACCCTTGGGGTTTTCGCGCATGAACAGGTAGTCGTGGAACTCTTCGTCCGATGAACTCGGGCCATAGCGCTTCAGATGCGCCTCGCCACCGGCGGCCAGTTCGGTTTCTTCGGCGTCAACGCCGCAATAGGGGCATTTCAGGATCAGCATGTGGTCATCCTTTTGGCGATCGGTCGGCGCGCGGGCCGATCAGAATTCTGTTCTTTGGCATCGTCGGGCAGCCCCTTAGTGCGCCACCCCGGCGGCGACGCTTTCGTCGATGAAGCGACCCTCTTTGAAGCGGTCCAGCGAGAATGCTTCGGTAAGTGGCGAATGCCCCGTGGCCATCAGTTGGGCCATGCCCCAGCCCGAGCCCGGAATGGCCTTGAAGCCACCGGTGCCCCATCCGCAGTTGATGAAGCAATTGCCCAGAGGTGTTGAAGACAGGATGGGCGAGCGGTCCCCGGTCATGTCTACGATCCCGCCCCATTGGCGCAGCATTTTCAGGCGTGAGATCATCGGGAAGGTTTCGACCAACGCCCGCACGGTTTCCTCGATATGATGGAACGACCCGCGCTGGGTGTAGTTGTTGAACCCGTCGGTACCCCCGCCGATCACCATCTCGCCTTTGTCGGATTGCGACATGTAGCCATGAACGGTGTTGGCCATCACCACCACATCCATGCAGGGTTTGATCGGTTCAGAAACCAAGGCCTGCAACGCAATGGCCTCAAGCGGCAGACGGAAGCCCGCCATCTCGGCCAACTGACCGGAATGCCCTGCGACCACGATACCCAGCTTGTCGCAATCAATAGGGCCTTTGGTGGTATCGACACCAACCACGCGCCCGTTGTCCGAGCGAACACCTGTGACTTCGCATTGCTGGATGATGTCCATCCCCATTGCCGAACACGCACGGGCATAGCCCCAGGCCACGGCATCGTGACGGGCAGTGCCTCCGCGCTCCTGCCACAGAGCGCCAAGAACCGGATAGCGCGGGCCGTCGATATTGATGATCGGCACCAGTTCCTTCACCCGCTCGGGGGTGATCCATTCAGTTTTCACACCCTGCAGGGCGTTGGCATGGGCCGTGCGCTGGTAGCCGCGAATCTCATGCTGAGTCTGGGCCAGCATCATCACGCCGCGTGGGCTGAACATCACGTTATAGTTCAGTTCCTGGCTGAGATCCTCGTAGAGGCCGCGTGCCTTTTCATAGATCGCCGCCGAAGGGTCCTGCAGATAGTTCGAGCGGATGATAGTGGTGTTCCGACCGGTGTTACCACCACCCAGCCAGCCCTTTTCGATGACGGCAACATTCTGAATACCGTAGTTCTTGCCAAGATAATACGCCGTCGCCAATCCGTGCCCCCCGGCGCCCACGATGATGACGTCATAACGCCTCTTGGGCTCAGGCGAACGCCAGGCGCGCTCCCATCCTGTATGATAGCGCAGCGCCTCACGCGCCACAGCAAAGGCTGAATAATGTCTCATGAGCGAATCCGTCCGGTCTTCGGTGGTTGGGCGCTGTATGCCGTGTGGCGACATTTTACCCGTGCCATTGTGCGCCGCAATAATGCACTATTGCGACATGTGTGCACCTCGCGGCTATTTGTCCCTTTTTTCATCGCGCTGTCAGGTCTAAGTCAGGGCAGGTTTTCGGAGGGTCCATGACGTTCTCGGTTCTTATCATTCTGATTGCTGTGGCAGTGACCGGATTTCTTGGTGTGTCGATGCTGCGCATCCGCCGTACTGACACGCCAACAGCAGCTTACGACCTCAACGTCTACCGCGAACAACTGGCCAGCGTTGATCGCGATCTGGCCCGCGGCGTGATTGGCGAGGCGGATGCCGAACGTGTCCGAACCGAGGTTTCACGCAGGATTTTGGCTGCAGATGCTCAGATGCGAGGTGAAAAGGACAGCGCAGGCCCTTCGCGCGGCGTAACCTGGACCGCGATGGTTGTTATGGCAGCCGTACTGATCGGTGGCGCGTTGTTGATGTATCGCCAGATGGGCGCCGCCGGCTTTCCGGATATGCCACTTTCTGCACGGTTGGAACTGGCTGAAGACCTGCGGGAAAATCGTCCGGCGCAGGCGGAGGCAGAAAGCCTGGCACAACAACCGCAGGTACCGGAACTTGACGAAAACTATGCAGCTTTGCTGACGCAGCTGCGCGAAGCCGTCGCGCAACGGCCAGACGACCTGCAAGGGCAGATGCTGCTGGCGCAGCACGAAACCAATGCCGGGAACTTCAGGGCGGGTTACGAAGCCCAGCAGCGTGTCCTTGAATTGACCGGAGACACTGCCTCGGCGGAAACCTATGCCGACCTGGGTGAAATGATGATCCTTGCTGCCGGTGGCTATGTTTCGCCCGAGGCTGAGGAGGCGCTGCGACAGGCGTTGGAGCGGGACCCGGCATATGGTCCCGCGAGATACTACTGGGGCCAGATGCTGGCACAAGTCGGGCGACCTGATCTGGCGTATAGGGTTTGGGTGGACACGTTACGCGACTCGCCTGCGGGGGCACCTTGGGTTCAGGCGATCCGGGGGCAAATCGACGATCTGGCTTTTCGCGCGGGTGTGTTCAACGCGCCCGACATGAGCGCCGCGCCTGGCCCTTCACAAGAGGATATGCAGGCCGCTACTGAGATGACGCCGGAAGAACGGCAAGAGATGATCCAAGGCATGGTGGATCAGTTGTCGGATCGCTTGGCAACCGAAGGTGGATCGCCCGACGAATGGGCGCGCCTGATCGCGGCGCTTGGCGTCCTGGGTCAGGCACAGCGCGCAATCGACATCCGCAACGAAGCCGAGGCCGTTTTTGCAGGCAACACCGAGGCCTTGCAGATCATCGACGCTGCCGCCCTTCAGGCCGGGATCGCCAAATGATCCATGACGCTTTTGAAGATTTTGTCGCCGCCTTGTCGCCGATGACTGCCCTGATGGGGCTGGATCTTGGCGAAAAGACCATCGGCGTCGCGGTCTCGGATCGCATGCGCACCGTGGCGAGCCCGCTTGAAACGGTACGCAGAAAGAAATTCACACTGGATTCCGCGCGTCTGATCGAAATTGTGACTGATCGTGAAATTGGCGGCCTTCTCCTGGGCCTGCCCCGAAATATGGACGGAACCGAAGGCCCCCGGTGCCAATCGACCCGAGCATTTGCCCGAAATATGATGCGCTTAACCGATTTGCCAATTGGATTCTGGGACGAACGCCTCAGCACGGTTGCTGCAGAAAAAGCACTGCTTGAGGCAGATACGACACGAAAACGTCGCGGACAGGTTATCGATCACGTTGCGGCGGGTTATATCCTACAAGGCGCGCTGGACAGGCTGCACTTTTTGTAACGGATCGGAAAACACTGATGACGAACATGGTTTGGAAACGGAACGAGGTCGAAAGCCCGTGTATCCAGATTTGCGTCGTCCACCCGACCGAACGTATCTGCACCGGCTGCTATCGCACCATTGATGAGATTTCACGCTGGTCCAAAATGGACAGTTCAGAACGTTCTGAAATCATGCAGGAATTGCCCGAACGAAAGCCCCGACTGGCCAAACGCCGCGGGGGTCGTGCCGCTCGTTTGAACGGATCGTAACCCACCGACCCTTCTATTCTTGGGTTTCCAGTGTCCGGACTTGGTTTTCCGGCTCACGGAGTGAGGCATGGGCGCGCAAATCAGCGCCGAACAATTCGACAAGTTCTGTCTGGCTGGTTTGTTTTGAACCGCACATGCGCGAAGCAGGTTTTAGATTGGCACGCAGTCTCGTGACCGATGGTCTTTCTGGTAGCAGCCGTTTCCAAATGGTCAAAAAAGTCATTTAAGTTCCAATAGCGCAGCGATATCGCGCGTCGCTGCGAGGTGTATCTGAACTCCGAGGGGGAGAAGAGTTCAGGTAGCGTGGGTTGAGTGAGTGGCCCCACAGCGACGCGAAACGGACTTAAAGCTCACCCCTACAATCAGGAGGCGAACGCGCGCCGTATGAAGTTTTTTGACCGGTTGATCAACAAAAACCTCACAAAAACCCCGTATTCCCTAACGTAAACCTTCGAAAACATGTGAAAACGGCCACATAGTCTGGCTATTTTTGGCTTGGGATCACCCTGCCGCCAGCCATCCTTTTGCGTTTTCGAATTCGTCCGACGGGAAATATTGGGTTCGGGTCCCCAAGACATGGCTCGCCATCCGCTGCGCCATCTTTTGCCAGGTTTGATCCCCGACAATCGCTGCACGGTCCAACATTCCGATATGCCCCGCTGCCAACCGGAAATGCGCAGCCATTGCGGTCAGACCCTGCCAGCCGTCGAACTCTCGCAAATCAATCAGCAAACGAAACCCGTCCCGATCATGCAATATTGCATCCAGATCGGTTTGCGCCTGGCGATACTCTTCTGAATCCACCTTTCCCATCAAACTGATTTGGACGCAGGGGCCACCCAGATCGGTGACATGAATCGCCCCAAGGGATTCGCGAATCCAACGTCTGGCTTCCTCTACCTCACTCATTGCAAACACGTGTACCGGGCACGGAAGGATAGGCGCAGCCAGCCGGATGCTGGTTTGCACCCAATTCTGATCGGCGACAACTCCGATACGATCAAATCCGCGCCAATGGCTGAGGCCCAGTTTGGTGTCCGACCAAGCAGCCCCCAGATCGTACCCTTTGAATTCAGGTGTCACGATTGCCAACAAGCGCACGGCGTCGTGATCCTGCAAAGCGGTCTCAATCGCGGGAACCAAAGTCGCCGCGTAGTCGGCGCTTGTCACTTCACCTGACAATTCGACCTCAATCAGGGCACCGTCTGAATTTGTATGGACCGTAATCATCGTAATTTTCTCCAAAACCACAAGAATGGCAGGAGGTTACGGGGATTCGAGCCATTCGGCCACACCGCCCGGGCACTCCGGTCGGAAATAGGCGATCATGCGCCCGTCGGGTCCGGCTGACGCGTTTGCCCCCCACGGTGCAACACCGTGCAGGCAGTGGCGGTGCAACAGATATGCTTCACCCGGACGGGCAGGCAATTCAAGACGTGGGCAGGTTTCAAAGACTTCGCGGCGGGCGGCTTGGTAAACACTCGTGACATCGGAACGCGCCATTTCTTGGGCCGGCACGCCCGAAAGAGCCTTTTGAAACGCTGCGCCCATAATCTTGTGGCTACCCTCCCACAAGACCATCGGGGCCGCGTCAGCGCTGGCTTCGGTCAGCGGAACACCCAAAATCCACGCGTGCGGCTCATCCACATGCCGCCGCCGGTCCGGTCCCGTAGGTTTTAGCCCATCCACATGAGCCGCGTCCCGCTTGGCCCGATACCGGGCCGCCGCGTCGGATTCGCCACGCCGGGGCTGCGGATACCCCGGATAAATGACAGAAATCTGCGCTTTGTGCAGATCAATGCCACCATAGGTTTGTGAAGCAAATTCAATCGCTTTCCCGGTTAACGGGGGCGAACCAGCCACCCTGCCCTGCGCATCATTGTCCAGAGCGTCCACACCGATGAACCAGGTTCCTTCACAATCATGCCAACCGGCATGTGCCGGATCGGTGACCGAGGCGCGCGCGGCAGGTAAAACCCGCGCGACCCACTCCGCTACAGCGGGATCGCGGGAAAACTTGACCCAACCCCGATCCCAAAAGATATCTACCATCCCAGCGCCTTACGCAGCATGTTCAGCGCCACAAGCGTCAGGAAGACAGCGAACACGCGTTTTAATGGTTTGGGGTCCATCGCATGGGCAAGTTTTACCCCCCAAGGCGCGGTGATCATTGTCATCGCAATGACCACGCCAAAGGCCACCAGATTGACTGCACCGATGGTCAGCGGAGGGCGGTGTTCCGGTGCAATGTTGAGGAACAAGAACCCCAGAACCGAAGGAACCGCTATGATCACGCCGAATCCGGCAGCCGTCGCAACAGCCCGGTGGATCGGCGTGTTGTATAGGCTCATCAATGGCACGCCAAAGCTGCCGCCTCCGATACCCATCAGCACAGACAGAAAGCCCACCGAAGGAGAGAGTGCGGCACGCTTCAATCCCTTAGGCATCGCATCGCCCAATCGCCATTCGGATCGACCGAACCCGAGATAGGCGCCAATCACCATGCCAAGAACTCCAAACAGAGCCTGCAGGAACTCTGTATGCAAAGCAGACGCCACCAGCACGCCAACAATCGCACCCACGGCAATGCCGGGGCCCCAGCCCCGCAATATCGCCCAATCGACCGCACCCTTTTTGTTGTGACTGAGCACTGATCGAACTGATGTCACAATGATCGTCGCCAGAGACGTCGCCAGACACAGCTGCATCAATTGCGGTCCGCCATATCCAAGGGTCTGAAAAGCATAGAAAAAGGCGGGGACCAGGACGATCCCTCCTCCAACCCCAAGCAATCCGGCAAGCACCCCGGCCAAAGCGCCGATCACCAGCAAAAGACCCAGCATCTGGGCCAGCAACATCGTCTCGGGCATTATCCCCCCAATTCGGCCCAGGGCCGTGTCAAACCGCGCGATCCACCTGCGATAGTGGTTCGATACAGGCCAGCGCCTGCAACAAAACCTCAGGCCCCGCATGATCACGCACTGCGCCCTCTGACAGCGTCCTGCGCCAACCCCGCGCGCCGGGTCGACCTGCAAAAAGGCCCAACATGTGACGGGCAATCTGGTGCAGCCGCCCTCCGCCAGCAATATGCCGGTCGATATAGGGCACCATTTTGTGAACCGTTTCCACAGGATCAACCGCCTGGCCAGCGCCAAAAATCTGCCGATCCGCATCGGCGAGAATATCGGCGGGCTGATGGTAAGCGGATCGCCCGATCATTGCCCCATCCAGCCCGGCCTCCAGATGAGCCCGCGCCTGATCCAGCGACGTGATCCCACCATTGATGGAGATGTGAAGATCAGGAAACGCAGCCTTCATTCGATGCACCAGATCATAATCCAGCGGCGGAATATCCCTGTTTTCTTTTGGGCTTAGCCCCTGCAACCACGCCTTGCGCGCATGAATGGTGACACGCTGACAACCGGCGGCACGTATCTGGTTCAGAAACTCAGGCAGCACCTCGTGCGGTTCCTGTTCATCGACGCCGATACGGCATTTCACCGTCACCTCAACCTCAACAGCACTGCGCATCGCTGCGACACAGTCGGCCACCCGCGCCGGGTCTTTCATCAGCACCGCGCCGAACGTTCCCGACTGAACCCGGTCGGACGGGCAACCGCAATTCAGGTTGATCTCATCATATCCGGCCTCGGCACCCAAAGCGGCAGCCTGCGCCAATTCCTCGGGGTCGGAGCCGCCAAGCTGCAATGCTACCGGGTGTTCGCCTGGGTCGTGATCCAACAGATGCAACGCCCCACCCCGCACCAGTGCCGGTGCTGTAACCATCTCGGTATAAAGCAGGGTTTCGACGCTAAGCAGTCGGTGGAAATAGCGACAATGCCGGTCGGTCCAATCCATCATCGGGGCAACCGACAACCGAGCGCTGTTGCGGATATCTTTGAATTTGGCTTCCGACATGCCTGACTGCGCCTTCAAGATGATGTTTGTGATCACTAGCGGATCGAAAGCCCGAACCCAATCAGATTTTCTTGTCACACCGGGAAGATGGTACCGCCTCCCTGGCTTGAACAGGGGACCTCTGGATCCACAATCCAGCGCTCTAACCAACTGAGCTAAGGCGGCACTCGTGAAGGGCGATGTACCGAACGCGTCAGGGGATTGCAAGAGGATTAAAGCTGAATTCTCCAGCTTTGTTCGACCAGATCGACACCGAAAGAACGCACTGGTTTGCTGCCTGTCAGCTGCCACCCCGAGGCGCGATAAAGCGCGCAAGCCGCAGCGTGGCTTTCATGCGTCCACAACTGCATATCCTTGTATCCCACATCACGCGCGAACCCCATGCAGGTATTCAGCAACCGCTTGCCCAGCCCCTGCCCGCGCGCTTCGGGCACCAGCAGGAAAAGGCGCAGTTTGGCCGTCTGCTCACCTTGTACCACGCAGAAAATACTGCCCAGCCGAGTACCCGCGCGTTCGGCGATCCAACCGCGCTCTCGTGTCGGATCATGATCCGACACAAAATCACTTAGAATTTGCTCAACCAACGCGCCGAAACTGTCGTCAAACCCCTCATCGCGAGCGTATGAAACACCGTGCAGATCGACCAGCCACTGGGCATCGTCTGCACGGAACTCTCTGATTTCGATCTCATCCATGCCCCATATGAACGCACAGGCGGCTTGATTCTCAACCCACTGCGCGCTAGCAGGAACGCTCAGTCCCCGGAGGCGCACATGGGCATCAATACTGAACGCGATATCGAAGCTAACCTGCAGATCGGTCCGACCGATCAGGGCATGGTGCGCCTGTTCATCGAGGGTGATGGCATCGAAATTCCAATGGATTTCGACCCCGAAGAGGCCGAGGAAATCGCCGAAGAGATTCGCGCCGCCGCTCAGGCTGCGCGGGCGGTCAAAGGTTAGGATCAGACCCGCGGGTCGCGCAACGCCTGTAGCCTGCGCGCGGCGTCCACTGCAAATTTCTGGATCATTTTCTTACGCCGTGCCGGTGCCAGTTTGCTTTCCGGTCCCATACGCAAGATTTCGGCGTCATAGGCATCGGCTATGATCAAACCTGTCTCGGGTGGCAGTAATTCAGTCGGAAACTCGGTGTCCACAGCCCAGAAAAACCGATCGCACCATTCCAGATACCCCTGCCATTTCGAGTCTGACTGATAGTCAGCCCGGCTGGATTTGCATTCGATCACCCATATCTCCCCCTTTGGCCCCAGCCCCATCACATCCACGCGCAATCCACGCGTGGGCACAAATTCCTCAATGGAAACATAGCCATGAGATAGAAGGTGCCGGGACACTCCGCGTGCAAGTTTCTGTCCGGGTTGCAGATCCAAGGTCATTTCCGGAATGTGAACAATTGGTGAACAAAAATCAAGTCCAACAGCAGCCTTGACATGATACCATTTGGTATCTTAATTAAATGATACCGAAAGGTATCGCAAATGAGGAAACTCATGAACCATCAAACTCAAAACGCGTTCCGCGCCCTTGCTGACCCGACACGCCGCGACATTGTTCGCATTCTGGCAGATCGGGACATGACCATCGGGCAGTTGACCGACCAGTTCGACATGACTCGCGCTGCGGTCAAAAAGCATCTGACGGTGTTGTCCGATGGCGGGCTGATAACGGTTGAGGCCAAAGGCCGCGAACGCATCAACCGACTGGAACCTGCGGGAATGTCCCCTGTTCTGGACTGGCTCAGCTATTTCGACCGGTTCTGGGATGACCGCCTTGCCAATCTGAAAGACGCAATTGAAAGGAAAAAGCATGACTGACGCTGTATTGCAAAAGACAATCTTCCTGCGCGCAGACCCCGAGACCGTCTGGGATTACCTCACCGAACCGGACCGTCTGGCCGAGTGGTTTCATAAACCCGAACGGCGGCTGGCGACCGGTCAAAAGCTTGAAATGTATGGCACAACCAGCGGAGACCTTTTGATCTGGGGCGAGGTGCGCGCCGCGCGTCGGCCGGAATATCTGGAATACACGTTCACAGTGAAACCCATGGGTGATGCCGTCAGCGTGGTCAAATGGACGTTGGAGCCGGTTGCAGGCGGCACGCGCCTTGGCCTGTTGCACGAAGGCCTGCCACAAGGGGCCGAGGCATTTGGCCTGATCCTTGCCTTGGACAACGGCTGGGACGAGCATTTCGGCAAGATGCGCACCGCCTTGCACGAAACTGTTGGCGCGTAACCCAAATACGAAACCCCTTGTGCGAACCCGTTTCAAGCCCTACTTAGGCGCTTGGCGGGTTCTGCCCTTCTCGTGACAGGCAGCATTCCGGTGGCCTTAAGCAATTCCGAGGGAGCTGGCTCTGTTCAGGTCCTGGCCTGATTACCTGGCGCCCACCTGTATTTACAGGTCCTCGGGAATCAAAGCCCCACGGTTGACTGGTGGTCCCGCCACATTTTCCTTTGCCGGACACGCGACAGGCGACGCGGTTCAGTCGTCCACCAGATCGGTCCAGCCAGAGGCATCAACGAACGCCTCGTCGCTGAGCGCAAAGTCATATCGCGCGCGACCGTCCCACTGAGGCAGGTATTCATCGAAAAGTCTGCCCTTCGTACCCTCATCCACGGGAACCAACAGATCGGCCTCTGGCATCCCGACACCAAAGTTCAACAGCCGCCCCTGCCAGCCTCGACCCACAGCGTTTTGTACTGCGTGATGCAGAAACACATGTTCTATGTGGCCATATTCGCCGCGCTCATTATGCGTAAGGATTACAGTCGGCTGGAGCTTTTGAATTGTTGCATGGACAGTTTCGGCCAGCGCGGAGAACAGCGGGTGCCGACGTAAGGGACGTTGAATAACCGGAAGTTCACCCCCACCCTTTTCTGGCATTTGAATAAAGCGCCTCAGCCGGGGGTGGTCCGCCTCGACCGCAAACGGGTATTGCAGGTATTCTGCCCCTAAATCCGCGCAAACGCGGGACAATGCAGCTTCGCGTGTTTCGGTGTCGCGGCGATTTGGGGCCGGTCGAAAGAAACAGGCCACCGTAATCTGGGACTTGCCCTTCAGGTGGGACAGCAGGGAACCAGCGAAAAGTGTTTCGTCATCCTGGTGTGCCGTGCAAACAAGAATCCGCTGTCCTTCCAGCGACCCCAAGTCAACCGGGCCGGATATGATCGACGGACCGATTTCCAACACTTCGTATGTTGGATGCGCAAAGTCGCGCAGCACCGGATCGTCAAGGGCCGTGGCCCTGCGTGCACGTTTCATTCGCGCAGAGCTTTCGCGGACATGGCCGTTTTTGTTGTCACCCTGCATCAGATAAGCCCGATCCGCCAGGCCGGGCCAGAGGGCGGCAAGTTCTTCAAACCGTGTGTTCTTTTGGGCGTCCAAATGCACAAAGTCGACAGGGCCAAACGGTTGTTCAGCCACAGCTTGCCGGATACCCCGGATGGCATCCGAACGGTAAAGCTTCACGCGATCCGGAAAACGGTGCCGAAACCATTCGAACGCGGCGGGCACAAAGACATCGACCGCAGGCCAGGACGGGCGAAGCCTTTGGCCCAGATCAACGCCGATGAACGTCAATGAGGGGTTGGAATGCAACGCCAGCAAAGCCGCATGCCCACCGGCGACTCCGACCTCGAGGAAACATTTGGACTGTTGCGCAAGATAGTGAATTGCAAGACGTTTCGCTTCCATATTGCTCGAGAATTCGTGGTCGGGAAAATCCTCCTGCATATGCGTGTAAAGCGCGTTGCCATTGATCGCGACAGGCTCTCCAACTGCCCTGAGCGATGCTGCGATAGCCGCGTTCAGATTGCCAAGGTCTTCCTGAAAGTCTTGAGACTCAAGAACCTGTTCATAGGTCGGAAACGTCACAATTCGCCCTTCTTGCTGTACATCCGTCACATCCCCGCCAACTGCCGAACAGGGGAAACATCGTCGACAGTGTGATGAAACCGGCGCGACCTTTCAGTTTTTTTGCGATCACTCACCATCTGCATTCCCCTGTCGATCAGCCATCTGCCGTCCAACCAACGGGATCACTTTCCGAATGGCGGCACGCTCCAGCCTCAACATCTCTTCGCAGTCGGGGTATTTGTCTTCGGCATCCGCGGCCAGATCATCAAACTGAAACGCCGGGCCCTGGCCACCCAGAAAACGTTCCGAAAGCCAATCAAGATCAGCCTTGGACGCTTCGACAATGTTTCGGCGCGTCTCAAGGTCATATACATCGTTGGACCGCCGCGTGTCCGGCGAGGCATCCGCGATCAATTGGCGGATCATGACCCTGACGTTGAATGGGGTGTGCTGCGCCACCTGCCCGATCTGTTCCGAGACAGCGCGTGACAGCGATTTGTTGGTCTCTCCGGTCAGAGCGTCATCATCGGAAAAAGGACCCATCCCAAGCTGGGCCCAGAAGTCCTGAACAACGTTACCCCCATCCAGCCTGGCGCGGTCAAAGGGGCGCACGCAGATCGCATCCTTTCCAAATGCGTTTTCAAATTCGGTCAAAATCGGCCTAAAGCGCAGCTGCTCTCCAAATCTGGTCAGGTATGCCATTGGGTCTGGTGCAATGCGGCCATTCTTTACTCTTTGCTTGTACATTGCCTCGGCATATGCGTCCGGACGGCGGATATAGACGACCACTCTGATATCCTCACCCAATCCTCTCAGCGTGTTGCCAATAGAGGCTGCGATGCCGGGCAAGAAAAACATCTCGCTGCTTAGAATTTTGACGCGCGCATCCGATTCCGAGATTTCGCTTTGCAGCGCAGGCAAGTCATCTGCCGGGTGTCGACCGGCAAAGACCCTAGCAAGGGGATTGTGCGCGATGCTTTTTCGTCCGGACCGAAGG
Source organism: Ruegeria sp. (assembly GCF_965243365.1). GTDB lineage: Bacteria > Pseudomonadota > Alphaproteobacteria > Rhodobacterales > Rhodobacteraceae > Ruegeria. The sequence goes on along the minus strand of NZ_CBDEUW010000002.1, from coordinate 2,844,997 downwards.
TATCGGCATCCGGCGCTCTCTAACCTTTCCTGCCCTTTGAAAAGATAGTTTTGAATCGCAGTCGTACCCGTTTTGGGCGATCCGATATGGAGAACTAGCATGTGATCCGAGTCTCGATCCGCAAATGGTGGGAAGCAGATTCAACGAATCCCGGCAAAACTCAACGCTGTTTTTTGACGACCGCGACCGGAACTGGCGCTGAGTGCAAGACTGCCGAGCCGCCGCCTGAGTTCTTGTTGCTCTTTTCTGCCATGCTCATGATCGCATATGCGAACTGCACACCGGCGAAGACAATGCCGTTCATAAACCAGATCATCACAAGGGCGATCAATCCGATCTCAGAGGTCGTGATCAGATGAAGCAGATTGGCGACGTTAAAAGCCAGCAACACCCCGACAAACACCGCCGAAATGACAAATCCCCAAGCAACCTGAGTGATGTAAAGACGGATCAATTTGGGCATGGCGGACCTCATAACATGATGACAGTCAGCCTAGCCCATAATCGGGTCAGGTAAAGGCGTCAGAACGCCTCGGGCTGGGCCTCGCGCGCCATGTGGTCCAGCACGGCATTTACGAATTTCGGCTCTTTGCCTTCGGGGAAGAAAGCGCGCGCGACGTCGACGAATTCGGTAATGACCACTTTTGGCGGAGTGTCGCTTTGGGTCAGCTCGGCCCCTGCTGCACGAAACAGCGCCCGCAATGTCGGGTCGATGCGCGCAATCGGCCATTTCGCAACCAAAGCGCGGTCAGTCATCTGGTCGATCGGCGCCTGATAATTCACCGCATTGTCGACCAGCGACCGGAAGACGCTGATATCGCCGTCCGGCATTTCCTCGCCTTCATAGACAGCGCCGAACCGGTGATCCAGAAACTCATTCACGACGGCTTCGGTCGTCTGGCCCGATTGTTCCATCTGGAACAGCGCCTGCACGGCATAAAGGCGTGCGGCGGATTTCATCAGGCGTTTCTGGTTGGCCGGTTTCGGCGCGCTGGTCTTGGTCATGCTGTCGTGGGTCCGTTGCTGTCGCCCGCCACAAGGATGGACTCGGACGGCGGCTTGAAGCCCACGCCCTTTTTGGAAGAGCCCCACTTACGGCTGAGCGCGATCAGATGCAAGGCCGCAGCCGCCGCCCCGCCGCCTTTATTCATCTTTTCGGGATTGGCGCGAACTTCGGCCTGATCATCATTCTCGACGGTCAGGATGCCGTTGCCGATGCACAGCCCTTGCAAACCCATTAGTTGAATAGCACGGCTGGAGTCGTTGCAGACCGTTTCGTAATGCGTGGTCTCACCACGAATAACACAGCCCAGCGCAACATAGCCGTCGAAGTTGCATTGCCGGTCCGCCATTGCGATGGCGGTCGGGATTTCCAGCGCGCCGGGCACTTCAACCACCTCGCAAGTACCGCCCGCCGCCTCGATCTCGGCCTTAGCACCTGCGATCAGGTTGTCGGCAATCGCGCGGTAGAACGGGGCCGCAACGATCAGCAGCTTCACCGGCTTATCGAATGTCGGCCTCGGCAGAATGCCGTGTTTGTCCTGTTCAGCCATGATTCAGTCTTCCTTCAGGATCGAGCGGGTGCCGACGATGGACAGGCCAAAGGCGTCCAGCCCCAGATATACGGTTTCGGGCGAGTCGGTCAGCAAGACCAATTCCTGAATGCCCATCTTGGACAGGATCTGCGCCCCAAGGCCGGTCTGCTTGATTGTGCGGGGACCTTCATCCTCAGCTGCATAAAGCGAGTTGCGTGGTTGGCGAAACAGGCAGACCACACCACGGCCCTCTTCGGCGATCTTTTCCATCGCGCGGGGTAACTCTCGGGACGATTTCGGACCAAGGCCCAAAATGTCGGGCGCTTCGTGCAGCGCGTGGGTGCGGGTCAGGACTGGCTCGGGCGTGGTGATGTCGCCTTTGATCATGACAACGTGTTCGATACCGTGGGTCTGATCGGTGAAAATCCGCATCTCCCAGTCGCCGCCATATTCTGACGTGACGGTTTCACGAGAGGTCTCGACCACAAGGTTGTCATTGCGCGACCGGTAGGAAATCAGATCGCTGATCGTACCAATCTTCATGTCATGGGTTTTAGCAAACTCGACCAGATCGGGCAGACGCGCCATGGTGCCGTCCGCTTTCATGATCTCGCAAATCACACCTGAAGGGTTCAGACCGGCCAGGCGCGAGATGTCCACGGCGGCCTCGGTATGGCCCGCGCGAACCAGCACCCCACCCCGCTTGGCGCGCAATGGGAAGATGTGTCCAGGCGTTGCGATGTGGGCCATTGTGTTCTGTTCGTTGATCGCGGTTGCCACCGTCAACGCGCGGTCCGCGGCAGAGATACCGGTCGACACACCCTCACGCGCTTCGATGGATACGGTAAAGGCAGTCTCGTGGCGCGAAGAGTTGTTCACCGCCATCATCGGCAGGCCCAAATTTTCGATCCGTTCCGCCGTCATCGGCAGACAGATCAGACCGCGACCATGGGTGGCCATGAAATTGATCGCCTCGGCATCCGCAAATTCCGCCGGGATCACCAGATCGCCTTCGTTCTCGCGATCCTCGTGATCAACCAGAATATACATCCGGCCCTTACGCGCCTCGTCGATGATATCCTCAATCGGGCTGATCGCGTCGCGCAGCTGGGCCTCGACCGGTCCGGGGGTTTCAAAGCTCATGGGGCAGCCTTTCGCATGGCATCTTTGCCCGGCGGGATAGACCAACACGCGCGCAAAGACCAGTCCACATCTATTGTTGACGAACGGCCGCACCAAAATTTCGATCGGTCAGGCGGCCGGAAAACAGGGTCCGGTCACCCGCGACCAGAGTGTTTGTCACCAATCTAGTGGGCAGGGGTCGGGTCAATCGTCCACATATCGCCTTATTTCAGCCTTTCACACGCCCGAAAACGGAAACATTCTGCTTTAGAAAGCCGTAACGTTTCCTGGAACAAGATCGTGTTCAAGTCTTCCGAACTCCCGACATCCGGGCTTTTTCTGCCCGGCGTTTTGTGGCGTAACCGGCTGCTGGCTACTATCGCTGGCCTGCATCTGTGCTTTGGTATCGCGGTCAGCATTTACGTAGGCGCATCATTTTGGTCGGAAACCGCACTCAAAATCTGGGGCGTTACACGCATTTTGACGATCCTGATGCTCGCCAGCTTTTTTTCCTGGCGTTTTGCCTATGCCATTTTTGCCGTAAAGCCGAAGAAACCGATCCAATGGATGATAGCGGATACCCGAAGGCTACTTTCCGACCGTGACCGTCTTGCGGACACAATCACCGGCCTGGCCTGCGCTGTGGTGGTGATCGTAACCTTTTCCTACATCAAGGGCGAAATTCCTGCGATCAACCCATATACTTGGGATCCGATATTCGCCCAGTTGGATCGTCTGCTTCACGGTGGCCAGGATCCCTGGAGGTTGCTCTGGCCTGTGCTGGGGCACCCATACATCACCACTCTGCTAAACGTTGTGTATATTGCGTGGTTTGTCCTTTGCTACCTTGCGGTCTGCGTCGCTTGCATCGACCGGCGCGATCCGACCCGCAGCACTGTTTTTCTGGTTGCCTTTGCACTCTGCTGGGTGATCGGAGGTAACCTGCTGGCCATCATATTCGCCTCGGTCGGTCCTGTCTATTTTGACACTTTCGGGTTCGGAGATCAGTTTGTTCCGCTGGTTGACCTGCTGCATGCCTCACATGACATCAGCCCCGTCTGGGCCTTGGAAATTCATCAAATGCTGCTGGACGGCCACTTCAACGATGGACCCGTACGTGGAATTTCAGCAATGCCCAGCATGCACGTGGCGACAAGCGTGATGGTCGCGATCTATGGCTTTACCTACAAACGCTGGTTGGGGTGGGTTTTGACTGGTTTTGCCCTGTTGATAATGCTCGGGTCGGTCCAGCTAGCCTGGCACTACGCGGTCGACGGATATGCCGCTGCTGTTCTGGCCTTGGGCCTATGGTGGGTGGCCAAAACGCTGACAGCGCGTTTCGGCCCATCCACGTAAAGATCACGACATCTCGGCCAGCCGCGCCACGTAGCGGGCCAGAGTATCGATCTCAAGGTTGACGCGATCACCGACAGCCACCTCGCCCCAGGTCGTGACCTCTTTGGTGTGAGGGATGAAGTTGATCCCGAAATCGCAATCATCAACATCATTGACCGTCAGCGAGGTTCCATTCAGCGCCACCGACCCTTTTGGCGCGATGAACCGGGCCAGATCTTTGGGCGCACGCAATGTGACGCGGGTGCTGTCGCCCTCATCTTCGACGGCGACAACCTCGGCCACGCCATCCACATGGCCGGACACGATATGACCACCCAGTTCGTCCCCGACCTTGAGGGCGCGTTCCAGATTGATGCGCTTGCCAACTGTCCAGGAGCCCAGATTGGTTTTCGACACGGTCTCGGCGCTGATCTGCACGTCATACCAGTCATCGCCCAGTGCAATCACGGTCAGGCAGACCCCGTCGCTGGCGATGGACGCACCGATATCGATACTGGCAGTATCATAATCGGTGGCGATCCGCGCCCGCAGATCGCCCTGCTGGTCCAGTTCCGAGATAGTGCCGACATCGGTTACAATCCCTGTAAACATTCCATTAACCCTCTTGCGTCTAGGTTTCAGAGCCGAGGTAAGCCCAAGCGCGCTTACGGGCAAGCCCTGCCTTGCCCGGAACCCGTCAAACAGGCATAGTTTTTGGAATAAACACGAAATGAGCAGCCATGCCCCCTGTCCCTTCCGCATTTGACGCGCGCGTGTTCCTGTTTCTTCAGGGACCGCATGGCCCGTTCTTCAGTGCGCTGGGTCGCATGTTAGGTGCCACAGGCGCGCAGGTCTGGCGGGTTGGCTTTAACGCTGGGGATCAGGCGTTCTGGACAGACAGGTCAAGCTATATCCCGTATCAGGACCGCCCCGAGAACTGGCCCGATACATTGTCCCAATTGATCGCAGACAGGAAAATCACGGATATCGTGCTTTATGGCGACACCCGCCCTGTTCATGCTCAGGCCATCGAAATCGCCAAGCGCCAAGGGATCACTGTGCACGTGTTCGAAGAAGGGTATCTGCGCCCCTGGTGGATCACCTATGAACGTACAGGATCCAATGGCAATTCGCACCTGATGCAGATGAGTGTCGACCGTATGGCAGACGCCCTGTCAAACGCGGATGGGCCTGCGCCTCCACCGCCTTCGCATTGGGGGGATATGCGGCAACATATCTTCTACGGGGCGCTGTATCACTGGTTCGTCATGTTTCGAAATGGCCGATACCGCAATTTCCGCCGCCACCGGGAATTGCCTGTGTCCGAAGAGTTTCGGCTATATTTCAAACGCCTGGCGCTGATGCCGTTTCATCGCGCTCAGAGGGCTTGGGCCACCGCCAAGGTCCGTCGCGGAGGCTTTCCTTATCATCTGGTCCTGATGCAACTGGGGCATGACAGTTCCGTTCAGGCGCATTCGAGCTATCGCACAATGTCGGAATTCGTCGAGCAGATGATCGACGGCTTCGCCCGGGGCGCGCCGTCGCATCATCGATTGGTCCTGAAAGAACACCCGCTGGAAAACCATCGGGAACCATTGCGGCAACGGGTACGCAAGGCTGCCCGCGCCCACGGGATTGCGGATCGTATTCACTATGTGCCCGGTGGGAAACTGGCGCGGCTGCTGGATGATGCCAGCTCGGCCGTGACGATCAATTCTACTGCGGGGCAGCAGGTTTTGTGGCGCGGCATTCCGTTGCGCAGTTTCGGGCAATCCGTCTATGACAAAAGCGAATTCGTCTCGAAACAACCGGCCGAGGCGTTCTTTGCCAATCCTATCCCGCCAGACAACGACGCCTATCAAATCTATCGGCGGTTCCTGCTTGAGACCAGTCAGGTTCCGGGCGGGTTTTACTCGCGCCGAGGGCGGCGGCAATTGCTGCGGCGTGCCGTCGATATGATGTTGCGGGATCAGGATCCTTATCAGGCGATCCAAAATCGCAGCGCGACCGGGACGCCACAGTTGAAGATCGTTAAGTAACGTATGGAACCTGTTGCTGGAATTTACGCCGGGAAACGGGTAGCCTGCGCAAAACAACTAAAACACAACAAGACGACTGAGGACATTCGGCAGTGCAGCGATCTCGAAACCCATGGGTGCGGGCGGCGTCCCTTTTGGCTGTTTGCGGCCTGATTGCGGGCTGCCAGCTTCCGAAGTCCGGACCGAATAAATCCGAAATCCTGGCCGGTTCCGTCGAAGAAGGCGGCAATGCTTTTGTCGTCGAAGTTGACGACCGCGTGGCCAAGGCAACCTCGGTCGTTCCCAATTACGGTTTCTCGCAATCCTTCCGCAACGCCCAAAACGTGACAGCCGACACCGTGCGTCCTGGCGACGTTCTGGGTCTGACGATCTGGGAAAACGTCGACGATGGGTTGCTCACGACCGAAACCGGAGCCGCCACGGCGCTGGATGAAGTACAGGTCGACAGCGAAGGGTATATCTTCGTCCCCTATGCCGGGCGCATTCGCGCGGCCGGCAGCACGCCAGAGCAGTTGCGCAACCTGATCTCGGAAAAACTGGAAGAGCAGACACCCGACCCTCAGGTACAGGTGCGACGTGTGGCTGGTAACGGCTCGTCAGTGTCTTTGACAGGAACTGTTGGCGCACCGGGGATTTATCCGATTGAACAGCCGACCCGCACCTTGTCCGGGATGCTGGCAAATGCGGGGGGCGTATCGGTCGCAACCGACATCGCAATGGTTACCGTGATCCGCAACGGCAGCAAGGGCACGATCTGGTACGAGGATCTGTTCAGAAACCCGGCGACCGACATTGCCCTGCGCGGCGGGGATCGTATTCTGGTTGAAGAGGACAGCCGATCTTATATTGCACTGGGTGCGACTGGTGGTCAGTCCCGTGTTTCATTTGAAAGCCAGGATCTGTCGGCGTTGGAAGCACTGGCTCAGGTCGGCGGCTTGCAATCCCTGTCTTCGGACCCGACCGGCATTTTTGTGCTGCGCAAGGAACGTCAGGAGGTTGCCCGCAACGTGATGGGCCGCCCCGAGCTTCAGGGCGACCAGCGCATGATATATCTGCTGAACCTGACCGCCCCGAACGGGCTGTTCGTTGCCCGTGATTTTGTTATCCGTGACGACGACACGATCTATGTGACCGAAGCCCCCTATGCCCAATGGACCAAGTCGATCTCTTTAATCGCAGGCGGCCTGACCCCGGTTGCGAATGTGGCGACCCTGACGGGCGGTTGACGCGTGGCGCCTGAACTCGACTCCAAGGCCGGGGACGCTCGTTCCCGGCTTTTCGTTTACAATGGCGGATTTCTGACTCAACGGCGCGTGCGGCGTGTCCTGTCTTTGGCGGGCTACGACATCCGGCTGGGCAAGCCGGGTCCTGACGATCTGGTTGGTGTCTGGGGCAACAGCCCCACAGCCCATCGCGGGCTGGGCGTCGCCGCCAAACGGGACACGTCCGTGCTGCGGGTTGAGGACGCATTTTTACGCTCTCTCCACCCCGGCCGTAGCGGAGAGCCCCCGATGGGCCTTCTACTGGATCATTCGGGGGTGCATTTCGATCCATCGACACCTTCCGAGCTAGAGCAACTGTTGGCGACAGACCCGCTGGATGACACGGCCCTGTTGAACCGTGCGCGTGGCGGGATCGAGCGGTTGCGCGCAGTTCATCTGAGCAAATACACCGATTTTGACCTCGACCTGCCGCCCCCTGACCCCGGCTATGTTCTGGTGGTGGATCAAACGCAGGAGGACGCCTCGGTCACAGCCAGCCGGGGCAATCGTGCCAGATTCCTTGAGATGCTGTTCATCGCGCAAGAGGAAAATCCGGGCGCGCGCGTTGTGATCAAAGCTCACCCCGAGACGATGGCCGGCCATCGCGCTGGTTTCTTCGTTGAAGAAGACGCAAATGACCGGGTCTCGATCCTGCGTGATCCGATCAGTCCGTGGGCTTTATTGGATGGTGCGATCGCGGTTTACACCCTGTCCTCGCAATTGGGGTTCGAGGCCATTTTGGCAGGTCACAAGCCACGTGTTTTTGGCCAGCCCTTCTACGCAGGCTGGGGTCTGACGCAAGACGAAGATCCGCTGGCCCGCCGTCAACGAAACCTGACGCGGGCGCAGTTGTTTGCGGCGGCCATGATCCTGTACCCCAAATGGTACGACCCTTTTCGAGATCAGCTTTGTGATTTTGAAACGGTTTTGGACACGTTCGAAGCCCAAACCCGCGCCTGGCGCGAAGACCGCAACGGATGGACCGCCTCGGGCATGCGCCTGTGGAAGCGACCACATTTGCAGAAGATGTTCGGGCAACATCAAAAGATCCGGTTCACAACCGCGCCGCCGGAAAACAGGGATCGCCCTCATATGGTGTGGGCCAGCCGTGCCGGTGATGCTTCTGACGTCATCCGGGTCGAAGACGGGTTCCTGCGGTCACGCGGGCTAGGCGCGCAACTGGTGCCGCCATTGTCGCTGGTGACGGATGATCTGGGCATCTATTACGACCCGACACGCCCCAGCCGGTTAGAGGAGCTGATCGCCGCCCGGGAAACCATGCGCGTCGATCAGGATCATCGCGCAGAGCGTCTGATCTCTGGCCTGACCACACTGGGCCTGAGCAAATATAACACCGGCGACACGGCCCCGGCCCTGCCCGAGGGGCACCGCATTCTGGTGCCGGGACAAGTCGAAGATGATGCGTCGATCCTAAAAGGCGCCAGTGAAATCCGCAGCAACACCGATCTTATGCACGCCGCGCGGGAAGCCAATCCAGATGCCATCCTGATCTACAAGCCCCACCCGGATGTCGAAGCCGGACTGCGGGACGGAGGCGTCGGAGCAGCCGATCTTGCCGATTTCGTCGCCAGCAATACCGACCCGGCCAGCTTGTTGACACAGGTGCAGGAGGTTTGGACCATAACCTCGCTTCTGGGGTTCGAGGCTTTGCTACGTGGGGTGCCGGTCACCACTTTGGGCGCGCCATTTTATGCGGGCTGGGGGCTGACAACCGATCTGGGGGCGGTACCCGCCCGACGCGGCGCGCGACCCATTTTGACGGGCTTGGTGCATGCCACTTTGATCGACTATCCACGCTATCTGGACCCGGTTACCGGGCAACCTTGCCCTGTCGAAGTGATCGTCGATCGGTTGGCGCAGGGTTATGAACCATCACACGGACCTTTTAATCGCCTGTTGTCCAAGCTGCAGGGCCTTCTGGCGACGCAATCACATCTGTGGCGTTAACGCGTCAGACGCGCCCAGCGGTGCAGAATATCCGGGCCAATTGCCTGCACTTCGACCAGATCAAACCGAGGCGCGTTTTCAAGCGTCTCAAGACCCAATGTTCCAACGGCGGGCAAACCCTCTGCTCCGATGGTCAACCCGGCCGTAAATCCGACCAATTCGTCCACCAGATCAGCGGTCAGAAGGGATGCAGCCAGGGCGGACCCGCCCTCACAAAACACTCGTGTCAGCCCGGCTTGGCCTAATTGCTGCAACAGGTCAGAGGGATCGATGTGATGCCCCTGCAGCGCGCAAGGCAGTAGGCGTGCGCCCAAACCTTCCCATGTGCGAGCGCGTTCAGCATCCGGATGCGGGCCGTGACACAGCCACACCGGTACCTTGGACGCAGTGCGCGCCAGTTGCCCCATCAAGGGCAGGTCCAGATGCCGGGACACCACCACGCGCACAGGTTGACGCTTGATCCCCAAACCCCGCACGGTCAGGGAAGGATCGTCCGCACGCGCAGTCCCGGCCCCGACCATCACCGCATCGTGCCGCGCCCGCATCGCGTGGACGGCACGACGGGCCTGAGGCCCGGTGATCCACTGGCTGTGACCGCTCTCGGTCGCGATCCGTCCGTCAAAACTGCTGGCCAGCTTTAGGGTGACAAACGGGCGGCCCTGCTCGGTTTTCAGAAAGAAACCGGCGTGATCACGGGCGGCCTGTTCGGCCAGAACCCCGGTGACAACCTCAATTCCCGCGTCGCGCAGCATGGCAAAGCCCTGCCCCGCCACCCTTGGGTCGCTGTCTTCGATCGCGCAGACCACGCGCGCAACACCGGCTTCGATTAATGCCTGCGCGCAGGGCGACGTTTTGCCGTAGTGGGAACAGGGTTCCAGCGAGACATAGGCCGTTGCACCCCGTGCAGCGTCACCCGCCTGTTCTAGCGCCACAGGCTCCGCATGGGGGCGCCCACCGGGTTGCGTCCAGCCTCGCCCAACAATGCGCCCGTCTTTTACGATGACGCATCCCACAGATGGGTTGGGCCAGCACGTCCCTTGTCCGCGCTGTCCCAATGACAGGGCCAGCGCCATATATCGCTTATCTGTTTCGCTCACTCGTCGGTTGTGGGCTGCGGCGGGCGCAACTCGTGGACGAACTCCTCGAAATCATCGGCCGCCTGGAAATTCTTGTAGACACTCGCGAACCGAACATAGGCCACAGTATCGATCCGGGCCAGCGCTTCCATAACGATTTCACCGATTTTGTTGGACGGGATATCGGTGTCCCCCATGCTTTCCAAACGCCGGACAATGCCCGAGATCATCTGATCGATCCGTTCCGGGTCAATCGGGCGTTTCTGCATCGAGATCCGGATTGATCGTTCAAGCTTGTCGCGGTCGAAATCTTCCCGTTTCCCGTTGGTCTTGATCACAACCAGATCGCGCAGTTGCACCCGTTCGTAGGTGGTGAACCTGCCACCGCAGGCAGGGCAGAACCGACGCCTGCGGATCGCGACGTGATCCTCTGCCGGGCGTGAATCCTTAACCTGAGTGTCGATATTTCCGCAAAACGGGCAACGCATCCGCCGTCTCCTCGTCCCTAGTTCCGCCTCTATTGTAAGCACTTCGGCCTACTTATCCACAACTATAGGGCAGCCGCTAGAGTTTGGGTAGTCGGAATTTTGCAACGCTAGATAAAGGGGTCAGACGAAATGCGCAGCTACGCTGCGGGTGTGTGGCGCATTTCGGTGTTCAAACAGGTAAATCCCTTGCCACGTACCCAAAAGCGGCGCACCGCCCGAGACCGGAACAGACAACGAAACCGGCATCATCGCAGCCTTGATATGGGCAGGCATATCGTCCGGCCCCTCATATGTATGACGCAGATAGGACATCGCGGGATGATCAGACGGGGGCACAAGTCGATCAAAAAAGGCCCGCAGGTCAGTCTGAACCTCTGGATCGGCATTCTCCTGGATCAGCAATGAGCACGATGTATGTCGCACAAACAGGGTCAGCAAACCGTCGGACATCGGGCGCAGCCATGATCGCACGGGGGCGGTGAACTCATAAAGCCCCGCCCCTTGCGTCTGGATCTTGAAGTCCGTTTGCACCAGATGTGTTCCCAAGGTTCAGCGGAAAATCGGGATCACATTACAGCGGCCATTCGCCCCCTGCACCGACATGCTGTCCCCCGGCTTGAACCCCGCCGAAACACTACTTTGCGGAGGTGTGTTGGCAGGCATCTTCAGCGAGAACTGTACAGCCGTTCTGCGCCCGGTCGTGACGCTGGGTCCGTATCCGCGCAAAACATAAATCCGCTGTTGCCAACCGGCCCCCAAGGTCCGCCGCGCAAAATCCGCAGCTGCGCACCAATAGCCGTCGACATCGCGACGCGCCCTTGGGATAACCTCGAAATCGGTGCTGTTGATCGCTTCGGTCTGGTATCCGTTGCGGGAAGCATCCGCCGTGACAGGGATACTGAGCGCGATCAAGGCAGCAACAGTACAAGAGACAATCTGTTTCATTGATACAACCTTCTCTATTTCAATCTGCAGCATAATTAGAGTATCGCAGCCCTGCGGACAGGGAGCCTCACAATCAATTCAGGTAGTTTGGCGAATTCCGTGATCCCGCGTCAACCAACCACGATAGCGAATAAGCGGACCCACCCCCGGCATCCAGGCTGATACATCAAAACAGAAACGGCCCTGGTCGTCCTGCCATTCCACCGAATTGGATCGCGGCAGCATGACCCTTGGGCAGGGACAGCCCAGCAGTTTGATCGCCGCAATGTCCAGAAGCAGTTTGCCCTCAGACCCTTTTGGGTGCATCCAGATCGACAAACCTCCGATGACTTCGCGCACCAGCCCACGCGTCGTATCGAAATACAGATTCGAGACGGTTTTGTGACCGCCAAAATCCCGATGCCATGTCCACTGACAGCCCTCATGCTGTGTGGTCAAGGTCACCGGAACGTCATCCGCAGTTGGGGGGAACCTTCCAATCCGCAGAGCCAGCGCAGTCAGCGCGCCTTTACCGCGAACGATCGAGCAGCGTCCAGAGAACCGTCCAGGGCGGCTGTGAAGATCGATCACCGCTGGTGGCAACCCCTGAGTGTGCGGCAAGCTTTGCAGGAAAGGATCAGCGGGCAGATCAGAATCCATCAGGGGCAAACCGGGAGCGCAATGCCTGATCCGGGACAAGGCAGGTGTCGTGGCGTCCTAACAGGCGAAAACGATTGCGCGCAATAAGGTGATACAGCGGGTTCTTGGCAAACCGGGGTAGAAACCGACAGACCGACAACATCCTCCACCCGCCCGGCAGGGCACGCATCGCTGCCGCAAACGCATCGAGTTTTTGGTGAGTTTGACCGTTGATGATCACCAGATTGGTTTCAAAGTCCTGCGTTGGCAACCCAAGTTGAGCATACAGTCGCTGCCCCAGAGGGGATTGCGCCGTTGCAAACCGAAAAACCCGGTTCCTGTCATGACGCAGCATGAAACGAAAAAAGCCTGAACACAGAACGCATTCGCCATCAAAGACGATCAGGTTCCGGTCATGATGCCCTTGTTTCATGAAATCACACGTGTTTACCGCGCTTTACGCGCAATTCTTTACACGTCGCTTATCGCACAGCAATGCGACACAAAGGCGTGCCGGGGAACCGTTTCTGAACGGGTTGGTAGGCCGCTCATGCAGGCTCGGACCCCATCCCCAGAGGACGCTGACCCGGCAACTGCTCCAACTTAAGAAACAGTTGTGCCTGCCGCCTTTTCCTTTCTGACAATTCCTTGCGAGAGGATGACAAGCTGAGGCACCGTTTCGTGGTTTTGACAAACACTGGCGCATCGCCAGCATATGGTATTAGACTTGTATCATTTCTGAATGCCTGAGCGACAATGCGATGGACGTAGACATTTCAAGGCTTCGATTGCTGATCCAGACTCTTGATCAATGGGCGGGTGATCCTGCGATAACGGATCGGGTGTTGACGGCCTGTTCACTGAACCGAACCGACGCAGCCCCCCCAGCCCAAAGCTACAGCGCGCACCGCGAGGCCCTGTTTGTCCGGTACGCTTGCGACGCCGTCGAGGACATTACCTTTGGCGCCAGGGCCGGGCTGGGGTTTCGCACGACATCCAGCATCACAGCGTATATCAGCAAATACTCACGCGACCTGCGGCAGGTGATGGAAAACACCACCCGCTTTCACCGCATTATTGACCCGGCTCTGGCTGGTAAATTACGCGTTTCCGGAAATGTCGCGAGTTTCGAGTTGAACTGGAAAGACCCCAGTTATTCCCGCTATCATCGCCGGACCGAATTCCTGCTGTTCGCAGTGATCGCCCGATTGCGCGCCCTTACCGGTGTAAAACTCCACCCCATCGAAATACGGTTTCAACACGAAATAGGCCAGCACGCACGCGACTATGAAAAGATCAGCGGCTTTCCCGTCACCTTTGGCGCAGAAAGACTCGAGGTTCTTTTGCCGCTATCCGCACTGGATCTGCAGATCCCGACCTATGATCCCAGCCTGCGCGAACACCTGTTGGAATATGGTGAACGATTGCTGGCCGAGCGCCGCCTGCCCAAGGAAAGGACCCGCGCCAAAGTCGAAGGTTTGATCACCCGATCCATGCCCGGCAAAGTAGTCCAAGCTGATGAGGCTGCGCGCGAACTGGGCCTCAGCCTTCGCACTCTGGCCCGCAGACTGGCGGATGAAGGCACCAGTTACCGCGAGATTGTCGAAGATCTGCGGTGTGATCTGGCCCAGACCTTTCTGAAAAACGGCATGGCAATGTCCGAGATTTCCTATTCGCTGGGCTATGCTGATCAGGCCGCGTTTTCCACCGCGTTCAAACGTTGGACCGGTCAGGCCCCAAGCACATTCCGCGACCGCGTCGAACACCCCATATACAGCAGTTGAAGGCGTGACCGGGGGTCATCGGTGTCAGCCACCTCGCCCCGGCCCGTCCCATGAGTGGGCATAGGCGATATAAGGGGCGTCGGCGCGCCTTCCTTGTGCGTTCCCGCCAAATTGATTTGCGCTTCGGTCAATGTGAATGCACGTGATCGAAAGAAAAAGGCGCCTCGACCGAGGCGCCTTTGGTTTTACTGGTCCAGGAAAGACCGCAGTTTTCGAGACCGGCTCGGGTGTTTCAGTTTCCGCAGCGCTTTCGCCTCGATCTGACGGATACGTTCGCGTGTCACGCTGAACTGCTGGCCAACCTCTTCCAGTGTGTGGTCAGTGTTCATGCCAATGCCGAAACGCATCCGCAGAACCCGTTCCTCACGCGGGGTGAGCGAGGCCAGAACCCGTGTGGTGGTTTCCTTGAGGTTTTCTTGAATGGCGCTGTCCAGCGGCAGCACGGCATTCTTGTCCTCGATGAAATCGCCCAGTTGGCTGTCTTCCTCGTCGCCAATTGGCGTTTCCAGAGAAATCGGCTCTTTGGCGATTTTCATCACCTTCCGAACCTTCTCCAGCGGCATCTGCAGCTTTTCGGCCAGTTCTTCCGGCGTCGGCTCACGCCCGATCTCATGCAGCATCTGGCGGCCGGTGCGAACCAGCTTGTTGATCGTTTCGATCATATGGACCGGAATACGGATCGTGCGTGCCTGATCCGCAATCGAGCGTGTGATCGCCTGACGGATCCACCAGGTCGCATAGGTCGAGAACTTGTAGCCGCGACGATATTCGAACTTGTCCACCGCCTTCATCAGGCCGATGTTACCTTCCTGAATAAGATCAAGGAATTGCAGGCCACGGTTCGTGTATTTTTTGGCGATCGAGATCACCAGACGCAGGTTGGCCTCGACCATTTCCTTCTTGGCCTGCCGCGCCTCTTTCTCACCCTTTTGAACCTGCTGCACGATGCGGCGGAATTCGGGGATATCCAGACCGACATATTGCCCGACCTGAGCCATATCGCTGCGCAGTTCCTCAACCTTCGCGGTCGAGCGTTCGATGAACATCTGCCAACCCCGGCCCGGCTTTTCAGCCATTTCGGCCAGCCAGTTCGGATCAAGCTCACGGCCACGATAGGCGTCGATAAATTCGCGACGGTTGATCCGAGCCTGGTCCGCCAGTTTCACCATCGCACTGTCCAGCGACATGACGCGACGGTTGATGCCGTACAACTGGTCGATCAGAGCTTCGATACGGTTGTTGTGCAGATGAAGGCCGTTCACCAGTTCAACAATCTCGGCCCGCAGCTTCTGATAGGTCTCTTCGTCCTTTGCGCTGAACGTACCATCTTCGTTCAGCGTGGCCGAAATCCGGCTATCCTGCATCTCCGACAGCATCGAGAAATCGCTCGAAATGCGCTCCAACGTTGTCAGAACCTGATCTTTCAGAGCGGCTTCCATAGCCGCCAGTGACATATTCGCCTGATCGTCTTCATCATCGTCGTCATCAGTGGCGATGGGATTGCCGTCAGCATCCAGTTCCGGCCCGGTGTCGTCCTTGACAGGTTTGGCGGCCTGCACGTTCGACGTATCGACCACAGGTTCCTCAACATCGCCGTCTTCGTCCATCTGGTTGCCGAATGTGGCCTCCAGATCGATGACGTCGCGCAAAAGGATATCTTCGGACAGAAGTTCGTCATGCCAGATCGTGATCGCCTGGAAGGTCAGCGGGCTTTCGCAAAGACCGGCGATCATGGTGTTGCGACCGGCCTCGATCCGCTTGGCGATGGCAATCTCGCCCTCGCGGCTCAACAGTTCGACCGAACCCATCTCACGCAGATACATGCGCACTGGGTCATCGGTACGGTCCAACTTTTCGGTGGCGGCACCGGACAGCGCAACTTCGCGATTGCTTTCGGTCGAGACCAGTTCGGTCGAGCCCTTATTCTCTTCTTCTTCGGCTTCTTCATCTTCGATAATGTTGATGCCCATCTCGGACAGCATCGACATCACGTCTTCAATCTGTTCCGAGCTGACCTGATCCGGCGGCAGAACCTGATTGAGCTGATCGTAGGTGATGTAGCCTTTCTCGCGAGCCTCGGCGATCATCTTCTTGACCGCGGCTTGGCTCATATCCAGCGAGATCTCCTGTTCCTGCTCGTCGGATTTGCGGTCTTCGTTCGTATCCTTGGCGGCCATTCAATGCTCCTGCAGGGATGGGTGATTCGTTTGAACCGAATCATTAGCGCGTAGAAGTGATTCGGCCACCCGTTTACCCGTTTTTCTTTTCCAGTGCCTTACGAAAACATCACTTTAGCGCTGTTTCCGTTCGAATTTGATACCCGACATGATGGCTTCAAACGCGTCTTTCTCGTCGCGGTTGATTCGCGCACCATTGTCGGCGATGTCGAAAACGGCCTTGTCCTCATTCTGGCTGCGGTTTGTCCGGTTGCGCTCTTCGGCGGCTTGCGCCAGCCGATATGTCAGCGCCTCATCGGCCAGATCAGACAACTCCTCCGCCGCTTCGGCTATCTCAGCATCCAACCCCCGGAGCGCTTTGATTTTCGCGAGTTCCTCGGCCAGCGTCATCTCGGCCTTTTCAACATCGCCTGGCTTGCGCACACAGGGGATCACAGCGACATGGCGAAGGGCCAGCAGGTTTTCAAGGGGTTCTGGCCCCAAAGTTTCGACAATATGGTCTTTCAGGTTGTCGGGGTCGTCTATCGCATGCCGCAGGATCGCCGCGCGCAGATCAGCGTGATTGGGATCGAGGCAATCCATGTCTTCCAGCTGATGCTCGAACTGAACAACAACCTGCGGATTTAGAATGGCAATTGCCAGAATGGCCGCTTCGCGTAGCTGAATATCCGCATTCTCAGCCGAGGCCAAAAACGAGGCGCGCGCGCCAGGCGTGGCAGGCTGAGGCTGTGGCTGCCATTTCCCGCGCGGTTGCCACGGGCGATTTGGTGACTGCTTCTGTGGCCGAAAAAGCTGCCAACGCAGATCTTTGATTTCCTGCCCGTAATGCGACCGGATCGAGGGGTCGCGGATCAGCTTGATCTTCTCACGCAGGGATTTATCCAGCGCGGCCTTGCGCTCGGGGCTGTCGAACACTTTGCCTTCGGTTTCACGCTGCCAAAGCAGTTTGACCATTGGGATCGCGCCTTCCAGCACCGCCTGCACGGCTGCCGGGCCTTCGGCGCGTAGCAAGTCGTCCGGGTCCTTGCCTTCGGGCATAATCGCAAAACGCAGGGATTTCCCGGCCTCCAGCAGCGGCAGGGCCAGATCGACCGCCCGCATCGCCGCGCGCAGCCCCGCCGTGTCGCCATCCAGTGCAATGACCGGCTCGTCAGAAATACGCCAAAGCAGTTGCAACTGATGCTCGGTGATCGCGGTTCCCAAGGGCGCGACCGACGCGCCGAACCCGGCCTCAGCCAGCGCGATCACGTCCATATATCCCTCGGCCACGATCAACGGTTGCCCCTTCCCCGCCGCTTGGCGCGCGGGCCCGTGGTTATAGAGGTTGCGCCCTTTGTCGAATAGCTCGGTCTCGGGTGAGTTCAGATATTTCGCGTTGTCGTTCGGATCCATCGCCCGACCGCCAAACGCAATGCAGCGCCCGCGCGGGTCGCGGATTGGGTACATGATCCGGTTGCGGAACGTATCATAGGGTTTCTTGCCCTTGTTCGATGGCTTTGCCAGTCCGGCCCCGAGGATCAGGTCCTCGGCCACGTTCTTGCCGGTTAAATGATCCCAAAGCGCCTGCCAGCCGTCCGGAGCAAACCCGATCTCCCACCGTTCAAGCGCTTCGGCTTCCAGGCCCCGACGCGTCAGATAATCGCGTGCCGCAGCCCCTGCCCCGGTCTTGAGTTGCAGCCGGAAGAACTGCACCGCCTGCTCCATCACCTCGGCCAATTGCGAACGGCGGTCCTGTTTCTCCTGCGCTTTGGGGTCGCGCGCGGGCATCGGCATTCCGGCCTCACGCGCCAGTATTTCAACCGCTTCCATGAAAGGGACATTCTCGGTCTCTTTTACAAAGGTAATCGCGTCACCTTTGGCGTGGCAGCCAAAACAGTAGTAAAACCCTTTCTGGTCATCGACATGGAACGATGCAGTCTTTTCATGATGAAAAGGACACGGCGCCCACATGTCCCCCTTGCCCTGATTGGATTTGCGCTGATCCCACATGACCTTACGCCCGACAACCTGAGACAGGCTGAGGCGCGTGCGCAGTTCATCCAGAAATCCGGGGGGCAAAGACATGGGTCAAACCTGCCAGAAATGAGAACGCGCGCCAAGGGTATGGCGCGCTGTTGTCCACAATGAAATTGCGCCCCTGTGGATTACTGCTGCAAGCACAGCTCCAACCAGGCCGCACCAAGATCTTTTTTACGCACGTCACGCATCTTTTGCTCGTAGACCCACGGCGTGATCAGCGGAACAGCAGCATTGTAATTCTCTGGCCAGGTCGGTCCGCTGTCAGCCACAGCCTGCGCCACGTCACGCTCTTTAACCCGATCGAGTCGAGCCTTTTGTATCGCTGCAACGACGTCAGACTGATATTTGCAACTTTGTTCCTTGGTTTCCTGAGCAACCACTGGAGTGGCCAACAGGGCCGCAACGACGGCGATACGCAACATGGGGTTCTCCCGGATTCGTTTCTTTCGACGCAGCTTACCCGCGCGCGGCGACACCTTCCATCGCCCTTTTTAAATCGTGAACCAATGTCTCGGCCATGGATCGGAAGACCATGATCTGAAAGGCGTTCTCACCGACACGCGTGATCGAGGCCGACATGTGAAACAGCAATGTCCGGGCGGTGTGACCGCGTTTGAAATGCGCACCACGCAAATCGACCGGCACCACCCGGGCCAACACGTCTTCAACCCCTGCGCCGTCCAGTCGCACAACCGTCCACGCATCAGATTGGTCCACCACGGCCGCATGCTCTGTCAGCGCTGGATCAGGAACAGGCCCCATCAAAATAGCATGCGCCGGTCCAAACCAAACCGCCCGCGAACCTGCCTTACCCGTTGCGCGATTGGCCGCAGGATATGCCATCCCATGCAATGCCTTCAGCATGTCAGAAACGGCCTTTTGCTTGCCCTTGAAGGGCGAGACTGAATGGACCGCCCCGGCATCCGCTTCGCTTAGCGTTACAGAACCTATCGTCAGGGGCAGCAACCCGTCACAAGGTGAATTGGCAACCAGTTTATCCACGCACGCGCCCTCCTTCCGGGTCAAAGAAGACCGGGTTCACCACCTCGCACAGGGTCGTCACACCGCGCAGATGATCGACCATTTTGACAACTTCTCCGTACCTATCCGGGCCATCCGCCAGAAAACCCAGCCCCAGCATGGTCTCAAGCGTTGGTGAAAAACAGACCGACGTCAGATAGCCCTGATTGTTGGTCCGAACTGGCTTGGCCTCTTCATTGTAGAGATGCGCGCCAGCCAACAGTTCCTTGCTCTCACCGATGGGTTTGAGACCCACCAGCCGCTCACGCCCGGGCTCTTCCAGGCCAGGGCGTTCCGACATTGTCTTGCCGATACAGTCCTTCTTTTGCGACACCATCCGACCCATGCCAATGTCATAAGCCGTCGTACGTCCGTGGATTTCGGCGTGGGTGATAAAACCCTTCTCGATCCGCAGAACGTTCAGCGCTTCCATCCCGTAAAGCCCGCCACCCAGCGCCTCGGCCTTTTCCGAGAGGGCATCGAACAAGCTCGCACCAAAGCGAGCGGGCACAGCGATTTCATACGCATGTTCGCCCGAGAACGAGATCCGGAACAGGCGCGCTTGCACGCCCAGCACCGATACAGTTCCGCACGCCATGAAAGGCCAGCTTTCCTCGTCAATCGGCGTGTCTAGCAACTTGTTGAGCAACGCGCGAGATTTTGGCCCGGCCACCGCAAATTGCGCCCATTGTTCCGTGACCGACGTGAATGAGACATCCAGATCAGGACGCAGCCCTTGATGCACAAACTCCAGATGCTTCATCACATCCCCCGCCGCTGCGGTTGTCGTCGTCATCAGATAATGCGTCTCGCCCAGCCGCGCTGCGGTTCCGTCATCCATGACAAACCCATCCTCTCGCAGCATCAGGCCATAGCGGGTGCGGCCAACTTTCAGAGTTGAGAACATGTTCGTGTAGACAAAATCCAGAAAAGCGCCGGCATCCGGCCCCTGAATGTCGATCTTGCCAAGGGTCGAGACATCGCACACACCAACGGTTTGACGCACCATGTTGACCTCGCGGTCACAGGACTGCCGCCATGTGGTCTCACCATCTTTTGGAAAAAAACTGGGTCGGAACCATAACCCGGCTTCGATCATCGGTGCTTTCCGCGCGACAGTTGCCTTGTGCGATGTGGTGAATCGCTGCGGTTTGAGGGCCATCCCTTCGGCCCCTGCGCCTAGGGCCGCAATCGCCATCGGCGAATAGGGCGGGCGAAAGGTGGTGGTTCCGGTCTCGGGTATTCCCCGGCCCGTCACATCCGCTAAAATCGCCAATGCTGCAACGTTCGAGTTCTTGCCCTGATCCGTCGCCATACCCTGTGTGGTGTAACGCTTCATATGCTCGACAGACCGAAAATTCTCGGTCGCCGCCTGTTTGACGTCTTTCACTGTCACGTCGTTCTGGAAATCCAACCAGGCGCGTCCTTTGCCGGGGACCGCCCAAAGCTGTGTGATCTCGTATGGCCTGTCTTCGGCATGCGGCACAGATGTCCCCGGCGCTTTCAGGCCCAGCGCAGCCAGCGTGTTTTCGGCTGCTTCAACTCCTTCACGCAGGCAAGCGGCGGTCGAAAACGCGCCGTTGCACGCCCCTGCCGTCACCATGCCCGGCACGGAACCCGGCGATGGCACAAAGGCTTCTATCTCACGCCGCCAGGTCGGGCGGCCATTCATGTGGCATGTCAGATGCACCGAAGGGTTCCACCCACCGGTCATAGCAAGACAATCGGTCTGGATGCGTTCCTCACCACTGGGCCTGCGGACCGTGATTGACTCCAAACCCTTGCGCCCAGCGCTGCCGCAAACCTGCGCGCCGCGTAAAACCTCATACTCATCCGACAAAGGCGCATCATGCCGACTGTCGATTACAGCGGCCACATGGACACCCGCGTCCAACAGATCACGCGCCGTGCGGTGAATATCGTTCGTGTTGCCGAAAATGGTCACGTTCCGCCCGGGGCTGACACCCCAGTGGTTCAGGTAGGCCCGAACCGCCCCCGCTGTCATGATCCCCGACCGGTCATTGTCCCGGAAGGCCACCGGGCGCTCCAACGCACCTGCCGCCAGAATCGCGCGCTTCGCCACGATCCGCCAATACGTCTCCAGCGGAGCACCATTTGGTCGGCGGTCCGTATGATGCAGCACCCGTTCCAACGCCGCGTATGTGCCCTGATCATAAGCGCCCGCAACCGTCGTGCGGGTCATCAGGCGCACATTGTCCAGACCTCGAAGCTCAGCCAGAACCTCCCCCGCCCAGACATGGCCTGGCTTGCCGTCGATTTCATATGTTTCGGCCAACAAACGACCGCCCATCTGCGAACTTTCATCCGCAAGAACAACATCCGCCCCTGCGCGCGCAGCCGTCAAGGCAGCCATCAATCCGGCAGGTCCCGCCCCAATGACCAGAAGATCACAAAAGGCAAAAGCACTTTCGTATTTGTCAGCATTATCCGCTCCGGATAACGCCCCCAACCCCGCCGCACGACGGATCAACGGCTCATACAGCTTTTCCCAAAAGCTTTTGGGCCACATGAACGTCTTGTAATAAAACCCTGCCCCCAGAAACGGGGCCGCCAGATCGTTAACCGCCATCACATCCAGACTAAGGCTGGGCCAACGGTTCTGGCTGCGCGCCTCCAGCCCCGGGTAAATCTCCTGCATGGTGGCGCGCACGTTTGGTTCCTGCGCCGCGCCCCGCCCCACTGTCACCAGAGCGTTCGGTTCCTCGCTGCCTGCTGTCAAAACCCCGCGCGGGCGGTGGTATTTGAACGACCGCCCCATCAGACGAGCCTCGTTGGCGAGCAAGGCCGACGCCAACGTATCCCCCCGGAACCCTTCATAACGAACACCGTCAAAAACAAACGGCACCGTTTCCGAGCGATCGATCAACCCTTTGCCAGCAACCCTCATGCGCTCACCTCGGAGGCCAGTTGAGACCCCAACACTTCATGCGTGACCGTATCGCGCGTGACTACAATCCAGGCTCCGCATCCGCCTTCGTGATACCAAAGCTCCCGCACCGGGCCCGCCGGGTTGTCCCGCAGATGAACGAAATCGCCCCAGACATCCGCACCCGCGTCAGGGGCCGGACGATCCAGATCCACAGCCGCGCCGCGATAATAGAACTCGCGGCGATCCCGCTCGCCACAAAATGGGCAGGTGATCCTCATATCCGCCCCCCCTGCTTCATCTTTTCAAAAATACTCAAATCCGACATCGCCACCCTCAATGCAGATTGTGCTGAGAGCCTGTGCCCTCTTCATCAATGATCCCGCGCCCGGTGCGGAAGCGATCCAGTTGGAAGCCAGTCGCATTCTCATGGTAGCGATCTGTCGCAATCAGATGCGCAAACACATTGCCCGAGCCCGGAACCGCCTTGAATCCACCGTAGTTCCAGCCGCAATTCAGATAGAGCCCGTCGATTTCCGTGCGATCGATGATCGGAGAACCATCCGGCGACATGTCCATGATCCCACCCCAGGATCGCAACACGCGCGCCTTGCCAATCATCGGCATCAGGGCCACGCCTGCTTCCATCACGCTTTCAACGGTAGGCAGATTGCCCCGCGCCGCGTAGGAGGCGTAGAAATCCAGATCTCCCCCAAAGACCAGCCCACCCTTGTCAGACTGGCTGATATAGAAATGCCCCATCCCGAAAGAGATCACGTGATCAATGCAGGGTTTCAGCCCTTCGGTGACAAAGGCCTGCAGCACGTGGCTTTCAATCGGCAGACGCATCCCGGCCATTGCCGCCACCAGGCTTGACCGCCCAGCAGCAACCATGGCCACCTTTTTCGCCCGGATTGGCCCGCGTGTGGTTTGCACTCCGCGCACCGCTCCGTTTTCGATATCGATGCCGGTCACTTCACAGCTCTGGATCAGATCCACACCACGCTGATCTGCACCACGAGCATAACCCCATGCCACCGCGTCATGCCGCGCCGTCCCCCCACGTGGATGATAAAGCCCGCCATAAAGCGGGAAGCGCAGATCGTTGAAATTGAGAAAGGGCAGCATCTCTCGCAGCTCATCCCGGTTTAACAGGATTGCATCGTCGCCCTGGCTGATCATCATGTTGCCGCGCCGCGCGGCTGCATCTCGCTGCCCATCCGAATGGAACAGGTTTATGATGCCACGCTGCGAATGCATGACATTGTAGTTCAGGTCCTCTTCCAGACCCTCCCATAGCTTTAACGAATGCGAATAAAACTCTGAGTTTCCCTGCAAAAAATAATTCGCGCGCACAATCGTTGTATTGCGCCCGACATTACCACCACCGATATAGCCTTTTTCCAGAACCGCGACGTTGGTCCGCCCATGTTCCTTGGCCAGATAATAGGCCGTGCTCAGGCCATGCCCGCCGCCACCGATGATGACGATGTCATATTCAGCTTTCGGCTCCGGCTCGCGCCAGTGTGGCGTCCAACCCCTATTGCCGGTCAGTCCTTCCTTGAGGACACGCAAGCCGGAAAAACGCATTCAAACCTCCCCGCAGGTGTGCCGGTATCAAACCAACTCTGACCAGAAGTAACAACGCCGAACACCCGCTCCGCCTCTGTTTTCGACGAATAATTGTCGGCAGGCGACCTTGGTTGATCTGACTGCAACATTGGCGCAGAACACAAAACGGCCGGCTTATTAGCCGGCCGTTTCTACGTTGAGTCTGATTTGATCGCCGGTCAGAGGCCTTTGGCCCGGTAGCTTTTAGCCACCCGGTCAATCGCAACGATGTAAGCTGCCGTACGCAGGTCGTCGACATCGGACCGGTTGTGCCAGACCTCGCTCATCGCCTGATAGGCAATACGCATCGTGTCATCGAGGCCCGAGCGCACAAGCTCCAGTTCATCCGCCCCTTTGAGGTACTTCGCCTTGAAGTCCGGCGACATCGACCAAGCATCCCCCAGATATCGATCCAGCCGCTGCAATTCGCTGACGATCAGTTCGTGCCGCGCTTCTTCCTGACGGCGCTGCATCCGACCAAAGCGGATATGGCTGAGGTTCTTGACCCATTCGAAGTAAGAAACCGTCACACCACCGGCATTGGCATACATATCCGGAATGATGACCGTACCTTTTTTGCGCAGCACCTCATCAGCACCGGCTGTCACCGGACCATTCGCAGCCTCAATAATCAGCGGGGCCTTGATCCGTTCAGCATTCGACAGGTTGATCACTCCTTCCAGCGCAGCCGGGATCAGGATGTCACAGTCTTCTTCGAGCACCGCGCCACCCTCAGCCGAATGCGTCGCGTCAGGATAATCCTTCACACCTCCATGTTTCACAATCCACTGGCGCACCGCCTCGACGTCGATGCCATCGGGATTGAACAGAGCACCGTCCCATTCGATGATACCGACGATCCGGGATCCGTCTTCCTCACTTAGGAATTTGGCGGCGTGAT
Source organism: Ruegeria sp. (assembly GCF_965243365.1). Taxonomy (GTDB): domain Bacteria; phylum Pseudomonadota; class Alphaproteobacteria; order Rhodobacterales; family Rhodobacteraceae; genus Ruegeria. The sequence goes on along the minus strand of NZ_CBDEUW010000002.1, from coordinate 2,820,210 downwards.
AGCCCACGTTGCCGAGGCCCTGAACAATGACGCGTTTGCCGTCCAGTTTTCCGGACATACCCGCCTTTTGGACATCTTCGGGATTACGGAAGAACTCTCGCAGAGCATATTGAATACCCCGACCCGTTGCTTCGACCCGGCCCGATATGCCACCTGCATTCAGCGGTTTCCCGGTTACACAGGCCCGCGCGTTGATATCCGTTGTGTTCATCCGCGCGTATTGGTCGGCCATCCAGGCCATCTCACGCTCGCCCGTGCCCATATCGGGGGCTGGCACGTTCTGGGACGGGTTGATCAGGTCACGCTTTGCCAATTCATAGGCAAAACGGCGCGTAATCTGTTCCATCTCATGTTCTTCGTATTTGCGCGGGTCAATACAAAGCCCGCCTTTGGACCCGCCAAAAGGTGCTTCGACCAATGCGCATTTGTAAGTCATAAGCGCGGCCAGCGCTTCAACCTCATCCTGGTTCACCGCCAACGCGTAGCGGATACCGCCCTTTACCGGCTCCATATGCTCCGAGTGAACAGAGCGGTATCCAGTAAAGGTGTGGATCTGTCCGCGCAGTCGAACGCCGAAACGAACCGTGTAGGTCGCGTTGCAAACCCGGATCTTTTCCTCAAGCCCCGGCGGCAGGTCCATCAGGGACGCCGCCCTGTTGAACATCAGATCAACACTTTCGCGAAAGCTGGGTTCTTTGATGCCGGTCATGTATTCCTCCGTGTCGGCGAATGACAAACGTCATGACTTTTTTGTCGCACCACTAGGCGCACGCCGCAATCATCAACTGCACTTTTTTTCATCAATTATTGAACAAGCCGTTTCCAATCTGGAATGAGTCGTTTGCTGTTTTTGAAAGCTCAATTGTTAATTTATTCGAAACAAAACCCTCAGAACCCACGGTAATAACGCCGTTTTTAACGGAAAATGAGTGGTATAAAGGGGTTTGCGCCCAAATCTCGCCATGATCCGCGTCTAAATTATTAACCTTGCAGATTACTGGTTCCGGTGCGCCCGGTCGGCAGAGGAATGCGTTATGAATAACTCTGATTTAAAGTCGAAGTTCATCAATTATTGTCGCGTACGTCAAAGTACGCAACGGCTCGGAAAATTTGCGGCCTCGGACGAAGGATCAATGACTATTCTGGCATTGTTCCTGTTCATGATCGTCTTTACCGTCGCCGGATTCGCCGTCGACTTGATGAGATACGACCGCGAGCGGGTAAAGCTTCAGTACGCTCTGGACCGGGCTGTTCTTGCCGCCGCCGACCTTGATCAGGACCTGTGCCCCAGAGATGTGGTCGTTGACTACCTGGCCAAGGAAAACCTGGATCAATATCTGGTCGGCGAGATAACGGTCGAACCGGACACCTGCGGTGCATCAAACGCGCGTCTGGAAGGCAAGCGCCTTGTTCGGGCCAGCGCCGAGATGGAGATCGGAACGCATTTCATGCAGTGGAGCGGCGTAGATACGCTGGGCTCCAGAGCGACCAGTGTTGCCGAAGAATCCATTGGTAACGTTGAAATTTCACTGGTTCTGGACGTTTCGGGTTCGATGCGGGGTACCAAGCTGACCAACCTGAAAACAGCAGCCAACGATTTCATCGACGAGATGACAGAGAAATCGGAAGACGGAAAGCTGTCGATCTCGATCATCCCCTATTCGGAACAGGTTTCGATCCCATCGTTCCTTATGAACGAGTTGAATACAATCGGTGCAAACGAGCGTGCAAACTGCGTGGATTTTGCCGCATCGGACTTCATCACTATGGATTTCGACGCCTACGATATTACTGATCCAGATACCGGCACGATTATCCGCAGGGGTAGCGACATCAATCAAACGCTTCATTTCCGGGACAACGGCAGCCGGGACTACCGGTATAGCGACAATTTGGTTAGCAGCAACACTTGCCGCCGTGAAACAAGCACCGATCAGCGTGAAATGGCGGTTATGCAAAAGAACGCCGAAACGCTGAAAAACAAGATCACCAATATGCAGGCCAGCGGCTGGACCTCGATCGATGTCGGCCTGAAATGGGGCCTGACGTTGCTGGACGACAGCATTCAGCCGTTGGTTGCACAAATGCAGAACAACGGTGCCCCCATCCCATCTGAATTTGGAGTTCGGCCCGGGCGCAATAGAACGTCGGACACGCTGAAGGTTCTGGTGTTGATGACCGATGGGGAAAACACTTACCAGCACAAGGTGAATCCGCCGTATAATAACGATGATTCCATGATCCACTGGAACGCGGGCGAAGGCTCTTATTCTGTCTATGACGAAGATAGGCTGCGCTGGGCGTGGCCAAATGTGGATATTACTGTTCGACTGGACGACGGCACCCGCTGGACCCGGGACAAATACCAGTCGATTCCACACGACTTGGGTGAAACTTACACCCGCTATCGCTGCACCAGCTATTATGACAACAGGTGCCATAGTGTCGATCGGAGCAGAACGCTTGAAGTCCCGGTAGGCGGTACTACGCTGGAGCAGTTGAAGTGGCCGGATGTATGGGCCCACACGGAAAAAAGTGCCATCTACAACTTGTTGAACCACACGTTCGGCTACACCTACGCGGAAGACTGGTGGGCGGTTTCGTCGACCGAAATTGGTCCATCGACCAAGAACCCCCGCGTCGCGTCGCTCTGTGCGCAGGCCGAACAGCAAGAGATTCTGATTTTCTCGATTGCCTTCGAAGCCCCCTCAGGTGTGAAGCAGCTCCTGAAGGACTGCGCCGTGAAAGACGGGCGGTACTATGAGGCGACCGGAACTCAAATCGTTGGCGTGTTCGACTCGATCAGCGCGACCATTCAAAACCTGAGACTAACGCAATGATTGGTTCGGTTAACAAGTGGATTCGCGAGTTTCGCGGCAGCGAAGACGGTAGCACCTCGCTGGTCGAGTTCATGGTCTGGTTTCCGATGTTTATCTGGATAACTTGGTCCGGTATCGACCTCGGCCTGATGTCTTTCAAGCATGCGAACCTTGAACGCGCGCTGGACGAAACCATCCGCGAAGTGCGTCTGAACCGCCTTCCGGTCGGGGAACCCGAATGGACTCATGATCTGCTCAAGACGATGGTCTGCGATCGGACCTACTTTTTAGAGCATTGTTCGGACAACCTGGCCCTTGAGATGAAGTCGGTCGACCCGCGGGGGAGCGACAATCTACTTGCGCCCGGTGCTTACTGTGCAGATCGGGCTGAGCAAATAGCGACGGACAGGCACGTGAGCTTTGATCGCGGCACGTCCAATGAAATGATGATCATTCGGGCTTGCTATGAAGTTCAGCCTGTTTGGGGCTTTACGATGATGGGCGATCTGGCCAGCCGGAACCCGAACGGAGAATGGGAACTGCATGCAACAACAGTTTTTGTTCACGAACCCCTCGGTGGCTCAAGCACCCCTGCAGGAAGCTCAGGGTCCGATCCGTCAGTTTCTACGGGTGGTTAATGGTGATCGCATGACAAAGCTCGGTATAAAACACTTTCTTAGACGTTTTGCCCTCAAGGAAGAGGGCGTGATCACGGTGGAATCCATGTTGATTCTTCCGCTTCTCATCTGGTCGATGCTTGCCTCGTACACCTTTTATGACGGATACCGCCAAAGCTCTCGCAGTATCAAGGGGGCCTATGCTGTGGCGGATGTCCTGTCGCGTGAGCAAGACGCTGTAAATGCTTCCTATAACGATTCAATGCTGGAATTGTACGAAACCATCGTTTCTACACGTTCCCCCGCGTCGATGCGTGTCACTTTTCTGACCTACAAAGCGGACACCGACAGCCATGATGTATTTTGGTCCTGTGTTCGGGGCGCAGATTACGCCTGGTGGACCCAAGGCAACATTTCAGGGATGAAGGACCACCTTCCGGGAATGCCCGACAACGGCAACATGATTGTTGTGGAAACCACTAACGAATATCGTGCGCCATTCACGAATATCGGTTTCAGACTAAGCAACTTCCCGATGAGCAACTTCGTGTTCACCCACCCACGGGTATTGGATCAAATCGTTACAACCGATCCTTCCTGCTACACGAATCCGGCTTATTAAGGGGCGTCAGCCCCTTTCAGCCAAAAGCGCGGACAGTATCTCGGACATGAATTTCGTCTCGGCGGCAGAGGTCATGCCGCCGATTCCGACCCGACGCCCCAACCGCCACCAAAGCCCGGGGGCCCATGACCTCTCCGCGGCCTTGCGCGTCTTTAGCAAGAACCCATTTGACGGTTTGAACGCAAAGATACCGCGATCCACGGCTTCGATATCCTTAATCGCGCAAATCACCTGCCCCGAGCTTGTACGCAGTTCGGCACGGGTCAGTTCTATCGCATCCTGCGTTGCCAGCCACATGCGCTGAGCCAGCCAGAACGATGCAGCCCCCATGGCAATCAGAAAGACCTGCCAGCCCAGCTCGGGAGGGGTGGCCAAAGCAACATAGATCACCATGGTCCCAACTGTGGCCACCATCCCAACCCCCAGCCAACGCCGGGGCGTCGAGGCCTGTACCCTGGCCAGCACGTCTTCTTGCATGAAACTCTCCTGATATTTGCGATTTTCTTAGCTGCTTTGCCCACCAAAGGACAGGGGGGGCTGAGCGTCATTGCACAAAGCAGGTGTATTTGTGCGAATTGATCGCAAACGGACAGGTCTTAGATTGCATCCAAGCAATCACAGGAGGCTGATATGTCCCTCAGACCCACTTTGGAAACACGCCGGGCTGTTCCGGCAATGGAAGGTGCCGGTGTCAAACTGCATCGCGCATTCGGATTTCAGGATCCGTCCGAGTTGGATCCGTTCCTGTTGTTCGACGACTTCCGCAACGACCGCCCCGAGGACTATCAGGCCGGGTTCCCCTGGCATCCGCATCGGGGGATCGAAACGATCACCTATGTGCTGTCGGGAACCGTGGACCACAGCGACTCGCTGGGCAATCACGGCAGTCTGGGTGCCGGTGACGTGCAATGGATGACTGCCGGGTCAGGGATTCTACATCAGGAAATGCCCAAGGGTAATGCCACAGGTCAAATGCACGGCTTTCAGCTATGGGGCAATCTGCCATCAGATCAAAAGATGACCCGCCCCCGTTATCAGGACGTGCAAAGCACTGATATCCCAGAGATTATCGATGACGATGGCACAATCGTTCGTGTTATCGTGGGTGACTTCTGGGGCAAGACCGGGCCTGTAGATGGCATCGCTGCGGACCCTCAATACTTGGACATTCGGATTCCGGCGGGCGTCAAAAAGACCTTTCGGGTAGACACCTACCGCCGCACCTTCGGTGCTAAATCTCTGAAATAGAGTTTCTTTTTTCCTCTCAAAGTCAAGGTTTCGGATCAGAACATGCGTGTTTTCGTCCGGGGCCGCAACCGGATGGAGGAACAGAAACATGCCACGACTCACCGACGCGCGGGTGCGCGACCTGCGCGCGAAAAAAACCACAAGAAACATCCGGGACACCGCCCTCGCGGGTTTCGGGGTCAGGGTTCTGCCCAGTGGCCGGAAGCGGTTCTTTCTGCACAGCCAGCACGACGGCCAGCGCATATGGAAAATCATTGGCGACCCTGCCGACATGACGGTGGCCGAGGCCCGCGAGCGGGCACGGGGCCTGCTGGCCTCAATGCGGTCGGGCCAACCCGACAGAGAGGCGCTGTTCGAGACCGTCGCGAAAGAAGCATTCCGCCGCCATGGCCGCCAGTGGAAGCCGAGTACACTCCGCAAGAATCAGCACTATCTCGACAAGCATATCCTGCCCCGGTTCGCTGGACGGCGGATTGCCGATATCACGCCGCAGGACGTGCAGGACTGGTTCGCCGCGATGCACGCGACGCCGGTTTCAGCGGATCGGTCGATGCCCGTCCTGTCGGTCATCATGACAGTAGCAGAGGCGGATGGCTTGCGCCCGGAAGGGTCCAACCCGTGCAAGGGAATCAAGAGATATAGGCGACAAAACCGCGACCGCTTTCTGTCCGATGCCGAGTTCGGGCGTCTTGGTGTGGCGCTGAGCCGGGCGACTCCATCAGCGGTGGTATCGCTCATCCGAGTGCTTGCACTGACGGGTTGCCGTTCGAGCGAGATCAGGACCCTTCGCTGGGCGGACTATCGTGACGGGCATCTCTTCCTGCGCGACAGCAAGACGGGTCCGCGCACGGTTTGGCTATCTGAAGCGGCCCGCGCGGTGCTCAACGCTCTTCCTCGTACTTCATCCTGGGTGTTTCCGTCTGAAAGGACCGACGGCCCAATGCCGTTGAATACCCTCAACTCCGTTTGGTTCCGGGTCCGCTCGGAGGGCGGTCTGAAAGATGTGCGTCTGCACGATCTGCGGCATTCCTATGCAAGCGTGGCCATCGCGAGCGGCGAGACCGTTCTCGCGGTGGGACGGCTTCTCGGACACCGCAACCCGGAAACCACCCTCAAATATGCGCACCACGCCGAAGCAGACGCGGAGAGAGCCGCGACCGCGATGGGTGCGGTTCTCGGGGGGACACGGACATGAGGGTGGTTCGATTGACAGATGCGCGCTCGAAGCAGTTCAAGCCGACTGCGCGGGAATACTCGGTTCAGGACAAGGCTGTTCCGTCCCTGAGCCTACGGGTCTATCCCACGGGCACGAAGACTTGGACCTGCATAGTGGACGGGCGCAAGGTGTCGCTTGGTCGGGTGGAGTTGATGCCCGTCGAGGATGCGCGCCGCGCCTGTCTGCGGTTGCAGGTTGACGGTGTTGCACCAAGCAAGGACCTGCCCACCTACCGGGTTTTTGTGGAGGATGTCTGGCGCGAAACGTGGTCCTCAAAGTGCAAGCCTACGACCATCAAGGGACGGGATTATGTTCTGACGAGGCAACTCCTGCCTGCCTTCGGGTCGCTGCGGCTTGACCTGATCACGCGGAAGTCAATCGAGAAGTGGTTCGGTGCCTACAGCGCGACCGCTCCGGGTGGAGCAAACCACGCGCTGCAACTCCTGCGCCAGAGCCTGAACTTTGCCATTGAGCGTGGCCTCATCGACAGCAACCCGGCGGGTTTCGTGCTTCCGAACCGGCGACCGAAGCTGACGCGGTTTCTGTCGCGGGATGAGATAGCACGGTTGAACGCGGCACTTGACCAGTACGCTGATGGTCGCGGGAGTATTCAGGCCGACATCATCCGCCTACTTCTGCTTACAGGTTGCCGGAGAAACGAGATTGTCCGCCTGAGGCGATTTGAGGTCGATGGAAACCGGCTCAGGCTCATAGACAGCAAGACAGGTCCGAGGACCGTATATCTCAGCCCAGAGGCCCGCAAGATCATCGAACGGCGCATGACCGTGACCGGAGAGTATCTGTTCCCGTCCCCACTGGACCCGGAGCGGCCCATATCTAAAAACCTTTGCCTCTGGTACAGGATTCGGCGGGACATCGGAATCGAGGATGTGCGTCTGCACGACCTGAGACACAGCTACGCGAGCCAGTGCGTGATGGCTGGCATTCCCCTGCCGGTCGTGTCCAAACTGCTGGGTCACAGCGACTGTGCGATGACCCTGCGATACACCCACGCCGCCGACAAGGATGTCGAAGCGGCGGCGGAGCGGATCGGAGCGCGGATTGCAAAGTTGTTGAAGATACCGGATCAGGCTGATCTGTCCGGATGAGCATAAGAGCTACGTTGATGCCGAGGTGGTGTTGCAGATGGTTGGCTACGTACGCGACGCCTGGCGGTACTACATCCAACGGGGTAGGGAAGGCCGCTAAGACCGCCTCTGGAACCTGCCGCCGATCATTTCGCGGCCGGGGTATTCCGTTTCCGCGCCTTGGACGGACTCAACCGATTTGGAGCAAATGATCGCGTCAGATGATCTGGCGCTGTTCTCCCTGCGCGGCACCGGTATCATCCTGCGGTAACAGTCACAGATGGCCTTCCCGTTCTGTCCGGCGTTTCGCCGGAACCGGTGAACTCCGCCCGTTCGAACGTCAGACCGTCCACTGGACGGTTTGCCGCTGCGGGGAGCAGTTCTCGCTACCATTTCCATTGCAGTGTTGCGCCTCCGCTGGCGCGGTCGTTGGCGGCTGTTGGCGGTTCGGTCCAGAAGTCGAGATTGACGTCCGCCGCGTGGTCGGCGTCGGGTTCGATGCGGTAGCCGAGGCGCGCGCCTGTGGCGCTGCCCGAACCTGCGGCGGTGATCGTGGTATAGGGCGAGCCCACCCGGCCCCGGCCCCGGCTGACGCCATAGGCCGCTTCGACGCTCCAGCTTCTGTCCCCACCCCCCGTCGGCGAGGCCTCCGGGAACAACCGCGGCCCCAGCAGCGCGTCCACACCTCCTGATGACGCGCCGCCGAATGTATGCGACAGCCGGGCCGCGAAGCCCCGCTTCGTCTCCGGTGTCGGATCGTAGGCGAGGTCGAGGGCCAGGCCCCAGTCCTCGAAGTTCCCGTCCTGATGCAGCGCCAGCGTCCGGCCCCGCAGCCCCAGTGACAGGCCGCGCGACGGATCGGTGAACTCCACACCGCCCCCGACCTCCAGCCCGAACCCGGTCTCCGCATCGCCCCCGTCATAGCGCAGCCCCGTTTCCAGGCGCGGGCTCAGCGTGGCCGCCGACGCAAAGCTGTGCTCCCAGCGGCTTTCCAGCCCCAGCCGCAGCCGCGTGGTCGAGCCAGACGTTGCCTCAAGGCCGGGCACCGCATCCGATGTGGTCCGGGTCCACAGCGCATCCGCCAGCCAGCGCAGTTCCGCGCCGCCAAGCGCCGCGACCGACCCCAACGCCCCGTCAGCGCCCGCCGCCGCCATGCCCCAGTCGATATCCGTCCTGAACTCCGAGCCATCTTCCGGCCTCAGCCTCATGTCGCCGGAGCCCAGACCCGCAGCCCCCCAGACCGACAGACGATCGCTCACATCCCAGCCCATATAGGGCACCAGCGCCGTCAGGTCCGTCTCCATCTCGCCGGACGCCTCGCCCAGAGTGTAGTCGATCTCGCCCCGGCTCCGCGACAGCATCAGACCGAACAGCCAGTCGTCGCGCGCCTGATCCGCCCCCAGCATGAAACTCGTCACCTCGCCCTCCAGGCCGAGATCACCCGCACGGCCGCTGAAGCCCGATTGCGCTCCCCGGCCCCAGAAGGCCAGCGCGGCACCGTTCTCCGTCTCCGACGTCAACGCGAAGGACGTGCCTGGCAGGATATCGGATGTCTCCTTCGCCTGAACTTCGGGGGTGCCGCCGGGGCCACCCGTCAACCCGTTACTCCAGGCGGCAACGGATGGATCGGCAGGCCTGCCGGACCCGGGTTCATACCTGCCCTGCCCGACGCAATTCCGGCGCCGGTCGTCGTCTTCCAAAACGTGATCCGGGGCAGACTTGCCGTCGTCGCAGATCACGTCCGGCAGCGCCTCTCCGGCGAAGCGGCCTTCGAACCCCGGGGTCCGGGCCGCGCCCAGCCGGTCCGTCACCGCGTCCAGCACCTGTTCGCCCACCGTGCGCCCGAACCGCGCCAGCGCCGGACGCACCACACGCTCCGCCAGATCGCTGTCGTCATCGGTGATGGTCAGCGTATGCGTGGTCGTGCTCCCCAGTCTGTACTGGCCGCCGCGATCTTCGATCAGTGTCACAACAACCGTCTCGTCCGCCTCCTGCTCACCATCGTCGAGGATCGTCACGGGAAGGGTGACCTCGCGCGCCTGCGCGGGCACCCGCAGCACGCCGTCCCCCGCCGTGAAGTCACGCCCCGCCGTCGCCGTGCCGGACAGGCTGTAGCGCAACTCCAGCGGCGCGGCGGACACCACATCGAAGCGCAGCGTCACCTCATGCGTGCCCGCCCGCTCAGGCACCGTCGAGGCCGCCTCCACGAAACCCACCGCCGCCTCGTCATCATCGGTGACGGTGACACTGACCGTGCCGGTCACCGATGCGTAGCCCCCGCCCGAGGCGCTGTGAAGGATGTCCGCACTGTCCACGGCGGCATCGACATCCTGCGCAGCCGCCACCGTCACCGTCTGCGGCGCGTTCCAGTTCACCGTGGTGAAGCTGAGCGTGGTCTGGTTATTGCTCGTGACGGTGTCGGTATCCACCGTCACGTCGGTATTGGTCGGCTGGGTCAGCGTCACCGTCACCGTCCCTGTCGGCTGGGTCGCCAGCGCCACCGTGTAGGTCGCGCTCCCGCCCTCCGACACTTCCAGCGGGTCCGCGGCCTGCGCAAACACAAGAGCCGCCTCGTCATCATCGGTGACGGTGACACTGACCGTGCCGGTCACCGATGCGTAGCCCCCGCCCGAGGCGCTGTGAAGGATGTCCGCACTGTCCACGGCGGCATCGACATCCTGCGCAGCCGCCACCGTCACCGTCTGCGGCGCGTTCCAGTTCACCGTGGTGAAGCTGAGCGTGGTCTGGTTATTGCTCGTGACGGTGTCGGTATCCACCGTCACGTCGGTATTGGTCGGCTGGGTCAGCGTCACCGTCACCGTCCCTGTCGGCTGGGTCGCCAGCGCCACCGTGTAGGCCGCGCTCCCGCCCTCCGACACTTCCAGCGGGTCCGCGGCCTGCGCAAACACAAGAGCCGCCTCGTCGTCATCGCTGACCGTGACACGGACCGTGCCGCTCACCGATGCATAACCCCCGCCCGAGGCGCTGTGAAGGATGTCCGCACTGTCCACGGCGGCATCGACATCCTGCGCAGCCGCCACCGTCACCGTCTGCGGCGCGTTCCAGTTCACCGTGGTGAAGCTGAGCGTGGTCTGGTTATTGCTCGTGACGGTGTCGGTATCCACCGTCACGTCGGTATTGGTCGGCTGGGTCAGCGTCACCGTCACCGTCGCCGTCGGCTGGGTCGCCAGCGCCACCGTGTAGGCCGCGCTCCCGCCCTCCGACACTTCCAGCGGGTCCGCGGCCTGCGCAAACACAAGAGCCGCCTCGTCGTCATCGGTGACGGTGACACTGACCGTGCCGGTCACCGATGCGTAGCCCCCGCCCGAGGCGCTGTGAAGGATGTCCGCACTGTCCACGGCGGCATCGACATCCTGCGCAGCCGCCACCGTCACCGTCTGCGGCTGGTTCCAGTTCGCCGTGGTGAAGCTGAGCGTGGTCTGGTTATTGCTCGTGATAGTGTCGGTATCCACCGTCACGTCGGTATTGGTCGGCTGGGTCAGCGTCACCGTCACCGTCGCCGTCGGCTGGGTCGCCAGCGCCACCGTGTAGGCCGCGCTCCCGCCCTCCGACACTGCCAGCGGGTCCGCGGCCTGCGCAAACACAAGAGCCGCCTCGTCGTCATCTTCAACCGTGACGCTGACCGTGCCGGTCACCGATGCGTAGCCCCCGCCCGAGGCGCTGTGAAGGATGTCCGCACTGTCCACGGCGGCATCGACATCCTGCGCGGCCGCCACCGTCACCGTCTGCGGCTGGTTCCAGTTCACCGTGGTGAAGCTGAGCGTGGTCTGGTTATTGCTCGTGACGGTGTCGGTATCCACCGTCACGTCGGTATTGGTCGGCTGGGTCAGCGTCACCGTCACCGTCCCTGTCGGCTGGGTCGCCAGCGCCACCGTGTAGGCCGCGCTCCCTCCGACACTTCCAGCGGGTCCGCGGCCTGCGCAAACACAAGAGCCGCCTCGTCATCATCGGTGACGGTGACACTGACCGTGCCGCACCGATGCGTAGCCCCCGCCCGAGGCGCTGTGAAGGATGTCCGCACTGTCCACGGCGGCATCGACATCCTGCGCAGCCGCCACCGTCACCGTCTGCGGCGCGTTCCAGTTCACCGTGGTGAAGCTGAGCGTGGTCTGGTTACCGTTCGTGACGGTGTTGGTATCCACCGTCACGTCGTGACGCGTCACCGTCACCGTCCCTGTCGGCTGGGTCGCCAGCGCCACCGTGTAGGCCGCGCTCCCGCCCTCCGACACTTCCAGCGGGTCCGCGGCCTGCGCAAACACAAGATCATCATCGGTGACGGTGACACTGACCGTGCCGGTCACCGATGCGTAGCCCCCGCCCGAGGCGCTGTGAAGGATGTCCGCACTGTCCACGGCGGCATCGGCGCAGCCGCCACCGTCACCGTCTGCGGCGCGTTCCAGTTCACCGTGGTGAAGCTGAGCGTGGTCTGGTTACCGTTCGTGACGGTGTTGGTATCCACCGTCACGTCGGTATTGGTCGGCTGGGTCAGCGTCACCGTCACCGTCCCTGTCGGCTGGGTCGCCAGCGCCACCGTGTAGGCCGCGCTCCCGCCCTCCGACACTTCCAGCGGGTCCGCGGCCTGCGCAAACACAAGAGCCGCCTCGTCATCATCGGTGACGGTGACACTGACCGTGCCGGTCACCGATGCGTAGCCCCCGCCCGAGGCGCTGTGAAGGATGTCCGCACTGTCCACGGCGGCATCGACATCCTGCGCAGCCGCCACCGTCACCGTCTGCGGCGCGTTCCAGTTCACCGTGGTGAAGCTGAGCGTGGTCTGGTTATTGCTCGTGACGGTGTTGGTATCCACCGTCACGTCGGTATTGGTCGGCTGGGTCAGCGTCACCGTCACCGTCCCTGTCGGCTGGGTCGCCAGCGCCACCGTGTAGGCCGCGCTCCCGCCCTCCGACACTTCCAGCGGGTCCGCGGCCTGCGCAAACACAAGAGCCGCCTCGTCATCATCGGTGACGGTGACACTGACCGTGCCGGTCACCGATGCGTAGCCCCCGCCCGAGGCGCTGTGAAGGATGTCCGCACTGTCCACGGCGGCATCGACATCCTGCGCAGCCGCCACCGTCACCGTCTGCGGCGCGTTCCAGTTCACCGTGGTGAAGCTGAGCGTGGTCTGGTTACCGTTCGTGACGGTGTTGGTATCCACCGTCACGTCGGTATTGGTCGGCTGGGTCAGCGTCACCGTCACCGTCCCTGTCGGCTGGGTCGCCAGCGCCACCGTGTAGGCCGCGCTCCCGCCCTCCGACACTTCCAGCGGGTCCGCGGCCTGCGCAAACACAAGAGCCGCCTCGTCGTCATCGGTGACGGTGACACTGACCGTGCCGGTCACCGATGCGTAGCCCCCGCCTGAGGCGCTGTGAAGGATGTCCGCACTGTCCACGGCGGCATCGACATCCTGCGCAGCCGCCACCGTCACCGTCTGCGGCGCGTTCCAGTTCACCGTGGTGAAGCTGAGCGTGGTCTGGTTATTGCTCGTGACGGTGTCGGTATCCACCGTCACGTCGGTATTGTTCGGCTGGGTCAGCGTCACCGTCACCGTCCCTGTCGGCTGGGTCGCCAGCGCCACCGTGTAGGCCGCGCTCCCGCCCTCCGACACTTCCAGCGGGTCCGCGGCCTGCGCAAACACAAGAGCCGCCTCGTCATCATCGGTGACGGTGACACTGACCGTGCCGGTCACCGATGCGTAGCCCCCGCCTGAGGCGCTGTGAAGGATGTCCGCACTGTCCACGGCGGCATCGACATCCTGCGCAGCCGCCACCGTCACCGTCTGCGGCGCGTTCCAGTTCGCCGTGGTGAAGCTGAGCGTGGTCTGGTTACCGATCGTGATAGTGTCGGTATCCACCGTCACGTCGGTATTGGTCGGCTGGGTCAGCGTCACCGTCACCGTCGCCGTCGGCTGGGTCGCCAGCGCCACCGTGTAGGTCGCGCTCCCGCCCTCCGACACTTCCAGCGGGTCCGCGGCCTGCGCAAACACAAGAGCCGCCTCGTCGTCATCGGTGACGGTGACACTGACCGTGCCGGTCACCGATGCGTAGCCCCCGCCCGAGGCGCTGTGAAGGATGTCCGCACTGTCCACGGCGGCATCGACATCCTGCGCGGCCGCCACCGTCACCGTCTGCGGCGCGTTCCAGTTCACCGTGGTGAAGCTGAGCGTGGTCTGGTTACCGTTCGTGACGGTGTTGGTATCCACCGTCACGTCGGTATTGGTCGGCTGGGTCAGCGTCACCGTCACCGTCCCTGTCGGCTGGGTCGCCAGCGCCACCGTGTAGGCCGCGCTCCCGCCCTCCGACACTTCCAGCGGGTCTGCGGCCTGCGCAAACACAAGAGCCGCCTCGTCATCATCGGTGACGGTGACACTGACCGTGCCGGTCACCGATGCGTAGCCCCCGCCTGAGGCGCTGTGAAGGATGTCCGCACTGTCCACGGCGGCATCGACATCCTGCGCAGCCGCCACCGTCACTTGCTGCGGCGCGTTCCAGTTCACCGTGGTGAAGCTGAGCGTGGTCTGGTTACCGTTCGTGACGGTGTTGGTATCCACCGTCACGTCGGTATTGGCCGGCTGGGTCAGCGTCACCGTCACCGTCGCCGTCGGCTGGGTCGCCAGCGCCACCGTGTAGGCCGCGCTCCCGCCCTCCGACACTTCCAGCGGGTCCGCGGCCTGCGCAAACACAAGAGCCGCCTCGTCGTCATCGCTGACGCTGACCGTGTCAGTGACAGGGCCGTCGAGCGTATAAGCCGGGTCGGCTTTGACTGTCACCCTGACCGCGCCATCCGCTTCATCAATGCTGTCAGCGGTCGTAGCGACCGTATATGTGGCGGAAGCCGTGCCCGACTGAATGATCACGCTCTTGTCGCCCTCATTTGTCGAAGCCACGAAATCGCTCGTGTCATCGTCCGCCACGATGAGCCTGACCGTCAGATCTGCCGACGGCGCCGGGCTGGCCGTCACCGTGAACTCTGCGCCCGTCCCCTCCGTAACAGCGGACCCGCCCGTGATCGTGATCTCCGGTGTCACAAGATCATTCACCATCACTGTGAAACCGTTGTTTGTGCCGTGGCGCGCGACCCCACCGCCCAGATTGCTCCCGACTGAAAGAGAAGTACCGCGCCCAAGCTGGATTGCGAATGTCTCCGACCCGCCGCTCTCGGCGGTAGCATCCATCACGGGGACCAGCTCGAGAACCGCCGGACCCGCTCCCGCTCCCGAGAAGGTCAGTTGCGGCATCAGAGTTGTTTCTCCGGACAAGGACACGCCGGTATTGATCCCGTCTCCACTTTTGAGGGACAAGGTGAAATCACTCGTGGTCACACCCGTCCCGCTAATGGAAAACGGCGCAACGATCTTCTCCCCGGCCACCAGCGCGCGGTCAAAACCCAACTCGAACGTGATTGTATCACCCTCGTCCACCGCGCCGGTGCCGTCGCGCACAAGACTTGCGGTTGTCGCTTCATCGTCCACGATCCGCACACGGTCGGACGCCTCGCTCGCGGAGACCGTATAGGCCCCGGCGGAGGCCGAACATCCCGCCGTTTCAGGGGCCACCGCCTCCACCGTCACAACGCTGTCCGCCTCATCAGTCGCATTATCCGCCCAGGGAACCTGAAACCCGTAATCTCCCGAATTCGCCGGAATGCTCAGGGTCCGGATCCCCTCGTTCGACGAGGACACCCGGTCCTCAATCGTCTCCGTCACCCGGACGCAGACAGTCAGACTCGACGAACCCGAAGGGGTCAGAGAGGCAATGAACTCCGCGGACCCCGCAACCTCCTCATAAGCGATTTGCCCTTCCTTGAGGCTCTGACCCTTAAACGCCTTCGCAGCGACCGACAGCACAGGCACCACCGTCCCGTCATCATCCTGCACCGTGACCGAAGCCATGTCCGGCGTGCCCGGAAAATAGTTGTCGCCATTCGCGACCGTCACGCTGACCACGCCATTCGCCTCATCCGTACTGTCGGCCTCGGTCGCCACCGTATAGGTGGCAGATGTCTGGTTGGCCGGAATGGTGACGGTCTTGTCCCCTTCATTGCCGCCAGCGACAAAATCACTGGTTCCGTCATCGGCCACAGAGAGATTGATCGTCAGATCAAATGGCTTTGCTATATCCGTTGACAGCGTAAACACCGCGCTGGTGCCCTCCACCACCGCAGCTCCACCCGAGACCGTCACTGCGGGGCTATCGTCATTGTCAAGCGATTCCAGGAATGCGGTATCCGTTTTGCCAGGCAAGTAGGTATCGGCACCACGCAGCGCCAATTTCGCGAAACCGGTCGGCTCAACATATGCGTCATCCACAGTCTGCACCACATAAGTCGCCGAGCTTTGTTCGGCTGGAATGATCAGCTCCTGATGGCCCCTTTGCTCCTCGGTTATAAGCTTAACCGTCTCGGAAAAGTCTTCTACGATCGAAACATCAAGCAACACGGTCAGCGCCGCAGACGTGTCCCCCGTCCGCGTGACAACAAAACTGCCCGTCTCGCCCTCCTCCACAGTCACTATCTCCGCCGCGAACGTCACCACCGGCAGGGCCGTATCGCTCACCGACACCGCAATCTCTTTGTCCGGGATTGCATTGTAGACCGGGTCGGTCGATGTCGCGCTGTGGCTGAGATCGACCATGCGGGGAGAACTCTGGGCCAGGCTGTCATCCACCCCGGTCACCGTCACCGTCTGCGCGTTCTGGAAGTCAGACGGCGTGAAGGTCAGGGTCCCGTCCCCGTTCGCCGTGCTCACCGTGGCCACGCCCGTATCTTCCGACGTGACCGACACCATCACATTATGGGTTGGCTGCTGGGACCCCTCCAGCCTCACTGTATAGGTCACACTCTGCCCCTCGCCCACACCCAGGCTGGACCTGCTCAGCACGATGTCGAACACATTATCATCATCGGTGACCGTGACGCTGACAACAGGGGCCACTAACCCGTTATAATTATTATCACTGGATGTAACTGTATGGCCGACCGTCACCACCCGGTCGGTGCTCTGATCGACATCATCATCCACCCCGGTCACGGTCACTGGCTGCGGGCTGTCCCAGTCGGTCGTGCTGAAGGTCAGGGTCGGGGGGCTGACTGTGGCGATATTTGTATCGCCCGAGGCGACCGCAATCACCACGTCATGGCTCGGCGGCCTGTCCAGCACCACCGTGTAGCTGCCCGTACCCCCGGCCTCCGCGACCGACAGGGAGGCCGGAGTGACGGTCACGCCTAACTCCGCTGCCTCGTTCACCGTGAGGGTGAACGCGTTGGCACCCGTGTCCGGGTCGGCGCCGCCGCCGACATTGGTGGCGAGGCTCGTGCGGTCAAAGCCGTTCGCGGTGGCGTCATCAGGACCGAGCGCCACGCTCAGCGTCTCGCCGCCGTCCTCGGCAACCCCGTCCACAACCGCTGTCAGCACCAGCCTCGCCGTTTCCGCCGCCGCGCCAGAGAAGCGCAGGCTCGGCGTTGCCGTGGTCTCCCCCGACAGCGCCACGCCGGTATTGAGGCCAGTACCCGTCTTCAGCGAAAGGCTCCAGTCGTCCGTGGTCACGCCCGTTCCCGAAACCGAGAGCGGCACATCGATGATCTCGCCCGCCACCAGCGCCCGGCCCAGCGTCACCGTGAACTCGGCCGTACCGCCCTCGGTCACCGCCCCGGAGCCCACCCGCGCCAACGACACCACGGTCGGGTCGTCGTCGCGGATGGTCAGGGTGTATGTGTCCGACCCGGACAAACTGACGGGATTATTGATCGGGATTTCGTCCTCGAGCAGAGTGAACGTGAACGTCTCGTCCGGTTCGTCAATGGCATCATTATGCGTTGATGCAGAAACGGTCAATCGCACAATTGCTGTGTGTACACCGATAGGGAAAAAGCTTTCAATGCGCTCAGTGCCAGAACAGACTGCCAGGCTATTTAAGTCATAATCCTGTTCATTCGTCGCCGTGCCCCCGTAACAGCTATACACAATGGGGTTTTCTTGATTGGCGGCGGAATCCGCCGCATAGGGCTCGGACAAAACAAGGCGAGGTGAAAACTGTAAATCGGCGGATTCATCCAGCGTGACGGCCGTCTTTTCCCAGGATATGGTTCGGCCGACGTCGTCGCGCAGGGTGATTGTGGCGCTGCCGGACCCCGTCGCGCCGCCGGGCAGACCCGTGGCGGTCAGGGTCGCGTCGCCGCCCGTGGACGACGAGGCCGGAATGCTGACCATGACCTGTTCATGGATGGTGTCGGCGTCTTTTATCGCCGTCAGCTTTACCATGGCGGCGGTGGCGGACCCGCCGGAGCTGCCGGTAAAGGTCACCGTCCCGCCAGAAAGCGCCACCCCGGTTGGGCTGCCCTTGAGGGCCAGGGTGAAATCCGTGCCGGGTTCCCCGCCCGTGAACAGCAGGGGGATCACCAGGCTTTCGCCGGTCGCCAGCGCCCGGGGAAGCGCCAGCTTGATCTCGGCCGCGTTGTTCGCGTTCCATTCCTGCGCCAGCGTGTCGGGGGCGGTCAACGTGACGGCAAGCGGCTCGGTCACCGTGACCGCGACTGAATCGATACTCATGCTGGTCGGATAATTGGTGGTGTCGGCACTCTTGGTCACCTGATGGCTGATGCTGGCGCTGCCCGCCGCCACCCCGTTCACCGTCACTTGCTGTGGCTCGTTCCAGTTGGTCATGGTAAAGGTCAGCGTTGCGGGACTGACCGTGGCCTTCGCCGTGGCCGAACTGGTCGGAGTGATCACCACATCGCCGGTCGGGGCCGTGTCCAGCACCACCGTATAGGTCACCGAATCGCCTTCATCCACGTACAGAGCCGCCGGGGTGACAGTCACGCCGGGCGTCTTGGCCTCGCCCTTGACGGCAATCTTGTAGGCAGAGTCGCTAATGGTGCCCCAGCTAAGGCTACCTCTCGTTTTAAAAAATCTGTTATTGGCGATGCTCCAGCCGGACGCGCCACCGGTATCCTCTGCGCCACTATTCGTTATGACGATTTCCTCAGTTGCGGAGGATTTACCCTTAAACACAATGAAATATGCGGTATTCGCTGCAAGGTCGAGGCCCTCGCCAGGCGCTGTGAACGTCAACGTATGATCTCCAGCCGTACCTTCGCAGTTGTCGGGACCTGTCAGCGTGCCGACAACCGTGCCCGGACTGCCACCGGAATTGCTCTGGATGGTGACCGCCAAGTCCGGACAACCCATAGTGTTCAAATTGCGCAATACTGCATCGACACTGGTCAGAACGTACCCCGCGCTGTTGTCGCCGGTCGTGAAGCCCTGAGCGCGGTCAGGGCGCAGGCGCGCGGCGGTTGCCGCATTCTGACCGGTATTACTCACCAGTACCGAACTCTGAGCCTGCGCCTCCGTTGCGAACCCCGTTGCCGCAAACAGACCCAGCGCAAGAGCCACGCCCATGCGACGCAGCACAGAGAGGCGGCGCAGGCCGGTGACAAGATGGTGCCCGAACCGCGCAGGCCAGCGCGTGCCGGAGGGCTCAGGACCGACAGAGCGGGCGCGACCTTCACAGATGCGTCTGGAAGCGGCCTGTCCGGGCCGCCATGATACGAACCTCATAACCGCGCTCGCGGACGCAGTAATGAGGCGTTCCGGCGTTCCGGCGTTCCGGCGTTCCGGCGTTCCGGCGTTCCGGCGTTCCGGCGTTCCGGCGTTCCGGCGTTCCGGCGTTCCGGCGTTCCGGCGTTCCGGCGTTCCGGCGTTCCGGCGTTCCGGCGTTCCGGCGTTCCGGCGTTCCGGCGTTCCGGCGTTCCGGCGTTCCGGCGTTCCGGCGTTCCGGCGTTCCGGCGTTCCGGCGTTCCGGCGTTCCGGCGTTCCGGCGTTCCGGCGTTCCGGCGTTCCGTGGAAGTGTGGGATGGTAAATCAGGCTGTCAACACCAGGGATACCAAAAACGAAATTCAAAATTCTTCCGGTCAACATCATCGGCAAGCCTTTCAGGAGCCATCCGCCCCTTGATGCTTCAAAACGATGTGCCACACGCTCCCCACATTCCGAATTCTGGAAAGCACACCGCAACGCGGCGCGGCTCCCCGGCCCTCACTACCGGGAAGGCCGGGCGTTGCACTTCACACTCGAAGCGGGGCAGTCATTTCTGATGAGGGATCGCACTGGACCTGCGCGGGTTAACCGGCGGGTTGAGAGCGGGGGACAAAATCTTCTTCACGCGCAACCTCGGGGGCCTCGGGGTGGTGAATGGTGAACGCGGAAGGGTCGAGGAGATCGGGCGGACGATATCGTTCTGGGCCTTGTGCTCCAGTAACGCGTAGACAATGATCTCATCGCCATCCCGGAGATAGAGCCGGAATATGGCATCAGCCTGTGTTTTGAACCCCTCGCCATCGATGGCGGTTCCCTCAACGTGGACCGGCAGTCGGTCAGGATCGAGCCGTGCCACAACCTCGGACGGGAGATAGTCGCGCAGCAGAACGGCGGTGCGCGCGGGGTCCGAGACAAGCAGGCGGAACAGGGCATCATGCCGGGCTTTGGGCAATTTCATTTCACGGCCTCCCGCCGGGCGCAGCATTTCTTGTATTTGCGGCCGGACCCGCAGGGGCACGGGTCGTTCCGCCCGACCTTCGGCGTGTCGCGTATATAAGTGCCGGTTTCGACATGCGCCGCAGGCTTGGGCGGCCTGACCTCAGGGTGGTTCTCGCGGTAGATATCACAGATGCCAATGGCCGCCTGAACCCAAAGCTTATCCTGCTCCTCCACGGACAACGGGTCTTTATCGGGGTTGCTGCCGGGGCCTCGTGCTGGTTGCGTTACGAGTTGGACAAGTGGATCCAAGGGGTTTTTGTAATCACGATCTTCCGACCCTTTAAAGCGCCAATCCCAAACATCGGGGCGAAGTCGCGCTCCCGCCAAAAACCCGCCGAACCAGGTCTCTGCGAAGACATTGCCGCCGTCATCCTGATCGAACAGCGGTTCGTAGTACAACACCTCACCGTTGATGACCTCAAACCCCTCCCGGATGCTGCGCAGGACAGACTGGTAATGCCGCGCGACCAGTTCCGCGATGCGCTGTGCTTCATGGGCGTCCCGCAGCACAAAGCCGCCAGAGGTGTTTTCGTGAATCACTGACAGGTATTCGTCGGGGCTGGGCCTTGGGTCCGGCGTACAGACGAGTGCTGTGATCAATCCATCCATGGCATGGACAGACCCGATCCTGCCATTGGACACAGCGCAGAGATAGCCGTGGAGTTCGGCGATTTCCTGCGCGCTCAGTTTTCCCTCAAAGCCCATGCCACATCATCCCTTGTTGGTTTCCATTTCCAGCGTTTCCAGTTTTCGCCCCCTGGAAATCACAAAGATTTTCATAGACCTATCTGGTCCCCGCGTTGGAAACTGGAAACCCCACCTGAACCTCGATCCCGCCAAAACCCATGGCCCGCGTTCACAGCCCGAATTCCAGCTTTGCCTGACGGATAGCATGGTCGAAAGGGATGCCGGTCTGCGTGAGTTCGGTGGCGCGGATCATCACCGCTTTTTTCGCGGCCTCGCCGGGCAGGGGTGGTCCATCCCTGGCGAATGTCTCTCCCAGCGCCTCGCCCATGGCCGCTTTCAGCCGTTCGACCTCTTCATCGCTGACCTTGCTCATCACACACCTCTTTGCCGGAGGGGTTTGGCCGTATAGCAGGCCCGACCCAGCGCAACGCTACGCGCTCACTGGCTGGAAGAAAAGCCGAACCACAACAGCGTCGGGATTATTCTACCGTATCGCGGATACGGCCATGACGATAACGCGCAACACGCCCTGCGTCCCAAGCCCGACCCACAGGGCGGCGACCAACAGCCCCGAGACCCCACACCAGATGGTGAGCCCTCCGCGCAGCGCGCGCAACAGGATGCCCGGTCGATCATCCGATAAACTGCGTTCGATCTGCCCGAGCGCAGTACTGTTTTCGCGCTGTATGTCGCATAATGCGCCCACATCCTGGCGCAGCGCCTCGATCTCCGGCGCAAGCTGCGCGATGAGCGCGAATTCTGCATCGGAGGCGTCAGCGTCAAGCCGAGCGCCACCCTGTTCCAGTGCTTCGAACCGGGTGCGCAAATCGTGCCCTGGTTCCATCTCGCCACGCTCGATCTTTCCGAGGGTGGTATGTGACACGCGCAGAAGACTGGCAAGCCGACGCTGCGACAGGTCGGCGCGGTCGCGCCAGAGCTTTATCCGCAGACCAAAGCGATCCCCTTTGCCATCCTGCATCCCGAACTTGCCCCTTTTGAGGTTTCCGTTTCCGGCTTTTCCAGTTTCCAGAACCCGGAAAAGCCATTTGGTTTCAATGTATCCGGACGGAACCCGCGTTGGAAACTGGAAACTGCCTTTGCCACCCGTCATTGCCGCCCTGGTTCGACGGGAAGTTTCAGGAACACATAGGCCAGAACCGGTTTGCGCCCCGCACGCTCCGCCGTCCGGCGGGATGCGATGTTGCGCCCATCGATCGTTCCGATGACGAGGCGATCCGGGGCCGGACAGTCCGCCGCCCAGACGGCCTGTGCCGCATCAGCGTATCCATTGCCCGTATGAGTTGTTGTTATGACCTCTTCCTTAATCTCATATCCCTCGATCCATTCGATCGCACTAGGCGCGACGGCGAGACACCCAACTGTTCTGTCCTGTGCGGCAATCGCATGGACCTGGCCTTTGTCGTACCACGCGCGCATCTCATCGGGGTCAGCGGCAGACAAGTTCCTTCCGAGGGCAGGGTTCTGTGACTCAACGTCCCGGTAACGGTTTTCGACCAACTTGATCGCAGCGTCTGCTGTCTTGAACGGGGCGAGACGGACCGGGCTGTTGTCTGGACAGTGCATATCAGCGCAGCGGGCCACATATCGCCCGCTGCTTTGTAACCGAATTGTCTGGCATGGTTGGTCTCGTTATATGTAAGCACCAAACGCTATATGCCTACGACTTCAAAATGCCAGATTTCTGCTCAAAAATCGCTATGCTTTGTATATAGCATATATGCTTACATATACCGTGATCAACGCAAAAGCAGTGCAAAGCGCGGGATTATGCGTACATAGTTCTCACCAAAAATGCAACTTTTTGCGACAGAGCGCTCGCGAAAAACATATATGTAGCACATATAAACTCTGCTTGCAGTCACGCGCAACATGCTGTATTAATTACGCTAATGAGAGGAACGTAGAAAGCTATGTAAGACGGCTTGCCCCTGATTTGGTGGTTTATGAGTTTTCACACCTACCGCCGGGCCTTTGCCTATGTATTTCAAGGTCAGGCCGCCTTTGCCGATGCCTCACGGCCAACGGGCGTGCTGCTAGAGAAGGAAATCGCCGGGCAGGAAGTCAATATCCGCGATATGTCGGGCGACCGCACTTTGGTTCGGTTCGGCACAGGGGATGAGATCACCGTTCAGGCCGGCCCCGATGGGGTCAGGTTTCTGCTGATCTCGGGGGCACCGATAAACGAACCCGTGGCTTGGCACGGCCCGATCGTTATGAATACGCAAGCTGAATTGCAACAGGCATTCCGCGAATTGCGGAATGGCACGTTCATTCGCCCCGCACACTAAACTGCTGTCACCGTCTGTCCGTCAGGCGGTGACAGATTTCCGGACCATATCCCAATACACCTGCTCAACTTCATCCAGTGACAACCGCCCGCCGGACCGATACCAGGTCATTACGCCGTTGAGCATGGCAATGACCGCCAATGTGGCGATCTTGGTATCTGTTATGGAAAACTGACCGGCCTGCTGACCCGTGCGCAAAATCCCCTCCAGCGCATCCTCGTAACGTCCGCGCAGGGTTTCGATCTCGGCAAAATTCTCGGGCGTCAGATTGCGCAATTCCATATAGGCAATGAACACCTCATCCGGGCGTTCAAGGTGGTATCGGATGTGAAAGCTGACGAACTGGCGCAGGGCGTCCCGTGCGTCGGGCTGGGGCTCCAACGCGTTATATGCCGCAATCAACTCTTGCATGTGGTTCTGCATCAAACGGAATAGCAGGCTTTGCTTGTCCGGGGTGTAGTTATAGAGGGCACCGGCCTGCACTCCGACTTCACCAGCGATTTGCCGCATCGAAACAGCGGCATAGCCCTGTTGGGCAAACAAAGATAAAGCCGCCTCACGAATGCGGGGGCCGGTGATATCGGAATGGGAACCTTGTGTGCGCGCCATACCTCACCTTATCTGAACAAATGTTCATATAGAAGCCCGCTTGAACCGCCCCGTCAAAAGGTGCATCACAGAAACCATGACGAAGTTCTTGCCGCTCATATTCATTCCATTTGCCTGCATCGGATGCGCTGACATCCCCGAGCTTGAAGGCAGCGAAGCGGCGTCCCTGCGTCAGGCCCCCTACCCGCGCCTGATACCACTGGACGACACACTCGGAACGCCGATTGATCCAATCAGCGAAGCCGAAACGGTCGAGGACGATCTGATCGCACGGAGCGACGCCTTGGCGCAAAAGGCCGAAGCCCTGCAAAACGCGCCATCCAACTAATGCGGTTTGCCGCAAGACGCATTGCACCCATCCCCCGAACCCGCTAAGGCAGCCGACAAGGGGCCACGCGCCCTCAATGGCATATGCGAGCGGAAAGGACCCCACGGAATGACACAGGCGCTGCGGCTTGGAATTGCGGGTTTGGGAACCGTTGGTGTGGGTGTTGTCAAGATCGTGCGCCGCCACGCAGATTTGTTGCAGGCGCGCACTGGTCGCGCGATTGAGATCACGGCCGTGTCAGCCCGTGACGCCGGTAAGGATCGCGGCGTGGCCCTGTCAGACTACGCTTGGGAAACCGATCCGGTCGCTTTGGCCAAACGCGACGATGTCGATGTGTTTGTCGAACTGATGGGCGGCGAAAACGGCCCCGCCAAAGCCTCGGTCGAGGCAGCATTGGCCAGTGGCAAAGATGTGGTCACCGCTAACAAGGCACTGCTGGCCATCCACGGGCAGGAATTGGCTGAAAAGGCCGAAGCGACCGGTCGCGTCATCCGGTTTGAAGCCGCTGTTGCCGGGGGCATTCCGGTGATCAAATCCCTGACCGAAGGGTTGGCAGGCAATGACATCACCCGCGTGATGGGCGTGATGAACGGCACCTGCAACTACATCCTGACCCGGATGCAATCGCAAGAGCTGGGGTATAATGCGCTTTTCGAAGAATGCGCGCAGCTCGGCTATCTTGAGGCTGACCCGAATCTGGATGTGGGTGGTATCGATGCCGCCCATAAGCTGGCCCTGCTATCTTCGATTGCTTTTGGCACCAAGCCCAATTTCGACGGGATCGAGATCGAGGGCATTCAGCAGATCAGCCTGGATGATATCCATCAGGCTGCCGATATGGGCTACCGCATCAAACTGCTGGGCGTGGCGCAGCGCTCTGCGCGTGGCTTGGAGCAGCGTATGCAGCCCTGTCTGGTGCCAAGCGACTCGCCTCTGGGTCAACTGGAAGGCGGAACCAACATGGTCGTGATCGAAGGCGATGCGGTCGAGCAGATCGTGTTGCGGGGGCCTGGAGCAGGCGAAGGTCCGACCGCCAGCGCGGTGATGGGCGATGTTTGCGATCTGGCACGTGGGTTGCAGATACCAACCTTCGGACGGCCCGCAAACACGCTTCAGGAAGCGCCTGCCGCGCAGACCGGATTGCCTGCCCCCTACTATCTGCGTCTGGGCCTGCTGGACAAACCCGGCGCGCTGGCCAAGGTTGCCGCAATTCTTGGCGATGCCGGTGTGTCCATCGATCGGATGCGCCAGTACGGGCACACCGAAAGCACGGCCCCTGTGCTGATCGTGACTCACAAGACCACACGTTCAACTCTGGACCATGCTCTGGACGGGTTTCGTGAAACCGATGTCGTGGCCGGTGAGCCGGTTGCACTGCGCATCGAACAGGTCTGACCCCTTGCAGCCTGCCGTATGGGCAGGTTATGCCGGAAAAAACGCTTTCGCTGACCAAAGGATTACCGAACATGAGCGCAGCCAAGATCGACTTCAATGACCGCCTGTTGTCTCTGGGGCTTGCCCGAGTGGCGGAACAGGCCGCTCTGGCCTCGGCCTCGCTGGTTGGCCGCGGCGATGAGAAGGCTGCCGACCAGGCAGCGGTGAACGCCATGCGCGAGCAGTTGAACCTGCTGGATATCTCGGGCGTTGTGGTTATTGGCGAAGGCGAGCGTGACGAAGCGCCCATGCTGTATATCGGCGAAGAGGTTGGCACCGGTACGGGGCCGGGCGTGGACATCGCGCTGGACCCGCTGGAAGGCACCACGCTGACCGCCAAGGACATGCCCAACGCCCTGACCGTGATTGCAATGGGCCCGCGGGGGTCAATGCTGCACGCCCCGGATGTTTATATGGACAAGTTGGCCGTCGGGCCGGGCTATCCCGAAGGTGTCGTCAATCTGGACATGACGCCGCGCGAACGGGTCGAAGCCCTGGCCAAGGCCAAGGGCTGCGAGCCTGCCGATATCACCGTCTGCATTCTGGAACGCCCCCGCCATGAGGCGATGATTGCCGAAGTGCGTGAGACCGGGGCCTCGATCCGGTTGATTACCGACGGAGACGTCGCAGGCGTCATGCATTGCGCCGAAAGCGAAGTGACCGGCATCGATATGTATATGGGCCAAGGCGGCGCGCCCGAGGGCGTTCTGGCTGCGGCCGCGTTGAAATGCATGGGCGGGCAGATCTTTGGCCGCCTGCTGTTCCGCAACGATGACGAACGCGGACGTGCGGCCAAGGCGGGTATCACCGATCTGGACCGTGTCTATGCTCGGGATGAGATGGTAACGGCGGATGTGATCTTTGCCGCCACAGGTGTCACCGGCGGTTCGCTGCTGCCGCGCATCAAGCGCGAGCCGGGTTGGGTTGAAACGACCACTCTGCTGATGCGGTCGAAAACCGGTT
Source organism: Ruegeria sp. (assembly GCF_965243365.1). Lineage (GTDB taxonomy): Bacteria > Pseudomonadota > Alphaproteobacteria > Rhodobacterales > Rhodobacteraceae > Ruegeria. The sequence continues at coordinate 2,793,716 of NZ_CBDEUW010000002.1, read as the reverse complement.
CGGTGCGCCGCATGTCCTACCGCACGCCGATGTGGTCACACGACAACGCATAACGGCTTGCGCCGTTGCCTTCGGCGAGAGTATTTGTAGAAAAGATGAAGAGGCCGGGTCCGTAAGGGCCCGGCCTTGCCGCATGAGGGGCGCGATGAGTTTTCTTGGGGTTGAGCAATCACTGACAGGCAGACGCTGGGTCGGACCTGGAGCCGAAGTGGAACGAGCTGCTGAAATGATGGCGCAACAGACCGACCTGCCCCGGGCCGTCTGTCAGGTTCTGGCCCGGCGCGGCGTGCCTGCGATGGAGGCGCGCGGGTTTCTGGACCCCAAGCTGAAAGAATTGCTGCCGGACCCACGTGCCATGAAAGACATGGAAGCTGCGGCGACCCGATTTCTTGAGGCGATACGCCGTCGTCAGAAGATCGCGGTATTTGCGGATTATGACGTGGACGGGGGCAGTTCGGCGGCCCTGTTGCTGGTGTGGCTCCGGCACATGGGGTTGGCGGCGACGCTGTATGTTCCGGATCGGATCGATGAAGGATATGGACCGAATGCGCCCGCAATGCAGAAGCTGGCCGCTGACCATGATCTGATCATCTGTGTCGATTGCGGGACGCTCAGCCATGAACCAATTTCTGCCGCCAAGGGCGCGGATGTGATCGTTCTGGACCACCATCTTGGCGGGGAAACTCTGCCGAATTGCGTGGCGGTGGTGAACCCCAACCGACAGGATGAAAGCGGCGATCTTGGCTATCTCTGCGCCGCAGGCGTTGTGTTTCTGATGCTAGTCGAAGCCGGGCGGCAGTTGCGGGAAAATGGAACAAAAGGCCCGGACCTGATGGCGATGCTGGATCTGGTGGCTCTGGCAACCGTGGCTGATGTGGCGCCTTTGATCGAGGCGAACCGCGCATTGGTTCGGCAAGGGCTGAAAGTTATGGCCCGGCGTCAGCGCCCTGGGCTTGTTGCCCTGTCGGATGTGTCTCGTATGGATACCGCACCCAATAGCTATCACCTGGGGTTTCTGCTGGGGCCACGGTTGAACGCTGGCGGGCGGATCGGGCAGGCCGATCTGGGGGCACGGCTGCTGAGCACGGATTCGACGCATGAAGCGCAGGCTTTGTCCGAGCGTCTGGACGCCCTGAACACGGAACGGCGTGATGTTGAAAACGCTGTCCGTGCCGCTGCGCTGGAACAGGCGGAGGAGCGCGGTCTGGACGCGCCGCTGGTTTGGGCCGCAGGAGATGGCTGGCATCCCGGAGTTGTGGGCATCGTCGCCTCGCGCCTGAAAGAGGCTGCCAACCGCCCCGCGATTGTTATTGGCTTTGACGGCGACGAGGGCAAAGGCTCGGGCCGGTCTGTCTCGGGCGTTGATCTGGGAGCGTCGATCCAGCGGTTGGCAGCCGAGGGCCTTCTGGTCAAGGGCGGCGGTCACAAGATGGCGGCAGGGCTGACCGTAATGCGCGATAAATTGGAACCCGCGATGGAACGGTTAAGCGAGCTTTTGGCGAAACAGGGTGCTGGTCAGGGCGGCCCGACTGATATGAAGCTGGATGGTGTGTTGATGCCGGGGGCTGCCACGGTTGATCTGATCGAACAGATCGAACAGGCAGGCCCATTTGGTGCCGGAGCCCCTGCCCCACGCTATGCCCTGCCCGATCTGCAAGTGCGTTTTGCCAAACGTGTGGGTGAGACCCATTTGAAGCTGTCGCTTAGCGACGGAATGGGTGGCGGGTTAGATGCCATTGCCTTTGGGGCTTTTGACAGCCCGATGGGGGATCGGCTGAGCAATCACGGTGGCGCGCGGTTCCATTTCGCCGGGCGGCTTGAGGTCAATTCATGGGGCGGACGTCAGAATGTGCAACTGCGCCTGGAGGACGCCGCTGAAGCAAATTGAACCTGCTTTTCTGGCGACCGGGTTGCAGCCAAAAAAGTTATGCGCCCCGGCGTTTTTCGGCTTGCGGGGGTGCTGGGTTATCCGTAAAAGGCCCTCCACAAGCCAGCGTGGCCCGTTCGTCTATCGGTTAGGACGCCAGGTTTTCAACCTGGAAAGAGGGGTTCGATTCCCCTACGGGCTACCACTTGTGCTTGACTGGACCAAATGGCCCGTTCGTCTATCGGTTAGGACGCCAGGTTTTCAACCTGGAAAGAGGGGTTCGATTCCCCTACGGGCTACCATTTTTCACAACATCACTTAAATTCGCTATGGACCATTCTGGCGGGTTGAGACTTCTCAATTGCTTCACGAACCACCTTAGGTAGAGAAAAAGCCCCGGCCATTATCGACCGGGGCCACAATGGTGCAATCGGGTGGCGCCTATTCGTCGCCGCTTTGCAGGCTGTTGGGGTCAAAAACGTTCCCAAAACCGCTGTTGTTTGACCCAGAGGGCTGTTCTTCGGTCGCTTCAGCGCCGTCGTCGCTGTCACCGCTAAGGGTGTTTGGCGCAAAGACATTGCCAAAGCCGCTGTTGTTCGACGGTTTCGGTGTGGACTGCGCACCTTCCTGCTCGGCTTCCTGAGCTTCCTGCTGTTTGCGTCGCTCTTCCCGCTGCTTGCGCAGCTCTTGAATACGCTGCTCGGCTTCCAGGCGCTTTTGCTCTCTTACATCGGCGATGCACTGGCCTGGATCGTAGGCCGTTGCGGTTCCCACAACTGTGATTGTGGCTACTGCAAACACAACCAGCAGGACCGCCGCCATATTCCCGGCGAAAAAGCTGGGCAATTTGATCTTGCCCGCAAGCTCCTCGACAGTGGCCTTCTTGCGCGCAGCGGCCACCAGTTCCTGACGTTTCAGCTTGGCCTCATTCAACAAGGCAAAAAACACTGTCAGCGCCACGATGATAAAGGCCAGTGCCGAAATCGACGGTGTGATGCCATAGCGGACCTTCTGCGCCAACTCGATCGTCAGCGTCGGATATTCACCAAAGGTGAAGGTGGTAGTGTTGTAGTTCTCGAACGACGCCAGAAATGCCAGAACAGCCGCCGAAGCAATCGCCGGGCGCATGAATGGCAGCAGAATCTTACGGAACGCCTGTGCGTGCGTCGCGCCAAGATCCAGCGCTGCCTCGGTCAGAGCAACGTCATAGCGTTGCAGCCGTGCCACCAGTACCAGCATGCAATAGCTGGCGATAAAGGTAGACTGGCCGATCACCGTCAGGAAAATCCCGTTCGACAAAACGCTGTCTGCGCCCAGCCCCAGCATCCGGTTGATCCGGTCCCAGAACACCAGCGTCGAGATACCCAGAACCACGCCGGGGATCAGGATCGGCGCAATGATGATCGTATAGTAGGTCGCGCGCAGCTTGGGCCAGATTTGCGTCAACATCAGCGCCCCGGCCAAACCCATAGCCACCGACAGAACCACCGTGCCCAACCCAACGATCACCGAGTTCTTGATACCGGTCAGGATGCGTTGATCCCGAAACAGCTCGCCAAACCATTCAAAGGTCAGACACTCCCAAGGGCTCATGCGTGGAAAGCCGGACGAATTGAACGCCGTTATCGACATGATCACCAGCGGGCCGAGCAGATAAGCGAAAAAGATCGCGAGATAGGCCCATATGCTGATGCGGAGGAAGGAATTATTCATTTCCCGATATCCCCCATGTTCACCTTGAACAGGCGCATCACGGCCAGGACGAACAGGATACAGGTCACCAGCAGCACGATGGCGTAGGCGGCCCCCTGCGGCCAGTCATTGTTGTCGTTGAACTGCTGATAGATAAGCTGCGTGAACCACAAAGACGACGGCCCACCCAGAATTTGCGGCGCAGCCAGCGCGCCCGCGCTCAGCATGAAAACCATGGTGCAGCCCGAGCTGATTCCCGGCTTGGCGTAAGGAATGACTACCCGCCAGTGGATGCGCCACCACGGCGCGCCCAGATCACGCGCAGCCTCGATCTGGTTGTGATCCAGGCTTTCGATCACGTTGTAGATCGGGAAGATCATCAGCAGGATATAGGCATAGCCCAGACCGGCATAGAGCGCGATGTCGTTGCGGATGAAGTCAAACGGCGTATCCCAGATACCCAGGCCCATGAACAACGTGTTCAGGACACCGGTCTCACCAAAGATGATCCGCAGGGCAAAAGCGCGCAGGATCTCGTTGATCCAATAGGGAATAATCAACATGATCGCGAAGATACGGATGTGATTGCCCTTGGTCTGACCCAGATAGTAGGCAATCGGGTAGCAGATGATCAAGTTGAAGATCGTGACGCAGATCGCGGCCAATAAGGTGCGGAAGAACACGCGCAGATCGACGGCATTGTAGGCCTGACTGCCCCCCTCGGGACCATAGATCAGGTATTTGTAGTTCTCGAGTGTATAAACATCTTTAGGCCCGCCAATCTCGGGCGGTGGCAGGTTCGGGCGGAATGAGAAGTCCAGCATCGACAGCTGTGGCAGGATGATCAGGCCGATGGTCCAGAACAGGACCAGACCCAGGATCAGGACACCCATGCCGGTGCCGTTGCGGTTGAAGAAGTCCTTTAGAAACCGGGGCATGTTCGAACCCCCTATTCCGCGGCCAGTTCGCCCGCTGGAACAACCACCGCATTGCGGGTTTCATATTCCAGCGTGATTGTCTGACCGGTGTGATCCTCGAATGACTGGCCCACATTCGGCAATGAGACTTTGATTTCTTTTCCACCATCCGCTTCGGTGAAGATGTTGAAAACATTGCCCTCGAACTCTTCGTGATTCACGCGGGCGGTAACGCATTGGTTGCCGCTCGCTCCGTCCGGGGCGATGGTCATCGCCTCGGGGCGGATGAACATCATGGCCTCGTCGCCTTCTTTCATCCGGCCCTGATTGGCGGTGGAGATACGCGCCAGCAACTCGCCCGAGCGATTGGTCGCGATCAAAGCCTCATTCCCCGTGACCTGTTTAATTTTGCCTCGGAACACATTGTTTTCACCAACAAAAGAGGCTGCAAAAGCCGTGGAAGGATCGTTATAGATCGTCTTTCCATCGGCAATCTGGTCGATTACCCCCGCCCGCATGACGGCGATACTGTCGGACATGGTAAGGGCTTCGCCCTGATCGTGAGTGATATAGATAAAGGTGATGCCAACACGCTGCTGAATTTCGCGCAGCTCGGTTCGCATATGTTGACGCAGTTTGAGGTCAAGCGCGGACAGTGGCTCGTCCAGCAACAGCACATCCGGCTCTGCGCACAAGGCCCGAGCAATGGCGACCCGCTGGCGCTGACCGCCCGACAACTCGCTGGGCAGCTTGTCGCCCTGCCCCGGCAACGCGATCATATCCAGCAACTCATCAGCACGCTTCCGTCGCTGGGCGGCGCTGGCGCCCTTGATCTCCATCGAAAAGGTGATGTTTTCCCAAACCTTCATCAGTGGAAACAACGCGAGGTTCTGGAAAATCAAGGCGGTGGGCCGTTTGTTCGGGCCAATCCCCTTCATGTTCCTGCCGCCGATCAGAACATTGCCTTCGCTGGGATCAAGAAATCCGGACACCGCGCGCAAGATCGTGGTCTTGCCGCAGCCCGACGGGCCAAGGAACGAAAAGAAATCGCCCCCGTTGATGTTCACGTTCGCATCGCGCACGGCGACGAAATCGCCGAAACGGATCCACAGGTTTTCCAGATCGACTCCGACCCCTGCACTCATTGTTGGTATCTCCCTAGGATGTGCACTGTCCCCACATCCTTTGACTGTCCGTCACGCCGGGACGGCGCGCAGAAGGAAGGCCCCCCGCACTGCGGGAGGCCGAGGTTCAAAACGCTTACGCGCTTTTGAACTTGTTGACGAACTCTGTCCGGGTTTCGGCATACCACGGTGCCTCGGCAGGCCATGGGTTCAGATTGGCCAGCGAGTCGCCCGGATAGGCCTCGGCAAAGTTCTTCTTGTAGGTGTCGCCTGAATACTGATCGGCCCCAAGAACTGGTGAGTTATAGCCGTGACTGTCAATCGCCACACCGGCAGGCTTGGCCTGATAGGCGAAATCGACGAAGGCATAGACCTGATCGATATTCGCAGCACCGGTCGGCATGGCAATACCGTCAACCCAGGCCATCGCGCCTTCGACCGGAGCCTGATAATGCACTGGCTCACCAGCGGATTTCAGTGCCAGCGGCGGGCCATCCCAGGTCTGACCAACGATCACACCTTCGTTCAACAAGCCGTTCTTCTGTGTATCGGCATCGTTCCAGATCAGCTTGATGCGGTCCTTGCGGGCGATACACCAATCCGCGATCTGGCCCCAGACCTTGCGCATTGTGTCTTCATCACCATACGCGGCCCAGACCGAACCCGGCTCCATCTCGCCAGCACGCTCCATGTACAGACCCGCACCCAGCATCATCGAATGCGCACGACCCATTGTCTTGCCGGCATTTTCTTCGGACCAAACGTCGCCGTAAGACGGTGCGTCACCTTCCGGCAGCCACAGGTCGGTGCGATAGGCAATACCCTCGGTCCCCCAGATATGAGGCAGCCAGTGCGCACCACTGCCACCAAAGTCCCAGGCATCGGTACCGATCTTGGCCATCGCCGGGTTCACCAGATCAATCGGAACCTTGTTCATGTCGAAGGGCTGCAACAGCTCCAGCGGTTCCCACTGAAGTGAGCGGTTGTTGGTCGGCGACACGATGTCAAAGCCCTGGCCCTTGGTGGCCTTCATCTTGTTGATGATTTCTTCATTCGACCCGATACCGGTGTAATTCACCTTGATGCCGGTCAGGGTTTCAAACTCCTGGATGAACGTGGGCGGCAGGTAATCCGACCACATCAGGATGTTGATCTCGCCCGACGACGCAAGCGCGCTTTTGCTGTAAAGCGGTGCGGCTAGGGCTGCTGCCCCTGCGCCTTTCAAAACCGTGCGCCGGGATAGAGTTTGGTGTTTGGCCATTTTTTGAGTCTCCCACTGTTGAATTTTTTATTGTTATTTTTTCACGCTAGACCTTTCCTGCTGAGCTGTCAGTCCAAAAGTGACAGTTCAAAGCATTCAATAAGTCCAGTTTGGTGGAAGCAACTTTGGCAAAGGTTCGGAAAACAGAGTTTTTTGTCACTGAAACAAAATCGGATGTCCGATAGGTCCAACCTTAGGTCGGCGGCAGCCCCTAGCGCAGATCGGCAACGGATTTCTGCAAGGCGACAATCAGGGCGTCCCGCTTCTGCGAAAGTTCGGCAGGTGACATCCCTCGGGCTTCAGCCTCGACACCACTGGCCAGGCGCTGGGTCACGTCTTCAGTCAGATACACCTGCCCCAGATCATCCCACCACCCGTTGAACGTATCGGAAAAGTGGTCACAGAACGCACGCAGACCGCCCTCACCAGCGCCAAGGTTGAACAGCATCGTTGGCCCCATCGCCGCCCACCTGAGGCCCGGCCCGGACCAGACCGCCTTGTCAACATCCTCGACCGAGGCGACGCCGGAAATCACCAGATGGACTGCCTCGCGCCAGATCGCGGCCTGCAATCGGTTGGCAACGTGGCCAGGGACTTCTTTGTGCAAGCGGATGGTTGTCTTTCCAATGCTCTCGTAGAACTGCTGTGCCGCCTCGACAACGCCACCGGCAGTTTGGTCATTGCCCACAACCTCGACCAACGGGATAAGATGCGGTGGGTTGAACGGGTGGCCCAAAACAAAGCGCGACGGGTCACGCCAGCCCGGCTGCATCTGGCTAAGCGTCAGGCCAGAAGCTGAGCTGGCGACGATTGCCTCACGCATCAGGGCAGGTTCGATCGCTGCGAAAGTTTCATGTTTGATTTGAATACGTTCGGGCACGTTTTCTTGCACGAAGCCTGCCCCTTCGACGGCCTTGACGGCGCTGGAATGGAAGGAGATCGCGTCTGGTGATCCGTGGTCCGTCAAGCCAAGTTGCGTCATCGTAGGCCAAGCTGTTTCGATATAGGAGCGTACTTTTGTCTCCACCGCCGGATCGGGATCGAACATTGCGACCGATCGGCCTGACGCCAAAAATAAGGCCGCCCAACTGGCACCAATCACACCTCCGCCCAGGCAGGCTGTATGTTGAAACTCCATCAGAATAGTCCCGGATTGAGAGGGGAAGCCGCAGTCATGCCGCCATCCACTGTGAACAGTTGCCCCGTCGCAAAGCTTGCCTCATCCGATGCCAGCCATACGGCCATGCTGGCGACGTCAGAAGGTTTGCCAAAACGGCGCATGGCGTGGCGCGCCAGCGCATCGTCCCGCGCGGCTTTCGGGTCGTTGGCAAGGTCGAAACCTGCGTCCAACATGCCCGTCTCGATCCATCCCGGGCAGATCGCATTGCAGCGGATTTCAGGGCCATGATCAACGGCAATCGACCGGGTCAACCCATGCACGAATGCCTTCGACGCGTTGTAAAGAGCCATCGAAGGGTCCGCGACCTGACCCGATATCGAGCCGATGTTGATGATCGATCCACCCTTACCCATCCGAGGGATGAAAGCCCGGCAGAGATTGAATACGCCTCGGCAATTGGTGCCGATCACCGCGTCCCAATCTGCGTCCGTGCTGTCGATCACGGTCTTTTCGATTTGAATGCCGGCGTTGTTCACAAGAACATCCGTCCCGCCTGTAGTGTAAGCCAGTTGTTCGACGACCGCTGTGTCGGTGACGTCCAATGGATACCATTGGATGTTCTGCCCCAATCCCTCAGGTCTGGAACCGCGACCACAGGTTGTCACGGCAGCGCCTTCGCGGGCAAACGCCTCGACAATCGCGCGCCCGATGCCTTGGCGGCCTCCGGTGATCAGCGCTCTTTTTCCCGCCAACCGCATCAGTGCGCCACCATCACGTGGCGCACCGAGGTATAGCCATCCAGCGCATATACCGACATATCGCACCCTGTGCCCGAGCCCTTCATCAAGGTTGAGGTATCTTTGGTGCAGCCTGAGGAGGCGAGTTCATGCCTTACTGCATTGGCAGTGCGCGGGGCCTGATTTGCTTGGGAAATGATAACCGGCCCAAACACCTCGGTGCTTGCGTGGTTGATCCGGTTTGGCGTGATCGGCAAATATTCAGACACCGCTGGTGTGTGCCTGTAACCGGTCGCCTGCCAGGTTGGTGCTACTGATTTTACAACATTCATAGCTTCATCTGCTGAACTTGTGCGCTCAGCCCCCCGTCCAGAACCCAGAGTTGTCCGCTGGCATAGCGCGCCTCGTCCGAGGCCAACCAGTTCACCAGATTGGCGATGTCGTCAGGCGTGCCATATGTGCGCATAGGGTGAACATCGCGCACGGCTTGTTGCAACTGGTCGATGGTCTTACCGTCTCCGCCCGAGCCATCGCCCGTGAAAAAGCTCTGCAGCATCGGGGTGTCGACATAGCCGGGGCATATCGCGTTGACACGAATACCCTCAGGGCCGTGATCGCAGGCCATCGCCTTCGTAAGAGCGTGAACAGCCCCTTTGGTCGCGCAATATGCGGCGAGGCCTGGATCAGCGATGAACCCGTCATAGCTGCCGAAATTGATGATCGAGGCAGAGGTGCCTGACGCCGCTGCCCGTCGCATCAGGGGCAGCGCATATTTCGAAACCAGAAAAGTTCCTGTCACGTTTACAGCAAAGGACAGGTTCCATTCCTCCAGTGAGGTCTCTTCGATAGTCTTTTCAATTTCGATCCCCGCCGCGTTGACCAGAATGTCCAACGTGCCCAAATCCTCGGCGACTTGATCCATCGCCGCAATGACGTCGGCCTCCTGCGTCACGTCCAATTTGACGAAGATACTGCCGTCATCGTCATGCGCCGCCAAAGACCCTTGAGGCGTCAGGTCAGCGGCATAGACCCGCGCGCCTTCGCGCAGGAACCGGGCCACGATGGCGCGGCCAATGCCGCCTCGACCGCCGGTGACAAGCGCGGTTTTGCCTTCCAGCATCATTCGTTGGTCTCCTTCAACGGCGGATAGCGATAGCGCGTCGCCGCAACCGTCCAGTCCATATGGTTGCGTACATAGTCCTGCGAGGCATCGCGCGGCGGGTTGTAGTCCCAGCTTTCGACCGGGTTGGCCTCCATCGCGGCATGCAGGGCGCGACGGGATTTTTGCGTGGCGATCACGTCGGCGCGCAGTTTCTCACTGTCCCAGCGCTGCGTGACGCGGCTGGCGAACTGCGCTGCTTGGTCGGCGTAGTCCGGGTCTTGCGCGCGGTTCACCTTTTCCAGCGGGTCGACGGCCAGATCGTACATCTGTGGCGGGTCCGGATCGCAATGGATGTATTTCAGCGGACCGCGCCGGATCATGAAGACAGGATAAGGCGTCATCTCGGCGCAGTATTCACCGATGGCCTCATCCACCGGATCCGCGTCGCCTTGCGCCAGGGGCATCAGGGATCGTCCATCCACGGGTTCTCCAAACATGGTCTCGTCGCCACCAGCGATGTCGACGAATGTAGGCAACAGATCAAGCAACGAGCACGCATTCGGCGCTGCCCCCTGCGCCACGCCGGGGCCGGCCATGATCAGCGGCACGCGAGCGGAATGTTCGAAGAAGTTCATTTTATACCACAACCCGCGCTCACCCAGCATGTCTCCATGGTCGGCAGTGACGATAACGATTGTGTTGTCGAGTTCACCGATATCTTCCAACGCCTTGACCATCGCGCCCAGCTTGCTGTCGAAATAGCTGACATTGGCCAGGTAAGCGCGACGAGCGCGACGAACTTCTTCTTCGGTCAGAGGGACATAGCTCGCCTCAATCCCATCCATCACCCGGCGCGAGAACGGGTCTTGTTCCTCGGGCGTCAGTGTGAATTCGGGCATCGGAACTTCGGCATCCGAATAGAGGTTCCACCACTCCGGCTTGGCGACGTATGGATCGTGCGGATGGATGAAACTGGCGACCAAACAGAACGGTGCTTCCTCCCCCGCGGCCCGCTCCCGGCCCCGGTCGATCAACCAACGCCGGGCAGCGAATTCGACCTCGTCATCATAGTCGGTTTGGAACGTGGCAATGGCCTCACCGCTTTCCTTGACCGTCTGCATATTGTGATACCACTTGTCGATGCGCTCGTCCGGGGCCTCCCAATCTGGGGTCCAGGCGAAGTCGGACGGATAGATGTCAGTGGTCACCCGGTCCTGAAACCCGTGTTTCTGGTCGGGGCCGATGAAATGCATCTTGCCCGACAAGCACGTGCGATAGCCCAACGCTTGCAGGTAATGCGCGAAGGTCGGGACCGAGGCACGGAATTCGCTTGCATTATCATAGGCGGCGATCCGGCTGATCAGCTGCCCCGACATGAAGGCGAACCGCGATGGCGCGCAGAGAGGTGAGTTGCAATACGCTGCGTCGAACCGCATTCCGCGCGCAGCCAGAGCATCAATATTCGGCGTTTTCACCGTTGGATGGCCATAAGCGCCACAGAAATGCGGCGCCAACTGGTCAGCCATGACCACAACAATATTGGGCCGCGTCAAGGGGCGGCCTTTGCGTAGGAATCCAATACCAGCCCGTGGAAGTGATGCACCGCATGTTCCGATTTGCCCGAGCCGTTCGGGTCATGCACGATGCGTCCCTGGGTGAAAGCAGGCGTACTCATCCCGCGCTGCACGCTTTCGACGATGTCGATATCTTCGCGTTGCAGCACCTCATCCAGATAGCGGATGGCTTCCAGCTCCGCTTCGTCAGGTTCGGGGGTTTCAAGGAAGAAATCATATGTCTCTAACGTCCGGTCCGGCCCGATGGGAATAACATTCAGAACAATCATTGAAGACCGCCCCGGATACCGCATCAAACAGGTCGTGGGCCACAGCCACCAAACCGCATGAGTTCGCACGGTTGCGTTCGACACGTCATAGGCAGTGTTTGCGCCCTTCCCCGCCTCAGCCATGTGGCTGGAATAAATCCCGTAGGTGGTCACCTTGTAAGTGTCCATATCAACGAGATCACAGAAATCCTTGTGCGCGGTCGGGCAGTGATAACATTCCAGGAAGTTGTCGACGACGTTCTTCCAGTTCGACTTAATGTCATAGGTCAAACGGTGGCCGAAGGTCAGGTTCTCGATGTCCGGAGCCCAATGGCGGATTTCGGTTTCCAGATTGCCGGACACCTCATGTAGGGGCCGCGCGTCGGGATCGAGATTGACATAAACGAAACCCGCAAACTCCTCGACCTGTACCTGATCCAGGCAGATTTCTTTGGTGCTGAAGCCGGTCAGGTTTTCGGTCTCAGGCGCCCGAACCAACTGCCCGTCCAGTTTATAGACCCATGCGTGGTAAGGGCACATGATCCGCGTGGTCTCGCCCTCACCCGACAGCAGGTGATGCGCGCGGTGTTTGCAAACATTATAGAATGCGCGCAACTCTCCCGCGCGGTCGCGCACCACTGCGATGGGTTGGCCCGCAATTTCGACCGTCACATAAGATCCGGGCGCGCGCACCTTTTCAACGTGGCAGACCCATTGCCAGGTCCTTGCAATAATCTCATTCAGATCGACCCGATGCCAGGCCGGATCAACATAAGCCTCGGCATTCAACGATTGCGTATTGAATGGGTCCGGGCTGAACCCATCGGAAATCCGCTCGAATTGCTCTTTGGAGGGCAGCTCGCTCATGGGGTGCTCCACAATTTTGGCCGTGTCCGGTTCATTTGACTGGCGTGTGAGATATGATCCCCTGATTTACCTTGCGCGGCATAACTTTTTCCGACTTAGAGCTATCTTTTCTCGCCACTCAATATTGACACTAAACTGACTTAGGTTTGCGGTGCATCGGCCACGCCCGATACTCAAACGGCACGCGCCCCTCAATTCGGTCCTGACTTGGCGGCAACCCGAACCTGTCTTTATAAGATCGGCTGAAATGCACCTGACTTGCAAAGCCCGAGGCCATCGCCACCTCGGCAATGGGCATCTCGGTTTGCGTCACCAGCCCCCGCGCCCGATCCAGCCGGATGTCGCGGTAATAAAGCGCCGGGGTCTTTTTGATATAGGTAGCAAAAAGTCGATCCAGTTGCCGATGGGATATCGCCGCGCGCTTGCAGATTTCCGGTATCGGCATCGGATCTTCCAGATGTTCCTCCATAGTCTGGATCGCGGTTTTCAAAGTGGCTGGAACAATGGCCCCCAAGGGCTCAACACCTTCGGGTTGTTGCTTCGCAGCCGGCCCCCGAAGCCGGTCGTGAAAGATATACCGTGCCGCCGCGTTGGCCAGTGCGCTGCCGTGGACGCCCTGCACGATTTGCAGCCCGAAATCTACGGAAGCGCCTCCACCGCAACAGGTGATGCGGTTACCATCCAGAACATACAGATTCTCAACCACTTCAGTGTCGGGATACAGTTCCTGAAACGCATCGATATGCTCATAGTGCACGGTCGCGCGGTGCCCTTTCAGTAACCCTGCCTGCGCTAGAATAAACGCACCGGTATCCAAGGCGCCCAAGGTGGCCCCTCCACGCGCCCAATTACGCAGGGCCGTGCCAATCTTTCCGGTCAGGTGCTTTTCTGGCGTCCAGCTGGACGAGACAATGACGATATCCGTCGGTCGCGCTGTAATGGTATCAAGGGATACGGTTTCGATACCTGCGCCATTACTTGAGGGGCAGTATCCGCCAGCCTGTGACACGAAGGCCCACTTGAAATAGGTCTTTCCATCCAGATAGTTGGCGGCGCGAAACGGATCGATAAAACCCATCGTCGCCGCGATGTTAAAGCTGGGGGCAACGATAATAAAAAGCTGCGTTTCCCTCTCTGCGTTCTGTGCCATCCTTCCGTCGCCTCGATTTCCCGCACCCGATTATGAGAAGACAGTGTTTGCGCATTTCACGCAAGACAGGTTTCAAACGGCCTGGAATCATCCAGCTAATCCAACCGCTCAGACGCTTTTCAGTGTCGAACCCTGAACAGTTGGTGTAGCAAAGATCGGACAGCAAGGATTTTCAGGCGGAGGATTGGACAGTGCGGTTTTTGGTTCGAGGTTTGATAGCTGTCGGTGCGCTTGTTTTGATTGCCTTTGTCGCGGCTTGGCTGCTGCTGTCCTCTCCGTTCCTGTCATCTGCGCGCACCGCGCTGGTTACTTACATTCTGTCTGACAAACTGGGTCAGGATGTGATGATCGAAGACGAAGTCCGCGTTGACATTGGCCATCCGTTGTCGATTTCGGCGGCCGGTGTCGTGTTGCCCAGCGCATCCGTGCCCGACGTGGATCTGGCCCGGATCGATGCGCTGGGGTTTGATCTGTCCGCAATGGATCTTTGGGGTGGTAGTCCGGCACTCAGCAACCTGCAACTGGACGGCATTCATCTGAACCTGATTGCGACCGAAGATGGATCAACCTCTTGGCAAGCCAGTTCCTCTTCCAAGTCTGAAACGCCCACGTCGGCATCCATCGCGCTTCCAAACATCCTGAGTGATCGCAGACTGCAAATAACCAACGCCTCAGTCCTCTATCAGAGTGCACAGAATGGGCTGGATCTGGATCTGCAACTGGCCGATCTGTCCCTAAGCCGCGAGGGTGAAACCGTTACGGCGACCGGCACGGGATCGCTGAATGGCGAGACATTTGACCTTAGCGGGACAGTACCGCTGGACGCGCCGTTTCAAATCACAACAGACTTTGAACATATCTCGATCGCGGCCAATCAGGTCGCATCCGACACGGGGATCGTCGTTGAAACCTCGGTCAATATCGCTGCGTTGGGGCAACTTTTAGATGTATTGAGGCTGAACCGCGTGCTGGAGGGAGAAGGCAGCGTAAGCGCGGTCTTCAAAGCGTCAGAAGGCACAGCGCGGATCGATGACCTGAGCGTTCTGGCCGAACTGGACGGCGGGCAAAGCCTTGAGCTGACCGGGCAGATCGGAGAGCTTGGCAACCCGGAAGACGTGTCTCTAACCACAAAAATCCGGCTATACCCGGAAGCCTCTGAACCCGCGCCTGCCCGGTCACGATATGATCTGAAGCTTATTGCGGTGGACATGGTGATGGACAGTGTCCCCGGTCAGGTTCCCCAGCGGCAGATGGTAATCGAGACCAATGGTTTCACCCTGGACACATCAGGCGAAGGGCCCCCGCCAGTCAAATTCTCGGACGTCACCAGAACCCCGGATGGCGCGCTGCGTGTTGGCAATGTCAATCTGCGGATCGGAGAGCCCGCAACCCCCTTTGTCATTCTGGACGGATCCATCGATGACGCGCTGCGATTGCAGGGCGTGTCTGCCAAGGGCCTGTTGGACATCCCCGCCAGCAGTCTGATTTCACCGGACCTTTTGGGCGAAGACAATCAGCTTGGCAAGTTTTCCGGCGACTTTCATCTGCAGGGTGGCATCGACCAACTGACGCTTACCAATCTGGACGGACAGACCAGCGAGACGGATGTCTGGCAACTTGAAGTGCACGGCACAATCAAGGACGTGTTGCGGTTCGAAAATCTAGACCTGGGTATCAATGTTGACGTCCCCTCGGGCGCTGATCTGCTAGAGGCCTTGTCGCTGGACCCGGTCGACACTGGCGCTGCGGGATTTGCGATCAACCTTGTCAGCCAGGGCACCGATTGGGATGCCGATGCCGATATCACAGTCGCGGACTCGGGCCTGACCTTCACCGCCGATCTTGATGACGCGACCTCGGACCCTGTTTTGCACGGGAAAATCGAAAGCGACCTGATCAGAATAGATCAGGTGCGCGCCATAGTTCTGGCCGCAGCACAGCTTAGAAAGCTGGGGGCCCCCGCCCCAGAGGAAACTCCGGAACCCGAGGCAGATACCGGGGCGCTAAGGGATGTGACGCTGCAACCGATTGGCCGTTCGATCCTGCTGTCTGGGATGAACATGAACATGGACATCGACCTGCGGCACATTGAGGGAGCAAAGGGCGTCAGCAGCCTGCAAAGCCAGCTGACCCTGAATGAAAACGAGCTGAAGGCCGGGCCGCTGAAATTTGAATACGCCGGGGCACATTTTGACGTGAACGGCACCATGGACCTGTCGGATGAGGCGCATCTGCTGACCCTTTCCGGTCAGGCCGGTGGCTGGCAACTGGACGACATCCTGCACAACCTGAATTTCAAGAAAGGCGCAAGCGGTACGATCTACGCCGATTTCAACGTGACCGGGGGCACCGAATCTCTCAAGCATTTTGCCAGTTCAATGAGCGGGAATGCCACAGTGTCCATGCGCGACGGCACTATCGAGACGCAATTGTTGGATTTGGCGGGCCTTGGGTTGCTGCCATGGGTGTTTTCAAAAGAGAAGCAGAAAGTCGCCCCAATCGTATGTCTTAACGCGCCCCTGGCGATTTCCAGTGGCAGCATCTCGACCAAGCAGACCACATTGGAAACCGATCAGGTTCAGGTCGTTGTGTTCGGTGGAGTGGACCTGAACAACAAGGCTTTGGACCTGAACCTGCAACCACGCAAAATCGGCGATCCCCTTGCCCGCAGCCCATGGCCGGTAACGGCGACCGGGCCGCTGGCCAAGCCGAAGATCAAGGTCAAGGATGGGCCAAAACGTCTAAAGCGTTCGGACGGGGCCGATCAGATGCCAGCCCAGCGGAAGCTATGCGTGCCGGACATATTGCAGCTGCAATAAGCGTCTGGTGAAAGGCAGCGCTTATTCGCTCCTTACCCGCATGTCACGGTGTGTGTTTTCACGCGGCTTCACCGCCGCCTTTCGCCGCTCGACGACCGGGAATTCGACAAAGAACTCGGCGCCTTTCCCGGGCTGACTGACATAGTCAATCGTGCCGCCAAAATGCTCGACGATCTCCCGAGAGATATTCATCCCCAATCCGGTACCGCCAGCGTGGCGTTCGTCTGACGAGTCAATTTGCGAGAACCGGTCAAACACTTTGTCCCGGGATCCCGGCGGAATACCGATACCCTGATCCCTTACAAAAATCGTGACAGTCTGCCCGGTTCTTTTGCACCCTACGGTCACCGTCCCGCCTTCAAAGGAAAACTTGGCCGCATTTGAGATCATATTGGTCAGAACCTGAATCAGGCGCGCGGCATCCCCGCTGATATGCGCGTCGCATTGGCTGCAACACTCTTCGGCGATCTGGACGTTATGGGCGCTGGCATAACCCAGGTTGCTGGCGATTGCGTCCTTTATCAATGAGGGCACGTATATCGTTTCCTCGCGATATGCCATCTCTCCGGCTTCCATCTTCTGGATGTCCAGAAGATCATTGATAAGCGCCGCAAGACGCGCACTGTTCTTGCTGGCCAGATCAACCAGGTTTTGCATTTTGTCTGGCACTTCGCCCAGCGCACCGGAATTGATCAGGTCGAGCGATCCTTTGATAGACGTCAAAGGTGTCCGCAATTCATGACTGACCGTCGAGATGAACTGGGTCTTGGCAATATAAGCGGCCTTGGTCCGTTCGTGCTCTTTTCTAAGCTTCTCGAGCTGCTCAAGGTTTTTGCGGTACAGCCCCAAAAACACCAGCGAACAGTCGATCAGAAAGTACATGACAAAGACGACTGTGAAGAAATGCAGCCAAAGCTCTGACGACAGGTCGGGCTGTTCGACCCAGATGTCCTTGACGACGATCACCATGAACGAGATGCCGTACATGACAAGCCGGACGATCATCGCCCAGACGAACTGATGGTTGTTCATCGCCGCGAACAAGGCGGCTGCAAACAGGAAGAACAACGGTGTAAAATGCCCGCCCGATTCCTGTTTGAAAGCCACCGATACGGCATACAGACAGATCGCTGTCGAACTGAGCACCGTGTTCAGCAATATCCACGCGACCATCATGTGGATCGCGTTGCGCTGGTCAGGCTTCAGCCGGGCCACACGCTTTGCGAGATACAGATCCTGCAACTCGCAAATCAGGATGGTCCCATAGAACAAGAGCGCGTTTATGGGATCGAAGAAGAAAGCTGTCAGGATCGTTGAGGCGAGAAAAATCGCCTGCCGCTGCCATAGAAGCGAAATGATCATGGCAGTGTAGTCTTTGATGTTCTGCAGAAGCCGGTCGTCGGGGATTTCAGACACCCGATCCGGCTGCTTCGCTTCTATGACCGTCATCTCAAGATCTTCGCTACTCGCACTCGCGACCGTTCCTAACCCAACAATGAGGACGGAGTTGGCCGGAATTGAGTTCACAGTTTGGCAATAATCCCAAGAACTGAGCGCAATTGTTACGCGACCCGTTGGCTTTTGCAGCGCAATCCGCCCGGGTCGAGCCAACCGGTCGTGCGGCGCTCAGCGAAGAAGATCACGTAAAATGTTGTTTAAAAATTGTTTTCCACCCAGGCGGGGCAGACAACACAGCGTCGTCACTTTCTGGAAAGATATGTTTCCTGACCATAAAGGTCATGCAGCGCTTTTTCGAACAAACGCGGGCTTGCACGCTCTTTTTGCTCGACCTCATAGTCGCTGCCGGTGTGAACCCGAGGTACAGCGCCTTTCCTCAGCGCCTGTTCCCGATCGTTCACGTATTCAGCAGCCGTTTTCAGTGCCGCCAGCGCCCCCGCTTTGGAAAGCGACCGCATGGGCACCGGGGAACTCATCACTGTGCGCAGATGAGCCGAAGCCCCACGCGTGCTGAGAACCATGCCCAGTTTTCGGCTCAAAATCTCTTCTGTCGGCAGCATATCGGTACTGTCCCGACCATGGGTGACAATCAGAAAAATCCCTGCCCCCCGGTATGCAAAAATCGCATCGGCGTCTTTCAAGGATTTACTGATGCAGAATCCGATATCGGTAATCGCGCGGCGGAAGCTTCCGAAATCACCCATGTCATAACGGTACTCGGCATCCTGCAGTTTGACCGCAGTGACCGACGAGTCAAAAAGGCGGCTGCGGGACAGGTCTTCGACATAATCGTCAAATTCAACGTATCCCAGACATCTCTTTGGTCCACCAATAGATAGCGGATCCTCAAAACTGAACTGACGATTGTAATCCAGCTTTTCCTTGAGGGTTTTCACCGACGCCATAGTCTGCTTGGCCCTGATCCGCTCTTGCATCAGCAGATGCGCCGCGTTCATGCGGCTGCGCAGTTCAAAAAAGTCAAACGGCTTGGTGATATAGTCAAATGCTCCTTCAGCGAACGCATCCTCGACATGTTGCCGATCACTCATCGCAGTCAGCATTATGACTGGCGTTTCGGAATTGTCTGGCAAGCTGCGAATTTTCCGCAAAAGCTGTATTCCGTTTGTACCCGGCATCTGAATATCCAGCAGGATGCAGTCAAACGGAGCTTTGGATGTCTTGATCTTCCATAGCGCTTCCGAGGCGGACCCAGCCTCGGTGACGTGGCAATTCTTGAATGCGGACAGTCCGGTCTCAAGCAATTCCAGCACACCCGGTTCGTCGTCCACGGCCAGGACATTGAAGGTGGCCTGTTTCAACGCGCGGCGCTCCAGTTTTTGTTGAAACTGTTCTGTTGCGGGAATGGAATGTTTCATGACTGGAGAACTGCTTTTGACCTGATTAACAGCCCTACCCTATGAAACGACTGGGACGAAACGGCGGCAAAAACGCATAAAAAAGCCGGAGAATAGGGTAATTTCTTGACCTTATTTTGGCACGTGTTCCCCGAATGCGGATCAACAGCCAAGCAAGTGCTTTATGGCCGCCTTCGGGCTAAGGCCCCATCAGCCAGCCTGAGGCGCGACCCACTTACAGCCTTAGCCAAATGAGCCACACGCAAATTGAACGTCGATCAAGGCCGGAATTATCAACGGCAAACTCAGGCAATATCCTCAGCTTGAACATGCGCCTCGGTCATGGCGCTATTTCCGTGCGATTTGATATTGAACAAAACTGATTGGCTTACGGTGCCATCAATCGAAAACTTGGCGCCCACAGGCGCCGCCCCGACCCCCAGTCGCCGGGACCACCGGGACCAGACAGAGGGGACAATCCCCAATATGCTTGAGGCTCCACCCTCTTGTGCGACCTCTACCATCCGGAAAAACAACTCATGCTGAACGGCGATCCTGCGTGATGCGGGAACGCTTTCCGTAATGAAAAACCGCGACGCCTCCCAGACATTTTCCTTTACCGGAGCTTCGAAGAACAGAAGGTCGGTCGGCATGTCTTTCAGAACGCCTCGTTGCGCGTCTCGCAACATATACGTGTATATACCGCACGTGGCCGTGGTCGGTAACAGGCGTACACCGCCGTAGATTTCACCGAACTCATGTAACACGACCCACCGACAGGCAGGCGTATCATACTGGTCGAATTCCATGCCGTCGACCTCACTGACCTGCCAATGCAGCCGGTCAATGAATATGGCTTTCCGGGTTTCCAGGTATTGCGCGAGCAAGGTGCCATGCTCGTGCATGTTTCGGAAGTTCATTGCGGTCGCGCGAATGCCGCCCAGCCGATCCCGAAACGCCGCTACATTACCCTTGAGCGATACAAGATTGGGCTGCGCCGTCCCCTTCGGCGCAACCTGAGCGTCATTTGCAGGTTCCAGGCCCGGAAAATCGCGCGGAGCCGGGAATGCCTGCTCGTACCTGAGTGGTCGGTCCATAATTTGCTCATAGTTTTGCCACACTTATGACAAGATATGACCCCGCAAGTCCACAACTTATTGCAGTATTTTTTTGGATTGTCGGGAATGTGTGGCCAATTCACCTCCTCAACATATAATTAGCCATTTTAATGCTAACCAAGGGTAAATTTGCGCAGGCATATTATTGCCGTCTTTCGCGTTTCGTGGCTGCCCCACTGCGATCAAACCATTGAAACACTGCCGATTTTCCCGCGACCCCATGCTTAAGGCCCGTTGTGACCTCTCTGGTTTTGTGAACTAGAACGATGTATACTCTTCGGCTGCCTTGCCCGGCGATTCAGGGGCAGGCAGACCCGCCGGACAGATCGTCAGTTGAACGCCAAAACACAGGCTTTCCACAGGTAATCATCAAACCGGGCGGGAATTTCCTCGGGACAAACAGACGCCTTTCACGGGTCATCCTTTCGCCGTTTTTGCCAGACAGATTGGTGCCGTACTAAGAGTTGCAAACACCGGCTGACCTTTGCCTCAAGTCTGCATTGCCCAAAGGTTGGTTTGGTGAAAAAAGTTGGTGAATAGTTATGCGTATACTTGCTGTCGACGACGATCCTAGCATCCTGGAACTGCTGACATGCGTCCTGGCGACGTTCGGCTACGAAGATGTCGTAACCGCGCGCAGCGGTCGTGAGGCGCTGGAAATTCTGTCCGAGCCGAATGAAGCCTTTGATTGTCTGCTTCTGGATGTGCAAATGCCGGAAATGAACGGTATTGCCTTGTGTGAAGAAGCGCGGGCGCTTCCGGGGTATCGCTTCACTCCGATCATCATGGTAACCGCCATGGTCCAGAAGCAATACATCGACGAAGCGTTCGAGGTTGGTGCCACAGATTATGTGACCAAGCCCTTCGAATTCGATGACCTAAAACAACGTCTTCAGGATGCCTATCGCCTGGCGGCCGAACGCCGCGCCGCGATTGAAGTTCTGGAGGCCGACGCCTATGCGTGGACCGATTCCGAGGTCAATTCCGACTTCCACCTGAGTGATCCGCTGTATTTCGGAAACTTGAATGGCTGCATCGGGTTGGCGGAGTTCGAGAACTACGTAATCCAGCTTTCGACCATGCATTCTGGCACTGCAAAAATTGTCGCCATTAAAGTCGCAGAGGTCGAGCAGTTTTATAACTCGAACTCTCCCGGTGATTTCCGCGAGATCATGAATTCCGCCGGTGCATCGCTGCTTGCAGCAACGCAGGAAGGGCGCAACTTCGCAACCTATTGGGGCAATGGTGTCTTCCTCCTTATTCACGATGTGAACAAAGGCAAGAACGCCCAGATGCTGGAAAGCCTGCTGTCGGAAACTCCGGCCGATGCCGATCAGTCGAACGAGTTGTTCGCGTATCAGGTTGGCGAAGACGTCGTTCTGGAGGCTGGCACGAAGATGGAGGCCCTGTTCCTGATCGACAAAGCGGTCGAACTGGCAGAGACAAATATCAGCCCAATGGCCAAGTTCGGTTAACTGGGCTTCTCCGACAGCTTTCATTCCTGACAGCTTCGGTCGCTGGCCTTGCCAGCGGCCTGTTGCCAGCCCGTGAGACCCGATGAGAAACGAGGCCGATGGGACGCGCGACGTCATTGTGATCGGGCTATTTTTCCGGATTTAGGTTGTGTAACGCCGGACAAAATCGACCCTATCCAAGCCACGCCGGAAAAGCCGTCCTGTGACGCAGGTGTTCGCTCTGGTCGAGCAACTTCGCATCTGCCAGAGCCGGTTCTCGGCAGGCTCCATTCCTTGGAATGTTAACGGCTCTATCGTTTTTTCCGTATCGACTGGCCATTGTGAAACAAATGCACTTTGCCCGGGTCCGCATTCAGTTTTACGGTTCGCCCACGCAAGTTTCGTTCAACACCGGGAAACTTCGCGACAATGTTCTCAGCACCGGGCCTACTTGCAAAATACAACAAGGTTACTTCACCCAATGCCTCAACAAAATCAACATTACTATCCAGAAAGCCCGAGGCGTCGTCAGCGAAGAAATCCTCAGGTCGGACGCCAATATTGACCTGTAAACCCATTTGTTCTGGGCTGGTTGGGATAGTTGAAACAGCCGTTCCGCCTGAATCAAGCGTAACCTCTGTCAGTTCCCCGGTTTTGAAAATTTGGCCCGGCAGCAGATTCATAGATGGCGAGCCGATGAACTGCGCCACAAACTCATTGTCCGGCGTTTCGTAAAGCTCCAGCGGAGTACCAACCTGTGCAACGCCCTTGTTTGCTAGAACGACGATCCGGCTGGCCAAAGTCATCGCCTCAACCTGATCGTGGGTCACGTAGATCATTGTGCTTTCGGGCATCGCCTCTTTCAGGCGTGCAATTTCGATCCGGGTGGCAACACGCAGCGCGGCATCAAGGTTCGAGAGCGGTTCGTCGAACAAATAGACTTTAGGGTCTCGCACGATGGCGCGCCCGATGGCGACACGCTGGCGCTGGCCGCCGGACAAGGCCTTGGGCAAACGGTCAAGGAGCGGATCCAGCTGAAGGGTTTGCGCGGCACGTTCGACGGCGGCATCGATTTCGGCGGCAGGCATCTTGGCGATCTTGAGTGCAAATGCCATGTTCTCGCGCACGGTCAAATGTGGGTAGAGCGCATAGGACTGAAACACCATTGCAATGCCCCGCTGGGCGGGTGGCACATCATTCATGACCTGCCCTTCGATCTCCAGTGTGCCGCCGGTGATCTTTTCCAGCCCGGCAATCATCCGTAGCAATGTAGATTTGCCGCAACCTGATGGGCCGACGAAGACGATCAGTTCGCCCTTTTCGATATCCAGATCGATGTGCTTTAGGACATCGACCGGACCATAGGATTTCGCCACATCCGTTAGTTTGAGTTCTGACATGGTTTACCCCTTGTCCATAGCCATCAGACAAAATTGCGCCGGATGCAGCATCACATTTTCCGCTCCATCGGCTCCGCCGAGATCCCGCCCTATGATCCGCCAGTCGCCCTTGGGCAAATGGATCTGCTTTGAGTCCGCCCCAAGGTTAAATGCACAAAACACCGTTTCAGATGCGCTTTCGCGCCGGAAGGTCAGGACCGGGCCGATCTGAGTCATATCGGACTGAGCCCCCGAGGCTAACGCCGGATGCGCTCGACGCAGCGCGATGGCACGGCGATAGTGGTGCAACATCGATTGGTCGTCCGCTTCCAGCCGGTCGACTGCTTGTTCCGCCTGAGCCGCACTGATCGGCAGCCACGGCTCACCCGTGGTGAATCCTGACTGTTCGTCTTGCGCCACCCAGACCATCGGCGTTCGACAGCCGTCGCGGCCTTTGAACTCGGGCCAGAACTCGATGCCGTAGGGGTCTTGCAGCCTTTCAAACGGAACATCCACCTCGTGCAGGCCGAGTTCCTCTCCTTGATAAAGACAGGCAGAACCGCGCAGGCACATCATCAGAACCGCGTGCTGGCGAATGGCGTCATCGCCCAACTGCCAACGCGATGCGTGACGCTGCACATCATGGTTCGAAAACGCCCAGCACGGCCAGGCGTCGCCTGCCTTTTCCTCAAGCTGATCAAAGACCTGCTTTGCATAAGGCGCCGTCAAAGGTCGTTTCTCCAGGAACTCGAAAGCATAGCACATATGCATCCGCCGATCGCCTGAGGTGTACTCACCCATGATCTCGAGCCCGCGCTGCGCGTCACCGACCTCTCCCAGACAGGCGCAACTTTCATATTCGTCAGTCAGCGCCCGAAGTCGTTCGAGGAAGGCAATATTCTCGGGCTGACTTTTGGAATATAGGTGGTCCTGATGATTGTATGGGTTCACTGCTGGCGCGATCGAGGCATTGCGTTCCTCCATCGGAAGCGCCGGATTGTCGCGAAGCTGTTTGTCGTGGAAATAGAAGTTGATCGTGTCCAGGCGGAACCCATCCACGCCCATCTCAAGCCAAAACCTGGCCACATCCAGCAAAGCATCTTGCACAGCTATGTTGTGGAAGTTTAGGTCCGGCTGCGAAGTCAGAAAGTTGTGGAGGTAATACTGCAGGCGGCGCGGCTCCCACTGCCATGCCGATCCGCCAAAAATCGACAGCCAGTTATTGGGTGGTGTGCCGTCCGGTTTCGGATCAGCCCAGACATACCAATCACACTTCGGATTGTCCCTGCTGGTGCGGCTTTCGGCAAACCATGGATGCTGGTCGGATGAGTGCGACAGCACCAAATCAATCATCACTTTCAAACCCTTGGCATGGGCCTGATCCAGCAACACGCGAAAGTCTTCAAGCGAGCCGAACATTGGATCAACGTCACGGTAATCACTGACATCGTAACCAAAATCCTTCATTGGAGACTTGAAGAAGGGTGAAATCCATATCGCGTCGACCCCCAGATCAGCGATGTAATCCAGTCGCTGAGTGATCCCTTTCAGATCACCGATTCCATCATCATTGCTGTCTTGAAAGCTGCGCGGGTAGATCTGATAGATCACGCCACCGCGCCACCATTCTGACGCTGCTTTGGTTGCTTTGGAAAGTTCTACAATGTTCTGCACGTTCATCAGACGCCTCTATTTGACGGATCCGGCCAACAGACCTCGGACCAGATATTTTTGCATTGCGAAGAAAACAATCAGCGGAACGATGATCGAAACAAATGCTGCAGTGGCGAGGATTTCCCAGTTGCCGCCTCTTGTCCCCAACAGCTCCACAATCTGATTGGTCATAACGGTAGTTTGACCCGACGCGTCGATCAGGAAGACTTTAGCCACCAGAAGATCGTTCCATGTCCACAGGAATTGAAGGATCGCGAATGACGCAAGCGCCGGGAAGCTGAGCGGTAAGATCAGTTTGACAAAGATCTGGAACTCAGACGCCCCGTCGACCCGTGCGTTTTCGATCAAATCGCGTGGAAGACCGGCCATATAACTGCGAAGAAGGTAGATCGCCAGCGGCAGTCCAAAGCCGGTGTGAGCCAACCAAACACCTAAGTACCCTTTGCCGATCCCGATGTTGAGATGAAACTTCAGCAAGGGAATAAGTGCCAATTGTAGCGGCACAACCAGAAGACCGACAACCGCTGCAATCAGCAAGGCGCGACCCGGGAACTCCATCCAAGCCAACGCATAAGCCGCAAAAGCTGCAACTAGAATTGGAATGATCGTGGCAGGAATGGTCACTGTCAGCGTGTTGAAGAACGCCCGGCCCATACTGTCGGTGCTATCTTCGGCCAAAAGGACCTTATGGTAGTTGTCCAGCGTGAACTCGGGTGGAAGCTCTGCAGTCACAAAAACGCGCGGGCCGCGGCTGCCGGTGAATTCTTCCGCATTTTCCGCCCTGTAATTGCCGTTAGCATCAACTGTGATGGTTCCGCCACGGCGCAATTCCGCTATCTGACCAGGCTCAAACGCGTCGACCGCACGGGAATTGACACCCCATTTTGAAATCGTGGCTTTCTGCCCTTCGTCAATCAGTTGCCCTTCAATCACGTACATCCCATTTTCCTGAATTTGCGTATCAGGCGCAGCCGTGCGCAAAGTCAGGTTTTGCTCGGACGGGAAAAGAGACTTCCACCAGCCGCTGGTCGCGATCTGATCGGCCGTGCGGAACGATGAAATCAAAAGCCCCAGCGTTGGCACTATCCAAAGCACCACAAGAAAAATGACCGAGGCTTGGACAATCCATCTAAGGGCGGGTTTGGTTCCTGCAATCTCGCTCATCCCCTACTCCATTTCCCGGCGTGCGTTGCGGATGTTCCAGACCAGGATCGGCGTCACCAGCAACATGATCACCATGGCCGATGCCGAACCCACCCCCCAATCATTGGCGCGGAACATCTTGTCGTACATGTAGTTGGCCAGAACCTGTGTCTCCCACTGTCCGTTGGTCATCGCGAAAACAATGTCGAAGACTTTCAGGACCAGAATGGTGATCGTTGTCCAAACAACCAGAATTGTGCTCCAGATTTGAGGCACCTTGATTTTGAAGAATATCTGGAAGGGGTTGGCGCCATCCAAAACCGCGGCCTCAACAGTTTCTTCGGGGATGCCCCGCAAAGCGGCTGACAGGATTACCATGGCAAAACCGGTCTGAATCCAGATCAGTATCCCCATAAGGAAGAAATTGTTCCAGAAAGGAATAGTCAGCCAGGTTTGGGGCTCGGCCCCACCAAAGAAGATATATAGCGCATTCAGAATCCCGATCTGGTCTTGCTCGGCAGGGCGCGCATCGTAGATCAGCTTCCAGATGACCGAAGCCCCGACGAAAGAAATCGCCATCGGCATGAAGATCAGGGCTTTTGCAATATTCCCCCAACGAATGCGGTCGGTTAGCTGAGCAGCCAAAAGGCCAAAAGCCGTGGACATCGCCGGAACCACGATTAACCAGAACATATTGTTGCGCATGGCTTCCCAGAATTTTGGTTCTGCTGCCATCTGCACGTAGTTGTCGAAACCGACCCACCGGTACCCGCCTCCGGGTACACGTTCAGTGAGAGACAGCCGCAACGTCTCAACCACCGGATAGGCCAGGTACAGGCCAATCGCCGCAAGCGCCGGAAGCAAAAACAACCACGGCCGGATCATGTTCGCGCGGTTGATGTTTCGACCTGCGTTGGGCCCCCGCGCAGGAAACAGAACCTTGTCCAGAAACTGATTGGACAGATAGAAATAGCCCACACAGCCCGACACGCCTATGGCGATGGTCAGCAGGCCCTGAAGTGCCGGATGCATCACGATCTCCGTTGCGAAAGTGAAAAGGGCGACCTTCTATACAGGCCGCCCGGCCTCAGATGCGATTATTTCAGCGCATCCCACGAGGATTGGATTTCGTCGGCGACTTCCTGTGCCGGCTTTCCGCCAGCGTAGTCAACCATGCCGGTCCAAAACGTACCGGCCCCTACTCCGCCCGGCATCAGGTCCGAGCCGTCAAACCGGAAAGTGGTCGCACCCAGAAGAATATCGTTCATCTTCTTAAGCGTCGGGTCCGAGAACACGGATGTATCAACACCTTTGTGTGGTGTTAGGAAGCCGGTCAATGCCATCCATGTCTCATGCGCTTCGGGGGTCTGCAGATAGGCGATCAGATCATGTGCAGCCGGGCTGTCATTGGTGATCGCCCAAAGCGTACCGGCGCCAAGTACCGGACTGCCGAGATCCTTGCTTTCATATGCTGGGAAGTAGAAGAAATCGGCATCTTCACCGACAACCGTGCCCTCGGGAAAGAATGCCGGGATGAACGACGCCTGACGGTGCATGTAACATTGCGGGGGCGAACTGAACATGCCCTTAGGGCTGTCACGGAAATCGGTCGTCGCGACTGTACCTGCCCCACCGGCAACGTAGTCGTCATTGCGTGCAAACGCGCCAAATTCTTCGATAGCAGCAACCACTTTCGGATCATTGAACTTCATTTCGTTAGACACCCAAGCGTCATAGTCCTCGGGTGACTGAGTGCGCAGCATCATATCTTCGACCCAATCGGTCGCTGGCCAACCGGTCGCGCCACCAGACCCCAGACCGATACACCACGGTGTCTCTCCGTCCGCGACGATCTGATCGGTCAAAGCCTTCAGTTCTTCCATTGTGGTCGGAACTTCGTAACCTGCATCCTCGAAATTCTCAGGCACATACCAAACCAGCGATTTCACATCGACCTTGTAGAAGAATCCATAGAGGTGATCTTGTCCTTCAGGACCCGAAAAGGTTCCCAAG
This sequence comes from Ruegeria sp., assembly GCF_965243365.1. Classification (GTDB taxonomy): domain Bacteria; phylum Pseudomonadota; class Alphaproteobacteria; order Rhodobacterales; family Rhodobacteraceae; genus Ruegeria. The sequence continues at coordinate 2,765,644 of NZ_CBDEUW010000002.1, read as the reverse complement.
TCGACCCAGGATTGACCCGCCGCATAGTTGTCACGAATCCAATCAGCAGTGCCATCGCCCAACGGGGTCAGAAAACCCGACTGGGCCATGTCCGCTGCCAAACCAGGCTGAGGGAAAACGGCCACGTTCGGCGCCGAACCTGCCTCTGCATCAATCCTGATCTGCTGCTCGAAGCTATCTGAACCGACATACGCATATTCGTGTCCGGTAGCGGCTGCAAAGCCATCCAGCACTGCCTCGACGTTCTCTTGGTCCGGGCCCAGCCATGGCCCGAACACGGTCACCTTATCAGCCTCAGCCGTTCCCGCCATCAAGGCAAATGTGGCCGCACCTGCGTAAAGCGCGTGTTTCATGAAATCTCCTCCCAGTAATATCGGTGCACCTCGAGTCATATTCAAAGCGCTTTGGATGCTTCACTTTATCTGCTGACAATAAGATTCTGTCAACATGTCGTTTCCCACCCTTAAAAACTGCCTATTTTCATCTATTACCCAAAACGGGTTGACGGAATCTGAAAATCACAACAAAACAAGTAGGGACGAATTTGAAGGCGCTTTGAATGCAATGAACCTAAAGCAACTTTCTGAGATTCTCGGTCTTTCGCAGACAACGGTCAGCCGCGCGCTGAACGGCTATCCTGAGGTGAACGAGGAGACCCGGGTGCGCGTTCAGGCGGCTGCGGCCAAGCATGGTTACCGCCCAAACAGCCGCGCCAAAGGTCTGGCGACAGGCAAATCTATGGTGATCGGACATGTGATTCCCAGCTCTTCCCAGCACGAGATGGTGAACCCGATCTTCGGCGACTTCGTAGCTGGCGCTGCGCGAACATACTCTGCGAATGGCTATGACATGATGTTCACCACCGCGGATGACACCTCGATCGAAGGAGCCTATCGCAGCCTGTTTCAGCGCGGAGCGGTAGATGGCGTCGTTTTGCAGGGTCCCAAGGTTAACGAGCGTCGTATCGATCTGTTAACCCGAATGGGCGTGCCTTTCATCGTGCACGGACGCTCAACTGGGGTGGATGTGGAATATGACTGGATTGACGTAAACAACAAAAGCTCGTTCCTACGTGCGACACAGTTCCTGATCGATTTGGGCCACCGCCGGATTGCTTTGATAAACGGGCTTGAAGACATGGACTTTGCGCAACGCCGTCGGACCGGCTACTTGCAAGCACTGAAACAAGCCAACTTGACGCCGGATCCACAACTGATGCGCAGCGCCGAGATGACCGAGGTCTACGGCCATCATGAAACTCGCGACATGCTGCAGTTGGACAATCCGCCATCCGCCATTCTGGCGTCGTCGATGATTTCGGCTATCGGTGTGCGGCGGGCGCTGGACGAAGCGGGGCTGAAGATAGGTCAGGATGTGTCGGTTATCGCGCATGACGATGATCTTTCCTATCTGAAAAACGGGCAGGATGTGCCCATTTTCACGGCGACGCGATCATCTGTTCGACATGCAGGAGAGCTGGCCGCCGAGATGCTGATCGAGCGGATCAAATCACCTGATGACCCGGTCAAAACCAGGTTGCTTGAGGCGGAACTGGTTGTCGGAAAATCAACCGGTCCAGCACCCAAAGGATTCTGAAGATGAAATATGCGCGCAGCGATTTTCCCAGGGATTTCCTCTTTGGAGTTGCCACCTCTGCCTACCAAATCGAAGGTCACGCCCAAGGCGGTGCCGGTTCGACACATTGGGATACGTTTGCTGCCACACCCGGGAATGTGGTGCGGGGAGAAAATGGCGATCTGGCTTGCGATCACCTAAACCGGTACGAGCAGGATCTCGATCTTGTGCGCGACGCAGGGTTTGATTGCTACCGCTTCTCGACCAGTTGGGCACGAGTGATGCCCGAGGGGCGCGGACCGGTTAATCAAGCGGGCCTGGACTATTACGACCGCCTCGCTGATGCGCTGTTGGAGCGGGGTATCCGCCCTTGCGCGACGCTCTATCATTGGGAACTGCCGTCACCTCTGGCGGATCTGGGCGGTTGGCGTAACAGGGATATCGCTGGCTGGTTCGCCGATTTCACCGAGGTCGTCATGGGCCGGATCGGTGACCGGATGTTCAGCGTCGCCCCGATCAATGAACCGTGGTGTGTCAGTTGGCTAAGCCATTTCGAAGGGCACCATGCCCCCGGCCTGAGGGACATACGGGCCACCGCGCGCGCTATGCATCACGTTCTGTTGGCTCATGGTCAAGCAATTCAGACGATGCGCGGGTTGGGCATGTCTAATATTGGCGGAGTGTTCAATCTGGAATGGGCCGAACCCGCTGATAACAGCCCCGAAGCACAGAAGGCCGCCGCCTTGTATGACAGCATCTACAACCGGTTCTTTCTGGGTGGGGTATTCAAGAAGGCCTATCCTCAGAATGTTCTAGAGGGGTTAGAACCCTATCTTCCGCCCGGCTGGCAGGACGATTTCGATATCATTGGCGCTCCTGTCGACTGGTGTGGATTGAATTACTACACCCGCAAGCTAATCTCTCCCTCAGACACCGCCTGGCCCAGTTTGGTCGAAATTCCAGGCCCCTTGCCCAAGACCCAAATGGGTTGGGAAATCGACCCAGCAGCCCTGAGCAGGTTCCTGATCCGAACAGCACGCGAATACACCGGTGACTTGCCGATTTACGTGACGGAAAACGGCATGGCCACCGCTGAACGCCAACAGGACGATGACCGTATCGACTATTTGGATCAGCACTTATCAGCAGTTCAGGTTGCCCTTGGCGAAGGTGTTCCGGTCAAGGGCTACTTTGTCTGGTCCCTGCTGGACAACTACGAATGGGCCTTGGGGTATGAAAAACGCTTCGGTCTGGTTGACGTAGATTTCGATTCTATGAAGCGGACCCCAAAAGCGTCTTACTTCGCCTGGAAGGAAATGCTGGCCACGGCCAGCACCGCCGATTGACGGTCACGAGTGACCAAACCCCGCTTAAATCAGCTCAACCTTAGCCATACAGGCATTCAATAGCTGTCAGACAAAATCGAACCAAAGTTATTTAATACAGCAAAGTTATCCATTTGCGCCGTACCCAGTTCGTGTCGCTCGGCAAGAGTGGTGGACCATATCAGCTTAAAGGTATCCCGGATGGTACGGCCCTTTTCTGCATAAAGTGGCTATTAACCAAGGAATGAACGGCCATGAACTTTTGCAAACTTCTCATACCCAGGTGGACTTAAGACTTGAATTGCGCCCAGAACAGGTGCCCAGCGCATCTCTGACTACCAACGGGCACAACGGCAAGCGGGAATTGTGACACAATTCCAGGTGGAAACACCATTGAAGTAAGAAAATTAAGAGTGGCGGGGAGACAGGGATTCGAACCCTGGGAACGCTCTCACGTTCAACGGTTTTCAAGACCGCCGCATTCGACCACTCTGCCACCTCCCCGCTTGACGGCAGGGTCTATGCGCAGATGCGACCAGAGGCAAGACATAAAGAGGGAAATCTTGCCGAAGCACAACCGCAAGTCTTCCCATGACAGAGCGGTCACGTTATGATCCTTTCGAAAGACCGTAAATGACCGGGCAAAAGATCCGGCGAACAAGCGGTGGGGCTCGGCCAGAACGGCCCCTTCAGGCAAGGGATATCGAAATGAATCGAGCGACTGGCAAACGCTTTGGGCCGCATCGGCTTATTGCACTGACAGCCATCATGACTGCTTTGGCAGCATGCGAAGAAGGTTTTAACCTCGCAGACGGCAAGGTAATCGAAGAAGCTCCTGAGACCGATGAGGCGACGGAGACACTTGAGTTATTCCCGTCCAACGGGTCGGGTACTCAAAACGACGTTGAAGCCCCCGAGGTTTTTCAGGTTACCGAAGCCGGCCTTTGGGACGGGCGACCTTCGCTGGGTGGTATCTGGGTAGCCCACCCTGATGTTACACAGCCCGAGCGTGTGCTGATCAAGAACACCTCGAACAACAAATCTATTACCGGTGCCTTGTTCCGACGTGACGGTAACTTGCCAGGCCCCGCCTTGCAGGTGTCGTCTCTGGCTGCACAAGAGCTTGGGATGCTGGCCGGGTCCCCGACCCGGATTGAGGTTGTCGCCTTGCGTCGCGAAGAGATCGCGCCACCTCCTGAGGAGAAGACGCCTGAGGACGCACCGGAAACAACGGATACCGATACCGAAGTCGCATCCGTCGATGCCGAAGCAACAACTGCCGATACGTCGGACACAGAAGAAAAGCCTGCCAAGCGGAAATGGTGGCAGAAAAAACCGGCTGAAGAGGCCGGAACTGTAGCGGCAGGTGCCGCCGCCGGGGCTGCGGTAGCGGCGTCTGCAGCAGATGACACGGCTTCGGTTGCTGCTGACGCCGTTGATGAAGTCGCAACCGAAGACAAGCCCGCCAAACGGAAGTGGTGGCAGAAGAAAACCGATGACGTTGCCGAAGCACCCGCAGCCGAAGCGGCCGCAGCGGCAACGGTGACAGAAACAGCAGACGAAACCGCCGCAACAGCATCGCTGTCTGATCCCGAGATTACTCCGCCCGAGGAAAAACCGGCAAAGCGGAAGTGGTGGCAAAAGAAAGATCCCGACGAAATCACCGAAACGCCATTGGATCCGATCGAGGGCGCAGCCGCCGCGATCGAAGCCGCAGAACCGACGCCAGTTACCACAACCGCAGCGGCAGGCACGGCGGCGACGCCCGCGCTCAGCAAGCCCTATGTGCAGGTCGGTACATTCAGCGTTCAAGCCAATGCAAACAGTGCCGCTCAGAAGATCCGGCGCAACGGCATGGCTGCAGATGTGCGTGAACTGCAATCAGAAGACAAAACAATCTGGCGCGTACTGGTCGGTCCGGCCACCACGCGCGCGGAACGCAAGGCAATCCTGTCTGATGTGAAAGACCTGGGTTTCACAGACGCGTTCACCACGGGCAACTGAGAAACAGGAGGACTACGATGCTGTCCGCTCTGCGATCAAGTACACTGGCCATTGGGCTGACCCTGCTGACTCTACCTGCCTACGCCTTCGACACTACGGCGCGGGCTGCTTATGTCATGGATCAGAAGACCGGCACGGTCCTGTTGTCGAAAGAGGCAGATCAGCCTTTACCCCCTGCTTCGATGTCCAAACTCATGACGCTCTATGTCGCGTTTGAAGCCTTGCGCGACGGGCGATTGACGCTGAATGAAACGCTGCCGGTGTCAGAACATGCCATGAGTTATGGTGGTTCGACCATGTTCCTGAACACACAGGACCGCCCCACTGTCGAAGACCTGCTGCGCGGCATCATCGTTCTATCCGGTAATGACGCCTGTGTGGTCATCGCCGAGGCGCTGAGCCCGGATGGAACCGAAGCTGGATTTGCCCGCTACATGACTCAGCGTGGCAAGCAAATCGGAATGGACAATTCGAACTTTGCCAACTCGAACGGATGGCCTGCAGCGGGCCATATGATGTCCGTGCATGATCTGGCGGTTCTGGCCAATCGCTTGATCTCGGATTTCCCGGAATACTACCCGCTGTTTGCCGAAGAAGAGTTTGAATTCGACGGCCGCGCACCTTCGAACAAACGCAATCGAAACCCGTTGCTTAACTTGGGAATAGGCGCTGACGGACTTAAAACCGGCCATACTCAGGAGGCTGGCTATGGTCTCGTCGGTTCTGCCAAACAGGGCGACCGTCGGGTAATCTTCGTGCTCACCGGTTTAGACAGCACCGGCACCCGGGCAGAGGAGGCTGAGGCCGTGGTTAACTGGTCGTTTCGAAATTTTGTCGAGAGGACAGTTGCCAACGCGGACGAACCGATAGCCGAAGCCAAGGTTTGGATGGGTGCGCAAAAGACGGTTGGTCTTGTTCCACAAGAGGATCTGACACTGCTGTTCCCGGTTCTGAACGACAAGGATATTGATGCCGAAGTGGTCTATGACGGCCCCGTAAACGCACCGATCCGCAAGGGACAGCAGGTGGCTGAACTGGTTATCAAACCCGAAGGCCTTCCGGAAATCCGGCGCCCGTTGGTTGCGGCGCAGGACGTCCCGCTGGGCGGGTTTGTCGTGCGCATGATGACCGTTGGTGGCATCGTAATGAAAGACTTTATCAACAACCCGCTGGAGTCGATGTGACTCAGACCGGGGTGTTTCTGACCTTTGAAGGCATTGATGGTTCGGGAAAATCCACGCAGGCGCGCCTGCTGGCCGAACATCTGCGGGCGTCCGGTCATCAGGTGGTCCTGACACGCGAACCCGGCGGATCGCCGGGCGCCGAGGAAATCCGTAACCTTGTGCTGCAGGGGGACCCTGATCGCTGGTCCGCCGAGACAGAAATTCTGTTGTTCACAGCCGCGCGCCGAGATCACCTGGAACGCACGATAGAACCGGCGCTGGCCGAAGGCAAAATCGTGATCTGCGATCGCTTTGCCGACAGCACGCGCATGTATCAAGGCCTGTCGCGCGGTAATTTACGAGGGCTAGTTGATCGGTTGCACAACCTCATGATCGGGCGCGAACCGGATATGACGTTGCTGATTGACATGGACCCCGCGACCGGCCTGTCCCGTGCCAAGGGGCGTCAGGGCGCCGAAGAACGGTTCGAAGATTTCGGCCCTGCCCTGCAACAGCAAATGCGCGCCGGGTTTCTGGCGCTGGCTGACGAGTTTTCCGACCGATTCCGTATCGTTGACGGCAATCGAGACATGGACAGCGTCTCGCAAGATGTGACACAAATCGTCACCGAAGCCTTGCAACAGACAGTTCATGAGTGACGAGACACCGACCCCGGATCAAGCCCCCGGCGCCCCTCACCCACGCGAAACCCGAACATTGGTCGGGCAGAGCGCGGCTGAGCAGGCATTTCTGACCGCATACAACTCGGACCGGCTGCATCACGGATGGCTGCTGACCGGCCCACGCGGCGTGGGCAAGGCCACCTTGGCTTGGCACATTGCCCGGTTTTTGTTGGCCACAACGCCTTCGGATGATGGCGGTTTGTTTGGTGCGCCACCCGCGCCTGAAACTCTGGATATCGATCCTGATCACCCGGTCGCGCATCGCATTCTGGCAGGGGCCGAACCCGGGTTGGCCGCAATCACACGATCGGTGAACGATCAGGGGCGTCTGCGAAACGAGATTGTGGTGGATGACATCCGCAAGCTGGGCAAGTTCTTTGGTCTGTCCTCGTCCGATGGCGGGCGTCGCGTGGTGATTGTGGATTCTGCGGACGAGATGAATGTCAGCGCCGCGAATGCCCTTCTGAAAATGCTGGAGGAGCCGCCCGCGCGCACGACCTTGCTGCTGATCTCGCACCAACCCTCACGCCTGTTGCCAACGATCCGGTCTCGCTGCCGGACCTTACGGCTGGCACCGCTGGGGGAAGAGGACATGCAGGCGGCTTTAGCACAAACCGGTGCGGCAATGCCGGACCGCGCCGACCACCTGACCGCCTTGGCGGCCGGGTCTGTCGGCGACGCTGTGCGACTGATCAACCTAGGCGGGCTTGAGATCTACGCGGAACTGATCGCCATTCTGGGCACCCTGCCCCGCATGAACCGCCAACGTGCGCTTGCACTGGCCGAGGCCGCCGCCCAGCGCGGTGCCGCTGAACGGTTCGAATTGCTGTTGACCCTGATCGATATCGCCCTGTCGCGGTTGGCACTGATGGGTGCAACAGGTGCCCCGCCCACACCCGAGGCTGCCCCGGGCGAGGCCGAAATACTGGCACGCCTCTCGGCTACCCCGCATCAGGCGCGGGCCTGGGCCGAGGTTGCGGCCACGATCACAGCCCGCGCGCGTCATGGTCAGGCAGTGAACCTTGACCCTGCCGCTCTGGTCCTAGATACGGTGTTCAAGATACAGGAAACCGCCGGTCAGAGCAGATGAACGCCACCCCAGAAATCACCGACAGCCATTGCCATCTGGACTTCCCGGATTTCCAAGGCCAGTTGGATCAGATCATCGCCAACGCGGCTGAGGCCGGGGTGACCCGCATGGTGACCATCTGCACGCGCCTGCGCAACGAACCCGCCGTCCGCGCCATTGCCGAGGCACATGCGCCGGTCTTCTACGCCGCCGGGACTCACCCAATGAGCGCGGCTGACGAGCCGATGGCAACCGTCGACGAACTGGTCGGGCTGTCGCAGCATCCAAAATTCGTCGGCATTGGTGAATCGGGTCTGGACTATCACTACACAGCCGACAGCGCTGAGGTGCAAAAGCAGTCGCTGCGTGTCCATATCGCGGCTGCCCAACGCACTGGCCTTCCGCTCATCATCCATGCGCGCGCGGCGGATGACGACATGGCTCGCATTTTGACCGACGAGCACCGCAATGCGCCCTACTCCTGTGTCATGCATTGCTTTTCCTCCTCTGCCGAACTGGCCCGCGCAGCGCTCGATCTTGGATTCTATCTCTCGATGTCCGGCATCACCGCTTTCCCGAAAAGTCAGGAACTGCGTGATATCTTCGCCGCCGCCCCGGTTGACCGCATTCTGGTGGAAACCGACGCGCCATATCTGGCCCCGCCCCCGCATCGCGGTAAACGCAATGAACCCGCATACACCGCCCACACCGCGCGCAAGGGCGCCGAAGTTTTCGGGCTCGACTACGCCGAATTTGCCGCCCAGACGCAGGCCAATTTCGACCGGCTATTTGCCAAGGCCGCCCTTTATAAGGCGGCTGCATGAACGAGATTCGGTGTACCATCCTGGGCTGCGGCTCTTCCGGTGGCGTGCCCCGGCTGGGCGGGCATTGGGGAGAGTGTGACCCGAATAACCCGAAGAACATCCGCCGTCGCTGCTCTATGCTGGTAGAGAGGGATGGGCCGGATGGCACCACGGCGGTTCTGATCGACACCTCCCCCGACATGCGCGGCCAGTTGCTGGATACCGGCACCGGGCGGCTGGATGGCGTTGTCTACACCCATGCCCACGCGGATCACACCAATGGCATCGACGATCTTCGTATGATCGTCTTCAACATGAAAACCCGCGTTCCGGTCTGGGCCGATGGCGACACGCAGAACGCTCTGCTGGCGCGGTTTGGCTACGCGTTCGTTCAACCCGAAGGCTCTCCTTACCCACCGATTCTGGACCTTAAGACACTGGATGGGCCGTTTCAGATAGATGGGCCCGGCGGTCCGATCCCATTTCAACCGGTCAAAGTAAAACACGGTTCAATCGATGCCCTTGGGTTCCGGATGGGCAAACTGGCTTATCTTCCAGATGTCTCTGACCTCTATGATCAGGCCTGGACCGATCTTTCTGGCCTCGACATGCTGGTCATCGACGCCTTACGCCGCAAACCGCACCCTACCCACGCGCATCTGGACAAGACTTTGGAATGGATCGAGACCCTGCGCCCTCAAAAGGCGGTGTTGACCAATATGCATATCGATCTGGACTATGACACGGTCGCCTTGGAAACACCTGATCACATTACTCCGGCCTTTGACGGCCTTGTGATCCGGCAGGCACTGTAAGGCTCTGTTCTGTAAGCGCGGCATATCCCCAGTGACCACAAAGGGGGTATCGACATGTTGCAAAGCCTGATCAATGTCATCCTGCCCGTATTCCTTGTCATCGGAGCAGGCTATGCTACGACCCGATCCGGATACCTGACTGAGACCCATATTGAAGGTCTGATGAAGTTCACCCAGGGTTTCGCAATTCCCTGTCTGCTGTTTCTAGCAATCTCGCATCTGGACTTAAGCGCCAGTTTCGACCCCGGTCTGCTGATAAGTTTCTACGCGGCTGCAGGGCTGTGCTTTGCTGCGGGAATCTTAGGGGCACGTATGATCTTTCACCGCGAGTGGGAAGACTGCGTAGCTATCGGCTTCTGTTGCCTTTTTTCCAACTCTGTGTTGCTTGGCCTGCCAATCACCGAACGCGCTTTTGGGCCAGACAGCCTGACCGGAAACTATGCGATTATCGCCATCCACTCTCCTTTTTGCTATGGGCTGGGCATTACGGTGATGGAGGTCATCCGCAACCGGGGTCACAGCGGCGGGCGCATGCTGCGGGCCGTACTGACGGCAATGTTCAAGAATGCGTTGATTCTGGGGATCGCCCTTGGTTTTGCCGTGAACCTCACCGGGATCGCCATCCCCGCGGTTGTCGATGAGGCACTTGGCCTGATAACCCGGGCCGCCCTGCCCGGCGCCCTGTTTGCCCTGGGCGGCGTTCTGGTCAAGTACCGGCCCGAGGGCGATTTACGCGCGATAATTTTCGTGTGTTGCATTGCGCTTCTGTTACACCCCAGCCTTGTTTGGCTGATGGGGGTCAGTGCAGCGCTGCCACAGGACCTGTTCCGATCCGGGGTCCTGACGGCCGCAATGGCGCCCGGCTTCAACGCATATATTTTTGCAAACATGTACGGGCGGGCCAAACGCGTTGCAGCGTCCTCTGTTTTGATTGGAACCGCCGCATCAATCCTGACAGTGTGGATGTGGCTAACCCTGCTGGGGTAACAATCCTGACTGGACTGCATTGACTCTGCCCGACAGCGCGACATCTTTCGCAGACACACCACCCGGAGCTTACACGCATGCCCCACGCCGTCATCGTTGCCCATGGTCAACCATCAGACCCCGAACCAGCTGAGGCCAGCCTGGCGGCGTTTGCCCAAAACGTTGGCGCTTTGGCACCAGCGGTATCGGTTCACTCGGCGACTCTTGCCGCGCCTGGGGCGTTGGAGACCTGTCTCGACGCATTGCCTGACGGCACCGCAATCTATCCTCTTTTCATGGCGCGGGGTTGGTTTGTGACCAGTGCCCTGCCGAAAAGAGTCGGATCGCGCGCTGTCCGAATTCTGGACCCTCTGGGCATTGACCCCGACCTGCCAGAATTAGCGGCGGCGGCTTTGCACGAAACGCTATCAGATCGTGGTTGGCCGGTGGAGGAGACTGATCTGGTCATCGCTGCACATGGATCAGGCCGCAGCCCCAACCCTGCCAAGGTCACGTTGGATTTCTCCACCAATCTCGGGAAACTCCTGCAATTCAACACCATACGCGTGGGATTTGTCGAACAGCCCCCCTCAATTTCCGAAGCGGCATCAGGCTCGGGCCACATGGCAATCTGTTTGCCATTTTTTGCCTGCACCGGCGGTCATGTTCTCGAGGACGTCCCCTCTGAGCTGGCGCATGCAGGGTTTTCAGGTGCGGTAACTTCTGTGATTGGAGAACTGCCGCCGATCCAGAAGCAAATCGCAGACAGGCTGACACGCGCGTTGTGTCCATGACCATTAGGATCTTACGCGCCTTACTGGCCGGCTTCGGAAAGTTCTGAATAGAGACAATGGCGAGAGCGCCCATTCCTTTTAGCCGAATAAAGCGCCAAGTCAGCCGCATGAATGATCTCTGACGCCAGCGGGTTTTCGAACTCAGTAGATAACGCGATACCGATGCTGGCAGAAACGGAACATGTATCACCGTCAAAACTCATTGGCGCGCTGAGTTTTCCGATCAGTCGACCTGCTATGTTGCTGAGTTTTTCACGGTCCAGAAGGCCTTTGAAAATCAATACAAATTCATCTCCTCCGACTCGTGCGACCGTATCGTCATTGCGGGTTTCCTCTAGCATGATCCGAGACGCATGCTGTAGAACTTGATCGCCCGCCGCGTGACCCAGCCTGTCATTGACCGATTTGAAGAAGTCCAGATCCAGATGCATCAACGCAAATCGGGACTTAGCAGACAGCAGATGAGACATAATGTGATCCATCGCACGCCGGTTCTTCAGGCCGGTCAGTGTGTCGGTATAGGCTTGCTCCTCGGCTGCAAGCATCGCACCTTGAAGTCGCAGATTCAGCGAGCGTGATGCCTCCATCGCGGCAGATTTGGCCTCGACCAGATAGAGCAATTCAATCGCCAGATCGGTGCCCGAGAAATCGGCGCTGGTCAGCGCATAGTCGCGCACCGCATCCAGAATTGAGATACCAAAAGACAGGTTGATCACGGCCCCCTCGCCATTTGGCAAAGGGGCGATCAGACCCTTAAGTGCGGTTCGGGGGTTATCCCGAAACCTGAGCCGCAGCCTGCCCCCTGCCGTTGCCATCAACGCCGGAATAGTAGTCACCATGCGCGGACGCAGCAGCTCAAACAGCGTCAGAAAATCCTGACCCTCCATGGGCTGATCCGGCCGCAGCTTTTGCAGTGTGGGTCCGACCCGGGTGATCCGACCGGTTTCGTCAACCAGCGCAAACATAGGACAAAGTGTTTCCAGCAACGCAGCCAGATCCGCAGTTCCCATCACAGCTTCCGCGCTCCCAACTCAAACCGTCGTCCAGCGGCAAATGCACTTTCCACCAAAGTGATCGAAATGACCTCAAGATCACCCTCGCCGTCATCATTGGAAAGCATGACCAGTGCCCCGTAGTCGTCTGCCATGGCGCGCAAAACCCCGGTCATGACGCTGGAGTAACCCGGAAGCCCCGGGAAACACTCCAACTTATACTCTGACGGTGCACTTTCCGTCAGTTCCAGCGCGGGCAGATCCAGGTCCGAAACCGCCAGTCTTACTCGATCAGCCAGATCGTCCAATGAGTGCAGAAACTCGACATAGGTCACCCCACCAAATCGCAGCAGGCGGCGGAGGTCTTCCATGGTGGGATGGGAAACCAGATAGGTACCCAAATCTTCAAGAAACTCGGCCTTGGGGCGATTCAGGTCGGCACAAAGTGCATCCAATATGCGAAAAGTTGTATCGGACTCATAGACAAGCATTGCCTCGAATTCCGTAAAGCCGACACCTGCCGCCTCGGTCACCCGCAGCCAACAGGGGTGCCCATATGTGGCGCATACAAAAGATTGTATCGCCCTGTTGATCAGTCCATGCATGGATCGCCCCTGGTTGGCTCACCATCGGATTTGATCGCAGAAAGTTTAACAAACCCCGAATTTGAATACGCGGGCGCTAGAAATCGGTAGGCGCGCCGCCTTCGGCTTTGCGACGGGCAACAAAGTCTGAAAGCTCCTCGCGGGTAGCTTCATCGATGGGCGGTGCCTGAAAATTGCCGACAATTTCCTTGAACATGCGATGCGCGCGCTCAGGTGTCCAAATGCCACCTGCGGCCTCCCACCCTTCGTAGTTTTTCCAGTCGCTCAGGAAGGGCTGATAAAATGCGGTGGTATAGCGATCCTGCGTGTGCTGGATTCCAAAGAAGTGCCCGTCATTGCCAACCGCCCGGATCGCATCCAAGGCGATTTCGTCGGGGCCGGTAGCCGTCAGTTCGGGATCCATATAACGTTGAATTTGCTGCAGGATTTCGCAATCCATGATGAATTTCTCGGGGCTGGCAATCAGGCCGCCCTCAAGCCATCCGGCAGCATGATAAACCATATGCGTCCCTGATTGCACCGCCGCCCACAGTGAATTCGAAGTCTCCCAGACCGATTGCCCATCCGGTACGTTTGCGGCGCATACTCCTGAAGACCGCATAGGCAACCCATAAAAGCGGGCCATTTGCCCTGTCATCTGGGTCGAGCGCATGTATTCCGGTGTGCCAAACGCCGGTGCGCCCGATTTCATGTCCACATTTGACGTGAAGGTTCCAATGACACAGGGAATTCCGGGGCGGACATATTGGAACAAAGCAATGGCACATAGGGCCTCGGCCAGCGATTGCGCGACGGCCCCCGCCATCGTCACCGGCGCCATTGCGCCTGCCAGGGTAAAGGGTGTGACCACAATCGCCTGGCCACGCCGCGCCAGTCTGAGACAGCCGTCGATCATGGGATGATCGTGTTTGAGCGGCGAGGTCGAGTTGATGTTCGTATACATGCGCGGTTCTGCGTCGAACTCATCATGGCTCAACCCGCCTGCAATACGAACCATCTCAATCACGTCCTCCACCCGCTCTTTACCCAGCGAGTAGGCATGCATGACTTTATCGGTCAGAGTCAGCTTGTCATAAAGCACATCGAGGTGGCGTGTACTGGCATGCAAATCGACCGGCTCGACCGGGTAACCGCCCGCAAAGTGGACACAGTTGAAATACTGCGTCAACTTCAGCAGATCCTGGCACATGCGCCGCGTGCCCGGCACTTTCTTCCCGATCTCCATATCCCAGTAGTTCGGTGGGGAAGACACGTTTCCGAACAACAGATTACGACCGCCGACTGTGATCGCACGATCCGGATTTCGCGGAGTGAGAGTGAAAGAGGAAGGTGCCTTGGCCACCATCTCCATCACGAAGTCGCGGCCCATACGCACATTGTCACCATCAACGTTGCAACCGGCCTCGCGCAGGATCCCCTTGGCCTCTTCATTGTAAAACTCGACGCCGATTTCTTCGAGAATTCGCATCGCACCATCGTGGATGGCCTCGACGCCCTCGGGCGTTAGCGGTTCGGTTGGCCGATCGATGTTAACCGGCGGGTCCCAAGGCATCTGATCGATTACATCGCTGCCACGCCGCTCTGCCGCGCCTGCGCGTCCGCCACTGCGGCGTCGGGCTGTCCTTGTCTCAGCCATTGCGTCCTCCGGGTGCTGTTGTCCTATTAGGAAGCCCCGAAGACAGACAACTGGCCGCTCTGTCTGCGACACGCTTTGTCGTTTTTTTAACGCAATGCGGCGATATTATGCTGCGATCCTTTAACGCGAAGACAGCCAGCCGGGGATATGTCCGATATCCGGCAGGACAACATCGGCCAAAGGTGCCAATGCATCTTCTTCTGCTAGACCGGTCAGAACACCGATTGTCACCATCCCAGCCGCACGGCCCGCTTCCAGATCGTGGCTGCTGTCGCCGACCATTGCGATGCGTGCCGGATCGATGCCCACGTGCCTGGCAAAGGCCAGTAATTGACCCGGCCCCGGCTTGGCCCCATGACCGCTGTCATAACCCGCGACAAAGTCGAAATGACCGCGTACACCAACCGAATCCAGATGTTCGAGCGCAGGTACTTCTGCGTCATTCGTGGCGACACCAAGTTTCAGACCCGCCGCACGCAGGCCGTCCAGAAACGCCGTCAGCGGGACGGCCGGAACCTGTTGCGACGCTGCCGAAGCGTCGTTCATAACTTCGACGATCTGCACATGCGTGTATTCCGGCAGATGAGGCAGCAGAACATCCGCAATCTCGTCCACGGTCTGGGCGATAACGACGCTGTCGACCTCATACCGTCCCTCGGCCAGATCGAAACCGATAACCGTTCCCAGCTTGACCGCGCGATCCTCGTCACCATCGGCCAGAGTCATCAGAATGGCCCGCCCGAAACTGCCCCAGGTTGCCGCAAAATCAAAAAGCGTGCCGTCCTTATCGAACAAGAGGGCATCAATGGGCATGGCCGGGAACTCCTGCTGGTTAGGTCCAGTGCATATCCGTTTCCCCTGCCATAACAGCACGGGCCTGACCCGGCAATTCGTAAGGCACCGAATTGGCATCACAAAACGCAATCACCCACGAATCGTCCAGCACAAGAAAATCAAGAACCGAGGTCAGAAACTCGGCCTCTCCAGCCCGGTCCCTCAAGTCCTGAACGGAAACGCCCGTAGCGCCCTGAAAAACCGGAAGCAATTCATCGTTTCCAACCAGCCAGTTCAGTACATTCAGGGCCAGAGTTTCGGCAGAGTCAGCGGAAATTGGCATAAAAAGGCCTCAGATCGGGACACGGAAAGGGTTTGTTAACCAGAGTCATAAACACTTTGGCAACACGCGCAATCTAACGGTGAATGGCTATGTCCGTGCAAGGAACGATACTTGTCCTCGACGGGGTTTCGACCAATCGAATCATGCTCAAGGTTCAGTTGACCGCTGCGTGGTATCAGATCGTGCAGGGCGAAAAAGTCGCAGGCCTGGCGGCGTTGCTGCGCCGCACGCGGCCCGATCTGGTGTTGACCGCGCGCAGTCTGCCGGATGGAACCGCCGCAGATGTTAAGAAGCTGCTGGCGAATGATCCCATGTTTGCGGATGTACCGATTGTGGCAATCGTGCCGCAAAACGACAAGGCCGCCCGGTTGCAGGCACTGGCCGAAGGGATGGACGATGTCCTTGCACACCCCTTCAAGGACACCTTGCTGCTCGCGCGTGTTCGCAGCCTGCTGCGCGTCCGGGCCGACCGGCAGGACATGCGGCTAAAGGGCGATGCGCAATCGGTCGGGTTCTCGGAACCCGCAGTTTCTCCGATCGCGCCGCCTTCAGCCGCCCGGATCGCCATCCTGACCCGCACCACCAGTTCCGGCACCCGCTGGCGTCGCGCGCTGCAGGCGCAAACACGGCACCGGATTTCCACTCACCTGTTGCCAAACCTGAGCAGCGTGCTGTCCGGAGTAAAACCGGACGCCATCCTTGTCGAGTTGGGCAATGATGGCGCCGGGTTGAATATCCTGGCCGATTTGCGCTCACGCGGGGCGACGCGCCACACGGTTCTGATCGGCATTACGCAAAACGACAACGCCACCCTGGCGGCCGAAGCGTTGGATCGCGGTGCAGACGCAATCTGTCCGGGCGGCTTCAACACGGATGAGATCGCATTGCGGCTGGAGACGTTGATCGCGCGCAAAACACGTGATGACCGGCTGCGCACATCCATTCGCAACGGGCTGGCCGAATCCCTGACTGACTCGCTGACCGGTCTGTTCAACCGCCGTTACGCCATGCGGGCGATCAACCAGATCGCCAATCGGTCGCTTCAGTCGGGTCAGCGATTCGCGATCATGCTTGCGGATCTGGACCATTTCAAATCGATCAATGATCAGTATGGCCATGTCGGCGGCGATATCGTTCTGACCGAGGTCGCCAATCGGCTGCAAACCACCCTTGGAGATGCGGGATTCGTCGCTCGCCTTGGTGGCGAGGAGTTCATGATCGTCATGCCAAACACCTCAGCGGAAAAGGCGTTACAGCAGGCCGACATCATTTGCGACAGCATCTGCAGCCGCCCCTTCAAACTGCCGGATCAACCGACCCTGATCCCGGTCACTGTCAGCATAGGACTGAAACTATGTGAACCGCCCGAATTGGCGCAACAGGACAGCGTGGATCCTATTGATTGGTTGATCCGATCCGCCGACAAAGCGCTTTATGCCGCAAAACAGGCGGGTCGCAATCAGGTGCATATCCGCCAAAGCGCGGCCTGAGCCGACTTATCGATCCTTTTTCTTTCGATGCGG
The DNA here is from genome assembly GCF_965243365.1 of Ruegeria sp. GTDB lineage: Bacteria > Pseudomonadota > Alphaproteobacteria > Rhodobacterales > Rhodobacteraceae > Ruegeria. The sequence continues at coordinate 2,748,574 of NZ_CBDEUW010000002.1, read as the reverse complement.
CCCGCGCTTGACCACATCTTCCAACCGGTCCGCGTACGCCGCGCGTTCTTCATCGCTCATCTCTGCAACACGGGCCAGCCATTCCAAATGCAAGGCTTCCTGCAACTCTGCAGTCGTTGCCGCCTGCTGTTCGAGCAACAGAACAACAGCGTTCGGATCGAAAGGCACCGATCTTAGCGCAACGCTAAGGGCACCGAAATCCTCACCCCGGCGGAGTGATCCCTTGCTGCGCATCGCAGACAGCTCGCCACGCAGTGCCTTTTGATCTGATTTGGGCAAGGCGTGATACAGCGCCGGGCCAAATCCCGGAGGGATTCTGGCGCGATCGCCATCCTTGAACCGCAAGGCCGTGCCCAGAATCATGCCGGCAACCAACAGATTGACGGCCAGAGAAATTACCAGCAGAACAGGCATCCACCTGCGCTTGGGGGCCGGAGCATCACTCATTCCGAATCCTCCAGATAATCCACATCCACGTTCAGATCAGCCACCAGATAGGTGGTTTCCTGCGACAACAGGAAATCCGCAGGGTCCGGCAGAAAGGCCGGGGCTGAAAACCCGATCCAAACCCCTGCCGCACTGGCCGCCACCAAACCGCCGAACCCGGTCCAACCTCCGATACCGTCAAACGCCCGCTGCCACAAAGGTCGGGACGGTCGCGTCAGTCGGCTGAGGCGCACGGCCTCGGCATCGGTTTCGATCCGAACTGCCAAAGCATCGGGCAGCGCCGGTCGTTCATCCCGGGCTCGGGCGAATAATTGATCAAGACCCTGATCCTGTTCAGCCATTTTCATACCCCAGTTCATCTCGGCGCCCCGCCAGTATCGCGGCCAAGGCACGTTTCCCCCTTGCGGTCAGACTTTCTACGGCTTCGACCGAAATATCCATGACCTCGGCGATTTCCGGGTTGGACAATTCCTCGATATGCCGAAGCACCACTGCCTGCCGCTGCCGTTCCGGCAATTGCCCCAGCGCGGCCTGCAACGCATCTTTTCGCGCCGCATCTTGCATCTGGTCGGCAGCGCTGCCGCTGTCATCCGCCACTTCCGGCGCATCCTCAAGCCGCCCGGGCCGCTTTTTGCGCCGCAAATCCACACACAGGTTCAGCGTCACACGGTAAAGCCAGGTCGAGACCTGCGCCTGTCCTGAAACCCAGTCCGGCGCCATCTGCCACAGGCGCATCATCGCTTCTTGCGTGATGTCCTCTGCCTCGGCCCTGTTGCCCAGCATCCGCAGCGCAACGGAATAGCTGCGCGGCCCCAGGCGATCCGTCAACAATCGGGCCGCCAAGGCATCACCATCAGCAAACCGGCCCAGCAACACATCGTCGCTGGGCTCGCGCGCGGTGATCGACACACCGCGCGCACCGTCCGGACAGGAGGTCAGATCCTCCATCCTTCATCAATTGCTGTCGGTGTCCGACTGCTGATGCCGCTTGTGCTTGCGGCCCATCCGATCCTTGGCATCCGCGTATTCCTGTTCCGAGATCGAGCCATTTCCATCCGCGTCGATCCGCTCGAACATCTTGGACGCCTTGCGTGGTTTGGGCAATTCATCATCGCTCAGAAACCCATCCTGATTGGAATCCAGCCGTTCGAACATCTTGGATACACGCTCGTTTGCTTTTGCCTGAGCCGCGGTTTGCATTTCTTCCAGGCTCAGTTGTCCGTCACCGTCGGCATCAGCAGAAGTGAATTTTGCCTGACGATGCGCCGTGATCTCTGCTTCGGTAATCTGGCCGTCCCCATTGGCGTCCAGTTCCTCGAAACTCGCAGGTTGGCGATCCGCGCCACCTTTGGCCAGAGCGGACGTGCCTGTCACAGCGACCGCAGTCAAAACGATGGCCGAGATAAAAGGTACAGTTTTCATAACTCTTCTTCCTGTGCTTCCGCGGCACTGCGCCGCTGTTGATATGAATAAAACGCACCGCCGGCAGGCTTCCGTCGCAGAATTTTCAGATTTTTTGAAAGGCTGGCGAAACGAGCGAGAGGCCTGCTATGGTGCAAAGCGACGCACCCCCCTTCCCCACCGTGCCAGCAAACCGCTATATCGGTCCGAATTGAACGCGCGAGTATCACAATGACAGATCAGACAGTTGACACCACACTTGGGGATGAACGCCCGACCAAGCCAGCGCTCATCCGTGGATTTCGGTGCAAATGCCCCAATTGCGGTGAGGGGCAGTTGTTGCACAGCTATCTCAAGGTAAATGATGAATGTGCCAATTGCGGGCAGGAGCTGTTCCACCACCGTGCGGATGACGGGCCTGCCTATCTGACAATTCTGATCGTCGGCCACCTGCTGGCCCCGGCATTGCATGTTTCGTATGTCCACTGGCGGCCTGACCCGTGGACCATGGCCATTGCATTATCAATCGGCTGTGTAGCGCTGTCGCTGTACCTGTTGCCACGCCTGAAGGGTATGGTTGTGGCCTATCAATGGGCGCGCCGTATGCACGGGTTCGGCAAAAGCACATGACCACGGATAAATCCGCGATCCGCAACGCTGCTACGGTTATCGTTCTGCGGGACCGGTTCGGGGATCCGTCCATTCTGATGGGGCAACGCGGGGCCGCCGCGGCCTTCATGCCCAACAAATTCGTCTTTCCCGGCGGTGCGGTCGATGCCACCGATGCCGAGATCGCTTTGGCCACGCCGCTGCCGGATATGTGCTTTGCGCGCTTGTCCGAACAAGCCGAACCCGGGCTGGAAAACGCGCTAGCCATCGCCGCAATCCGGGAATTGTGGGAAGAAACTGGTCTGATCCTTGGCCAACCCGGGCAGTGGAACGGCCTGCCCCCCGAAGATTGGCAAAGCTTTGCCGCAATGGGCTTTGTCCCTTCGGCCGCCGCCCTGCAGTTCGTATTTCGCGCCCTAACACCACCCGGTCGCCCCCGCCGCTTTGATGCGCGGTTCTTTCTGGTCGATGCCGAGGCCGTTCAGGGCGATCTGGACGATTTCAGCCGCGCTTCGGACGAGCTGTCGCACCTGCAATGGATCAAGATCAGCGAAGCCCGCAATTTCGACCTTCCCTTCATTACCGAGGTGGTTCTTGCCGAGATCGCCGCCCGCGCCACATTGCGCGAGCCACCTGAAAGCGTTCCCTTCTTTCTCAACAACGAAGAAGCCAGCCTGTTCCAGCGCCTAAAGGGCTACCCGATGCCGATGCAGGACTAGCGCATCCGGCTGACGACCACTGTGACCTCGGGTTTTTTACCCAGTTCAACCTTGGCACTTTGACGAACGATCCGGCGCAGCGCCTCCTCGATCTTGTCATCGTCACGCAAGGTCTTGGCATCGGCCCGCATCAGAAATTGATTCAGATCCTCTTCCAGGACTTCGACAAGCGACGCGCGTGAGACTCCCATCTCGGACAGACCGGTCGTGTCACACCATGGCTCTCCCAACGGTTCGTCTTCTTCGTCCAGAATGACGGTTACGGTGACATGGCCGTTCAACGCCATTCGGATGCGGTCACGCACAACGCCGTCCAGCGCCCCGATCTGGACGGTGCCGTCCAGATAGGTGCGACCTGTTTCGACATAATCCACCACGGCGGGTGCATCGCCCGACAGGTCCAGCATGGTACCGTTCACGGCCAGAATACCGGTCCGGCCACCAGCTTCGGCCAGTTTGGCATGTTCGCGCAGGTGGCGATGCTCTCCGTGCATGGGGATCACCATTTGCGGGTCGACCAAAGCATGGACTTTCTCAAGGTCGGGCCGGTTGGCATGACCGGAAACATGATAAAGGCCCGAGCTGTCATCGACCACATCCACGCCCTTTTCGCTGAGCTGATTGATGATGCGGATGACACCGCGTTCGTTGCCCGGGATGGTTTTGGACGAGAACAGGAACAGATCGCCCTCTTTCGCCTCAAGCCCCCGATACTTACCGCGTGCCAGTTGCGCACTGGCGGCGCGGCGCTCACCCTGACTGCCGGTCACGAGCAGCATCAGGTTCTGACGCGGCACATCGACAGCTTCTTCAGCGCTGATGACCTTGGGGAAGCCCGTCAGGATGCCCGTTTCCGTCGCAGCCTCGATCATGCGCCGCATTGCACGGCCTAACAAAACGACAGAGCGTCCTGCCCGATGCCCGGCTTCGGCCAGTGTTTTTACCCGCGCAACATTTGATGCAAAGGTCGTCGCAATCACCATGCCCGAGGCATCCTGAACCAGCTTGGTGATTTCGGGGCCCACTTCGGATTCCGACCGGCCGGGATGGGCCGAGAAGACATTGGTGCTGTCACAGACCAGCGCCTTGACGCCCGGTTTCGCCACTTCGGCCCAGAGGTCGGGATCAAAGGGCTCACCCACGACGGGATTGGCGTCCAGTTTGAAGTCGCCGGTATGCACAACCCGGCCCGCAGCGGAATCGATCACAAGGCCCGCGCTTTCCGGGATCGAATGAGAAACAGGCAGAAACCCAACCGTGAACGGCCCGGCCTTGATCTGTTCCGGCCAGGCCGAGGCGGTGCGTACAGCCTCGGTCGGGTGGCCGTGATCCTCCATCTTGCGCCGGGCAATGTTGGCCGTAAAGGCGCGGGCGTATATCGGCGCGCCCAACGCCTCATAGCAATGAGCGACAGCGCCGACGTGATCCTCGTGCGCGTGGGTGACAAAGATGGCCTCCAGCCGGTCGGCCCGTTCTTTCAGCCAGGTGATGTCAGCAAAGATCAGGTCCACTCCGGGTGAGCTGTCCATATCAGGAAAGGTCACGCCCAGATCGACGAGGATCAGCCGCTCCTGCCCCGGTTTGCCGTAACCGTAAACATAGGCATTCATGCCAATTTCGCCTGCGCCGCCCAGCGGCAGATAGATCAGTCTCTCGCTGCTCATATTGAGCCATTTTCCTTGTTATAGCGATGAATCACGGTCAGCCCGTGCATCGTCAAATCGTCTTCAATTGCATCGAAACCCACATCCGCCTGATCGAACAGGGGGGCGAGCCCTCCGGTTGCGACGACTTTCATCGACATTCCGTATTCACCTTTGATCCGCGCGATCAGCCCTTCGATCAAACCGGAATAGCCCCAATACACACCGGATTGGATACATCCAACCGTATTTGTTCCGATAACCTTTTCAGGTCGGGTGACATCTATGTGCGGCAAAGCGGCAGCGCCTTGGTGCAGCGCTTCGAGACTCAGGTTCACGCCCGGCGCGATGATGCCGCCCACATATGCGCCGTCCGCGGCTACGACATCGAAGTTTGTGGCCGTTCCGAAGTCCACAACAACCACATTTCCACCATGGCGGTCAAAAGCTGCGGCCGCGTTGGCCAGGCGATCCGGCCCGGGTATTGTACCTTCATCAACTCTGGGGGGCATGGGCAACAAGCAATCCGGCTTGCCCACAACCAACGGGCGGCATCCAAAGAACCGATCTGCAAAAACACGCAGATTGAATACAACCCGCGGCACGGTAGACGCGATGATCACATCCGTTATGTCGGCCTCAATCCCGTAGTGTTTCACAAGGGTCGAATACCACGTGAAATAAGCGTCTGCCGTGCGGGAATGATGGGTCGAAGTGCGCAGCGTACACAGAAACTCCTCGCCATCCCAGATCGAGAAAACGGTGTTTGTATTGCCGCAATCAATGGCCAGAAGCATATGCGCCTCCTTCAGAAATACACGTCCGCCGCAGGTATGCTAACGCGACCCTTGGCGGTGTTTAGGACAAGGTTGCCGCCTGCGTCCACAGTTTCAAAGGTTCCAACCGTTTCCGACGTTGCGGTACGGGCGGTTATGACCTCACCCAACCGGGCCGCGCGAGACAGCCAGGCGGTGCGGATTGGTTCGAAGCCATAAGTCACAAATTGGGTCTCGTACCGGGCATAAGCGGTTGCGAGTTCTGTCAGGAAATCCTGGGGCGCGACCTGAGCACCGGTTTCCGATAACAGCGAGACGGGCCGAACGGCTCCCGGCTCGACACTGTCTGCGCCCGGCGCGTCGGACAGGTTGACACCAATCCCGATGGCCAGATGTGAAACACCGTTGCCCTGCCCTGTACTCTCCAACAGGATTCCCGCCAGCTTGCCACCATTCAGCAAAACATCATTCGGCCACTTCAGCGAAAGTCCTGCGGCCCGGCCCGTTACCGCAACGCAGGCGTCAAACAGGGCCAAAGCGGCAACAAAGCTGCGCAGCGCTGATTGCTCGGGGCTTCCATTGGGCCGCATCAACAAAGTCGCCGCCAAATTACCCTTGGGGTTCGCCCAAGCACGCCCCCGGCGCCCGCGCGCAGCCGTCTGGTGATGCGCCATGATCCAGACCGGGCCTGTGGCCGTTGGGGCGATCCGGGCGGCCTCGTTCAGCGTACTGTCGATTTCTTGCAGCACATGCAGGCCGTATCCTTCGGGCCAGTCGCTCATGTCAAAAAGGCCCGGTCGTGCGACCGAGCCCCCTTTTTTCCAGATCGTTCAGTATCAATTGACAAGCGTTGCCGCCGCTGCTGCCGCCGCGCCCTCAACACCGAACTGATAGAAGACGCCTACCAGCATAAGCGCCGCCGATCCCATAAGCGCCGCCCAAAGAACCGGAGACGAGCGGGTTTCAATCGGATCTTCATTCTCGGCTCCAAAGTACATGTAGAATACGATCCGCAAGTAGTAGAACGCACCGATGACTGAGGCGATGGCCGACACGATGACAAGACCTGTCAGGCCTGCGCTGACGCCCGCCTGCCAGACACCGAACTTGGCGAAGAAACCCAACATCGGCGGCACACCCGCCAGCGAGAACATCAGGATCAGCACGGCCAGCGCTTTGCCCGGATCGCGTTTCGAATACTGCCGCAGCGCGTCGATATCGGTCACTGGCTTGCCGTCACGCTCCATCATCAGGATAAAGGCAAAAGTACCGATATTCATGGTCACATAGATCGCCAGATACATCAGCATCGCTTTGACGCCCATTTCCGTACCGGCTGCCAGACCTATCAGCGCATAGCCCATATGGGCAATCGAGGAAAACGCCATCAGTCGCTTGATGTCCCGCTGCCCGATGGCCGCAACGGCCCCAAGCAGCATCGACAACACGGACAGAAGCACGATCACCTGCTGCCAATCCTTGATCACACCGCCGAACGCATCGTGCAGCAGACGGGCGAACAACGCCATCGCGGCCACCTTGGGCGCTGTGGCAAAGAAAGCCGTGATCGGTGTGGGCGAGCCCTCGTACACATCTGGCGTCCACATGTGGAACGGCACGGCCGAGACCTTGAAGGCCAGACCCGAGATCAGGAAGACCAGACCGAACAACAGACCAACAGATATATCGTCATGGTGCACTGTCTGGATGATGCCAGAGAAAAGCGTGGTTCCGGTAAAGCCGTAAACCAGCGACGCGCCGTACAGCAACAAGCCCGAGCTGAGCGCACCCAGAACAAAGTATTTCAAGCCCGCTTCGGTCGATTTCGCGCTGTCGCGCCGCAGGGCAGCGACGACATACAGCGACAGGGATTGCAGCTCCAACCCCATATATAGTGACATCAGATCACCGGCGCTGACCATCATCATCATACCGACGGCAGCCAAAGCGACCAGCAACGGGTATTCGAACCGCAGAAGGCCCCGGCGCGCCATATAGTCCTGGCTCATAAGCAGCACTGCGGCGGCTGAAAGTAGGATCGCAACCTTGGCAAAACGGGCAAAGCCGTCATCAACGAACATGCCGTTGAAGGCCACTGTCGTGCCGTCCCCGTTGGCCGCAATCCAGATCGCCAGCAGCGCCATCAAGCCTGCGGTTGCCCACACCAGCACTGGCGCCAGCCCGTCCTTGGTCGTGTACACGGCCCCCAACAACGCGGCCATCGCATATACAGCCAGAACGATTTCCGGCAGGATTACTATCAGATCAGCCTGGATCATGTCTCCAAAGCTCCCTTAATGCGAGGCGGCTGTCTGGGTCACGGCCTCAGCCGCGGCCACAGCCGTGTCATAGTTCGAAATCAGCGCAGCAGTGGATTGTCCGATCACATCGGTTACCAGCGACGGGTAGACGCCCAGTAGAATGGTCATCACGATCAGCGGTGCAAAGATCAACCGCTCGCGTGAGCTCATGTCGGTGATGGCCTTCAGGCTTTCCTTGATCAGATCGCCAAAGACCACCCGGCGATAGAGCCACAGCGCATAACCGGCCGAGAAGATCACCCCGGTTGCCGCGACTGCCGTCACCCAGGTGTTGACCTGGAACGCGCCCATCAGGGTCAGGAACTCTCCGATGAATCCGGACGTACCCGGCAGGCCGACATTGGCCATAGTAAACAGCATGAAGACCAGCGCATAGGCGGGCATCCGTATGACCAGACCGCCATAAGCCTCAATATCCCGGGTGTGCATCCGGTCGTAAATCACACCGACACAGAGGAACAGCGCCGCCGAGATAAACCCGTGGCTGAGCATCTGGAAAATCGCGCCATCAATACCCTGCTGGTTCGCTGCGAAAATCCCCATGGTCACGAAACCCATATGCGCGACCGAGGAATAGGCGATCAGCTTCTTCATATCTTCCTGCACCAGTGCCACCAGCGAGGTGTAGACAACGGCAATCGCCGACATCCACAGCACCACGTCCGTCATCACAGCCGAGCCCACGGGGAACATCGGCAGGCTGAACCGCAGGAAACCATATCCGCCCATCTTCAAGAGGATCGCCGCCAGCACAACCGAGCCTGCGGTGGGCGCTTGCACGTGCGCGTCCGGCAACCAGGTATGGACTGGCCACATCGGCATCTTCACCGCAAATGAGGCAAAGAACGCCAGGAACATCAGCGTCTGCATACCGCCAACGATATAGACACCCAGCACGCTGAACCCCTCGGACGAGAACTGATGCGTCATCAACGCCTCGATATCCGTGGTACCAGCGTCTGCGTACATAGCAACCATCGCCACCAGCATCAGCACCGAGCCGAGGAAAGTGTAGAGGAAGAACTTGAAGCTGGCGTAGATCCGATCCTTGCCGCCCCAAATACCGATGATCAGGAACATCGGGATCAGGCCCGCCTCGAAAAACAGATAGAACAGCACCAGATCCAGCGCCATGAAGACGCCCAGCATCAGCGTTTCCAGCAGCAGGAAAGCGATCATGTATTCCTTCACGCGATCGGTCACATTCCAGCTGGCCAGAATAGTCAGCGGCATGATGAAGGTGGTCAGCAGCACGAACAAAACACTGATGCCGTCGACGCCCATCTTGTATTTCAGACCCAGCAGCCACTGGCCTTCCTCAACCATCTGGAAGCCGGTGTTGTTGGGATCAAAGCTTGTGTAAATGCCAATCGACACCAGGAAGGTCACGGTCGTCGCAACCAGCGCGACCCATTTCGCGTTGCGTTGCGCAGCTACATCCTCACCATGCAGGAACAGGGCCAGAATGCCTGCTGCAATGGCGGGGATGAAGGTGACAATAGATAGGATATTGTCCATTAGTGTGCGCCTCCGCCGATCGACATCCAGGTGACAAGGGCGGCGATGCCCAGAACCATCCAGAAGGCGTAAGTAAAGATGTAGCCGGTTTGAGCCTTCCCTGCGAGGCGGGTGAAGAACGGTACAACGCCCATCGCAACCCCGTTCAGGAAGCCATCGATTGTATTGCCATCACCGCGTTTCCACAGGAACCGGCCCAGCGCCACGGTGGGTTTGACGAAGATCGCGTCATAGATTTCGTCAAAATACCATTTGTTCAGAAGGAATAGATACAGCGGACGCTGGTTCGCAGCCAAACGCGCAGGCAGCGACGTGTTCACAATGTAGAACCAATAGGCCACCACAAAGCCCAGCAGCATCGCGACAAATGGCGAAACCTTGACCCATTTCGGGGCTGCATGCGCATCGTCCAACACGTGATTGTCCGGTGCCATGTACAAGGCACCCTCACCCGGTTGTCCGACGAAGGCATAGTGATGATCGCCGCCATGCGCGTCTTTCTCACCATGCGCGGCATCGTCTCCATGTCCATCATCCGCATGCGCATCATCCGCATGGTCTTCATCACCGTGATGAGCATCAGCGGTTCCATCGGCCACATGCTCTGCATGCGTCTCGGCGTCATGGCCTTCGGCATGAGCTTCAGCCACCGGAATGCCGTAGAATTTGCCGACCTTGTCCGCGTGACCAAAGAAGTTGCTGTACCACAGCATGCCCGAGAACACCGCGCCCAGTGACAGCACACCCAGAGGCACCAGCATAACCATCGGGCTTTCATGCGCATGGTCATGCGTGTGCTTGTCACCGCGCGGCTCACCATAGAAGGTCAGGAAGATCAGGCGCCAGCTGTAGAACGAGGTAAATACCGCCGCGATCACCAGCATCCAGAAGGCATAGCCCGTGCCGCCCGCAAAGGCGCTTTCGATGATGGCGTCCTTTGACAGGAAGCCAGCAAAGCCAATGGTGGTCAGCGGAATACCGACACCGGTAATGGCCAGGGTACCGATCATCATCGCCCAGAACGTATAGGGGATTTTCTTCCGCAAGCCGCCGTATTCAGTCATCTCCTGCTCGTGGTGCATCGCATGGATCACCGAGCCCGCGCCAAGGAACAACAGCGCCTTGAAGAATGCATGCGTCAGCAGGTGGAACATCGCCGCCGAATACATGCCCACACCAGCCGCGACGAACATATATCCCAGCTGAGAACAGGTTGAATACGCAATCACGCGCTTAATGTCTGTCTGAACCAGACCCACAGTCGCGGCAAAGAACGCAGTCGAAGCCCCGAGGAAGGTGATGAACCCGGTTGCACCCGGCGCGAACTCCATCAGCGGCGACATACGGCAGACCAAGAACACACCTGCCGTAACCATCGTCGCGGCGTGGATCAGCGCCGACACAGGTGTCGGGCCTTCCATCGCGTCCGGCAACCATGTGTGCAGGATCAACTGCGCCGATTTCCCCATCGCGCCGATGAATAGAAGGACGCAGATCACCTCAACCGCGGTCCATTCGCCCCAGAGGAAGTGCAGCTTTTCTTCGGCCAAAGCCGGGGCCGAGGCGAAGATATCCGAGAAGTTGATGCTGTCCGTCAGGAAGAACAGCGCGAAAATCTCCAGCGCAAAGCCAAAGTCGCCGACACGGTTGACAATAAACGCTTTCATCGCCGCCGCATTGGCGCTTGGCTTGCGATAATAGAACCCGATGAGCAGGTAGGATGCGACGCCCACGCCCTCCCAGCCAAAGAACATCTGAACCAGATTGTCCGCTGTCACCAGCATCAGCATCGCAAAGGTGAAGAAAGACAGATAGGCAAAGAAACGCGGCTTATAGCTTTCGCCCTCGCGCCATTGCGGGTCGTGATCCATATAGCCAAAGGAGTAGAGGTGTACCAAAGCCGAGACAGTTGTCACCACGATCAGCATGATCGCGGTCAGGCGATCCAGACGGATGGCCCAGCTTGTCGACAGTGAACCGCTTTCGATCCAGCGCATGATCTCGATCTGCTGTGTCACCCCGTCGAAGGTGAAGAACACGATCCAGGACAGCAGACAGGCCAGAAACAGCAGACCCGTGGCCGTCCACATGGCGGCTTTCTCACCAATGAACTTCCAGCCGAACCCGCAGAGCAGCGCGCCCACGAGCGGGGCAAAGAGGATGGTGGTTTCCATGTTCCCTTACCCCTTCATCATATTGACGTCTTCAACCGCGATGGTGCCACGGTTGCGGAAGAAGCAGACCAGAATGGCCAGACCAATCGCCGCCTCGGCCGCCGCAACGGTTAGCACGAACAGCGTGAACACCTGCCCGACCAGATCACCGAGGAAACTGGAAAACGCCACAAGGTTGATATTCACCGCCAATAGCATCAGTTCTATGCTCATCAGCAGGATGATGACGTTCTTGCGGTTCAGGAAGAGACCGAAGATGCCGATGACGAACAGCGTCGCCGCGACCGTAAGATAGTGTTCAAGTCCGATCATAGCTTCGCTCCTGGCGAGTCGGGGTAGTAAAGTTTGCAGCCGCAGGTAAGGTCGAAATCCACACCCTTGAACTCATATGATGGCGATAGTTCATTCGTCTCACTCGTCGGCAAATTGCGCCAATTGGCTGCGGATTCAACTTGTTTGAAAGTCAAGGGCCGATCCGAAGCAAACCTGCGGTCCAATTTTGCTATGAGGCGCAGAAACTTGTTCGATTCACTGAGGCGATGTTCGCGCTTTGAAACGCCATATGCATAACCGATCCCATTGATTTCCAGAACCTTCGAAGTCGCGCAATCGACAACCAGCAAATCCCTTGATCCGGCGCATGCGAAACCCTGGAAAACCATTTGTCGCACAAGCGATTGGCCGATATCGGTTGCTTCCGATATCTGTGTGCTATTGACGGTTCCCTCGACAGGAAACACAGCGCCGCAAGATGCGAGATATTCGATCTCTGAATTCTCGTTAACGTCACCCGGTGTGCAGGCGTTTGCAACAGTCGCTGCTAAGCAGAAAACAGCTGCCATTAAGCTCGCGGCTATGCGGCCCCTAGGCGTTGATATGTGAAACTTACCTGTCATCTAGTCAAAACACACTATCTGAGGAGCGACTGAAGCGCAGCTAGGCGGAGCCTTAACGCCCCAAACAGCGGGACCAGGGAAGCCTGGTCCGTTGGGATGCCCCATCAAGGTCGAAGTTCCAGAAGCCGAAGCAGCGACGGCCAAGCAACATAAGCCGATGATCACAAAGCGCATCACAACCCCTGCCCCGGTTTCACGTCCTTCAGCTCCATCGCCTTGGCCGGGTCGCGCATCATCTGGCCGACGATGTCCTGACGCTTGATGTCCTGACGGTGGCGCAGCGTCAGCACGATAGCGCCGATCATCGCCACCAGCAGGATCAGGCCCGCCAGTTGGAACAGAAGGAAGTATTGATCGTAAAGGATGACACCCAGCGCCTCGGTGTTGTGGCGGTCCGCTGGTACTGGCTGGGCCAGATTGGCGGCGGCTCCCTGCGCGCTGTCCCAAGCCCCAAAGGCCATAACGAACTGCATCAGAATGACCAAACCGATCAGCAGGGCCAGCGGCATATAGCGCGCCATCTCGGCCTTGAGCTCGGCAAAGTCCACGTCCAGCATCATCACCACAAACAGGAACAGCACCGCGACCGCGCCGACATAGACGATGATCAGCAGCATTGCCACGAACTCGGCCCCCAGCAGCACAAACAGCCCCGCCGCGGACAGAAAGGACAGAATCAGCCACAGCACCGAATGAACCGGCTGGCGGCTGATCACCGTGAACAGCCCGCCGGTAATGGCGCTGATGGCAAACAGGTAGAAGGCAAAGACGGTCATTGATCCTCATCCTCGTTATCACCCATGACCTCTTGCGCCAGGTCCAGCGCACGGGTCATGGCCGGGATGCCGGCAAAGACCGACATCTGACCGATCGTTTCCACGATCTCTTGTTTCTTGGCGCCCGCTTCCAGCGCGTGGCGCACGGTCTGACGCACGGCGGTATCGGCCTGCGCACCCTGACAGGTCAGCCCGGCCAGCGTCAGCAGCAGGCGGGTCTTGGCATCCAGCCCGTCCTTGTTGACGGTGTTACCAAACATCATCTCCATGACCTCTTTGGGCATGGTCGGCCACAGCGCCTCGAACCCCTTGGGCGAGAAATTCTCCATCGCCGGGTTCATCGCCTTGGCCATGTCCTGAGCCTGCTTCATCATCAGCTCGAACGGATTTGTCGGGCTGTCAGTCATCGATACGGCGCGTCCAGTTCCAGATTGCGGGCGATCTCGGCCTCCCAGCGTTCGCCGTTGTCGAGCAGTTTTTCCTTGTCGTAGAACAGTTCTTCTCGGGTTTCGGTGGCGAATTCGAAGTTCGGACCTTCGACGATGGCATCGACCGGGCAGGCCTCTTGGCAGAAGCCGCAGTAGATGCACTTGGTCATGTCGATGTCATAACGTGTGGTGCGGCGGCTGCCATCCTCGCGCGGTTCGGCGTCGATGGTGATGGCTTGGGCTGGGCAGATCGCCTCGCAAAGTTTGCAGGCGATGCAGCGTTCTTCACCGTTCGGATAACGGCGCAGGGCATGCTCACCCCGAAAACGCGGGGACAGAGGACCCTTTTCGTGCGGGTAGTTCACGGTGGCTTTAGGGGCGAAGAAGTACTTCAGCCCAAGTTTCATGCCGACCCAGAAGTCTTGCAGCAGGAAATATTTGGCGGCGCGGGTATAGTCGATTTGGGTCATATCAGCCTCCTACGCTCCAACGGGCGAACGCACCCCAGAACCAGTCGAATTTCGCCGCAAAGGCCACAAAGACCACCCAGGCCAGCGAGAACGGCAGGAAGACTTTCCAGCCCAGACGCATCAGCTGGTCATAGCGGTAGCGGGGCGTGATCGCCTTGACCATCGCGAAGATGAAGAAGAAGAACGCCATTTTGGCGACCATCCACAGCACGCCATCGGGCAGGCCCGGGATCGGCGACAGCCAGCCGCCGAAGAACAGCAGTGTTGTCAGGGCGCACATCAGGAAGATGGCGATGTATTCTCCGGCCATGAACAGCAGGAACGGTGTGGCCGAATATTCGACCTGATAGCCTGCGACCAGTTCCGATTCCGCCTCGGGCAAGTCGAAGGGCGGACGGTTGGTTTCGGCCAAGGCCGAGATGAAAAACAGGAAGACCATCGGGAAATGCGGCAGCCAGTACCAGCTGAAGAAGCCGAACCGGCCGTCCTGCGCCTCGACAATATGGCCGAAGTTCATTGAACCGGTCGAGATGATAATGCCGATGATGATGAGGCCAATCGAAACTTCGTAGGAGATCATCTGCGCCGCAGAGCGCAACGATCCGAGGAATGGGTACTTTGAGTTCGACGCCCAACCACCCATAATCACGCCATAAACCTCCAATGAGGATACGGCGAAGACATAGAGGATAGCGACGTTGATATCCGACAGGACCCAGCCATCGTTAAACGGGATTACCGCCCAGGCGATCATTGCCAGAACGAAGGATGTCAACGGTGCGAGGATAAAGACCGTGCGGTCGGCCCCGGCGGGTATGACGACCTCTTTGACCACATATTTCAGCGCATCCGCCACCGATTGCAACAGGCCATAGGCGCCTACCACGTTGGGGCCTCGACGCATCTGGACGGCGGCCCAGATCTTGCGGTCGCCATAGACAAGGAACAAAAGCGAGATCATCACGAAGGCAACAACTGCAAGCACTTGCGCCAGAATGATGATGGCTATTCCGCCTGGGGTGTTAAAGAATTCAGCCATTGGTCCTCACACCGTGGGTATTCCGTTTTCCGCGCGCGATGCAAAGGCCGGATGCCTGCGCATTTTGCGGCTGGGTCGGCGCGTTGGTGTAAACAGCATCTGCCGTCTTTACGCCACCCTTAATCTTGGGTTTCACACACAAATCACGCGCGGCGAGCTGCCGCGCGATCTCCACGCCTGCTTGCGATATGAAACCGGTCTGGTTCATTCCGCCGCGATCTTCCCGGCCTTGCGGGCCTGAGCCTGCGCCGACAGCTCGGCCATCAGTTGCGAGGCACGCGCAATAGGGTTCGTCAGATAGAAATCCTTGATTGCGTTGCGGAAGCTGGCATTACCCAGCTTTCCGGCATCAAGTGCGACCACTTCGTTCTCGATCACCTCGTCAATGCGGGCCAAATGCGGAACGGCTTCGATCAACGCTGTGCGCAGTTGCGCCAGTGTGTCATAGGACAGCGTTGCCCCGAGTTCGGCGGACAGCGCCCGCAGGATCGCCCAGTTTTCCTTGGCCTCGCCCGGCGCAAAGCCAGCGCGCATCGCCAGTTGCGGACGGCCCTCGGTATTCACGAACAACCCGTTTTCTTCGGTATAGGCCGCGCCCGGCAGGATCACGTCGGCACGGTGCGCACCACGATCACCATGGCTGCCCTGATAGATCACAAAGGCACCCTCACCGATCTCAACCTCATCCGCTCCGAGGTTATAGATCACATCAGCCGCGCTGATCGCTTCCATGCCACCTTCGTTTGTGGCATCCACATCCAGTGCGCCGACGCGCGCGGCGGCTGTGTGCAGAACGATCAGACCGCTTTCCGTATTCTTTGCAATGGTTTGTGCCGCGGCCAGAACCGCAGCGCCGTCCGCCTCTTGCAAAGCGCCCTGCCCGACGATGACCAAAGACGCCCTGCCCTTGATCTCATCATCGCCCCCCATGTCGAGAACCTTTTGCAGGGCCGTGCGGTCGTCTCCCATGTGGTGATAGTCATAAGTCAGATCGACGGCAGGACCGACCAGCGCCACCTTAGCCCCATGCGCCCACGCTTTGCGGATGCGCGCGTTCAGAACCGGCGCTTCCTCGCGTGGGTTGGTGCCGATCAGCAGAATTCGCTCGGCGGAATCGATATCTTCGATGACTGCGGTCCCGGCATAAGCGCCACGATTGCCCGCAGGAAGCCTGGCGCCATCGGTGCGGCATTCGACTACACCGCCCTGCCCTTCGATCATCTGTTTCAGCGCAAAAGCGGCTTCGACCGGGGCCAGATCGCCAACGATACCGGCAGGTTTTTCAGCACCCTTCAATGCCTCAGCCGCCTTGGACAGCGCCTCAGACCACGAGGCAGGGCGCAGCTTGCCGTTCTCGCGCACATACGGCTTGTCCAGTCGCTGACGACGCAGACCGTCCCAGACAAAGCGGGTCTTGTCGCTGATCCATTCCTCGTTCACACCATCATGGTTGCGCGGCAGGAACCGCATCACTTCGCGCCCCTTGGTATCCACGCGGATGTTCGAGCCCAAGGCATCCATCACATCGACACTCTCGGTCTTGGTCAATTCCCACGGGCGGGCGGTGAAGGCATACGGCTTGGAGGTCAGCGCTCCAACCGGACACAGGTCAATGATGTTACCCTGCAGGTTCGAATCCAGGGTCTGGTTCAGATACGAGGTGATCTCGGCATCCTCGCCACGCCCCGTCTGGCCCATCTGAGTAATCCCAGCGACCTCGGTGGTGAAGCGCACACAGCGCGTGCAACTGATGCAACGAGTCATTGCCGTGCCGACCAACGGACCCAAATCCAGATCATCGACCGCGCGTTTGGCTTCCTTGAAGCGGGAACCCGACACACCATAAGCCATCGCCTGGTCCTGCAGATCACACTCACCGCCCTGATCGCAAATCGGGCAATCCAGCGGGTGATTGATCAGCAGGAACTCCATCACCCCCTCGCGGGCCTTCTTGACCATGGGTGAGTTTGTCTTGACCACCGGCGGCTGGCCTTCGGGTCCCGGACGCAGGTCGCGCACCTGCATCGCGCAAGAGGCCGCAGGTTTCGGCGGACCGCCCACAACCTCAACCAGACACATCCGGCAGTTCCCGGCAATCGACAGACGCTCGTGATAGCAGAAACGCGGCACTTCGACCCCGGCCTGCTCACAAGCCTGGATCAGGGTCATCGCACCATCGACTTCGATTTCCTGCCCGTCGATATTGATCTTGCGGAGGTCAGACATGGCCTAGTTCGCCCTCAAATACACGCCAATGGCGCTGTTTCTTTCGATTTCTTTCTGCCCCAAGGTGCAGAATGAGCCCGGCTTGCCATAGGAAACACCGTGCTGGGCCAGATACGCTTCGCCCTTGGCGCGCATCCTGTCCTTTTCGGCGTCAGATTCCACATAGGCCCGGATTTCCTTATCCGAGTATCCAAGCTTGTGCGCCGTGGACCTCAGATCCCACATCACCCCAATCGCCTTCAGGCGGCGTCCGCTGATCGTGGGGCAGTATTCTGATATCTCGTTTGCGATAGCGATGTAGTAGAGTTCGTTATCGATCTCTTTGACATCGCGCAGGGGCGGTTTCGCTTCTGCCGCAAGGGGCACAACCAGCGCAACACTCACAAAAAGCGATTTCAAAACAGACATGAGCTTTCCTTTCGTCTTGGGTTTCCCAAGACGAAGTGCAGCCGTGGCGCTATGCAATAACACGCCATCTGTCGGGTCTGGATATGCGGTAACGCGGGTCATGGTCTTAGGCAGGTTCCCGCAAAGGTCAGTTTGTCATCCACGATCCGCAGGTTCTGTGGTTCAGTATCCGGACCGACCGACCAGACAATCCGCGACGACCCAAAGTTCTGCACGCAGAACTTGGTGCCTTCGAAACGCCCGGCTTCACGCGCCCCGTCCAGCGAGGCGGACGCGCCGCTAACGGTGACGCGAAACTCAGCGGGTGCTTTGCGCTTGTCCACCGGCTTGGCGCTGGCACGGAAGTACTGACCGTCGAATGCCACTCGATCGCTCGACCGAGTCGGAGCGGTTCCGCAGGCAGCCATAAGCGACAGAATTGCGAACATGGAGACCATAGCCGTACGCCCGGCTTTGGTGCCGCGCATCACTTGCACCGGTTCGCCCTGTTCCTTCACTTCAGACTCCCACATCAGAACGCGGCCACCAGGGCCATCAGACCGAGAACCAGCATGCAGGCCCAGCCGAGAACATAGAAAATCGAACGCAAACCACTGTGCGGGCTTCCAATCCCACGCAAATGCACCACCAGCATGATTACACGCGCCACCAGCGCGACCGACGCCAAAAGGTTGACCCAAAACGGGCTGGCACCGAGTAAGATGGCTGCAATCGTCACGGTCAGGAAAGCAGGCAATGTTTCCGCGCCGTTCAGATACGCCCGGTTCAGACGATAGGCCTTGTCAGCATAGTCCTGATCCGGAGTCGCACCCGGCGCCAGCCCCTTGCCCGCCTTCGCGAGGGCCGAGAACGGCGACAGAAACAGGATGATCAGAGTGAAGATCACCAAAGCGGCTATTGCGTGGGAATATTCGGCGTAGACTTCCATTGGATTTACTCCGCTGCTATCGCACCCATACGGCCCGATTTCTGGGCCTTGATGCGATCTTCGATCTCTTCCCGAAAGTTGCGGATCAGGCCCTGAATCGGCCAGGCCGCCGCATCGCCAAGGGCGCAGATCGTATGGCCTTCGACCTGTTTGGTCACGTCGAACAACATGTCGATCTCTTCCAATTCGGCCTCGCCGCGCACCAGACGATCCATAACGCGCATCATCCAGCCGGTGCCTTCGCGGCAGGGCGTGCACTGGCCGCAGCTTTCGTGCTTGTAGAACTTCGACAGACGCCAGATAGCTTTTATGATGTCGGTGGACTTATCCATGACGATCACAGCGGCTGTACCAAGACCAGAACCCAAGTCGTTGCGCAAATGGTCAAAATCCATGATCGCGTCGCGCATGTTCTCGCCACGCACACACGGAACAGAAGACCCGCCCGGGATCACCGCCAGCAGGTTGTCCCAACCGCCGCGAATTCCGCCGCAGTGGGCCTCGATCAGTTCCTCAAAGGAAATCGACATCGCCTCTTCAACGACGCAGGGGTTGTTCACATGACCCGAGATCGCGAACAGCTTGGTGCCTGCGTTGTTCTGACGCCCAAAGCCCGCAAACCAATCCGCACCCCGGCGCAGAATGGTTGGCACTACGGCAATCGATTCCACATTGTTCACCGTGGTCGGACAGCCATAAAGCCCCGCGCCCGCCGGGAACGGAGGCTTCATGCGCGGCATGCCCTTCTTGCCCTCAAGGCTTTCGATCAGAGCGGTTTCCTCGCCGCAGATATAAGCGCCCGCCCCGTGATGCAGGAACAGATCGAAATCCCAGCCCGAGCCTGCCGCGTTCTTGCCCAGCAGACCGGCGTCATAGGCTTCGTCAATCGCGGCCTGTAGCGCTTCACGCTCTCGGATATATTCGCCACGCAGATAGATGTAGCAGGTATGCGCATTCATCGCGAAGGATGCGATCAAGCAGCCTTCGATCAGCGTATGCGGATCGTGGCGCATGATCTCGCGGTCTTTGCAGGTGCCGGGCTCGGATTCGTCAGCGTTCACAACCAGATAGGCCGGACGCCCGTCGCTTTCCTTGGGCATGAACGACCATTTCAAGCCGGTCGGAAAGCCAGCGCCACCACGTCCACGCAGCCCCGAGTCCTTCATCGTCTGAATGATCCAGTCGCGGCCCTTTTCGATCAGGCCAGCGGTGCCGTCCCAATGCCCCCGGGCCTGCGCGCCTTTCAGCGTACGCTCGTGCATCCCGTAGATGTTGGTAAAGATCCGGTCCTGATCCTTCAGCATCGCGTGTTACCCTTGGTTATCCTGACGCATGCGCCAGAGTTGAAAAATGTTGACGCCCGCATAGATGAACCCTGCCAGAGCGGCAAAATCAAACAGCAGCGCATAACGCCCCGGCATCCCCAGCGCGGGACCGACGAACAGGGTGACTCCAAGCCAAATCACCATCGTCACGGCGATGACGATGCCGATATGACGGCCCTTTCGGGCTATGGCTTGTTCCTTGTCCATATCCATCTCATCCCGATGCCCCGGATGGGCACCTGTCCTAATCTTCGTAAGTGCCGTCTTCCTTGGCGCGTTTGGCGAATTCGGTTTCCTCACCCGCAGCCAGTTTGGCCGCTTGTTCGATCCAGCCGTCCCGCTCGATCCTGCCCTTGAATTTCAGCCGAGCATCAACCCAGGCGACGTGCGCAGGCGTCCAGTTGGCAATCTGGTCGTAGTGGAAAAAGCCCAATTCATTCAGCGTTTCTTCAAGCTTCGGTCCGACGCCTTTCAGCATCTTCAGATCATCCGGCTTACCCCCCCGGGCGCCGGTCAGCGTCTCGGGTTGGTCTTCCTTGGCCTTGGCCTCTGCCGCCTGTTTGACGGCCGGTTTTGCCGGTTCAGGCGCTTTCGGAGGCTTTGGCGCCGCCTTCGTCGCCGCTGCCTTGCCATCCTTGCCCAGCCAAGGCGTCAGAATCGGAACCTCGGTCCCGTCGATCCGTTTGACCGTGTCACCCAAATCCGTGGCGAGTTCCACGCTGGCGTTGTACTGAGGTTTCCCTGCGTCATGCTCGGCCAAGCTGCTGAGGCCCTTTAGCGGTTCTGCTGCATAGCGCCCGTTCTGCGGACCAGGCGTCGGCACCTTGCCTGCGGCCAGATCATCGATGATCTTGCCAAAGCTATCGGCGGTCAGATCCTCATAGTAGTCCTTGCCGATCTGCGCCATCGGCGCGTTTGTGCAGGACCCCAGGCATTCGACCTCTTCCCAGCTCAGCTTGCCATCGGCGGACAACTCATGCGGCTTGGCGGCGATCTTTTCCTTGCAGACCGCAATCAGATCCTCAGCCCCGCAGATCATGCAAGAGGTCGTGCCGCAGACCTGAATATGCGCAATCGAGCCAACCGGTTGCAGTTGGAACATGAAGTAGAACGACGCGACCTCAAGCACGCGGATATAGGCCATGCCCAGCATGTCGGCGACGGATTCAATCGCCGGACGGGACAGCCACCCCTCCTGCTCCTGCGCGCGCCACAGCAAAGGGATCACCGCGCTGGCCTGACGGCCCTCGGGGTATTTGGTGATCTGCGCTTCGGCCCATTGCTGGTTGGCAACGGTAAAGACAAAGCTTTCGGGTTGTTCGGGGTGAAGACGGCGGAGCATTAGTCTTCCTTCACTTCTATTTGAAGGTTCTCGTCATTAGACGTAATCATACGACAGGAAACACCTTTGAGTGCCCCTTCGACCCCCTCAATGGTGAGGTTCATCTCGTAACTATAATTGACCAAGTTGAACGCCGAAATCCTTGCCACGTCCCTCAGGCGTTCAGCGCAAGCAGCAAGCACTTCCTCCCGCGTCTGCGGAAATTCCGGTGCAGCCTGAACATAGCTTTCAAGAAGCTCCGAAAGCACACCAACGTCTTCAGCCGATATTCTGTCGGAAACGAGATCGCTTCTGGGCTCCTCGGAATAGAGAGACCAACCTACCTCAGCGTTCGAAATACTTGCAGCAAAACACATCAGCGCAGTGATCGACAGCATCTTCAACGGTCAATCTCCCCAAACACAACGTCCATGGTGCCGATGATGGCTGCAACATCTGCCAGTTGGTGACCCCTCGCAACATGATCCATGGCCTGCAGATGCAGGAACCCCGGCGCGCGCAGTTTGGCGCGGTAGGGTTTGTTGGTGCCGTCGGCGACCAGATAGACGCCGAACTCGCCCTTGGGGGCCTCGACGGCGGCGTAAACTTCGCCTGCGGGGACGTGGAAGCCTTCGGTATACAGCTTGAAGTGATGGATCAAGCTTTCCATCGAGGTCTTCATGTCTGAGCGTTTCGGCGGGGTGATCTTGCCGCGCGCCAGAACGTCGCCGGGACAGTCGCGGATTTTGGCGATGGCCTGACGGATGATCAGCAGCGACTGGCGCATCTCTTCCATCCGCACCAGATAACGGTCATAGCAGTCGCCATTCTTGCCGACGGGGATCTGGAACTCGAACTCGTCATAGCATTCATAGGGCTGCGCGCGGCGCAGGTCCCATGCCAGACCCGAGCCACGGACCATCACGCCCGAGAAGCCGTATTTCTGGATGTCATCCTCGGTCACCACGCCAATATCGGCGTTGCGCTGTTTGAAGATGCGGTTTTCGGTCAGCAGCCCGTCGATGTCGTCCAGAACGGCGGGAAACTCGTGGCTCCATGCCTCGATATCGTCCAGCAGTTCGGGCGGCAGGTCCTGATGCACACCGCCGGGGCGGAAATAGGCGGCGTGCAGGCGGGCACCACAGGCACGCTCATAAAACACCATCAGCTTTTCGCGTTCTTCAAAGCCCCAGAGCGGCGGGGTCAGAGCGCCCACGTCCATCGCCTGTGTGGTGACATTCAGCAGGTGGTTCAGGATGCGGCCAATCTCGGAATACAGCACCCGGATCAGCGAGCCCCGGCGCGGCACCTCGACCCCGGTCAGCTTTTCGATGGCGAGACACCAGGCATGTTCCTGGTTCATCGGCGCCACATAATCCAGACGGTCGAAATACGGCAGGTTCTGCAGATACGTCCGGCTTTCCATCAGCTTTTCGGTGCCACGGTGCAGCAGGCCGATATGCGGATCACAGCGTTCGACGATCTCGCCGTCCAGCTCAAGCACAAGACGCAGAACCCCGTGCGCCGCAGGGTGTTGCGGGCCGAAGTTGATGTTGAAGTTGCGGATCTTCTGTTCTCCGCTCAGCGCGTCCGTGCTGCCGTCATCGTATCTTGAGCCGTCCATCAACGCCCTCGTTTCTTCTTCGCTTCGGCCCGAACCCGGACCTTTTCCGCCTCAGCCGCCTTGGCAGCGGCCCCGGCCAGCAGAACCCCAAGCGCCCCCAACGCAATCAGTTCCCCCAGACCCATCAGCGGCGCTCCATCTCTTGCAGTTTCATGGCCATGATCCAGATCAGGACCAGCGTTCCAATGGGGATGACGCAGGCGACAACCCAGTATTTCTCGATCCCGAAATGCGGTAGCAGTTTCAGCATCGGGATGATCGTGGCGACCGTGACGGCAATCCAGATCAGGAACTCCATGACTTACGACTCCTGTTTTTCATCCCCCGGAAGAATGTAATTGGCACCTTCCCAAGGGGACATGAAATCAAACTGGCGGTATTCCTGAACAAGGCTGACCGGTTCGTAGACCACGCGCTTTTGCGCCTCGTCATAACGTACCTCGGTATAGCCGGTGGTCGGAAAATCCTTGCGCAGCGGATAGCCGCGGAACCCATAGTCGGTGAGGATACGTCGCAGGTCCGGGTGGCCCGAGAACAGGATGCCGAACATATCGAACACCTCACGCTCGAACCAGTTGGCCGAGGGGTGTACATCGACGATCGAGGGCACCATATCCTCCTCGCGGATCGAAACCCGCAGGCGGATGCGCTGGTTCTGGTACATCGACAGGAAGTGGTAAACCACGTCGAACCGCTTGGCCCGTTCCGGGTAATCCACACCGGTGATGTCCACCAGAGACGAGAATTTGCAGGTCTGGTCGTTCCGAAGGAATTCCACGAACTCCACCAGATTCGATGGGGCCACATCCACATTCAGCTCGCCATGGGTTACATCCCAGGACAGAACACAATCGGATCGCTTCAACTCAAGCTGCGCGCCAAGTTCCTTGAGTGCTTCGCTCATAAGCTCTCTCCTCAGCGTACAATCGTGCCGGTGCGGCGGATTTTGCGTTGCAGCTGCATCAGACCGTAAAGCAACGCCTCAGCGGTCGGAGGGCAACCGGGCACGTAAATATCCACGGGCACAACGCGGTCGCAGCCGCGCACAACCGAATAGGAATAGTGATAGTACCCACCGCCATTCGCGCAGGACCCCATCGAGATCACATAGCGCGGCTCGGGCATCTGATCGTAAACCTTGCGCAGCGCCGGGGCCATCTTGTTGGTCAGCGTTCCGGCCACGATCATCACGTCCGACTGCCGTGGAGAGGCGCGCGGAGCGATACCAAACCGTTCCGCATCATAACGCGGCATCGAGGTGTGCATCATTTCAACCGCACAGCAGGCCAGACCGAAGGTCATCCAGTGCAGCGAACCGGTGCGCGCCCAGTTGATAATGTCTTCGGTCGAGGTCAGCAGGAATCCTTTATCCTGCAACTCGGCATTCAGGGCCTGGGTGGCGACTTCTTTGTCGACGCCAGCGGTGTTTGCACCCGTCATCACTCCCATTCCAGGGCCCCCTTCTTCCATTCATAGGCAAAGCCGATGGTCAGAACGCCCAGGAACACCATCATGGACCAGAAACCCACATCGCTGATGTCCTTGAAGCCGACGGCCCATGGGAACAGGAAGGCGATTTCCAGATCGAAGATGATGAAGAGAATCGAGACCAGGTAGAATCGAACATCGAATTTCATCCGCGCGTCGTCGAAGGCGTTGAAACCACATTCGTATGCGCTGACCTTTTCGGGGTCGGGATTGCGGACAGCCAGGACCACAGCAGCCAGAATCAGCACGATTCCAAGGCCCACGGCAACGGCCAGAAACACCAGAATCGGGAGGTACTCCCGCAGCAGGTCTTCCACGAATAGCTCCTTTCCTGCGCATGCCCCGAACGGGTGCGCCGTCAATTGGCGTGTTGACTGGACATTCTCTATCTGTGCGGGGTCAGAGGGTCAACCGAACAGAATCGCGCATGGGCCTAATTCTGGGCTTGCAAAACTGCGTTCTTATTTCAGTTCTACGGGCGAATCCTTTCAAGCGGAAACGTATGGTAAACCTAATTTTTCCATGCAGGTTTTCGTTTGTCGAAGAATGCGGCGATACCCTCTTGGGCTTCGTCGGTTTCCCACCGCCTGACCAAAGCCTGAATCGTCTGATCGATCACGCTATCATCAATTTTTGGTCCCAATGTCTGAACCAGATGTTTCGCCGAGGTTACAGCACCCGGTGCGCAGGACAGATAAGGCAAAACCTCTGCTTCGACGGCCTCGTTCAGCAGCTCGTCAGGAACTATGCGCGCCAATAGGCCCAAATCGACCGCTTCAGCCGCATCAAACACACGCGCAGACATAAAGACCCGCCGCGCGCGGGCTTCGCCCATGCGAGCAATGACATAAGGCCCGATTGTCGCAGGGATCAGCCCCAGACGGGTCTCGGTCAGACCCATTTTCAGCGTGTCGGCTCCGATGGCCACATCGCACACTGCAGCCAGTCCGACCCCGCCGCCAAACGCGTTGCCTTGCAGCGCGCCAATCAGCGGCTTGGGCAAGCAGTTCAGAGCGTTCAGCATTTCAGCCAGTTTGCGGGCTTCGACAAACCGCGTTTCAGGGTCGGCTGCCATCTGATCCCGCATCCAGCCCAGATCCCCCCCGGCGCAGAAGGTCTTGCCCGCACCGGTCAGGATGACTACGCGAACAGCATCATTGCTGGCCAGCATTTCAGCAGCCTGCGTCAACTCGGCAATCATTTGCGCCGACATTGCATTGTGCTTTTCCGGGCGATTCAAGGTCAGAGTCGCCACTCCACGCGCGTCGATGTTCAGCAAGATCGTGTCAAACATGTTTTTTCCTTATCCCTGCCGCATCGCCCGCGCCATCTGCGCGGCCTCTTCTAGAACCGCCATGTCCAGACCGGTCTGATATCCCAATCGCTCCAAATGTGTCGCGACGGCTTCCGTGGCTACATTCCCCGAAGCGCCAGGCGCATATGGACAGCCGCCCAGACCGCCCACCGCCGCATCAAAAACACGAACACCAAGCGCCAGAGCTGCATCGATATTGTCGATGGCCCGCCCGTTTGTGTCATGGAAATGCCCCGCCAGCCGCGTCACGGGCACCCGCTCGCGCACGGCAAGCAGCATATGCGCAACCTTGTCCGGTGTCCCCCGCCCGATCGTGTCGCCCAGAGAGACCTCGTAGCAGCCCAGCGAAAACAAGCGATCTGCGACCTCAGCCACCTTTTCGGGCGGAGTAGGTCCGTCATAAGGGCAGTCCGTAACGCAGGAAACATAGCCGCGAACCGGCAAATCGATGTGGCGGGCAGCCTCTAGAATCGGTGTGAACCGCTCAATGGATTCGGCGATGGTCGCGTTGATATTGGCCTTGGAAAACCCCTCGGACGCCGAGGCGAACACAGCGATCTCATCCGCTTTGGCGGCCAAGGCATCTTCATAGCCCCGCATATTCGGTGTCAGCGCCGCATAGCGCACATTTTCGGCGCGCGTGATCCCGGCCAGAACTTCGGCACTGCCTGCCATCTGCGGCACCCATTTCGGGGACACAAAGCTGGCCACTTCAATGCGGTTGAACCCGGCCCGGCTGAGGCAGTCCACCAGCGCCACCTTGTCGGCGGCAGGGATATCACGCTTTTCGTTCTGCAACCCGTCGCGCGGACCAACTTCGAATATCTCGACCCGTTCATCCATGTTCAGCGCCCTCCCGGCTTCTTCTTGTTCCAAATACGGATGACCCGACCGTGCCACGCAATGCGCTAAACGAAAAGATCACGCTTCCTCCAACCGGATCAGTGCAGCCCCGGCCTCAACCTGAGCCCCATCCTCTGCCAGAACCTCGGCCACAACGCCATCGCGCGCCGCCAGCAGGGAATGCTCCATCTTCATAGCCTCAAGAATGGCAAGACGGTCGCCCTCTTTCACGGTCTGGCCCGGCGTGGCGAACACAGCCTTGATCAGACCCGGCATTGGCGCCTCGATCACATTGGTATCGCCCGTTGCACTTGTGTCTCTGTCCAGCGGGTCGATGACTTCGAAGGTCTGACCGTAAGACTCAAAGACAGTGATTACGTCGCCACTGACCACAACCTGTGGCATGGGACTGCCATGAATGGTCCAGCGCCGCGCTTCGCGAGCGGCAATAAGGGTCTCAGTGTCAATCTTCCAGATTTGGCGATCAGGGTTTTCGACCTGAACATCCAGGTCCACGGCTTTTCCATCCTGACGCAATTGCACAGCCCGGTGCAAAGGTGCCCATAACGAAAATCCTGTCTCCTCGCACGTATTCACAAGTTCCAGCGCTGTCATAGCCGCCGCAACATGTGCTGCCGAAGACGGCGGCACGTCCTTGACCAGATCGCCCAAATCCCGCCCGATCAGCCCTGTGTCAACATCGCCTGCAGCAAAACCCGCATGCCGCGTCAGCGCGCCCAGAAAAGCAAGGTTGGTTACCGTTCCCGCAACTTCGGTATGCCGCAATACCCGGTTCAAGGATTCCAGCGCCACGGCGCGCGTCGGACCATGCACGACGACCTTCGCAATCATCGGGTCGTACCAGGGGCTGATAGTATCACCTGCGCGAACGCCACTGTCGGCCCGGCAATCGACCGGAAACTCCAAATGGGTCAATGTCCCGGTGGCTGGCAAAAATCCCTTGGGCACATCCTCGGCATACAGCCGCGCCTCAAAGGCATGCCCATTGATCGACAAGTCCTCTTGCTGTTTCGGCAGGCGTTCCCCCGCCGCGACGCGCAGCTGCCATTCCACCAGATCGACGCCGGTAACCGCCTCGGTCACCGGATGTTCAACCTGCAGGCGCGTGTTCATTTCCATGAACCAGAACCGATCCGGGCGCAGCCCGTCCGAGGCATCTACGATGAACTCAACCGTCCCGGCACCTTTGTAACCGATGGCTTCAGCCGCGCGCACGCCGGCCTGCCCCATCGCCTCGCGCATTTCAGCTGTCATGCCGGGTGCCGGGGCCTCTTCGATCACCTTCTGGTGCCGCCGTTGGAGCGAGCAGTCGCGTTCAAACAGATGCACCGCATGGGTGCCGTCACCAAAGACCTGCACCTCGATATGACGCGGCTTGGCGACGAATTTTTCGACCAGAACCGCATCATTGCCAAAGGCGGTGCGCGCCTCTCCGCGTGCACTGTCCAGCGCCGCCGGGAAGTCCTCGGGGCGTTCAACCAGCCGCATACCCTTGCCACCGCCACCGGCGACGGCCTTGATCAGAACCGGATAGCCGATGGTGTCGGCGGCTCCGGCCAGATGCTCGGGGTCCTGATTGTCACCGTGATAGCCAGGCACCACGGGAACGCCCGCCTGCTCCATCAGCACCTTGGCCGCATCCTTCAGACCCATCTTGCGGATCGCATCCGCCGAGGGGCCGATAAAGGTCAGGCCAGCCGCCTCAACCGCATCCACGAAATCGGGATTTTCGGACAGAAAGCCATAGCCGGGATGGATCGCCTGCGCGCCGGTATCCAGCGCGGCCTTAATAATCACATCCCCCTTCAGATAGCTTTCCGCAGGGGCCGCGCCGCCGATATGCACCGCCTCATCGGCCATCACCACATGTTTCGCCGTGGCGTCCGCGTCCGAATAAACCACAACGCATGAGACACCCATTTTCTGGGCGGTCTCCATCACCCGGCAGGCGATCTCACCCCGGTTGGCGATCAGGATTTTGTTGAACATGTCCATCTACCCCTCGGCTGCCAGATCTTCGACAAGGCGAAATCTCTCGCAGACCAATTCCATCTCGGGATCAAACCCGCCATTTCTTTCGAAGTATCGGCGGTGACCTTCGCGCCAGCCTTCC
This sequence comes from Ruegeria sp., assembly GCF_965243365.1. Lineage (GTDB taxonomy): Bacteria > Pseudomonadota > Alphaproteobacteria > Rhodobacterales > Rhodobacteraceae > Ruegeria. The sequence goes on along the minus strand of NZ_CBDEUW010000002.1, from coordinate 2,719,745 downwards.
AGCGTCTCATTCTCGCCCTCTGCCAGTGCGAATTCTTCGGTCACATCGCAATATCTGCAAATCGAAACCTCTACGGTTTCAATCACCAATGCCGGGCGATCATCCCAATCCAGCGCGATATCCTGCCGCCCTGGTTGCGGCATGTCCGAGCTTCCGTCCGGATAGTCACGCAGAGCGCCGCAAGTTGCGGTTTTCTTACCGGATCGGACCAAAGCCAGAAGTTCCGCGCTGAGAACCGGATTGTCTCCGAATTTAAAGGTTTGCGCCCGCGGGTAGCGTGCCTTTACCTGTTCCAGAACCGATCCCATCTTACATCCTGAACACGCCAAAGCGTGTCTCCTCAATCGGCGCATTCAGCGCAGCATTCAACGACAGGGCCAGCACGTCACGCGATTTGCGCGGGTCAACGATACCGTCATCCCAAAGACGAGCGGACGCGTAGAGCGGATGCGATTGCTCCTCGAACATCTCAAGCGTTGGGCGTTTGAACTCGGCCTCTTCCTCAGCCGACCACGTGCCGCCCTGCCGCTCGATCCCGTCGCGTTTGACGGTGGCCAGGACGCCTGCGGCCTGCTCGCCGCCCATCACCGAAATCCGCGAATTTGGCCAGGTCCACAGGAAGCGCGGCTGATAGGCGCGCCCCGCCATGCCGTAATTCCCGGCCCCGAATGAGCCGCCGACCAGCATGGTGATCTTCGGCACCGAAGTCGTCGCCACTGCGGTCACCATCTTGGCCCCATGCCGCGCGATGCCTTCGTTTTCGTATTTCCGCCCGACCATGAACCCGGTGATGTTCTGCAGGAACACCAGAGGCGTTTTGCGCTGCGAACACAGCTCGACAAAATGCGCGCCTTTCTGTGCGGCCTCGGAAAACAGCACGCCGTTATTGGCGATGATCCCAACCGGGCAGCCTTTGACATGGGCGAAGCCGGTCACCAATGTCTCGCCAAAGCGCGGCTTGAATTCATCGAACCGAGAGCCATCGACCAACCGCGCGATCACCTCGCGAATGTCATAGGGCGTGCGCAGATCGGCCGGGACCACACCGAGTATTTCCTCGGGGTCATAGGCCGGGTCTTCGGGACTGGCCCAATCCACAGTTTGCGGCTTGCGCAGGTTCAGCGAGCCAACGGCCCGCCGCGCCAAAGCCAACGCGTGAGCATCATCCTCGGCCAGATAGTCAGCCACACCCGACAGGCGGGTGTGCACATCACCGCCACCCAGGTCTTCTGCCGAGACGACCTCTCCGGTCGCGGCCTTGACCAAGGGCGGTCCGGCCAGGAAGATTGTCCCCTGTTCTTTGACGATGATCGTCACGTCCGACATCGCAGGCACATAGGCCCCGCCCGCCGTGCACGAACCCATCACCACCGCGATCTGAGCAATCCCCTTCGCGCTCATCCGCGCCTGATTGTAGAAGATGCGGCCAAAGTGGTCGCGGTCGGGGAAAACCTCGTCCTGATTGGGCAGGTTCGCACCGCCGCTGTCGACCAGATAGATGCAGGGGAGGTTATTTTCCTCGGCAATCTCCTGCGCGCGGAGGTGTTTCTTGACGGTCAGCGGGTAATACGTACCGCCCTTCACGGTGGCGTCGTTGCAAACCACCATGACCTCCTGCCCGTGCACCCGACCAATCCCGGCGATCACCCCGGCACAGGGCGCCGCATCCCCATACATCCCATGCGCTGCCGTCGCCCCGATTTCCAGAAATGGAGAACCAGGATCGAGCAAGTTCGCCACCCGGCGGCGCGGGAGCATTTTGCCCCGCGATTCATGCCGCGCGCGGGATTTTTCGCCCCCGCCCATGCGGGCGGCCTCGGCAGCAGCAGAGATTTGCGCCAGCGCGTCGAGATGGGCGGCGCGGTTTGCCTTGAAGCCCTCAGAGGCGGGCATGGCTTTGGATGTGAGTTTCATTTGTGTGCGCTCCGCTATTGATTGATATCGCTCGCCGAGCGTTGCAGAATTCGCAATGTGTGCCATCCGGCTAAAGCATCAGAGTAGTCACACACAGCTTGTTTAGACACTCCATCGATTTGGACAGTCTCGCAATTTGGCATCATGCTACTGAGGGAGGCCAACATTGCGCTATTTGCCATTTCTTCCGCAGTAGGAGGTTCAGAGTGATCAAGGCGGATATCCTCCGGGATGAGCGACCATTTCGACCCAACTTCGTTTTGCATCCAGTTAATTACTTCCAACAGACAGCTTTCAGGAGGCGCGTTGAAAGCGGCCAATTCACACATTTTCCTCCCTTGCGAAATGCATTGCGCATCCATCGGGATGGCAAGCGGAACGTTTGGAACGAACTCCGTGCAAGTCGTCAAAAAAGAAGCAGTCTCAAATTTGGGATTTTCGACTGTCTCAGCCGCCAGTTGCGTTCCAAAAACTACCGACAATCCAACAATCCAATACGTCTTTAAACTAAATTTCATTTGGCAGACTCCTTAGCGGCCATGCTCTTCAATTCCTTTCGGATCACCTTCCCCGTCACCGTCATCGGCAGCTCATCCAGAAACGCCACCTCACGCGGATAGGAATACTGCGCCAGCCGATCCTTGACCCAATCCTGCAACTCCTGACCCGAGGCCTCTGCCCCCGGTTTCAACACCACATAGGCCTTCACGATTTCGGTCCGCAGCGGGTCGGGCTTGCCAACAACACCCACCGTCGCCACCGCCGGGTGGGTCAGCAGGCAATCCTCGATCTCGGCGGGGCCGATGCGGTAGCCTGCCGAGGTGATCACGTCGTCATCCCGGCCAACAAAACGCAGGTACTCCCCTTCCCACACGCCACGGTCACCGGTGATCAGCCAGTTTCCACGGAACTTCTCGGCCGTCGCCTCCGGTCGGTTCCAGTACTCCAGCAGCATCGAGGCCGAGCCACGCCGGATGGCCACATCGCCCTCTTCCTTTGTCGGCGTGCCGTCTTCATCGACCACCGCGACCTCATGGCCCGGTACTGGTTTACCGATACAGCCGGGACGTGCCGGGAAATCCTCAGAGCAAGAGGACACAACCATATTGCATTCGGTCTGGCCGTAGAACTCGTTGATCGTCAGGCCAAACGCCTGCTGCCCCCAAGCCAGCATCTCGGCACCGAGGGGTTCCCCCCCGGATGCGACGGACCGCAACCCGGGGATTGCCTGATCCGCCGCTTTCAGCATCCGCAACGCGGTGGGGGGAAAGAACACATTCCGCACACCACCGCGCGCGATCACGTCAGCGCAGGCTTCGGGTGTGAATTTTTCAAGCCGGGCCGCAACAACCGGAACGCCCAGCGCCAGCCCCGGCATCAGCACATCGAACAAACCGCCGATCCAGGCCCAATCTGCCGGAGTCCAGAGGCAATCGCCGTCCCGAAGATGATTGTGGCTAATCGAAACCCCGGGAAGGTGCCCCGTCAAAACGCGATGCCCGTGCAGGGCGCCTTTGGGGCTGCCTGTTGTGCCCGATGTATAGATCAAGACGGCGGGGTCATCTGGGCCGGTATCGGCAAAAGGTACCGGCTCAGGCGCTTCGGCGAGTTTGGCCACCTGCACCGGCTCGGCCAGGTCACCCAGCAGCGCGGCACCTTCAGGATCGGTCAGAACAAGCTCTGCCCCGGCATCGCGTACCCGCGAGGCCAGTGCGTCCTGTTTGAACAGCTTGAACAGGGGCACCGAGATTGCACCGATCTTCCAGATCGCCAAATGAGCCGCCGCACACCAAGGCGATTGGCTGAGAATCACGCCAACCCGGTCACCCGGTTGGATTCTTTGCATCAAAGTCCACGCGATTGCGTCCGCCCTGCGCCCCAACTGACCATAGGTAACCGTCTGGCTGCGCTCTGCCGTCAGATCCACCACGGCCGGCCGGTCTGATGCGTGGCTTAGACACTGTTGGGACATATTCAGGCGATCCGGCACATCCCAGCCCCCCGCTGGGCTCAAACCCGGTATGCACTCACGCGAATTCATGCCCGCAAACCCCTGTTTTCATGACAATTTGACTCAGTGGATAGGTTACATATTCCGCTGGGTTTTTGATCCAGATCAGCGTCGGCGACACGCCCGGGCTGCAAGAAACCCCCATTAACAAAAGCAAAGGCATGAATATGAACAAGAGAATCGCCGCCCTGACGCTCACCTCTGCGCTGGTTGCGTTTACTGCTCCGGCGCTGGCGCAATCGCAGGGGGATTGGACCCTTGGTATCGGTGTTGGCTATCTGGATCCGAAATCCGACAACGGCACAGTTCTGGGGATGGACACCACCATCGACTCGGATACCCGACCGATCTTCACCGCCGAATATTTCATCCGCGACAACCTTGGCATTGAGCTGCTGGCGGCGACACCGTTCAAACATGACATCACGCTTGGCGGCAACACCAGCGCCGGCAGTGTCAAGCATCTGCCCCCGACCCTGTCGCTGAACTACCACTTTGTCACCAACAGCGCCTGGAAGCCCTATGTCGGCGCGGGTCTTAACTACACGATCTTCTTTGACGAAGACATGCCCGGGCTTGAGATCGAGGATTCCTTCGGCGTCTCTCTGCAAGCGGGTCTGGACTATATGGTTACCGAAAACGGGGCCGTGCGGCTGAACGTGCGTTGGTTCGACATCGACCCGGACGTTAACCTGAACGGCAGGAATATCGGCAAGGCCGAGATCGATCCGTGGCTGGTTGGCGTTTCCTACGTTCATACGTTCTGATCCATTGCCCGAAACGCCCCACGGATCCCTTTTCTGTGGGGCGTCTCTGATCACAGCATTTCGCTCATCAACTCACGCCCGATCAGCATCCGGCGGATTTCGCTGGTGCCCGCACCGATCTCCATCAGCTTTGCGTCGCGGAAGATCCGGCTGACCGGGGCATCGGCCAGAAACCCCGCCCCGCCCAGCGCCTGAACGGCTTGATGGGCCTGCGTCATGGCCTGTTCCGAGGCGTACAGACAGCAAGCCGCCGCATCCTGTCGGGTGACATCGCCCCGGTCGCATGCCTTGGCGACCTCGTACACATAAGCCCGGGCCGAGTTCATTGCGGTATACATGTCGGCGATCTTGCCCTGCATCAGTTGGAAACTGCCAATCGGTTTGCCGAACTGCTTGCGCTCGGCCAGGTAGGGCATCACTTCGTCCAGACAGGCGGCCATGATGCCGGTGCCGATCCCGGCCAGCACAACACGCTCATAGTCAAGGCCTGACATCAGGACGGCAACGCCCTTCCCTTCTTCTCCCAATACGTTCTCGAACGGCACCTCGACATCTTCGAAAATCAGCTCGGCCGTGTTCGACCCACGCATCCCCAGCTTGTCGAAATGGGGTGAGGTCGAGAAGCCCTTCATCTCTTTTTCGACCAGAAACGCCGTGATGCCTTTTGACCCCGCATCAGGATCGGTCTTGGCATATACCACCAGAGTATCCGCGTCCGGCCCGTTGGTGATCCAGTATTTGCTTCCATTCAGGCGGTAATGATCGTTGCGCTTTTCCGCCCGCAATTTCATCGACACGACATCCGACCCGGCCGAGGGTTCGGACATGGCCAACGCCCCCACATGATCGCCCGAGATCAGGCGTGGCAGATATTTCTGTTTCTGCTCAGCGTTCCCGTTCAGTTTGATCTGATTGACGCAGAGATTTGAATGCGCCCCATAAGACAACGATACCGAGGCTGAAGCCCGCGCGATTTCTTCCACGGCGACGGTATGCGCCAGATAAGACATGTCCGCGCCTCCGAACTCTTCGGGTACAGTAATGCCTAACAGCCCCAGATCGCCCATTTCTTTCCAGAGTTCGTTCGGGAATGCGTTCGAACTGTCGATCTCAGCCGCCATCGGCTTGACACGTTCCTGCGCCCAGCGGTGCACCATGTCGCGCAAAGCGTTCACATCTTCGCCCAGATCAAATTGCATCGTCGCCGTGAACATATGCACTCTCCCGCAGTCGTTAATGAACAAGTGTTCAATAAATAGATAGCAGCGAATCCGTAACCGGTCAATCTTTGTGGTTTCAGCAGCCCGAAACGAACAATGCCGCCCATTGAGGGCGGCATTTCAAAGGAACGAAGCGTGCGCTGCAGGCGCACTCCGCTGGACTACGATTGGAAAACCGCACCAACCTCGGCGCGGATAATGCGCGCGATCAATTGGCAATCCTCGATTGAAAATGTCAGTGGCACCCGCATATCCATAATCGACGCAAGAATCCGATCACTTGCGGGCATTGGCTCGCTGTCGGCATAGCGCCAACTGTCGTAGCGCGATGTAAACCCGGTCGGCTCGGACCCTCCAAACCATTTGAGTTCAACCCCACGTGCCGCACAGCGACGGATGACATCGCCAATCCGCTCGGATGACCAGTCCAGCAGTAGGAACTGAATAGAAGACCCGACATAGGTCTCGGCCTCGGGTCGTTCGACAATCGTCAGGCCCGGCGTGCCGCGTAGACCTTTTTCAATCTCGTCATACCGCTCGTTCCAACGGTCAACCTGCCGGTCAAGGTCGCGCAACTGAGGCCGCAGGATAGCCGCCCGCAGATTGTCCATCCGACCCGATATGTTCGGAGTATCGAACTTGATCGTCTCGAAAACCTCGGGGGCTGGTGCTGCCAGATGGCGTTCATACAGCATGTATGACCCGGACAGCATTGTTGCCTTGGCCGCGATCTCCTCGTTATCGGTGGCCAGCAACCCGCCCTCACCCGAATTGACGTGCTTGTAGGTCTGACAGGAATAACAGCCGATAGCGCCCTGCCGCCCGGAAAGCTGCCCGCGCCAGGCCGCCCCCATCGTATGGGCACAATCTTCGATCACGACGACCCCCGCGGCATCGCAGATCTGCATCAGGCGATCCATGTCGCACAAATGGCCCCGCATATGGCTCAGCATCAGCACACGCGCCAAGGGCAGTTTGGCCTCAAGATCGTCCAGATCGATGGTCAAACCTTCGGTAACACCAACAAAAACCGGCTTTGCCCCGACCGAGGCAATCGCCCCGGGAACCGGTGCCAATGTAAAGGCATTGGTCAGAACCGCTTCACCCGGCTGCACCCCAACCGCGCGCAGAGCCGTGGCCAAGGCATAACCGCCCGACGCCACGGCCAGACAGTATTTCGCCCCCATCTGGGCCGCGAATTCCTGTTCCAGCAAAGACGTTTCGCCCACTTCACCCGGCGCCACGTTGTAACGATGCAGGCGGCCATGGCGCAGCACGGTCAGCGCGGCCTCGATAGCATCTTCCGGAAGGGGTTCCTGCTGGGTAAAGCTACCCGAAAAAATCTCGGTCATAGTTTAGTTTTGGGGTCGCTTTGTTCGGCGGTCAAGGGATCATGCAACCGCACCGATCAGATCTGGCACCAGCCCGGGCAGGTCATCGAAATGATGCAGCAAGGCCTCTGGCTCCAGCGCTGCCATATCGTCACCGGATGGCCCGAAGGTAACCAGCACCGAGGGCACCCCGGCCGCACGCGCAGTGTTGCGATCTGTGTCGGAATCCCCAATCAGCACACAATGCTTCGGGTGGCCACCGGCCCGCCGCGCCGCCTCACGCAGGGGTTCGGGATCGGGCTTGCGCACCGGCAACGTATCGGCACCCACCAAAGACGCGAACTGATCACGAACGCCCAGACGGGTCAGCAGCAGATCGGCCAGCCCTTCGGGTTTGTTGGTACAGATGCCCACGCCATAGCCTGCGGTTTTCAGGGCCTCTACCGCGTCCAACGCGCCGGGATAGAATACTGTGTGCCTATCAATGGCCTGTTCGTAGACATCCAGAAAAATCGGATAATACGTATCGACAGTCTTTTCACTATAAGCTCCGACCCGCTTCAACCCCTGGCTTAGCATCATGCGCGCGCCTCGCACCGCCACAGCTGCGTCCTGATCGGGCAGCAGGACGTCCCCATGCCCCATATCCCGGAAACAGTGGTTTGCTGCGGCCAGCAAATCGCCCGAGGTGTCCGCCAAAGTTCCATCGAGATCAAAAATCACACTGCGCATTCTGCCTCCGTTCCGGCGGGTTTTCGCCTGTAACTGTTGCAAACGGCAATCTTCTTTGATGGGCGAACCGCTTGCGCCTTTGCCGTCAGCGGATAAAACGGACCGCGACAAAACAAAAGAGAAAACGAGTTCATGAGTATTGCCCTTGTCATTCTGGCCGCCGGGAAAGGCACCAGAATGAATTCGGATATTCCAAAAGTCCTGCACCCGATCGCGCAGACGCCCATGCTGGTCCACGCCATGCGCGCAGGAGGGGCCCTTTCGCCAGAACGCACGGTGATCGTCACCGGCCACGGGTCCGAGATGGTGGCAGAAGCGGTTCGAAACGAAGACGAGACCGCACAGGTGGTAGTGCAGGAAGAACAGCTGGGCACCGCCCATGCCGTGGCACAGGCCCGGGCTGCGCTGGAGGGTTTCAGGGGTAATGTGATCGTTCTTTACGGCGACACACCCTTCATCGATCCCGACACCCTGCGACGCATGGTCGAGGCCCGCAAAACCTTTGATCTGGTCATGCTGGGTTTTGATATTGCCGAAGTTCAACCGCGTTACGGTCGCCTTATCATGGATGGCGATCGTCTGGTCGAGATCGTGGAGTACAAGGACGCAACCGAGGAACAGCGAGACATTCGTTTCACCAACAGCGGCCTTCTGGCCTGCGATGCGGCTTTGCTGTTTGATCTGATCGATCAGGTTAGCAACGACAACGCCTCAGGCGAGTATTACCTGACCGAATTGCCCGCATTGGCCAACGCACGCGGGCTTTCCGCGACGGCGATCAAATGCGACGAGGCCGAAACCCTCGGCGTCGATTCCCGTGCTGATCTGGCCGCCGCCGATGCCGAATTTCAGGCCCGCGCTCGCGCGGCTTTGTTGCAGCAAGGCGTGACTCTGATGGCTCCGGAAACGGTCTATCTGTCTGCAGATACCGTTATCGGCCGCGACGCCGCCATCGAACCCAATGTGGTTTTCGGTCCCGGCGTGACAGTCGAAAGCGGCGCGACGATCCGGGCGTTTTCGCATCTTGAGGGGTGCCATGTCAGCCGCGGCGCCGTCGTTGGCCCCTATGCCCGCCTGCGTCCCGGCACCGAACTGGCTGAAAACACCCGCATCGGCAATTTTGTCGAGGTCAAAAACGCCGAAATCGCCGAGGGCGCCAAGGTCAATCACCTCAGCTATGTTGGCGATGCGTCCGTTGGGGCAGCGACCAATATCGGTGCCGGGACGATCACCTGCAATTATGATGGGGTGATGAAGCACAAAACGACCATCGGCGAAGGCGTCTTTATCGGCTCAAACACCATGCTGGTTGCTCCGGTCACGATTGGTGACGGTGCGATGACGGCTACGGGAACGGTGGTAACCGAGGATGTCGAACCGGACGCGCTGGCACTTGCCCGTTCACGGCAAGAGAACAAACTTGGCTACGCAAGCAAATTGTTTCAAATGCTAAAGGCGAAGAAGGCTCGCCGCGATACAGAGGCCTGAATTATGTGTGGTATTGTTGGAGTTCTGGGGCAGCACGAAGCCGCCCCCATTTTAGTCGAGGCGCTGAAGCGGCTGGAATATCGTGGTTATGACAGCGCAGGTATCGCCACAGTAAACAACGGCGCTTTGGGGCGTCGTCGGGCGGTTGGCAAGCTGGTGAACCTCAGTGATCTACTGGTACATGACCCATTGCCGGGGAAATCCGGGATTGGTCACACCCGCTGGGCCACGCACGGCGCGCCATCGGTCAGCAATGCGCATCCGCACAAGGCTGGACCGGTGGCTGTTGTCCACAACGGAATTGTCGAAAACTACCGTGAACTGCGCGCTGAACTGGCAGAGCTGGGCATCGATTTTCAAACCGAAACAGATACCGAAACCGTTGCCTTGATGGCCGAGCATTACATCAAGGACGGCCTGTCCCCCCAAGATGCGGCGTTCAAGACGATCGACAAGTTGGAAGGTGCCTTTGCACTGGCCTTTTTGTTCGATGGGCAAGACGACCTGATCGTAGCCGCGCGTAAGGGGTCTCCGCTTGCCATCGGACATGGGGACGGAGAGATGTTTGTCGGATCAGACGCCATCGCACTGGCCCCGCTGACCGACCGGATCACCTATCTTGAGGAGGGCGACCGGGCCGTGTTGACCCGCACGTCGCTGGAAATCCGCAACGAGGCCGGTGAAATCGCCAACCGCGAGATTCGCCGGATCAAGCTGGATCAGGCACGCACGGACAAGGCGGGTCACAAGCACTACATGGCCAAGGAAATCGCCGAGCAGCCTGTTGTCGTGGCCGAGGCGATCCGGTCCTATCTGCCAACCGGGGGGCACAAGGTGGTTCTGCCAGATACCGATCTGGATTTTTCAAAGCTAGACCGCCTGACCATGGTTGCCTGCGGCACGGCTTTCTATGCCTGCCTGACCGCCAAATACTGGTTCGAACAACTGGCCAAAATGCCGGTCGAGGTCGATATCGCCAGTGAGTTCCGCTATCGTGAACCTCCGATCAGCGACCGAACACTGGCCCTGTTTGTCAGCCAATCGGGCGAAACAGCGGACACGCTGGCCGCCCTACGCTATTGCGAAGGCAAGGCAGAAAAAATCGTGTCGGTCGTCAATGTCCCCGAAAGCTCGATCGCGCGGGAAAGCGACATCACCTTGCCGATCCATGCCGGAGTCGAAATCGGCGTTGCCTCGACCAAGGCGTTTACCTGTCAGTTGAGCGTATTGCTGATGCTGGCGCTCAAGGCGGCCGCAGACCGGGGCACTTTGACTGACGAGGAACTGGCCGACCACGCGGCTGCGCTGCGGGGGTTGCCTTCGGTGCTGAACACTGCACTGGATCAGAACCGCGCGATCAAGAAGTCCGCCCAACGCCTGTCGGAAGCCCGGGACGTGCTATTCCTGGGCCGTGGCCTGATGTATCCACTGGCCATGGAGGGCGCGCTTAAACTCAAGGAAATCAGCTATATCCACGCCGAAGGTTATGCATCGGGTGAGCTGAAGCACGGCCCTATTGCGTTGATCGACAAACAAATGCCAGTGGTCGTCATGGCCCCGCGCGACGCGGTCTTCGACAAGACCGTGTCGAACATGCAGGAGGTCATGGCGCGCAAGGGCAAGGTGATCCTGGTGTCTGACGATGACGGAATTGCCCAAGCGGAAGACGGGGTCTGGAGCACGATCCGCATGCCCCATGTCCATCAGAGCCTGACCCCAATCCTGTATTCCGTACCTGCGCAACTGCTGGCCTATCACACCGCTGTTGCCAAAGGCACGGACGTGGATCAGCCGCGCAATCTGGCAAAATCCGTGACGGTGGAGTGACCCATGGCCAAGCAATTTCCCGATCTGGACGACGCCAAGCGCAAGTTCATCGAAGATCAACACATGTTTTTCGTTGGAACAGCGGCGGCAGATGGGCGGGTCAACATCTCTCCCAAGGGCATGGATTCACTGCGGGTTCTGGGGCCGAACCGGATCATCTGGATGAACCTGACCGGCAGCGGAAATGAAACCGCCGGTCACCTGCTAGAGATCAACCGCATGACGCTGATGTGGTGTTCGTTCACTACGCGCCCGATGATCCTGCGCACCTATGGCACGGCCCGTACACTTCACATCGGCGACGACGATTGGGATGAACTTGCCGCGCATTTCCCGGATCATCGCAGTGCTCGGCAGATTTATGACGTCGACATTGATCTGGTGCAAACATCCTGCGGCTATGCGGTGCCTTTTATGGAGTACCAGTCTGATCGGGAAACGATGCAGAAATGGGTCGATGGTAAGTCGGATGACGATATCCGCGCGTATTGGGTTGAAAAAAACCAACACACCATCGATGGCAAGCCAACCCAAGTTCCGTCCTGACTATGCTCGGCACGTATCTGGATCAGATAAAGGCCCAGGCTGACCCCGAGCGTGGCGCGCAGATGGCAGCCTATCACAAGGTCGACCGCCCCTATCTTGGCGTTGCAAACCCGGTTCTAAACGATCTGACCAAGACCTGGCGGCAACAATTGTCCGTCACCGACCGTATCGCTTTGTCTGATGCCCTATGGCAAACCAACATTCACGAGGGCCGTCTGGCCGCTGCAAAACTTCTGACGCAAGCCCGCATCCGACCCGATGACGCCGTCTGGGACCTGCTGCAAAGCTGGTTGCCGGATTTCGATGCCTGGGCGGTGGCCGACCATGCCTGTATGGCAATGCAAAAGCGCCTGACAGCGGACCCGGACAGGCTGGATCAGGTCGAGGTCTGGACCACATCCGATCACATGTGGACCCGCCGCGCCGCCATGGTGGCCACCCTGCCCTGGACCAAGCAAAACCATCCGAAGCCGGATGACCTGAAACGCCGAGATCGTATTCTTGGCTGGGCCGCAGGCTATGTCGATGACAGCGACTGGTTCATTCAAAAGTCCATCGCGTGGTGGCTACGCGAGCTATCCAAGCATGACCCGCACCGCGTGATCTCATTTCTGGATCGGCATGGCGATGAAATGAAACCCTTTGCCCGCAAAGAAGCCGGTAAATACCTGCGGGCTCAGTCGGAATAGACTTCAAGCTCGACCAGTTCGTCCAAAGGCAGTAACAGCGCCTGCATCGCTTCCAGCGACAACCGGCTACCGCCACCTGATACAGGCACCAAGGTCACATAGGCCTGCGCCCCTGTTTTCGATACGACAACCCGCCCGTTGATTTCACTTTCAACCAATGGTGTCTGTAGCCATCGGCCCGGTGTCGAGGGATCGCCCAATCCGGCAATCGTTGTCCTTGGCCCAGCCCATCCCGCCTGGCTATCCGCCGCGGGTTGCGGCTGCGGCTCTACCTCGGCGACAGCAGGGGTCGGTTCGGGCTGCGCCTCGACACTTCCAAACAATCGGTCCGAGGTTGACCGAACCACATCGCAGCCCGCAACCAGAAAAGCCAGTGTCAACAGCACATATCTCATGCCTGATTTCTAGCGCCCTGCGCCCATCTGTTCCAGACCATAACGCAGATCTGACTTGCCGCTGGTGTGTTCCCGATTTACCTATGAGCCATGACAGCTCCGCTTATCGACCCATTTGCCCGCGCTATTACCTATCTCCGCGTCTCCGTAACGGATCGCTGCGATTTCCGCTGTGTCTACTGCATGTCGGAAAACATGACCTTTCTGCCCAAGAAAGATCTGCTGACGCTGGAGGAACTGGACCGCATGTGTTCAACCTTCATCCGGATGGGGGTTGAAAAGCTGCGTATCACCGGCGGCGAGCCGCTGGTGCGCCGCAATATCATGACGTTTTTCAACAGCATGACCCGGCATCTGGACAGCGGCGCGTTGAAAGAGCTGACGCTGACCACCAATGGTTCGCAATTGCATCGGTTCTCGGATGATCTGTATGCTGCCGGGGTGCGTCGGGTGAATGTCTCTCTGGACACGCTGGACGAGGATAAATTCGCCAAAGTCACGCGCTGGGGCCGACTGAAACAGGTGTTGAGCGGTATTGACGCGGCGCAAAAGGCCGGTCTGCAGGTCAAGATCAATGCGGTGGCGTTGAAAGGCTTCAATGAGGAAGAACTGCCGCGCATCACCGAATGGTGTGCCGAACGCGACATGGACCTGACCTGGATCGAGGTTATGCCGATGGGCGATATCGGCAACGAGGATCGGTTGGATCAATACTGGTCGCTCAAGGATGTGCGCAAGGAATACGAAAACCACTACAGCGTGACGGACCTCGCTGAACGCACGGGCGGTCCGGCGCGCTATGTCCGACTTGAGGAAACAGGCCAGAAGATCGGCTTTATCACCCCGTTGTCCCATAACTTCTGCGAAAGCTGCAACCGGGTGCGTCTGACCTGCACAGGTGAGCTGTATATGTGCCTCGGGCAAGAGGACATGGCAGACCTGCGCGGGCCGCTGCGCGATCATCCCGACACTGAGGAGCCGCTGGAAAACGCGATCCGGGCCGCCATCAACCTCAAACCCAAGGGACATGACTTTGATTACTCCCGTCAGGCTGTCGATGGTCAAATGACGCGCCACATGAGCCATACAGGCGGCTGACATGCCCGCACGGGATGCGCGTCCGACGCTGATCTACAAGACATATTGCGTCGCGACCTCGCTCTTGTCGCCACTGATCTGGCGGACAGTGCGCAACAAATTGCAAGCCGCAAACGTATCCCCCAAACGACAGCGCGAGCGTCTGGGCCATGCCAGCCTGCCCCGTCCAGCAGGCCGCTTGATCTGGTTCCACGCCGCCAGCGTTGGCGAAAGCCTTTCGGTTCTCAGCCTCATCAAACGTATTGGGATCCGCTTGCAAGACACCGAATTCCTGATCACTTCGGGCACCCCCACCTCAGCCGCGCTGATTGAAAAACGGCTACCGCCGCGCACCCGCCACCAATACCCGCCACTGGACACCGCAGGCGCTGTGCGCCGCTTTTTGGATCACTGGCGCCCGGATGCCGGCATTTTCGTCGAAAGCGAAATCTGGCCCCGGTTGATCGTGGAAAGCTCAGGTCGCAATATCCCCCTGGCTCTGCTGAACGCGCGCCTCTCAAAGAAATCCGTCGCCGGATGGAAAAAACGCCCGAAAACCGCGCGTTTTATTCTTGGCAAGTTTCAGGTTTTTCTAACTCAGAACGATCAAACAGCGTCCAACCTTCTATCCATAGGCGCGCCATCCGACCGAGTACACCCCGGCACCAACCTCAAATCCATGTCAGAGCCGCTGCCTGTGGATGACGCTGCGCTGACTGACATCAGGACGCAAGTTACGGACCGTCCGGTCTGGATCGCCAGTTCAACACACGAGGGCGAAGAAGAAATCGTTCTCGCCTCACATACCGAATTGCTGAAACGCTGGCCCAACCTGCTGCTGCTTCTGATCCCACGTCACCCGGAACGCAGACACGACGTCGTGGCCCTGACCACCAAGGCAGGCCTGAGCTGCGCTCTGCGAAGCAAAGCCCAGCCGATCACTGCGCAAACGCAAGTCTACATTGCCGACACGCTGGGCGAGCTGGGAACCTGGTACGCCCTTAGCCCGATTGTGTTTCTGGGCGGCTCCCTAAAGGAAATCGGCGGGCACAACCCGTTTGAGCCCGCACAGGCAGGCGCAGCGGTCATCACCGGACCGGGCTATTTCAACTTCGCCGAAACCTTCGCCCCGCTGATCGAAACCGGCGGAGCGGTTGAGACCCCGTCTGCCGCCGAACTGACCGAAACCGTAGCCCTTTGGCTGTCAGACGAAAACGCGATCACCGCAGCCCGCGAGGCCACGAAATCCTGCGTAAACACCCAGAAATCAGCGCTGGAATCCGTTGTCGACACGCTGTGCTCAGGCCTGCACCTTGGCACTGCCCCGGATCCAACTTCATCTGGCTAAAAATATCCCGGGGGTGTGGGGGCAGAGCCCCCACCCTTTTCATCAAGCCGCTGGCATCCGCTGCTCGACAATCTCGGCCCACCAGCTGCAGCCAGCCGGGATCGCCTCGTCGTTGAAGTTGTATTCGGGATGATGAACCATCGCGGTATCGCCATTTCCCACCAGAATATAAGCGCCGGGCCGTTCCTCCAGCATGAAGGCGAAATCCTCGCCCCCCATGACCAAAGGCGCCTCTTCGCAGTTGCCGGATACCGACCGGGCGACATCGGCGGCGAATTCGGTTTGCTCGTCACTGTTCACCATCACCGGATATCCTCGGATATACGTCACATCCGCCGTACCGCCAAAGGTTGCGGCAACACCGTTGCAAATCTCCTTGATCCGCTGCTCGGCCAGATCCCGCATCTCTTTGCTCATGGTGCGAACTGTCCCTTTGATCTGCACGGTCTGGGGGATCACATTGAACGCCTTGGACGAAGTCTCGAACGAGGTCACCGACACCACAACCTGATCAATCGGATCTGCATTGCGCGACGCGATGGTCTGCAATGCCAGAACCGCCTGTGCGGTCATCACTGTGGTATCGATCGTCTCTTGCGGTTTCGCCGCATGGCCACCCCGGCCCTCAAAAGTGATGTCAAACTGGTCCGTTGCAGCAAAGAAGGACCCCGGCCGGATCGAGAAGCTGCCAACTGGTTTGCCCGGCCAGTTGTGCATCCCATAGACTTCCTGGATATTCCAACGCTCCATCATGCCGTCATCGCACATTTCCTTGCCACCGCCGCCGCCTTCCTCAGCGGGCTGGAAGATGACCACGACCGTGCCGTCGAAATTGCGTGTCTCAGACAGGTATTTGGCCGCACCCAGCAACATCGCCGTATGCCCGTCATGTCCGCAGGCATGCATCGCACCATCGGTTTTTGAGGCATAGTCCAGCCCCGTCGCCTCATGAATCGGCAGTGCATCCATATCGGCCCGCAACCCGATCACCTTTCCGTTGGTATCGGTCTTGCCCTTGATCACGCCCACGACCCCGGTACGTCCGATCCCTGTGACGACCTCGTCACAGCCGAAATCCTTCAGTTTGTCCGCAACCAAAGCGCTGGTACGGTGTGTTTCGAACAGAATTTCAGGGTTTTCGTGAATGTCTCGCCGCCACGCGGTGATTTCATCCTGCAATTCGGCAAAACGGTTTTTGACTGGCATCTCTTCTCTCTCCTACTTCAAGCTGCGGGCATCCGCCGCTCGACCATTTCGGCAAACCATGAACATCCCATCGGAATGATCTCGTCGTTGAAATTGTATTCGGGATGGTGCAGCCCCGCGCTGTTACCATTGCCCAACACGATAAAAGCACCGGGGCGTTCTTCCAGCATGAACGAGAAATCCTCGCCCCCCATCACCATCGGCGCTTCACCACAGCTGCCACCCACAGAAACCGCAGCCTCGGCAGCATATCCTGTCTGTTCCTCAGCATTGATCGTCACCGGAACGCCGCGTGTGTAGGTCACACGCGCCGTGCCGCCAAAGGTTTCAGCGATACCTAGCGTCACGTCCTTCAATCGCTGTTCAATCAGGTCCCGCATTTCGTTCGAATGCGTCCGAACCGTGCCTCGTATCTGCGCCGATTGCGGGATTACGTTGAACGCCTTGGACGAGGTTTCAACCGAAGTCACAGACAGAACCGCCTGCAAGATCGGATCGGCATTGCGCGAAACGACCGTCTGAAGCGCCACGATCAACTGAGACAGCATCACCGTGGTATCAACCGTCTCCTGTGGTTTCGCCGCATGACCGCCCTTCCCCTCCAGATGGATATCAAACTCATCAGCAGCGGCCAGCAAGGGACCCGAGCGAATGGCAAACTGGCCAGTCGGTACGCCCGGCACATTGTGCATGGCATAGACTTCCTGAATGCCGAACCGGTCCATCAGCCCGTCCTTGCACATGGCCTCGGCCCCGTTGCCGCCCTCTTCGGCAGGTTGGAAGATCACAACGGCAGTGCCGTCGAAATTCCGCGTCTCGGCCAAGTATTTCGCGGCCCCCAGAACCATCGCCGTATGACCATCATGGCCACAGGCATGCATCGCACCGTCGGTTTTCGAGGCATAGTCCAGACCGGTCTGTTCCTGCATCGGCAACGCATCCATATCGGCGCGCA
Organism: Ruegeria sp.; assembly: GCF_965243365.1. Lineage (GTDB taxonomy): Bacteria > Pseudomonadota > Alphaproteobacteria > Rhodobacterales > Rhodobacteraceae > Ruegeria. The sequence goes on along the minus strand of NZ_CBDEUW010000002.1, from coordinate 2,702,239 downwards.
GCCCGATCACACGGCCTTGGGTATCGCTTTTACCTTTGATCACACCAACAACGCCGGTGCGCCCGATCCCGGTTACCACCTCATCACAGCCGAATTCTTTCAGCTTTTCGGCCACCAGCGCACTGGTGCGATGAGTTTCATAGAGAATCTCGGGGTGTTGGTGAATGTCACGCCGCCAGCCGGTGATTTCTTCGTGCATCTCTGCAAGGCGGTTTTTGATCGGCATGTCATTCTCCCCTTTTTGTCAGGCGACGGGCAATCGTCGTTCCACCAGCTCGGCAAACCAGCTGCAGCCGGCAGGAATGGCGTCGTCGTCGAAATTGTATTCCGGGTGGTGGCACATGGCCGTGTCCCCGTTCCCGATAAAGATGTAGGCTCCGGGCCGTTCTTCAAGCATGTAGGCGAAATCTTCTGACGGCATGATTGGATCGGTGCTGTCATTGACCTTGCCAGCCACGGCCTCTGCCGCCTCGGCGGCATATGTGGTTTCAGCGTCAGAGTTCACCGTCACCGGATAGCCGGGCGTCCATGTCACCTGCGCCGACGCTCCAAAGGCCGAGGCTGTGTCTTCCGCAATCCGGCGCACCCGGTCCTCGGCGATTGCGCGATACTCGGGATCAAGCGTTCTGACCGTCCCCTGCAAACGCGCCGTATGAGCGATGACATTCGAAGCAGCGCTGTCCGTCTCAAACGTTCCCACAGTCAGGACAACGCTTTTGATGGGATCGACGGTGCGCGATACAACCGATTGCAAAGCCACGACAATATGCGATGCAACAAGCGTCGTATCCACCGCATCATGAGGCGCCGCCGCGTGGCCGCCCTTACCAGTCACAACAATCTCGAACTCATCGGAGGAGGCCAGCAAAGCGCCGGGTCGGATCGCAAATTCCCCGACCGGCATCCCCGGCATGTTGTGCATGCCGTAAACTTCCTGAATGCCCCAGCGCTCCATCAGGCCATCCTGACACATGGCCAGACCGCCCGCGCCACCCTCTTCCGCAGGCTGGAAGATCAGCACCACCGTCCCGTCGAAATTCCGCGTTTCGGCCAGATATTGCGCCGCGCCCAGCAGCATCGAGGTATGGCCGTCATGCCCACAGGCATGCATCTTGCCGGACACGGTCGACGCATAGTCCAGTCCCGTCGCCTCTTCGATGGGTAGGGCATCCATATCGGCACGCAGCCCGATAACCCGCCCCTTGGTATCCGTCCGGCCCTTGATCACCGCAACAACTCCGGTTTTGCCGATGCCCGGCGTGATCTCATCCACGCCGAATTCCTTCAAACGGTCGACAACAAAACCCGCAGTTTCCTCAACATCATACATCAGCTCGGGATGCATATGCAGATGACGACGCCATTTGGTGATCTCGCCATGCATCTCGGCGAGCCGGTTCTTGACGGGCATTTTTGACCTCCCTGTGCCGTGTTACGCGCAGAGTCTTTCTACAAGACGTTCCATAAATTTTTGGCCTGCGTTGAATTGAGAAATCGTAATGAACTCATTCGGCTGATGCGCCTGCGCAATATCGCCCGGGCCGCAGATGACGGCCGAGTAGCCTGCTTCCTGAAACTGGCCCGCCTCGGTGCCATAGCTGACCACGTGGCTGGCATTGTCACCGGTCAGGGCGCGCACCAGCGCCTCGGCCTCACCATCCTGTTCCGGCACAAGACCGGGGATCGAGAAGTTTTCGGACAGTTCGATCCGCGCTTCGGGGTGGATGGCCTGCATTCGGGCCTCAACCTCGCGCACCTGTTGGAAATAGGCGTCGCGCCAATCGGCTTTTCGCTCATCCGGGACAGTGCGGAAATCCAGCATGAAATGGCAGTCTTTGGCGGTGATGTTATGCGCCGTGCCGCCCTCGATCATTCCGACATGCACGGTAGTCCAGGGCGGGTCAAATACGGCAGCGACATCGCTGGGTGTGGCGGCCCTGTTTCTGGCGTTCTGTTCGTTCGCCCAATTGACCAGCGGTGCAGCCTCCATGATCGCATTGACGCCCGTGTGCATGATCGAACTGTGGACTTCGAACCCGACCATATGGGTGTCATAGCCAAAGCCGCCCTTGTGGCCGGTGACCGCCTGCATCGTCGAGGGTTCACCCACGACCACAGCTGAACCTTTCGGCAGAACCTGTTGCATCGCTTCGATCATGGGCGGAGCGCCGGTGCAGCCGACCTCTTCATCGAAGCTCAGCGCCAGTTGGAGCGGGCGTTTGATCCCAGCGTTGTGCGCCTCGACAAGGGCCCAGATGGCCAGCGCGTCAAAGCCCTTCATATCGCAGGTGCCGCGCCCAAAATACTTGCCGTCCTTTTCGGTGACGGTGAAGGGATCAGTATCCCAGGGCTGGCCGTCAACCGGCACTACATCCGTATGGCCCGACAGAACTACAGCCCCCTCTTGCCATGGCCCCACATGCGCGAAGACCGCCGCCTTATGCGGCTGATCCGGGTCGGTCCAGCGATGGGGGGCCACCCCATGGTCGCGCAGGTAGTCTTCTACCCAATCCACAAGCGGCAGGTTGGTGTCACGGCTTACGGTCGGGAATGAGATCAGCTTGGTCATGATCTCAAGCGGCGTCAGGCGCTGTGCCATAGGGATCAATATCCGCTGTCGGTGGTCAGGATGAAGTGCCCCGGCTCAACCTCGTTATACTGTGATGGTTCCGGCGTGTATCCAATTGGATGAATAGGCGACGGGATCGGCTTGAAATTCAAGTCTTTTTCGGATTTTCGCTTGTTCGGATCGGCGATCGGAACCGCCTTCATCAAAGCTTGCGTATAGGCGTGCTGGGGGTTCTCGAACACCCGCGCGCGTGGCCCCAATTCCACAATCCGGCCCAGATACATGACGCCGACATAGTGGCTGACCCGTTCAACCACCGCCATGTCATGGCTGATAAACAGATAGGACAGACCCAGTTCGGATTGCAGTTCCATCATCAGGTTCAGAACCTGCGCCTGCACCGACACGTCCAGCGCCGAGACCGCCTCATCCGCGATAATCAGCTTGGGGTTCAAGGCCAGAGCGCGGGCAATAGCGATCCGTTGACGCTGACCGCCCGACATCTCATGCGGGAAGCGGCGCATGAAACTGCGTGGTAACTGTACCTTGTCGAACAGCTGCGCCACGCGATCCTGTAATTCCGAACCCGATGCGACGCCGTAGTTGCGCATCGGCTCGGCCACCTGATCAACCAACTGCATCTGTGGGTTCAACGAGGCGAAGGGATCCTGAAAGATCATCTGCATGTCCAGCCGCGCCTTGCGCAGACCGGATTGATCCAGTTTCATGATATCGGTGCCATCCAAATCAATCTCACCGGCCATCGGTTCGACCAATCGCAGGATCGAGCGTCCGGCCGAAGACTTACCACAACCCGATTCTCCCACCAGGCTCAGCGTCTGCCCCCGGTTCAACGTAAAGGAAACATCCTCGACCGCGTGTACGTTCGAAATCGTGCGGCGCAGCAGCCCGCCTTTCACAGCAAAACGCGTTGTCAGGTTTTTGACGGTCAGCAAAACTTCTTCTGTGCCCGGGATGGGCGCGATGGTCTGACCTTCGACACCCAAAAGCTTCATCGGCTCGGGCGCAGATTTACCCTGCATTTCGCCAAGCTTAGGCACAGCGGCCAGCAGCGCCTTGGTGTAATCATGTTGCGGGTTCTCGAAGATTTCCTTGACGGTGCCTTCTTCAACCTTGTTGCCGCGGAACATGACGACAACACGATCGGCCATCTGCGCCACGACTGCCATATCATGGGTGATGAACATGACCGCAGTGCCGGTTTCCCGCTTGAGGCGGTCCATCAGCGCCAGGATCTCGGCCTGAATGGTCACGTCCAGCGCGGTTGTGGGCTCATCCGCGATCAGCAGGCGCGGCTCGCACGCCATCGCCATAGCGATGACCACGCGCTGACGCATGCCGCCGGACAGTTCATGCGGATACTGCTTTAAACGGCGTTCCGGCTCGGGGATACGGACTTGGCGCAACAGCTCCAGCGCGCGTTCCTCGGCCTGCGCTTTGGACATGTCTTTGTGGATACGCAGCCCTTCGGTCAACTGACGGCCCACGGTGAAAACCGGATTCAGGGCGGTCATCGGCTCCTGAAAGATCATCCCGATCTCGTTTCCGCGAATCTGTTTCATCAGATCCTGGTCGACTTGCGACAGGTCAGTTTCACCACCGTCACGGCGATCAAACAGCAACTGTCCGCCTGCAATTTCGCCGCCACCGAACTCGACCAGGCGCATCAAAGACAACGAGGACACAGACTTGCCCGACCCCGATTCGCCAACGATACAAACGGTTTCGCCGGGGTTCACTTCAAAGGATACATCCTCGACCCCGACAACGGGCCCGTCCTTTGTCTGAAATTCGACACGCAGTTTCCTGATCTGGGCAATAGGCTGATCCAGCACGCGCACGCTCCCCTTGGCGGCCAATATTTTTTTGATTGCCAAACGCTAAGTCGGCGCGATGGGAAAAGTCAAACCCATAGGAACAGAACCTCACGACAAGCTTGCAATTTTCTAAAACTCTGTTTCGATACACCGCGTAACCGTTTTGGGGAGAAGACGGCATCACAATCGTGCGATCTGGTTTTGGGAGTTCAGAATCGGCCATCCATCCCCTTTGCGGCAACGCCAAATCCGCAGGCCTTGCGGAGATAATCGAGACACGAATGTGTCCAACTTGGAGTGTATGATGAAAATCAAAACCCTTTTGCTAGGTGCGATTGCGAGCACGGCCATGGCCCCCATGGCCTTTGCCGAGCGCGGATCGGACGGCAATGTCAGCATTATTTACTGGCAGGCGCCTTCGATCCTGAACCCGTTTCTGTCGGGTGGCACCAAAGACGTGGAATCAGCTTCTCTGGTGATCGAGCCGCTGGCCCGTTACGATCAGGACGGCAACATGGTGCCATTTCTGGCATCGGAAATACCGACCGTTGAAAATGGTGGCGTCAGCGAAGACCTGACCTCAATCACCTGGAAAATCGCACCGGGAATCACCTGGTCGGATGGCACACCTTTCACGTCGGCAGACGTGAAATTCACTGCCGACTACTGTATGCACCCTGAAGGCGGTTGTGCGCAGGTGACTAAATTCGAAGGCGTGACCTCGGTTGAGGCTGTGGATGACCTGACCGTCAAAGTGACGTTCGACGCGCCAACCCCATTCCCCTACGGCCCGTTTGTGGGTGGCGAAAGCCCGATCATTCAGGCGGCACAATTTGCCGACTGCATGGGCGCCAAGGCCCCCGAGTGCACCGACCAGAACTTTAACCCGATCGGAACAGGCCCGTTTGTCGTCACCGAGTTCAAGCCGAACGACGTGATCACAATGAAGGCCAACGACAACTATCGCGACCCGAACAAGCCTGCCTTTGCCACGCTGACCTTCAAAGGCGGTGGCGATGCAACCGCGGCTGGCCGTGCCGTTATGGAAACTGGCGAGTTCGACTATGCCTGGAACCTGCAGCTGGCACCCGAAGTGATCCAGCAGATGCAGGAAGGCGGCAAGGGTACTCCGGTCGCAGGCTTTGGCCCGCTGGTCGAGCGTATCATGCTGAACCAGACCAACCCTTCGCCCGATCTGCCGGAAGGCGAGCGGTCAACTGCGAAGCACCCGCATCCGTTCCTGCAGGACCCGGCTGTTTACAAAGCGATGTCGATGGCCATCGACCGTCCGCTGCTGGTGGAAATCGGGTATGGCCAGGCCGGTCAGGTCACCTGTAACTGGGTCCCGGCCCCGGCTGCTGTGAACTCGGATACCTTTACCTGTGACACACAGGACATCGATGGCGCCAACAAGCTGCTGGATGATGCAGGCATCGTCGACACCAATGGCGACGGTGTGCGTGAAAAAGACGGTGTACCGCTGAAGATCGTCTACCAAACCTCGACCAACGCCGTCCGTCAGGACTTCCAGGCGCTGATCAAGGAATGGTGGAGCCAGATCGGCATCGAAACCGAGCTGCGCAACATCAACGCATCGGTCTTCTTCGGTGGTGATCCGGGCTCGCCCGATACCTTCCAGAAGTTCTATGCCGACGTTGAAATGTACGCCAACACTTTCAACGGCACCGACCCGCAGTCCTATCTGGGCAACGGCCTGTGCGACAAGGCACCCAAGCCGGAATCGCAGTGGCAGGGTGAGAACATCAGCCGCTTCTGCAACGAAGAGTTCGACAAGCTGCATGGTCAGCTGGCCGAAACCGCCGGCGCGGATGAGCGCGCAAAGATCGCACGTCGCCTGAACGACATCATGGTGGAAAACGGCGGTATGATTCCGCTGGTTCACCGTGGCCGTCTGTCGGCGCATTCGAACACGCTGGGTGGCGTAGTTCTGAATGTTTGGGACAGCGAACTGTGGAACGCAGCTGACTGGTATCGTAAAACCGGTTCCTAAGCGTTAAACTTGCAATACCGCGTCCCGATCGATATCGGGGCGCGGCCACAGCAAGACCGCTCCAACAAGAAGACGCATACAAAGGCGCCTCTTAATGCTCAACTTTACCATCAGACGACTGGTGCTGGCCGTACCAACGCTCCTGTTCATCAGCCTCGTCATCTTCCTGCTCCTCGAACTCGCCCCCGGCGACCCGATGGCACAGGTTCCCCTTACCGTCCCGCCCGAAGTCAAAGAGAAGATGCGCGAGGCCCTTGGCCTCGGTCAGCCGATGCATATCCGGTTCTGGAAGTGGATCGTGCAGTTCTTCTGGATCGAACCGCAGGTTCTGGTCGACGCGATGTTCGGCACCACCTTCTCGGAAGGTGACCTGCGTGTGATTTCGTGGCAGACCCGCTCGCCCGTCATGGATATCGTTGTTCAGCGTATCCCGCAGACCCTGTGGGTTGTCGGCACCGCTTACGTGGTCGCCATCCTGATCGCCCTGCCCATCGGCATCTATTCGGCCTATCGCCAGTATTCCTGGTTCGATCAGATGGGGACGTTCGTGTCTATGGTCGGCTTCTCGGTTCCGCCTTTCTTCTCGGGCGTGCTGGTCATCGTGATCTTCTCGGTGCAACTGGGCTGGTTCCCGTCGATCTACGACACGACACATGTGGTCAACGACTGGGACAGCTTTGTCGTCCAGCTTAAACAGATGATCATGCCAGTTATGGTTCTGGCATTGCAGATCACGGCACAGCTCAGCCGCTTTATGCGCGCCTCAATGCTGGACAACCTGAACCAAGACTATGTCCGCACCGCCCGCGCCAAGGGCCTGAGCGAATATACGGTCGTGATGGTCCATGTCCTGCGCAACTCAATGATCCCCGTGGTCACCGTGATCGCGCTGGGTATTCCCGCCATCTTTGGCGGTGCCATCATCACCGAGCAGGTGTTCAAGGTGAATGGTATCGGCCAGCTGTTGATCGGCGCTATTCAGGCCAACGATCTGCCAATGGTACAGACCCTGACCTTCATCTTTGCCGTGTTGATCGTTCTGTTCAACCTGATCGCCGACGTCTTGTACGGCATTCTGGACCCGAGGATTCGCTATGACTGATACCGATAAATCAGACACGCTGATCCCCGACGAAGGCTTGGCCCCCGCCTCGACAGCGCTTCCGACCGCAGGTGTGATGGAGGAGCTGACCACCCCACCTCGCAGCCAGTGGCGCGATGTGTGGGATCAGTTCAAAACCCATAAGGGCGCGATGATCGGGGCCATCCTGTTCATCTTCATCGTCGCCGCGGTCTATTTGGGGCCGTATGTCTGGACCATCGATCCAACCCAGATCGACATCCGCTCACGCAATCAGGGCCCAAGTTGGGGGCATCCGTTCGGAACCGACCAGTTGGGCCGTGATATTCTGGCCCGCATGATGTCGGGTGGGCAGACATCCGTGTCGGTCGGGATCACCGCGATGTTGCTGGCGCTGTTCCTGGGATCATTCATCGGCGTGGTTGCCGGGTTCTTTAAACGTCTGGACGGACCGCTGATGCGTCTGACCGATCTGTTCCTGGCTCTGCCCCTGCTGCCTTTGCTGCTGGTCATGATGCTGCTGTTCCGCGAACCGCTGTCGGCGGCTTTCGGGCTGGAGCGTGGGATCTTCATTCTGATCGTCTGCGCAATTGGCATCACCTCCTGGATGCCTACGGCGCGGATCGTGCGTGGCGACGTACTGGCCATCAAAGAACGTGAGTTCGTTCTGGCCGCACGCTCCATCGGCACCAGCAATTCGCAGATCATCACACGGCATATCCTGCCCAACGTGCTGTCACCGATCATGGTTTCGGCAACGCTTGGAATTGCCACGGCGATCATTACAGAAAGCGCACTGTCCTTCCTTGGTTTGGGCTTTCCGCCCGACTTCCCGACTTGGGGACGGCTGCTCTTTGATGGCGTCGATTACCTGCAGCAGTATCCCGAACGCGTATTCTGGCCCGGCCTGGCAATCTCGCTCACCGTGCTGAGCGTGAACTACCTTGGCGACGGCCTGCGCGATGCGCTGGACCCGCGCATTCGCGGACGCTGAAACACACTCAGTCGGCGCGTCTCAGCGCGCCGGCACATACCACGATCAAGGCAGCCAGCGGCAGCAATACCGCAAAGGCCAGACGCAGCCCAAAGAGTTCGGCAAGAAAACCGATCAACGGAGGGCCGATCAACAGCCCCCCATACCCAAGCGTCGCAACACTGGCGATGGCCTGTCCCGGAGGGACGTTCGGATCATTTGCAGCCCGGCTGAAGGCCAAAGGCATGATCACCGCGTACCCGATCCCCATCGCTGCAAACCCGGCCAGGGCCAGCTCGGGTGTTGCAGCCGAGACCACCGAGAACACGCCAATCGCCGCGCAAACCCCGCCGAACCGTGCCGTGGTCACAGGACCAAAACGGGCGATCACCACTGCACCTGCCAAACGAAACGCCACCATGGTCACAGAAAAAACGGCATAGCCCAAGGCTGCCGTACTTTCGGCAGCACCCGTTTCATCCCGCAGAAAGATCGCGCTCCAATCGGCGACCGCCCCTTCCCCCAATGCCCCGCACAATGCGGTGAAACCGACCAGGATCAACGCGCCCGTAGGCAGCGCGAACACCGATCCCTGCGATTGTTCAGATCTTCGGGAATCCCAACGGACCCAGGACATCGTCAGCGCGAGGGCAACCACAACACCTCCTGCCAGCAGGAAATGCACAAGCACGCTCAGCCCCAACTGCACCGCACCGTAACCGCTTAGCGCCCCCAGACCGGCGCCCAGGCTCCACATCGCGTGGAATGAAGACATGACCGGTTTGTCATGGGCTTGCTCGACCTCAGCGCCCCAGGCATTCATTGCAACGTCCATGGACCCGTGAAAGGCCCCGAAAACAAACAGGAATGCGGCCAAAGCCCAAAAGCTGCCGGCCAGAGCAAGCAGGATCAGGGACAGCGTGTAGAGAACGGCTATGACCCGCGTGATCGCAACCGCACCAAACCGGTCGGTCAGTCGCCCGGTCACGGGAAACGAGCAGACAGCACCGGCAGCCATGAACAGCAGCCCATATCCCAGCGCCTCATGCGTCAGCCCCAGATGATCCCGCACCGCAGGAATGCGCGAGGCCCAGATCCCGAACAGGGCACCATTCAAGATGAACATGGCAGTAACAGCCCGCCATGCAGCCACAATTCCAATCACAGGAAGCCCTCGCGCAGTCGGCCAAACGCCTCCTGTTCTACACCTCCGTCAGGTTTTGGCAATCACCGCCTAGGCAAGCCGCTTGCGAATTCTGCGGACGGCAAACCAGACACACAGCACCACGGGTATCGTAATTGCAGCCGTCAACATCCCTTTACTGACCCCAATGCTGGTGAGCGGATACAGGAAGTAGCTGACCAAAGACACAGCATAATAGCTGATCGCCACGACGGATAGCCCTTCAACTGTATGCTGCAAGCGCAGGGCCAGATCGGCACGTCGGTCCATACTTTCCAGCAGGGCCTGGTTCTGCGCGCTACGCTCTACGTCAACGCGCGTTCGCAGCAGCTCTCCGGCCCGAATAGCCCGATCCGACAGCGCCTTTAGGCGGCGTTCTGCGGATTTCACGGTGCGCATCGCCGGGTCATAGCGGCGCATCATGAAATCAGCAAAGGTCTGCCCCCCTTTGAACCGTTCCTCGCGCAGAACGGTGATGCGTTGGTTGACCAGAGCTTCATACGCGCCTGTTGCGCCAAAGCGGAACGAGCATCGGGCAGATATCGTCTCAAGTTCTGTCGATGTGGTTAACAGCTGCGGCAGCAGCGAGTCCGGAGGCGTGGTGTCATCGGTCATTTCGACCATCAACTCGGTCAGCTTACCGTCCAGCGCTCCGATCCGGGATGACAATTGGTTGACTCGCGCAAAACCCAGCATTGACATCGCCTTGTAGGTCTCAATCTCGCAAAGGCGTTGAACAATTCGCCCTGTGCGACGGTCGCCGGTCCCCTCGCGTACAAACAAGGCGAACCGCATATGCCCCGCCGGGTCTATGCGGAAATCACTTGCGCAGATGGCTGAATCGTCAAGCACTCGCGATACGGCCAGGCTTTCGGGATCGAACCAGTCCAACAATGCATCCTTCACCACCTCGTCTTTGGGGCATGGCACAACACGCAGCAAAACCGAAGTGATCCGTTTGCCGGGACTCTCCTTCAACCAGTCTTCCGGGAAAACCTCGAAATCGGCCGGGTTAAACGGCCGGTCACTGACATTCTGAGTGATCGCCGTATAGGTAACAAATTCAGTGTGCTGTTCCCATTTCAGCCAATGCCGCCCGATCTGCCCCGAGTAATGCGTGACCCCGTCCTTCGGTGCTTGCGCGCCGTGCCGGTCCAACAGGGCGACAAGATGAGCCATATCCTCACCCCGATCCCGCGCAACAGCCGCCTCGGGTTTTTTGACCGCCAGAAAAACCACTGTGCAGGGTGCGCCAGCGACCGGAAATGGGCGGGCATGCAGTTCGTTGGCCAGCGCATAGCGCAGCGGATGGTCATCAATGGGCGTCATTCAGGGCTCCAATTCGTTCAGCACACTATACGACACCTCACGATGACATCAATTATCCATTTATTTCATGCACTTACAAGGATACTACGGTATACAAACCCGCTATCTCATTGATTTGGTTCCCAGAGCTCAACCGGGTTGCCTTCGGGGTCGTGAATACGCGCGAATTTTCCAACTTCGCTGTCCCAGTCTGGATGGGTTTCCACTACGATTCCAGCTGCTTCAAGCTGCGCGGTCAGGGCCGCCAAATCATCAACACGGAAATTGATCATCCACTGCTGCTCACGCCGCCCAAAGTAGTCCGTGTCCTGCGCAAACGGGGCAAAGACCGTAAACCCCTCGCTCTGTTTCCAGGGCACCGGGTCATAATGATTAACGCCCAGATGCTCCTCGTACCATGCGCTCAACGCCTGCGGATCTTTGGCGCGAAAGAACACTCCGCCTATGCCATTCACTTTCTGCATTGCCGACCTCCAGCCGCGTTACATTCAGATCAACCTACCACACCCCACCCGCTTCATCTGGCTAAAAATATCCTGGGGGTTTGGGGGCAAAGCCCCCAAGATAAGCAAAAAAGAAAAGGGCGCCCGCAGGCGCCCTTTGCAATTCGACTGAACCCGTTGATCAATCGATCATCGGCAGCAGCTTGTCCAAGGACGCCTTGGCGTCGCCATAGAACATGCGCGTGTTCTCTTTGAAGAACAGTGGGTTTTCGATGCCCGAATAGCCGGTGCCCTGACCACGTTTCGAGACAAACACCTGCTTGGCCTTCCAGCATTCCAGAACCGGCATCCCGGCGATGGGGCTGTTGGGATCTTCCTGCGCCGCCGGGTTCACGATGTCGTTCGAGCCGATGACGATGGCCACGTCCGTATCCGGGAAATCGTCGTTGATCTCGTCCATTTCCAGAACGATGTCATACGGCACCTTCGCCTCGGCCAGCAGCACGTTCATGTGACCGGGCAGACGGCCCGCGACCGGATGGATCGCAAAGCGAACCTCTTTACCCTTGGCGCGCAGTTTGCGGACCAACTCGCTGACCGACTGCTGCGCTTGGGCAACAGCCATGCCGTAACCGGGGATGATAATCACGCTGTCAGCGTCGTTCAGGGCTGCTGCAACACCATCAGCCTCGATAGCAATCTGTTCGCCTTCAACGGCCATCTGCTCCCCTTGCGGACCACCAAAGCCGCCCAGGATCACACTGACAAAGTGACGGTTCATCGCCTTACACATGATGTAGGACAGGATCGCACCCGACGACCCCACCAGCGCACCAACCACGATCAGCAGGTCGTTGCCCAGCGAGAAGCCAATCGCCGCCGCGGCCCAACCCGAATAGCTGTTCAGCATCGACACAACGACCGGCATATCGGCACCGCCAATGCCCATGATCAGATGGTAACCGATGAACAGGGCCGCCAGCGTCATCAGGAAAAGCGGGAGTAAGCCTCCCGAAGCGGTATACCAGAACAGGCAGATCAGCGAGAGACCCGCAGCGGCTGCGTTCAGCGCATGACCGCCCGGCAACTTCGTTGCAGCGCTGGTCACTTTCCCCGCCAGCTTGCCATAAGCCACAACCGAACCGGTAAAGGTGATCGCACCGATGAAGATGCCCAGGAACAGTTCCACATGCAGGATCGCCAGTTCCGCCGGGGTCTTCTTAGCAATCAGCTTGGCAAAAGCGCCCAGATCAGACAGGTCCGCCTGGCCTGCGCTATCCTTGATCGCCATGACCTGCGCCACATTGCCGATCTCAAAATGCGCGTTGAAGCCAACAAACACAGCCGCCAGACCAACGAGTGAGTGCATCGCGGCAACAAGCTGCGGCATTTCGGTCATCTGAACGCGCTGCGCAACATACTGACCAATGAAACCGCCGCCTGCGATCAGCAGCAGCGACAGCAGCCACAGGCCGGAACCCGGGCCAACCAGCGTGGCAAAGACCGCCAGCGCCATACCGACGATGCCATACCAGACCGCGCGCTTGGCGCTTTCCTGGTTCGACAGGCCGCCGAGCGAAAGGATAAACAGAACAGCCGCAACAACATAGGCTGCAGTGGTGAAGCCAAATTCCATGTGCCCGGCCTCCTTAAGATTTCTGGAACATGGCGAGCATGCGCCGGGTTACGAGGAAGCCGCCGAAGATGTTGATCCCGGCCATGAAGACGGACAGCGCCGCCAGCAGAATGACCAGGAACGACCCCGATCCGATCTGCATGAGCGCACCCACGATGATGATCGACGAGATCGCGTTGGTGATCGCCATCAGCGGTGTATGCAGGCTGTGCGAGACATTCCAGATCACCTGGAAGCCCACAAAGATCGCCAGCACGAAGACGATGAAGTGCTGCATGAAGCTGGCCGGAGCGATCAGCCCCACCAGCAGCATCAGCGCGCCACCAACACCCAGCAGGGTGAACTGCTGTTTGGTCTGCGCCTTGAAGGCCGCAATTTCCTGCGCCCTCTTCTCTTCCGGGGTCAGTTCCTTGACCTCGGGCTTTTTCTGCGCCGCAATCGCCTGCACTTTGGGCGGCGGCGGCGGGAAGGTGATGTCGCCTTCAAAGGTTACGGTCGCGCCGCGGATCACGTCATCTTCCATATCGTGATTGATCTGACCGTCCTTCTCGGGCGTCAGGTCAGTCATCATGTGACGGATGTTGGTCGCGTACAGAGACGACGATTGCGCAGCCATCCGGCTGGGGAAGTCAGTATAACCGATGATGGTCACGCCATTTGGCGTTACAACTTTTTCATCCGGCACGGTGCCTTCCACGTTGCCACCGCGCTCGGCTGCAAGGTCAACGATGACCGAGCCCGGTTTCATCGCTTTGACCATATCCTTAAGCCACAGCTTGGGTGCCGGGCGATTGGGGATCAAGGCGGTAGTGATGACAATGTCCACCTCGGGTGCCAGTTCACGGAACTTGGCAAGCTGCGCGTTGCGGAACTCTTCCGACTGGACCGAGGCATAGCCGCCGGTCGCTGCGCCGTCCTGCTGTTCTTCTTCGAAGTCCAGATAGACGAATTCGGCCCCCATGGATTCGACCTGCTCGGCCACTTCGGGGCGCACGTCGAAGGCGTAGGTGATCGCACCCAGAGAGGTCGAGGTCCCGATCGCCGCCAGACCAGCCACACCGGCGCCTACAATCAGCACCTTTGCAGGTGGCACTTTACCCGCCGCCGTCACCTGACCGGTGAAGAAGCGGCCAAAGTTGTTGCCCGCCTCAATCACGGCGCGATAACCGGCGATATTCGCCATGGATGACAGTGCATCCATTTTCTGCGCCCGCGAGATGCGCGGTACCATTTCCATGGCAATAACATTCGCACCCTTGGACTTTGCCAGCTCCATCCCTTCTTCGTTACCCGCCGGATTGAAGAAGGAAATCAGCGTCTTGCCCTTAGTCAGCCGCTTAAGCTCAGCCTCGGTTGGAATCCGGACCTTGGCAACGATATCCGACGCCTTCCAAAGCGAGGCGGCGGTTTTGACAACCTCGACGCCAACGGCCTCATAGGCCGCATCTGAGAACCCGGCAGCCAGACCCGCCCCTTTCTCGATCAGGCAGTCATAGCCCAGCTTCTGCAATTGCACGGCAGAGTCGGGCGTCATCGCAACCCGGTTCTCGCCGTCCAATATCTCTTTCGGTGTGCCTAGTTTCAAAGGTGCGATCCCCCTAATTTTCGATCCGTTCGCGCGGGTGGTTGGTATTCTTCTTCGTGTTCTGATGTATCTTGCGAAAGATTATTTCGCAAGCGCAGCATCTCTTACGCAGTGTTACAACGGGCGTCCCCTCATATCCAACGCCGGGTCTGACGTTCATATCGGGCAAAATCCACCCGGAAAGTACGACGCAGACGATCCTCTTCGGGAAGGATAAAGCGACGTTCAAGCACCCAAACGAACACAGGAACGAGAACGAGCAACGCCACCGCGTCAAACCGCAGAATAAGCCCCGCCAGTATCAGAACATCGCCCAGATAGATCGGATTGCGGCTGCGTTTGTAAATCCCGGACTGGACCATCGTCGTCGGCGTTTGATGCGGAATGATGGTTGTGCAATGACGTCGAAACTCGACAACAGCCATTACGGCAAGAATGATACCGGCGCCAATCAACAGACCGCTGAGCAGATCGGTAATCGCACCGTCCAGCGAAAGGCCAAACGCAAAGAACCGGCCCTGAACCCAGGCCAGCGCTGCGAAACCAATCAGCCAGATCGGCGGAACATCGATCCGTCGCATACAGCTCTCCTTCCGCGACACAGGTGGAAACATGTCGCTTTTGCGTCACGTCCTACCGCTTTTGACCCCAATTGGCAAAAGCCCAGGATGTCGCATCAATGGACAGGCGGATAGCGATCGGTTAGGCCGAGGTGAACCGCCGATCCGAACCACAATTGAATGAGCCATCAATGACCGATTTTGCCACCACCAAATCCATGTTCGAACTGCCCGATGGCGTTATTTATCTTCATGGCAACTCACTGGGCCCAATGCCGAAAGCGGCAAGAGCGCGCGTTGACGAGGTGTTGGACGACCAGTGGGGCAAGATGCTAAGCACGAGTTGGAACGCGGCGGGTTGGATGGCCTTGCCGACAGAGCTCGGCGACCGCATCGCGCGGCTGATTGGCGCGGAACCCGGCTGCGTCATGGTTGGTGACACACTCTCGATCAAAGTCTATCAGGCGCTCGCATCGGCGCTAGAGCTTAATTCCGGCCGCAGGGTGGTCTTGTCCGACAACGGCAACTTCCCCTCGGACCTTTACATGGCAGACGGCTTGTTGCGTTCACTGGGCCCCGATTACGAGCTGCGTGTTGTCGACCCCGATGATGTCGCGACGCACATCACCGAAGAAGTCGCGGTGCTGATGCTGACGGAGGTGGGTTATCAAACCGGGCTCAAACATGACATGAAAGCCCTGACCGAACTGGCCCACTCTGCCGGTGCGATCCCGGTGGACCTGTCCGGGTGCAAGGCAGATTTTGCCATAGGCTGCACGTATAAGTATCTCAATGGCGGCCCCGGCGCGCCGGGCTTCATCTATGTCGCCCCGCATCTGCGCGACAGGGTGCGGCCTGCGCTATCGGGTTGGCTTGGCCATGAAGCACCTTTCGCCTTTGATCTGGACTATCGCCCCGGTACCGGGATCGAAAGGATGCGCGTCGGGACCCCGCCGGTCATCCAGATGACCGCCTTATCCGCCGCCATGGACATTTGGGATATGGTCGATATCGCGGACGTGCGCGCCAGATCCATTCAATTGACCGAGTTGTTCATCCAGCGGGTGGAACATTCCTGCCCCGATTTGCAACTTGCCAGCCCTCGGGACTCTGCGCTGCGAGGCAGTCAGGTTTCTTTCCGGTTCACCGAAGGATACGCTGCGATGCAGGCATTGCTCGAACGCGGCGTAATCGGAGATTTTCGCGCTCCGGACGTCATGCGATTCGGCTTCGCGCCTTTGTATATTGATGAAACCGACGTTGAAAAGGCCGTGGATATTCTGGCAGACATCATCCGCAACCGTCTGTGGGACAAGCCGGAATTCAAAATTCGCCAGCGCGTTACCTGACCGCAAGCCCAGCCCCCAGCAAGGCGGCCAGTTGGGTAATCCTCTGTTCGAACTCTTCGGCGCTGGTGGCGGTCAGTTTGACCCCTTTCAATGAGCTGGTGATCGTCTTGGCAATATCTTCCGGCGCGGCCTGAAGCTTGACGCGACCGACGCTTTCTTCGCGCCGCAGCCAATCCGCATAGTGGCGGGTCAGCGCAGCCTCGCCCTCTTGCACGATATCAGTCGCCATGGATTTCGTGTTATCCAGCATCTCAAGGCCATGCGGCGATGCAAGAATGGCTGCAAGCCCCTCAACCTGCACCTGGATTGCGTTCGACAGTATCTGGGGCACCGATCCATCTTCGGTCAGCGCCTGTTCGACCAGCGCGACCTTCTTTTCGTAATAATGCCGCGTTAGCGCGCCTACGATCGCTTCCTTGTTCTTGAAGTGCAGATAGACCGCAGGCCGCGACATCCCTGCCCCTTTGGCGATGTCATCCATCGAGGTTTTCCGAAACCCGTAGGTCGCAAAAGCCTGAAAGGCGGAATTCAGGATGGCGGTTTGCCTGGAATCTTCTTGTGAATTTGTCATAAGCGAACCCCTGACATTTTTTGTTTATTTTGTCAATTGACATCCTGACACTTTCCATTAATTATGTCAGAAACCAGCCACAGCCAAGAGAGGTGCGCCATGGCGACCACCCTTAAGATTAACGGTCAGGACCACCAAGTCGATCTGCCTGATGATGTTCCCCTATTGTGGGTCCTACGCGACGAGGTCGGTCTGACCGGCACCAAATTCGGCTGCGGCGTTGCCGCCTGCGGATCCTGCACCGTGCATATTGATGGCGAGGCCGTCCGGTCTTGTCAGGTGGCCCTGTCGGATGTTTGGGGGGACGTAACGACGATCGAGGGGCTGGGCACTCCGGACGCGATGGCGACAATCCAGCAGGCCTGGGTCGATAATCAGGTCGCACAATGTGGATACTGCCAATCCGGCCAGATCATGCAGGCCGCAGCCTTGCTGGCGGAAAACCCCACCCCGACGGATGCTGATATCGACGATGCGATGCAAGGCAACCTGTGCCGGTGCGGCACGTATCCTCGTATCCGCGCCGCGATTCACGACGCGGCCGCCAAGTTGAAGGAGGCGTAACCCATGGCTTCTATTGGTAAAATCCTCCGCCGCACCTTTTTGATCGGCTCTGCCGCCATTGTCGGTGGCGTGGCATTTGGCGCTTATTACGTATCGCGCCCTGCGGCCAACCCGCTGAAACCCGGAAAGGGTGAGACCGCGCTCAGCCCCTTTGTTCTGATCGACCAGCAGGGCGTGACCTTGTTCGCGCCGCGCGCAGAGATGGGCCAGGGGGTCATGACGACCTGGGCAGCCTTGATCGCCGAAGAGCTGGATGTGGAACTCGACCAGATCCGCGTCCTGCACGGACCGGCGGCTGCGGCCTATTACAACACAGCCATGATTGGCGAAGGCCTGCCGAACAAAGGCTATGACGTATCCGACTTTCAGCACAATCTGGGCGAAGCGCTGGGTGTGATCGGCAAGGTTCTGAGCTTGCAGGTCACCGGCGGGTCCACCTCGATGAAAGACGGGTTCGAGCGGATGCGAATGGCAGGGGCCACGGCGCGCGAGACCCTGAAACAGGCCGCAGCCGACCGGCTGGGCGTGGACCGCGCGCAATTGGCAACTGAGAAGGGCGCTGTTGTCGCCCCGGATGGCACGCGCATTCCGTACACGGAATTGGCCGAAGCCGCAGGGCAGATCGAGCCACCCGAGGTCGAGCTGCGCGATCCCGCGAAATGGCGCCTGCTGGGCCAATCACAGCCCCGCGTCGACATTCCGGGCAAGTCAACCGGAACGGCGGAATTCGGCATTGATGTACGCCCCGAGGGGATAAAGTTTGCCTCGGTTCGGATGAATCCCAAACTGGGCGGGCAGATGAATGGGTATGATGCCAGCGCCGCCGAAAACATGCCCGGCGTTGAACAGGTTGTCGATCTGGGCACAGGCGTTGCGGTGATTGCCACGAACACTTGGCTGGCCATGCAGGCAGTTGACGCCATTGACGTGGATTGGGGCGATGCCCCCTACCCGTCCGAGACCGATGCCATCTTTGAACGGATCGCCCAAGCCTTCGAGGACGAGCCCAATTCGACCATGCGCGACGACGGCGATGTGGATGTGATGCCGGATGGTGCGACCGAGGTTACCGCGGAATATACCGTACCCTATCTGGCCCATGCCACGATGGAGCCGATGAACGCCACGGCGCTTTTCACCGGCAACAGGCTTGAACTGTGGTGCGGAAACCAGGCCCCGACCTTTTTGCAAATGCATGCCGCGAATATTGCGGGCTTGGACAAAGAAGCGGTCGAAATTCACACGACATATCTGGGCGGCGGTTTTGGCCGGCGTGGAGAGCTGGATTTTGGCCGGATCGCGACTCAGGTGGCAATGGCAGTGCCGGGTACACCTGTTCAAACCACGTGGACCCGCGAAGAAGACATGCGCCACGATTACTTCCGCCCCGGCGCGATGGCCCGGATGCGCGGCGCGGTGAAGGACGGCAAGGCCGTTCTGATTCACGGCAAGGTCGCTTCGCAGTCCTGCACCCAACAGGCGGTCGAGCGTTATACCGGCTTTTCCGGCGGAGGCCCTGACAAGGTGCTGGTCGAAGGGTTCTTCAACCAACCCTACGCGGTGCCAAATTACCGCATGAGTGGTCATATTGCCGATCTGGATGTTCCGGTTGGCTTTTGGCGCTCGGTCGGCAACAGCCACAACGGTTTCTTTCACGAGACCTTTCTGGATGAAATGGCCCATGCCGCCGGTCGTGATCCTTTGGACTTCCGGCTGGAGCTTTCAAAAACCGAACACGCCCCATCCGCAGGGTGCCTTGAAGCCGTAAAAGAGATGTCCAATTGGACAGGCAAGACTCCCGACGGCGTCGGTCGCGGCGTCGCTCTGACCTACAGCTTCGGCACCCCTGTTGCTCAGGTCATCGAGGTTGTGGAAGAGGATGGAACCATCCGCATCAGCAAAGCGTGGATCGCCTGTGACATGGGTCTGGCTCTGGATCCGTCCGTGGTCGAGGCGCAAATGATCAGCGGAATGATTTATGGCCTGTCCGCCGCCGCCCATGGTGAGATCACCTTTACCGATGGTGAGGTCGAACAGTACAACTTCCCGGATTACGACGCGCTGCGCATGCACACGACGCCGGTGACCGAAGTCCGAATCCTGGAAACCAACAAGCATATGGGTGGCGCCGGAGAGCCCGGAACACCGCCGTCGATGCCTGCGCTTGGAAATGCTCTGTTTGATCTGACGGGCGAACGGGCACGTACACTGCCCTTGAACAAGCAGTTCAATCTGCTGCTCTGACCCATAAATTCCGGCCGGTCCGATCTGCGGGCCGGTCATTTCACAACGATCAGGCCGTTCGCTGCAATTGGCCTTTCCGCCCGCATTGTGTCCAGGCCCGAACCGCCTCGCCGAACGCCTCGAACAGCGGGCGCGAGACGGGGTCGTTGCCTGCATCCCATTCTGGATGCCATTGCACCGACAAGGTAAACCCCGGCGCGTCCTTGACATATATCGCCTCAGGAGTTCCATCCGCAGCGCAGCCATCTACCACGATGTTTTTCCCGACGGCCTTGATCCCCTGTCCGTGCAAAGTGTTCGTCATCACCTCGGGCGCGCCGAATAACCGGTGGAAAACGCCGCCTTCCGTCAGGGTCACAACGTGGCGCAGGGCAAATTTCTCTTCCAGTGTTCCGTCTGGGGGCATGCGGTGGTTCTGGCGCCCAGGCAGGTCCCGGATCTCGGGGTAAAGCGTTCCGCCCAGCGCGACGTTCACCTCTTGGAACCCGCGGCAGATACCCAAAAACGGCTGCCCGCGTGCGACACAGGCGCGGATCAACGGCAACGTAATCGCATCCCGCGCCCGGTCAAAATCACCATGCGCTGCCGTGGCAGCTTCACCATATTCTTCAGGATGGACGTTGGGGCGACCGCCTGTCAGCAGGAAGCCATCGCAAACGTCCAGCAACTCGTCGACCGTGACATAGCGGGGGTCGGCCGGGATCAGCAATGGGATACAATCTGACACGTTCGAGACCGCGTCGGAATTCATCGTGCCACCCGCATGGGTCGGGTATTGATCATTCATCAGATATGAATTGCCGATGATACCGACGATAGGCCGAGACATTATGTTTTCCTGGATCGTTTTCTAATCTTTCAGGAAAGCTAACCAGAGCATCACATGTGAGCAATAGTGCAAGCCCTGCGCATCAGCGCACGTTCTTGTTCAGTCACGCACACGCGGCAAGGTTTTGTACCCTTACTGCGCAGCTCTCGCCAGGTTCATTTCAATGCACATAGGCGAGAACGCAATCAGCAAAACACGGGGCACCAACAGGTTCACCTTACTAAGCTCGGATCAGATCTCACCAACCAGACCAGCGGCTTCTATGCCAGCCAGCGCCGCTGCGGCGTCATTGTCCGAAGTGTCACCCGTAACCCCAACGGCACCGATGACAGTGCCTTTGCGGTCGCGCAGCAACACACCGCCGGGAACGGGAATGACCTGTCCGCCGTAAACCCCGTTCACGGCTGCCATGAAATACGCCTGCCCTTCGGCGCGCTGCATCTGCGCAGTCCCCGCCATACCCAGCATGACCGAGCCATAAGCCTTACCGTGCGCAATCGCAAAACGCCCAGGCGCGGCACTGTCTTCGCGCTCGAACGCGATGACATGCCCGCCGGCATCCAGCACCACCACAGACAGAGGTTTCAGATCCATCTCGCGGCCTTTTTCAAGGGTCTTACGGATGATTGTGCGGGCTTTGCGCAGGGAAACTGCCATGTCGTATCCTCTCAGACTTACAAGTTAGTGGCGGGCCTTAAATTCCAGACGGCGGGCATGCAAAACCGGTTCTGTATAACCAGACGGCTGCACCCGGCCTTTGAAAACCAGATCACAGGCCGCCTGAAAAGCGATGCCGTCAAAGCCTGGGGCCATCGGAATATAAGCTGGATCGTCCGCGTTCTGGTGGTCAACAACGACTGCCATTTTCCGCATCCCCGACATCACCTGATCTTCGGTTACAATGCCATGATAAAGCCAATTGGCCAGTGCCTGAGAAGAAATCCTGCAGGTGGCGCGATCCTCCATCAAACCGATATCGTTGATATCAGGCACTTTCGAGCAACCAACCCCCTGATCAATCCAGCGCACCACATATCCCAGAATACCTTGCGCGTTGTTTTCGATCTCTCGGCTGATCTCATCAGCGCTGAGATTGCGGCCCTCCAGCAGTGGAACGGTCAGCAAGTCATCCAGCGTTCCGCGAGCCCCACCTGCGGCCAGTTCGTCCTGACGCGCCAAGACATCGACCTTATGGTAATGCGTGGCATGCAGAGTCGCGGCGGTGGGCGAAGGAACCCAAGCGCAGGTCGCGCCCGACATCGGATGGCCGATCTTAGCGTCCAGCATGTCGCCCATGCGGTCGGGCATCGCCCACATGCCCTTACCGATCTGCGCCTTGCCCTTCAGCCCACAGGCCAGACCGATATCGACATTGCGGTCCTCGTAAGACGCAATCCACGGCGTGTTCTTGATGTCACCCTTGGGCAGCATCGGACCTGCCTCCATCGAGGTATGGATTTCATCCCCCGTGCGGTCCAGGAAGCCGGTGTTGATGAACGCCACCCGCAATTTCGCGGCGCGGATACATTCCTTGAGGTTAACCGACGTGCGACGTTCCTCATCCATGATCCCCAGCTTCACGGTGTTGCGCGGCAGGCCCAGAATATCCTCGACCATATCGAAAATCTGAACCGAGAAGGCCACTTCTTCTGGTCCGTGCATCTTGGCCCAAGTTCCGCACTTTTTTGCTGAAATCGGTCGAAATTGCCGCTTTCTGGCCGGTAAAGCGTTGATTTTGTTGAGGTGAGTTTCTGGATTTTCGAAGTGGTGCCATAATGTGCTTCCTGAGGGCTTTTCGGGATTCCCAGTGGGGTGCAGCGGTCCTAATGTAGGAACATGTTTATTCGTGAGACCCTGACCCGCCGCCGCGCTGACAAATGCTACCGATCCGTCCGGTTGGTCGAGAATTTTAGAACGGGCCGCAAGGTGCAACAAAAGACGCTCCTGAACCTCGGAGCAGCCTTTCCGATCCCCAAATCGCAGTGGCCCGAACTGGTCGAACTCGTTCAGGCGGGGATTACGGGAGAAACGCCTCTGTTCGATCCTGAACCGGAATTGGCGACAATGGCGGATACCATTGTGCAGAAGTTGCGCAGCCGCGCGTTGGTCCAGTCGGCGGCCGAGGCCCTGGATGGCGGCACAGCAAATATCCGTCTCGACAGCATACAGATTGAAGACGCGCGGTCTGTGGGCTGTGAGCGACTTGCCCTGGCCGCTCTGGAGGCTCTGGGCTTTCTTGGGGTGCTCAAGAATGTCGGCCTGTCGGATCGAGACGCCCGGATCGCCATGGCGCTGGTGATTGCGCGCATGGTGCATCCCGCCAGCGAACGGGAGACTTTGCGATGGTTGGAGACCAACAGTGCCACGTTTGAACTTCTGCGCCTCAATACCGGGCCGGCGCTCTATCTCGACAAGCTGTATCGTCTCAGTGACGGTCTGGTCAAACACCACGAGGCCATCGAAGACGCGCTGTTTGACCGTCAGCGCACGTTGTTCGGCAGTTCCGGTGCGGTGATCTTCTATGACCTGACCAACACCTACATGACCGGGCGTCCAGCGTCCGATCTGGCCAGGTTCGGACGCTCCAAGCAGAAACGGAACGACTGCCCTCTTGTCACGCTCGCGATGGCCACCGACGAGGGCGGCTTCCCGCGCCGCTCCAGCGTTCTGCCCGGCAATGTCAGCGAACCCGGCACGCTGTTCGAGGCGCTGGACAGCCTTGCCACACCGGAGGACAAGGACAAGCCCACGGTCATCATGGATGCAGACATCGCTACCGAAAACAACCTCGCCGAACTGCGCAACCGGGGCTATCATTGGATCACGGTCAGGCGGGGTGGGGTCAAGCCGGATCAGGCGGATGCTGCAGGCGCGCGGGATCCTGATGCAACGATCGAGACCAGATCGGGGCATGAGGCGCGGATCTGGAACCTGTCCCACGAGCCTGAGAACGAAGCGCAACTCTGCATCTGGAGCCAGGCGCGACAGGAGCGTGATGAAGCCATTCTGGCCAAGAAGCGGGACGCCTTTGAGGCAGAACTTACCGCCTTGCACGACGGCTTGAGCAAGCCGCGCTCCGTCAAGACATACGACAAGGTTCTGGAGCGGCTCGGGCGTTTGCGGGAACGCTACGCTATGGTCAATCAGCATTATGACATCCGCGTCACAAAGGGTTCGGATGGCAAGGCCAGCGCGGTGACATGGGTACCCAATGCGGCATTCAATACACGCGATGCCCGCGCGGGCCTCTATGTGCTGCGCACCAGCCACACGGAATGGGGCCTTGAGAAGACGGTGCGCACCTACTGGCGTTTGACCGAACTCGAAGCGACGTTTGAGACGCTCAAGTCTGAACTCGGCTTGCGCCCGATCTGGCACCAACTGTCCAGGCGGATCGAGGGCCATCTGTTCATCGCGGTGCTGGCGCTGTACGGCGTCAATGTCATCCGGACCCGTCTCGCTGCGCAGGGGGTCCACGACAGTTGGGCCTCTGTGCGCAACAAGCTCGGTCGCTGGCAGCGGGCCACCACGTCCTTCACCTCCGTCGACGGCGCACGGATCGAGGTCAGAACGGACGCTCGGCCAGACCCGGTGGCGGCAGGGGTTGCGAAGGCGGCGGGCGTACCATACGCGCTTGAAAGGCGTATCCGGAAACTGAAAAACCCGTAACGGTCGAGGCCATTCCAACCGACCTCCTGACGCACAAAATGTAGTGCCATATCGGGCTTTTCCGAAAATAAAATCGTTTTGTATCATGACCTTATGGAGCCGTGTATGTCAAATTTGCTGAACCTGGGTTGGGTTTCACCACGTAGACCGACCCTTCGACCGAATTGCCGCCTTCGCGCTTGAGATCGTGCATCGCGATCAGCGTCGTGCACAGCGCGTCCATCAGTCCCTCACCGATCTCATTGCCCTCACCATCCAGAACGGCTGGGTTTGTCATCAGGTGGCCGACATTGCGCACCAACATCAACGAACGACCTTTCAGCGTCGACGGTTCACCGCCGGCGTTGGTGTAGCGCAGGTCATCCGCCAGTTTGCGGGTAAAGGTTTTGCCGCCCTTGGTGACCTCTTCGGTCAGGTCGCCTTTCATCAGGCCCAGCCAGTTGCCATAGGCCACGACTTTGTCAACAGCGTCGACGCAAGCCACCGAGTCCTCGCAGTCCATGATCGTAGACAAAGCAGACTCCAAACGGATATCCGCGATACCCGCCGGATCAGACGCACCGATGGTGCTGCCCGGGTCGATCACGATCTGCACGTGCAGACCATTGTTCTTCAGCAGAATAAAGTCCGGCTTGTCCGCAGCACCGCCAAAACCGACAAACGCGGCAGGATCGGCCAAGGCCGGAACCAGCGCACCACCGTCGATACTCAGGCCGGTGATGTCAGCCCACGACCCGTCTGCCAACGGCACGGCATCGTCCAGGAACGCTTTGGCCCACGCAATCACCTGCGCGCCGCGCTCTGAGCTATACCCACCCTTTGGAGGCAGATCACCCATCGCATCAGTGCCATAAAGCGCATCATACAAGCTGCCCCAACGCGCATTGGCCGCGTTCAGTGCAAACCGGGCGTTGTTGATCGGCACCACCAGCTGCGGGCCGGGCGTCATTGCGATCTCGGGGTCGACATTGGCGGTTTCGATCTGGAACGCCTCGCCTTCCTCAACCAGATACCCGATCTCGCGTAGAAATTCCTGATAGGCATCGGCGTCATGGGATTGACCTTTGTTGGCCAGGTGCCACCCGTCAATACGCGCTTGAACTTCAGCCCGCTTATCAAGCAACGCTTTGTTTTTGGGCCCCAGTTCAGCAACCATACGAGACAGGCCGGACCAGAAGGTATCAGGGGAAACATCCGTTCCCGGCAGAGCCCGGCTTTCAACGAAATCCGCCAGCTCGACGGCAATTTGCAAACCGTTCCGGTTTTCCCTGCTGCTCATCCTCGATATCTCCCGCATTTGTACGCCAAGGTATACACGCCTCAATTAGGCCGGAAGTTTCCGATAGGCAACATGTCTTGATCTTCGTATTGCACCGCGCGCACTGAAACATGGCGTCACCACGCGGACTACTCGGCTTGCAGGGCCGCGACATAGCCCATAACGTCGCGCCAGAGATAACTCATACGAGGCCCCCGATGCGCGACGCTGCCCCGACCACGATCTATCTGAAAGACTACACGCCCTTTGGCTATCTGGTGGACAGCGTGCATCTGACCTTTGATCTGGCCGACCACGCCACCCGCGTCACGTCCCGAATTGCCTTCCGCCCCAATCCCAACGCCAGTGATCCGACCTTCTTTCTGCATGGCGAAGACTTGACCCTGATTAGCGCAACCATCGACGGCGTCGATATTGCCCCGGATGTCACCGACAAAGGTCTGACCGCCGACGCTCCTAACGTGCCGTTTGTCTGGGAGGCAGAAGTAGAAATCGACCCCGGAAACAACACCGCGCTGGAAGGTCTTTACATGTCCAACGGCATGTATTGCACCCAATGCGAGGCCGAGGGGTTCCGCAAGATCACTTATTATCCCGACCGCCCGGACGTGATGTCCACCTTCACGGTGCGGATCAATGGCGACTTGCCGGTGCTGCTGTCCAACGGCAACCCCTCGGACAAAGGTGACGGCTGGGCAGAATGGACCGATCCATGGCCCAAACCCGCTTATCTGTTTGCGCTGGTCGCGGGCGACCTGATCGCCCACCCCGGCCAGTTCACCACCATGTCGGGACGTGACGTGGAACTCAACCTCTGGGTCCGTCCCGGTGACGAGGGCAAATGCGCCTTTGGTATGGAGGCGTTGAAGAAGTCGATGAAATGGGACGAAGACGTCTATGGCCGCGAATACGATCTGGATGTGTTCAACATCGTCGCGGTGGACGATTTCAACATGGGCGCGATGGAGAATAAGGGGCTGAATATTTTCAACTCTTCCGCCGTGCTGGCCAGTCCTGAAACCTCGACCGACATGAACTTTGAACGGATCGAAGCGATCATCGCGCATGAGTATTTCCACAACTGGACAGGCAACCGCATCACCTGCCGCGACTGGTTCCAGCTGTGCCTGAAAGAGGGGCTGACCGTGTTCCGCGACGCTCAGTTCACCTCGGACATGCGCTCGGCCTCGGTGAAACGTATCCACGATGCCATCGACCTGCGCGCGCGGCAATTCCCCGAGGATAATGGGCCATTGTCACACCCGGTTCGACCAGAAAGCTTTCAGGAAATCAACAACTTCTACACCTCAACCGTATATGAAAAGGGCGCCGAGGTGATCGGGATGCTGAAACGGCTGGTCGGCGACGACGCCTATGCAAAGGCGCTTGATCTATACTTCGACCGCCATGACGGGCAGGCCTGCACAATCGAAGACTGGCTGAAAGTGTTCGAGGACACTACCGGTCGCGATCTGAGCCAGTTCAATCGTTGGTACAGCCAATCCGGAACACCGCGTGTATTCGTCTCGGACGACTGGGTTGATGGTACCTATACCCTGACGCTCAACCAAAAGACCGAACCGACACCAGGGCAATCCGAAAAACTGCCGCAAGTGATCCCGATCGCCGTTGGCCTGCTGAATGATAACGGCGATGAGGTGCGCGCGACCGAGGTACTGGAGTTCACTGAGGCTGAGCAAAGCTTTACCTTCTCAGGCCTGGCCGCCAAGCCGACGCCGTCGATCCTGCGTGAGTTTTCAGCGCCTGTGATCCTTGAACAGGATCAGACCGATGCGGTGCATGCCTTCTTGCTGGCCCATGACACCGATCCTTTCAATCGGTGGCAGGCCGGAAGATCCCTGGCACAAGAGGCTTTGATAGGGATGATCCTGCGGGATGCAGCCCCAAATGCTGATTATCTGGACGGGCTGTTGGCCGTGTTAAGGGATCAGACGCTTGACCCGGCCTATCGCGCGCTGATGCTTGGTCTGCCGACGCAGTCGGAATTGGCCACCGCATTACACCAAAAGGGTAAGACGCCCGATCCGATGGCGATCTGGACCGCAGTCGAAACCTTGCGTCAAGCTACGGCGCAACACATGCAAGACCTGCTGCCGCGACTACATGCCGAAGCCGAGGTTGATGTGCCTTATAGCCCGGATGCCGAGCAATCCGGCAAGCGCGCCTTGGGCAGCGCTGCCCTCGGGCTCACATCCCGATTGGATGGCGGGGTCAAGGCGGCTGCGGATTATGCCAAAGCGGACAACATGACCCTTCAACTGTCTGCGCTGGCGTGCCTTTTGCGGGCCGGAAAGGGCGAGGCGGAACTGGCGGCGTTTTACGACCAGTGGCAGCATGACCGGCTGGTGGTCGACAAGTGGTTCGGGTTGCAGGCCTCAATGGCGCACCCGGACAGTGCGGCAGACATAGCGCGTGACCTGACCAAGCATGCCGAGTTCAACTGGAAGAACCCGAACCGGTTCCGGGCTCTCATGGGCTCGCTGGCAATGAACCATGCCGGGTTCCACCGTCAGGATGGTGCGGGCTATGCGTTGCTGGCTGAATGGTTGATCCGCCTTGATCCGGTGAATCCGCAGACCACGGCCCGCATGTGCAGCGCCTTCCAGACGTGGAAACGGTATGACCGTTCCAGACAAGCCCAGATGCGGGAAAACCTGACCCGTATTGCGGAAACTCCGGATTTGTCACGGGACACGACCGAGATGGTTTCGCGCATTTTGGATGCATGATGCAGGCTGATCCCGCCTTTACATTCACGCGCCACAACCGCTCTCAACGAACGATTGTGATTTTGATCTGCATTTACGCGGTCCTGATCGGCATGGTCATCGTTTTGAATGCTGCCTGGTGGATTATGGCCTTGTTGGCTTTGACCACGATACCTGCAGTGATGGATGTTGCGCGAGACACAACCGCAGGTATCGAGCTTGGGCAAGACACGCTCAAATGGCACAGCGGCGGCAGAGAGGGCCAATTGAAATTGGCTGAGGTCAAACGGTTCAGATTCGACACCCGCTGGGATTTTTCGGTGCGGGTTTCGGCCATTCTGCAGTCCGACAAACGGGTCCGTCTTCCGGACGAGTCGCTGCCACCCCATTGCGAATTCGAGGATGTTCTGAAACAGGCAGGTTTCGCTGTTGAACGCCACCATTTCAGAGCTTTCTGAAACGATCTTTCAACACTTTCATTCTTTGTTCGCGAACTCGACCCAATAAGACCTCATTTCCTTGAGTTTTTATTAAATTGCAGCCAAGCTTTCCCAAGTTTCAATTGAGTTCAGTACGAGTTTTGCCATGTTTCGGTCCCTTAAGGCTTTGACCGCCCGCAGTTCCACACCAAGCCCCACAGACGCGCCAAAGGTGCAGGTTATGGATGAGGCCTCGGTTTTCTACGACGCCGGGCAACTCAATATTCCAGTGGCCAAACCCGGACCAGAGGATCGTACGAGTCGGCAAATGATCGAACGCGGCCGTCATCTGGCGCGTCAGGATCTTTGGACCCAGCTTTCCGATGAAATGCGCGCGGCAGATGAGGCGCGGAAAAAAGCACCGTGTGGCCAACCCATCGCGGATTTGCTAGCCTTTGGCGCCCGTGCAGACGTGGTGTTGGCGGTAGAGCAGGCGCTTGCAGACGGCGTCGCCTTTGTGGATTACGACCTTCTGTGCGGGATTTCTGAACTGGAAACCGAGCTTATGGACCATCCCGATGACCCGATGATCGGTCTTGTCGTGGCATTGGCCCATATCGATCTGGCCTGGGCGTGGCGCGGAACTACGCGCGACGCGACAGCCCAGCCACAGCACTGGTCTCGCTGTGCTGCGCATTTTGACCGGGCTGCAGCCCTTTTGCCCAAATGCCGCGCCGCCGCACCAGACAGCCCTGCTGTGGCGGCTGCGGAATGTGCTTTGCTGGCGGGGCAAAGCCGGAGACACGCCCAGGTCGCCAAAAAATACGAGGCGCTGATTTCTCTGGACCCTCAGAACCACCGCCACATGCGGGCGATGGGCAGCCATCTGTTGCCACGCTGGTTCGGCAGCTATCAAGAGCTTGAATTGCAAGCCCTGCGTCACGCGGCGCTGACACATGATGTGTGGGGCGCGGGCGGGTATACTTGGGTGCAGTTTGACGCAATCGCCCTGGACCCCGAGGCCTGCGCGCGGGTCGATGTCGACTATTTCCTGGATGGGTTGCGTGACATCGTTGCCCGGCGTCCTGATCAGCAGATGATCAACCTTTTGGCTGCCTACTGCGCGATTACAATCCAAAAGGGCCTTGGTCGCAGCGAAGCGGCCGATCTGGTGCGCGCGGAACTCCGCGCGGCCGCAGATTGGCTGATCCGCGATCACATGACCGAGCTGCACCCCCTGATCTGGGCGCACGCCGCGGACGGGTTTAACAACAGTGTCCGCATCCCCTCGGCCGAGCGGTTTGCGGCCCGTGGACATCGCGACGCGTTGCAGGCCATCGCCGACCTGTTCCGGGACGAACTGCGCAGCGGTCAGAGCATCACTTTCACGCCGTCGGGCCTTCAGTTTTCCTGAAACGGGCAGGTCGTCCGCTATGACGACCCCATTCCCCCTTGCCCCTAGGCCGCGCCGGGCCTAATACGCAGGCTTAGACTTCTGCGGAAATGAGGCGCGCCATGCTCGACCTGACATACGAAATGCCCAAACCCAAAACCATCGCCGGGACCAAGCACGATTGGCAACTGGTGATCGGGATGGAGGTGCACGCTCAGGTCTCATCCAACGCCAAGCTGTTCTCGGGCGCGTCGACCCAATTCGGGGCCGAGCCGAATTCGAATGTGGCCTTTGTGGATGCCGCGATGCCGGGCATGCTGCCGGTGATCAATGAGTTCTGTGTGGAACAGGCCGTGCGTACAGGGCTGGGCCTTAAGGCGGATATCAACCTGAAATCGGCCTTTGACCGCAAGAATTACTTCTATCCCGACCTGCCGCAGGGTTACCAGATTTCCCAGCTCTATCACCCCATCGTGGGCGAAGGCGAAGTGCTAGTCGAAATGGGCGATGGCACTGCGCGCATGGTCCGTATCGAACGCATCCACATGGAACAGGACGCGGGCAAGTCGATCCACGACATGGACCCGCATATGTCCTTTGTCGATCTGAACCGGACCGGTGTTTGCCTGATGGAGATTGTCAGCCGTCCCGACATTCGCGGGCCGGAAGAGGCCGCCGCCTATATCGCCAAGCTGCGCCAGATCATGCGGTATTTGGGAACTTGCGACGGTAACATGCAAAACGGCAACCTGCGGGCGGACGTGAACGTATCGATCTGTTTGCCGGGTGCCTATGAGAAGTACCAGGAAACGCAGGACTTCTCGCATCTGGGTACCCGCTGCGAGATCAAGAACATGAACTCGATGCGCTTCATCCAGCAGGCGATTGAGGTCGAGGCCCGCCGCCAGATCGCCATCGTCGAAGGGGGTGGCAAGGTCGATCAGGAAACCCGCCTGTACGACCCGGACAAGGGTGAGACCCGCTCGATGCGGTCGAAGGAAGAAGCGCATGATTACCGCTATTTCCCAGATCCCGACCTGCTGCCGCTGGAGATCGAACAGGCATGGGTCGATGACATTGCAGCCAAGCTGCCCGAACTACCCGACGACAAAAAGGCGCGGTTCATCAGCGAATTTGGCCTGACCGATTATGACGCGTCGGTGCTGACCGCCGAAGTCGAAAGCGCTGCTTATTTCGAAGAAGTCGCCAAGGGCCGCAGCGGCAAACTGGCTGCGAACTGGGTGATCAACGAGCTGTTTGGCCGGTTGAAGAAAGAGGATCACGACATCACCGAGTCGCCGGTCTCGCCCGCTCAACTGGCCGGGATCATCGATCTGATTTCATCGGATGCGATCTCGGGCAAGATCGCCAAGGACCTGTTCGAGATCGTCTATACCGAAGGCGGCGATCCGGCGCAGATCGTCGAAGAGCGCGGCATGAAACAGGTGACCGATACCGGCGCTATCGAAGCCGCTTTGGACGAGATCATCGCCGCCAACCCGGCGCAGGTCGAAAAGGCCAAGGTGAACCCGAAACTGGCAGGCTGGTTTGTCGGTCAGGTGATGAAAGCCACCGGCGGCAAGGCCAACCCGAAGGCCGTCAACGAGCTGGTCAGTAAAAAGCTGGGCGCGTAAGTCCCATTTCACAGGAATGAGCGGAGTCCGGCCATTGGCTTGACTCCGTTTCTTTTTGCGCTCTTTCTTCCGCACCAGAGAGGTAGGTGCCATGCAGAACAGATTTGATCAGGAACTTGAAACGCGCCTGATGCGATACGCGGCAATCGACAGCCAAAGCGATGAGACCTCGGCCTCGACCCCCAGCAGCAAAATCCAGTTGGACGTATTGAACCTGCTGCACGACGAGCTGACAGAAATCGGTGCACAGGACGTGGAAATCACAGGCGATAGCGTTGTGGTGGCGACCATTCCCGGCACCGCGCCGGGGCCGACCATCGGGTTTCTGGCCCATGTGGATACGGCACCTCAGTTCAATGCGACCGGCGTCAAACCTCGGGTGATCAAGGGTTACAACGGCGGTGAGATCACCTTTCCTGACGATCCTGAACTGGTTCTTTCGCCGGAAGAACACCCCTATCTGGCCGAGAAGATCGGCAACGATCTGATCACTGCTTCGGGCACAACTCTGTTGGGCGCGGATGACAAAGCTGGTATTTCAATCCTGATGACCATGGCCCGGCATCTGATTGAAAACAATGAGATCGCGCACGGACCGATCCGGATTGCCTTCACCCCCGACGAAGAAATCGGACGTGGGGTGACGGAGCAACTTCCCAAAGATTTGAAGGCGGATTTCGCTTACACGCTGGACGGGCAGCAGGTTGGCGAGATCGAGTATGAAAGCTTCTCGGCTGACCGGGCGGTGATCAGGATCACCGGAGTTTCGATCCATCCCGGACTGGCCAAAGGAAAGATGGTCAATGCCGCACACTTGGCGGCGAAGATCGTGCAGACTCTGCCGCAGGCCACGCTGACACCCGAAGTCACCGATGGGCGCGAGGGCTTTATTCACATAACCGACATGAATGGCGGCTCGTCCGAGATGGAGATCAAGCTGATCCTGCGGGCTTTCGAGATGGACGGGCTTGAGGCGCAGCGCGAAATCATTCGTCAGGTCTGCGCCGCCGTGCAGGCCACCGAGCCACGCGCCCGGATCACCCATGAGATATCGCACCAGTATCGCAACATGCGCTATTGGCTGGAAAAGGACATGACTCCGGTCGATCTAGCGCGCGATGCATGTCGTGAGTTGGGGATAGAACCCGTTTCCGTTCCGATTCGCGGCGGCACCGACGGTTCGCGATTGACCGAGTTCGGCACCCCTACCCCGAACCTTTTCACAGGGATGCAGTGCATTCATGGGCCGCTGGAATGGATCTCGGTTCAGGACATGGCGCTTGCGACCGAGCTGTGCCTGTCTCTGGTCGGTAAGGCAGCGCAGGGTTCCGGCAACAGTGCGGGTTGAATTTCGCCAAAACACGAAGTTCGCTTTTTCCTGCGTGCTAAGATGATACCTTGCCGCTAAATGGCAATCAGGACCAGTTGATGCAGCGTTACGAATACAAAGTTGTCCCCGCTCCGCAAAAGGGTACCAAGGCCAGAGGTGTGAAGACACCCGAAGGGCGGTTCGCAAACTCGATTGAGCAATTGTTGAACCAGATGGCCCAGGATGGCTGGGAATATCAGCGCGCCGAATTGCTGCCGAGCGAAGAACGCTCTGGCCTGACCGGATCGGCGGTGAATTGGCGCAATGTTCTGGTGTTCCGCCGTGCGTTGGCTGCAGTCGAGGTTGAGCCAACCCCACCACCGATCGAGGAAGAAAAAGAAGAAGAGCCGCAACAGGTGCGCCCCGTACCGGGGCCTGACGAGTTGATGGCGGATAACAATACATCTGTTTCCGCGCCTGCGCCCATATCGGCCGAGGTTACAGACCCGCCGCTGACGCTTAAGCAGAATGACGACGCGCCGACAGACGACGATACCGATACCGATACCGATACCGATACCGATACCGAGAAGAAAAACTGATCGATCCGCTCGGGCTGCTCTGAAATCTACAAATACCTTTCACACACCTCACGCGGGTGTGGTGTGAACGTGAGCGCAAAACCGTGCAAGCTGGACATGGGATATCGGGAGGATGCCATGTCACCACTTACACGTCGCGGATTCACCGGAGCGCTTGCGGCCAGCCTGATCGCGCCAAACAGTCTTTGGGCACAGGAAGATCCGGTTCTGGCTGCCGTTCGATCCACGCTGTTTGGCAGCAGGGGCGAATTTCAGTCGGGCATGACGTTTTTGACGCAACGTGGCGACCCGGATGTGGTTTCCGCGCTGATAACGGCAATGCGTTATGGCAGGCAGCGTCAATTCGACATTGTCGATGTGATGCAATCCCTGACCGGCGAAGCGACGGGTCCGGACTGGTTCGAATGGATGCTGTGGCAGGAAAGAAACCCCCAGGTTGTACCACATCCTTCGCTGATCCCGTTCAAGCGAGAGGTTCTGCTGGGCGTCGATTCAAATTTTGACCTGTTCCTGCGCCCGCAATATCTGCAGCGAGATCGGATGAAGATCCGGTTTGAGGAAATCACTTGGGGTGGGGTCATGAAGGATGGCATCCCGTCGCTGGACAATCCAACGCTGATATCCGCCTCGGACGCCGAGTATCTGAAAGGTGACGATCTGGTTTTTGGCGTATCGATCAACGGTGATGTCCGCGCCTACCCGCTGCGTATCATGGGGTGGCATGAAATGTTCAACGAGGTGATCGGTGGCGTGCCCGTGGCGCTGGCCTATTGTACGCTATGCGGATCGGGCATCCTGTTCGAGACGCATGTTCCGGGGCGCCGGAAACCTTTCATATTCGGCTCATCCGGGTTTCTGTACCGCTCGAACAAGCTGATGTTCGACCGCGAGACGCATTCCCTGTGGAACCAATACACGGGCAAGCCTGTCGTTGGGCCTCTGGTTGACAGCGGTATTGAACTGAAACAGCGTCCGGTGGTGATCACCACATGGGACAGCTGGAAGGCATCGCATCCGAACAGCAAGGTGCTGTCTGTCAGGACTGGCCACCGGCGCAATTATGGTTCGGGGGTAGTGTATCAGGAGTATTTTGCCTCGCCCGAACTGATGTTCCCTGCCCTGGTCGACCAGTCGGCGCATCGTCAGAAGGATTACATATTCGCCGTGCGCCAATTTGGGGCTGCGCGCGCTTGGCCATTGGATGCCTTCAACCGGACACGTGTGATCAATGATGCTATTGCCAGCACACCGTTGGTATTGGTCGGAAATCCGGACAAACGCGCGGTTCGGGCCTATGAGAGATCGACCCATACTTTCAAAGCATCGGATGGAGGGTTGGTGGATGACGCAGGCCGGAAATGGACGATGACCGAAGAAGCCTTGGTCGGGCCGGATGGCACAAGGCTGCCGCGCGTCGCCGGCCATATCTCTTACTGGTTTGCCTGGGACAATTATCTGGGCGACGCGGCCAGCGTATATGGCGGTTAGGAGTGTTCTTCCGCCGCAGTGGCGGCCAGTGCCCGGTTGTATGCCTTGAGCGCATCGATGTGGTACAGCGCGCCAACGGGCTCTTCGCATCCGTCCTTGTCGATGACCACAACGGGAATGCAGGGTACTTCCGCCCGGTCGAAATAGGGCATGGCAGCCTCGAGTGTGGCGCTGGCTGCAACGCAAAGCCCTTGATCGATCAACTGCTGGGCCTCGTCCTTTGAGATTGACCGCGCACCCCCTAGCGGGCGCATGACAGCCCCTGCCCGCAACATCGCCAACAGATAGGCTTGCGGCCCCGCGGCCAGATGAACGTTGCGCCGTTCAAGCTGTGTCAGGAAGAAAGACCTGTCGACCAGGCGCGAGGCCAGTGCCGTCGACATCGAGACCGACACCATCACGGCAAGGCCGATCTGCCAGTCTCCGGTCAGCTCAAAAACGATCAGTGTGGTCGAGATCGGAGCGCCCAGCACAGCCGCCGCCACTGCCCCCATCCCGGCAAAGGCGTAAAGCGTATGGGTGCCAGAGACATCCGGCAGCAACCCGGTTGCGATCAGGCCAAAGGCAAGCCCTGTCAGTGCTCCGATCATCAGAGAGGGCGAAAACACACCGCCGCCCATGCGCCCGCCCATTGTGATGGCAACGGCCACCGTCTTGATCACTGCAAACAGGATGGCAGTGGTCAGCACAAGGTCTCCGGTCAGGGCACGTATCGTGGTTTCATAGCCGACACCGATGATATGCGGAAACCAGATTGCCAGAAGGCCCAGCATCGCCCCCGAAACAGCCGGGCGCAGCCAGCGCGGCAGCGACAGGCGGTTCTGGACATGGTTGCCGATATCCTCGGCAAAGAAAATCGACCTCATCAGCAAGAGCGAAACCAGCCCGCAGATCAGACCCAGGATCAGAAAGGCCGGAAGCTCTACATAAAACTGAAGCGACCCGGGCGTATCCAGAGAAAACTCGGTCACGTCCCCATATTGCAGCCGGTTGATCACCGTCCCAGCGACCGATGCGATCACGATGGGTGCAAACGCATGCACCGCGAAATGGCGCAGCACGACTTCAAGAGCGAACAAAGCACCCGCTATTGGCGCGTTAAAGCTGGCCGATACAGCAGCGGCAACGGCACACCCCAGAAGGTCGCGGCCAGTGATGCCATCAGCGTGAATGCGGTTGCTGACCCAGGTCGAAATTACCCCGGCCATATGTACAACCGGTCCCTCTCGTCCCGTTGATCCACCAGAGCTGAGCGTAATCAACGATGCAAAAAACGATGCGATCCCCGCTTTTGTCTCGACCCGGCCATCGGTCAGGGCCGACCCTTCGATCACGTCCGCAACGGACCGCACGCGCCCGTCATCGGTGAATTTGTGCAAAATCACCCCAACGACCAGCCCACCTATGATCGGCGTCACAAGGATCAGCACCCATGGCAGGCTTTCGACATGGCTGTGCAACAAAAGGATGTCTTCGGTGTCATAGATATAGGCCTGCAACCCGGCGATTGCCTTGCGAAACCCCAGCGCCATGAACCCCGCTGCGATCCCGATGGCCAAAGCGATGAACCAGAACTGGATCTGACTGGGACCGCGATGGCGCAGAACCCGCCATGCATCCTTAAGCGCGGCGACGGCCTGATTGAACTGATTGCGCAGAACAGTGCGGGTCGATTGGGTCATTGGCCCTCGGGGATCATGTCTTGATCCTTAGTAAGCCACGGAGCGCCCATATTAAAGCGGGATAGCAACACTGTGAGGCAGCGGCGGGCTATGCCTGCAACAGGGCGCGAGCAGCAGCGCGCGCCTCGTCGGTGATGGTGTCGCCGGCAACCATCCGCGCGATCTCGTCAACGCGATCCGGCTCGGCCAGGGGGGTCACCGTTGACAGGGTCTGCCCGTCGCTGACCTGCTTTTGAACCCGCCAGTGATGGGCCGCACGCGCCGCCACTTGCGGAGAATGCGTAACGACCAAAACCTGCCCGCCCTGCGCAAGGGACGCCAGCCGCCGCCCGACCGCATCCGCCGTGGCACCACCGACACCCCGATCGATTTCGTCGAAGATCATGGTGCGGACGCTGTCATCGCCGGTCAGGCAAACCTTGAGCGCCAGCAGGAAACGGCTGAGTTCCCCACCCGAGGCGATTTTGTTCAAAGGCCCCGACGGCGCGCCGGGGTTGGTCGCGACGGTGAAGGCGACAGCGTCGATACCTTCTGGTCCGGGGTCCGTCGAAGTGATCTCGGTCCGGAACACGGCGCGTTCCATTTTCAGTGGCGCGAGTTCGGCCATCACGGCGCTGTCCAGGGATTGAGCTGCCGATTGCCGACTGGCGCTCAGCGCGGTTGCGGCGCTGTCAAAGGCAGCCTGCGCGGTGTCCACCGCAGCGCGCTTGTCACTGAGATCGGCGTCACCCGCATCAAGCCGGTTCAGCCGGTCGCGCAGCGTATCGGCAAACGAACCCAGATCGTCCGGGGCCACATCGTGTTTGCGGGCCAAAGCCCGAATGGCAAACAGGCGTTCTTCGGCCTGTTCCAGTTCTGCCGGGTTGAAATCGAGCGCCTGCAGGCAAGTGTTCACGCCGTCCTGCGCCTCACCCAATTCAATCAACGCACGACCCAATGCAGCGATCGGCTCTTCCAACTGGCCGCCTGCATTGTTCGACACGCCTTCAAGCCAGCGCACAGCATCCGCCATCGCGCCTTCTGCCCCATCGCCGCCCAGCAGCGCAAAGGCGCGGGCCACGTCATCGCGGATGCGTTCGGCCCCCTGCATCATCCGGCGGCGGGCGTCGAGATCGGCATCCTCACCCGGTTGCGGATCAAGTTGATCCAGTTCCCCCACAGAATGGCGCAGGAATTCTTCCTCGGCGCGCATCTCGCCCAGCGTTGCCTCGGTCTGGGCCAGCGCTTTGCGTGCGGCAGACATCTGGCCCCAAGCGGCACGGACGGCAGCAAGTTGTTCTTCTGCCCCCGCATAAGCATCCAACATCGCGCGATGGCCGCGTGGGTTCAGCAGCCCGCGATCATCATGCTGGCCATGCAATTCGATCAAGGTTTCCGACAACGCCCGCAGCACCTCGCCCGAACAGCGCCGGTCATTGACCCAAGCGGTCTTGCGGCCTTCGGCCGTGTTGACCCGGCGCAGGATCAATTCCTCGCCACCGGGTAAACCAGCCTCGGCCAGAACCGCATGTGCGGGATGATCCTCTGGCAGCTCAAACTCCGCAACGACCTCGCCCTGCGCTGCACCTTGACGGACCAGTTCAGCCCGCCCACGCCAGCCCAAAACGAAGCCCAGTGAATCCAACAGGATCGACTTGCCCGCCCCGGTTTCGCCGGTCAAAGCATTCAGGCCCGGCTGGAAGGTCAGTTCCAACCGGTCAATGATCAGCATGTCGCGGATATCTAGGGCGCGCAGCATCGGGTCTTTAGCGTCCCAAGCCAAAAGCCATGGCGATTACAACCACTCACCCTTAATCGTCTGGCGATAAATCTGGGACAACCAGTTGTTACCGCGGCTCTTGAGGTCCAGCCCACGCGACGTCAGCAGCTTGTAGCCATCATCATACCATTCCGAGGACTGGTAGTTGTAACCGAGAATCGCGCCGGCCGACTGTGCCTCATCCACCAGACCCAGCGCCAGATACGCCTCAATCAGACGATAGAGCGCTTCGGCCGTGTGCGATGTGGTCTGAAAATCCTCGACCACGACGCGGAAGCGGTTGATCGCGGCGGTGAAGTGGTCCTGACGCAGGTAATAGCGTCCAATTTCCATCTCTTTGCCGGCCAGATGGTCAAAGGCCAGATCGAATTTCAAAACCGAGGACGTCGCGTATTCGCTATCCGGATACACCTCGATCACTGTGCGCAACGCCTGCAGCGCTTGAAAGGTCAGACCCTGATCGCGACCGACCTCGTCGATCTGGTCATAATAGCTGAGTGCCAGCAGGTACTGCGCATAGGCCGCGTCTTCGTCTGTTGGGTAGAAATCGATGTATCGCTGGGCCGCAGCACGGCTTTCGGCATAGTTCCCATCCGAATGGAACGAAAACGCCTGCATGATCAGCGCGCGTTTGGCCCAGTCAGAATAAGGATACAGGCGTTCGACTTCCGAGAAATACCATGCAGCGTCATCCGAGCGATTCTGTGACAGCTCGTATTCGCCGCGCGTATAAATCTGCTCGGGCGTATACCCTTCCAGGTTCTGGCTACGATCGGCACCTTTGTTACCAAAAAGGCCGCCGCCATTGCCACATGCTGACAAAACTGCTGCCAGAAGAGCCGCGCTTGCGAATCTGACTGCCGCTTTGGTGCCAACCATTCCGCCCATCCTTGTCGTCTTACTTATCGGGGTTCGCCCCGGATCGGGCCTTGGTCTAGCACATAAAATTCCGGTGCAAAACGCCTTATACGCGCGGTGACGCAATTGTCGTTTCAGGTGATCAAATCAAGCAACTTGTGGAATTTCGCTGCGGACCAGCCCCTGTCCGGGCAAACGCGCCGCTTGTTCTGGTGTACATAGCACCGGACGCACCGCACCGGGTGTTTCGAACAGCTTGCGCAACAAAGTGTTGGTCATCGAATGACCCGACTTTTCACCAACAAAGTGACCCAGAATAGGGCCGCCTGCCAGATACAGGTCGCCCAAGGCATCCAGCATCTTGTGGCGCACGGCTTCATCCTCGTGACGGAAACCGCCGGGGGTCAGTACCTCGTCGCCCTGAACAACAACCGCATTTTCCAGCGTCCCACCCAAGGCCAAACCGCTTTCACGCATGGCTTCAACATCCGTGCGGCGGCAGAAGGTGCGGCTGTCGCACAGCTCGCGCGCGAATGATCCGTTGCGCATATCCAGCGTCTTGGTCTGGCTGCCGATGGCGTCATCTTCAAAGTCGATATGAAATTCGATCTCAAGCCCGTCCGCCGGAGTGATCGATGCCCTCGCACCCTCACGTTCCACGGTCACAGGTTTCAGCACCTCATAGGCCAGAACCGGGCTGGCTTGGCGGCGTACCCCTTTGGCCATGATACCGCGGACGAATTCAACCGCAGAGCCATCCATGATCGGAACTTCGGGCCCATCAATCTCGACCAGCGCGTTATGGATGCCACATCCGGCCAGGGCGGCCATGATATGCTCGACAGTCGAGACGGTGACGCCCGCGTCGTTGACAAGGCGTGTGCAAAGCGGCGTGCGTTCGACCACGTCATAAATCGCCGGGATAAGCGCATTGCCCAGTTCAATGTCAGTCCGTTTGAACCAGATCCCATGACCAGCAGCCGCCGGTTTCAGAACCATGGTTGCAGGCTTACCGCCATGCAGCCCGACGCCCTTAAACGTGACTGATGATTTGAGCGTATGTTGCAAAGTTGACCTCAGCGAGTGGTGTCCAGCCTCCCCCGGGCTGTGTTGCACCCCAACTAAGGAAGGCAGCGCCAAGGCTCAACTCACTCTTTGTAACCGAATGAAACATGTATGTAACAGATCGGCAAATCCCTGCTTACCGTCCAGTAATGCTTTGTATTTAAAACAGAAAGAGCCGCCCGAAGGCGGCCCCCTATCTGCATTTTGTGACCGGTATCAGTTGGCCTGACGGCGCAGGAAGGCCGGAATTTCGATGCGATCCTGGTCCGGATCAGCCTCTTCCTGGGCAGGTGCCGTGGCGTCACCCTGACGGAATGACGGTTGCTGACGCACTGGCTGGGCCGGAGTATCAGCCGCGTGACCTGTCATCCGGTCGATGAGACGGTTAAACCCGAATCTTGGGCGATCCTCAGCCGCGGGTTGCGGTTGAGGGGCTGGTTGCTGCGGGCGCTCAGCAGCCATACGGGCGCGGGTAGGAACATTCTGCACCGCGGCCTGCAAGCGTTGGATCGCCTCCGGGGATGGTGTTCCCGGCAGGTCGGAACGGGCCGCATGGGTCTCAGGGGCCGGTTCAAGAGGCTCAGGCTGAGGTTCGAACTCGGCAACTTCGGGCTGGTAGGCTGGTGGCGGAAGGCCATCGTCATCCCGCGCGGTGGCCGCTGGCTGTTCTTCATGCCAGCCAGGCTTGAACTCGACATCTTCGATCGATTCAAACAACGAAGGTGCGATGTTTCCCTCGGCGGTCGAGGCCGCAACTTCAGCTGCTGGCGCTTCCTCACGCGGTGCTTCT
This sequence comes from Ruegeria sp., assembly GCF_965243365.1. Classification (GTDB taxonomy): domain Bacteria; phylum Pseudomonadota; class Alphaproteobacteria; order Rhodobacterales; family Rhodobacteraceae; genus Ruegeria. The sequence goes on along the minus strand of NZ_CBDEUW010000002.1, from coordinate 2,660,798 downwards.
TCCGCCGAAACTGTCCGTGTCAAAGGCGCCGACATCGAGCGCCGGGCAACCGGAACCTCAGCCTGCTTTTCGGCCACGTCGATGCCTGTTGCCACGACCGAAACGCGCATACCACCTTCCATCGCGGTATCGAGAGTCGAGCCGACGATGATATTGGCCTCGGGGTCCACCTCTTCGCGGATACGGTTGGCAGCTTCGTCCAGCTCGAACAGGGTCAAGTCGTGCGAGCCGGTGATATTGATCAGAACGCCCTTTGCGCCCTTGAGGCTGATTTCGTCCAGCAGCGGGTTGGCGATGGCTTTCTCAGCCGCCTGAATGGCGCGATCTTCTCCGGTTGCCTCACCGGTGCCCATCATCGCCTTGCCCATTTCGTCCATCACGGCGCGAACGTCGGCAAAGTCGAGGTTGATCAGGCCCGGGCGCACCATCAGGTCAGTCACGCCTTTAACACCCTGATACAAAACGTCATCGGCCATCGAGAACGCTTCGGTAAAGGTGGTCTTTTCATTCGCCAGGCGGAACAGGTTCTGGTTCGGAATGATGATCAGCGTATCGACGACCTTTTGCAGCGATTCAACGCCGTCTTCGGCCTGGCGCATGCGTTTGGCGCCTTCGAACTGGAAGGGTTTGGTGACAACACCAACCGTCAGAACCCCCAGCTCACGAGCGGCCTGCGCAATGATCGGCGCGGCGCCTGTACCGGTGCCCCCGCCCATGCCCGCAGTGATAAAGCACATATGCGCACCGGCAAGATGGTCTACGATCTGCTCGATGCTTTCTTCGGCGGCGGCTGCACCGACAGTGGGGCGCGCACCGGCACCCAGCCCTTCGGTGACTTTTACGCCCAGTTGCACACGCGCCGAAGACTGGCTTTGCTGCAAGGCCTGAGCGTCCGTATTGGCAACAACGAAATCAACGCCGTCCAACTGCTTTTCAATCATGTTGTTGACGGCGTTACCGCCAGCGCCACCAACGCCAAAAACCGTAATCCGAGGCTTTAATTCATCTTGCCCGGGCATCGAAAGATTCAATGTCATGCTCTGTCCGCCTGTTTATAAGTTGCCGCCAAATGCGGTGTATTTCTGACCTATCCGAGTTTGATTTTATCGCTCGAATCCCCAAACGTCACGCCAAAAATCGCGCGAAACCACAAAATGTGGAGGAAATATGGCATCCAACGGCGGCATTTTGCTTTCTTCGCCAGATGTTGCGGACTGACACTCATCCACCACAACAAAAGCCAAGAACCCATTGCCAAAAAGCAATGCGTGATGCGCCGTTCATCCAATCTGTGTCGCAAAACCGCTCGATGTTCTGCCGTGGGCCTCTGTCGGGCCTTGTGGATATCTTTAGGGATAAATCAGTCAGCCGCAAGCTATTTCTTCAACTGGTAGGGGCACTTGGGCAGGATAGGCCGTCTTCTGTTATGCTGCGCACTTCCTGAATTTCGGTATAGGCAAAGGTCGAAAGCCGCACCATCAGCCGGCCCTCGTGTTCGAAGGGCCACCAACATACCGGCAAGCCATCGGCATCGTCGTCATATAGAAAGCAGATCTGCCCATTCGGTGTTGTGATCTGACCATAGACGCAGCCGCGCCCCTCCATCCGCCAGACCGACACGGTGGTGCTGAGGAATTCTTCAGTCCCGACCAGATCACCGCTGGGTACATCATGGAACCGGACAGTTTTGCCCTTGAGGGCGGTCAGAAATGCTTCGGGTTCGATCAAGGTCTGGGCGGTCGCCGTCAGCGGCAACAGCGCAGCCAGAGCGGCGACCTTACCAATTGTCACGGAACCAGCGCACCGCGCGCTTGAACGGGCGGGCCGCGTAGGTATCAACCGGTATCTCGAAATCCCACCATTCATCCTGTGGATGCGCGGCAAACAGGCTAAGTCCGACCGCCGAGGAAAACCCGGGCCCCGTCGCCGATTGCGGCAATCCGTGAACACGCAAAGGTCGCCCCAGACGCACGCGCTGACCGAGGATGCGGCTGGCCAGCCCGTCCAACCCCATGATCTGACTGCCCCCGCCTGTCAAAACGATCTGCTGGCTGGGCATGTGATCAAAGCCTGCAGCGTCCAGACGGATGCGGACTTCTTCCAGAATCTCTTCGACGCGCGGGCGCATGATTCCGATCAGTTCGGCCCGGCTGACGGTGCGGCGGTCATGTTCCCAATCACCGGTGTCACCGCCGATATCGATCAGGTCGCGGTCATCTGCGCCGGTCGCGTGAACGCCGCCGTTGAACGTTTTGATCCGTTCGGCCACCGCTGCGGGCACGCCAAGCCCCATGGAAATATCGCTGGTCACGTGGTCGCCACCCATGCGAACGCAATCGGCATAGATCATATGTTTCTTCATAAAGATCGACACAGAGGTGGTGCCACCGCCCATATCGATACAGGCTGCGCCCAATTCCTGCTCGTCCTCGACCAGCGCCGAAATGCCCGAGACATAAGCCGAGTTTGCAATGCCTGCCAGCTCCAGATCACACCGTTTGATGCAGCGCACGATGTTCTGAATCGCTGCTGCATCGACGGTCAGCATATGCATGTCCACCGCCAGAGACTGCCCCAACTGCCCTCGCGGATCGGTCAGGCCCGAGCGGTTATCAAGCGCAAAGTTCACAGGCTGGGCGTGCAGCACCTCGCGCCCTGCCCCATAATCCGGCACGTCGCACGCGTTCAGAACCCGGCCGACCTCGGCTTCGGTCACAAGTTGCCCCTCAAGATCAACCTGAGCGTCCAGCCCGTAGGACCGCGGGTTCGCGCCCGAGAAGCAGGCGATCACATGGTCGACGCGAATATCCGCCATTTTCTGCGCGGCCTGCAACGCGGTTCGAATCGCGCGCTCGGTCTCTTGCATCGCGGTGACTTCGCCGAACTGAACCCCGCGCGACCGGGTCGTCGCCGCGCCGATCACCCGAAATCCGGTCTGGCCCGCCATCGAGCCGATAGTGTTATCCTCGCTCAGCGGGGTTGAGCCGTCAAAACGCAGAACAAGACAGGCAATCTTGGAACTGCCGACATCCAGAATGGCAACGACGCCTCGTTGCATCGCCTGACGGCGCATCTGGCGCATTGCGCGTTGGGATTGATACAGATCGGTCATCATTGTCGTTATTGCCCGTTACCCTCTGTCACTTTTGTATTCCACCAGGCCTCGTTGGCGGTCTTGTTCATCCGGATCGTCGGTCGCTGCCCAAGCCGCATGTCCACAACGGCCACGTCACGTTCCAAAAGATCCTTTACTTCGTTGACTGCCAAAACCCGCTCTAACGCGCGGACCGGGCGTTCGGTCGGCAGCATGATCCGCTGATTGCGATCCAGAACAAGGTCCCAGCGCCGCTCTCCGACGCGCACCAGCCCACGAACGCGGCTACCCAAACTGCGCGCGGTCGCCAATATCTCAAGCGCTTCCGGCACATGTTTATCGGCCCCCTTGCCTGCGATAAGCGGCAGAGCCGTGTGGTCGGCACGGGAGGCCACCTGATCCACATGCGCGCCGGTCTCATCCAACAGCTCGATCCCGTCCCGCGTTCGCCAGACGATAACCGGCTGACGCTCGACCACATCCACTTGCAGAATACCGCCAGGGCGGATGCGCACCGTCGCGGATTTCACCGGGTCCAGCCCGGCAATCGTGTCACGGATTTGCTCGACATCCAGATCCCAGGAACTGAGCGGGAAATCCAACGGGACAACCTCGCGGATGTCTTCGGACAAACCGGTACCTGCGCCGTCGATGGCCATCAGGTTGACCATGAATTCCGGACGCTCCTGGATCGAAGTCTTGATTTCGGCCACATAGGCGCTGACGGCGGTGCGTCTGTCCTCGGAAGCAAAAAAGCCACCGGTGGCCGCAACGAGCAAGCAGATCGGCAGACCGATTTTCAGACCGCGCCGAATTCCGGGCGTCAGCATCCAACGCTGCAAACGGTAGCTTAGCCGAGAGGGCGCCGGATCACCTCGCCGCCCAGCGCCTTGAAAAAGCTTGACCCCACGAAGTCGCAAGACAGTTTCTGCCGTCGGATCGGGGTTTTGCGCCGAGGCGAAATCGGCATCCGGACCGGCCAGCGGCTTGGACCGGTGGATCACCGGTGCGCGTGTGGCCTTCAGCGGTCGCATGAGGCGTCCTCTACCATCCAGGCGCAAAGCTGGCCGAAAGTCATGCCGCAATGCTCGGCCTGTTCGGGCACAAGCGATGTGGGCGTCATGCCGGGTTGCGTGTTGGTTTCCAGCAGGAACAGACCATCGGCCCCAAGGCTGTCATCCCAGCGATAATCCGTACGGCTCACGCCGCGACAACCCAGAGCATTATGCGCTTTCAGGGCGTAATCCATGCAACGGTCAAAGATGTCCTGCGGGATGTCGGCTGGCAGCACATGCCACGAGCCGCCGGGCTTGTACTTGGCGTCATAATCGTACCAGCCGCCATCGGTCATGATCTCGGTCACCGTCAGGGCGCGGTCACCCATCACGGTCACGGTCAGTTCTCGGCCCGCTACGTATTTCTCGACCATAATGTGTTCGGGCATGTCCTCGGACAACTGCGGAGGCCCATTCGAGCCCTTGTGCACGATATAGATGCCGACGCTGGAGCCTTCGTTGTTGGGTTTTGCCACGTAAGGCGGTTCCATCACGTGGACTTCGACCACTTCGACCTTTGGCACGATCACACTGGGGACAATCGGGAGGCCCTCGGTCTGGTAAATCTCTTTGCTGCGCTGTTTGTCCATCGCCAGCGCCGAGGCCAACACGCCGGAATGCGTATAAGGGATACGCATCCATTCCAGAAGACCCTGCACACAGCCATCTTCACCCCAGCGACCATGCAGGGCGTTGAAAACCACGTCCGGCTTGATGTCCAACAGGCGCGCATAGAGGTCAGGACCTGCGTCCAGTTCGACCACTTCAAAGCCTTCTCCCCTAAGGGCGGCCGCGCATTCGCGCCCAGAGCTGAGAGACACCTCGCGTTCCGCCGAGGGGCCGCCCATCAATACCGCCACTTTGAGGTTTGTCCTGCTCGACATACCCAACGTGCGCCTCAATGTCCCTGGACCTTATCTGATGGTCCGTATTGCGTTTATGCCTTTGATCCGTCGCCTGAAATTGCCTGTTATGGTCTGACGGTTGGGGCTTTATTCTGTCAGCGGATCGCCGACCCGCATGATTTCCCACTCTAGCGTGATGCCGCTTGTTTCGTAAACCTTTTTTCGCACCTCTTCGCCCAGACCTTCGAGGTCAGCGGCGGTGGCATCGCCGGTATTGATCAGGAAGTTCGAGTGCTTCGGACTCATCTGCGCCCCACCTAGCGTAGCGCCACGCATCCCGGCATCGTCGATCACTTTCCACGCCTTGAGGTCATGCACATCATCGGCGCGCCCGGTCGAAGAAAATCCGGCCGGGTTGCGGAACGTGGAACCGGCGCTGCGGTCCTTGGTCGGTTGGGTCTCGTCGCGTTTCCTGAGCTGCTCTTTCATGCGGGCGTGCAGTTCCTGCGGATCACCCGCCGGACCCTGAAACGTTGCCGATACCAGCACGGCACCTTCGGGCAAATCGGTCTGGCGATAACGAAAGTTGAGGTCCTCGGTGGTCAGGTCAATCAGGTCGCCTTGCCGCGTGGCGATGGTAGCCTTTTGCAGCACATCCGCCGTATAGCTGCCATAGCAGCCCGCGTTCATCCGAACCGCCCCCCCAACCGAGCCGGGTATGGTGCGCAGAAAGGTCAGGTCCACACCCGCATCCGCCGCTTTGCGCGCCACATGCGCGTCCAGCGCGGCGGCACCTGCGGTGACGGTGTTACCATCGACAGCGATACCGTTGAAACCACGCCCCAACCGGATCACCACTGCGCGCAGACCTCCGTCGCGCACGATGAGGTTCGAGCCGACGCCCATGGGGAAGATGGTTACATCGGCTGGCAGATCGCGCAGAAAGGTCTGAAGGTCTTCGGTATCGGCAGGTTGGAACAGATAGTCTGCCGGCCCGCCGACGCGCAGCCATGTCAGATCGTTGAGCGGACGTGCCTGCGTCAGGCGACCCCGAACCTCGGGCAGTGCTGTCATGTGTTTGCCCTTGCCGCCAGACTACGCCCGCCGAGACCGCCCATGATGACGGCAAACAGGAATGGCAGGACACCGCCCGTCAACCAGACGAACGGGGTAAAGGCCTGCTCCTCCTCGCCGGTTTGGACGCCCGCAAGCGTCACGATCAACACCAACGCTGTCGCCGAGGCCAATCCGATCAACCACAGCAACCCTTTGGTGCCGACCCAGCGCCCGGCGACAAAGCCGGCAACCGTACCAAGAATAAGTGAGATCAGCGGCAGATAGGCGAACGTGGCGATGTCGACCATGGGGCCTCCGGAATAACAGCCTGTTACTTACTGCTGGCCTTCATGCCCTGCATTTTCGCCTTTGTCCAACGGGTCAGATAGATCACCGGCCAACGCAGCACGGACATGCCGGCGGTCAGAACAATCAACCCGATCCACGGGCCATGCTCGTACGTGACGTAACCCAGGATCGGAATACCAACAGCGATCAGAATATAGGCACGCGTCCAGTGGTTGTCTTTGCTGGGGATCATCGCCAGCACGTTGGCGGCAAGCCCCCACAGGGCGGCAAGGGCGATGGACCAGCTCATTCCATAACCTCGCCGCGCACCCATTTGCGCCAGTAGTAGCGAAGGGGATTGCGGAACATCGAAACAAACCCACCAAAAGCCAAGAACGCCCAGAGCCAGCCGTAGTCATACCCCAGCCAGACAATCAGGACCGGCGCGCAGATCAACAGGACGATGCCCGGCGGGAATTGCAATCGCATCGGCAACAGCGCAACGATGGTGGCGCAGATCACCCACAGCGCCGCAAAGATCAGTGAATATTCCATCGCCTCCTCCGCGGAGCTTGTGCGTCAATCAACCGGTCATCGATCCTATTGGTTGTGCGATAAACATAGACCTGCGTCAAACGGCTTGTTTTCTTTGCAATTTGTCAGGAAGACTGTTGGCCCAGGCACTGATCGTACCGGCGCCGAGGCAAACGACCATATCCCCCGGGCGGGCTTGTTCCCGAACCAGACGTTCAAGATCGCTTTCATCCATGATAGCGCGCGCATGGCGGTGGCCGTGGCGGATCAGCCCTTGGACCAGATCATCGCGGGTCGCGCCAGGGATCGGGTCTTCTCCGGCGGCGAAAACTTCGGCGATTGCCACCACATCAGCGTCATTGAAACATGTGCAGAAGTCATCGAACAGGTTGGACAAGCGGGAATATCGGTGTGGCTGATGAACCGCGATCACGCGGCCCTCAGTCGCCTGACGGGCAGCCTTGAGGACGGCGGCGATTTCGACCGGGTGGTGCCCGTAATCGTCGATGATTGTCACACCATCAATTTTTCCGACCTTGGTAAAGCGCCGATTTACACCGCCGAAATTGGCCAGAGCGTCGCGGATCTCCGCAGCTTTCATACCCAGATGCCGCGCAACCGCCGCTGCCGAAAGCGCGTTCGAGACATTGTGATCGCCCGGCATCGGCAAAGTGCAGCCTTCGATCACGTTGTCTTCGTATTGCAGATGAATGTCGAAATGCGCGACCCCGCCTTTGTAGGTCAGGTTCACCGCCCGCACATCAGCCTGCGCGTTGAAACCATAGGTGCGCACGCGGCGATCAGTAATCCGGCCGACCAATGTCTGAACTTCGGCGTGGTCGGTGCAGCACACGGCCAGACCATAAAACGGCAGATTCGAGACGAATTCATAGAAGCCATCGCGTAGTTTATCGAAATCGCCCCAATGCTCCATATGCTCAGGATCGATATTGGTGACAATGGCAATAGTCGCAGGGAGGCGGTTGAACGAACCGTCGGATTCGTCGGCCTCGACCACCATCCATTCGCCCTGCCCCATACGCGCGTTCGAGCCATAGGCGTGGATGATGCCGCCGTTGATCACGGTCGGGTCAAAATCACCAGCTACCATCAGTTCGGCCATCATCGTGGTGGTCGTTGTCTTGCCGTGCGTTCCGGCAATCGCGATGTTCGAGCGCAGGCGCATGAGTTCCGCCAGCATGTCGGCACGGCGGACAACAGGCAGGCCCTGTACCCGCGCCTCATCAAGCTCTGGATTGCCCGGCTTGATCGCGGTCGACACCACAACGACAGCGGCGTTTTCAAGGTTTTCGGCACGCTGACCCACAAAGATTTCAGCCCCCAATGAGGCCAACCGATCCGTGATCTTTGATGCCTTCAGATCCGACCCTTGCACCTGATAGCCCAGGTTCAACAGAACCTCGGCGATGCCGGACATCCCGATCCCTCCGATACCGACAAAATGTATCGGCCCTACGTCCTGCGGCAGTTTGGTTGCTGGGTTCATGTGGTCTCCTTCCGCGCCAATTGCTCGACAAGGGCGACCAGACGCTCGGTCGCGTCGGGTGCCCCAACCGACAAGGCGGCTTGGGCCATTTTCTGTGCGGCTTCGGGGTTTGTAAGAACGGCGGTGATTTGCGCGCTGAGCGTGGAAACGTCAAGCGCGTTTTCGGGGATCATGATCGCCCCGTCCGCCTGCACCAATCCGCGCGCATTGGCGGTCTGATGATCACCCGCCGCCGCGGCGAATGGGATCAGGATTGACGGGCGTCCAATGACCGAAATGTCGGCCACGCTGGACGCGCCAGAGCGCGAAATCACAAGTTGGGCATCAGACATTCGGCGCGGAACGTCATCAAAGAAGGGCTGAACATCCGCTCGGATACCGTGATCGTCATAGAAGGCAATGACACGTTCAGCATCTTCATCCCGCGCCTGATGCGAAACGCGGATCTGACCACGAAGCACGTCGGGCAAAGCGGCAATCGCGCCGGGAACAACATCGCTGAGGATGCGAGCCCCCTGCGAACCACCCATCACCAGCACGGACATCGGATAGTCTCCAGGCGGGATATAGCCAGCCCCTGCCCGCTCCAATACAGCGGCGCGAACCGGGTTGCCGGTATGAGTGCCGCGCGCGCCTTCAGGCAGGTCGGTCGGCCAGACACCACAAGCCACATGGGCCACGCGGGTGGCGAACAGTTGGTTCACCCGGCCAAGGACTCCGTTCTGCTCATGGATCATACGCGGAATTTTCAGCAAGGTCGCGGCGCCAAGCGCAGGGATCGAGGGGTAGCCCCCGAAACCTACGACAACATCCGGCTTTTCTCGCGTCATCTGAACCACCATGCCAGTCACGCCTGCCGCGATCTTTGGACCAGCCAAGGCCTTGGCAGCCATACCACCACGGGCGAACGTGGCCGACGAGGCCTCGACAATCTCGGTGGATTGCGGAAAGCCGCCGGTGTAACGCGCACCGCGCGGGTCGGTCGACAAACGCACACGCCACCCCTTGTTCAGCATCGCTTCGGCCAGTGCCTGCGCCGGAAACATGTGGCCCCCGGTGCCGCCTGCTGCAATCAAAAGGTAGGGATTCCCCATCAGCCTCGTCCGCGCAGAATATCGCCAAGCTCGCCTTGTGGGCGGGTCCGCGTGAATGCCAGCAGCATGCCAACCGCAATACCCCCAGCAATCAGCGACGAGCCGCCATAGCTGACAAAGGGCAGAGTCATGCCCTTTGCGGGCAGCAATCGCACGGCGACGCCCATGTTGATCATCGCCTGAACCCCGAACATGCAGGCCAGACCGGTCCCGGCGAGACGGATGAACATGTCGCGCTCACGCATCAGCCGCAGCAGTGACCGCACGACGATCAGAGAATACAACGCGATAATGATTAGAACGAGGATCAGACCGTATTCCTCGGCAGCAACGGCGATGATGAAATCCGTATGGGCATCGGGCAGCGACCATTTCACCTGCCCCTCGCCCACACCAACGCCGAACAAGCCACCTTCCCGGATCGCGTTTGTGGCATATCCAAGCTGGGTGGTCGGATCGACTTCTTGGTTCAGGAACCCGTCAATGCGGCGCGCGAAATGTTCCGAATTCGAATAGGCGAACATGCCACCCAGCACCACAAATCCTGCCATGCCAACCAAAAGCAGCATCGGCGCTCCGGCCACGAAATACATCACGCCCCAGCCAAACAAGATCAGGCAGGCCTGCCCGAAATCGGGCTGCATTACCAACATTGCGACGATGGCCATACACAGGGCAAATGACCACAACCGGCCCGGCGGGCCATTGATCTCCTGCGAGGCGGCCAGCAACCACGCGGCGACCACGACAAAGCCGGGTTTCAGGAATTCGGATGGCTGAAGCGAAGCAAAGCCCAGCGAATACCAGCGCACAGCACCCTTTCCAAAGTCCGTGCCAAAAACCGGCAGGAAGACCAAAGCCACGAAGGCCGTTAGAAAACCCAGAACCGCGAGTCGTCGAACCAAAGTCGGCGACATCATCGACGTCAGAAGCATCGCGATCAAAGCCAGCCCGCCGAACAGCGCCTGACGCTCGACATAGTGAAACGGATCGAACCCGTTGCGCCCGGCCAATGGGGGCGATGAAGCCAGCCCCAGTAATAGCCCGATCACAAACAGGATCAGAACACAGGACATGGTCCAGCGATCAATTGTCCGCCACCACTTTGGAAGAATCGGTTCACCGCGCTGGTTCTGGACCGCGCCATACACCATCTCAGTCATGAGATACCGCCACTATCTGCCTCGTCAACGTCCCGTTTTTCGGGATCTGATTGAGAGTCTACAGTGAAAATCACGTTCAGGCCAGTGTCTTGAACCGGCAATACTGTAAAATTGGCACCCTGCGCAATTTCACGCCGTACCGGAGGCAAAATTCTGGCTCACAGGGAACTCGATAACCGGTCGCACGACCCCCAGATCAGGGTTTCAGGAACCGTATATCGGACATCGATTGGATCCTCGTCAGATCCTGTTCATACAACTCGGTAAACGCGGCAACGATATCGTCGCTCCATCCCGGCAGATTTACATCTTCCTCGATCTCATCGGGCAGCGCATGTTGCTGGAAAATACGCACCAGGTCGTCATAAAACCCTTCGCCCCGTTGCGCACCGTCCTGTTCGAGCAATTTTTGGATCTGGTGCTTGCCGATATCGGACACCAATGAAGACAGGAAGTCGAATTCCCCGGCCATGGGCCGGTCGTCCGGCATTCCCGTTACAGCACGCAATATTTCCCCCCATATCAAGGGCGAGTCCTCACTACTCCAAAGCGTAACTTTGACATCCGGCGCCAGTTCACGAATGTCTTCGATCATTGAAAGCCAGCTCAGACAGCTCAGATCGGTTGAATTTAGTACATCATGACGGTCCGCTTCGGGTAGCCACATCAGAACTTTGGGTAAAAACGTTCCAAGATTGCGGAGGCCAAGGAACAATTCTACCGGCCTGCCGCCCATCAACCGATCAAGATGCGCCACGCGCTGCCCGGCCTGACGATATAGTTGCCCGTCCTCGATGACCGACAATTTTTCACCGATGAACGAAGGATCAGAAACAATGCTCCGCTCAGCCTCTGCACCCCTGGACGGCAGAGCGAGGAACCGGGTGAGAGCATCCGCATCACTCTGAGCGTCTTGAGCAGCATTCAGAGCCGGAGCGAAGATCTGTCGATATCGCCGAGGCCCCCAGAACGACACATTTCTTTGCCCCAACAGCGCCGCGTTCGCCTGCAACGCTTTGATAAGCCGTCCCTCATCGGTAAACAGGGCACCAGCGTGGATAGCCACTTGCATGTCTGATCTACCCTTTGACTCCCAACCTTCGTTGCCCGGGGTATAGCCTAAGAATACCGCAGTCAAACCTGTCTCCGCCTGAGAGCAGCCTCAAGACTCACCTACCCAGCCCCGTTGCGCTGAGTGATCGAGACACGAAAGGGAAGGCTGATTCTTTGTACCAAAACATTTGCAACGCATTGGTCCGTGCGGAAGAATTGAGTGCAGGCAGGTTGGGCCATTATTGTAGATGTCAAATAGGAGGTTAGGTTGAACGCAATTTGGAGATATCTGATTAATCGCGACACAAGCATGGGTGGCCTGTGGCTGGCCGTGGCTTCAGGTGTTCTAGCCGGTCATGGTAGCGTTGTTGGCTTCCTAGCATTTCTGGTCGCGGCGGTCGCATTTGATCTTTTGACGAAAGGTCAGTCGAAAAGTCAGGATCCACAATAAGGTGCCCTTTTGCAGGCCGTCCGACTCGGACAGAGTCGGACGTTCGGACGGACGGCAAGGCAATCAGATCAAATATTTATTAATTTCAGTGGTTTAGTGGTGCCCCCACACGGACTCGAACCGCGGACCTACTGATTACAAAAATGGGATACTTCGGTTGCTCTGAGTGGGTTACGTTGTTTTTACCTAATAAATTCAGATGCTTCGGTTGAGCAGACCCGGTGGTGGTTGTTACGAAAATTGCAAATCAATTGCAAAATTCGGAGTCAATCATGGGAACTCAGCGCGTCAAATTCACCGAAGGCAGTATTGAAAAGCTGCCCTTTTCAACTGCTGGCACAGACCGCTATGCCGACATTCGCAAGGGCGTATTTCCAAATCTGTACTTGGACGTCGGTACAAAATCCAAGACGTGGCGGTTGGTCAAATTCGCGCACGGAAAGACCAAATCCAAGACGCTTGGCAAATGGCCTGCGATGAACCTGCACCAAGCAGCACAGGCGGCGGAGAGCATGGCAGAGCGCGTAGCTGATGCGACACACGCCCTTCCCGCCCCTGATGCCCATAGATCGAAAGAGATTACGCTGAAAGAGGCGTTTCTCCGGCACACAACCGAACGCGTTGATCCGCGCACGAAGGAGAAATCACCCAACACGATCTACGACTATCTTTCGACGTTGCAAAACCACGCCGGACCGAAGGGTGAATGGTTGGATGTCCCCATTGACGAGATCACGCGACCGATGATCAACGCCCAAATCAAAGCGTTGAAGGATAGCCCTGCTCAAGCGACCAAGTTGCTTCGCATCCTTTCTGCCATCTATCGCAACGAAATGCTGATCCGAGACGATGTGATCGAAGACCCAACCTTCCGCATTCGGGCATACGCGTCGAAACCCAAAGAGTTGCTGTTCGATCCCTCTGGGCGATGGCCTGCACTTGACGCCGTCATGGAGGTTGAAGATGTGACCATGCGAGCGGTATGGCTTGTTATGCTGTTCACAGGCATCCGCTCGACCAACGTGCGCAACATCGAGTGGTCAGACCTTGACTTGGAACGGAACCTTTTGACTATCCCGCGCCTCAAGAACGGCACGAAACGCACCTTCCCGCTTTCCAGCGTGGCGTCGGCTGCATTGAGACGCATCCCACGCATTCATGATGATTTGGTCTTTGCCTCCAAAACCAAGGCCGGTGTCCCAATCACACACCAACAGGCGCTAGGTTCTCCCAAAGTATTGCGCCAACACGATACTCGGCATCTGTTCACGTCGGCAGGATCAATGGCGGGCATTGATCGCTCCAAAGTGAAATACCTTCGTGGCGATATCGTCCTCGGTGACGGGGCAGACGTTGGATACATGCACGGTATTGCAGCACATGAAGACGTTGAGAAAATCGGACAGTTGATCGCCCAAAAAAGTTCGACACCTTATTCTCAACTTGTAGCAGCAATCGAAACCAACTAACCGCAATTTCATATATCAACCCGTGTCCCTGCCGAGACGACAACCCTTTCTCGGCGGCGGATGCGCACCGTCTGGCCTTGAATGCCATGTTAGGGAGGTGTGCATTTGTTCTGACACCCTTAAGTTAGGGAACGTCAAATGAGTGCTGAAAGCATCATCTCTGAACTTCGCGCCGCTATTGAGACGCATCAACATCCGCAAATCATGACCCCGCAACAGGCCGCTGATTTTCTCGGTGTGTCTGACTACTACTTGCTTGATCTTCGCAAGAAAGGCGCAGGTCCAACGTATTCGCAGCCGGGATCAAAGATTGTTCGCTACCAGCGCGATGATCTGGTGGCGTGGCTGAATGAAAACCTAGTAACCGCAAAGTAAATGAGGCGCAGGTTTCGCCGACCTACGCCTCAAAATCAGCTCAACACGACAAGGAACGTTGAATTAAGTGGCTATTACATAAGCCATTTATCCTGATGCTGAAACCGGAGATGAAGGTTGGGCCTGTGCTTTCCGACAGAGGAAAGACGACCGAATGCAAAAGAAAGAGATCCTCAACTTGATCGTTGAGAAGGCCGGACCCGGTGTCAGTTATGGCTACTGGGAGGGCGACAAGTTCAAGTACAACACGTCGAAGGGCGTGGAAGACAAGTTCACGGCTGAACTGCTGGACGCGCACTTGAAAACGCAACCGCCCCTCGGCTTCAACACAACGTTGAAAGAAAGGCGCTCGCATTTCATGGTGTTCGATCTCGATGCAAAACCCGGCAAACAAATTGCCGACGAAGGCATCGGCTTCACAACATGGCGTATCTGTAAGGCTTTGAGCGATGGAGGCTATCCGCACTTCATTGTTCGGTCAGGCGGTGGACGTGGTGTTCACGTCTGGGTCGTGTTTGAAAAGTCCATGGGTCAAGGGCATATCGTGCGCACAGGCACCGATATCCTTGAGGCTGCGTCATCTTCGAATGAAAAGTTCCTAAAAGGCGCAGGCGGCTTATATCACGAGACAAAGCCGAGTGGCGCAAACATTCATGAAGTCGACATTTACCCACAAGGCGAAGCGAAACGCTATAATCTCGCATTGCCATTCGCACGCAAATCGACACTCCTCGACTGGTCGGACGGCAATCGCGATAGCAACGGCACGCCTTTGCTCATCGAAGTCGATGCAGCAGATGTGAAACTCGCGCAGCCTCGCAAGCGGGGTCCGAAGTCCAGCGACGCTAACAGAGGCGAAGTAGATACTGACCGCGCTTTGCAATGCTACATGCAAGCGCAGCCCGGCGAGTCTTTCAAAGATTGGTCTCGTGCGGCGTTTCATATTTGCGGCGCGTTCCAAGACGACGGCGAAGAACTGTTCTTGAAGTATTCACGCGCAACGCCGGGTTACGATAGCGACGAGGACGTGGCGCGCGAGTGGGGACGTATCGCTCCGAAGTGCGAACCAAATCCATATCCGTTCTGGGTGCTTGCAAAATCAGGCGGCTACACAGGCGGTCTGCCCGAAGGCGTAACATTCTCGAAGGCCGATGCGCCTCGCATTCTTCTTGAAGACATCATCGACGCACTAGAATTGTTCCAAGACCAAGACGGTATCGCGTTTGCTCGCGTCTCGAATCGTCGTGTTATGCGCATTGATGGTATCGAGTTCGCAGACCTCTTGCGACGTACAGTCCATGAAGCTGGAGTGCCTGCGTCATCGGAAGTCATCAAGCACATGCAGGACCATGCACGGGCCTACTCATACGCCGAACGTGAGGACGTACACCTACGCGTCAAAGAACACCCTGACGGCATCTTCATTGATATGTGCGATGACAATGACAACGTGGTGCAGATCACGCCAAAAGGTTTCTCCCTGATAACTGGCGACTGTCCTGTTGCGTTCCGACGTTCGGGGCAGTCAGCACTCGAACTCGACCCCAAAGGTACGGTGGATGATATCCGCGCACTGGTGAACTTGGATGATGATCAGTTTGTGATCTTCATGGCGTGCGCCGTGTCAATGTTCTTCACGGAAAGCCCGTCCCCTATCGTCAACCTGACAGGCGAATACGGTGCCGCAAAAACATCGGCAACGTGGGTGATGCGCTCGCTCTTGGACCCTGTGACCGCAATGACGACGCCTTACTCTGGAAAGCCCGACGACCTTATTCTGAGGGCATGGCACAATGCCGTCGTGACGCTAGAGAACATGTCCGACTTGACCAAGATATCCGATCACTTGTGCGGGATATGCACGGGCATGGGTTTCGAGACGCGGCAGCTTTATTCAAACGCCGATATGTTCACCATCTTCGTCAAGCGCCCTATCATCGTAAATGGCATTGAACCTGCGCGATACGCTTCTGACCTCATATCGCGGATGATCGACATTGAACTGCGCAAGGCCGAGAAAACGATGTCCGAAAAAGCGTTCTCAGAAAAACTTGCGGCATCACGACCGCGCATGTTCGGTGCTATGTGCAATCTCGTATCTGACGTTTTGCGCATCCTCGAAACCCTCGACGTTGAACAGTATGCCCAGCGGGAAATCCGGGTTGCGAGTTTTGCGGCGATTGGCGAGGCGACTGCGCGGTCGATGGGCAAGCCCGACGACTGGTTTGTGAAAGTGATGGAGCAACGGCAGGAAGATGCTCAGCTTGAGGCCGCAATGGACGATGTGACGTACTGCGCACTTGGGGTCTGGGCAACGGACAAACCGAAGGGCACGGAAATTCGTACCTCACCTTTGCAATTACTCAAGCAGCTTGGTGATGCGTGTCGCGACAACGGCCTTGATGCGTACCGCCTTCCAAAAACTGCATCTACGTTGTCGCGTGCCTTGAAGGGCGTCGCCCCAATGCTGCGGAAACGTGGATGGTCAATGGAACGCGTGAACCGTGATTGGCTGATTGTAACGCCTGACCCAGCGCAAGAATTCTTGGATATGGTTGAAGCGGCACGACTATCGAGTGCCGCAAACGTGCCGTTCTGATCTGGTGACCACAGGCACCGCAGGATTAAGGGGGTGGTTCGAGCTTTAGCTCTGCGAGTTAGTTAGTTGGGTAGGCGGAAATCAGGGGCGAACTAACAAACTAATTTGAGAGCTAAAAGGAGTGACCGGGGGTTTTGCCTGCGGCGCCTGTGGTCAATGGCTTCAGCGAGCGCGAAGACGCCCGCACTGCCCTCGCGTTCTCCGCACAATCGCTCGAAGATCACCCAAAATTGCATGGAAAAATTGCAAAGCGGAGATTTATCCAATCATATCAAGCGAGACAGACTGATATGATATCAGTCCTTCTTGGATAAACTCGATGAAATTGCGGTACGCGGCCGCAATTTCTCGAGGAACCAAATAGGCATTCGGACATCTATGCGTGCGGTTTGTTGCACTCGAATATCAAGATAACGCCCGTCGCCGAATGTTATCCAAAACCACAGAAGTGCGCGTTCATTATTGCGAAATTGCCAGTCTATTTTGCTTTTCACCGCACGCTTGATCAGCACTTTCGTACACTGAAGGTACTGTAGCCGGCTGACTGAATGCGCCAAGGGTTACAAAATGTGTGGTCTCATCGGTAGTGACAATCTCGAGCATGTACTCATTGGCGGCCTCGGATCGTCCGGCTGCCGCCTTCCAATTTGTGAAAGCACCAGGCATATGATTCAATCCCCAAGTATAGTGTTGGATCGACTCGTGCTTCGATTGGTAGTTTGTCGACATGTTCCCGCTAGCGTCTTGCAGCGCCTTTACCGCTGAATTGTTTAGCGAAGCCACTGGAATGCAATTTTTTAGCAATCGCATTCTCGATATGAACTCAGGTTGCTGAAAGTTGATCACGGGGTAGAACTGTACGTAGAAGTCGTGGAATTCACAATTCTTGTAGGTCGCCCATCCACACTGCGGAGCCGATCCGTTTGTCTGCACCCAATTCGAAATTTGTGCAAATGGCAGTTTGAAGTACTTTGTAGGTTCCAACGATGGGATATCTGTGCCAGCTCGCGTGCTAACCTGCACGTCTCCCGGATCAAGACGGTTGTAGGCTTGATACTCTGCGCGAATGTCTTGAGTAACCTTTTGTAAACTTTGCTCGACTTTCTTTAGCTCGTTATATCCTTGTGGGGCAAACACGTTCTGCGGCTTGCTGTCTAGCAATTGTTGAGCCAGTTCATGCCGGGCCGACGCAGTTACCAATCGCTCAAAATGGGTTCGACGAGCTCGCTGAACCTCATCATAGTAATCTTCAAGAAGTCCATACTGACCATCTGTTGCAAAAACAACTTCTGCTAAATTCTTCACGTCTGTTGTATTAAAGCGCAACAACCGTGCATTGTCCGGGGTTACTCCTCTCAACGCTACAGCCATCGCTTCTTTCAAGTCTCCGATGTCTCCATTTCCTGCACGCAGAAGTGCGTCCAGCGCATCCGTATTTTCGCTTCCGCCGACTCGGCGATAGGTCATTTGGATGGAAACCGAGCTGTCTGCACTTTGCGCAGCCTTCACAATGTTTGCACTTGCTTCACCGGACGACCAAGCTGCTCGGACGGCTGCCTCGAGGCGGGTCAAATTGGACTTACTGGAAGCAGTAAAACTGTAAAACAATGAAACCGACGCACCAGAAACGGTCTCGGCGATCACCCCACTTCCCGCGGCCTGACGCCACAAGTGTAGTTTTCCCCCGTCGTTTGCGAGTTCAAGATAATCTTTGCCTTGGGTACTCAAACGCAACGTCCCAGTCATTTTCTTGGGTTTAAATTCGCGCGAAGCAGTAATCGACACGACAATCTTGTTTTCTGCGCGTCGACTGATTTCGTCGTAACTCAGCGACGCTGATGCGCTCGACAAGCCGAATTCAGCTTCCGCGCTAGCGTCAATACTCAGTGCACTTGCATAATCACTGAAATTCGAAATTTCCCGATAATCGAACTCCACGCCGGACAAACCCGGTTCTTGTGCTACCGCGTTATTGCTCCATTCGAAAAAACCGTTCCCACTTAGATTTTCGCTCGGTCGCATCTCGTCGTAGGGCTGCCCTAAGCTAATTGAGCTGTTCGGATGATAAAAATATGTTTCCCCTAAAGCTGGAGACACAAAAGTTACGGCCGCCAAAGCCACAACAAACCTAGTAGGCATTCAAATTTTTCCTTCAATTTTGCTTCGTCACCAAAAGGCAACCTGTCGAAACTTTCCAAGATTCACGATGAACCAAAACATCGGCTTGTGTAAACAAATACTACCTCAAAAACCTTCAGTAACACCTCATTTCCCGGACAGGGCCTCAGGAATAATCTGTTATGTACTCGTGACCGCTGGCCACTGAGACAGGAGGCGGTCGCTCAAAATGCGTGCTCGGGTGTCGGCTCTTTTCCTCGAGGTTCGCCCGAGCGCGCATACCTTCTTTGGAGACCAGCCAGTGCAACTCGACTACGAAATCCACCCGACCGAACATGACGACAACCTCATCACTTTGACATGCCACAAATACACCCAGCGAGCGACTTCCCGGCCGTTCCCACGCGAAGTGATCGCCACAGCGCTTGCCGATGCCCTTGATCAGCGTACCGTTTATGCAAGGGCGTATGACCAATACGACGTCCGTTTCACCAACACCAATGTGCGGATCACTCAATCAAGCCAAGTGATCGCGGAATTCCCGATCATTTTTGCACCAACCCTGATTGCGATGGCCCGTGGGACCGAAGGCGATCTGTTCGCGGCCTAGTTCATGGAGCCTGATACATTGGGCGTGCTGCATGACTGGTGCGCCAATATCGGCGCCACCTAATTTTCCAAATAACTGAGTTATTCCGCCGCCCAAACTGGGCTTGAGCGCTTCCCAAATTGCCACCGATAACGATCACGAGGAGCGGCGCTCTGTCCTTTCGTGATGATGCAAACGGAAAGAGGGGCTGATGTGTTCGGTCCCTCTTTTTGCAATCACCACAAGGACAGGCGATGTCTGATCAAATCGAACAAGCGCTTTCGGCGCTCCTAAAGCAAGTCACGGCGCTGACCGAAAAGGTCGAAGCGCAAGACAAAAAATTCGAAAATACATTCAAGATGAATGAGCGGCTCTTGCGAGACAAGAAAGGGCCGAAACCCGACGACAAGCCGGACGTTTCGGATATCGCGGCATCCATGCAGGCGCTGGCAGACAAGATGGCGAAACCTGCCCTGGACGCAACGCCTCACCGCAAAGATGGCGACCCCGTAGCCATCACGCGAACGGATGCACTCGACGCCCGTAAATACGACGCAGCGAAGGCGCAAGCAACAGAGCTTGGTGTTCCATTGGAAATGATCGACGACCGCCCCTCTGCCCGAGTAGAGCGCCCAGCCACGTATCAATCGCGCGAGACCGATACGTCAATGATCGACACGGTAGACGACACAGCACAGAAGGTGCGATGGGTGCGCCATGACGTTGCGACGGGCGGTGCTGGCTTGATTCAAAACAGCTTGGCTGCGGAGCGCGATGGGTATCGTCTAGCGACTTTCAAATCAGACGACGATTTACCTGATGCGATGAAAACCAAAATCGGGCTAATGGCATCGGCTGCGGGTGGTGGCGATGCTGACTAATGAAGAACGCGCCCTGCTGCATGTCGCGACCGTAATCGTTCGCAGTGGCAACATTGATCACTTTCGGGTGGATGATAATGGCTTAGTAACAGGCCCGCGCATCAAGCCATTCAAGATCGACGGATCAAGTGACTACGACGATGTTGCGCTCGTCTCGCTGATCTACATAGCGGCCAATTTGATCAAACTTGGCGGGGTCGATCCGGTTAATGCGATAGACCATCTTGTCGATCTCGGCGTGCGGCATCGCTTTGCCAAGAATGTCGTAAATCGGGTTGTTGGGCGCAGGCATTTGTTCTCCGAAGTTTGGGACGTTGTGAGCCCGATGTATATGGCCCAGCCCGACGATGCCCCAACCGCAATCGCAGGAGTCACCTGAAATGGGCACGAAGCACTCAGGTGCAAAGCCGAAGCTCGCGTCTCATCCGAAACGCGATGAGTTTGTGCGCGACGTTGTGTTGGGGCGGAAGACCAAACTCGAAATTGCAGCTGAGGCAGGCGTAGATAACGCGACGATCACGCGCTACTTCCAGAAGTATGTGTCGGAGGCGGAACGTCGCGAGATCATCGCGAATGATCGGTACGAGCGGGCAGATCAAGCGGCACATGCTATAGCGGGCGAAAAAATGGATGTTGCGGCGACTTACAGTACGCTCGCAAAGCGCGTTGACCGCATCGTCTCGCGGGCGGAGGCCAACGAAGACGACGCGTTTGCGTTGGCGGGCCTTGAAAGCTTGCGCCGCGTGCTCAAAGACATCGCGCAAATGCACAAGCTGCTGTCTGACAACGTGTCGGTAACAGTCGCCCTGACCGACGCACCCGAATGGCTGCGCGTCCGTGCAATTTTCCGCGAACTCGTCGATACGCACCCGGAAATTCGTCCCACACTTTTGCGCCTCCTAAAGGAAGAAAAGCTGTCCATTACCAAGGGAGACACAAGTGCCGGATTGTAAACCGCCCGAACCGCTACCCTACGAAGGCCACGGTTGCTGTGAGCGGCCCATCCGCGCAAAGCAGAAGCCCGTTCAGCGTTTCAAAAAGCCACCACGTATAAACGTGGAGCCTGACGGCCTCGGCGTCGTCCCTTGCCGAGCAGGCACGATGCAACAGAGGTTCGTGGACGCACTGCACAAAGGCGCGACGTGGGACGATCTTCGCGCAGTGGCGATCCGCGCAGACGGCACTCCGTGGGACGACAAAGCCATCTCGGCGCTGATGTACTCAGACCTTCGCTCGAAAGGCTACGGCGTGCGAACCAAGCATGACCTCGACCGCGGCCTCTATTACCAACTGATCGTGCCCGATGCCGTATGACCTGAACCCATATGCGGACTTCCTCGACCTCGTTCATGGCGACAACGACCCGACGTTGCAGCTAGAGCGGTTTCTGCGCACGGAGGTCAAAAACCCTATCGCAGATGAATGGCAGACCGAAGTTCTGGAAAGCACAGCCTCCACGATTGCGATCTGCGTTGCACGTCAAGTGGGCAAGTCATGCGTCCTAGCCGCAAAAGCCATTCGGGCCTTAGAACGTGGTCACACGGTCTTGGCAACGGCACCTGCTGAGCGTCAGGTCAAGTTGTTGACAAGGAAAGTAGCGCAGTACCTCCGCACGACCAACTTAGTTATTGAGCGGTCAACGCTGACCGAAATCGAAACGTCAAACGGCGGGCATTGGGTGGCTGTTCCTTCAACATCGGACACAATTCGCGGGTATACTGTTCACCTTGCTATGGCCGATGAAAGCGCATTCTTGGCCGGGGGTGGTGAGGAAGTAATCTCAGCGATCACCCCCATGTTGGTTCAAAACGGCCAACTTCTACTCGCATCGACGCCCGCCGGAAAAGAAGGTTTGTTCGCGCAACATTTTCTCGATCCAAAACCGCATGTGCATCGCGTCCTAGTCAAGGGGACTGAAATTCCGCGCTTGAAAGCAAAGGTAGACCGTTTGCGCGCGGAATTGTCCACGACCCGCTTTCAACAAGAAGTAGAATGCAGATTTCACAGTTCGGGGCGGGGCTATTTCTCGATGGACCAAATCGAACAAGCAACATCTGCAAGGAGCGCGATATGTCCACAGTTCTAGAACTCGTCGAACGTTCTGACGGCTCGATTGTGAACGCGAGTGACGGAGACCCGGCTGTCCGTCGTGTGCAAGGATATCGCCGATACTGGATTTCTGCTGACTTGGGGCAAGCCAACGACTTTACGGCAGTCACAGTAACTTTGGACGAACAACTGCCCGTTCTGAATGATGGGGTGGTCGAATTGGGGCCACGCGAACTCACCGTCGTCTTTGCCGATCGTTTCCGTGGCGTGTCATATGTCGCCGTCTGCGACTACCTCGTGCGGCTGCTCAACGCGCACCCTTTCCGTGGAAAAGCACAACTCGTGATCGACGGGACGAGCATTGGTAGAGTCTGCTCCGATGTCTTAACCGAGCAGTCTGTACCTCACGTCGCAATCCAGATGACGGGCGGTGTCGATTGGTCACGGAAGGGCCGCTATGTGAATGCAGCGAAGGTGACGATCATCGAAAACACAGCCGTTCTGTTCGCCTCGGGCGACCTCAAAATGGCTCATGACCTGCCGTTGCGTTCGGAACTTGAGGCAGACCTCGCGTCATTCACCGTCCAGACGACGGCGGCTGGGAACATGGTGATCGGGCAAGATCGTAATACGGGAGGCCATGGCGACCTTGGGATCAGCTTGTGCCTCGGCGCGTTCGCCGCCCAATACCTCAAGCCGCAGTTGACGGCACAGGGCAAGCTGACGGGCTGGTACTGAAAGAAACGGCGACCGCAGGTTAATAGTCGAAGGCATCAAACAGTGAAGCAATATCCATCGAGGAGTCATAGCCCGGTGCCTGCACGCCCTCTAGGCCAAACGTGAAGAAGTGTTTCCTAGCGGCTCGCCAACCTCTCACAAGGCTCGGGAACTTGACCTCAACCGCATCCTTTTCGTCATCTTCGTCCCGCCAAGCTGACTCGGAGAACCATGTTCCCAGGATCAATTCTTCATTCGACGGAGTCGGGCAATTCCTTCGGTATTGTCGTCTTAGGATTTGTCGCCTTACGACGCAGGCGCGCCGGACCATATTCACGGTCCAGCCATCCAGCTCTTTCAGCACTTCTGCGTCCTCGATCAGACAGTAGAACCCCATGAGGCCGCGCATACTTTTCAGTTTGCCCTGATGGTACAGGAAATCTTGGATATCCTGCTCCTTCAAGCCGCCATAGAAACCGCGCCGCAGCTCGTAGATCAAACCAAGCAAATCCCAATCATATTGCTTCTTTCGGTAAGCTCTACCCTCAGCATACCCGTGTTTTAGCGCGTTGATCAGATAGACATTGATGAGCCGAGAAACCTTCTGCTGTAACTTTCGTTTGGTTTTGTCGGGCATCGTCAAACCCGCATCTCGAAACCCGTAGCCCAGGTAAGTGAAATCGTTGATTGTGCGGACCTCGTGCTGATGATCAGAAATGACAGCGATACCCGGAGACTTTTTTCGGTTCACAATCAGACCGCTTTCTGAGCAGTGCCGATCAAAACATCGCTCAAGCCGTTGTGCCTCTTCATAACTGCCGCAGATCGCGACCACATCGTCCGCGAACCGCACGAACTTGCCAGACTCGGCAGATAGTTTCCTATCAAGGTCATGATTAGCCAGATTGGCTAGGAATAATGAAGCTGACGACCCCTGCGGGGTGCCCTTAACTTTCCGCATAAAGGTGGCCGTGCGGTGCGCCTCGGAATTCCCGTACCTGTGATGTAAGAACGCCTCGAACACATGACGCTCGTGTGGCGTCAGGCTCACGGTTGAACGATCCCCGATTTTCTTCTTCAAGTAGTTGGCTGGAATGTTGTCGAAGTATTTCTCGAAGTCGATTTGAACGGCAAAAAGCTTCCCGTCCTTATCAAAGTCACGAAGCGCAAGGATGGCATCAAAGACATTCTTGTCTGGGTGGTAGGCGTATGAATGGGGCGACAGACGCTTCTTGTTCCTGTTCAGCGTCCGTCTAAGCAGGACATTGGCGACGGCCGCGTCCGGTATACCAAATGCGGTTACAATTCGTTTGCTGCCATCTGGCTTTGGAATCTCGAAAGTAACGGCGGGCTCTGGATCGTACTGCTCATCAAGTATCTTTCGCCAAATAGCTGTCGCAATTACATTGGCATTGCGCTTGCAGTGCTTTGGGTCAAAATGCCGGTGAAGAGGCGTGCGATGCCTGACCGTCGGGAGCGTCGGCGTCAGGCCTGTACGCCTTTGAAACTTCTTCCGATACTTCTCTTCCTTTTCAGCCTGCTTTCGGTCTTTGTCGAAGGCTCGCTTACTTAGCCGTTTAATTTCCGCTCTTAATTCATTGCGCATTATTTTTTCTCATCAAATTCGGTGGGGCGCATAGAGTAAGGGGAAACGACAACCAAGGGTCGCCGCCGCCATCCAGTAGATACTGTCGCCTAATCAGTCATCCCGATAAGGGCGTCATCGACCTCATAGAGGCCGGGTAGGTCGCGCCCCACCTAGGCTCCACGCCATGAGCAAAAGAGA
Source organism: Ruegeria sp. (assembly GCF_965243365.1). Taxonomy (GTDB): domain Bacteria; phylum Pseudomonadota; class Alphaproteobacteria; order Rhodobacterales; family Rhodobacteraceae; genus Ruegeria. The sequence goes on along the minus strand of NZ_CBDEUW010000002.1, from coordinate 2,636,075 downwards.
GCAAAGGCCTTCTTGGGAGTCAATCGTGGATTGTGTCTTTGCCCAGATACTGAACGTAAACGACATGACGCCCGCACTTCCGCAGCATCGCAGAGCCGACACGGCGCAAGTTTGCCTGACTGACAACTACCTGAGTGCGCGTGCCTTCGGGCCGCCAACTCGTGTCGCTGGCAGCAAAAAGATGATATTTCTTTTCGGTGTCGCTCAACTCGATCTTTTTGCCGTCGATCTTGAGATCGAGATATTTTCGCAAGTGATCATTGTAGGCGACAATCGAATGTCCGGGTTTGTCGGGGGCATCTGAGAACAGTTTCCAAAGATCGTCCTCGTGCGAAACGGAAATCATGGCGCGGCGGGCTTTCTTGGGCTGCGGTGGACCGAAAATTCAATGATGGCGTCCCGATGTGCTTCGATGACTTCGCGCACACGCTGGATAAGCTGCGCCTTGACTGGGCGCTGCTCAACTCTCTGTTCGTCAAACTCCTCGCGGCGACGTTTGACTGTGATGTAAACAAACTCATCATCTGCGCGACGGCGATCAATTTCCCAACCTTCACCCTCAATGTTCTCGGACAGGGTTTGCTCCGCTGCATCAAGCGTTTCACGGTTGAACGACTGCTGCTCCGAGGCGTGGATGCCTGAACACTCGGGGATAAGGGACGGATCAATTTCGCCTGTGTCATAGAATTGCTGACGCGCGGCCAGAAGCTGTTGCTTTTCCTCTTCAGCGCGCTGGACTTCATCCGCAAGCATCATAGCTCGGTGTTCAGCATCCGCTTGACGCTTTTTCAACCGTTCGATCTTGTCGTTCATTTCCTCGAAGGTAAGACCGAAAGGATCGTCGAGACGCGGGTTTAAACGACCGTCTAACATCCGCTCAGCCACCTTGCGAGGACTTGAACCCTCAACGTGCTTGAAGATGCCGTCTACAAGGCCGCTCATCTGATTGACCTCGATACAATAATGCCTCGCACAGTTGGATTTTTGTAGCAGGCATGTTCTTGAGAGAAGTCGACCTCGTCAGCAATGGACATGGCGGCATAAAGTGATGTGGCGGTGAACACCCGTTTTTCTGGGCAACAAGTCTCGGCAGGCAGGTGCACAGTGAAGAGATTGTCTCCCTCGCTTCCGATAAAGCCCTCAGGATTGACCTCTATTAAGTCGTCATCTCTCAGGTACTCAAACCTGTCCAAGAATGCCTGCTTCCAAGGCATCGACGTCGATTTCTCGCTGTTGAAGTCCCAGTAATTTTTGAAGACTGCCAGATATTTTTTCTCGAAACCTGTGTTTTGGAATTCGCAAGATTCACCGCTTGGAAAGCGAAAGCGAATTCGATCATCTGCTATACAGGCCGCAATCGGGGCATTGCCGAACGACTTGAGCAATCTGACCTCGCTGGCGAGCAGTGAAGTGTTTTGGATGCTGCAACGACCTATGTTGAACTCGATCAAATTCTCATTGTTTGTCGCGAACATCTTGTTGCGGCGTATGTGTAGAAAGGTTTCATGGTTGGTGTTGCCCAGAGGATTGTTTGCTTTAACGCGGACCTTAGACAAGAACTTGCTGGCAGTGTTTGCCGTGTCCAACCATCCTTCAGGAAGATCGTGCCATTCGCCATCGACGAAGGCAGGCGCAACGGCCTCACCACAAACTGGTGCGTCTACTGTTATGGCCAAATCACCATCCATAACGCAGTTGGTTAGTGTGGGTTCCTGTCAACAATGTGGCGGGGAGGCGAAAACTGACCACGCATCAAAGTCTTACGCGGAATTGCAAAAATAATTGCAAAATTCAGACACCAGAAACCCTAGATGCGTCGCAATTAGTGCAACTATTTGATTTTACTTGTGAAAATGGTGCCCCCACACGGACTCGAACCGCGGACCTACTGATTACAAATGCCTAGGGCTAGACGCTAACCGCTTGATGGCAAAGCGTTAGTCGCGGTGGGCGTTCGGCGTTACAAGGATTTTGCAAGGGTCGCTCAATTCCAGGTGGATCAGACTTGTGACCAGACACTTGAGACACCATATGTAGATACAGTTGAATAAGAATATCTACATAAGGTGCTGTCGTGTCTAATTTGATCTCGTGGTTTCAGAACAACTGGATGGAGGCAATTACGCTAACCGCCACTCTCATCGCCGTGGTTGCGAGCGTACTGGCTGTGCGAATTGCAGTTCTGGCTTTGGGTGTCGCAAGACAATCAGTCCTATCCGCTGACAAGGCACATGAGCGGGACGTCAGACTTCAAGCCCGGTCTGCACTGGCAGACGTCCGAGGAAGCTATCAAAAGCTCGCCTCTGACTGTGAACTGAACCTAGAGAAATGGCGGCAACACGACCGGTCCAAAGGCATGATGCTAAGCGCCAATCCGTTTGAACCAACGAAGGAGGAGCAGGAAACCAGTGCGCTTCGTACTCAAGGAGCCAGATTGCTACGCTCAGTTGATGAGAGGTTTCAATCTATTGAACTGATGAACCTCAATGATCTTGAAAGTGGTATCCCCGACATTCGCCAGACAGCCGCGTCGATTGACGCCCTTGCTCGACGCCTTCGAGAACCCAATGAGGCATTTAATGGTGGTTGGCGATAGACGCCAACCAATCAAAAATCCCTCTTGGAACCTCAACGTGATCAAGACGTGTTTTGAGAGTGAATGGCTGGCACCGGATGTTTTGTCTCTCCCTCCGTGGCGGCTTCAACCCCTCGGGCAATCAGTTTAACGATGTCTTTGAAATTATAAGAACGCGAGACCCATGCAGAAACCGTACGACGAAGATGGGAACGAAATTGACTCTCTCTATCAGATAGAACGTGGGATTGATGGATTTGATCTAATTATTGAGTCTCAAGGTGGATCAACAGGCGGGCGGCCACCACGAAATACGGGATATGCCAAAGCAGTTGCGCATCACCTTCAACGCATGAAGGCCATGAACTCGGTGCTCGAAGATGTCCAAATCGCCAGCGCGCCTGTCATGAAGTACCCAGAGGATAAAAGGCGTATCGTTCCCGAGGGTTTTTCTTTGCCCTTGGTTCTTCACGAAGTTGACGATCTGGAACTCCTTCGGCTCGCAATCGGTCGTGCTTCGGCCGCATTTGAGAATCCCAATGGTTATGGAGGAAACCGAACCAAGAAGCTAAGGCTTCGCATGGCGTGGCAACATGCAAATGATCTGACGGCATCCCAAATCGCAGATTTGCTGGCTGGTTCGATGCGTTTGGAGAAAACGACCGCTGATCCTGCAGAACTTCAATTGCGGGTAGCGCGCGCGCAAATTCGACTGCTTTCATCCAAACAGGTAGACCAGACGCATCCTCCACCTGGCCAACGGATCGTTCCAACAGCGCCCTCGCCTGCGTCAAGGTATGTTCGAGACCCAGAAGTCATCGCTTGGGTTTTATTGCAAGCTGCGGGAACGTGTGAAAATTGCGGTAAGCCAGCGCCCTTCATACGTGCAAACGGCGAGGCATTTCTTGAGGTTCACCACGTACGACCGCTTGGGGACGGCGGACCAGACACTGTGGATAATGCCGCCGCATGCTGCCCCAACTGTCATCGGCGATTGCACTACGATCCGGACCGGGAGAGCCTCCGTCTCGCTTTAATCGAAGCTGTGGCGCGCTTGAAAGATCACCCCTCAAACGCCTAAAAACCCGAATTCGGTTCTAGAGCCGGTCAGATAGTTCTAGTTGATCGTGGCTCCTGAAAACGTTGGTAGTTTCCAACATTCCGGCTGGGCCTGGCCTAGGCTCAACGGCAACTATCCTAGGGCAAATGGCGCAAAAATGAAGTTGCTCTTGAGCACTTAGCTCCTCATCTCTAGGTAGAACGTAGTGTACTAGATTGAAGTGCCAGAGAAAATTCAAGTTTCAAAGTTGCAGGTTCCTACATAGCATGACTGACCTTTTTGCGAAAAAAATCGAATTCAATCCCCCGGAAAAAATCATCATCGATGGCCGTATGGAAAGTGCATACTTACGTAAGGTCGCCGCTCAAACAGATACTCTGGAAATATCGCTGGAGGAATTCAAACAAAACCGAGTGTCGGGTATTATCGGCACCACGAATGATGGAAGGCGCTACGCATTCATCGACAGGAAAACAACGGTAAGAATAGATGCCGATGAGGTGTTTAAGATTGATGATGCCTCAAGTGTCGAGGCGTGTGCCAAATTTCTCAATTCGAAAGTCCCACATCGACTCTTTCCCAAACCGATTAACCCCAAATCTTTGGAAGCCTCTGAACTAAAGAAGATTGCTGATGACGCCCGGGCTGCATGGATCGGCAAGTTCAAAATTGTCGAAGAGGATCTCGTTTCAGACACTGACGGTCTACGCACCCCTCAAGTTGGTGCAATCCACGCCTCGCTTGCGCACTGGAGTGTTTCCAACAACCCAGCCACAATAGTGATGCCAACAGGGACAGGAAAAACGGAGACCATGCTGGCGCTGTCAACTGCGGTCCCAATGCATCGTCTCATGGTTGTTGTTCCCAATGACGCGCTTCGAACTCAGATTACCAACAAGTTCTTGTCTTTCGGCGTTCTAAGGGGCTTCGGGTGTCTTCCTTACGACGTGGAACTACCGACAGTCGCCATGCTAACCCGAATTCCTAAATCTATAGACGAAGTTGAAAGGGTTTTTGCCGCCGCCAACGTTGTTGTAACGACCATGAGCATTGCCGGAAGAGCAAAACCTGCAATTCAAGAAAAGATGGCCGAGTTGAGTTCGCATCTTTTTGTCGACGAAGCCCACCACATTGGCGCAAAAACTTGGCGCCGGTTTCGTGCTCATTTCAAAAAGAAAAACGTTCTGCAGTTCACGGCCACACCATTCAGGCGCGACAAACTACGAGTCGATGGAAAACACATTTATGTCTATCCGCTTTGGAAAGCTCAGCAAGAGGAGTACTTCAAACCTATAAATTACATTCCTGTTAGCGGCGCAGATGATGCCGAAACAGACAAGCAAATAATAGACTTGGTAGGTCAGGTACTTCATGCAGACGCCTCAAAGGGATTTGACCATCTGGTAATGGCTCGCTGCGATCGAAAAGAGAGAGCGGACTATCTGCATAGCCTCTATTGCGCTAAGTACCCAGAGCATAACCCGTTGCTGTTGCACAGTGATGTCAGCCCTTTGGAGAAAGACAAGGCAATCGCGCGGCTCCGCTCTCGTGAGGCAAGGATTGTGGTTTGTGTTGATATGCTAGGCGAAGGCTTCGATTTGCCAGATCTTAAAATTGCCGCCCTACACGACAAGCACAAATCAGAAGCAGTAACACTTCAGTTTATTGGTAGGTTTACAAGATCACGGGATGACCTTGGAGAAGCCACTGCGATCGCAAATGTTGCCCTCGGAGATGTCAATGAACCATTGAAGTCGCTATACGCCGAAGACGCCGACTGGAATGAGCTCATCAATCGCATCGGGCAGTCCCGAACTGAGCGAGAGGTGCGAAGAGAAGAAGTTTTTGAAGGGTTTTCTGAAACACCAGAACGATTTCCTTTGGAGACGCTCACCCCCCGAATGAGCACGGTTGTCTATAAGACAGGGAGTGCCGTCTGGCAGCCAGAGCTAATTATCGAAGCGTTTCCGGCAGGTGCGATTGTGGAGGGCCCGCACATAAACGAGCATGAGCGGCTTGCGATCTTTGTCAAACGCGACACAGAACAACCAAAGTGGACCTCTTCCAAAGCCGTCCACAACACAGAGTATAATTTATACCTTGTGCATTGGGACGAGGATCAGGAACTCTTGTTCGTGAACTCGTCAAAACTGAAAGACATGCATGAGCCGTTGGCAAAAAAAATCATCGGCGATCATGCTTTGCGTATCACAGGAGAGGACGTCTATCGGTGCCTCTATGGTGTACGAAGGCTTTGTCTCAATACGCTCGGCTTAAGTGAAACACAGAGGCGGCCAGTCGTATACTCTCAGTTCATGGGTACGGACATTACACCTCAGATTGATGAGTTGCCGGGTAATCGGAATCGTTCAAAGACAAACCTCTTTGGACAAGGTTACACCAACGATGGCAAGATCACCTTGGGATGCTCTCGAAAAGGCAAGTTCTGGTCTTATGATGCGACGAATAATTTTGGCGAGTGGATTGACTGGTGCCGCGCACTCGGAAGGAAACTCCTAGATGAGAGCGTTCCTACGGATGCTTTTTTGAAAAATTTGGTCAAACCAGAACGTCAAGAAAGCATGCCTTTCAAGACGCCGATTGCAATAGTTTGGCCGGAGCGCATCCTAGATCAGGATGAAAGCCGGATCGAAATTGTACTAGATGGAACACGCTACCCAATTTTTAACTGCGAAATACAGATCGCCGACTTTTCGGCTGGAGGGCCAGTACGTTTTTCCATTTCGTGTGGAGAGCGTAAATGTTCCTTTGAGATGAGCATTGCCAATCAGGTTGCCCAATACGTTCAGACCGACGTCGGGCAAATCAGCGTTTCCTTGCGGCGTAGAACGTTATCCATCGCCGAGTGGTTTAAAGAAGACCCTCCACAAATTTACTATGCCGATGGTGATATGTTGGTCGACACCGAATTGTTCGTATTACCCGAGCACGCCGACAGGACATCATTTGACTTAGACAAACTCATTCCGAGAGATTGGACCGGGGTTGATATCACTAAAGAATCCCAAGGATTGGAAAAGCGTGCGGATTCGATCCAAAAGGCCATGATTGATCAACTTATCGAAGAAGATACCTTTGATGTTGTTTTTGATGACGACGCTGCTGGCGAGGCAGCTGATATTGTTTGCATTCGTGAAGACAACAACACGCTTTTTGTTCACCTGTACCACTGCAAGTTCTCTAGTGAGGCAAAACCGGGCGGTCGGGTAGCCGACCTTTATGAGCTTTGCGGCCAGTCACAGAAATCACTTCGCTGGCGAGAGAGCCCCAAAGTATTCTTACAGCATTTGAGAAAGCGGGAAGGAGACCGTCGCAAAAAGTCGACCGTGTCGCGCTACGAGATCGGTGATCCATCAATCGTAAATGGCTGGTTGGGGCGATGGTCGGAACTGAGCTTTCGTTTCCAAATCACCGCAGTGCAGCCGGGATACTCGAAGAAGAAGGCAAAAAACGAGCATTTGGAACTATTAGCGGCAACGTCCAGTCTCTTGATGGAGACGTGGTCGATTCCGTTCTCTCTCATATGTTCTGAGTGACGGATAGCCAAAGAGATTGAAACAAAAACAGACGGCGCATTATTGCACCGCCTGTTTAAGCTGCTGATATTGCCGCACACTCCGATCAGCCGAGAACGTTCAGCGGCCCAGCTGACAGGTTCTCGATGTCATCGATTATGCGACCACATCGACCCACAATGGTGAGCCACCTGCCGTGGTGATTAGAGTAATATTTCGGCAGTTGCCGTCCTCGTCGTAATACTCGATCTCACCAGCAAACACGCTTCCGTCTTCGCTAATTGCGCGCAGTAATTGCTTCATTTTCTCATTCATCGGTTTCTCACTCCTTACCGAGTTGGGTTCCGCCTTATTGGCGTGCTACCGTTTTTGCAAAGGAGAGAGTCGATGTCAGTTGAGCAGGATTCTGATTTCCTCAACTTGAAAGAAGAGGAAGGTGACGCGTTCATGGCGTGGGCCGTGCTGTCGTCCCAACTGGAGGACGCACCGGAATGGGTGCGCGTGTACTTCCAGCGTATCATGGACAAGATCGACGAGTTCGATCCGCATGACGATTTGGAAATTGCCCTGACACACCAACTCGAGGTGCCTGTTCTCCGCGCGCGGCCTCACAAGCCTATTGGTGCCAAGTCAAAGCACGACTATGCACTGATCTTCGATTGGGTTGACGAGTGGATGCGGTCGGAGGATGCACCTCTCGAAGACGCCCTATGGCAGTACGTAGAAGTATTCGAACTCGATCCTGACGTGTTCGAGACGATCAAATCTGCCTACCACAGAGTGCGCCGCGCCCGTTTAAACGCTATGGATCAGGAACGGCCTCATTGGGGCTTCAAGCAGCGTATCAAAGACGGCGATGGCGACTAGAGACGCGGCTTTTCACGCCCATCCTAGTAGGGTGTAATCGACTGATCCGAAGAACCCGCCATCCAGATGCGTCACGCGGAGATAAGCAAGAGCGGCGGCGATAGCACGGTCAGCGTGATGCCCTTTGCCGCCACCAGCCAGCACTAGGTTTCCGGCGGACGTGGTGGTCAACTCGAAAGAGGCGATCTCATTGATCAAATCCTGCTTGCCGTCGAGATCATCGGCGACCGTCAATCCGCCCGTCTCTATCCCGGCAGCTAGGTTCTCTACCAACAGAGACTTCGAACAGCGGACGGTATTGCCGTCGCGCGTGATGGCTGCCCCTGCGGTGATCACGACGCCCAGATGTTCGATGCCAGCGAGGTCCAGAACAGAGGCAAACGGCTGTCCTAGGCCTGAAGCATCCACAGTCAGGGTCCAGTGCGGGATTTTGAGCAGGCGTTTTGCGAGGTAGTCGGCGAGATCGGTGTAGGAGTAAAGCTGGATCGTCTCTTGGAACACGACGGTCGCCTGTCGTGGCCCCAACTCCTGTTCGAAGCCGCGCCCTGTGAACCGTGGATAACATTCGTCCCGCACGACGACGATTGCCGATGGGTCATTACGCCCAAGGTCCATGCCGACGTGATGGCGAACCCATCCGCGCTTTTGTGTTCCGGCAGCAGCCGGATCAGAATTCGATGGCAACGTGACCGTGCCGTCTTTGTGGAAGATGAATTCTGGCTTCGTCATGGTTACACAAGCTCCAGTGCTTTGACGTGCGGGTTAGATGCCTTTTCCAGCGCCTCCCAAGAGACAAGCGGCGTTCCAGAGCCGATGAACTCGCAAAGGTGTTCCCGTCTAAACCCAAGTTCCGCACTTTTTGCTGAAATCGGTCGAAATTGCCGCTTTCTGGCCGGTAAAGCGTTGATTTTGTTGAGGTGAGTTTCTGGATTTTCGAAGTGGTGCCATAATGTGCTTCCTGAGGGCTTTTCGGGATTCCCAGTGGGGTGCAGCGGTCCTAATGTAGGAACATGTTTATTCGTGAGACCCTGACCCGCCGCCGCGCTGACAAATGCTACCGATCCGTCCGGTTGGTCGAGAATTTTAGAACGGGCCGCAAGGTGCAACAAAAGACGCTCCTGAACCTCGGAGCAGCCTTTCCGATCCCCAAATCGCAGTGGCCCGAACTGGTCGAACTCGTTCAGGCGGGGATTACGGGAGAAACGCCTCTGTTCGATCCTGAACCGGAATTGGCGACAATGGCGGATACCATTGTGCAGAAGTTGCGCAGCCGCGCGTTGGTCCAGTCGGCGGCCGAGGCCCTGGATGGCGGCACAGCAAATATCCGTCTCGACAGCATACAGATTGAAGACGCGCGGTCTGTGGGCTGTGAGCGACTTGCCCTGGCCGCTCTGGAGGCTCTGGGCTTTCTTGGGGTGCTCAAGAATGTCGGCCTGTCGGATCGAGACGCCCGGACCGCCATGGCGCTGGTGATTGCGCGCATGGTGCATCCCGCCAGCGAACGGGAGACTTTGCGATGGTTGGAGACCAACAGTGCCACGTTTGAACTTCTGCGCCTCAATACCGGGCCGGCGCTCTATCTCGACAAGCTGTATCGTCTCAGTGACGGTCTGGTCAAACACCACGAGGCCATCGAAGACGCGCTGTTTGACCGTCAGCGCACGTTGTTCGGCAGTTCCGGTGCGGTGATCTTCTATGACCTGACCAACACCTACATGACCGGGCGTCCAGCGTCCGATCTGGCCAGGTTCGGACGCTCCAAGCAGAAACGGAACGACTGCCCTCTTGTCACGCTCGCGATGGCCACCGACGAGGGCGGCTTCCCGCGCCGCTCCAGCGTTCTGCCCGGCAATGTCAGCGAACCCGGCACGCTGTTCGAGGCGCTGGACAGCCTTGCCACACCGGAGGACAAGGACAAGCCCACGGTCATCATGGATGCAGGCATCGCTACCGAAAACAACCTCGCCGAACTGCGCAACCGGGGCTATCATTGGATCACGGTCAGGCGGGGTGGGGTCAAGCCGGATCAGGCGGATGCTGCAGGCGCGCGGGATCCTGATGCAACGATCGAGACCAGATCGGGGCATGAGGCGCGGATCTGGAACCTGTCCCACGAGCCTGAGAACGAAGCGCAACTCTGCATCTGGAGCCAGGCGCGACAGGAGCGTGATGAAGCCATTCTGGCCAAGAAGCGGGACGCCTTTGAGGCAGAACTTACCGCCTTGCACGACGGCTTGAGCAAGCCGCGCTCCGTCAAGACATACGACAAGGTTCTGGAGCGGCTCGGGCGTTTGCGGGAACGCTACGCTATGGTCAATCAGCATTATGACATCCGCGTCACAAAGGGTTCGGATGGCAAGGCCAGCGCGGTGACATGGGTACCCAATGCGGCATTCAATACACGCGATGCCCGCGCGGGCCTCTATGTGCTGCGCACCAGCCACACGGAATGGGGCCTTGAGAAGACGGTGCGCACCTACTGGCGTTTGACCGAACTCGAAGCGACGTTTGAGACGCTCAAGTCTGAACTCGGCTTGCGCCCGATCTGGCACCAACTGTCCAGGCGGATCGAGGGCCATCTGTTCATCGCGGTGCTGGCGCTGTACGGCGTCAATGTCATCCGGACCCGTCTCGCTGCGCAGGGGGTCCACGACAGTTGGGCCTCTGTGCGCAACAAGCTCGGTCGCTGGCAGCGGGCCACCACGTCCTTCACCTCCGTCGACGGCGCACGGATCGAGGTCAGAACGGACGCTCGGCCAGACCCGGTGGCGGCAGGGGTTGCGAAGGCGGCGGGCGTACCATACGCGCTTGAAAGGCGTATCCGGAAACTGAAAAACCCGTAACGGTCGAGGCCATTCCAACCGACCTCCTGACGCACAAAATGTAGTGCCATATCGGGCTTTTCCGAAAATAAAATCGTTTTGTATCATGACCTTATGGAGCCGTGTATGTCAAATTTGCTGAACCTGGGTAAAGGTCGCCTCAGACATCGTTGCGCGGTCAAACTCGACCTGCGCCTTACGCCTCGGGATATCGATGGACCGGGCTGTGATGCGACGCACCCGCTTTGCGGATGTCCATGTCTCATAGAAATACCCCTGCCGCATGTTCGGGGTTGAGAGAAGAAATATTCTGCCTGATGAACGGCGCATTGGGAAGAACGCGGTCAATGCGTCATCGTCCAGAAAGCACGCCTCATCTGCGATGATTGTATCCGCTGTCATACCGCGCGCCTGATCGGTCGCGGGCACAACGATGATCCGCCCACCGTGCCGGGGGTGTGCTTCCAGTTCGGTCTGGGTCTGCCGCACGATGGGCGGGCAGAACGGATCGGTATTCTTGTATTCCAGAATGCGCCGGAACAACTCGGTTGATTGGCGCAGTGACGGGGCCGTTAGGATGACCGTTTTACCGCGTGAGAAGTCATCGTAACCGAGACCGCCTGCCGTGGTCGATTTGCCCGACTGTCGACCACACAGGGCAAGGATCATCCTGTCCGCCTCGTTTAAACGGGGATCTGATCGCAGCAGATCGACCTGCCACGGATCGGGTTCACCGATGGCAAGACGGAAACGCTCGACTGGATCGAGCGATACAGTCAGCCCTTGCAGGAAAGACAGGAGATGGGGATCAGGGGCGGTCATCAATCAGAACCGGTTCCTTGATCACGCCCATCCGGTCCATTTCGCCCAGAAAGTCATGCTTGGCCGCTGGGTGGTTTTCCAAAACTCGCATGATGATCTGGCGCAGTTGGATGAACTGCGGGCTCTCATTGAGGTTCAGATGGATGTCCATCTTCTTGTTCAACTTGCCATGCAGGTCAGCCAGAGCCATCAGCGACTGCCGTAGCTCTTTCAGCGTACCAAGGCGCATGGCCTTTTCGTCGTCGTCTTTGGCGTCTTGGAGTAGCGATTTCAATTCGCGCAAAACCCATTTCAGGTCTTTGTCGGTGTCTTCGCCGAACTCGTCGATCATCTCGCCGCGCGCTTTGAAGTCGGCAATTTTGGCGTCGTGTGCGGCCTGCGCCAAGATTCCAAGGCGTTCTTCCTCGCCAACATGCTGCGCCATGAACCGGCTGACTGATGTGGTCGAAATTTTGAACTTGAGGTCGCGTTGCAGGTCTTTCGTGACTCGATCCATGGAACGCCGCCCGAGAACGATATCTCGGACGACATCCTGCCGAACCTTATCTGGCAGGTTCAGGAGCTTATGCTGCTGACCCCGGCTCATTCGTCGCGAACGATTTCAAGATCAACGCCACGGTCGGCGGCCAGCTTCTTCGCTGACCGATACTTGACCGGGTCGCGCGCGTCGGCTTTGGACAGGCGGATGTTCTGACCCTCAGACGCGAATTGCAGCAAGCCGTTCTTGTCGGTCTGTTCCTGCTGCTGTTTGGCCTCAAGACCCGCGAGCAGCTTCTTCGTGGCCTCAACTTCGTCTTGCGATTTCTTCAGCTTGAGTTCGTCCAGCAGTTCGTCGTTCTTTTTGACGACGCCCTGAATTTGGGCCTCGACCGATTCCGTGATTTTGGGAAGGATTGCCTCAACCATTTTACCGGAGAGGGATTCGATCAGTTTTGCTGCCTGATCGTCGTTGCTGTCTGCCATTGCTATGCTCCAATACGGAAAAAAGCGAGACGGGAAGATCACAAACCCGCCTCGCTCCTTTTCATCGAAATAGGGAGCACAGCGAGCCCCCGGCCCACATCATGCTCCTTGAGGCTGGCCCCTATCCGGCGCAGGCCGCAACCGGAAGTTTAGGTACAACTTGCCATTCAGGACCCAGCTTCTCGACAAGCCCAAGGCGCTGTAACCGATCAAGATGCACACGGATCGTTGTCGTATCGAAATCACCGTCTGTGGCGAACACAAGCTGCCGGATGGTCAGGGATTCGTCTTTGAGAGCGTGCAGAAGCACGTCTTGGGTCAGGGTCTTTTTGATGCGTGGCAATTGGACGGGTTGGGGATCAGGTCGCTTGATGCGTTTGGGCGCTGGTGGCCGCGAGTTCATCTCCCGCCATATAGCACGCGATTGTGCAGCGCCCTTTTCCCGCATCTTGGCTTTGTCACCGCGCGGTCTAGAAACATCGAACATTGCCGCCAGCAGCGCGTCGTTGCCCTCTAGGAATGCAACAACCCGCTGCCGCAGTTGGGCTTCCCTAAGCCCTGCCATATCGCACCAGTCGCGGCGCGACTGCGCCCATTCACCGGCTTTGTTCGTGAGAAAGGCGATGGTGTCACGCTTATCTTTTTCGTTTAGCTGGGATGTAGCCCCGGCGACATTAAGCAGGTCAAGCAGGGCGTTCACGATGACCGCCGCTGCTAGTTGTGACGTAGGTGTCTGACAGGTCGGGTCTGCCGTCTCCATCATGGGTTACGTCACTCCGGGCAGGATGGTTTCGTCCTCGTCGATCATGTCTTTCTCGTCGTCGAGGGTGCGGTTCACATCCATCAGTTCGCCCTTCTTGAGGTTCATCAGGAACGTGTCGTGCGAGATTGCGCCCGCCTGCCATGACTTAAGCAGAGCGGTTAAGACCGCAGGGTCCATCTGGGCCGTGACAAAATCGCGGTGTAGGAACACTTTGACCTGATCTGCGGTGCCCGGATGGGTCCATTCGGCGGCCAGTTTCAGGAGTTTACGAATGCCTTCTTCGACCATGACGACCGACGAATGCAGCAGCGACAATTCCGACCGATGGCGCAGCTTGGCTGTGTCGGTCGTCTCATTGCGACCTTTCCCGTCATAAACCATCCGCGCACCGAGCGTTGCCATCTGGGCCGTTAGGTCGTCCAAAGCCGTCTTCTGCGCAGCAATACCTGCGCCCGTGAATTCCAGCATTCCTGCGGTCGCGCCTTGCGGCAGAACCCAAAACGCACCGCTACCGATTTGCTGCGGTTTGTTCGCCTCGTTGATGCTGCCCGCGATCCAAGGTGTCGGTTGGGATGTCAAAAACAGCGACCAATAGTAGTCAGCCGACACGCGCCAGTGAGCCAGGTTGACGTTCACGAGGTCGAGGAACGGCGGCTTTTCCACATCGACTTTTAGGTTGTAGGGCGAGATGACAACCGCCGGGATATGGTCCAGATGCTTGCCGTTCACCACCGGCGTAATCGGCTCGTGGATTTCAACCTCGTGGGTCTTCTGGGTTTGGGCATCGCGCGTCACGTGGTAACGCCGCACCGTGTAGACAGGGTCGAGTGTCAGGACGAGGTGTTGTTCCACGCCGCTATCTTCGAGTTCGGCATCATCCTCATGCAGGCGCAGATAGGTCAGCTTTTGACGCCCCTCGACCAGTTCATTGCGCCAGTCCAGAATCGACTCCGCATCGAAGGTCGAAATGAAGGGGGCGGAGGCAGGCGCGGCCCCCTCCTGCGGATAGTCGAGGACCAGTGCACGGCGTCCGATGGACATCACCTCGCGCAGGGTATCGTCAATCAGGGTGGTGATCGAATTGCCTTCGAACGTCGCGGTATCCCGCATCGGTTCGAGCCGGGTTGGCAACTCGATCACCGGGGCGTTGCGCGTTGCCGCGCCAACGAGACCACGCAGTGTGCGTTCCGCAACGGCGTAGAAGGAACCGCCGGTGAGGTAGCGCGTGAACTGCGATTGAGTCATGCCTTCGGGTCGGGGCAAATAAATCTCGCCCTGCTTTTTCAGGCGATCTTCGCCTTCGATCACATCGCGGATTTTGTCATATTCGATCCGGCGGTCGTGGTATGAGCGGTGGTAAATTTTCATGTGAGTTCACGCAGGACCAACTTCCATGGAATTTCGAACCAAGCGTCTTTTCCGACTTGACGAATGCGAACTCCGTTCGCGGTCGAGTCGGCCAGAACTCCGTGAAACTCGCAGCCATGTTGGTCGTCGTCCGATTTAAACACCGCGAGGATCAGGGCTTTCGCATCTTCGGGCGAGATCGGTAGAGGCAGATGTGTGGATGTGTGGATGTCGTTACCCACAAGTCGGCAACCCTCCGGGCTTTCGACGATCTGAAATTCTTGCATTGGGGGCTCCCCGGTTGAATGCCGGGCGGGTTTGAAAGGCGAAGCCGACAAGGACAGGAAGCAGCTTCTGGTCAGCGAGCACCCACCCGGCGCGAAACACTCGCAATTCGTTATTGCAACTCAGAATTGAGCGCGCGACCGGAAGTTTAGGTACAACTGGGGAGAATTTAGGACTCGCAGAGCGCGTCAGAGAGGCGGAGTTTTGGGGCGTCGGGCATGATGGTGGGGGAAATGCGCGCTATGGGCGTCAGCGTTGAGTAGAGCGATTGAGACGATGGATTTATGAGTCAGGGGCGTGACTTGGGTTTGAAGGGCGCAGGGTAAACGTGGAAATTGTGATCTTCTGTCTTCCCCCGGGTCACCGCCGCTGGCTCAGAGAAAAGGGGGTGGTCGAGGCAGTTGACCGCGATAAACCAGTCGAATACGTCGTTACAAGGATTGTCACAAGGAATGCGAGCGGGATTTTGCTGCGAGTTCAAACGGTTGGATGATCAGATTGAGTGATAGAATATCACTTGCTGTAGCCAATTGTGCGCAGATGACGGACTTCCGCCGGGAGTCAGGGACATATGTGCAGAGATGCGCCCATACCCAGATGGGCACGTTAATCCCAGGATTTGGCGATCTCTTCGCGTACGCACGCGTGAGGCGTCAAACAAAACCGCCTTACTGATCACTGCTGCCAAGCATTCTGGACACGGGACCGCACGCACTTTTGCCTGTGGTCAAACTTTGGTGCTCCTGTAGCGTCGGAAAAACCACCTGAAACCAAGGTGATACTACCCAAAACCGCAGAAACCGCACAAAACACAGGGCATCGCTCCCGAAAACGAGCAGTACACGCGCGTACGCGTTGTGTGCGCGCACGCGTAACGCAGTTTTCTAACCACACGGTTCACACTGGACCGCCTGTTTCTCCTGTTCCGTCAGTTCCAGCACCCACGGGCGACACTGTCTTTTTGCCACCGTCGTGTTCTGTCTCGACACCATACCGACCGCGCGCAATGCCTTTGCGAACTCAGCCGCCGATCCTGACCAACCAGCCGCTCTGGCGCCCGCCTTCAAAGGTGCCCACTTAACGAAGTACCGCTCACCATCGAACAACGCCGCTCCTTGATGGAACGGCGCGTCCTTTAGCCCACGCGAACGCAGACAATGGTTCTGGTGGCAGTATTCAAGAACCCATTCGCGCGTAATCATGCGAGTTCCTCCTCGGACAAATCAAGCACCCAAGGCCTCACTGACGTGTTGGCAATCGTTGTAGGTTTCCGGGGTTTCAACCCTGCTGCCTTTAGGTCTTTGCTAAAGCGTTGGTCATGCCCACAGAAACCGTGTTCCCGCGCGTTCGAGAGCAGTGATTTACGTTGCACGATATACTGGCCATGCTCGAACAATGCCGCGCCTGAAAGGAACTTCGCGTCGTCTAGACCACGATCCAGATGGTTTTCGCGACAATAGTCGAGAGCCCAGTTTCGAGTTGCACGCCAATGACCTGTCACAGGACACCGTGTCTCGGCGTTGCGCAGCAGCGGTTCGACCAGCGCCTTGTGATCACCGCGATACATCCAAAAGCGGTTTGTCTGCTGAGTATATGCGCGCTCGAATCGGGTTTTGGCCCGAGCGGCGGCGACTCTCATTGAAACGACAAAACCATCTTCTGTGTATACATCGCAGCTCTCACCATCTTCGTGCAATTCAATCTTGGTGATCATTAGCCCTGCTCCCGCATCCATGCGACCACATCATCACGCAGGTAGCGAACTACCCGGCTTGTCGGTTGCGAATAAGGCGGACCAAAGGCGTCTTTGCGCCAGCGGAACAGCGTTTCCGTTGTGACACCGAGAAACGTCGCCGCTTCTTCTGGGTTCATTACTTGGGGTGGGTTTGCGCGGACCATATCCACGCGCAAGTCAGCCAACTGCTGACCGAGTTCGTCGATTGTCATGATAACCTCAACGGTAGGCGATTGCAGGAAAGCCCTATCTGGGCGGTTCATTTCTCTGCGTGCTGTCGCGTGCCTATCTGTCCCCGCAGGTCACAGTTCAGCGCTGCCGCATCGCTACTCCGTTGATGTTTGTAAATTAAGTGCCCGTTCGACCAATTTCAACAACATTGCAAGGTGTATTCTGAAGCTGCTTATTGATCGCCTCTGCAATCGCGTCAGCGCCGCGCTTCTGCTCATCAAAGCTCGGTTCACCATAATGCCCGAGCATGCGCAGGTCATTGTCTGTCAGCGTCTGCTGGGCAAGCCAGCGGTGTACATGACGCGGGCAAACCTCGCGCGCCGCCGTCATCCAGAAATGCCGCAGGTCACCGGGATTGGTCAGTTCAAGCCCATCTATCTGGCCAAGGTGTTTACGCTTGTCGCCGATGATGCGCCGGGACGGAAACACCCAGTCGCAATCGTCATATCGGATTTCATGTAAGCGCTTTAGAAGCTTGAGCGCATCATCCGACACGGCAATTGTTCGATTAAATGTGTGCTTGCTACGCGCAAAAGTTACCGTGCCAGTATTGAGATCGACGTTATCCCATGTCAGAGCCCGGAATGTTTTCTGACGGAACCCCGTATACCAAGTCAGCATCCACCAAAGGCGGATATGTTCGTTTGGTATTTGCTCAATCTCGGCCCAGCGATCAGCCCATGGCACAGACATATCGAGCTTCCCTGTTTCAACCCGGCTTTTGATTTTGGTGTTGTCCAAGAGCGATGGAATTGGCAGCGTCAAGGCGCACAGGCGATTGACGAAGCGAACAATTGCGCCGGCCAATACAGAGGCTGTTCGCGCGCCATGCGGACACGTCAACTGTAAAGTATTCAGGTACTGATTGATCTCAAGGATCGGCAGATCATCTACGTGCGTATCCGTCCACATAGTGAAATGCAGCTTGAATACATTCCTGTAATCCTTTGCAGTATCTTCAATCATCGGAGCCTTGCCCGATGCCCGCTCGCTGGTGCGGTGCTCGATGTACTGTTTCAGAGCTTCCTCGAATGTCGGGATGCCAAGAGCCGCCTTCTGAGTTTCGCGCTCATCCTTTGTCAGCACATTGCCTTCGTGAATGTCGAGCAGCGTCGCGCCCATCTGCTTCTTTGCCCAAGCACAATGCGCGCCTTTGCTCGCCCACTGCGCCAGCTTGACCGACCGCGTCTTTTGCGCGCCAGAATCCCACTTGGTGACGTACCAAGTTTTGACGCCGCTCTTGGTCACGCAGAGGCGCAACCCCTTGCAGGACGGATCTGAGAACCATGTTGTCTTGGTTGTGGACAGCGACTTGAGTGTCGAATCCGTGAACTTAATCTGCGGCATACCATGTCCTTGTAATGACCGTTTCGTTACAAGGTTCATGATACGTTCTAACCATAATCAAACCCAACCGAAGATTAAGATTGCACCTCAAGTAATTGAGGAAACATCTTATTTTGCCGGTGTTTGACTGGTGTTTAAGTGGTGCCCCCACACGGACTCGAACCGCGGACCTACTGATTACAAATCAGTTGCTCTACCAGCTGAGCTATAGGGGCACTTTCCATGCTTATCTGCGTCATTGGAACCTGATCCAGAACATTCTCGGGATCCAATTTTGTGACGCTCTGCATCGAAAGCTGAGACGTATTTTGGAGTGCCTTCTAAGCAATCTCCGGCCTGCGTCTCACTGGATAGGCAGGCGTATAGGATAAAAGTTTCTGCCCTGCAACCCGCTAATTTACGCCTTTCCATTCCCCGCTCAGGGCGCGCCCCTACCCCAAGAAAAGCGCGTGTTAACGCATCGCAAATCATGTCCAATACCCTTGTTTCGGGCAACTCATATTCGCACCAAAGTTTAACCCGGTCGAATATCCGAAGACCACGACTCTGCTGGCCATTCCAGTGCTCTAATCGAATTCGTAGAATCGCCGCGCCGATCCGCAGAACACGTCCGCATGATCTTCTTCAGGAACGAGTTCCACATGTCTTGCGCACAAGTCTTCATAGCTGGAGTACAGACTGTCGACCGGGAAGTTGGATCCGAACATGCAGCGATCCGCTCGGAACTGAGAGAGGCACGTTTCCACAACAGGTTGCACGCTGTCCACGCTCCAACCAAGATCAAACATCCCAAGACCCGACGGCTTGCAATAAACCTGTGGCAGCTCGGACAAGGATTTCAGCGATACCTTCCAGTTTTCCAACCCGGTATCCGAACGATCATGCGGCGAACCGGCGTGGCACAAGGCCACCTTGGTTTCCGGCGCTTGCTGCAAAACCGATACGGCTTGTTCCATCAACCCCGGCAGTAGCTGAAGATCGAAAGAGAGATTGCGCTCTCCCAACTGTTGAAGACCAGCCAGGAATCTAGGGTCTTCAAGCAATGAATTGGTGCCCGTTTGATTGTCTTCGTCCGGCGAGCGGCCAATAATCTGGCGAACGCCTCGCAGTGAAGACAGCGTTTGCAACCGGTCCAACTGTGCCGTCAGATCATCCGAAGTCAGATCGCAGAAAGCAACCTGTACCAACGGCCAATCCGGAGTTTGATCGGCAACAGATTGCACCCATTGCGCTTCGGCCCACGGATCGGCAGCGCCGACCTGAATGTGAACCGATGCGGTAAATCCCTCGGATTCGGCATCTTTACGAAACTCTTGCAGCAGATAGTCGCGCTGAATCGGAGTGGGATCCCCAAAGAAGCGCAGGGCACCCTTTTCCATCAGCCAAGGATAGTACACTTCGCTCAGGTTCCATAAATGATGATGCGCATCGATTTTCATGGCGTTTCGATTCCAGTCGTACGCGACAGAATATCGACACCCTGCTGTTTCCAGAAATGCAGCAAATCGATAAATATCCAGTTTTCAGCCAGCTTGTCGCCCGCCCGACGGTAAATATCGATGACGCGAAACTCGCCTTTGACCCCTGTTGCAGGCATCCCCATGAAGCCCCCGGTGGGAATGGCGGTAAAATTCGGCCACCCGAAGAAACCACCGTAGTGCCCTTCGGCCAAACGACAGATGTGGCGGGTTTTTGACCTTTCCCGAAACGCGGCCCGAAATGGGCCCGCATGCTGATGCGCATATCGTTCGATTGTATAGGTCGCACCGATCCCTTCGGGGCCCCACCAAATCATGTCTTCATTCCATGTTCGGGCCAATTCGTCCGTCAACGACAGACCACTATCCCACCGCCCCAGGTCTGAAATCATGGCGTTGATCGAGGCGAGTGTGCGCTCACCTTCTTCCGGTGGCGCATCCTTCGTCAGAATCCCATCATTGGTTATGGGGCCAGGTTGGACCAAATGAGCGGCCGTCTGAGGTGGAAATGGGTTTTGGCCAGCCTGTGCCATCAGATGGGGAATATCGAAGAACATGGCTGTCTCGGAGATTTTGCCACCAGACACTTTGTTGAATTCGCAATAGCGAAGAAAGGCCAGCTTCCCGGTTGGCCGAATACCCAGCCAAGGCGCATCGAACAGGCCCATCAGGTGCCCCATGGACACCACCCAGACACCTGCATCCTCGGTCAATGAGTTCTTTCCGGCAAAGAATATGTCCTGCCGACGCTGAAGACGCTTCAGACTATGGTTTAGCGGCTGCCAGAAGTCATTAGCCACCTGAGCTGCCCCCAGAACTTCATTGAACGGATGAAAGCCGCGCCATAACAGATCCGGAGCACAGAATCGGCGCATGACCCCTGTCAGCTCTGCGCCACTCGCACTGCTGAGATCCTCGTAAAACGAAGACACAAGCTGTTTCTCAGCCTCAAAGCTCGCTGAATTTCCATTTTTTTGCAGCACGTTACGCCTGCCTTCTCCAGATAATGATTCACTGTATTTTTTCATTTTTGCATACGTATGCAAAAATGTCTTGCCAGAATTGATGAGCGCAGATTACAGTTTTGCAAACGTATGCAAAGCGATTCCATACCGGGGGCATCATGGCGGAAATTCAACTGCGCAATGTCGGCAAGCGCTGGGGCTCTTTTGTAGGGGTCCATAATTTCGACCTGACCATCGCGGACAGAGAGTTTCTGGTGCTTCTCGGCCCTTCCGGATGTGGCAAGACAACAACCATGCGGATGATTGCAGGGCTTGAGGATGTGACCGAAGGCGAGGTTTTGATCGACGGCAAAGTGGTCAACGACCTTGAGCCCAAGGACCGGGATGTAGCGATGGTTTTCCAGAGTTACGCGCTTTATCCGAACATGAACGTCTATGAAAATATCCGCTTCCCTCTAAAGGTTCGCGGAATAGAACCCTCGACGCATGACGAGAAGATTCGCCGGGCCAGCGCGATGGTTGAGCTGGACGACTTCCTGCACCGTAAACCTGCGGAATTGTCGGGTGGCCAACGCCAGCGCGTAGCGCTGGCCCGCGCTATCGTGCGGGAACCCAACGTGTTTTTGATGGATGAACCGCTGTCCAATCTGGACGCCAAACTGCGCGTGTCAACCCGCGCGCAGATCAAGAACCTCAGTCACGAACTGGCCGTAACCACGATCTATGTGACCCACGACCAGATCGAGGCAATGACACTGGCTGACCGCGTGGTTGTCATGAAGCAAGGCGTGGTGCAGCAGGTCGGCAGCCCAACCGAAATCTATGACCGGCCCGCGAATACATTTGTTGCCAGTTTTATCGGCTCACCCGCGATGAACCTGATGGATGGTCAGGTTTCGGGTGGTGTGTTCCAAGCCGAACATGTGGCCATCCCGGTGGACGCTCCTGATGGCCCAATGACTTTGGGTTTTCGCGCCGAAGACGCCAACGTTGCCGAAAATCGGGGCCAAATCACCGCACCAATCTACACATTGGAGCTTTTGGGCGACGCGACGATGATTTCGGTCCGGGTCGGTGGTGCGCTGGTCTCGGTCAAGGCGGACAAGGCATTTCGCGCCGATATTGGCGAGACAGTCTCATTCTCGGTGCCGACAGAAATCTGTCACCTCTTCGAAGCTGGAAGCGGTGCGCGGATCGGGGAGTAACAGCCCCACAAACAGCCCGCACGGGCTTAACACCGGTCCGGACGTCGACGACGGACCGATCCGACAGGGAGAAACGCATGAAACTCAAGACGATCCTCATGGCAGGTGCCATGTCCATCGCCGCCAGCGGCGCATGGGCAGATTGCGCCTTTGAAAATGACGTACCTCTGAAGTCGTTATCAGCAGGCTTCGAAGCGTGGAAAGCCGTCACTGACGCGATGGCGGAATGTGGCAACTTCAGCGCTTCGCTGGATCAGGAATTCCGCGAAAAACAGCCGGAGGCCTTCGCAGCAGATCCAGCGCTTTATCAGATTGGCGGCGTATCAAACGCCACTCTGGTACCGCTTTTGAATGCGGGCACAATCCGCCCGCTTGACGATCTGGTTGATAAATATGGTCAGGACCTGTTGCCGAACCAATTGATCAAAGTGGACGGCAAGACCATGGCCATCGCGATGATGGTCAACGCGCAACATCTGATGTACCGCGATGACGTTCTGGCCGAGTTGGGTATTGATGAACCCAAGACCTATGACGATGTCCTGGCCGCCGCTGCCAAGATAAAAGACGCCGGTATGATGGATTACCCGATTGGCGGCACGTTCAAGACCGGTTGGAACCTGGGTCAGGAATTCGTCAACATGTATCTGGGCGAAGGCGGGTCTTTCTTTGGCGACGGCAATATGCCAGCGATCAACAACGAACAGGGTGTGGCCGCGCTTGAGACAATGAAAGCCATGACCGAGTACATGGATCCGGAATATCTGGTTTCAGACTCGACCTACGTTCAGCAGCAGTTCCAGCAGGGTAAAATCGCCATGGCGAACCTGTGGGCCAGCCGCGCGGCCGCGATGAATGACGAGGCTGAAAGCCAGGTGGTTGGCAAGGTAACCATGGCCGCAGCCCCAGTTGGTTCGGCTGTTCCGGCCACCACGATCTGGTGGGACGGCATCGTGCTGGCAGCCAATATGACCGATGAAGAGGCTGACGCCGCCTTCCGCGTTGCGCTGGAAGGCATGGATGGTGACATGGTCAGCGCCAACAACGATGTCGCGGTCTGGTTGAGCCCGGCATATAGCGCTGGCGCCCTGGCCGCAGGTGCAGCTGCATCTGCCGAGGCGGGGGCAAAGGCCTATCCGGCCTCAGGTCCGATGGGCATCATGCACACTTCGCTGGGGAACGGCCTGGCCGACTACCTGACGGGCGCCAAAGATGCCCAGACCACTCTGGCTGATATCGAGGCAGACTACATCACTGCCGCGACAGAGGCCGGTCTGATTAGCAACTGACCCTCCCCGCGGGAGGGCTCCGGCCCTCCTGCACCTTCCTGCGAGAAACATGAGAAAGGCAGAGCCATGAATTTCCGGACATTTGCCGCTTTTGTCGGCCCCTCTGTCTTTATGATGCTTCTCTTTATCGCGTTCCCACTGGTTAGCGTGTTCAAACAAAGCTTCTATGTCACTCAGCCAATCTATGAGATCGTGGAAAAGGAAACCTGCACCCCCGGCTTTTTGACGCAAACCTGCGTGACCGAGCAAGTGTCGCAGCCCATTCTGGACGAGCATGGCGAGGTCATCACGCAAACCCAATACGTAGGGCTGCAGAGCTACAGGAACGTGCTAGAGCCAGAACGGGCATGGCGTGCAATCAGCGATGGCAGTTGGCATGTTCTGTCTACAATCAATTTCTGGAAGGCCCTGCGGTTCACCCTGACATTCACTCTTATTACCTTGCCGCTGGTCGTCGGTTGCGGGCTTGGGATCGCACTCCTGATCAACAATGCGGCGCGGTCGATCCGCGGGCCGGTTATCTTCGTCTCGTTGCTGCCATTCATCATCACGCCTGTGATTGGTGTGCTGTCCATCAATTGGCTGTTCCGAGGCGACGGCATCCTAACCGCAATGATGGAATGGTGGTTGAACCGCGACATTGCCCTGTTCGCTCAAGCGTGGACGATTGAAATCCTTATGATGCTCTACCGCGTCTGGCACGTGGCACCATTCGCGGCGATCATCTTTTATGCCGGTCTGCAAACGGTCAATCAGGACAGCCTTGAAAGCGCCGTCATTGATGGAGCTACGCGCTGGCAGCGCTTAAAGTACATCGTCATCCCGCATCTGATGCCATTGATCATCTTTGTTGCGATGATCCACCTGATGGACAGCTACCGCGTCTTTGAAGAAATTGTCGGCTTCTCCAGCCAAGGGTACGTGATCTCGCTGCAGTGGCTGACGTTTGACTACCTAACACCAGATCAGGCGGGCAACCGGTCAATCAGCCGGGCTTCGGCAAACTCGATGCTGACTATGATTGGCGTCGTCATCCTTCTTATTCTGCCTCTGCGCCGCACGTGGCGCGATCATAAAGGGGGTCACTGAAATGTCCTCGCGCGCGCTTCGCCAACCTTTCAGCCTGCGGCTGACCTCAAATATCTTTCTGGCGCTTTGGTGTCTGATCGCGGCTTTCCCGATCTTCTGGATCGTCGTAATGAGTTTCAAATCACCGGTCGATGCCTTTGACAGCAATGCGCTGAATGTGATCTTTGGTCCAACCACACTGGGAGGCGGTAAAGGTCTCTCGCTGCTGGATATCGTCCTGGGCGTTGCAGTGATCTGGGCGACAATAGTGATTGCCACCAAAACCCTGCCTTCGATGGTAAAATCTTACTCGAAGCCCGGAGGGGAATGGTTCGGATGGGTCGTTGGCGTGCTGGTCGTCCTTTTAGGCTTTCTAGTGGTGTTCTTTGTTGTCCTGCCAACCGTTCTGAATGTACTGAACCCGTGGTTTGGACCTTTAGGGCGGGATGTTCTGGGCCTAACGACTGAACACTACAAAACTGTCTGGATCGACCGTGGGTTTTCGAACAACTTTAAGAACTCATTGATCGTGACCACTGGCGTGGTGACAGTTTCGCTGACTGTAGGCACGCTGGCGGGTTATGGTCTGGCACGCTCGGGTTCAACCTTGGCGTTCTGGATCTTGATTGTCGCGCTGGTCTTTCGCGCGTTGCCACATTCGGTGCTCGTGGCAGGCTACTTGCCGGTCTTCATCAACTCTGCCGAGTGGCTGGCCCCGATCCTTGGTGAGAACGCACCAACACTCTACGGTAAGCCTTTCGCTGTAATCGCGGTGCTGGTCGCCATCAACCAGCCTTTCACCATCTGGATGCTGCGCTCGTTCTTTCAGAACATCCCGGCAGAACTGGATGAGGCTGCCCGTGTGGATGGATGTAGCCATTTTCAAGCCTTTCGCCGTGTCATCATGCCGGTGATGTGGCCGGGTGTGATCACCACAGGGCTGTTCAGCTTCTTACTGGCCTACAACGATTTTCTCGTCACGGCGCTGCTGCTGGATGCGCAGAACCAGACAATGGTGCCTGCCATCGTCGGCATGTTTAACCGCGAGACCACAACAACCGATCAGGTCGTCGCCGTGGCCGCAGCGGTATCGATCACGGCGCCTTTGATTTTTCTGGTCCTGATATTCCAGCGCCAGATCGTCAGCGGCCTGACCGCAGGGGCGGTGAAAGGCTGATGAGCAAAAACGCAAGACACGACGCGATGTCACGCCATCCGGCGCTGAACAGAATGCCAAGGGATTTTCTGAGCATTGGGGCCGCAAACCCCAATCCTCCCCTCTGGCAATCTAAAAGGACACAGACATGAAAGGCTCCCGTCCCGAACAGGCGGTTCTGACCCGCGATACGGACATAAGCAAAACCGAAGACACGCGCCGCGTGATCGAAACCATGGTGGATGGCCTGAACGACCACCGCATCGACGATATTGGCGAGTTTTTCGCGCAAGGGTTCCGCTGGATAGGCAATCAGGGCTGCGGTACCAAAACCGGCTTGCAGGAGTTTCAGGACAATTGGCAACGCCCATTCCAAGCAGCGTTTTCTGACAAAACCTGCATAGACGAGGCGCGTCTTTACATGGGCGAATGGGCCGCCGCCTTTGGCCGTCAGGAAGCCACGCACTCGGGCGAGTTTCTGGGCATCGCCCCCACCGGCAAACGTGTCGAGATCCGTTATATGGATTTCTGGAAGGTGGTGGACGGCAAGATCGTCGACAACTGGGTGAATGTCGATTTCGCACATGTCGCCGCGCAATTGGGCGTGGACTTATTTCAGGGACAAGGCTGGGAAGCGTTTGACCGTGGAGAGAAGATCCCTCCCCGGCCCGAGAACTAAGGATTGATGAAAATGGGAATCGAGTATCTAAAACGTGGCAAGTCCGATGCGGACCGGGCTGAAGATGATGCCAAAACGCGCGCAGTGGTCGAGGCAACTCTCAAAGACATTGAAACCCGCGGTGACACCGCGGTTCGTGAGTTGAGTGAGAAGTTCGACAACTATTCTCCTGAATCTTTCCGTCTGAGTCAGCAGGATATCGACGGATTAATCGGCCAACTGACCGATCGTGAACTGGCCGATATCAAGTTCGCGCAGGAGCAGGTCACGAACTTTGCGCGTGCGCAACGCGCCTCGATGACGGATGTTGAGGTTGAGACTTTGCCAGGGGTTATTCTTGGTCACAAGAATATCCCTGTCCAATCCGTCGGCTGCTATGTTCCCGGTGGAAAATTCCCGATGGTTGCATCGGCACATATGTCGGTAGCGACCGCCAGCGTTGCCGGTGTTCCCCGCATCATTGCGTGCACTCCCCCATTCCACGGCAAGCCCAATGCAGCCGTGATTGCGGCGATGCATCTGGGCGGCGCGCATGAGATTTATGTCATGGGCGGTATACAGGCGATTGGTGCGATGGCCCTGGGAACCGAAACAATTGATCCGGTTCACATGCTGGTCGGGCCGGGCAATGCTTTTGTGGCCGAAGCCAAGCGCCAACTGTTCGGACGCGTTGGCATCGATCTGTTTGCCGGCCCGACCGAGACCATGGTGATTGCCGATCAAACTGTGGACGCGGAAATCTGCGCGACCGACCTGCTGGGTCAAGCCGAACACGGCTATAACTCGCCCGCCGTTCTGGTCACCAACTCGCGCAAGCTGGCCGAAGGGACCTTATCCGAGATCGACCGCCTGCTGGGGATTCTGCCCACAGCAGGAACTGCGCGCGTCAGTTGGGAAGACTACGGCGAGGTAATTCTGTGCGACAGCTACGACGAGATGCTGTCGGTTGCCGACGATATCGCGTCAGAACATGTGCAGGTGATGACAGACCGGGACGACTGGTTTCTTGAAAACATGACCTGCTATGGGGCTCTTTTCCTTGGGCCACGCACCAATGTGTCGAACGGGGACAAGGTGATCGGTACGAACCATACTCTGCCGACAAAAAAAGCCGGTCGGTATACCGGCGGGCTTTGGGTCGGCAAGTTCCTTAAAACGCATAGTTATCAAAAGATTCTGACTGATGAGGCGGCAACGCTGATTGGTGAATACGGCTCGCGTCTTTGTATGCTTGAAGGGTTTGTAGGGCATGCGGAACAGTGCAATGTTCGAGTGCGCCGGTATGGTGGAATCAATGTTCCCTACGGTCAGCCGGCTCCCTATCGGGATGCCGCCGAATGAGTTACAAACACACGCAACATAAGACCCTGATCGAACCTCTCAGGGCCGCAATGTACAATTTCAGTGAAACTGGCGTACGACAAGCTTTGGCCGCAGTCACATCGCCCAAGGCTGTGTTTCACTTATCCCACCCTTTCGGCGACAGCATTGGCAGCGATGCCTTCTATGACGCTGCTTATACAGACCTTCTGAGCGCCTGGCCCGACCTTGAACGCCGGGATTACATTGTCATGGCCGGACCGGATGAGTTCGGATCAGACTGGGTCGGATGTGGTGGTTACTACACTGGCGTCTTTACCGGCCCGTGGCTCGACATTCCGCCAACGGGCCATCAGGTGACCATGCGGTTCCACGAGTTTTTCCGGTTCGAAGACAACAAGATCGTTGAAATGCAGGCCTTGTGGGACATCCCCGAGGTGATGATGCAGGCCAGGGCCTGGCCAATGGCGCCCAGCCTCGGGCGGGAATGGCATGTGCCCGGCCCTGCAACACAAGACGGGTTGGTGCCCGGGCCTTATGATGCATCCAAAGGTCAGACGACGTGCCAACACATCATCGACATGCTGGAGCACCTGAAAAAACACCCGTCAGAAGGTGGGCCGGATGTCATGGAGATGGAGCGTTTCTGGCACCCACGCATGAGTTGGTACGGCCCTTCGGGAATTGGCACCGGGCGTGGTATTGCCGGTTTTCGCAACTGGCATCAGATTCCATTTCTGAACGGAATGCCGGATCGTGGGAAGTATGTAGAAGATATCACCTACCACTTCTTCGGTGATGGTGAATACGCAGCCGTAACCGGGTGGCCCAACATGATCCAAACAGTCACACACGATGGCTGGCTGGGGATTGCCCCGTCGGATAAAAAGATCACCATGCGGAGTCTCGATTTTTGGCGGTTGGAAAACGGAAAAATCCGCGAAAACTGGGTTCTTGTCGACCTGCTGGACGCCTATCTGCAGCTTGGCGTTGACGTCTTTGCCCGTCTGAGGGAATTCAATAAGGCCCGAAACATGGGCCGTATTGAAATACCGGATGGAATGACCTGATGACAGATTTGCCCCGCACCCCCTCGTTTTCACTAAGCGGCAAGGTCGCGCTTGTGACCGGTGCCTCTTCGGGCATTGGACGGGGGTGCGCCGTTGCTCTGGCAGAGGCCGGGGCGCATGTGGTCTGCGCTGCAAGGGGTGCGGATCGTTTGAATGAAACGGTTGCGGCGTTGCAGGCGCAGGGTTGGTCGGCTGAGGCGGCGGTCGTGGATCAGGGTGATCTTTCTGCCCTGAGACAACTCTTTCAGGCGCGCGCCTTTGATGTGGTCGTGAATTCCGCCGGAACCGCGCGTCACAGCGCGGCGATTGAGACCACGCCCGAGGATTTTGATGCCGTTACCGATGTCAATCTACGATCAGCCTATTTCCTGTCGGCCTATGCCGCCAAGGCACTTATGAAGGCGGGTAAGCCGGGCTCCATCATCCATATCTCAAGTCAAATGGGTCATGTTGGCGGTGTTGACCGGGCGCTTTATTGTGCGACCAAACATGGGCTTGAAGGCATGGTCAAAGCCATGGCCATTGAATGGGGCCAACAGCGCATTCGCATCAACACGGTCTGCCCGACCTTCATCCGCACAGCCCTGACGCAATCAACATTCGACAATCCCGAACGGGCCGCCTGGATCATGGAAAAGATCAAACTGGGTCGCGTGGGCGAAGTGGAAGACATCATGGGAGCAGTCACTTATCTGGCCTCGGATGCCTCAGCGCTGGTCACGGGGACTTCGATGCTTATTGACGGGGGGTGGACAGCGGACTGATGGCTGAGAAAGTTACATCCCTTCAGGTTGCGCAACTTGCCGGTGTGAGCCAGTCGGCGGTCAGCCGGGTATTCACACCCGGTGCGTCCGTCAGCAAGAAGACCGAAGAGAAAGTGCGCAAAGCCGCCGCCACGCTTGGCTATCGCCCCAACGTTCTGGCCCGGGCTATGGTCTCGGGCAAAAGCCGCATTATCGGCCTGGTTGTCGGTTATCTGGACAACTACTTCTACCCCGAAGCGCTGGAGAAACTGTCCAACGTCTTGCAGGAGCACGGGTATCATGTCTTGATTTTTATGGCGTCCCGATCTGCCGGAAACATCGAGAACGTGATGGAGGAAATTCTCGACTATCAGGTTGACGGGGTCATTTTGGCATCCGTACCGATGTCATCGGATATCGCGACGCGATGTCAGCAGGCGGGTGTACCCGTCGTGCTGTTCAACCGAAGTCAGGACATTGAAGGCATAACCACGGTCACGTCCGACAACTATGTCGGGGGTCGCAAGGTAGCTGAATTCCTGATTGCGGGCGGGCATAAACGCGTTGCCTATATTGCAGGATGGCAGGGGGCGTCCACACAGAGAGACCGGGAAGCCGGTTTTCGCGCTGCATTGACCGAGGCAGGACAGGAGTTGTTCGCGCGCGACGACGGAATGTTCCACACCGAAAATGCCCGGGACGCTGCGCGACGCATGTTTGATGTCGCTCCTGAAAATCGGCCAGATGCTGTCTTTGTCGCGAATGACCATATGGCGCTGGCGGTGATGGATGTGTTGAGATTCGAACTGGGGTTGAGCATTCCCGAGGATGTCTCGGTCGTTGGATACGATGACGTGCCGCCTGCGGGCTGGCCGGCATACAATCTTACAACAATTCGGCAACGGGCTAACCTGATGGTGACCGAAACGGTCGCCGCATTGCTGGACCACATTCAGGACCCGCACTCGGCCGAACCTCGCAAAGTGGCGATTGACGGCCCTCTGGTGGTTCGAACTTCAGCCCGGTTGCCCAAAGGTTGGAACCCACGAAGGATGAGTTCATGAAAGGCTTTGATCCTAAATTCCGGGATTTTCCCGATTATATCATCGGCATCACCAAAGAGATCTGGGAAGATCGGGGGATCGCGACACTGCACCAGTACTACAGCGATGACATAGTCGTTCGGTCACCCGGATCAGTTGTGCTGGGCAACCAGAATGTCATTGGCGCAACCATGGCTACGCTGGCGGAATTCCCGGATCGTCAACTGCTGGGCGAGGATGTCATCTGGTCTGGCACCCCAGAAAACGGAATGCTGAGCTCGCACAGGATCATTTCAACCGCGACGCATCTGGCCGAAGGCGTCTATGGCAAGCCTACCGGCACCAAACTGCGCTATCGGATTCTGGCTGACTGCCATGCAATCGACAATCAGATCAATGATGAGTGGCTGATCCGGGATCAGGGTGCCATTGTTCGGCAGATGGGATGGGATCCCAAGGAATATGCAGCAGATCTGATTGCGCGTGAGGGCGGCCCGGCGAACTGCGTTAAACCGTTGACTCCTGAAGTAGATCAGCCCGGCCCGTACAAAGGCACCGGCAACAACAATGAATGGGGTCAGCGTTATGCGGATATCCTGACCCGGATCATGAACGCCGATATGGGCGTGATTGAGGGTGAATATGACCGCGCCGTTCAGTCCGAATATGTGGGCGGAGTTACCGGCCATGGCTGGGGCGCGGTGGATCGGTTCTGGATGGGTCTGCGCGCCAGCTTCCCCAACGCCGAATTCAAGATCGAGCACCAAATTGGCCGCGATGACCCGAACATGCCACCCCGCGCTGCGATCCGCTGGAGCCTTTGGGGCAAGCATGATGGCTGGGGTGTCTTTGGCGCGCCAACCGGTGCGCAGGTCTATGTGCTGGGCATCAGCCACGGTGAGTTCGGCGAGTTGATCACCGGCCAGCCGCAGCTGCGCCGGGAATACACCCTGTTCGATGAGACCTCGGTCTGGAAACAGATTCTTCTACAGGGACAGGAGGGCTGAGTGGCCGCGACAGGCTCATCCCTGAACGCCAGTCAGGCGGCGCGGCGCTATCATATGCACCGTGCCTCGCTGCGCGCGCGGCGTCTGAACAACCGACCTCCGGGGGCGGGATTTATCCCCAAACCCCCAACTTCAAGGAGACACGTTCATGAGCACCATCCAACAACGCATCGTCCGCTACGGCGAGCTCCAACCCTGTAAAACCGCGTTCATCGACGCCCACACACCCGGCAGCGATCAAAAAGAGAACTTTACTATTGTCGGCGGCGGCGTGTCGGAATCCCCCGATCAGCACGTCCACATCACCGACAAGATCGGCTTTAACATCGGTGCGGCGGGTCAGCCGCCGAAATGCCGTAACTCTTTGCACAGCCATACGACCGCCGAGGTCTTTTTTGTCGCAAAAGGCCGCTGGCGGTTCTTCTGGGGTCGCTATGGCACGGCTGGTGAGTTCTTCGCCGAGGAAGGCGATATCTTTAACATCCCAACCGGCATCTTCCGCGGCTTCGAGAATGTGGGCCAGGACTACGGCATGATCATGTCGATCCTTGGTGGCGATGACGCCGGTGGCGGTGTCACTTGGGCGCCGCAAGTGATCGAAGACGCACAGGCGCATGGCTTGATGCTGGGCGACAACGGGGTCCTGTACGATTCCAAAAAAGGTCAGGAGCTGCCTCACAATGTCCGCCCGATGCCATTGTTGAGCGAAGAGCAATTGAAGGACTACCCTGAGGTTCCGGTCGAGGATGTCATCGGAAAATACGTTGCGCGCTATTGGGATCTGATGGCTCTGTCGGCCAAAAGGTCAGCGGTAGTGATCGGCGAGAATGGCCTTATCAAGGACAAACCGGGATTTGAGGTCGACTTTCTTGGCCATGGGTCTTGTGTGACCAATCCGGTCAAAGCTGAAAAGCCGGTGGTTCTGATGCCTGCCAGCGGTCATTGGCGAATTTCGATTGACGGGTTTGAGACGACGTTGTCCTCGGGCGACACGGCCTTGGTTCTGCCGGGCGAGGACTATAGCGTGGCACCATCGATGACTGGGCAGGCAGGCCTGTACCGGATCACTGCAACCGATGACCCCGCCGGAGCGACCTGGACAGGATGAACGCCGACCCCAACGACACACACGCCATTTATGAGCGGCAAGCGACAGAGTACGACAAGCGCCGATCAAAAGCTTTGTTCGAAGCGCGCTGGTTGGCGCGCTTCACCGCCAGCCTTAAACCGGGCGACCATGTTTTGGATCTGGGATGCGGCACCGGCGATCCGATTGCGCGCTGGTTCATGGCTGAAGGCTTTGATGTCACAGGGGCGGATTTCTCTGACGCGATGCTGGCCATCGCGCGCAAGCGTTGGCCTGATGGCGATTGGCGGAATGCGGATATGCGGGATTTTGAACTGGATACCCAGTTTGGCGGGATCATTGCCTGGAACAGCTTTTTCCACCTGACCGCAGAGGAACAGGAAGACTGTATCGCCCGCATGGCACGTCATTTGCGACCGGGTGGAATGCTGATGCTTACGGTAGGCCCGCGCGCTGGCGAAGAAACTGGCGCAGTCGGAAGCGAGCTTGTCTATCATGCCTCGCTTTCGCCCGCTGCCTACGCCCGGTGTCTGGAACAAAATGGGCTGAGGATGACAGGCTTTCTGGCAGAAGACCCTGAAACCCAAAGCCACACAATCCTGATGGCCCGCAAAGACTAAGGAGGCTTGTATGACCATAAAAACCACACATGTTGGGTCTCTGCCCCGAACGCAAAGGGTAGTGGATTTCATCTTTGCCCGCGAAAATGACAAGCCCTATGACGCTGCGGATTTTGATGCCTGCATGGCAGATGCGGTTTCGGAAACGGTACGTAAACAGGTCGAGGCCGGTGTTGATATCGTCAGCGATGGTGAGACATCCAAGATATCTTATGCCACCTACGTGAAAGACCGCTACACAGGCTTTTCCGGAGACAGCCCGCGCAATGCACCCGCCGATCTGAAGATGTTCCCCGGTTTTCTGGAGCGGCTGGCCAATGACGGTGGCACGCCGCAATACGCCCGCCCGATGTGTACAGGCCAGGTTCGGTCGAAGGGACAGGGTGAGCTGGAAAAGGATATCGCCAACCTCAAGGCTGCGATGAAACAGCACGAAGCAGCGCGCGGGTTCATGAATGCCGCATCACCGGGTGTGATCTCTCTGTTCCTGCAGAATGATTTCTACCCCACGCGTGAGGCCTATTTGGCTGCGCTGGCGGATGCCATGAAAGAGGAATACGAAACCATCGTTTCCGCAGGTCTGGATTTACAGCTTGATTGCCCCGATCTGGCCCTGTCGCGCCACATGCTGTTCAACGACCTGTCGGACGAAGATTTCCTCAAGATTGCCGACATGCATGTCGAAGCCTTGAACCACGCGTTGCAGAACGTACCGCAGGATCGGGTTCGGGTGCATATCTGCTGGGGTAACTACGAAGGCCCGCATTGCTGCGACATTGCGATGGACAAAGTTTTCGGCACCTTGATGGCGACCAAGTCTCGCTATGTTCTGTTTGAAACCTCGAACCCGCGCCATGCCCACGAGTGGACCGTTTTCCGCGCCCGAAAGGCAGAAATTCCCGAAGATAAGATTCTTGTTCCCGGCGTGGTCGATACAACCACAAACTTTGTTGAGCACCCGGAACTGGTGGCCCAGAGGATTGAACGGTTCACCGATATTGTTGGATCAGATCGTGTAATCGCAGGCAGCGACTGCGGATTTGGCACATTTGCAGGATTCGGCGCAGTCGACCCGCAAATAGCCTATGCCAAGCTGGCGGCGCTTTGCGAAGGAGCCAGGCTGGCCTCGGCATGATACCCGTTGTTTTCTTGCCCGGCATGATGTGCGATGTCCGCCTGTTCGGCCCTCAGATCAAAGCACTGTCGGGTATTTATCCCGTCATGAGCTTTCCTTTGGGTCATCATGATAACATTCAGACCATAGCGACCGACATTCTGAAAAACGCACCACCTTCCTTCGCGCTGGCCGGGCTGTCGATGGGCGGTATTGTGGCGATGGAAATACTGCGTCAGGCACCCGACCGTGTCGATCGGCTTGCACTACTGGACACAAACCCGCTTGCCGAAACGCCCGAGGTGAAAGCCCGCCGCGCGCCACAGATGGCGGCCGTGCGCGAAGGTCGCTTGCGGCACGTTATGCGCGATGAGATGAAGCCAAATTATCTGGCAGATGGCCCGTGTACCGGGGCAATACTCGACCTTTGCATGGCGATGGCCACCGATTTGGGCCCGGACGTCTTTTTACGGCAATCCCGGGCGTTGATGGACCGGGCAGATCAGTGCGCGACCCTCTCTGCTTATTCTGGAAAAGCTCTGATCCTGTGCGGGCGGGATGACGGATTATGCCCTGTCGAGCGTCACCAGTTGATGCACAACCTTCTTCCCAACAGCACGTTTGAGATTATTGAGCAGGCCGGCCACCTGCCCACATTGGAAAAACCTGACGAAACCACGGCGGCTCTGCTCCGCTGGCTGGAGGACACATGACACCTTCGCTTTTGACTCTGCTACGCAAGGTCGACACACCCACCGTCTGCAATGCTATCGAGGTTGCACAAGGCAAGCGCGGGTTCGACGGCTTCACCCGAGGCACCATGCTGTGTTCAGCCCCTGAAGAGCCCGCAATTGTGGGCTACGCCCGCACCGCCAAGATCGCGGCCGTCAATCCGCCGACTGAGCCCGCCGATGTCATTAGGGCCCGCCGGATGGCCTACTACAAATACATGGCAGACTCGCCTACACCATCCGTCGCCGTCATCGAAGACACAGATTACCCCGACTGCATCGGAGCTTATTGGGGAGAGATCAATACCACCATCCACAAGGGTTTTGGCCTGTCAGGTGCCCTGACTAACGGTGTTATGCGCGATCTTGGCGACGTACCCGATGGGTTTCCTGTTGTCGCCGGTTCCGTAGGACCAAGCCACGGCTTCGTCCACATACGCGAGATCGACACCCAAGTGTCTGTCTTCGGTTTGGTGGTCAGGCCGGGGGACCTGATCCATGCCGACCGCCACGGCGCGTTGGTCATCCCCGAAGACGTGATCGATCAGTTGGAGGGCGCAATCCATAAGCTTCTATCGACCGAGCGCATTATCCTCGACGCGGCCAGCCAACCGGGGTTTGACTTTGAAAAGTTTCAAAGCGCCTGGACAGCGTTTGAAAAGGCCAGGGTCTAAATCAATCCGGGGCCAAATCGGAATTTTGAGGCCCCCGTTCGTCCGCGACACGGCAACACCTCGTTTACTCTTGAAGACAGGTACCCGCTTGTGTCAGCAAAGGCCGATACCAATGACCGCATGGATCGCCAGAGCAAAAGCTGATGCCGAAACGTGACCATGTGCCTTAGAAGGAATACTGCCAGTGGCCGAGTTTGACGCTATTCCAGTGCTGGACGTTACCCCGCTGATCAACGGCGGCGACACAACCCAATTGGCACAGGATTTCCTGAAAGCATACGGGGAAACCGGGTTCGGATACATTGTTAACCACGGAGTAGATCCAAAGCTGTGCAAAGGTATCTTTGAGGCCTCACAAGCATTTCACGACTTACCCCAGTCCGCAAAACAGAAAATTGCGTTGGACAAGAACCATCGCGGTTATATCGCGATCAACACCTCTACGGACGTGAACTCTGATCTGGCGAAGGTTGAGAAACCCAACCAATCCGCATCCTTCATGATGATGCGCGAGGATGCCAGCCCGGACCCAGATGTGTATCTGTCCGGACCCAACCAATGGCCTGAACTCGACGGGTTCAGAGACACCTGCGAAGCCTATGCCAGTGCAATGAGCCAACTTGGGTTTCAGTTGATGACCTTGGCGCTTCAGGCGATTGACGCAAAAGATCATTCCGTGTTGCGGGCCTTCCAGGAACCGACGATCTGGCTGCGTCTGCTCAAGTACCCACCGCAACCGCCGCAATCGCCGGAAGACCTTTACGGGTCAGCGCCGCACAAGGATTTCGGATGCCTTACGCTGCTTGCACAGGACGACGTAGGTGGCCTCCAGGTGCAGACGCCTTCGGGCAACTGGGTGGATGCCCCACCGATGCCCGGTGCTTTTGTAGTCAATGTGGGGGATATGCTGCATCGCATGTCCAATGGGAAACTGCTGTCTACGCCGCACCGGGTTATTAACGCCACGGGCAAGCAAAGATACTCGGTTCCTTTCTTCTATGATCCGCATGTGTCACTGGAAATCGCAGCCCTGCCCGGCACCGGCGCCCCCAAGTTCGAAGCGATCAATTTCGGTGAATTCCTCCGAGGGGAACTTGAGGCCGCGTATGACGCACATAAGGCCCCCAAAACTGCCTAGTTTTAGGGTGCTCAACCGCCGAGCCTAACCTTCAGCATTGCGTGTGCGCAGATCGAATTGTTCAGGACGACCTCTTGATCCAGCAAACTCATGCTGCTTGTTCTGCGAATCAGCGTCTCGATGAGGCATTCAATCTCTAGCAGCGCGAGATGCATGCCAACGCACATGTGAACACCCGCGCCAAAGCCAAGGTGCCGGCGCGCGTTTTTGCGTTCCAGATCAAAGACATCAGCGTTTTCAAACATATCGTTGTCTCGATTGGCAGAGGCAAACAACATCATGACCCGCGCGCTTTGCGGAATTTCGACCCCTGCTTCAACCACAGACGCCGTGGCGTGGCGGCTGAAAGAGCGAATAGGGCTTCCAAGCCGGATTGCCTCGTGAATGGCGTTTGGAATCAGCGACGGGTCCAATTTGACCTTTTCGAAGGTGTCTGGATCACGCGCCAGATAATAGATCAGATGACCAATGGCCGAGATCGTCGTGTCTAGGCTTGGGTTTATGTAGTCGCGAATCGCAAACGGAGCCAAATCGGGATCGATGTCCCCTGCTCGCGACATTTCGCTGATCCGATGGGTCCAGCTTCCACATTTGAGCTTGTCTGGCGTTACATCGCGCTGAATGAAAACCCGCATTTCCTCGATCGCCTCACATGCGGCTTGCCCGCGCGCGTTCTGAACGCCCAATACGTCAAAGGCGGCGGCGGCCCATTTGAGCATGTTCTCGCGCCCGAAATCAGGCAGGCCAACCAGATCGCGGACCACTGCCAGCGGAAGGCCCTGCGCAAGATCCTCGACCGCATCAACGGTCCCTTTTTTCAGTGCGTTTTCAACCAGCTCGTCAGCAACTTCTTCAATACGTGACCGATATTGCTGCACGGCTTGTGCGGTCAGAGGCGGCTGCATCGCACCGCGCAGTGCATCGTGTCGTGCGCCATCAGAGGCA
Source organism: Ruegeria sp. (assembly GCF_965243365.1). Classification (GTDB taxonomy): domain Bacteria; phylum Pseudomonadota; class Alphaproteobacteria; order Rhodobacterales; family Rhodobacteraceae; genus Ruegeria. The sequence goes on along the minus strand of NZ_CBDEUW010000002.1, from coordinate 2,598,390 downwards.
ACAGTATTTCCCTGCAAATGGGTGCATCCAAAGTCATCCGCGGCAACGCCTTTGCCTGAAATGTAAAGCTCTGGGCGGCGCAGAGCGGAACGGACGGTGCTGTATTGAGTGAAAGCATAGTTGCCGTGTTCTGACATCCAGACAACCGGACCCTTGTCACGCAGGCGCGTGTAATGGGGCCATGGGTTCTGGATGACCTCATCCGAATACAGGTCAACGTCGTCGTGCGGGCAGTCGTTTGGCAAAATCATCATTGCCATAGAATACAACTATGCTAACTTAGGTCAATATTGTTGCATATGGGAGGAATGAATGACCTATCGCGCCGCAATCGCGGGCCTCTGCACATCGGTCGCAATGGCCACGACAGCAAATGCCCAAGACATTGACCTGACCATGTCGCACTACTTGCCACCCGTTCTCGGGCTGCACGTGGATTTTCTGGAACCGTTTGCGCGGGAGCTGGAAGAAAAATCCGGTGGCAAAATCGCCGTCGACATCCAGACAGCAGGAAGCTCGCTTGGCGTCATCACCAAGCAATGGGATCAGACTCAGGATGGTCTGTCCGACATTTCGTTTGGTCTTCACGGTATTCCACGCGGTCGCTTTACCTGCACCCAGGTTGTGGAACTGCCGTTCCTGACAGACAGTGTGGAAGAAGCCAACGCAGTGCTCTGGGGCCTGTACCCCGAATATCTGGCCGAGGAGCATTCGGGCGTGAAAGTGCTGGCGTTGATGGCGCATGATCCGGGCGTTCTGGCGACAAATGGGAAACGTGTTGAAACGCCCGAGGACCTGAAAGGCCTGCGTATTCGCGTGCCGTCCCCGTTCATTGCCGCCATGTTGGAAGACCTGGGTGCCGTGCCGGTGGGTATGCCTCCGGGGCAGGTTTACGAGAATATGCAGACCGGTGCGATTGACGGTGTGGTTCTGCCATGGGCGGGGCTAAAGGAATTCCGCATCACAGAAGTCACCACCAATGCCATCGAGATCGGAGCCTATACAACGCCCTTCTACTTCGTGATGAACGAAGACACCTACAATGACATGCCCGACGATGTGCGTTCTGTGATTGATGAGATCACAGGTGACGCGCTGGTCGCCAAATTCCCGAACTGGTGGACGGAATGGGGCGCAGCCGGCCCGGCGCAGATCACCGACGCGGGTGGAGAGGTCATTACTCCGGACGCTGCCCTGCGTCAGACCTGGATTGATGCAACTGCAGACACGGTGGCACAGCTTGAGAAAGATCTGGCTGAGCAATGCGGGCCAGAGCTGATCCAGGCGGCGCGTGCCCTTGCGGCGAATTAAAGGACGCGCACCGCTGGCAGGAAAGTCCCGCCAGCGGTAGCCTGAATTTCATGGACAATAAGATTGTGGAGACTGCCACCCTGGCGCTGGTCTGGATCGGCGGGTTGCTGATGTTGGGTGCGATGGCGCTGACCATTGGGGATATTGGCGCCCGATGGATGTTTTCGGTCGGATTCATCGGGCTGGTCGATGTGACTCAGTTTGCTGTTGTGGGGTTTGCCTATCTGGCCTTGCCAAGGGTCTTCTGGACCGATGCAAACGTGGCAATCGAGCTCTATGACGGGCGGCTTTCCCCGCGAATGGACGCAGCGCTGCGTATCCTGTCTTTGGTCTTGTCGCTTGGCGTGATCGCCCTTTTGTTACGGTATGGCTGGGTACAGGCGGAACGTACATTGCGTTACGGGGATGTGTCCCAGAACGTCAGTATCCCGATGATCGGTTTTTGGGTTCTCATATTGACGGGTCTAGGGGTATCCGCGCTCATCTGCCTTGTACGTTTGTGGCGGTCTTGTGTGGTTATTGTGAAAGGACGGGTGGCCGATGCCCATTGAACTCTGGGGCGTTACCGGCTTTGCAGCGCTGATCGCACTGATCCTGCTGCGTGTGCCCGTTGCCATCGCCATGGCCAGCGTAGGTGTGATCGGCGGGGCGCTTTTGGGTAGCGTCAAGAAAACCGGCCTGATCTTCTCGGCCGCCGCGTTAGAGAGTGTCTTTCCATATACGCTGTCAGTGGTTCCCCTGTTTATCCTGATGGGCGTTTTTGTGACGCATGCCGATTTGTCCAGAAAGCTATATGACGGTATCCACGCGCTTTTGTGTCACAAGCCCGGTGGGCTGGCCCAGGCAACGGTCGGGGCCTGCGCGATGTTCGGTGCCATTTGCGGCTCATCCCTGGCGACTGCGGCAACCATGACCCGCGTGGCCCTGCCGCAGATGCGGGCGAGAGGTTACGCGGACAGTCTGGCAACCGGCGCAATCGCTGCGGGGGGGACGCTGGGCATCCTGATCCCGCCCTCGATTATCCTGATGATCTATGGCGTCCTCACCGGCACGTCTATCGGTAAGCTTTTTCTTGCCGGCCTGATCCCGGGCTTGCTTGGCACTGCGCTGTATATGCTTGCGGCACGTTATTCTGTCTGGCGCGACCCCACCGCGGGCCCGCCGGAAGCCCGCAAAACATGGGGTGAACGTCTACATGCTCTGATGCGGACCTGGGACGTGTTCCTGCTTTTCGGTCTGGTTCTGGGCGGTATCTATGGCGGCTGGTTCTCAACCATCGAAGCGGCTGCCGTGGGTGCCTTTGGCGGGCTATTGGCTGCGGTGGTCCGACAAAGATCGCTTCGGTTTCTTCCCAAGGCCCTGGACGAGGCCGCCCGCACAACCGGAATGATCTTCATCATCATTGTCGGAACCGCCGCTTTCAACGCGTTTATCGAGCGCACGCACCTGCCCAACACGATTATCGGGTTCGTGGCTGATGTCGGCCTCAGCCCGTTGGTCGTATTGATCCTTTTGATGCTAATTTACCTGGTTCTCGGCTTCATCATGGACGGGCTATCGGTGGTCTTTGTGACCATTCCAATCGTCTTCCCGCTGGTACAATCGCTAGGTATCGATCCGGTGCTTTTTGGCATTCTGGTCGTTACAGCAACCGAGATCGGGTTGATCACACCACCCGTTGGCATGAACCTGTTCGTGATCAAGGGCATCGCACCGGACCTGGACATTCGGACGATCTGGAAGGGCGTGATCCCTTTCATTGCTGCCGATGTGATCCGGCTGGCTGTCCTGATCGCCTTTCCGGCGCTCACGCTCTTGCTACCTGCGGCAGTCCACTAGCCACCAAACTCTGTCGACAACGCGGCGCATGCTGCCTTCAGGCTTTTGCCAACGGCACCATCTGCCTTGTCATCAAAATCACCTGACCACCCCAGCACGGTCACCGCCAGCGACAGATCCGTCCCATAGGAAAAGACCGGCGCAGACAAAGAGGCGATACGGGGCAGCAAATCCCCATCCACCCGCCCAAGACCAATCTCCAGCGTATGATGGCGTATCTGTTCCATTTCTCCACCGCCCTCTTCTTCGGCCAGCGGAAGGACCTGGCTTTCATTGCCCCACGCAAGAAAGACGCGACCCGTGGCAGACGTCAGCACCGGCAGCACCAGCCCGGCGCGCGCTTCAACGGCCAACGGGCGAAACCCTTCGAAATACCGAATGATGGTCGGCCCGCGATTGCCCCATACGGCGACAAAAACAGCCTCACCAATCTCATCCCGCAATGCCTCGGCCCGGTCACAGGTGCGTTCTACAGTGTCGAGCCGACTTAGTGCCGAAAGACCAAGGCCAAGGGATGTAGCACCAAGGTCATACGCACCCCGCCCCGTTTGCCGTAGCGCACCGCAACGCACCAGCGAGACCAGATAGTGATGCACTTTCGAAGGCGAGCTATCCAAGGCCTGCGCGATCTCTGCCACGCCGACAGGTCCGGGAGCAGCAGCAACAATGTGCATGATATCAAATGCCCGCTCGACCGATTGAACGCCTTTCCGATCTCCGGGTTTGGCTTCTGCGGTCGGCATACGTGCCGGGGTTTGTAGGCGAATAATCGGTTTCAAAAGAGATCCTTATGTTACCGGAACAGATTACAATGGTATCTGTATGTTGCACAGAGAGAACAGGAATTCCCTGCAATTGGTTCTCTGTATATATCAAGGCAATGCAAAGGTAGGCGCGGACGGTTCAGGATCACCGGCATTTGCCGAATACGAACCGGCTATATGCGCCCCAACAAAGCCATTTACCGTGCCGTCAGTTCATCTTCCGAGACAATTGCCATCAAATTATGCCCAGAATGCTGTTCCCGGGGACAGTCACAACAGGCAACTTGTCAGCTTTTTGGCTGTAGATTAGCGTTCTTCGGGCGCAAATTGCGTTTTGGTCTGTTTCCTGAAGGAAGATATATTCATGCGCTGGTCAAGGACGAACCCGTTTTGATTAATCTCCGGATGCCTCACTATTTTGCGCTCGGTCTTCTCTTTTTTGTGTTGGTAACCGGGCGGGGCCTGCTCAGTGAAGGGTTTCACCCGGATGATTGGATGCATGCGGCCGGTTACACCGGGCGGTGGTTGGTGAGTGAGGGGCGTTGGTTTCAGGATACGATCTTCCGGTCCCTCTTGGGCGGAGAGTTCCGGCTCACGCTCCAAATCGCCCTGGCCGCCATTTGTTTTCTGACCATATGCTGGCGACTGGCGGGGCATATCACCGAAAAACATCTGCAAGGAATTGCCGCCCTCGCGTTGCTTCTTGCTGGCGTCAACCATGTTTATCTGACCGAAGCGATGACCTGGCAGGCACACGTTTTTTCGTATCCACTCGCGCTTCTTATGTCGCTGGTGGCGTTCGAACTTATTGCCCGATCAGCGAAAGACAGGTTCAGGCTGGAAGTATTCCTTCGCCTTGTATTGGCCGCACAGCTTCTTGCACTTTCCTTTGCCGTTTTTCAGGCCTTCGCGATTTTCGGAGCCATTCTTCCGATCATGATGCTTTTGCGCTGGGACCGCGATCCCCTCGCCTTGGTGGCGCGCGTATTTCTCTATTGCTGCGTGGCTGGGGTGGCATCAATCCTTCTTTATGCGATTGAATGGCAAATCATCGCGCGCATACATGATTTACAGCTCACGGCGGAAAGATTTGGGCTCATCACCTTTCCAGAACTTTTGAACAAGTTCTCGCAGATCGACGGATTTCTTCGAAATATCTACTCCGGGAAGGTAATATCCGTCCCAAGACCCGCCAGATTGGCACTGCTTTTGGTCGCTTTCGCGGGTTTAGCGCTTCCAGTCCTGGCTGCGGCCATGGCGATCATAACCGGAACCATGCCCCTGTCGCGGCGGTTGGAGATTGTCTTTAGGGTTGCAGTGTCACTGCTGCTTGCATTTGGGATTGCGCCGCTTCTGTTCTGGTACGTGACACCCGGAGAGTACTTCCCGCCCAGAGCAATCGGCTATATCGGGTTTTGGATGGCTGCACTGACATTGACCGGCGCTGTACAAGGGTGGTCCCTTCCTCAGCGGTCATGGTTTTCGAGGCTGTTTCCCGTCTCTGCCGCAATCGCCCTTTTATTGGCCGCTGTCGTCCACAACACCCTGTCAATCTGGATCTGGCGCGATCGTGCCGAGCTGGCTTCGAAAGACCTTGTCCTTGCGGAAGAAATTTTTGTTGCGGTTAATCAACTGGATCAACCCTGGAACAGCGTCAAAATTGTCGGGAATTTACCAGATGACTGGAATACGTTTTCCTGGCGCAGCTATATGGGCAGTTCAGCGTTCGAGCTGCGCAACCCGCAAAAATCCTTGTTCGAAGTTCAGTACAGTCCAGATATTGTTGTAGAGGGGGCGTACTACAGTCCGAAAGCCTGTCCGGCGTTTCCCGACCCTCGGTCCGTTTTCGTTGTCAAAGATATTGCTTACGTCTGCCTAGAAGCGATGCCCGCTTTCTCGGAACCCCAAACCTGCCTGCAGCTTTCAGATGGTCACTCTATCGCCGTCTGCTACGAGGCGCCTTATGTATTGGTTCGCTTTCCGACTTGCCCGGATGAGGCCTCGGACATCTACTATCTGCTCGAATGGATTGATCAAAGCACGGGTCGTCGGGACGTTTTGGGAACAATTTACCCACCTCAATTCATGCGCCTTTCGATGGAACATCTTGCCGAACCTCATGGCGACAGCTGTTATTATCGGATGCACGAATTACCCCAGATTGCTTCGGAAGTTGCCATCACCGCAAGAACTCGCAACGGTGAAACGCTGTTCGAAGACAGTGTCGAATTCACTGCAGCCCGGTAAAGGCACGACTTGACACCAACCTGAGCTTTTTTGAGCCCAGACCTGCATCACTATTCGGTGGCGAACACCGTCGGATTGCAATCACGGCGCAAGAAAACGAAGCCCTGCGACGACAGACATGCCCACCAGCATTGAGATTGGCAGGCTGCGGGTTTTTACAGCGACCAGGAACACAATCGCCCCCGCCACCCATTCGATAGGGCCGCCCTTTAGCATCAGCTGGGCCACCAGCGCGACTATCAGACAACCCGGCAACGCCTCCATCCCGCGCGCCCAACTTCCTTCCTGTGGCAAGCGCAGTGCCAACAGAAAACCGCCCAAGCGAATTGCATAGCTGACAACGCCAAGGCCCAGGACGGTCAACCAGATTTCAGTCGCCATGGGTTACTCCTGCCGTGAGTGCACCAAGCACAGCCCCGACTATCAGCCCCCAACTGGCGTATGACGGAAACATCAGCGCAAACGTGACGACGGAACATGCGGCCACACCCCAAGGCAATAGATCGCTGCGCCCTCGCCAGAGACCGGGCAACAACGCAACAAAAACTGCAATAATGGCAAAATCCATCCCAATGCTGGCCGGGTTTGATATCCCCTTGGACAACAGAGCGCCCGCACAGGTAGCGAAAATCCAGACCAGCAGCAGGAAGGCCCCTCCACCAAAGAGATACCAGTAACTTGCCAGCGCGCCTCGGGTCTTTGCAGCCTGCATAAGAGCGATCGAGGCATCTGTAGCCAGATATACGCCTGTTGCAATCTGCCACCGTGGACGGTTGATCAACGCGCCCCGCATACTTGCAGTGATCAACAGGATACGCATGTTCAGCGCAGCGCCCGCCAAAACCGCCGCTGCAACCCCCGCGCCTGTCATCAACTGATCCAACGCAATCAGTTGCGCCGAACCACCAAATACAAACGCGCTCATGCTAAGCGACTGAACCATGGAAAAACCTGACTGCGAGGCCAAAAGACCAAAGGCCACACCATAGGTGGCAGCGGCCAGCGCTATGGGCAGCATATCCCTCACGCCCGTCGCAATTTCAGAGATTTTGGGTATTGGCACTTCAGCCATGATTGACCTTTTCGAACGAACGCTGTTCACTAAAACGAACATACAGTTGTTCGATTTGAAATACAATCGTTCTATACGGTGAACACATGACCCCAAACGACCTCATTGCCAGCGCCATTCAAAGAGAGCGTAATCGCCAGGGGCTTAGTCTGTCAGCACTTGCAGCCAAGGCAGGTTTGGCAAAGTCCACCCTCTCGCAATTAGAATCTGGCAATGGAAACCCGAGCATCGAAACCCTTTGGGCGATTGCCTCAGCATTGGAGGTCACATTCTCGACGCTGTTTGAAATCAGCAAGCCCGAGACCAGTCTTGTCCGAGCAGACGAAGGTGACCGGCTGGAATCCGAACAAGCGGATTATCAGACAACGTTGCTGGCAAATTGTCCCCCGGGCATCCGACGTGATCTTTATCGGGTGGACCTTGAGCCCGGTAGCGTGCGCCGATCTACAGCACATCCAACCGGAACCGTCGAGCACGCTATTCTTTGCATCGGCCAAGCCCGCCTGGGACCGGTAGGGTCTGAAGAAACGCTCAACGCCGGGGACTACTATCGCTATCCAGCCGACGGGCCACATATCTACGAAGCGTTGTCGCCCGGCACCCAAATGGTCATCGTAATGGAAACAAGGGACTAGCCAATTCCTGAGAAACTATCTTCGATTTTTCCACCCTACGGCGATCATCGGAAACCAGGCCATGCGCGCGGCCCATTTTCGACTGGGTCTGACCGTACTAAATTTTCTTTTAACTTTTGCCTTGTGACCGCAGGTAAAACATAGCAACGTCAGATTGATTTTGTTGGTTCAACAATAATGAGGTAGATCAAATGGCCGGAAAGTTTGAAATCTTCGAAGACAAGGCCGGAGAATATCGGTTTCGGCTAAAGGCCGGGAATGGCGAAATCATCCTGGCCAGTGAGGGCTATGTCCAAAAGGCCAGCGCTGAAAACGGCATCGCCTCCGTGCAGACCAATGCCCCAAATGACGATCGGTACGAGCGCAAGGAAACCAAGTCCGGTGGCCATATGTTCAACCTGAAAGCCAGCAATGGGCAGGTTATCGGCACCAGCGAAAGCTATACAAGCACGTCCGGGCGGGACAACGGCATTGAGTCTGTCAAGCGCAACGCGCCCGATGCGCGGGTTGAAGATCTGACCTGACTCGCACCAATTGCGCGTGTTGCAGGGTCACATTTCGTGACCCTGTTGCTTATTTGCGGACAGAAAACAGAGAGGACTAAGCCCTCTCTAAAATTCCGATTTCCCTCTATCACACAGCTCCTGACAACGTTCATTGCGTGAAAAACGGCTTGTTGATGCCGGTTGCCAAGCTTGAAAGAGGCAACCGGAAGCGTCTATGCAACTTCTTGCTCACCGCCGCGTCGTTTACGACGCAAGGCTAAGCCAAGGCCGAAAACAGCTATATCCCCCAGAACCGAGATCGCACGATGCGCGATTGCCACGCTCAGACCGGCACCCTGACCGATGAACAGCCCAAGACCCAGAGCGATAATCCCGTCCCGAATTCCGATACCGCCAGGTGCCCCTGGCATCAGGAAACCTGTAACCCAAGCGGTAGTGAAGATCGCTGTACACTGCCACATACCGGCACTGCCTTCGGGGTAGACCGCCTGCGCGACACACCATAGCGATACGCCAAGTATCAAGAAGTTGAACCCATGTAGCGACAGCAAGACGAGGCACTTTGAAAATGTGATTTCTGGCCTCCCTGCCCTGCGCCAGATCACGATCTGGCCAATCACGATACTGGTTAGAAGCCCAAGGAACATAGCCACCATCGGCCAGCCAAACCAAACTGCGGGAAGGTCGGCCGTTATCGCTGCGACGAAATCGGGCATGGTAAGCAGCAGAACCCCGACGATCAGTACGCCGCTGGTTAGCAGGAAACCGACCTCAAGGAGTAACGAAGACGCTATAATAGAAGATGGTACCCCATCGCTCCGAGCGAGAGCAAACCGCCCCAAAAGATGCGCTACGTTCCCGGGGATGTATTTCCCGATCTGCGAAACCAGAAGCTGACTTTCGGCACGCGCGGGTGGCAGACTTACGTCATGAATGCCTAGCGTCACCCGCCAGGCTGCGGCGCCTACGAACTGCGACAGAACGTAAAGGGTGAACGCGCCTGTAAGCGCAACCCAGGCGCTGCCCGCCCCCAGGTCAAGCACCGCAAGGTCTCCTGCATGGCGCAGCAGGGTGATACCGATGAAAGCCAGAGCGGCAGCAGTACCGATATAGCGCAACGCGGTCGCCATACTATTAGGACTTGCGGGCGACGATGAGGTAGCCGACCCCGCGATCGCCGTTAAGGAACATCTTTTGTGCCTTCCAGACTAGCCGCATTGCTACCGTTCCGGGGAACGAGCTGTAGATAGGCCAGATGCGAGTCAGCAGGTTGCGGTCTGATCCGCTGGCACCAGTGCGTTCGTCCTGGTTCATCTCATCACCGCCGCGTTTCCGGGTCTGATTGGCATAGACTCCGGCGCTCAGCCGTTCCATGAAATTGGCCACCGGAAAGCCATAGCACAGGACTGCCTCGACCTTGAAACCAGCTTTTTCAGCCAAGTCCACAAGATCTGTACGCCGATATCTCCGGTAATGACCGGCCCAAACATCCGCTGGGTTCCAACGTTCGGGATGTGCGGGCACCGAGGCCATTAGAACACCACCCGATTTCAAATAGCGAGCCCAGTCCGAAAGCGCTTCAAAGTCGTCCTCAATATGTTCCAACACCTCGAACGCGGCCAAGTAGTCAAAGCTCTGCGGTGCGAGTCCATCACATGTTGCCCGGATTTCAACGTTGGGTGTTCCAACTAGCATTTCCCTGGCGATACGCTGAGCGGACGGAGATTCATCCACTCCCACTGCCGAAAACCCCATCCCGGCCAAGTCATCCAACAACGCACCCGAGCCGCAACCGATTTCCAAAAGCCGTCCGGGCACGAGTTGCCGAGTGACGCCTAGAATCACATCGCGCCGCATCAGGTAGCGCGGCGCAGGCACCCAATTGGCGTCTGGCAAGGCCGGGCCGAAATGCTTGTGTCGGGTGACGCTTCCTTGATGAGGGGCGGCGGTGAGTTGGGTATCCGTCATATCAGTCACGACTTTACTCAGCTTGAGGCAGGCAGTGAAACAGGTAATGACATAGGTTCCGCGCAATCTCTTGCGGTTGTGCCATTTCCAACCTGTCTGAGGGCAATACCGGATAACCCTCGGCTCGCAATTCAGCGATGGCGTCCAGCAGTGCGTCAGGATCGGAATGAGGGACCAATTTCAATCCGGGAGCATCAGTGCCGAAGGTTTCCGTCATGGCAGGTGAAGACCGGGTGACGACCGAACGGCCCGACATGAGTGCCTGGTAGACCTTGTTCGGCACCACAGAAGCAGCCTTACTTGAAGCACCAAAAATCCCGAGGCAGATGTCGGTTCGAGCAATCGCCTCTGTAATTTCCTCATACGGAACCCAATCTTGCCATGCAATGTGATCGTGGGCGGCACCCGCCAATACTCTATCGAGTAGTTTGCGTTCTTGCCCGGTACCGATCAGGTGCCAGTCGACCTTGCGGCCTCGATCGGACGTTGCAGCCGCCAGTATCGTTTCAAGCCCATGCAGCGGGATGAGTTGACCATAGAACAGCACGCGCGTAGCGCCTTCATGGTGCGAAGGGGCGGGCAAGCGCTGAAAAGATCCCGGCTCACTTCCCACCGGCACTGCGCCCAGTTTGTTTTTAGGTAAGTTGAAAATCCTCGCAATATGCTCGGCATGCGCCTGGGTATCGAGCAGGACACGGTGCGCGACGCGGCAGGCCAGCCATTCAGTGGCCCACAGCATCCATGCTGCCGGTGTCTTGCGGGCGACCATGCGACGATCATTGACGACGGTGTCATAGAGCGAAAGGAACATGTCCCAGGTGATCCGTTGCCTCCGCAACCGAGCAAAGGGCCAGAGTACCAATGTATCAAGCGCTCCGAGATAAGGGACAAGAACCGCATCGTGCCGGGGTGCGCGCAGGTAACGTAGGATCAAAAGCGGGTAAGCCAAAAATGCGCGGAGCAACACTTGGATCATCACTGCCACGTTCAGTTGGCTCTTGTCAGCATGCTTCGGCCAAATTTCAGCGTGAACTTCGGTCACCTCCACGCCAAGCTCTTGCAGCCCAGCGCGCAGAATCCGAGTGCGCGGTTTGCTGAGGTCGTAGGTACCCCAGAACACCACCCGTTTGTTACGGGGTTCTTGCGGGGCCGGAGTGGCGTGCGCCGCAGAGGGAGTGAGGGACAAGTCGGCGTTCATAGCGAAAGCATCCTAAAGCCGACATAGATGTTGCGGTCCAGACTGCCCGGTGCCGACGGTGCCACCCCGGTATCCCAGATCAGCCTGACTGTAACACCCTCTGGACCGATTATTTTCACTGGGTCGGTCCGCACTGCAAGCACATCACCAGTCTCGACCATGCTTGTATCGATCTGCACAGGCTGGTCGGCTTCTACCCGATAATTTCCGGGGAACGGGAGTACGAGCTGGACCGGTACGCCAGTCAATGCAACTTCTCGCCCCGCGAGCCAGATTGATCCCAAGTAATGAACGTATGACTTGCGCAGGATCGCGTGGTCCTCAGGCAATAGAACCGGGGCAGTACCGTCCGGCAGCGCTGGATCCATCGTGTGCGCCAGCGCAGTTTTATTCGCAATAAGCATGGGCGGTTGATGCTCGGCGATAATCCCGGCGAAAACAGGGTGACCCTCTGCCCGATAGCGCGCGACCCCCCAACCTGACATGAAGAATCCAGGATTTGGGAAACTCGCAATCATGTGGCTGTCATCAATATAGCTCACCGGTTCAGGGAAAAGACGATGCACTTCGGCAATCGTAGCGTGTTGGGTGGCTGCGCGATCGGGAAGGGTTTGAACCACCTGAATGCAGAACCCTGCAAACATCACCACAACAAGCTGCGTCAGACGACGTGAGGTGTCCAACCGCTGCGCTCCAATCGCCACCCCTACCATCAGCAGAGGTACGGCGAAGGGGAAGAAATAGACAAAGGCGTTGCGATAGATCACCACCGCAAACAGCGGCGCAGCGAATAGCATCAGCAATAGAACCTGCCTTGAGCTTCCTCTGGCGCTCACCCCGAGCCCCACGAGAATAATCTGCGGGATGCTGAACATTGCCCAACTGAGAAGTTCCGTCGCCCGTGGGAACATCCCGCTTTTTAACAGTGTGGTGTTCAGCGCGTCCTTGGCATTGTGCGCGGTCTCATTGCCTTCGGCGATACGAATACCGGACGCGTGCCAAAGGTAGAGCGAAGCACATATAATGCCCGCCAAAACACCCGCAACGATGATCCGGAGCACTGCTGAACGATCTTCAATCCTCCAGATCAACACCGCCAGGAACGCAGGCAGGTAAAGCGCCGATTTGATTGTGACCAGAACCGCAAGGGCGCTCATTATCGCGGCAGCAACCATCTGCCAGAATGACAGGCGAGTGCTCAGCAGGATCATAATCGAAGTGGTCAGCAGCGCCGCTGCGATCGGATCAGCTCGGAAGCTGGCACCATGGGCCAGCACAAAGCCCGATGTCAAATAACCCAAAACGGCAATATCGGCGGAACGACGGGTGGTGAAGTGTCGCGCGATGCGGTGGATCGAAAACGTAGTTAGACCCAGGCAGCCGATCATAACAAGCCGAGCGGCAAATATCTGTTCCATTTCATGCCCCGGCAGCGCACCGAGCCAAGTGAAGCCGTGGACGAAGAAGGTTTGCATCGGCCGGTCCAACCGACCATCGAGAAAGGCGTGAACATGAGACAGGAAATAGAATTCGTCCCAGTTCACATTGTGAGTATAGGCCAACACCAAAAGCAGCAGGAAGACACTGACGATGCCAACGCGCACTAAACCCTCAAGAGTAATAACCCCTACTATACCGTCGATCTTCTGACCGTGAATGGCAGGATTATCCATTCTCCAACGCCCTAGCCGGGTCGAGAGGGATCACCTCGGTCGGTTTACGGGGCGCGCGCAACAACTCACGAGCGCGTATGTCTTCCAACAGACTGCGGTTGGCCGAGATGAGATCGGCCAAGATACCAACCGCAAACAGGATCGTGGCCATGGCCAGAAGCACGCCGGATAGAACCAGAGACTGTACATGCCCGGCACCGCCGTCTGTCGCATAATAATACAGAAACCGACCGACACCGATCAGGCCGGGCAGCGCAAAGATCGCCGAAAGCGTCAAGAAAAACCGCAGCGGTGCATAGATCACGAACACACGTAGGATAGTTCGTGCCGAGCGCGCTACATATTCAGGAATACCCCTGAAGAGACGGGACGGGCGTGTCACCTTGTTGACCCGGACTGGCACCGAAGTCATCGGGATATGTTTCCGACCGGCCTGAATGATCGTTTCCAGCGTGTAGGTGTAGGTGTTGACCACACAAAGCCGAGCAGCAGCATCACGTGAATAGGCGCGAAATCCGCTCGGCGCATCAGGAATTTTTGACTTGCTGGCCACGCGCACGACCCAGCTGCCCAGCCGTTGCAGCACCTTTTTCAACAGAGAGAAGCTTTCGATTTCGGCAATCGGGCGGGCCCCGACCACAATTTGCGCCTGTCGTTTCAGGATTGGGTCAATTAGGGCGGGAATATCATCCGCGCAATACTGATTATCGGCGTCGGTATTGACGATCACATCGGCACCCAATGAAAGCGCATATTCGATCCCCGCACTGAATGCACGGGCAAGGCCGACGTGACTGCTCATCTCTAGGACGTGATCGGCCTTGGCATCCCAAGCGACGTCGACGGTTCGGTCGGTGGAGCCGTCGTCGATGACTAAAACCTCAATACTGTTGACTCCAGGAATGGATCGAGGGATCGCCGCGATCGCTTCTGCAAGAGTCTCCTCCTCGTTAAGCGCCGGTATTTGAACAATAAGTTTCATGATCATGGCCGCATCGATGACTTTGATGCCAAATTTATCCGCGTTTTTTGGGACCGAATTATGTCCAAAAAGAGCAATTGTTGCGCAATCTGAAACGATTGTTGCGCTTCGCCTTGCTGCGGTACGTGTCAGCAAACTCGCAAGCCACTTCAATGGCTTCGAGCCGTGATTCCTCATTGGCCAGACGGATCATGGCCAGTCGAAGAGCATCATCGTTCTTCTCTACGGCCTGGTATTGCATGGAGCTGCGTGCAAGGCCGACCACCTTGCAGGTGCGACGCTCTGATGTGCCGAGCTTCTGGCGAGCATGAATGACGGCCTGACGAAGTTGGCTCGTCGTCAGGCCCTCGGTTTTAGGTAGTTCAGACTTTCCTTGAGGATCAGCTTATCCAGTTCCAGTTCGGCCACGATCTTCTTTAGCCGGGCATTTTCTTTCTCCAGGCTGCGCAACTCCGACAGTTGCGACTTGCCCATGCCACCGAACCGACGCCGCCAATTGTAGTAGGTCGCATCACTGACACCGATACCACGACAGGCCGACCGAACATCGTCGCCATCTGCCAGCTTCAGTTCAATCTCACGCAGCAGCTTCAGAATGTCTTCGTCCGAGTGTCGCTTCCGAGCCATCTCTTGTTCCCCCTTCCCAGCCAAAGTAGTGGCCGAATTTTAGGGAGCAAAGACAGGTGATGAACTATCCGTTTGCCGCAAAATTATCACACAGAAGTTCTGACGGCTAGAATTGGCGGACCTCAGCGTTTTGATAGCTTGAGGATTTATGGTTTTTTTTTGGCAAGAATGTCGACCGAGTGGAGATAGCGACATACGCATCCGCCGCTAGGTGAAACTCGGTGTCGAGCGCAGCACCATGTTTCCGTACAGTCTTCGGCAAAGAACATGGATGCCGCCACGGGCTGCTTGACGCTACAAAGAACGTGGACTTTGCTTAATACCGTACCGCGCTAACAATTCTGCTCGCTTGCGCTTCACGCGAAAACTGGTGGCCTTGTGTCGTCGATAAATTGACAGCAAGTCAGCGCGACGCTCTCCAGAAACTAAGTTGTTACGGTTCGGGCCAGGAGCGTGATGATAACGAAAGCCGCAAATGTCCACATGTTGGAATGGAGCAAAGGCATATAGTTTAAGCAAGTAATCCCAGTCTTCGCGGCTCGCCAAATATGTGTCGAAATCTACTCTTCGGGCTAAATCAATCGGCACCAAAAAAGCACCTATCGGGATAAAGTTCTGTACCTCTATTGTATCGAGAGTTCTTTTTTTCAGCAAACGCGGCTTTGGTGCCCCGAAGCTCAAATCTGGATCATCTTGTACACGCGTGTAATTGCCATAGATCACCGTCCCCGGAATTAGGTGGGGCTTTGCCTGCTCTAAATAGTCAGGCGTGATCGTGTCGTCATCATCCAAAAAACAAATCCATCCCCCTCGCGCGATATTGCGCCCGAAGTTCCGACTGTTTGACGGACCTCGAGTACCAGGGTAGGAAAGAAAACTATCGGTCTCACGCAAGGCACCCGCCACTGCATCTCGGGTCTCACGAGAACCTTCATCCGCAACCACTATTAATTCGGCCTCAGGCCCTTGCGCGATTACCGACTTGATCGCTCGGACCAAAAGCTTAGGTCTATTATGGGTGGTTATTACGAATGAGATTAAAGGTGTCATCAATCACTTGCCAGTTTGCAGATTTCGGACGGAGGCGACCTCATCTGAATAGCCCAAGGTTTCACTTAAAGTCAGCAATCGTGACAACAAATCATCGGGGATGTGTTGTACCAATTCTTCAGGCGAAACCGCCTTACCGCGTGCTTCAGGGCGTGAGTTTCGATTGACACTTCCCGTCTGAAGCACAGCATGATCCAGAAAATCCGATAGTATCGCGTTGTCATCACGGTCCACTCGAAAAATGATCTTTGGCTTGAACGTCAAGCAAAGCTCAAACCAGTTCACATAGCTCGCCACCGCGCGAACAACATCAGAGGCGCTGTTGTCGCCGCCGATGGGATCGGTTCCCAAGCGTTCCCTGAGGACTTGGCGGCGAAACCGCAAGCTCTTCCCTCGCCTGTTTTCCGGAACAATTGATGGAATCGACGCGAATGGAGAGCGGGCAACCAAAAAAATCTTCGCGAACCCATTCAATGGCCCAATCGCATCGTGGAACGGGTTACGATACTTCTCGCCAGGCAACATCCAAGAGATGATCCCGTTCTCACCTACGATCTCATGACCAACATCCAAGCCACTCTTCGAGATCAGTGAAGCTGTGAACCCTGTGCCGCAGCGTGGATGTCCCAAGCCCACAAAAAAAGAACCGCGATGATGTATGCAGGTCGAGTTACCATGGGGCGATCTTGCCATTGTAGATTTTCCCGCAAGGTCAAAATTGGAGATGCATAGTTGACAAAAAGAAAGATAGGCTAGAGACGGCGACAAGCGATTTATGTAGCAAACCGGCTCGCGGCGCCAGCCTAAAAACCGTTAGTCAAACCACTTGAAGTGAGCGGTTGTTTAAGCAGCAAGTACCTAACCAAATCTGGGTGAGATTGATAAAGACACTCACTTTAGCCGCAACTCAGCAATTGCCCTCTGATCTGCCTAACCTTCCCCTTTCACCAGAGCATCCAACTCGTCTTTCACGGGGACCCGAGGGTGCAGCGTCATGTCAGCTTCTTCAACCGCCAGATCGAACGCAGCTTTCGGTGTCAGGAATTGTTCAACATCAAGTTCGGGGAACAATGCTTGCTTGATGTTTCCCAGCAGTTCAACGGATTGTACCGTACGTGGCACTTGATGTGGCACGAACACATTCTTCTTTCCCCGTGGTGATCTTGCTGACATCGTACTTTCCGAAGTAGCAGATCAGCCCGTCCTTGGAGCGGTTGAGAAGCTTGCTGTCGCCATCCGACCATTTGGACTTACCTTTCTGCACAGCCATCAACTTTTTGGCGTAATGCTCAAAGCTGGTGGCTTCCTTCTTGGCATGGTCGCTGTTGGCTTTGCTACGGAAGGTATGAGCAAACTCGTAAGCTACTTCGATGGCTTCCAGACGTGATTCTTCCTTGGAGGAACGGGTCACGTATTTGCCTGCTATCGGGTCTCTGAACCGGATATACCAATAAGGGCTGCGGCCCGTCCGATAGATCGCCAGACCCTTTCTGAGGATTTTTCGTTTGGAGATTTGGTTTTTTGAATCTTTGACCAAGGTCAGCCCGTCGGAGGAGTGTATAACTGTGTATAACTTTTACGGCTGAAAATCCGAAGGCTCAACGTTCAAAATTTATCAATTATTTCCGAGGTTTAGTGGTGCCCGGGGGCGGAATCGAACCACCGACACGAGGATTTTCAATCAAGCTACCAAGAGCAATTTCAATGGGTTACAATAAAGTGCATCACTTAGTGCATAACTTTTGAAAATTGATGGGGCGGGATCAGTTTAAGATATTGAAACTAATAAAGTAATCATGCCACCGACGTCGCCAAACGGGTTTTCTACGATAGCCGAGCCGGCAACCATGACTGACCCGATCTCTGCCAAAAATGGGCACCCGCCGAATACCGGCGGGTGCCTTGTCTTCAATGCTTCGGCAGCGACTTTGGCGTTTTATATGCATCGACGATTGCAGTTGCCTGATGCGAAGCAATGCTTCCAGCCTTAACTTTGCCGTTGAGATAGGTGGAAAGCTTCTTCTCTCGATAAACCTCACGCTTCCAGCGGTTGAACTCACCCAAGGCATCTTCGGGATAGCAAAACGCCTCCTGCGGTCCAGCAGCGGACTGCGGATAATAGCTAGGGTACTGATGAGAGAACTTTTGGCGCATACCGTAAACGGCATCCAAGTTTTCTTCCTTCCAGTACTTCGACCAAGCCATTCCAACGCTAATATCCGGCACAAAACTAGAGTCAATTTTGATATCCCGAGCGATCAACGCAGCGAACATGTCGGCAATCTCTTCAAAGACACAGAAATATCCCTCAGGCACTGAGCCATAGACAGAGCCCACACGGTCCATGAACTGTTTCGTGGAGAGATCTCGGATAGATGCACCACGAGAGAGGCCAACTTGTTCGTAGACAAAATCCACAAACCCCTTCCGGGCAAGTGTCCGGTAAGCCTTTTTGGCATGCTCATTGGATGCACTGCTATCCAGTGCATAGTATTCCAGAACAGCCATGCATACGTTTTCGGGAAACGCATGATAAATGGTACCGCCACGTGGCACAGGAAGGAAAGCATAGGTGTCATCGCCTTCCATCTCCCGGATATTTTTCTTTATCGTTGCGATACGTTTCTTGACAGGTGTTTCCTGCCAGTCATTCGTAATTTTGATGATGGTTGAGTGGTCGACGCCACAAAGCCGAGAGAGGCCACGTCCAGTCAAATAAGGGGCGCCATTGCTGAGCACGCCCATACCAACACCATCCGATTCAACTTCGGTAACAATGGTTAGGTCGAACTCCAATTGACCCTTGGTGCTCTTTTCAGGTTCTTCGGTCATTTATTTCCTCACAAACAGAAGGTTAGGGTTATGCCCTATCGGGTTTTTCTTCTGTTCCACCCCTGAGGATAGAGGGCCTTAGGGTTGTGTTACGTGCACTTTGTGCTTACGTCACACGATGTGAATGTGCTCTCATACCTCAGGTCCACCGGCTAAACCGCCAAATGGGCGCAGAACTGTTTGGATATAAGAGCTTAACTCTTGGTATCAAGGCCGCCTGCCGATTTGGCAGGCTTTTTTTTCGCCTTACATCGTACAATGAATTGCTGAAAGACGGCTCAGCAGGTCACCAACGACCAAACTTTCGGTGCAGATAGCAGCAGTGAGCTTCTCAACCACCTCAGGCCACCTTTGTAACTCTATCAGGCATGACAGGCTCATCCTTGTGGCGATCAGCACCGCCTTTGAAGCTAAAGAACATTGAACGCTGCCTCAGAATCTCCTGAGGGTCTTTGAACTGAATGTTTCGGCGGGACCCGCTGCGCCCAGCGGCAGCGGCTGAGATCGTGTCATAGAGTGCAGGTACCTTTATGGTTTTCCCCTCAAAAATATCATCTACCGTTAGAATTTGAATGGCTGGAATACGGCCTATAAAAGTCTCAACATAACCCGCCTTGCGGGCTTCCTCCAACATACCCTTGGACGGTTTGTGCGCAGAAATGAAAACCCCGATGGCGTTCGGGTCAGATGTTTCGCGACGTTCTCTTTCCAGAGTTCCGATCAGGTCTCTAACCATTCCAGGATTGAGGGATTTTCCGCCTTTCACTGACACTATTCCTCGACTCTTTTCTTCCTTTTCAGCAAGCCAGAAGAAAGAGCCATCAATGCCGCCATCTCCCCGAAACTTACCTGAGTGCATAGCGCCCACGGCTGCGACGGCCCATTCCTCAAATTTGAACGGGTGTTTTTCTGCTAGATATCTCGCCGAGTCCGCACTTTGAGGAATACCAAATACTTCAAAGTCGATATCAGAGAACTCATTGATGAGCCGGTCCTGTACCACACGCATCGCCTGTACAGCGACGTCGACACCAATCCACTTTCGACCCATTGCTTGAGCCGCATGCAACGTAGTGCCGCAGCCGCAGAAAGGGTCCAGCACAACATCACCTTCATTGGATGACATCGCTATGATGCGTTCCAAAAGTGCTAGAGGCTTTTGTGTTGGGTAACCAAGACGTTCTTGAGCCTGTGAGTTGAGCGGAAAGATGTCGGTCCAAACGTCGGTGAGCGCAATGCCCTTTTGTTCATCTAGATATCGTTTCACACGAGGCACTTTGCCTGGACCACTCTGGTGAATGAGGCCATCTTCGTAAGCCTTGTGCATTCTTTCCTTAGTCCATCGCCATACCCGCTTCACGCCTAGAAACTCATATTCCAAGTTGGGCCGGTTTTTGTTTGGGTTAAGCAGATCACCCAACGTGTAGCGTCTGCCTTCCTCATCAACGTTATTATATTTTTTTGCAGTTTTTTCAGGCAGGTCGGCGAGATCGTACGGTTTGTAGATTGCGCCTTCATTCCACGTCGCTGCATCGGATTTTTGGTACGATAATAGCAAATCGTGAGTATTCGGCAGACGGCGCTTCATCAAAGATTTGCCAGTGTTGCGCTGCCAGACAATCTCGTTCTGAAATCTACCTGCTCCAAAGATTGCGTCCATCATCATCTTTAAATAATGGCTGGCCGTCGGGTCACAGTGTAAGTAGATACTGCCAGTGGGCTTTAAAACCCGTTCGAGTTCGACAAGGCGCGCTGCCATCATTATCAGATAAGCCAGCATATCATTCTCCCCTAAAATTCGCCGCAGGGAGCTGATAAATGTACCAACCTTTCCAGAGGTCATTTCGAGGTATTCAAACGTTTCCTCGGCTGCATCACCCCAAGTCCAAGTGTCTTCAAAAGTTGCAATTTGGGCATCTGACCACTTGGACTTATCCGGCGATCTAAACAGCAAGTTGTAATTGGCGTTCGAGTTGAACGGCGGATCAAGATAGATCAGATCAACGCTTTCATCCGGAACATATTCTCGGAGGATGTGGAGGTTATCTCCAAAATAAAATGCATTCTTCATTTCAAAACTCCACCCCCCGGTGGCTCTGCGAGAAAAGCTGGCACGACGAAACCTGAAAAACATAATAGAAATCATATAGATGAACTATCCGAAGCAGAAATGGTGCGTCGAAGCCACGGTTTATCGGCTCACTCCGCCCGTCAACCACAAGATGTAGTACGAGCTTCACTTGGCCCGCCGAGTTCGCAGAGCGAGATAGCAGGTTGGGCAAAGGTAACTGCAGAGATCTGTAAGAGTCCGAGTGGCCATCATACCGGCCCAGAACATCTTTTTCTTCCGCTGATTAACTGCTACGACTGCCTCTGACATGGCAGACGCGGCCATGTTGGGGCGTGGAAACCCCTCGCGAAGAATAGTTGCTGGGCGACCAGCGACACCCATGACCTATGGTCGGGGTGCCTGTGTTATACAACAGGCTCCGGCTAAAGGCGCAGGGTCCGTCTTCGCGCGGATTTCCAACACCCCGATCACCAGTCAACGGCGAGGGCGCTCGCAGATCGGGGCATGCTGAACAAGACCACAAAACTATCGATGCAGACCGAGGCGCGTGACACTGCGCCCGCCGCTTCCAAATTCAATCCACCTGACCATTCAAAACCCCTGTCGGCCTACTTCAATGTTGGCCGTATCGGGGGCGGTGCGGGCACCCCTGCTTCCATCAATCCATGACTACAGGCATTAAAACATGACAGACTCACAAGACACAGACGACAATAACGACGAAGGCAGCATCTGGGACCTGTTCCGGCTCATCGGCTTTGGCGTCGTTTGCTATTTCATGTACGTGATATTCTTCACCGACCCTCGTGGCGACCAATTCAACGAACTGGTCGAGACAACGGCACCATCGGACCAGAAAGTGTTTCTGGATATCGTCGGGACGGCTATCGAAACCGCTGACAGTGCCAGCAACGATGCAGCAGCAACAGCGGCATACATCGCAGCCAACGAACAGCTTTGCTCCAGACAGGCCTTCGACCCGTTCAGCATGAAGACTGGCTGGGTCGGGATTTTCGATGGTGCTGACCTGACGGACTCAAACTCCAAGATGTATGTTGAGATCGACATCGGCCACGACAACGAAATTCGGGCCGAGGTTCCTGACGCATTACGCAACACAGTGTTGAACATCGAGGACGGCAAGTCAGTCACATTCTCAGGGCCATTTGAACCGGGCAACATGTATGAAAATCAGTGCCTGGACACCATCGGCTCTGTCCTGTTCGGAGCGAAGCCCAAACTGACCAACCGGCAGTTCACATTCGAGCTCAGGCAGATCGCAGAAATCGCCGAATGATCATTGTGCGCACGGCAAGCGATTGCTGTGCGTCCGTCACATCACCGCCAGTCATTTAAGCAGCAGGTTCTCAGGACACCATGAAGACGTTAACCCTTTCCGCCCTCCTTGCCTTATCGGTCGTGACCCATGCTGGCATCACACCCAGCTTCGCCCAAGCACAAACCGTCAGCCAATCCCAATCGCAGCTTGAGATTGCATTCAGGCAATTACCCGAGAGTGACAGGATCACGATCCAGTCTCAGCTTTCCAACTTCGGCCTCTATGCCAGTACGTTGGATGGGTTGTGGGGACGTAACACAGAAAACGCCCTGCGCCAAGCTGCCATGATGATGAAAAACAACATGGGGACAGAACTGGCTCTAAATTCATCGCAGCAGGCCAGAGCTTTCCTGAACCAGTTCATCGACGGATCGGCCAGTGATTTCATGTGGGGCGAAGGTGGCGAATGTGACGGATGTGGTGAAACTGACCAACAGACCTTTGCCGACGCCGAGAATACCGTTGTGCTGCCGGAAGGGTTTCAGTGCAATGCGCAACCCCGTTTGTATCAAGCTGGCAGGCTGGAATTTGGCGACTTGCGCTGGACTCAAGTATCCGAACAGGTCGAAGCCCTGCTGGCTTCATTCAAACACTCAACCGAAAGCGGACGCAGCCTGAACCCATCTGAAAAGCGTCAGATGGAAGAAATCATCAACACGCACGAAATCCCCTATGCGGCTGAGTTCTATGGCTACGAACTCTACAATGCTGGTGATTTGAAAGGCGCACAC
Source organism: Ruegeria sp. (assembly GCF_965243365.1). Classification (GTDB taxonomy): domain Bacteria; phylum Pseudomonadota; class Alphaproteobacteria; order Rhodobacterales; family Rhodobacteraceae; genus Ruegeria. Next base: position 2,575,545 of record NZ_CBDEUW010000002.1, on the reverse strand, counting down.
GAGGCTTGGGCCAAGGCAGCACTTCATGGCGAACCCGCCAGTGCCTCGCTGCTGACAGTTTCCTTGCTGGGGCAATATGATGAGTTCCAACATCTCAGCTTTGCCAATCGACCGGAGCCTCATGTGATCGTGGATTGCCTGCGCTATGCCGCTGAGGGTGAAGAGGAAAATTCGATAATGTACCTTGCATCAGCCCTCGTGGGAGATCCTGATGTACCCGATGAATTGCGAGGCGCTGTCGAAATCGACACAGAGGAAGCCCGCCGATTGCTTGGCACACTGCCATACAACTTCAGTACCGAGTATGCAGACGAAGGGCTTATGCACTTTGTTCAGAGGGTACATCATATAGGTGACTTTGGCGACCTCCCGATGTAAGAACTAAGAACAATAAGGGAACACATTATGAGGGCCGCGTATGACTGACTACCCAAAATCGCTTCCTGAGTTTCAGCAACGTTTTCCTGATGATGAGGCTTGTGCGTCCTGGCTATTCGATCTGCGTTGGCCGAACGGGTTTGAGTGTCCCGGTTGCGGTCATGACAAGTGCTGGACCTTGAGTTGCAGGTCGTGGACGTATGAATGCAAAGGATGCAGGCGGCAAACATCCATTCGTGCCGGAACGCTGATGCACGCTTCCAATCTGCCTCTGACTATTTGGTTCTGGGCAGCGTATCTTATGGCCACGCATTCGAACGGGTTCTCGGCCGTACAGTTGCAAAAACAACTCGGGTTGGGCTCATATCGGACCGCGTGGTTGTTGCTTGGCAAATTGCGTGCGGCCATGATCGATCCAGATCGTAACCCTTTGTCAGGACTGGTTGAAGTCGACGAAACATCGATCCGCCAACGGACTGGAAATGGCCCAGTCGGTGTGGGCAGAAGCCACGAGGGAAAGCTCATGATTGCCGGAGCAGTGGAGATCAAAGGACAAGGAGCCAAAACGCACCCCGGACGCCTCCGCCTGGCCGTGATTGCAGATTATACATCTGAGACCCTGCACGATTTTGTGGCCACCGAAATTGCCACAGGCAGCAGCATCAAGACCGACGGGCTGGCGTCATATAACAACGCACCCAACATGGACCACGACAGAAACGTCGTTGGAGATCAGTTGGCGCATCTGGTGCTGCCTTGGATCCATCGCGTTTTCTCCAACTTCAAGGCTTGGGCGCTTGGGGTCTACCATGGTTTGAGAGCAAAGCATTTGCAGTCGTATTTGGACGAATTTGTCTTCCGCTTCAATCGACGACGCTATCGGCACGCCGGGTTAAAAACACTGCTCAATCTCGTTACAAAAAGGCAACCAATGACATACAAGATGTTGATAGGGGCTGAACAAAGTGCATAAGCCCTGCAGACGATATTGCCGCCATCCGTAGGCTGGCCGACATGGCCGATCAAAAAGCCCGAGCGGATGCAGCAACCAAGGCTGCCGGGACCGCTCAATCTTTCTCAGGCAAGTGCGATGGACTGCTGTCGCTAAAGGGCATCTGTTGGGCAATGACACCCGACGAAATGGCGGCCGTTCTCACTTCGCAACAATACGAATGCAAACGTGACCTGTTTGAAAACCTGTACTGCCAATATGGTGAAGCAGAGATCGAATTTTCCGAAACGCAAGTGTCGTTCAACTGCGAAGCCTTTGACGTTTGCCAATACGATCATGCTGAAGTGTCCGACTTCCTGTTGAGGCAAGGTGTCGTCACGGCAATGGAAGAAAAACAACGACTGGTCACACAAGACGCTGGGGATGCCGCTTTATGGATTGGGCTGGGAGGGTCACCAGCCTTGGCTTTTGATGGTCCATACTGGCTGAACACAAACTGCGGTGTAGGATCCAAAGGCCAAGAGCTATGTGTCGAACAGCCCGAGGATGGTGTTGTTAGGCTGGTTCTGAACAAGAATACCTTTGGCGCAGCGACGCCGAGCTTCGATTGACTGGCAGACTTTCGTCCACACTGACACTTCCCGAAGTCCTTCAACATTACTTTGACGCTCCAGCCGGACGGCTCTGAATCGCCGAGTTTCGACCATAAACTATTTGTTTCCATACGGTACAGGTACATATCGAAACGCATAATAAGCGGTTGATTGCGCTTGACTATTCTGGCCCCTTGTGAAACCTATCAGGGAAATGCAGGCGCGACCTCTCCTCAGGGTTGCGAGTTGAGTTATTGGGTTAGGATTATGAAATCTAGATCCTTGATTGCTGTTGTCACAGGGCTGATGGCAATTTTTGTGTCGTCTGCTGGGTCGGCTGATGATAGCAGCACTGCTACTCATGTTCAGAACAGCCTGTCGGTCTGTTTGGGTGAACAGCATTTGACTGTTCCGCTGGTGCCACAGTTGCAGATTATTCAACCTGATGGATCGTTGCGAGATTTCCGATCACTAGAGCGAATGAATTCTGATCAGATTCAGAAAATCTTGGACAGCGCTCCTTTGAAGGCAAAAACCATTGTTCTGGGTTCCCCTGGAAATAGCTCATCGCAGCGACCTTTGCTGGACACGTTGTATGGTCAGAGGTCGCCTTACAAAATTCGAGAACTACGGCTGTACAGTGGACTTTGGCAAGATTTCGATACTTGGATGGGAAATTTTCCTAGCGACAGTACGACCGCCTCCGGCACTCATCGTTTCACTCCTAGAAGGGCTGATTTTTTTGAACGCCCAATAAAAGCGACGTGTTTCAAAGGTCTTCCACCCAGTAGTAATGACCCGGAAAGCCGCCATTGTAGCATCATTGGCCTGAGCCAAAGTGACACTTCTGTCATTGTCAGTTTCGACACAGGCAGGGATTTAGAAGGGTACTGGCCGACACTTACTTCTGACTGGAAAACACTTGAAATGTTTGGCTGGTCAGGGCCCTTGACGGAAATCGAAGACGCACTCCAATCCATTCAAGTAAGTAACAAAAGAAAAGAAAAATGCAACTAAACACAGAACAAAAAGAGTTTCTCGAGGCAATAATTGAGGGTGAATTTTCAGGTGCCGATATCAACGGGGTGCCAACAGCGGATTACATCGCGCAACTACCTCCTGAATTATCAACCATTTATGGCAATCTTAGTGTTAATTCGCATTTTGATTCTAACCCTGAGGCAATGTTCTATTTGGCTTTGGCTTCGATTGTCGAAGGTCAGCCTGCGGTAGAAGCGCCAGTCTGGCTTTGGCTGAGAGGTGCCGCTGAGGTCAATATTGGCGAGGGCAGTCAGGCGGATTTCATTCGGGACTACAACAACGCTCAGGCTGAGGCTCGAACTGGCGGAGCGGTAACGATAGACGAAATGAACGCTATTTCGAACTTAATGGCGCAGCGCGTCTTTGATGAAATATTTAACAATCCAGAAAACCCATCATTTACGGTTCCAGAGCTGTCAGTGCTAGCCTCAACCGATGCTCGTGCTGCTGCGGAAGTTCTTTTTGGCGGTGAAGACGAGCTAGGAGGGTGGGCCGGGAACCCACTATTTCTCGCACTTGGATATGATGTTGAATTCGACAATAACATCATCAATTCGCAACACGGTACCTACGATGCATTTGCGATGGTAAAATTCACGCGATCAGAATTTCAGATTGTCCAAAACACTTGGGACGCTCTGGTTCAATTTTTTAGCTACCCAAGCGGCGGCGCAACAGCGATTGAGGCTATTGGAAAACTCTCGGCGTCCCTTGAGGCATCGTATGGCTACGACGGAGGCACAATTCTTTCGCTGTTGGCGGATCCGTTCGTAAGCAACATTCAAGTTGGAAGAATCGAGCAAGACGACAGACTTGTGGCGACCGATAGCACGGACTTTATTCATGCAGGAGGCGGTGACGATATTATCGAGGGTTCTATTGGCGGAATAGACTTCATTGATGGAGGCGCTGATTTTGATACCGTAAACTTTAGCCACGATATTCAGCAATATAACATTGAAACGACGCAAGTGCGTGTCGGGTCTCTGGTTGACACCGGAATCGCGGTGGCTGGAGTGATTGCATACGAAGGCGACGAGGCGAACTTTGCGACACTTTATGATGTAGAGAACCTCGTTCTCGGTCAAAGCGATGATCATGTCAGCTTTGTTGGGGAAACCAGCCTTACGGAAATTGACGCAGGTGAAAACTCTGACCAGATCGGTGATACAATTGACGCGTCCCAATTGGCTGAACAAGCTGAAATTGACCTGTCTACCAGCCAAATAACCTATGGCGAAAATTCACTCACCGTTACGGGTTTTGAAAACGTCATCGGCACCGATTTCAACGACACCATCACCGGCGATGCCCAAAATAACGTTCTCAAAGGCGGCGGTGGCGCTGATATTCTTCGTGGCGGTGAGGGTGATGACACGATCTATTTCGATGCTGCGGACACAGAAATAGATGGTGGCGCAGATCGCGATATAGCAATTTTCGAAGGCAATGGTGCCGCCAATCTGGATTTGAGCGCGACAGGCTTTGAAGTTGCCGTTGGTGGCAAAGGTAAGGACACATTCACCGCGTCTGTTAACAGCTTGACACTAATGGCCGGGGGTGACGAAGCAGATACTTTTTCGCTGGAGTATTCTGATATTCAGGCAAGTACTCCAGGCCCTGCTATAATATGGGGTGGAGCCGGCGCAGACGTAATTAACTTTAACTCAGATGTAGGGATAATGGTGGCCAACATTCAGGGTTTGACTGAAGAAAATTTTCAGTCACTGACTCTAGATGATTTCGAGCTCGGTCAGAACTTCAATTGGGGTTTTATTGATGCAGTAATCATTAATCCTGATGCTCATGATAGAGTTTTCATTGGCGGTCAGGTTTTGGGTGTTTCTGATGTTAGTTTGAAACATAGCTATGTCGATCAAGCCGGAGGGAGCGAAGCTTATATCGGAACATCCAATGTCAAAGTCTTGAGCGTAGGCGCCCCTGGCTCTTATTCTTCCAACAGTGGCTATGATTTGGAGATTGCAACTGAAATTAACGCCGATTTCTTGGGAGTCCAAGCCTTGGGCCCTCTCAACAATGTCCAAACGAACGGTATAAAAACTTATACTTCATATCATTATCTTTACAGAGATTCGGAGGGCGTTGAGTACTTTGAAGGAGAGATTTATGACTACGACGACATAATTGATCTGAATTCTGCCGATGCTAGAACGGGTTGGCTTGAGGATGAGAACGGAACCAGCTTTAAAGTATACTCTTGGGAAGTATATGAAGGCTGGGTGAACGGGGAGCGTGTTCGTTCACAGCAGATAACATATGATGAAATTGATGAACCGTCTGAGATTTCTTATCTGAGTCTGTCACAATTTGAGGCACGCTATGATCTGGATATTTCTTCCTCAGGGCCGCCTTCTTCCTTTGTTTTCGGCGGTCGGTTCAACGGTGACATTCTTTCCGCAAATGGAGCAGTAAATATTTCATTGCTAGGTGGGGACCCCATCGAAGATGTCGATGACCATACTGAGCTGAACTTCGATCCCGGAAGCGGCGACAGCGGTGACAACAGATCGTTTTCTGGGTTCCAACCCGCCGTCAATGCAATTGTAATCGCAGGAACTGTTGTTGACCCCAATTCCACGCAAACAGGGATAACACTATCACAGCAGGGTAGTGACACTGTAATCACCTATGGTCAGAATGAAACAATCACGCTCTTGGCTACATCTCTGTCTGACTGGCAGGCCGCCGCAAACACTCAACTGTCGGGAACCGCTGCTGGCGAAACTCTCACCGGAACCGGAACGGGTGAACTGATTGCCGGAGGCGCTGGCGACGACGTTCTGCTTGGAAACGATGGCAACGATACGCTGCATGGCGGCAATGGCAACGACGAACTTAATGGGGGCTGGGGTAACGACACGATAATCTCTGGGTCCGACAACGACACAATTATTGGCGGATGGGGTGACGATACGATTGTCTACACATCCGGCGATGATGTGATCGTTGGCCTTAATGACAACTACGGCAACGACACGCTCGATCTCAGCAAGTATAACGCAAATCAGGTGAGTTTCACTGTGTCAGGTCATGCGGTCCTTATCGATACGCCAGATGGTCGTATCACGCTGGACTATCAGGCGAGTGTCGATGGCAGTAGCAATCTGACAAACATCGAAACTATCTTATTCGCTGATGGGTCTCTGGACTATCAAAGTATCAGAGAGCGGGCAGTTTCCGATCAATCAACTAATGCCGATGATACTATACAAGGCACTGGTTTAGATGACATGATCATAGACGCCGGAGGCAATGACACCATAACCGCCAGCAATGGTGACGACACTGTTGTCTATGAGTCTGGCGACGATGTCATTCGTGGCAGCAACTACAACCAAGGGAATGATACACTTGATTTGAGTAAATACAGTGCGGATCAGGTGACGTTTACGAATGGCGGGCATCATATTTTCATCGATACACCGGATGGTCGCATCACACTGGATGCGCAGAATACATTCGATATTGGTCACGAAAGAACAAACATCGAAACCATCGTGTTTTCTGACGGGACTCTGGATGAACTCGGCATCAGAGAACGGGCAATCGCAGATCATTCAACCACAGGTGATGATGTTGTTAGAGGTACCGGCAGGGGTGATTTGATCATCGACGCTGGCGGTAACGATGTGATTAACGCCGACTCTGGTGACGACACTATTGTCTATGCCTCAGGTGACGACTTTATTTACGGCAGAAAATACAATCAAGGCAACGACACGCTCGATCTGAGCAAGTACAGCGCGGATCAGGTAACGTTCAACAATGTTGGATTGGATGTAATTGTTCAAACCCCGGATGGACAGATCACGCTGCAAAATCAGACGGCTGTCGACGTTGGGCATGCCTGGACAAATATCGAAACTATTCTGTTTTCTGACGGTTCTTTGGACGATACCGGTATCCGAGGTCGGGCTGTTTCCGATCAGAAAACCAATGGTGACGATACGATCCGTGGAACCCTCTTTGACGACCTGCTGGATGGTGGAGAAGGGAACGACACGCTGATCGGCGGCTCCGGGGCGGACACTTTTGTATTTGCAGCAGACTTCGGCAATGATTCCGTATCCGACTTTACCGATGGTGTAGATCTAATTCAGATCGACATTGGAGGCCTTTCGTATTCGGATCTGATGATTTCTGAAACCAACGGCAGTGCGGAAGTTGCGATAGCTGGTCATGGCACGTTCACGTTGAACAATGTGAGCAGCTTGGTGCTAACCGAGGACGATTTCCTGTTCGTCTAGTCAGACCGGTAATAAGCCAGCCCGACGATCAGGTGCGGGCTGGCTGCTTTTTAGTGTCCCTACCCATCTTCACCGAGCAAATGTGGACAACAGTATTGCGGTGAGTTTGCCCCAATACTCACGTCGCATCGATATCGGCACGCAAATTGAGTGGCTGCCAGTGCCAGAAGCCGGGAACTTCCCGGCCCCCTGCCCTCCAACGATCCCCGTTGCCCACCCCGACCGAGAAATCCGATGCCGTCTACGACAAACCAACGTTTGTCGGTGACGGAGAGATGAAGCATGGCCGAGTATGTGGTTTACTACCGGGTTTCGACCGAACGGCAGGGACGATCTGGCCTCGGGCTGGAAGCGCAGCGGGCGATGGTCGAGCAATTCCTGACGCCCACCGATCAGGTCATAGCCGAGTTCACTGAAATCCAATCCGGCAAACGGGACGACCGAGCCGAACTGTGGAACGCCATCAACCTTGTGAAGAAAACCCGGTCGAAACTGCTGATCCCAAAGCTGGACAGATTTTCCCGGAAGGTGTCGTTCATATCGGGCATCATCGACCAAGGGATTGAACTGGTTGTCTGCGAACACCCGAACGTGTCAACGTTCTTCCTGCACCTGCTGGCCTGCTTTGCCGAAGAGGAGCGCCGACAGATATCAGAACGCACCAGAGCCGCACTCAGAGCGGCAAAGAACAGGGGAACCGTCCTTGGCCGGAACGCTCAGGCGTTGGCGGCTCAACGGCAGGCAGAGAAGCGGATATTCTTCGAAACGATCCGGGCCGAGTTCGAACGGGCGTTGGTCGAGGCGGGATCGTTTTCGGGAGCAGCACGACTGCTGAACGAACGTAGCGTGACAACATACAAGGGTGGGCGCTGGTATCCGCAATCCGTGAAGAATTACACAGTATTCTTGGACTTAGGCCAAGTGTAACGTGTTTGACAGCCTTACCTACAGGGCTGCCGATCTGACAAAGCCGTCATTGACAAGTACCTCGAATGATATGAAGAAAGAGACATGAACATGAATACTGCTTTTTTCATGACTTATTACTGCCGCCTCAACTGAGCGCGGTAAACTTTAACATTTTGCCGCCGCATGGTGGCACATATGTTGGCTCCTGCGGTGGATCGGGAGCATCTAATGAAACAACTTCCCCTTCCCTTGCCCACCAGTTTCGGAGTGATACGGCGCGCGCGCCCGACGGATATCGAGCAGATTGTCCAGATGGTCACACAATTAGCGAAACATCACGGCGACAAACCGACCATTACGCGCGAGGCCCTAGCCCGAGACCTGTTCGGTGAAATACCTTGGATTTTTGTCGTTGTCGCAGAGACGGACGACAAGCTGATTGGATACGCGGCCATGTGCAGATTAACTCGGCTCCAATTTGGGGCAAGGGGAATGGATATGCATCACTTGTTCACGGAGGGACAATTTCGGGGTCAGGGCGTGGGGCGGGGCCTCGTTGAAGCTTGCAAAATTGAAGCTATCACTTTGTCATGTAGCTACCTGACAGTCGGAACCCATCCTGAAAATCATGAAGCTCAGGCGTTTTATACATCACTCGGTTTCGAACGTAGAGATGCGCATCCGCCGCGCTTCTCTATCCGACTTGTTTCATGAGCGTCAGAAATAGGCATACACCAGCTATCACCGTCAGACCTACGCCTCACCCTTCACCAAAGCATCCAGCACGTCTTTCACAGGGTCCCGAGGATGCAGTGTCATATCAGCGTCTTCCACCGTCAGATCGAAAGCCGCTTTCGGCGTCAGGAATTGCTCAACATCCAATTCGGGGAACAGCGTTTGCTTGATGTTTTCCAACAGTTCAACGGACTGTGCCGTCCGTGGCACCTGATGCGGCACGAACACCTTCTTCTTTCGGGCATTGTCCACATCCGTTTTGGTGCTGGGAATGCCAAAGCCATCATTTAGGATTTGGGCTAGCTCTTTCACCTTCAGCTTGTAGTCGGGGGTGATGTTGTCCCGCTGGAACGACTCCACGTTAATTTTGTGGGTTCCAGCTTTCCGCAGCTTATGCGCAATACTCAGGTCCCGGCGCAGGCGTTTCAGGACACCATCCTGTTTGGCAATGTAAGCACCAGCCGGACCTTGAGCGGCCAACTTGCCCTCAAAGTACAAAGCCCATGCCCGGTAATCGTCCACGGACTTCAGACAATGCGCGGTCTGTTTGTTGTAGTCCGACCAGATGTCTCGAGTGGTGTTGAACTGATCTACCGTGTCCCACGGCTGCGTCGAGAATGCCAAGTGCGTTCGGGTCTGACCGCCTTTGGTCGTCACGGTCACATCGCCTGCTGTCTCCGGTCGCCGCTTCCAGTCAAACTCCATCGACAACCGTTTGGTCATTGTCTTGTCAACAAAGTCCATCCCCTGTTCATACATCTCACGGATGCCAGCACCCATCGTGACGGTCATCGTGTCGGTGGGCTTGCGGTCGAAGAACAGGTCGACGATTTTGCCATTCTGCTCCGCCTTCGACAATTTGGAGTCCAGCTTGATCCCGCCCTTGGCCAACACCACCCGTTCGTCTTCCTTGGGCACCATGCCGGTGCCGTCCCAATCCTTGGGTTCAGACCGCTCCAATGTCGCTTGGCCACGGGTACGCCAACCAATCGGCTTTCGAACGATATGTTTGACTTCATAAATCTTGGTTTCACTGAAAGGTACATCGTCAACAGACAACCGAACACGCGATGCCAGATAGTTCCGTCCAAGAAATCCGGTCGCCGCCGCTTTCATTTGATCGTCCGTTGCAGTCGTCAGGAAGCCATCTGTCGTCACACTAAAGATACTGACATCCTCAGGCAGAGCGTTCATGATCTCCCCAAGCACACCCCGACAGAAGGCCGTGATGAAGGATGCGAAAACCGGATTGGTGATCTTGCTCGGCCCAAGCGGTTTGGTTTCAGCATCCCGCAAATCATATATTCGACGTTCCCGCAAACCCTGCGCGGTCTTGCCGTAAGTGGAGTTGACCAGCTCTTTCCAGAACAGATTGTGCAGGGTCTTCTTGGGATGCTTGGCCCGTTCTTCGATGCAGTGATGGGTGAAGCCGGTGAAAGGCCGTTTAGCGTCTATTCCATCCGCCCTGCCAACTCTCCGGGAGTCGATCCGCTTGCCATCCACCAACTCAATATCGGCCCCAAGTTGTTGGGCCAGGAATATTTCGCTGACATGAGTGGAACTGTTACCTTTCCTCGGGAACACCAATCCGTTTTCCGTCCGCACCGGCAGAACCGGGTACCGCACATCATCCGGGAATTCGAAGTTTACATTGGCGAATGCCAGATCACCATGAACCAACTCACCGCTGAACAACTCATGTGTATCCCGTATCTCCCGAACGCTTGACCAGTCGGGGACACCAATGAGCGCCATGGCGGATGGATAAGCACTCGTCAGGTCATAATCATACCAAACGCCATCAGGTGCGGGGCCAAACCAAAATTGTTCATTGCGGCCACCGTGATAGCACTCGGTGAAGAAATCCTCATTGATAAACAGCTTTCGAATAGGGACGGTCTTTTTCTTGGATTGGTATCGACCGCTTTTCTTGTTCCAGTACTTCTCCTCCACGACTTCTTTGCCAACAACGTCGAGCGGGTCTATCCCCTTTGCCCGCCAATGTGCTTGAAACAGATCAACGCCGATGGATGTCAGAGTCACTGGCAGTTTGAATGCCCCGGTCTTTTCAAAATACAGCCGGATCATTCGAACAGTATATTGCGCACAGACCTCAGCATCCCGGATGGCATAGTCCCGGAACAGGGGCCAATTGGCGTCCAGCAGTTCTCCCATATGCTCCTTGTAGTATTGCTCCTGCTCTGGATCGTCGGACAGCTTCAGCTTCTCAAAGCCTAGGATTTCACCCAGCTTGGCAAGGCTTTTGGCTCCTGCGGGTGCCAGAGCAATCGTGTCCCGGATTGCCACATGCAGCTTGACCGGCTTGAGCGTTCCACCCCGCTTCAGATTAACCTTGATATCCTTTTCGACATTCATGAACAGATTGCGGACATTCTCCAGATTCATGGCCTTCCGGGTTTTCTCCTCCTTGAAGTCAGAGAACCCCGGGACGTCGGCACGAGTGAAGTGCGCCACCAGATAGACATTCACCGGCACTTTCAGATTAGGGTGCTGGGCAAACCCATCTCGCAGCGCATGTTCCACAAACTCGGCCAAAGTCAGCCGGTCGTCATCTGCTGGCCCTTTCGGCAACACAATGCCGGACCAGTGTTGTTCATCACCTGCGTTGTCCGGCGTGATGACATGGCAGCTATATTGGTAGGACAGCACCTGATTGCGAACCTCGGCCAGACCATCAGCATTTACAAACGGCTCCCGCTGATACTCGGTGTCAAAGCCAATGACGAGATAACGAATATGCCGGGAACTTGGTCTATTCTTGGGATAAAAATGATAGGGCTGAAAAGTGAGTTTGGCTTGCATGGGACCCCGAGTTCAGATCAAGATGCTGGAACGTGCCACGCTGCCATAGCGGCAAAAATGGTAATTGTTAATCCCCTATACCCACACGGCACTTTTACTATTCTCTGGCTTCAGACACATATGATAGATCAAGCATGATAGCCCCTCAGGACAGCTATGCGGACGGAACGGACCTTTAGCGCAGTTTACAAATGGACGCCGGACCGTGGTTTGTTCCTTGAAGTTGAATGTCGGCAGGATCGCATCAAAAGGTCATGTCGAAAATCTCTATGCGGCTGCCAGGTTGTTTCGATTCACTTTGGGAATTGCCAGCATCCAGAACGCCCTCTCTGATGTACCCGATGTCGCGCAGATGGGCTGAATTAAGTTCACGCAACGCTTCGTCTAGTTTTTGTCGTTTAACACGTTCCTCGCGATAGGCTTGAAAGGTCCGCCAAAGTTTACCAGCGATGAAGCGGTAACCATCCGCCGATGCGGGTGAAGTCGGGTAGTCCACCATTCGTCTGTCTCCTCCGTGCGATACAAGGAAAACATGGCGCGACCTGCCTTCCCCAGGCCAGTTCAGAGCGATTTAAACCCCGGTACAGTTTCTGAACTGGAACGGGGTCTACTTGAAGATATAATCTGAACAGGAGGGAGGACTGACACGATGCCTGCCAAATCCTATGGAATGATTTGCCCAATCTCAAAAGCGTGCGAAATTCTGACGCCGCGTTGGACAATCCCGATTTTGACCGAAATGGGGTATAACGGCTACACCAAGTTCACCGACCTTAAGCGGGTACTTGGCAACATTTCTCCGGCAATCCTTTCAAAGCGGCTATCCGAGATGGAAGCAGTAGGTCTGATCGAACGGATCGAAGACAAAGGCAAAGGAACCATAGACTACTTGCCTACAGATAAGGCGAACGCTCTGGTACCAATACTAGATGCTTTGGCTGAGTGGACCCAGAAACATATTGAAGCCGAGCTGGCTGTGTGCAGTTATGATTTGTCGCGACTTATGTGGTATTTGCGCCAGATGATCGTGGTCAACGAACTTCCTCGTCGGCGCGTAGTAGTGCGTATGAATTTTGCCGATGAAGAGGGGCCATTCCCAGTCTACTGGCTGGTCTATGAGCCCCACAGCGGTATTGTTGAGGCCTGTGTAGACGTGCCTTCCTTTGACGTGGACTTGTATATCGAAACGACCAAGCTGTCATTTGGAGCTGTTTTTTACGGTCGAACAAGCGTTGCTCGAGAGGTCGCGGAAGGCCGCATGTTTCTTTCCGGAGATAAAGTGCTAGAACGAACCATCGACCGATGGATGCCGCGAGCGGCACTGGCATCAGTCGAAGGCACTCTGCAATTGGCGGCGGCTGAATAGCGATCTTTGTCAGTACGGGAGTTACCTTCAATCGTCGCAAAGGGCTCGAAGCAGACCTTGATAGTTGGCGTCTGACCAAAACCCTTGCACGAGAGCCCAAATTCATACGATGATGCTGGAACACGCCAAACTGCCTCTGCCAAAATGGTAATTGTTAACCCCCTACACCCATACGGTACATTTACTATTTTTCCGTTGCCGGACCACAAGGCCGTGGGAGAATTTGCCCCGATCCTTGTGTTTCAGGGGATATTCTCCCGAATTTGCGCTGACCCCGATTTAATCACGGATTCATGACCAAACATCGATCTGTGCCCCCTAAATAGATCATACGCAGACACACACCGCACACGACAACACATTGAACACAGCTCGTAGCTCTCTTGCATCAGGACCGCGATGCAAACCACATATAGACAGCCCGAAGCGTCATGCGATCAGAAGGTAATTTCCGCCGGATGGTGACGAACCGAAATCAGTAGGCCAGCAGACATGACGTCATCGAATAGTAGGGTCAGGAGACAGCGAAAGCGGGGGAAGGATGAAAGCCCCCATGAGAAAGCCAGAGCAAAATAATTGTCATCACGAGACGGGGAAGTGCCGTCGCCGAGCTAGCCCCGCTGCCGTCCACGCAAAGCTAGCATATCGGTCCGCTGTTTAAGCAGCACGTAGGCTGAGACCGGATAACCGCCAGCCGTGCTTTGGAAAGCAATCGTGTGTGGATGGTATGACAGAACCCACGGGGTCGTCGGACTTCTCCTCAACGGATAGGAGAAGTATGTCCAAAATCCAAATTGACCAAAAAAGGATTAACATTCGCGAAGCGAATGTCTTGCGAAGCAAGCGATTGATCAATCATTGCCAGATGATGGCCAACAGATAGCTTACTGCTTCACTGCGTGAAGTGCTTCGCATCTGCTAGCTTGTTTCAACCGGTTGGTTGGGCTGGCCGGGGTAAGTACTTGGTCCCATGGCGTTCGGTCTGGTGGCCGTCGGGACCATAAAGGAATGATGATTGCTACCTATTGCCATCTACCGGCAAATGGATAGCCATCAATTTCACTTCGTGAAATGCTTCGCATGTGCTTGGAGATTTTATTCGACCATTGGACTGGCTGGATGATGATCTTGATCCCATTGCTATCCATATTGGACCTGACAAACCTTGATAGGATCAAAACTTGCCATCCATCGCCACCGTCCAGCAATTGTTTGGCTATCAACTTCACTTCGTGAAGTGCTTCGCATGGTTTGGTTTTTTGTTGCTCGTGGTTGACACCAACCGGAAAGCAAAAGGTCCCATTGCGTTCCATCAGAACCCAACGGGACCAAATAAAGTTCTCGAAGCAACCGGCAGATGTCACTTTCCGAACCGGCTGCGGATGGCTGTCGCAGCCGTCTCAAGGACCGCATCCAGTTTGCCGTCACTCGTGAGGCTTTTCAGCTTTTCAAGGTTTTGCACCACGTCCTCTGCATCCGTGCATTTGATCGCTGACAATCCCGGAGCCAGTTCGAGAGACGCTTTACCGTACCTCGGCGAGATGAACCATTCGCCTTTGCTCGACTGCCAAACCCAAGTGCTTTTCGTCGGGTTGCTGATTTCCCCTGTCGCCATACCGGCCAACTGCTTGTCGATTGCAGCGATGAATTTCTGACGACGCTGATGGGACGGCTGGGTCGTCTTGGGCTTTTCCGCTGCTTCCAGATTGAATTGTTTTTCAAGTGCCATTGGGATCTCCTTTGCTACCCCAACGGCGTCCTATGGCTCACGATTGCAGACAACGGACTGGAATATAACTTTTGGTTTCTTGCTGATACTTCTGGCTTTGGCGATACTCAGGACTGGCTTACTTTGCGAATAGGAGGCGCAGCTTGTGAAGGTCAAAGCATACCTTGGCTTAGGAAGCCGCTACTCGTATCTTGCATCAACACAACTTGACCGAATTGCGGAAAGCTGTGGCATTGAATTTGACTGGATACCCATAAATTCAGTTGATTTGATAAGACGCGCCAGAACCGATGGCTCGCCATGTGACCAGCCAATATTAGCTGGACAGTACGATCCCAAGTTCAGAGAACGAGACGCAAAACGATGGGCAGTGCATTATCATGTAGCGTTCAATGAGCCTGACTTATCTTCACTCCCCTCCAATGCACTGGCACTAACTTGCTGGTGCCTGCCGGACCCGGACCTACGGCAGAAGCTTATAAAAGATATTTTCAATGCCATTTTTTCTGAAAGTGCGACGATGACCATGAACTCTCTAGAACTTGTTGCCAGAAACTATGATGTGTCACCCGCCGAAATTGCAGATGGCCTCAACGGCGGTGAAGCTGCTTCACTGCACGAGCTAGCGATCCAGAACGCCCTTAAAGACGGTGCGTTTGGAGTGCCAACTTTCGTTGCAGACGGAGAGTTATTCTGGGGAAATGATCGGTTGCCACTGTTGGAAACCTACCTCGAGGCACTTTGAATTCGCCATATATTAGACCCCGAACAGCAACTTCACCGCTGGGGCAATCAGCTTGTTTCGACCAAAACTCACTCCCGGTGCTGCAAGTTCTCAATGATCCCTGTCGTGGGAGCCATGTTCTTCAAATAGAACCGCTCCAACTGATCCACGGATGTTCCAGCATTCTTGGCAAGTGTGTGGGGGTTCACCTTCCCATTCGACGACCTCACCCGGGACTGAATGGCATAATGCCGAAGTGAGTAAGGTGACAGCTTACGGTCATCATCCAGCAGATCGGCCTTTTCCAATATGTGGTTGAAGATACGCCGAGCCGTGTTAATCGCCGTTGTTCGGTTTGGGTACTCCGGCATCCAGACATAACCGTTCCTGTCCGGCCCCTTCTCATCGAATGGGTTCAAGGTGGCATGGTAGAGGGGCACAGCCAAAGGCATCGTCACGCTGACACGACCACCTGTCTTACCGCCCCGCACACTCATTTCCAGATGAGCCGGGTCACCCTTGATCTGGATATCCTTGTGCTTGAGGCCGAACAGTTCGCCCTCAGTCGGACGGAGGAACGTGTGGACCACAAAGCGGAACATCTTGGCATGATGACCGGTGATCTCGACGCCACGCACCTTGTCTCTGCGTTTGACACACTCTCCAGTGGCCTTCATGAACCGTTTGTATTCGTCATCGGTGAATGTGTGCCGAGGCGTATCAACGGTCTTTTGCTTTGGCATCACCGGCAGCACATCCAGCAGGCCATCCTCGACAGCCAGCGTCAGGACTTTGCGGATGATAATGGTGTGCTTGGCCTTGGTTGATTCCGCCAACCGCTTTGGCCGGTTCTCATCCAGGTGAATCAGATAATCCCGAACCATCCCCGTGGTGATCTTGCTGACATCATATTTGCCGAAATAGCAGATCAGCCCATCCTTGGATCGGTTCAGCAGCTTGTTGTCACCATCCGACCATTTCGACTTACCTTTCTGCACAGCCATCAACTTTTTGGCGTAATGCTCAAAACTGGTAGCTTTCTTCTTGGCGTGGTCGCTGTTGGCCCTGCTGCGGAACGTGTCAGCAAATTCCTCAGCCGCCTCACGGGCTTCGACCCGTGATGTTTCTTTCGTAGAACGCAGTACATAACTACCCTTTATCGGGTCTCTAAGGCGAACATACCAATAAGGGCCTCGGGCATACATTAGGATGGCCAGCCCTTTACGCAGGTGTTTTATCTTGAGTATTCGATTTTTGGAATCTTTGGCCATGTCGGAACCGTTCGAGGAGTGCATACCTGTGCATAACTTTTACGGTTGAGAATCCGAAGGCTCAACGATCAAAATTCATCAAGTATTTCAGGGAGTTAATGGTGCCCGGGGGCGGAATCGAACCACCGACACGAGGATTTTCAATCCACTGCTCTACCCCTGAGCTACCCGGGCACGGGAACGGCGGCTGCCGTTGGGTGGAGGCGTTCTATGACTTGCCACCGGCAGTGTCCAGAGGCTTTTTTACATTTTTTCAATGGGGCCGAACCGGTTTGGGTACAGCCTGATCCAGCTCGTCATCCACATCCTCATCACGCTCGGATGGCACGGCATATGAACCGTTCATCCATTTAGCCAGATCAATGTCAGCGCAGCGTTTTGAGCAGAAAGGACGGAAGGCATGCAAAGTCTCTTTTCCGCAGATTGGGCAACTCATTTCAACACCTCCGCCAGCGGAACCCGGCCGCGTTTTCGCTGAAGCTCAAAATGTCCAAGCGGGGTCCATCCGGCCAAAATCGTCTCGTCCAGATCCGTCTTGAAGGCCGAGCGCAGCGCAGATTCAAAACCCTTACGGTCTTTTTTGGGCATCGGCGCCAGGTCCAGCGTGATCTGCCCGCCCAGACCGCGCACGCGAAGGGCGCGGGGCAATGCCTTTGCGCAAGCGAAATTGGCCTTGGTTCCGGCTGCAAGAGAGGTATCACTGCCCGTATTCACATCTACCGCAACAAGCGCCCGCGTGGGCTGTATGAACAGGGATGCCCCTGCGGGCAACGGCTCGACAATGCCGGACGCCACGTCCAGCGCGTCAAGAACGCCATGGGTTTCAAAACTGCCCGCAGCGGTCGCGACTTCTGCCGGGTCCGTCCAATCGCGCCAGGCCAGGACATGCGGTGCGTCACCATCGCAGAGCGTTTCGGGCTCGGTGCCGGGGTCCAGCATCACCTGTTCTGCCTGCGCGCGCATGGCAGAAACGTCCTCGGCAATGTCTGCGTCGTCTGCGCCATGGCAACAGGACCGAAGGATCAGGCCATAGTCGCAGCCTTGCATCTGGTCATGCGCGATTTCCAGCAGCCGGTCGCGTTCGTCTTCATCCCGGATACTGCGCGAGATGTTCAGACCCGGAGCGTCAGGGGTCACAATGGCATACCGGCTTTTGAACAGAATACGGTTCGTCACCGGCAGCGCCTTGCCCGGCTCGGCAAAGCCCGTCACCTGCACCAAAAGCTGCACGCCAGGCGCCAGGCCTTTTACCTGCCGCAGAAAGGCCGGCCCGTCGGGAGTGGTCAGGAACATGCCACCTTGCCCTTTCACGGGCCGATCCGCGCGGGCGCGGTAAATCGTGCCGATGGGCGGAGCATCCGAGGCGATCAGGAAATCTTCGAGGATGCCATCGACCATAAGCGCCGCGGCCTCGCGGCCTTGGATGTGATCCAGAACGACAGTACGACCCTTCATGAAGCCTCGCGATAGAGTGGGTAGCCGATCCCCAATAGCAGAGCGGCAGTTTCAGACAGGGGCAGGCCGACAATGCCGGTGAATGATCCTGAAATCCAGGGAATGAAAGCGCCGGCCGGACCTTGTATAGCATAGGCCCCGGCCTTGCCCTGCCAATCTCCGGTCGCAAGATAGGCGTTGATCTCAACATCCGACAGGCGTTTGACCTTGACCTGGGACACTACATCCCGTTGCAAGACCCGATCTCCGCGCCGAACGGCAACAGAAGTGATCACCCGGTGTCGCCGACCGGATAGGGCATGCAGGAATTCTGCCGCCTGGCCCGTGCCTTCGGGCTTACCCAAAATGCGACGGCCCAATGCAACAGTGGTATCTGCACACAGGGTGATATCATCGCCACCCGCCTGAACCGCCTGCACTTTTTCCCGCGTTATACGGTTGCAGTAGGGAAGCGGAAGCTCCCCTTGCAACGGTGTTTCATCAATGTCAGGTGCGCAAATGGCATCGGGCCGCACGCCAAGCTGAACCAGCAGGTCCAACCGCCTTGGGCTGCCCGATCCTAGGATAAACGCCATTGCGGCAGGCGTTACTTGAAGCGGTAGTTGATCCGACCCTTGGTCAGATCATAAGGGGTCATCTCGACCTGAACCTTGTCGCCGGCCAGAACACGGATGCGGTTCTTGCGCATCTTGCCTGCCGTATGCGCGATGATCTCATGGCCGTTTTCCAGCTCGACCCGAAACGTCGCATTAGGCAGGAGTTCCTTCACGACACCGGGAAATTCGAGCGTATCTTCCTTGGCCATGTTGTCTCCATCGTTACGTTGCACCCGCAGAATCTGCGGGGATGTGCGCTTAAATGAGCTTATTTTGGGCTCATTTCAAGGCCGGAATCATTAAAGCGAAGAGATTGTGACTGATTCGACTCTGGGCGCCTGTTCAGCCCAATGCGTTCTATTCAGCACATGTCCATCCTTACGAACATTGGCTATGGCAGACAAATCAATGTCTGAAAAGGTCCAGCCGGGCTGGTTCATGGCACCTTCCGCCAACACTCCGGTCTGCGGGAAACCGGTATCGGGTGGCCCGAAGATGCCGCCCATGCCGGTATTCTTGTCGACCGCTTCAGACCAACTGTTATCCCCGACCAGCGAAGCCATGACCGTAACGCATTGATTTTCAAGCGCGCGCGACATTGCTCCGATCCGAACGCGCCAATACCCCGACAAAGCTTCGGTGCACGAGGGCACAAGGATCAGATCGGCATCGCTGAGTGCGCGACCCAACAGGGGAAACTCGCTGTCATAGCAGATCAGCACACCGATCTTACCCAATGCGGTGTCGAACAGCTTTAACGAACCGCCGGGCGCAATATCCCAGGATTCACGCTCGAACCGGGTCATGATCTGTTTGTCTTGGTGGTCATGCGCACCATCCGGCGCGTAAAATACGGCCCTGTTCACCGGTCGGCCCGGCCCGCAGAGAACCGGTGCCGAAGCCCCGAGAATATAAACCTTGTGTTCTTGCGCCAGACGCCGATGCACAGCCTGAACCTGCTCCATCCGATCCGAAACGGCCATGATCGAGCGTTCCAGATCACCCGCCGTTTCGGCTCCATCGAGCGTAGACAACTCCATCGCGCCATATTCGGGAAAGACAAGAAGATCAGCGCCCTGCCCCACCGCATCCGAAACCCAACGCGCCAACTTGTCTTCGTACTGGGCCCAACTGTCGAGCCAATCCAGCGGATAGGCGGCGGTTGCGATTTTCACGAACAAATTCCTGTTGGTCAGTTTCGCGTAAGGGTAGGAGGTAAGATTGCCTGATGTACAGGTCTACTTTTTGATCCGAGGTACCTGCAGGTGGTATTGGTGCGCAATGGGTAGCCGTACCGTAAGTTAGCGCGTCAGATGAGCATTGGAAATAGGGAAGTCACTGCCGTGGATAGGTTTTCGTATCTTGGTCGGATTAGCACGGCCCGATTGCGTATCGAGGATTGGGCCAGTGTTCCCGCAGATCCACACAAGGCCAGCGAGCTCAAAACCGCTCTGGCAACTGCGCTTACGCCTCAGGTCACGCAATACCTGCCGCTTTCGATGCAGTTTCCGCGCCCTGATAGTGGAATAGATGACTGGATCGCGGATCGCAGCGAGGAAGCTCATGTTCTGCTTGTAAAGCATCGCGACCGAGGCACCTTTGCAGGGTTGATACTACTACATGCTGAACCCGGACCCGAACAGCGCCCAACGATCAATCTGGGCTACTTCTTTCACGAGGATTACTGGGGGCAGGGATATGCGTCCGAGGCGGTGAAAGCACTTGTTGCAGCGTTGGAAGCAGGTCCCCCGGCGCAACTGATTGCTGGCGTGGATAAAAGCAACGCTGCATCGGCAAACGTTCTGCGCAAGTCTGGATTTTCACATGATCCAGAACAGTCTACTGCGACACGAGATTACTTTGTCTTCTCAACCGGCTGAGTGATCAGAGAGGTCACGTGGCCCTTTATGCAGTTCTAGAGATCCCGCATCCAAAACTGCAACGGTTTCTGCGTCTCACCGTCTTCCCCAATATCCTTCCACGAAAACTGCGCGATCACGCCCGGCAAGGGCGCATACCCCCGCGCGCGCCAGAACGCATCAAGCGGGCGATAGCCCGCAGGGCGCATCGGGTGGTCAGCCGGTCGTTGGACACCGCAGAAGGCGCATTTCGAGAAGCTTAAGCGCCGCGCATGTGCTTCACGCAGGTCGAAGAACTTATGGCCAACACCTTGGCCGCGATACGCGGGCAGCAACACCGATTCCGCGCAAAAGAAAATGTCATTCAGGTCCAAGCCTGTTCCATCGAACGCGGCGGCGAAATCATCGGCGTGATCCACTAGCGGAGCCCCCGTGGATGCCCCGATCAGCCTGTCACCATCAAATGCACCGACCACGATAGCGCGGGTGCTGTCCCGATAGGATTGCAGGTATTTACGCTCGTATTCCAGGTCACCGTCGTACAGGTAAGGCCATGCGCGAAACACTTCGATCCGCAGGCGCGCAACATCGTCCAGAGCGGCCTCAAGCCCCGATCCGGTCAGCGCGCGAACTGCGCTCACCTCAGC
Organism: Ruegeria sp.; assembly: GCF_965243365.1. Taxonomy (GTDB): domain Bacteria; phylum Pseudomonadota; class Alphaproteobacteria; order Rhodobacterales; family Rhodobacteraceae; genus Ruegeria. The sequence goes on along the minus strand of NZ_CBDEUW010000002.1, from coordinate 2,554,199 downwards.
CATTTGAAACCTGTTTGGTCCAATCCGCCAAGTTGTAGAACGTGGTCACACGGGTGATCTTACCGTCTTTCAGATCAAAAAAGGATCCGGCCGGCAGGCGGTATGTCTGCCCATTTGCCCCGGGCAAGCCTCCATCCGTTTCAAGATAGGTGCCGTTCACGGTAAACTCGGCGGCGGCGCGCGTGCCGCCTTGGGCTTCGAAAACAACGATATCGGTCAGGTTCTCTTTGTAGCAGCGGTTCATATGGGCACAGAACGCGGCGAACTTTTCCTTGCCTACCCGAATTTGACCTTCGTTGACGTGATGGGCCACATCTTCGGACAAACACGCCAGCATGCCGTCAACATCACCAGCATTGAAAGCGTCAAAATAGGTTTTCACGGTTGCGTTCATGATCTCTCCATTGGTTCGCCCCAGCGATCTTTCAGATGACTGATGATCTGGTCACGTGTTTGTCGATAGTGAAGTAACTTTTCGTCCCGCGTTTCGCCCAGCCCGGTGGGATCCATAATGGGCCAATAGTCGACAGCGAGATGAAAAAACCGGGTCAGTTCCAGTGCTTTTCGCTGGCTGGCCGGGGATAAGGCGACGATCAGGTCAAACGAGCTGAGGTCATCGCCCCATTCTTCCATCTCGTCAAACGACCGGGACCGGTGGCGCGACAACTCGACATCAATTTCCTGACAGACAGCGATGCAGAAGCCGTCTATTTCCAGGTCATTGTGCACCCCGGCAGACTGCACATAAGTGCCGGTGCCGTAGAACTTCTTCATGATGCCTTCGGCCATCGGGGACCGAACCGAGTTATGGTCGCAACAAAACAGGACCGACTGCGGCAGGGGCTTCACCTGTCACCCTCCGAAATGCAGTACGCAAATCAGCGTGAACAGGCGGCGGGCGGTGTCGGTGTCGATCTCGGCCTTGCCCTCCAACCGCTCTTGCAGCACCCGGCTGCCTTCGTTGTGGATGCCGCGCCGCGCCATGTCGATCGTTTCGATCTGGCTGGGCGGGAGTGTTTTCACGGCGTTGAAGTAGCTTTCACAAATCTGGAAGTAATCCTTGACGACCTGCCGAAAGGGGCCAAGCGACAAATGAAATTCAGCCGCTTTTTCGCTTTCCTCGGTTTCGATATCGAAAACCAGACGTTTGTCACGGATCGACAATTGCAGATGGTAAGGTCCAACGGGAACCTGACGATCTTCCCGCTGGGGCAATGCGAACGAGTTCTCTTCAAGCAGATCGAAAATCGCCACCTTGCGCTCCTGCTCAATCTCCGGGGTCGGAGGCGGCAGGTTGCTGTCATCCAGTTCGATATGCGAAATGCGAGTCATTTTTTCTGTCGTCCGTTCAGATCAGGTCAGACCTATATCAACAGACCAGCAGGGGCAACGCGCAGAAACTCTGCCTGAACGACAAATCAACCATTCAACCGATGCAACCGCGCCAAAACGGACAGGCCATGCGCCTCAAGGCTTTCAGACTGTGCCAGTTGCGCGGCGCTCGGGCCAATTGCCTGCAACGCCTGCGGCGTCATGTGGCTGAGCGTTGTTCGCTTGAGAAAGTCCATCACGCTCAACCCGGACGAAAACCGCGCCGAGCGTGCCGTCGGCAACACGTGATTGGGACCGCCGACATAGTCGCCAATGGCCTCGGGCGTGTATTGCCCAAGGAATATCGCACCCGCGTGAACGGTTTTGGCGCTAAGCGCCTGCGGATCGGCGACACATAGTTCAAGGTGTTCAGGGGCGATCCGGTTGGAAAGCTCTGCCGCTTCGTCCAAGTCGCGCACGACGATGACCGCACCGAAATCCCGCCAGCTTGCCCCGGCAATTTCACGGCGTTGCAAGGTTTCCAAACGCTTCGCAACGGCATCGGCCACCGCATGACCAAACTCGGCACTGTCTGTAATCAAAAGCGCCTGCGCGCTTTCGTCATGCTCGGCCTGGCTGAGCAGGTCCAGGGCGATCCAATCAGGGTCGTTATCCTTGTCGGCAATCACCAGAATTTCAGAGGGGCCGGCAATCATATCAATGCCGACCTTACCAAACACCCGCCGCTTGGCCGCGGCCACAAAGGCGTTGCCCGGGCCCGTGATCTTGTCCACCGGTGCAATCGTCTGGGTGCCATAAGCCAACGCGGCCACTGCCTGCGCCCCGCCGATACGATAAATTTCGTCTACCCCTGACAAATGCGCGGCCAGCAGAACAAGCGGATTCACCTGCCCGTCTGGCGTGGGGACCACAATCGCCAACCGCTCGACCCCTGCAACTTTGGCCGGGATTGCATTCATCAGAACCGACGACGGATAAGAGGCCAACCCGCCCGGCACATAAAGACCGGCCGCTGAAACGGCCGACCAACGCCATCCCAATGTCGCACCGGTGTCATCCGTCCATTCCTGATCCGAGGGCAATTGCTTTTCGTGATAGGCACGGATTCGGTCCGCAGCCAATTCCAGCGCGGCACGATCTTCGGGCGACACCTGTGCAATCGCTGCCGCGATTTCTTCATCGCTGAACGCCAGCGTTTCGGGCGTCAGGTCAAACCGGTCAAACCTGGCCGTAAGCTCGATAACGGCCGCATCGCCGCGCACCCGCACGTCGTCAATGATCTGCGCCACGACGGCATCCACATCCGGGCTGTCTTCGCGCTTAGCCGCAAGCAGCGCCTGAAATGCGGTCTCAAATTCGGGCGAAGCTGTATCAAGGAAAACGGGCATGGTCTGACACTCCGGGCGTTTCGCCCCGGGACATAGCGTTGGCAGGGTCCGGCCTCAACCCTCAGACCACAGGGTGCAACGATTTGCGCATCGGGAACTGCGGTATTCCGTTCCACGAGCCGGGATCACCACATTGGACCCACCCCTGCTTGGAATAGAAATCGCGTGCCGTCCGAGTGGCATCTAAACGCGCCTCCTCGCACCCCAAAGCCGTAAGTTCACGTTCCAGTTTGGCCAGAAGCTTGGACCCCATCCCGCGACCCGCATGGTCGGGGTCGACATAGAGCAAAGACACCTTACCGGTTTCGAAAATTCCGCCCACGGCCGCCACCTGACCGGCGGCTTCAGCCAGCCAGATTACCGAACCGGATACGATCCAGCCTCGAATGGTTTCGGGATCCTTGTTCGCCGTCCAGAGCCTCAAATTGCGTGGGTCATTGCCATGATCAGCAGCACAAAGATCGGTGATCGAACGGATCAATACGCGGCTGAGGGAAAAAACATCGAAGACTGTTGCTCGTCGCAGCGTAACTCCGCCGGGCACGGTCGAAAATGCCTGCGCTATGCCGCGTTTGTTCTGCATCTAGTCCGGGTGGTGCGGGGCATGTCCCGAAGGCGCGCGATACGGGCGGGTAACGTCTTTGAGCGTGGCGTCCAACGCTTCAACCCGCAAACGGATCGCGCCGTCACCGGCGAGGGTCAGCAGAACGTCCCCTGCCCCATCCTCACCGGGTTCGAACTCGATCGACAGCAGGGACAGAATCATATCCTTTTCGCTGCGGTCGATACCTTGACTGGCTACCGACAAAACTGACTCGAAAACCAGAACCGCCTGCACACGCTCGAACGCGCGATTACGCCGGGTGGCGGCCTCTTTGTCCTCCCACCGGAACCGGTTGAGAAGCAAGGCAAACCGGCGTTGCGACGGGCGCCACGACATCTCGGTGACCGGAAAAACGGCATCCTGAGTCAGCGTTGCAATGACTTGAAGATCATTGCTGTCCTCGGCACCCAGATTTAACGGCGCTTCGCGCCCATCGTGGAAACTTGCGTCTGTCATTGGCCTTTTATCCGTTCAATCTTGGCACCCACGCCTTCGAGTTTGCGCACCACATGTTCGTAGCCCCGGTCCAGATGATAGACCCGACTGACCGTCGTTTCACCCTCTGCGGCCAAACCGGCAAGGATCAGGGAAACCGACGCCCGCAAATCGGTGGCCATCACGGGCGCGCCTTTCAGTTTGTCCACCCCTTTGACGGTGGCCGTGCCGCCATGCACCTCAATATTCGCTCCCATCCGCACCAGTTCTGGGGCGTGCATGAAGCGATTTTCAAAGATGCGTTCTTCCAGAACCGAGGTGCCCTCGGCGGTGCACATCAGCGCCATCATCTGCGCCTGAAGATCAGTCGGGAACCCCGGGAACGGTTCGGTCACCACATCCACTGATGCGACGCGTCCGTTCTTACGGGCGACCTTAAGACCCCTTTCAGTCTCATCAACGTTGACCCCAGCCGCATCAAGCTTGGCTGCGAAGGATTCAACCAGAGACATGCGACCACCCAACAGCTCGACCTCACCGCCACAGATCGCCGGTGCCAGCATATAGGTGCCCAATTCAATCCGATCGGTGACGACCTGATGCGTCGCGCCGTTCAGGCGGTCAACACCCTGAATTTCGATGGTCGACGTCCCCTCACCCGAGATCTGCGCTCCCATCTTGCGCAGGCATTCCACCAGATCGACAATCTCGGGCTCGCGCGCCGCATTCTTAAGCACCGTTGTACCCTTGGCCAGGGTCGCGGCCATCACGATATTCTCGGTCGCCCCAACCGACGCAAAGCGCATCTCGTGCACTGCACCCTTCAATCCGCCGCTGGCCTTGGCGTGCAGATAACCATCCTTCAGTTCGATCTCGGCACCCAGCGCCTCCAGACCCTCAACATGCAGGTCCATCGGCCGCGCACCGATGGCACAACCACCGGGCAGCGAAACCACCGCCTGCCCCAGCCGGGCCAGCATCGGGCCCAAAACCAGATTGGATGCGCGCATCTTCCGCACGATATCGTAGTCCGCCGTATGACTGGTCAGGTCGTGACTGGACATCGCAATCACCTGCCCGTCCTGCAATTGCGAGACCTCAGCCCCCAGCGACTGCAGCAACTGGGTCATCGTCTTGATATCACTCAGCCGCGGTGCGTTGGTCAGCGTCAGCGGTTCATCGCTCAGCAAGGTGGCTGGCATCAAAGTCAGACACGCGTTTTTTGCCCCCGCGATGGGGATTTGCCCGTTCAACGGACCGTTGCCCGTCACCAGAATCGAATCCATCTGCTCTTATCCCTCGTTTTTGTCGGCCTTATCCGCCGCAGCGGCGCGTGCCTTAGCCTGTTCCTTGCGCCGCGCCATATTTGCCTTGAGTGCAGCCTTCAATCGGTCTTCGCGCGCATCACCGGATTTGCCGTGTTTTTTTGGTGAATTTTTATCTGCCATTATCTTTCTCTACAGCAGACACAAAAAACCGTCCAGACACCCTTGCGCCGCGTTTCGTTTGAGTCTAATCACCCGCCCACAGCGCTGCTGTAGCTCAGAGGTAGAGCACTCCCTTGGTAAGGGAGAGGTCGAGAGTTCAATTCTCTCCAGCAGCACCATCCCAACCGTGCGAAAACATGTTGAGCCTCAGTAGCCAATTGCGTTTATCCGCTTTTGTTTTGTAGGCACAATAGGAGTACCCGCGGTCAAGACGTCTTACCTATTCTCTGCCTCACCCCCCGCGCAGGCGCTGCATTAGGTAAATCTCGGCCCCGTCCGGGATCGGTTCCGCCAGCCCCGTCGCGATGATGCGCCCGTCGATTGAAATCGAAACGCCAGCGTCAATGGGCCCCTTTAACTGAGGATACGCCTGCACAAGTTCGCGCAGTAATTCGCCGGTTGTGGTGGCCTCCACCTCGACCATCTGACGACCCCCGGTCAAAGACCGGAGGCCTGACCATAGGTTGACCTCAACCATTGGCCTTGAGCGCGGCAAGGATGCGAGGTGGCGACATGGGCAGTTGCCGCATCCGGACACCGGCCGCATGAGAGACCGCGTTGGCAATGGCAGCCAGTGGCGGCACGATTCCGGTTTCCCCGACACCACGTACGCCGTAGGGGTGGCCGGGGTTCGGAACCTCAACAATCACCGTGTCGATCATTGGCAGGTCGCTTGCCACCGGGATACGGTAATCGAGGAAGATCGAGTTCTGCAGGCGCCCATCCTCGCCATAGATGTACTCCTCATTCAGCGCCCAGCCGATGCCTTGCACTGCCCCGCCCTGGTACTGACCCTCGACATAATCGGGATGGATGGCTTTGCCCGCGTCCTGAATAACCGTGTAGCGGATGATGCAGGTCTTGCCGGTTTCCGGGTCGACCTCGGCATCGACGATATGGGTGCCGAACGAGACCCCGGCGCCCTCGGGCGTGGCTTCGAAATGGCCCGAGATTGGGCCGCCTGTTGCCCCCATATTGGCAGTGATGTCGGCCAGTGGCAGCGGATCGAAATCCCCAGCATTGGGTCCGGAAGGCACCGCACAGCCGTTTTCCCATTTCACCGCGTCCACCGGGATGCCCCATTTGGCCGCCGCCCGCTCACACAGCTTTTCCACCGCATGATTGGCGGCCTTGATGGTCGCCAAACCGGACGCATAGGTCACGCGAGACCCATGACTGACATCATTGTAGCCAAGCGTCGCCGTGTCCGCGATCGTAACGCGGATGTTCTCGTAGGGAATCCCCAGAACCTCAGCCGCCATCAGGGCCATTGACGCGCGTGAGCCGCCGATATCTGGCGTGCCAACCATGACCTGGGCCGAACCATCCTCGGACAATGCCAGCGAGACCGAAGTTTCACCACCATGGTTGAACCAGAAACCGCAGGAAATCCCGCGCCCCTGCCCCGGTTTCAGCGGGGCCGAATAATGCGGATGCGCCTTGGCGGCTTCAAGCGTTTCCACCAGGCCTATACGCTCATAACGCGGACCATAGCTGGCTTTGGTGCCTTCATGGGCCGCGTTCTTCAGGCGTACGTCAACTGGATCCAGCCCGAGCTTGTTGCACAGCTGATCCAGAACGGATTCGACCGCGAATGCACCCATGGGGGCACCAGGGGCACGATAGGCTGCCTGTTTGGGGCGGTTCGCCATCACGTCATAGCCAACCTGCCGCACATTGGTCAGGTTGTACGGGGCAAAGGCGCACATGGCAGTCATGTCGCCGGGCGCACCCGGGAAGGCCCCGCCTTGCAGGCGGAAAATGCCCTCGGCAGCGGTGATTGTCCCGTCTTTTTTCATCCCGATCTTGATATCCATCGAAGCGGAAGAGGTCGGGCCGGTGGCCCGGAACACTTCGGATCGGCTCATCACGATCTTCACCGGTCGGTTTGCCTTGCGGCTCAGCGCCAGCGCCACCGGCTCGATAAACACCGTGGTTTTACCGCCAAATCCGCCGCCGATTTCGGACGCTGTGACCCGCAGCTGAGCCGTTTCGATCCCGACCAGCGCCGCGCAATACTTCTGCGCGTACCAGTGACCTTGTGTGGTGCACCATAGCTCTCCGCGCCCGTCTGTGCCCAAAGACGCAAGACAGGCATGGGGTTCGATATAGCCTTGATGGGTCGCCTCGGTGACAAAGCTGTCTTCGATGACCAAATCAGCCTCGGCGAATCCGGCCTCGACATCGCCATGGCCGCTTTCGTGATAGCGCACGACGTTGGGGTGCATCCCTTCCGGCACAGAATAGTCCGCTGCCCCTTCCCGGATCACCGGCGCGCCGGGGGCCATCGCTTTGTCGACATCGGTGACATGAGGCAGCACTTCATACTCCACCTCAATCATCTTGAGCGCATCCCGAGCCGCCAGCGCCGAGGTTGCCGCCACGGCGGCCACCGCGTGCCCGTCATACAGCGCCTTCTCACCTGCCATGACGTTTTCCAGAACGTTCCAGAATTCGCCTTCCAGACCGGGCTTGAATTCCGGTTTGTCCGAAAAATCGGCGCGCGTGATGACGGCTTTGACATCCTTGTGCGCCTCGGCCTTCGACGCATCGATCTTCACGATTCGTGCGTGGGCGTGGGGTGAACGAAGAACGGCACCATGCAGCATACCCGGCGCATAGGCATCTGCGCCGAACTTGGCGCGCCCGGTGACCTTGTCCAACCCATCGGGGCGTTCAGGCCGAGTGCCGACAAAACTGAATTCAGACTTACGATCGTCCAGAGCCATTACGAAGCCTCCCGCATCTCAGCTGCTGTATCCATCACAGCGCGAATGATCTTGTCATAACCGGTACAGCGGCAGAGGTTACCCGCCAGCCAGTACCGCGCTTCTTCTTCGGTTGGGTTGGGGTTCTTTTCCAGCAGCGACTTGGCGGCCACCAGAATTCCCGGGGTGCAGATGCCACATTGCAGCGCGGCGTATTCGACGAACTTCTTCTGCAACGGGTGCAGTACGTCCCCGTCCGCGATGCCTTCGACGGTTTCGATCTGTTTGCCTTCGGCCTCGACCCCCAGCATGAGGCAGGAACAGACCAAACGACCATCGACGGTGACCGAGCAGGCACCGCAATCGCCCGTGCCGCAGCCCTCTTTCGCGCCGGTCAGGTTCAGTTTGTCCCGCAGGCAATCCAGAAGGGTTTCGCGCGGATCGCAGAGGTATTCGACCGCGTCACCGTTCACGGTGGTGGATACGTGCAACTTGCTCATGCTTGCTCTCCCTTCGCGCGGGCATAGGCGATTTTGGCGGTGCGCCCGGCCAGAACGCCAGCAACCTCGGTGCGAAATTCAATAGTACCGCGCTTGTCATCGATCGGATTGCAGGCTGCCGAGGCAGCAGCGGCAAGCGCGCTCAGGGCGGTTTCATCCAGTGTGGTACCAATGATGGCCTGGGCCGCATCCTCGACAAGCAGAACAGTTGGGGCCACGGCCCCCAGCGACACGCGCGCTTCGGTGATCGTGTCACCGTTCAGACGCAGGTTCACACCTACCCCTACAACAGCAATGTCCATCTCGGTCCGTGGAATGAAACGCAGATAGGCGTCGCCTCCATGTTCCCCGCGCGCCGGGATATTGACTGCTGAAATCAGTTCGCCCTTGGCCAGCGACGTCTTGCCGGGACCGGTAGGTATGTCCTCAACAGCAACCGTCCTGTTTCCGTTCGGCCCCGTGACCGCAACAGTCACACCAGCCGCAACCATTGCAGGTACGGAATCCGCCGCCGGAGAGCCGTTGCAAAGGTTGCCGGTCAGAGTCGCACGGCCCTGAACCTGAGTCGATCCGATCAGATCCATGGCCTCGACAACACCCGGCCAGTCGCGACACAGATCAGGACGCTCGCTCATCTCGGCACCGGTGGCGGCGACACCCAATGTCCAACCGCCATCAGGGTTGCGGGTGATGTCGCGCACGCCGTTGATTTTCTTGATGTCTATCAGCGTATCAGGCGTCACCAGCTCGGACCGTAGCTGCACCAAAACGTCGGTGCCGCCGGCCAGAAACCGTGTGATGCCCGTCGCATTCGCAGCCAGCGCCGACGCCTCGGCAAAACTGGCGGGGCTATGATAATCCATAAGGTACCTCGCACCTGTTGATCAGGAATTCACTGGGTTTGAAACGGACGTTAGTGCAGCATCCCGCTCACGTCCATGGCAGCCGCGACCTATTTATTAACCCAAAAGGTCGTTTCCAAGACATTGCCTAAAGATCGATCTCGATCACCCCGTCAGGCTGGGCCGCGCGGCTTTGGCACAGAATGATCGCGCCCTCACGCTGCTTGTTCGACAATACAAAGTCACGATGTTCGATTTCACCCGAAATCACGTTGCATTTACAGACTCCGCAAATGCCGTCCGAACACTTCACATCCACATGAATACCGGCCTCATTCAGGACCTGAGCCGCGTCCTTGTCTTTGGGGACAACCAGTTCCCGGCCTGACTTGGCAAGCTTCACTGTAAAGGCGTGGTTTTCATAGTCGGGCTGTTCAGGAACCGAGAAATACTCCAGATGACGCGCCTCCTCTGGGAAACCTTGCTGCTCGGCCGCCTGAATGACCCCGTCCATGTAACGGTCAGGCCCGCAGGTATAAACGTGCCAGCCGTCTTGATACCCTGACAGGATTGCTTCGAGATCGGCGCGGGTGCCCTCATCCGAAAAGTGGTAGTGGACTTGATCCGCCCAAGGCATCGCGGCCAGATCGTCAAGATATCCGGCCCCTGCGCGCGTACTGGCCGAATAGTGCAATTCAAACGCCTTGCCCAGCGCATGCAGACGGTGTGCAAAGGCAATCATCGGGGTAATGCCGATACCACCACCCATCAGAAAGGTTTTGGAGGCAGCCTCGTCCAACTCAAAGTGGTTAATGGGTTTCGAGATAAAAACCTTGCGACCTTCGTTGAATATCCGGTGCAACAGGGCCGAGCCTCCACGGCCTTCATCCTCGCGCAAAACACCAATCTGATAGACAGACCGGTCAGACGGATCGCCGGACATTGAATACTGACGCAGGTATTCCGGCGCGACCAGCACGTCCAGATGCGCCCCGGCAGTCCAATCCGGCAGCGGTGCACCATTCGGGGCCGAGAACTCGTATTTGGTCACATCAGCCGTCATCTTGTCGACCCTCGTCAGTTCCACACGCATGACCGGCGCATCGCCTGCGATTTTATATGTGTGAATGACCGACAGGTCGCCTGCTGCTTTGCGCGCCTTGTATTCCTGCGCTGTCACCAAGGCCTCATACGCCGCAATCCCGGCCTCACGATCCATTGCAAAGGGATAGGGCCATGGGTGCGGTGCCAGATAGGCGGGGTATACGGCCAGCGTCTGATCCTCGTATTGCAGATCAAGGTCCGCCTGCAAATCGCGCCGGTTCAAGGGGTGGGTTGTCGGCCGATAGGCACCGTCTGCCTGCAACTCGATATCCCACCACCATTTCTTGGTATCATTCAAACCACCATTGCCGACGACATCGTCCAGCTTCGCCAAGGCAGGCGCGGCGGATGGGATGTTCATGGCGGCCCAACGGAAAGGGCGTTCCTTGAAAATCCCTTCGAGGTTCCAGGGGCAGGTTTTCATGCACCGCCCGCACATGGCCCCACCCGGTGTGGTCACGCGGTATGTGGCGCATTTCTGACTGTCCGACTTCCAGATTTCATAGCCGTTGAACATCAGTTTCGGCCCGGCGGTAATCGCCCCCGACGGACATTCCCGCGCGCATTTGTTGCAGTTTTCGCAAAAGTTCTGCAGACCAAAGTCAATGGGCTTGTCATGGGCCAACGGCATATCGGTTGTAACGACCCCGGACTTCAGCCTTGGGCCGAGATAGGGGTTCAGGATGACCTCGCCAATCCGGCTGACCTCTCCTAATCCAGAGAGCAGCAAGAGCGGAGGCTGCAAGACCTCTCCATCCATCACCGTATGAGCCTTGGCCTTATAGCCAAGATTGCGGATCTGCTGTGCGATCACGCCGCCCAGCAATGAAAACCGCAGGTAGGCGCGCATGGATTGCGCAACACTGATCCAGTCATCCCCGCTGGCGCCCTCCATCGTTTCATAGCCCTGATCGATGATCATGCTGATGGCTTGATCGTGCGGTGGCCTGATCTCCTCTCCGGTGGCGTCATGGGAATACCAAGACCATTCCGGGCATCGGCTGAGGCCCACCGCATCCACCCCCAGAAAATAGCTCGCCGCTTTGATATTTGCGGCGTTCTGGTCCGCATCGGTGGGCTTGGCGACCGCGGCGCTTTCGCCATCCTGCAACAGGACAAAGGCCCCCAATGCACGGCGTTGGGCAAAACTGGGTGCGGCTTTTCGCACGTAATACCCGCCCTTCGCGGCCTCTTGCAGCGACTTTCCCATATCCCCGAACTGCGCCCGCGCGAACATGTCCGCGCGTTTCGGCACGCGGGCGACGTTTTCCTCATCAATATAGGTTGTCGGACTTTCCACGCGCCGGAGGTTTTCGAACGGATGCGCACCGTCTGCGTAACGCCGTTTGGCGTAGGGGTCGCGATTCAAAGCGTTTTTGGCAAAACCCGTTCCCAGCCACCACGCCGGGCCTTGCGTCCGAAACCACGGCTGTTGCGCCATTGGCAACAAGGGGAGATCATGGGCGATGTCCATCTCTGTCGTCACTGCGGCCAGCCCAAAACGCTTGCCAAGCCACGGGGCGACAACCTGTTGGTTTTCGATCGATGCCAGACCGGCTGCAACCGCCAGTTTACCTAGATCAACCTCGGAAGACATGGCCGTATGAGCCCGGGCATCGAACCCCAGCAAACGAATGTAGTTTGCAATGACAACCGCGTTTTCCGTGGCCAGAAGGCAGGCGCGATGGTCCTGGGCATCCTTGATCCAGTCCGTGCCGGGCTCGGCGGGGTCCGGGTCACGATTGAATTCGTAAAGAAACACGATGGCATGGCGATGGCTGTCCATCGATCCCGGCTTGGCCTCCATGCTTTCCTTAAGGTCCGCCATGATCACATCAATCCCGGACGCGAGCGTCTTTGTCTGGCGCGTCTTCAACGCATGCGCCAGGCGGTCTATATCCGGATTGCGACGCGGTTCCGGCAGCATCGCATCGGCCGTCAGTGGTCCGCAGCCCATCATCGACGCATCGTTGAAATACCCGAACGCCTTTAAATGATTGGCCCGGTCTTGCGGATCGACCGGAATTTCAGAGGCAATCGGGTTTACAAACCCATCCCGAATAGCATCCATCATCGCCTGAAACTCGCCCATTGCGTTGACGATGCTTTGGGGGTGCTCAGGCCTGTGAAAGCTGATCTGGCGCATTGGCTCAGCCGAAGACAGGTCCGGCATCGTGGTCTGCCGCGCCAACCTCTCCAACGGGTATGACCCCATATGAACGGGTCTGTTCTTGTCCGAGAAAAAGCGGATTCCCATTCTGTGTCTCCTGTCCTGTCATCCGACTATCGCGTCATGGACAGCAAAACCATTCATGAATAATCATATACGGTATGAACAAAACTGATTTTACCGATCTGGACGGCAAAGTCCTGCGTGTTTTTCTGACCATCCTCGAAGAGAGCTCGGTTTCCAAGGCTGCCGACCGATTGGGCGTCACACAATCGGCGATCAGCCATACACTGAACAAACTCAGGCAGGTACTTGGGGATCCCCTGTTTGTCCGCTCGGGTCAGGGGTTAACCCCCACAGAACGCGCTTTGACCCTGAAAGAGCCCGTACAACAAGTACTGGACGGGCTGCGCGCTTTGACCGAGGAACGCCCCTTCGATCCGCTTTCCGAAGAGATTGACATTCAGATTGCCACAAACGATCTGCCACGAGAGCTGATTTTCCCGGCCTTGCTGCGTGCCGCCCGGGCCGAAGGCGTCAGGCTTCGGTTAGAGTTCATTCCTTCGGGGGTTCCCGATCCGGACTTGTTGCGCAATGATCGCTGTCAATTGATGGTCACGCCGTTGCCTCCGGATGGGCCGGACATCTTTCAGAAACGACTCTTGACCAGCCCGTTGATGATTTTCTACGACGCGTCGCGCCGACAGCCGCCAGACAGTTGGCAGGCCTATTGTCAGGCCGACCATGTCGAAGTGCGCTTTGCCGATGGCCGCAATGCACGGGCCGTGATGCAAGGCGTAGATCAAAGCCAGATCAAACCGCCCACGGTCACCCTTCCGCACTTCAACGCCATTCCGCCGTTTGTTACGGGAAGCGATCTGATTTCGACGGACACAGCGTTGATGAAACAGGGGCCGTTGGCGGCCCTGGATTGCGCCAAGCTGCCGTTCCCGTGCCCCCCGGTTGCTATCTACATGGTCTGGCACCAGCGAACGGCCAACGCACCGGCGCACCGATGGCTCAGAAAACGGATCGAGGCGATTGCGGCAACGCTGTAAACCTGAGACGCTGGCACCTACATCATTCGAACACAGTTTAGGCGGAGAACAACATGACCAAAGTAGCTTTGATAACTGCAGGCGGCAGCGGCATGGGCGCGGATTCTGCGCGCAGATTGGCTGCCGACGGGTTCAAGGTGGGCATCCTGTCCTCGTCCGGCAAGGGCGAGGCGTTGGCAAAAGAGTTGGGCGGCGTTGGTATCACCGGCTCAAACCAGTCGAATGACGACCTGCAAAAGCTGGTTGATGCAGCCCTGGCGCATTGGGGGCGTGTCGATGTGCTGGTCAACTCTGCCGGGCACGGACCACGCGCGCCAGTTCTCGAACTGACAGATGAAGACTGGCACACGGGTATGGATGTTTATTTCATGAATTCCGTGCGCCCGACGCGGCTGGTGACGCCGATCATGCAAAAGCAGGGCGGCGGATCGATCATCAACATCTCAACCTTTGCCGCATTCGAACCGGACCCTGTCTTTCCGACATCCGGCGTGTTTCGGGCAGGCCTTGCCGCCTTTACCAAGTTGTTCTCGGATAAATACGCAGCAGACAACATCAGGATGAACAACGTCCTGCCCGGTTTCATCGACAGCCTGCCGGAAAAAGAAGAGTTCCGGTCGCGCATCCCACTGGGCCGCTATGGGCGCAGCTACGAAGAGATCGCCTCGGTTGTTGCCCTGCTCGCCTCGGAAGGCGGAGCCTACATCACCGGTCAGAATATTCGTGTCGACGGCGGGATCACGCGATCTGTCTGACCCTAGAACCGAGCCTTGAGAAGATGGGTCACGGCAGCGCCTGTTTCGAAAAAGGTCCGGCGCAGACCGGTCCAGGTTTCGCGATGGCGCTGAACGGGCGGTATCGGCAAATTTGACGTCTCACCCGCCAACAGACTTTCGGCCAACATGCGCCCGAATACGGTACCCGGACCAATTCCACGCCCTGAAAACCCGTGTACGGACAGGGCGTTAGGTCCGATTTGCGTAATCTTGGGCAGATGATCCGAGGTCATTGAAATTCGGCCATGCCACCCTTCGACGAAGGGCTGATCCGCCAATTGCGGATACAGCTCTGCCATTTTGCGCTTGGCCCAACTGCCGTGCACGTCCCGACCGATTTGCCCCAGATCGCCCATGCCGCCAATCAGGGATCGGCCGTCCTGATCAAGCCGGAAGGACGTCATGATAAGCCCTGTATCCCAACACCCCTCGCCGCCCGGAAGAATGCTGGCCCTTAGATTGTCAGACAAAGGCGCCGTAGCGTATTGGAAATAGTAGACCGGCACATAGTCCGTCGCGAAATCTGGCAGACCCTGATGATAGGCATTCGTGGCCTGCAAAACCGATTTAGCGCGTACCGTCCCTTGGCGCGTCGCCAATTCCCAGACATCGCCCTGTCGCAGCGTCAGCACCGGACTGTTTTGAAACACTTTCGCGCCGGCCTGAACCGCTGCACGGGCCAAACCTTTGGCATAGGCCAACGGTTGGATGGTTCCCGCCCTCGGATCGAAAAGAGCCCCATGAAACTTAGCGCTGCCGGTCCTGCGGGCCACGTCCTCAGCCGCAATCAACTCTACCGGAGCACCCGTCGCCTCAAGTTGCGCGTTGCGGGCCTGCAAATCGCGAAACCCGCCCGCAGAATGTGCACAATGCAGCGTTCCCGAGCGCGTTGGTTCGCAATCGATTTCGTGGGCTTTGATGAGATGAAACACGTCATCAGGTGCAGCGGCCAACAAAGCGATCAGGCGATCCCCGTTCTTTGCCCCAAGCTTGGCGCGGATCTGCGCCGGCGGCATCCACAGACCGGCATTGACCAACCCAACATTTCGCCCCGACCCGCCATGACCGATCTCGTTCGCCTCGAGCAAACAGACCGAGGCACCGGCTTGGGCCGCGGTCAAAGCGGCAGAGCACCCCGTATACCCCCCACCGATGACAGCAAGATCAACGGTAAGATCGTCCGCCAAGAGTGTGGTCGGAACCTGCTCGCGACAGGTTTTTCGCCACAGAGAATCGTTGTGATCGCTCAAGTCAAACCTCGTGAAGTTGCGCGGATCATCTGCGCAGTTTCGAAGAGGCGCAAGGGTTCCATCTGTTCCAAACCCAAAGAATTGAATTGGCAAAACGGTCGGTTCAAAATTTCCCGTTGGTGTTTTTCCATTCCGCTTGGGGGGCGATGGTTTCCACTGTATCCCAATGCTCGACAATTTTGCCGCGCTCAACGCGGAACAGATCGTAGAACGCCGTATGGCGTCCGCCCAACTGGCCCTCGCAGACCGTCAGAACGAAGTTACCCTCGGCCAGTACCCGGTGCAGATGTTGGTAATCCAATGCCAACCGATCATTGGTCAAATGTCGACGCAGATCGATTAGATCGTCTGATAGTCCGGGGCTATGTTCAACGAACGAGTCACCGTTGATGGCGGTACCGATGTGATCCAGATCCCCTTGGATCAATACGGTTTGAACAAAATCTTTGACAAAGGCACGGTTCTGCTCGGTCAGGTTTCTGTCCGCAACCTCGGTCGCTCCGTCCACCATGCTGTGGCCGGACAGGTTCGGGCCCTGCCGTTTTTGAATATTGTCCCAGTGTTCAACGGCCTGGCCGTCTTCAAAGCGGAAAACCTCGAACCCGATATTCCGACGCGAGAAATCATATTCGGTATGGGCAAAAACAAATGCACCGTCCTCGAACGCACGCACAATATTCACCCGAGGAGAGGTCTGCGACAATCGCTTGAACAAGGCGGCGAGGCCCTCGCTGCCTTCATGAGTTTGCGGATTGTGCTGGATATACTTGGCCTCGTTCACAACAGACACCGGCCCGGGATCGCCGGTCTCGATGCTTTTGAGCAGGGCGCGAATGCGGTCCTTGTTGCTTTGTGCCAAGATCTGTCTCGCCGGTTGGAACGCTTAGCTGCCAGCATGGCAGCGAACGCACTGTCAGACAACGGTTCTATCGCCAACCACCCTGCGCGGCGGTCAGACGGCAGGGGCCACGCAGGCGACAGGTTTTGGACTAAGTTAGACGTCCAATGACCGTGCAATGAGTTCCTTCATGACTTCATTGGTTCCGCCATAGATCATCTGTACTCTGGCATCGGCATAGAGGCGCGCAATCGGATATTCCATCATGAAGCCATAGCCACCAAAGAGTTGCAGGCACTCGTGCATGATCTCGTTCTGCACTTCAGAGCCCCAGTATTTGACCATGGACGCAGTGGCCGCATCCAGTTCACCTGCTGCAAGCTTGCCGATACAGTCATTCACAAAGCTGCGCAGCACTTCTGCCTTGGTTTTGCATTCAGCCAGTTTGAACCGCGTGTTCTGGAAATCCATCACGCGTTGACCAAATGCCTTACGCTCCTGCACATATTTTACTGTCTCGGCGATGGCGAAATCAATCGCGCCCAGCGCCATGATGCCGATGGTCAGGCGCTCCCATGGCAGTTGCTTCATCAGCTGATAGAACCCCTGCCCTTCCTCTGGCCCCAGCAGGTTGGTCATCGGAACCTTGACGTCCTCAAAGAACAACTCGGCCGTATCGTTGCCTTTCATCCCCAATTTCTTGAGGTTACGCCCCCTGCGAAACCCGTCGGCCCCATCCGTTTCGACAACGATCAGCGAAACACCTTTGGAACCCTGAGACTTATCTGTCTTGGCCGCAACGATCACCAGATCGGCGGATTGACCATTGGTGATAAAAATCTTGGACCCGTTGATCTTGTAGGAATTCCCGTCTTTCTCGGCCGACGTCTTCACGGCTTGCACGTCCGACCCTGTTCCCGGTTCGGTCATTGCCAAAGCACCGACCATTTCGCCCGAGGCGAGCCTGGGCAGCCATTTCTGCTTTTGCTCATCGCTGCCATAGGCGGCGATATAGTGCGTTACGATGGACTGAATGCCGAAGCCCCAGCCTACATCCCCGCGCGAGCCTTGTTCGTACAAGGTTACGGCATCGAACCCCATGCCCCCGCCAACACCGCCATATTCTTCGGGAATCGAACCCGCCATCAGCCCGGTTTCCCCGGCCTTCAACCAGAACTCACGGTCCACCACCCCGTTTTCGACCCAGGCGTCGATATTCGGAACAAGCGCATCATCCAGAAACCGGCCTGCCATTTCGGCAAACATCCGGTGCTCGTCGGTCACCCAGGTGGCGGTACTGGTAAAAAGAGACATGTCTACCCCGTTTATCTGATTTTGCGTCAAAGCTAGCCGCAGAAACCGCCCGGTCCAATCCACCTGACGTCGCGTTCCAGTTCCACGGAACGCAACGTCCTTTGCTGCGCCACCAGCTTACCGCCCGAAAAGTTCACAGTTTTGTCAACTCCGCTGCCGCCAACCACTTAGATTACTAGGTAGGTCAGCGCGCCCTAAGAGGCTTTCGCCGGGTGATCATCCACCGCGGGGCCGCATCGCAAAGAAAGGACATCCCATGCCGCGCGCCTTTTCACAGCTAACCTTCACCCCGTCTGTGCTGACCCATCAGGAACGCATGGGGTCTGCGAAAACCTACTCCAAATTTATCGAGGGCGGACCGGAACAGGGGCACGAGATCGGGCCAAACGAAAAGTCCTTTATCGAGGCACGCGACGGGTTCTATCAGGCAACGGTTTCTGAAACCGGATGGCCTTATGTTCAGTATCGCGGAGGGCCTATCGGTTTCCTGAAGGTCCTTGATAAAAGAACCATCGGGTACGCGGATCTGACCGGTAATAAACAGTATATCTCGCGCGGGAATCTGGATGGTAATGATCGGGTGGCCATGATCCTGATGGATTATGCAAACCAGCGCCGCCTGAAAATTCTGGGGCGGGTCAGCTTTAGGGAAGGTGCCGACGCTGCCGCCCACCTTCTGCCCGAAACGGTCGACACCCCGCCCGAGCGTGCGGCGATCATCCATGTCGAGGCGCTGGACTGGAATTGCCCGCGCCATATCACGCCCCGCTTTACCGAAGACGAATTGCGACCACATCTGAACACCCTCGGACGCCAGATGGCAGAGTTGCAGGCCGAGAACGAGCGTTTGAAAGCCGAATTGGCCGAATTCAAGAGAATCTAGAGGAATCGGAGGAAACCTCTTGACCTTCCTGTGACTGGAACCCCCATCTGATTGGCAAGACCACAATCGGGACGACACGGATGGCGGACTCAAGCCAAACTCAGATCAAGATCACCGGAATGAGCTGCGCATCCTGCGTCGGGCGCGTCGAAAGCGCGCTGCAATCGGTGGCCGGGGTTCAGGACGCTACAGTCAATTTCGCCACCAAGACCGCTCTAGTCACGTATGATGGCCCCTTGCCGGACGTTGTACGGGCGTTGGATTCGGCGGGTTATCCTGCGGCCACGCAACAATGCACATTGCAGATCGACGGGATGAGCTGTGCCTCGTGCGTCGCACGGATCGAGCGCGCATTGCTTGCCAGCCCGGGTGTTGTGCAGGCGCAAGTCAATCTGGCCGCCGGAACCGCTCTGGTCACTTGCCTCGAAGGGGCAACTGATCCGGCAACGCTTGCAAAAGCCGCGACCGATGCTGGGTATCCGGCATCTGCCGAGAAGGACGCGCGCAGCGACAGTCGATCAGCGCAGGACGATGAGATACACGCCCTGACCCGCTCGACACTGTTGGCAGCGCTGCTGGCCCTTCCGGTTTTCGCACTTGAGATGGGTGGCCACATGATCCCGGCCTTTCACCATTGGGTGCATGCGACCATCGGTGCACAGACCAGCTATCTGATCCAATTCGCGCTGACATCAGCGCTGCTGTTGGGGCCCGGCCGCATGTTCTATTCAAAAGGCATTCCTTCGCTGTTGCGCGGGACACCGGACATGAACGCCTTGGTCGCGTTGGGGACTGGTGCAGCATACCTTTATTCCGTCGTCTCGGTTTTCGCGCCTCAGGCCCTGCCGCAGGGTACTGCGAATGTCTATTTCGAGGCCGCCGCGGTTATCGTTGCACTGATCCTGTTGGGTCGGCTGTTAGAGGCGCGGGCCAAAGGCCGGACGGGCGCCGCGATACGCAAGCTTGTCGGGTTACAACCCAATACGGCGCGGGTGGAACGGGATGGCGTTTTTACCGACCGTCCGATTACCGAGATTGTCGCAGGCGACGTTTTACAGATCCGCCCGGGCGAGCGGGTTCCCGTTGATGGGCAGGTTCTGGACGGAACTTCGTATATCGACGAAAGCATGATCACGGGCGAGCCTGTGCCGGTTGGCAAAAACACTGGCGACGAAGTGGTCGGGGGCACGGTCAATGGCACCGGTGCCCTGCGCGTGTGCGCGACCCATGTGGGTGCCGACACGGTACTGGCTCAGGTTATTCGGATGGTCGAGCAGGCCCAAGGTGCAAAACTGCCGATTCAGGGTCTGGTCGATCAGATCACCCATCGCTTTGTTCCAGCCGTGATTGCCGTTGCGTGTCTGACGGTTCTTGCGTGGCTTTTCTTTGGCCCGCCACCCTCTCTGCCGCTGGCGCTGGTTGCGGGTGTTTCCGTGCTGATCATCGCCTGCCCCTGCGCCATGGGGTTGGCCACGCCGACCTCAATCATGGTCGGCACGGGCCGCGCGGCCGAGTTGGGCGTGCTGTTCCGCAAGGGGGACGCACTGCAGCAGTTACAACAGGCCAAGGTGATTGCTCTGGATAAGACCGGGACATTGACACTGGGACGGCCCCAGCTTGTCGATGTGATCCCTGCCAATGGTTTTGATCATACTGAGGTGCTGCGGCTGGCAGCAGCGGTTGAAGACTATTCAGAACATCCCATCGCAACTGCGATTACCCGGGCCGGGCCTGAGGTACTACCTGTGGTTTGCGATTTTCAATCCCTCACCGGTCTTGGCTTGCAGGCTTCGGTCGAGGGACGCATGATCCTGATCGGGTCTGATCGGTTGATGGAACAGAACGATGTCGATCTGGGCGTCCTGACCGCCGAAACGGAACATCATGCTGCGAAAGGCGCTACTCCACTCTATCTTTCAGTGGACGGTCTTGCGGCGGCGGCCCTGATCGTTTCCGACCCGATCAAACCCGGCACTCAAGAGGCGTTGGCCCGTCTGCATCAGATGGGGTTCACTCTGGCCATGGTGACAGGAGACAATGCTCGCACAGCGCGGGCCTTGGCCGATGAATTGGGCATCGACCATGTTACGGCTGAGGTATTGCCCAGCGGTAAACTCGCCGAGATTACCAAATTGCAGAACGACTTCGGAACCGTGGCTTTTGTCGGCGATGGCATTAACGACGCACCGGCCTTGGCTGCAGCCGATATCGGCATCGCTATTGGAACCGGTACCGATGTCGCGATCGAAACAGCGGATGTTGTTCTGATGTCCGGTGATTTGCGCGGCGTGGCCAACGCGGTTGAAATCAGCTGCCGCACCATGCGGAATATTCGCCAGAACCTGGGCTGGGCCTTCGGTTACAACACGTTGCTGATTCCGGTTGCCGCTGGGGTATTGTACCCGTTCGGCGGCCCGATGTTGTCACCGGCTCTCGCCGCCGGGGCGATGGCATTGTCCAGCGTGTTTGTTGTCTCGAACGCCCTGCGCCTGCGCCGTGTGCGCACATCGATGTCGGAACCCGGAGAAATGCCGCAAACACGCGAGGTCCATTCATGAATATCGGAGATGCCGCCAACCTGACCGGCCTGCCTGCGAAAACCATCCGCTACTACGAAGAAATCGATCTGATCACTCCGCTGCGCGACGAGAACGGATATCGCAGGTTTCGCGATCAGGACATTCACAAGCTTCACTTTCTCGGGCGTGCTCGGGCCTTGGGGTTTTCCATCGATGAATGCCGCACGTTGCTGGCGCTGTACGAGGATGAAAGCCGTGCCAGCGCAGATGTAAAACGGATTGCGCGCGAACACCTGACCCGGATCGACACCAAGATCGCGGACCTGAAAGCGATGCGGGACACGCTTGGCCACCTGATCGACGCATGCGCCGGCGACAACCGCCCGGATTGCCCAATCCTTCAGGATCTTGGAGGCAGGACGTAACACGGGGTTGCCCTTTCGGCCCGGCTTTGCTTTGTCAATGCCAGACGATCCGGTCGCCAGATGCGCACCGGACAGCGAAGAGGATAACCAAATGGCAAAAGTCGCTTTCCTTGGCCTGGGTGTCATGGGCTTTCCTATGGCCGGGCATCTTCAGGCTGCGGGCCACCAGGTCACAGTTTACAATCGCACCGCGGCCAAAGCCGAGGCCTGGGCGGCCCAATATGGCGGCACCATGGCCCTCACGCCGCAAGAAACCGCAAAAGACGCTGAGTTTGTCATGGCCTGCGTCGGCAATGACGACGATCTGAGGGTGGTTTGCACCGGGGAAAATGGCGCGTTTCACGGCATGTCCGAGGGTGCGATTTTTGTCGATCACACGACCGTCTCTGCCAAAGTGACACGCGAACTCTACGACGCGGCAAAAAGGCAAAACATCCATTTTGTCGACGCACCGATCTCGGGCGGTCAAGCAGGGGCCGAGAATGGTGTTCTGTCCATTATGTGTGGCGGGGATCAGGCGGCCTTCGATGCTGCTGAGCCGGTGATGCAGGTCTATTCGAAAATCTGCCGCCGGATTGGCGATAGCGGTGCCGGGCAGATGACCAAGATGTGTAATCAAATCGCCATCGCCGGTTTGGTGCAGGGGCTGAGCGAGGCCCTGCATTTTGCTGAAAAGGCGGGGCTGGACGGACGCGCGGTGGTTGAGGTGATCAGTCAGGGCGCGGCGGGTAGCTGGCAGATGGCGAACCGATACGAAACCATGCTGGACGATCATTTTGAACACGGGTTCGCTGTGGACTGGATGCGCAAGGATTTGGGAATCTGTCTTGCGACGGCGAATGAGACCGGCGCATCCCTGCCCGCTACGGCTCTGGTGGATCAGTTCTACAAGGACGTGCAAAAGCTCGGCGGTGGGCGGTGGGACACCTCGTCGCTGATCAAGCGGTTGCGGGCGTTGGACTGAAGGGGGCTGTCTGCCCCCTCTTGGCCCGCTGGGCCAATTCACCCCCGAGGATATTTTCAGCCAGATGAAGAGGATCCCGGTGTAAACCGGACAGGGAAGCACATGAGCGATATGGAAGCATTCTGGGCAGAGGTTTTGCGTCAGCATTGGGGGCTGGATGCCCGATTGACGCGGTTGGATGGGGAATATGACCTCAATTTTCTGGCGCAGGCCACGAATGGCCAGGACTACATTCTGAAAGCCATGCGGACCGGTTGCGAGACCGAGTTGGTTGACCTTCAGATCAAGGCTTTGGAGCATGTCTCGGGCGCGGCGCCCGGCCTACCCTTTCCTAAGGTGTTCGGCGCCCTGGACGGGTCGGTACTGCCGGAGATACCTGATGCGGAAGGTCAGCCGCGTCTTGTCTGGCTGCTGGAGCGCCTTCCGGGGCAGTGCTATGCCAAGGCCGAGCCGAAGTCCGAGGACCTGATCCTGAAGCTGGGGCGCGTGTTGGGGGCGACTGATCGTGCGCTTGAAGGGTTCACCCATGACCATCTGAACCGCGAAGGATTCAAATGGGACATGTTGCAGGCCGACTGGATAAAAGACGGTCTGGATGCCGTCTCGGACCAGAAGCGCCGTGTACTGCTGGACGAGGTTTTGCAGGGATTTGACGCAGTATCGGGCCGTCTGGCGCAGTTGCCTGTGCAAGCCATTCACAACGATGCCAATGACTACAACATCCTGGTTGAAGGCGAGTTGAGCGAGCGCCGCAGTATCTCAGGGCTGATCGACCTTGGCGACATGTGCGCGGGCCCCCGTGTCTGCGATCTGGCGATTGCCGGGGCATATGTTGTGCTGGATCACCCAAAGCCTGAGCGTGCTTTGGCCGCATTGGTACGAGGGTACCACGCCGCCAATCGGTTAACCCCCGAGGAGGTTGATCTGATCTGGCCGCTGTTGCGTATGCGGCTTGCGGTGTCGGTTGTGAATTCGACCCTGATGGCAGTCGAAAACCCCGACGATCCCTACGTGACCATCAGTCAGGCCCCGGCGTGGCGCTTTCTGGAGAATGACAGCGTCAATGGCGGGTTGATGCCAGCCCGGCTGCGCGCTGCCTGCGGGTTGCCGGTCGTTGACGGGGCCGAGCGTGTTCACGCGTACCTGTCGGCACATCGCGGGCATTTTGCGCAGATGTTCGGGCAAGATCTGAGCGATGCTCCGCTTGGCTCCCTATCTGTGGAAAACTCTACCTGGCCACAGAATCCGTTTCACATGCCTTTGTCCGAGGCCGCGCGCGTTGGTGAGGAATTTGGCGACGGCCCCTGGCTGGGTTACTACAACGAACCGCGTCTGATCTATGCCGAACCCGGGTTTCGTAAAGGACCGTGGAAGGCGTCCGACCGGCGCACGGTGCATCTGGCGGTGGATGTGTTTGCCCCTGCTGGCACGGTCCTGAACGCTCCGGTGAGTGGTCGGGTTGAGGTGGTTGAGAACCGTGACACGCATCTGGACTATGGCGGCGTGGTGATCCTGCACCATGAGACGCCTGAGGGTGATCCGTTTTATACCCTGTACGGCCACCTGGACCCAGAGGTTTGCGACCGGCTGAAACCCGGAGACCCCGTGGCGCAAGGGGCAGCCTTTGCACGGTTGGGCGATGCCACCCAGAACGGTGGCTGGGCACCGCATGTACATTTTCAGTTGGCTCTGACAACGGCCGGAATGGAGGCCGACTGGCCTGGTGTCGGTGACCCGGATGAGATGGAGCTGTGGCATGCAGTCTGCCCGAACCCGGCAGCCCTGCTGAACCTGCCGGATGACAAGGTGTTCTATCGCCCGACCGACAAACAGGCGATCCTGCAAGGGCGTCGGGATCATTTCGGCGGCAATCTCAGCCTGACCTATGACGACCCCGTCATGCTGGTGCGCGGCTGGAGACATCACCTGTTCGACGAATGGGGTCGCCCCTATCTGGACGCCTATAACAACGTCCCGCATGTGGGGCACGCACACCCCCGTATTCAGGCGGTGGCGGCGGACCAGCTAAAACGGATGAATTCGAACACGCGCTATTTGCACCCGGCGCAGACGGCATTTGCTGACAAGGTGCTGTCCAAACTGCCGGAACAGTTTGACGTTGTTTTCTTCGTCAACTCTGGCACAGAGGCAAACGAACTGGCCCTACGGCTGGCTCGCGCGCATACCGGGGCCAAGGGTATCGTGACGCCGGATCATGGGTATCACGGCAATACCAATGCGGCTGTGGCGATTTCGGCCTACAAATTCAACAAGCCGGGCGGCGTCGGACAGGCAGACTGGGTCGAATTGGTCGAAGTGGCGGACGATTACCGCGGATCGTATCGGCGCGACGACCCGGAGCGCGCCCGAAAGTTCGCGGATTTGGTGGACCCAGCGATCGCCGCCTTGCAGGACAGAGGTCAGGGCCTGGCCGGGTTTATTGCCGAAACTTTCCCTTCGGTCGGAGGGCAAATCATACCGCCCAAGGGCTATCTACCTGCTGTGTATGAGAAAATTCGCGCAGCGGGTGGTGTATGTATTGCGGATGAGGTGCAGACAGGGCTGGGGCGTCTGGGCGAATACTACTTTGGCTTTGAACACCAGGGCGCGGTACCTGACATCGTGGTGATGGGCAAACCCATCGGCAATGGCCATCCGCTGGGCGTGTTGGTGACCACCAAGGAAATCGCCCAGAGCTTTGACAACGGGATCGAGTTCTTCTCCACCTTTGGCGGATCGACCCTGTCCTGTCGGATCGGGAAAGAAGTGCTGGATATCGTCGATGATGAAGGTCTGCAGGATAACGCCCGCACCATGGGAGGTCGGCTGATGGAGGGGCTTCAGAGAATCGAAGCCGATTTCGCCTGCATCGGCGACGTGCGCGGCATGGGCCTGTTTTTAGGGGTTGAATTGATCAATCCCGACGGGTCGGAAGGCACCGATATTTGCAGCTATGTCAAAAACCGGATGCGCGACCATAGAATTCTGATCGGCAGCGAAGGGCCAAAAGACAATATCCTGAAAATTCGGCCCCCTCTGACCATCGAAGCCGATGATGTGGACATGATCTTGTGGGCCTTGCGTCAGGTTTTGTCGGAAGTTGGTGATTATACTCCAGCGCCGAACTGTGACCATGGCCATCACCATGCTGGCTGCGGGTGTTGCTGACGACGCAAAACTTGCCAGAAAATGCAAAACCCCGGCTGAAATTGCCGGGGTTTTGCTGCGCCAATCAGTGCAACAACGCAGAGGGTGCGTGATGCCCTGTTGTTGGCACGGGGGTCACAGAAGTCATACGGCGCAGGGCCAGACCAAGTTCTTCAGACAAAGATGCCAATGCCGGAGCAAAATCCGGTCGGACAATCAGTGATGCCATCATCATGGCGTCCTCGCGCGCACCCTCGGTGGCGGAGGCGATCATTTGCGCAAAACAGTTCTCATCCGCTCCAAGGCACGAGCATCCAAGCCCGTGGTGCACAATGGGGCGACGGCCGTGCTGCACACAAAGAGAACACAGACGGTCGAGCGCAGACATTGCAGCCTGCCCCTGATCCGATCCCAGAGCGATGCCAAAATCATTGGCGGCGTCCGTCCGACCGGTGGCACCACCGCCCCACAGGCGTAAGTACATAACTGCACCGGCTTCGAGTGGGGTCAGGTCGGCGATCCGTCCGACAGCGGCCCCGCCCCGCGAGGTTGGCGTGCTCATTTTGTCAGGATCAGTTTACCGGCGCGGGTGATGCGCAGGGTGTAAAGCTGATCGCCCAGTTCGATATGGGCCAGATTGCCGCCATTGGTCAGCTCTTCAGCTTTATGGGCGGGCAGCATCGGGACAGCATAGCCTTGGGAAGGAGTAGGGTTTTGCGCGTTCATCGGGACATCTCCAGAGTATGTCGGGCAAAGTGCCGTATCTGTGATTGATTTTGCGATATGGCTGACCCGGAATGGGCTAGCTTTCTGTTCCTGCCTTTAATCTGATTATTTTAGTAAGGATTGTCAAGCATTGGTTTTAGAACCTTTTTTCCGGGCCTCAGTTGCGTATCCTCACTTACCCGGTTAGGCCTGAAACTGCGGCAAACAAGGTGGAACACAAATGAGTGCTACGATTGTCTTTGACCTGGACGGCACATTGATTGACAGCCTGGCTGACCTGTCTCAAGCCGTGAACAGGATGCTGAGCGATGTCGGTGAGCAGCCTTTACCCCAGCAAACCATCCAGCGATTCGTTGGAAACGGATTGCCGAAACTCGTTCAACGGACAATGGACCATTGCGGGCTACCGCAGGGCCGCCATTCGGAACTGACCAGACTGACTCTGGACCACTACAACGCGGCCCATTGCGAACATACGACGACTTATCCCGGTGTTCCCGAGGCCCTGGCCGAGCTGCGGCGGATGGGATCCGTCCTGGGAATTTGCACCAACAAACCGGAAGAACCCGCACGGCATGTTCTGAAGGCGCTAAACCTGTCCGGTTTTTTCGATGCCGTGCTAGGCGGGGACACTCTGACCACGCGCAAACCGGATCCTGCGCATCTGCATGCCAGCTTTGATGCGCTGCCTGATGCCGGGCCAAGACTGTTCGTCGGTGACAGTGAGGTAGACGCCGAAACCGCCCACCGCGCGGGCATTCCGTTTCTGCTGTTCACCGAAGGATACAGGAAATCGCCCGTCGCCGATTTGCCGCACAAGATCAGCTACTCCGACAGCGCAAAGTTGCCCGATTGTGTCCGGCAAGTCATTGGCACGGCCTCTGAAGTATCACCAAAACTGGCCGGAAATTGAGGGGCTGGCTAAGGGGGTAAAAAACCAGCCCCCCCCCGTAGGGGGATTAAGTGAGAGTGGTAAGACCACATTGGCCTTGTAATGTCTTGACTATATCGCAAACCCCAAAGGCTGCGATATTGGGGGTTTCCCGTAGGGCACCGCCTTTGGCCCCCTAGGACATCACATTTAACGCGGCGCGTGCGATGACCAGTTCCTCGTTCGTAGGAATAACCATGACTTGAACGCGGGACATGTCACTGGAAATGGTAGTGGCGTTTGACTGGTTTGCATCGGAATTCAGGTCGATGCCCAGCCAGCCCATTTCCTCACAGGCTTGCTGACGGACCAGTGCGGAGTTTTCCCCGATGCCGCCTGTAAAGACCAAGGCATCCAGCCCCCCTAAAGCGGCAGACAGCGATCCCATTTCGCGACGAATGCGGTAGGTGAAATACGCGATTGCGTTTCCCGCTTCGGTCGTTCCCGCTTTTTCAAGCGCTCTCATATCGTTTGACAAACCAGACAGACCCAGCAACCCGGATTTGCGGTACAGAAGGTCGGAAACTTCTGCGGCCTCCATGCCCTTTTGTTCCAACAGGTACAAAAGAACGCCTGGATCGATCTGCCCGCTACGCGTTCCCATTGGCAACCCGTCCAGAGGTGAAAACCCCATGGTCGACCCGACGGAACGCCCGTCCTTGATCGCACACATGGATGCTCCGTTCCCCAGATGAGCGACGACCACGCGCCCTGCATGTAAATCGGGCGCGGTCTGCTGTAGGTGCCCGGCAATGTAATCGTAGCTCAGCCCATGAAAACCGTAACGCCGCACACCCATGTCGTAATATTCGCCCGGCAGGGCAAACGTATCGTTGACCCAGGATTGGGTTCGGTGAAACGCCGTGTCAAAGCAAGCAACCTGAGCCGCGTCAGGAAAGCGTTTCATCGCCGCGTAAGCTCCGGCCAGATTATAAGGCTGATGCAAAGGGGCAAACGGCGCCAGGCTTTCCAGGCTGCGCAAACTGTCTGGCGTCAGCAGCACCGGGCGATCATTGTCCGGCCCGCCATGTACAATCCTGTGCCCAACAGCGGCGATCCGAGCCTCAGGAAATTCCTGTTGCAGCAGGGTCAGCACCTGATCCAGCGCAATATCGTGATCTCGTATGGAGTCGGACACCTCATCGAACAGGGTTTCTCCACCTGACAGGCGCGCCGAGATATGAGCCTCCGCACTGCCGATGCGATCGACAAGCCCTGTGCAGATCACACAAGGCTCGCCCGCCTTGGTTGCGAACAGCCCGAACTTCAGCGAAGACGACCCCGCATTCAGTGTGACAACGTGGTCCATCAAAGCGCCCCTGAAAGTCGCGCCGCATGCAGCGCGGCCACCGCGCATGATGCCAGTCGCGCCTTGTCATCATCCGCGCGGCTATTGAGAATGATCGGCACTTTTGCGCCCAGAACCACCCCTGCCCCTTCGGCATGGGCGATGTAAGTCAATTGTTTGGCCAGCATGTTCCCCGCATCCAGGTTGGGAACGACAAGAATATCAGCACGCCCGGCGACCTCGGACACAATCCCTTTGGTGCGCGCGGCCGCAAGGCTGACCGCGTTGTCCATGGCCAAAGGCCCATCGACCAGTCCCCCCTTGATCTGTCCGCGCTCCGCCATCTTCGACAGCAGCGCCGCGTCGATGGACGAGCGGATCGCAGGATTGACTGTCTCGACGGCCGACAGAATCCCAGCCTTGGGAGATTCGATACCGATCGAGATCGCCAAGTCGATCGCGTTTTGGGTGATGTCTATCTTGGTCTCAAGGTCGGGCTCGATATTGATTGCAGCGTCGGTCACCAACAGCGGATGAGGCTGCCCGGGTACATCCATGACAAAGACATGAGTGAACCGGCGCCCGACACGCAGCCCCCGGTCTCGCCTTAAAGCCGCGCGCAACAGCTCATCGGTATGGAGATGCCCCTTCATCAACGCCTGAGCCTGCCCGTCTGCGACCATATTGACGGCGATGTTGGCGGCTTGGAAATGACCGTGAACCGGAACGATTTCGGTGTCGCCCAGCGACAGACCAGCTTCGCGCGCTGCGGCTTCGATCTTGTCCGGGTCGCCAACCAGAATCGGCCTGATGATCGTCTCGCGCGCGGCCAGCAGGGCACCCCCCAGCGAGTTGGGTTCCTCGGGCGCAACCACCGCGGTGGGCACCGCCTCTAACGGGCGGGACTGCTCCAGCAACGCATCAAAATGACGGTGTCGTTGCACGACAAGACCCGGCACTTCGATCTCGTGAAAGGACAATTCCTTGTCCGGAGCGATTACCACGGCTTGGCCAGAGACAATCACCGCATTGTCGCGCGGTCGTACCACGCTGGTCTCCATGACCACCTCGCGGTTCTCTCGCTTCTCTAAGACCGTTACGCGGGCCTGCAACTCCTCGCCCGCATGCGCCCTCTGATGAAACTCGAAATGCTGCGTTTTGTACAACGTGCCCGCGCCCGGCAGGATGTTCCCCAGAACCGCCGAAATCAACGCGCCAACAAACAAGGCCGGAGCAATCGCTTCGTTGACCGAGTCGCCATCGCCATCCTCGGTCGACAGATGCAGAGGGTTGTGATTGCCCGAGTTTGAAGCAAAGACGAAGAAATCATCCTCCGTGCAGATCCGGGTCAGCTCTGCCGTATCTCCGACGTTCAGTTGGTCGTACGGTTTATTGTGATATTGCATGGGTTTACTCGGCGGTTGCCAGGATCGATTCATCCCCCGGACCACGCGGATTCCAATCAGGCCGGAGCTTCGGTTCGGGACTTTAGGTGGTTTCCGCAAGATGTCCAATGATATCGCGATGGACAGGCCACGGCGTCAGGCCATGCAACGATACGATGCATGGCGTTCGACATCTTCGGGTAGAATTTATTGAGCAGCCTGACAGGCTCAGGTCATTCCCAGAGCTTCTTTATACATCTCGATGACAGCCTCTTGCTCGGCAATGTCATCTTTGTCGCGTTTTCTCAGCGAGATGATGCTGCGCATTGCTTTCACATCATAGCCACGCGCCTTGCTTTCGGCGTAGACCTCTTTGATCTGATCCGCGATGTCTTTCTTTTCCATCTCCAGACGCTCGATACGTTCAACGAATTGGCGCAGTTCGCCTGCGGTGACCCGGTAGTTGGCAGCGGCCTGATCTTCGGTGACGTCTTCCATCTGTGTCTCTCCCTGGCGAAGCAATGTTGTCAGCACGCAGCCGGATACATCGGCGCCGCGCGCTGCGCAAGCGCGCAATCTGGGGGCGAGGCTTGTGCCATGCCCACCAATCCGTTATGCGCGGGCTCAGGAAATATGGGTAGTGTTGGAAAACATGTTCGACATCATCGTCTGGGGCGGGGCAGCCCTGTCCGTGGCCGGTTTGGCAGGTCTTGTCTGGTGCATCCTGCGCGTGATGAAAGCGCGCAAAGCCGGGCTGCCGGACGATGAATTGCGCGCCACCGTCCAAGGAGTTTTGCCCTGGAACATGGGCGCGCTGTTTCTTTCGGTGATTGGCCTGATGATGGTCATCCTGGGCATTTCGCTGGGGTGACCCCCCCGGGTCAGACCGGCATATTGTCAAATTGCGCTTCCAGCGCATCCTCGCACAGCGCGGCATCCAACCGACGCAGGCGTGATGGAATCTGCACACCCCTTTCGCGCATCCGATCCAGAACTTTGCTGACACTGGGTTGCAGCGCCAAACGTGTATCCAGGCAAGCGTTCTGCAGCTTTTGTTCAAGCTGTTCCGCTTCGACAAAAAGATCCTGAGCAGTCATTGGCATCCTCCCATGTCTCATACTGTGTCTGATATAGGTAACGACATTAAGACCAGAATGAGACTAGATGAACTTCGCGCGGTTTCTTGCCTGTCCTGTGGAAAAACCGGCTATCCTTCTCTGATCGACTATTCATTATACAAAAAATTCGAAAATGCCTTGACTGACATCAACTCGTGATTTGGAACTTCCATCATATTCCGCTATCTGTATATGAAATGACCCTGCGGGAGGACCCCATGACGCCCAAAGTGAAAGCTTTCTTCGACCCTGATACATTTACGGTATCCTACCTGGTCCAGGATCCCGAAGGTTCTTCCTGCGCGATCATCGATAGCGTACTGGACTTTGACCATGCCTCGGGGCGTACCAACACCGCGTCGGCGGATCAAATCATCGCTGATGTAAGAGACAACGACCTCAAGGTTGAGTGGATTCTGGAAAGCCACGTTCATGCAGATCATCTGTCCGCCGCGCCTTACTTGCAGCAGCACCTTGGCGGTCGGGTCGGTATCGGAGAGAATATCGTCGTGATCCAGGACACGTTTGGAAAAATCTTCAACGAAGGGACCGAGTTTCAACGTGATGGCAGCCAGTTCGATGCCCTGTTTTCGGAAGGCGACAGTTTTCACATCGGGCAGCTGCGTGGGGATGTCCTGCACACGCCGGGCCATACTCCGGCCTGCATGACCTACGTGATCGGAGATGCGGCTTTTGTGGGGGATACGCTGTTCATGCCGGATTTCGGCACGGCGCGCTGTGATTTCCCGGGCGGATCTTCCGCCGACCTTTATGCCTCGATCCAGAAAATCCTGTCATTGCCTGATGAGACCCGCATTTTCGTGGGGCACGACTATAAGGCGCCGGGGCGGGACGAATTCGCGTGGGAAACAACAGTCGGTGAGCAGAAAGAACTGAATGTTCACATCGGCCAGGGTCGCAGTATCGAAGAGTTCGTTGAAATGCGTGATGCGCGCGACGCGACCTTAGGGATGCCACGCCTGATTCTGCCGTCACTACAGGTCAACATGCGCGCGGGACAGATGCCGCCTGCGGACGAAAAGGGTGACGTGTTCCTGAAGCTTCCGGTCAACAAACTGTGACCTTCTGACAAGAGATACCAAGATGAATATCGAATGGATATGGGGATTTGCCGGAGGGCTGCTGATCGGGCTTGGCGCTGCCGTTTTCCTGCTGGGCAATGGCCGCATCATGGGGGCGAGCGGCATATTGGGCGGGTTGATTGAACGCGACACCGGTCAGTCTCAGACCGAACGGCTGGTCTTTGTCGCCGGGCTGATCGGCATGCCCATGCTGCTACGACCGATTATCGCACCGCAAGCGCAAACACATCTGACCAGCGATCTGGCCATTGTGATCCTTGCCGGACTGCTGGTGGGTGTTGGAACGCGTATCGCCAACGGCTGCACCTCGGGCCATGGCGTCTGCGGCATCTCTCGGTTCTCACTTCGGGGGATCGTGGCCACTGTCTTCTATATTCTCGCAGGCGGTCTGACATTGGCCCTGTTCCGCCATGTTTTGGGGGTGATCTGATGCGGATAGTCTTCGCGTTTGTCGCCGGGTCACTGTTCGGCGTCGGCCTGCTGATCTCTGGCATGACCAACACCACCAAAGTTCAGGGCTGGCTGGACGTGTTCGGCAATTGGGACCCAACGCTAGCCTTCGTCATGGGCGGGGCGATCTTGCCTATGCTGATCGCCTGGCGCCTGACACGCGGCCGCGCACCGCTGGCTGGCGGGCAATTTCCAGCACCCCCAAAGCCCGAGTTGGACCACCGCCTGATCGTCGGGTCGGTTCTGTTCGGAATAGGCTGGGGGCTGGCAGGTCTGTGCCCCGGCCCCGCGATGGCCTCGCTGAGTTTTGGCGGCCTGGGCGGAGGTGTTTTTCTGGTTGCTATGATCGCGGGCATGCTTGCGGCCCCAAAACTGGGCGCGCAACTGGACAGACTTGCAAACGCAGCCTAAGCATTTCGCATGGAGATTCGACCGATTACCCCCCGCTACGCCGTCTCGCCCCAAATCTCGGTCGAGGACGTGCCAGCCATTGCCGAGGCAGGTTTTGTCAAGGTGATCTGCAACCGCCCCAATGTCGAAGTTCCGCCTGACCAGCAGTCCGATGCGATTGGCGAGGCGGTACGGGCTGCGGGGCTGGAGTATGAGGTTCTGGAACTCACCCACCAAACCATGACGCCCGAAAACGTGGCGCGCCAACGGGACCTGGCCGAAAGCTGCAGCGGGCCGGTTCTGGCCTATTGCGCCTCGGGTACCCGGTGTTCGGTCGTCTGGGCGCTGGGTCAGTGCGACACGCTGAGCACCGATGAGATTCTGGATGCCACCGGCAAGGCCGGGTACGCACTTGAAAACCTGCGGCCAGCTCTGGATCAGATACGCACCCAGCGCGACTGATCCGATCAGAATGTTGGGTCGCCGTCCGTGTTTTGATCCGGCAACCCCGCCAGCTGTGATATTTCAGCGGCTACCTGATCCGAGTTTAGAACGGTCAAATCCTCGTCACCTGAGAATATCACATCCGGGGCAGAACTATCTTTGGGCAGGTCGATAGCGACCCCAGCCGCCGGGCCTTCTTCGTCTTTCAACCCCGTTTGGCTTTCCAGAAAGGTCTGATCTGTCTCGCCAGTCTCGACAGTCAAACCAGCCTGTTCGTTGATCCGAACTGCACGCATCCCGCCACATTGCCCCAGCCGCCCGATGGCAGCCCGCACGCGATCAATCGTTTGAACATCCGTGCGGTCCAGCCGCGCACCGGTCAACGGCAGGATATCGCCGGGCTTGAGTGAGGAAAACGACGACAGGGGCAGAGATATTCGGCAAATCATTGCGTGCAACTCGGCCCGCATAACACCCGAGGCCTGCCCCAGATTGTTACCGGCATCCAACGCCTCAGCCACTGGATCGGCTTCAGTGTCGGCACACTCAGGCAGCAGGATGGTGATCTGACCCTGCCGCGCCCCTTCCGCCAAATCGACCGTCAAACCAAAAACCCGGTAGGAGTCATTGGTGAGATGCAGAGTCAGCGTTCGGGCTTCGTCGGCCCGCAGATCAAATTCGTAGTCGGGCAAGCTGTTGATATCTTGCGGTGCTTCGACCATATCCCGTGCCCTGGGAAACAGATCTTCGATCAGCGGCACGGTCATTGCGGCATCGGTGTTGGTGAACGGACGAGACTGGAGCTGATCGCCTGTCACCTCTCCAATCGTCTGGGATTGCACAATGGCAGAGACACAGCCCGGGTCGATACACACCGCCGCAATGCTATCCGCGTGGGTAAATTGCAGTGACATCCACCCGTCCGGAACCACATCGGCCAGATCTGCCTGCGCACAGACCGATTGTTTGACACCGAT
This sequence comes from Ruegeria sp., assembly GCF_965243365.1. Lineage (GTDB taxonomy): Bacteria > Pseudomonadota > Alphaproteobacteria > Rhodobacterales > Rhodobacteraceae > Ruegeria. The sequence continues at coordinate 2,519,643 of NZ_CBDEUW010000002.1, read as the reverse complement.
TACTGTCAGTCGAAGGTCCAACTTGTCCGCCGCCGACCGTGCCAGCGCCAGCCGCAACGCGCGTAGAATTGAACGGGGGTTATTCCCTGTACTGTCCTTCCCCGCCGAAAGTTTGCGCGCCAATGCTGCGTTGGCATGTTCCATCATAGCACCGAACCGTCCGTTTCAATCGTGATCCGGTCTTTGATGTAACCCGCCACAGGTTACGAATGTCTTTATGCAAATCTCATTGCGCCGCCTGTTGATAGGCCAAGGGCAGGCTAATTCTAAATGCAGCACCGCCCTGCCCAGGCAAATAGGTGATTTCCCCGCCCAGACGCTGCATGATTTCCCGGCAAATCGCCAATCCAAGCCCGGCCCCGCCCGCTTTGTCCGACCCAACGCGGGCAAATTTTTCAAACACCATCGATTGGGCCTCGGACGGGATGCCGCTGCCATTGTCGATGAAATCGACTACCACTTGCCCGCCAACATCATGCGCCGAAATGGTCAACGACGGCTCATCCGCATCACAGTATTTCTGCGCATTGGAAATCAGATTGATAAAGACCTGACCCAGACGGTCCAGATCCGTGTGTAACGCAATTCGCTCGGCAGAACGGACACGCCGCACGTTTAAAGGTCGGTCACTGCCCGCAAGCGCGCTGGAAACCGCGCGGTCCAGCACCGAGCGCAAGCTGCCGTCACCCATGTTCAAACTGACCTGTCCGCTTTCCAGAACGCTGAGGTCCAGCAAATCATCCAACAAACGCGTCAGCCTCAGCGCCTCATCATGGATGATCGCGGCATAGCGGGTCTGTTCTGCGTCGCTTAGCCCATCGGCATCCCGCATGATCTCGGAAAATGCGCGGATCGAGGTCATGGGCGTACGCAGTTCATGGCTGACCTGGCTTAGGAACGCATCCTTCTGCACCGAAACCTGGGTCAGTTTGGCGTTGGCCTCGCGCAATTGACGGGCCGTATGGCTGAGTTCGGCTGATTTTGCCTCCAACTGGCTGGAATACTCCAGCATTTGCGCGGATTCGTCGGCCACGGCCAGCAGGTCTTCGACGGAAACGGACGAGCCGCCAACGATCTGACCAATCATTGCATGTGCGGTGGCAGCTCCAACTGAACCGCTCAACTCACGTTCAAGACGTTGGAGGAAACCGGGCGTGGGTTCTGGCAGTTGCCCGGCCCTGCCGTTCTGCTTGGCGGCCTCGGCCTGAAAGAACTCCTGCGCGGGGATCGTGCCCAGAATTCTCTGGGTCATGATCATTAAGTCCTCGCTTTGCGCCACTGATCCGGTCCACCCCCGCGGTGCAACGGAATGATCGAAGATGTTGACAAACTGCGCGCCCTGCAAACGTTCCAGCGGACTTGGAAAGCTGAGCAGCGAGGTCACGCAAAAGGCAATTGTGTTCAGCAAGAGAGACCACATAACTGTGTGCACCATCGGGTCAATGCCTTCGATCCCAAACAGGGCTTGCGGCCGCAGCCAACCCCAGCCGAATGGACCATTCTCAATAACCGACAGCGGGATCAGACCCCCACCCATCCCGGGCAGCAACAGCGTATAGATCCATAGCCCAAATCCCACGCTTAGCCCCGCCAGAGCCCCGGTGCGTGTTGCCCCTCGCCAGAACAAACCGCCCACCAGTGCCGGTAGAATCTGAGAGATGCCGGCAAAAGCCACAAGCCCGATTGACGCCAATGCGGCGCCCCCGCCGGACAGGCGGTAATAAAAATACCCCAGTGCCATGATGACGGCGATGGACACCCGGCGAGCCATTAGAACGATGGTCCGGACGTCTCCTGAAACCGATCCGGACCCTTCTTGCGTATTCAGCCAGATCGGCATGACCACATGGTTCGATACCATAGTCGACAGGGCCATCGCCGTGACAATCACCATCGATGTGGCCGAAGAGAAGCCACCGATGAAAGACAACATTGCCAGACCGTCATTGCCCTGCGACAGGGGCACCGTCAGTACGAACAGATCCGGGTTGGACCCCTCCGGCAGCAGGTCCAGCCCTACGACCGCAATGGGAACAACGAACAAGCTCATCAACAACAGATACAGCGGAAAAGCCCAGGCGGCGGTGCGCAGATGGCTTTCGTCGTCGTTCTCCACCACCATGACTTGAAACATCCGCGGCAAGCAGACAAAGGCGGCAGCGGACAGAAAGATAAATGTGGTCCACCGGCTGGCGTCCACATTCCATTGCCCGATCTCTGACGCGTCGATCCGATCCATCATCGGCCCCAGCCCACCGGCAATACCCCAGACCACAAAGATACCAACCGCCAGCAAGGCAAACAGCTTGACCACCGCCTCAAGCGCGATTGCTGTGACGACGCCGTGGTGGCGTTCATTGACGTCCAGATTCCGGGTGCCGAACAGGATTGCAAACACCGCCAAACCGGCAGCGACATAAAAGACGCTGGACCCTTCACGATAGAGGCCGGTGGGATCCGCCTCGGCAAAGATCGAAAAGGACAGGGTAATCGACTGCAATTGCAGCGCGATATAGGGCGTGCCGCCCAACACCGCCAGAATGGTGACGCAAACAGCAAGCGTATTCGACTTGCCATAGCGCGAGGAAATCAGGTCAGCGATTGAGGTTACTCTTTGGCTGCGCCCGACCCGAACCAGCTTGCGCAGGCCCCACCACCAGCTGATCATGACCAGCGTTGGCCCAAGGTAAATGGTGACGAACTCCAGCCCTGATCGCGCAGCGTTTCCGACGGCACCATAGAATGTCCAAGCCGTGCAATAGATTGACAGGGACAAAGTGTAGATCAGTGGGGAACGCAGCCATTTGCCGCCCCCGGCGGCTGCCAAACGGTCTGCGGCAAAAGCGACACCAAACAGCAGAACCACATAGCCAAGACAAACCAGAATCAGAATATTCAGCGTTGCCATTCATCCGCCTCCGGCGTGGAGGTCTCCCGCGTGGTCAAACGCCGGGCGGCAAAGCCAAAGATCACGCTGATGACAATCAACGCCCCCCAGCAGATGAAAATATAGAAAATTGCCGCAGACAGTTGCACTGCGCCTTCACCGCCACTTTGATCCGGCCACAAAAGCGGTAGCGCCAGCAAGGCAGCACCCAGAAACGGCAGCAGGCGCGCAGCATCGGCCAGCCGTCTGCGACGATAGCTTTGCCGCTCCAGAAAGATGGACGGGCGCGCCGTCGATTGTCGTTGCGCCTCGTCCGGCGGGGTCATGACCGGGTCGCCTGCGCGTGCAGATCACGCACCGCCGTCAGAACTTCGGCATTCGAGAACGGTTTGGTCATAAACCGGCTGACACCTGCTTGCTCGGCCATCTCGCGGTCGCGGGATTGGCCACGTGCCGTCAGCATGAGGACCGGCAGCCCCTGCATGTCGGCATGGCCTCGCAGATCGCGCAGGATGTCCATGCCGCTTTTGCCCGGCAGCATGACATCCAAAATAACCAGATCGGGTTCGGCGGCTACGATAACCTGTACCGCGTCCGTGCCCTCAGCATGTGTCTCGACCAGCCAACCCTCACGCGTCAGCAAAAAGCGGATCGCCTCGGTAATGTTGGGCTCATCCTCGATCAGCAGAACCTTACGGCTCATATTTTCAATCCCTCCCCATGGCCTGTCTTGTGACTGGCCATCCGTCCCGCCCAGATTAAGCGTTCTGTCAGGAAACTGTCAAAAACCTTCGCTCAGGATCGACGGCTCCCGGCGCGACGTGCAACCGCGCTTTGGGCAGACACGGCAGTTGGCACCAACCTGTGCAGTCGCCTCGGTCGTTTGCACGGGTTCCTCGACCGGCTGCACCAGCATCACAGAACGATATACCGGGTCTTCGCCAAAAGCGGCCGCTGGCTGCGGCCAGGCAATCGCGTGACATTCGAATTCAGCCGCAGTTCGCCCCATCTGAACCACGCGTTTTCGGATTGGCACCAGCGGGCGGTTTAGCGCAGTGAAAACAGGCCAAAGCGGACAGCCCCCACCATGACGAGGCAGCGCAAACCCCGGCGCGGGCTTCAAGAACAACACGCTACCCGACGCGTCGCAGATCACCAGACCCGTCGGGCGGACCAGCGCTCCTTCCGGCAAAAACGCCAGTCGACGCAAGGCCGTAGCTAGATCGACCGAGAACTTGGCCGCTATCGCGAAAGGGTCAAAGCCTGTTTCCTCCAAGACGGACAAAACCGCATCCAGGGGCATGACATTTGCATCAGAGGCGTAGACGCTCAGAAGCTCCTTTGCGACCAGTTTGGCAGAGGCTGAATCCAGATTGTTCGACAGGGCGTCGTCGGTGATATTGCCAGTCTCAAGATCGGGAAAATGATACCCGTGATCGGCAAAAAATGCCTCGACCGCATCCAGAGGCACTCCGCGGCGGTCCCCCTGCCCATCGCTGTCATCCAAAAAACTAACCAACGCTTTGGAACTGTCTGCCAATCTTTCGGCGTCCTGATGCAGGTTCTTGTGAAACCTGTTGCGCCATTCGTCGTCAATTTCGCCCGGTTCGGCCAAAATGGCAGCGGTCGAACGGATCGCGGCTGCGGTGGACAGGACTTCGTGCATCGAGGCCGCCAAATGCGGGTCATGGGTCAGGCGGTCCGACAGGGTTTCCACCGTGCGTTCCAACGAAACGACCCGACGATGCATTTGCGCCAACACACCGGACCAGCCGGGGAAGCGGCCGGCAAACTCCTCCAACCCATCCAGCTCAGCCTGCTGACCAACCGAATCTGCGGCGGCCTCGCGCAGGGCCGCAATCAAAGTCGCTTCAATTCCTTGGGTCAGCATCGACGGTTCGACCGACAGAGCGGCTGCGATATCGACCAGCAGCTTGCCACCGATGCGACGCCGGTTGTGTTCGATCAGGTTTAGGTACGAGGCCGAAATCCCAACCTGCCGAGCCAATTCCGCCTGTCGCAGACCCGATATCTGACGTCTTTCACGTATCCGGCTGCCGGTCAGCAAATCCCGCATAATGCCCAACCCTAAGTTGGTGCCACCCCGTCCCAGAGCACAGAGCAGCCATATTTTTCAGAATAATCGTTTAATTATTACCGATTAATAAGGAGTTTTCAAAGGTACTTTACAACTTTAACAAGCCAGATACGCATCCCTCTTCTCTTTCATGCAAATACGGGTCACCATACGTAGTATGAGCGACCCTGCCTTCGAATATGCGCCCATCGGACTGGTAGAACTGGAAAACCGGATCATCCGACGCTGCAATTTACAATTCGCCAGAACCTTCGGCGGTGAAGAGGCTGAATACCGCAACATGCCATTGTTGCATCTGTACCCGTCGGTCGCCGATTGGGAAAGGATTGGCGCGCGCAGTCTACAGGTTATGCGGGACACGGGTTACTATACCGATGAGCGCGTCATGAGACGCCGCGACGGCGATCTGTTTTGGTGCCGCGCACGTGGGCGCTCCCTGACACCGGACGATCCGTTTCGCCACGGAATCTGGAGCTTTACTGACATCTCAGAGGAGCGCCCTCTGGTCGAGTTGACACCGCGTGAACGCGAGGTTGCGATCCTGTCTTGTCGCGGATTGTCGGCGAAGGAAATCGGCGCTGATCTGGGCCTGAGCTACCGCACAATCGAAGCGTACCGCGCCCGGCTGCTTGAAAAATTCGGCGCGCGAAAACTGCCCGAGTTGGTCGCCAAATTGTCCGGAATGCCGCTGTAACAAAAATTTGCTCCTGAGTTTCCGACTAAACCCCATCTTTTCATGGGCAGACTGCGCTTTTCATGGCCGGGCGCATGGCTTATAACCCTGCGTAATCAGACCAAGCCCGCAGGAAACAGACGGGCCAAAGGGGAACCTTCGAGGACACTCATGACAGACACCAAACACGAAGCGGACGTGGCGTTCATCAAGGCACTGGCCGAATTGCTGCGCGAAAACGACCTGACCGAATTGCAGGTCAAACGCGAATATGGCGAAGAAGACAGCCTGAACGTACGCGTCAGCCGCGCAATGCAAGCTGTTGCCGCTCCGGTTCAGGTGGCCGTTCCCGCCGCTGCGCCCGCTCCGGTCGCTGCCCCTGCTGCCACCCCGGCTGCGCCCGAGGCACCGGCTGCAACAGATGATCCAGCCAGCCACCCCGGTGCTGTGACGTCGCCCATGGTTGGAACTGTCTATATGCAGGCTGAGCCCGGCGCACCCGCGTTTATCTCGGTCGGCGCATCTGTCTCGGAAGGTGACACGCTGCTGATCGTCGAAGCGATGAAAACCATGAACCACATCCACGCGCCCAAATCGGGCACCATCAAGCGTATTCTGGTCGGTGACGGCGACGCTGTGGAATTCGGCACCCCTCTGGTCATCATCGAGTAAGGCGGGCCCATGTTCGACAAGATCCTGATTGCCAACCGAGGCGAGATCGCCCTGCGCGTGATCCGCGCCGCGCGCGAGATGGGGATTAAGACGGTCGCCGTCCACTCCACCGCCGACAGTGACGCGATGCATGTGCGCATGGCCGACGAATCGGTCTGTATCGGCCCGCCGCCCAGCCCGCAAAGCTATCTGTCCGTCCCCGCCATCATCTCGGCCTGTGAAATCACCGGCGCGCAGGCGATCCACCCCGGCTATGGCTTCCTGTCTGAAAACGCCGAGTTCGTGCAGATCGTCGAAGACCACGGCATCACATTCATCGGCCCTACCGCCGAACATATCCGCGTCATGGGTGACAAGATCACCGCCAAGGACACGATGAAGGAACTGGGTGTTCCTTGTGTTCCCGGCTCAGATGGCGGCGTTCCAACGCTGGCCGACGCCAAGCGTATCGGTGAGGAATTCGGCTATCCCGTCATCATCAAGGCCACCGCCGGTGGCGGCGGGCGCGGCATGAAAGTCGCGATGAACGCCGATGAGATGGAAAGCGCCTTCATGACCGCGCGCGCCGAGGGCAAGGCCGCCTTTGGCAATGATGAGGTCTATATCGAGAAATACCTGACTACGCCCCGCCATATCGAGATTCAGGTCTTTGGCGACGGCAAGGGCAAGGCGGTGCATCTGGGTGAACGCGACTGTTCCCTGCAACGCCGCCACCAGAAAGTGTTCGAAGAAGCTCCTGGCCCCTGCATCACGCCCGAAGAACGCGCCAAGATCGGTAAGGTCTGTGCCGATGCAGTCGCCAAGATCAACTATATCGGCGCAGGCACCATCGAGTTCCTCTATGAAAACGGCGAGTTCTATTTCATTGAAATGAACACCCGCCTGCAGGTGGAACACCCCGTGACCGAAGGTATCTTCGGCGTCGATCTGGTGCGCGAACAAATCCGTGTTGCTGCGGGTGAGGACATGTCATTCGGTCAGGACGACCTTGAGATCAACGGCCACGCCATTGAGGTTCGAATCAACGCGGAAAAACTGCCGAACTTCTCGCCCTGCCCGGGCAAGATCACGGCCTATCACGCGCCCGGCGGTCTGGGCGTTCGGATGGATTCGGCGCTATATGATGGGTATTCGATCCCGCCATATTACGACTCGCTGATCGCCAAGCTGATCGTGCAAGGACGTGACCGGGCCGAGGCTCTGGCACGGCTGGAACGCGCTTTGGGAGAGTTGATCGTCGATGGCATCGACACCACGGTTCCCCTGTTCCACGCCCTGTTGCAAGAGCCTGATCTCCACAGCGGTGACTATAATATCCACTGGCTGGAACACTGGCTTGCCGAGAACATGGCCCAATAAACCCGAAAGCTCGAAAGGTCCCGGCCTTTCGAGCTTAGATTTATCTATATGAGCCTTTCGCCCGAACTTCTGCTTCACGGCTATTCCATTGGCATCTTTCCAATGGCCGAACACCGGGATGACCCCGAACTGTTTTGGGTCGAACCCAAGTTTCGTGGTGTGTTTCCCCTGGACGGGTTCCATATCTCACGCAGCCTCGCGCGCCGGATGCGCAACTGCGGTTTCCACGTGACCATCAACCGCGATTTTGAGGGCGTCGTAGACGGTTGCGCCGACCGGTCGGATACTTGGATCAATACGGAACTCAGGCGCCTATACGCTGCGCTGCATCAATCTGACCACGCACATTCCCTTGAAATTTGGGAGGAAAACAATCTGGTTGGTGGCGTTTACGGTGTTGCGCTAGGGGGGGCGTTCTTCGGCGAAAGCATGTTTTCGCGGCGCAAGGATGCCTCAAAAATCGCCCTGGCTTATTTGGTTGACCGTCTGCGGCGGACAGGATTTCAATTGTTTGATACCCAGTTTCTGACAGCTCATTTGGCGTCATTGGGCGCAATAGAAATCCCCAAAAGCCAATACAGACAGCAACTGGAGAAAGCGATCACCGCAAGCGCAGATTTCACGTCTGATCTGGATCAATCCGCAGATGGCGTCATACAGCGGATCACCCAGACATCGTAGCGAGAGTGGTCCAAAGCATTCAGTGCTGGCGACGTGGCAATCATCCAGCCATCGAACAGCTGCTCTGACCGGCCCTGTTCCCAAATCGTCAAAAAGGCGAATGCATCGCCTGTCGGGTTGTCCACCGGATAGCGGCAATCTCCCAATGCAACGTCCAACCCAAATATCGCGGCAGTCTGACCACTTTGCACTTCGACATCAACAGTTTGACCGTTAACCTTATCCAGGCCGCGCAGCGTCGCCCCCGGACTGGACTGAACCCTTTGCTGCGCCCAGGCACCTGTCGCGGCAAGTAGAAACATTGCCAGAACGCCATATTTCATTCGCTGCCATCTCCGGCCACAAATTTAACCAACAGAGAGATCAGGCTGACCGCCCCTTGCGTATCCTCGATCTCATCACCCGGTTCGAAATAGAATGGCGATCCGCCGGGCATTACTTCGACAAAGTTCCCACCCAAAAGACCTTCGGAAGAGATGACGATGGCGCTGTCATCCGGGATCAGGATACCGTCCGCCACAGAAAAACTGGTGTCTGCACGATATGTCTCGGGGTTCAGGGAAACATTTGTCACTGTCCCGATTTTTACTCCGGCAAGGCGTACATCCGTTCCAACGCCAACGCCCTCCAAAGACCGAAATGACGCCCCCAGTTCGTAGCCGTTGCTTGTCTGCGACAGGCCTGTCGACTGGCTGGCATAAACCCCAAACGCAATCGCACCGGCCAAAACGACGCCGCCTACAAGAACTTCGGTCACTGTGTGGTTTGACATGCCAGCCTCGCTTATTCCGGGCTCCAGGCTTCGTAGTCTTTCCGATCAACCGGATCGGGGCGACGCAAAGATCCCGCCGGAGCATAGGCAAGCGCGGTTCCGGTCAGGTTCTCCTGATGGGGTTTCTCCCACGACTTATGCTGCAAAGGTTTATCCGTCGGCGGTTCGTCCCAAGTGCGATGCAACCACCCGTGCCAGTCCGGATCAATGCGGCTGGCCTCAGCCTCGCCGTTAAAAATCACCCAGCGCTTGCTGTCATCCGCGTTGCGATAAAACACATTGCCTTCGTCGTCTTCACCAACCTTAACGCCCTTGCGCGCGGTATAAATCTGCGTGTTCAGGGTGGCTCCGTTCCACCAAGTCACGGCCCGCAAAAGAGTGTTCAGGATTCCCATCGGCTGCCTCCGGCATTTCTGTCCCCGAAGATATGGACCAAAGCCGGGCGAAGGTCCAGTACCACACGGCACCCCGATGTCATTCCGGCAAAAACGCGGTGACTTCGATTTCGATCCGGTATTTCGGATCCACCAGCCCGCATTCTATCATCGTCGCCACCGGGGGATTATTGCCAAAAGTTTCGGCCAATATCGGCCAACATGGCTCAAATTCCGTTCGGTCCGGCAGCATGTAAGTCACGCGCACAACATCCGCAAAAGATGCCCCTGCTTCCGCCAATGCCTTTTCGATGATGGACAGGCTGGACCGGCATTGCGCAACAACATCATCGCCCTCGCCAACAGTCCCAGCGACATGGACCCAACCGCCTGCAACAACGGCCCGGCAATACCCCACCTTCTCTTCGAACGCGCCCCCGGACGATATACGCTTCACCACCAATGAGACCTCCTGAGAAATGCACTTTGCGAGGCTCTGCCTCGCGCTCCGGGATATTTATAGCCAGATGAAGAAAGGATCCCCTGCTTCTTCTGTTCCGAAATACCTCGGGGGAGTCGCGGCTTGCCGCGGCGGGGGCAGAGCCCCCGGCCTTGGGTTTGGAATACTATCCAGCCGAAGCGGATTCGTGATTCACATCTGCATAGATAATCAACGGCTGCGTCTCTGAAGTGACGGCTTCTTCGTTAACCACTACTTCGGTCACGTTCTTCAAGCCGGGAAGCTCGAACATTGTGTCCAACAGGATGTCTTCGAGGATCGAGCGCAAACCACGCGCGCCCGTTTTGCGCTCAATGGCTTTCTTGGCAATCGCTTTCAGTGCGTCGTCAGTAAACGCCAGTTCAGCGTCCTCCAACTCGAACAAGCGCTGGTACTGTTTGACAAGGGCGTTTTTAGGGCTGGTCAAAATGGTGACCAGTGCATCTTCGTCAAGATCCTCAAGCGTCGCCAGAACAGGCAGACGACCAACAAATTCAGGGATCAAGCCGAACCTCAAAAGATCTTCGGGCTCAAGATCCTTGAAGATCTCACCAACGCCGCGCTCGTCATTGTCACGAACGTCCGCGCCAAATCCCATGGCCGAACCCTTGCCACGCTGAGCAATGATCTTGTCCAGACCCGCGAAAGCGCCGCCGCAAATGAACAGGATGTTGGTGGTGTCCACTTGCAGGAATTCCTGCTGCGGATGCTTGCGCCCACCCTGCGGCGGCACGCTTGCGACAGTACCTTCCATCAGTTTCAACAGCGCCTGCTGCACGCCCTCGCCCGATACGTCGCGCGTGATTGAAGGGTTTTCGGACTTGCGTGTGATCTTGTCGACCTCATCAATATAGACAATGCCACGCTGCGCACGTTCGACGTTGTATTCGCTGGCCTGCAGCAGTTTGAGAATGATGTTTTCGACATCCTCGCCCACATAACCGGCCTCGGTCAGCGTGGTCGCGTCCGCCATTGTAAACGGCACATCCAGAATCCGCGCCAGCGTCTGGGCCAGCAGAGTCTTGCCGCAACCAGTCGGACCAATCAGCAGGATATTGGATTTCGCCAGCTCGATATCGCTGCCCGCTTTCTGAGCGTGATTGAGGCGCTTGTAGTGGTTATGAACAGCGACAGAAAGCACCCGCTTTGCCGTGGCCTGACCAATAACGTAATCGTCCAGAACTTCACAAATATCTTTAGGTGTCGGCACGCCGTCTGAAGATTTCAGGCCACTGGCCTTCGTTTCTTCCCGGATGATGTCCATGCACAGTTCGACGCATTCGTCACAGATAAATACGGTCGGACCGGCAATCAGTTTGCGGACCTCATGCTGGCTTTTGCCACAGAAGCTGCAGTAGAGCGTATTCTTACCGTCACCACCAGAATTCGTCGACATGTTCTACCTTTCGGGCTCCATCCGTGCGACCCCATCCGGACCGCGTTTGCCGCCTTTGCTGCAGCTTAGGCCAGCGCTGTGGCAGCTACAATCGCAAAATCATCCGTTACACCCCAAGGCACGGGGTTTCGGACCTAGGCCTCATCACCATCCATTTTGGCGCGATTCTCGACGATTTCGTCGATGTGGCCCCAATCCTTGGCCTCTTCCGGGCTCATGAAATTGTCACGGTCAAGGGCCTTTTCAACGGCCTTTTTAGTCTGCCCTGTATGGCGCACATAGATATCATACAGACGATCCTTGAGTTTTTGCGTTTCCGCCGCATGGATCATGATGTCACTTGCCTGACCCTGATAGCCACCGCTGGGCTGGTGGACCATAATGCGGCTGTTGGGCAGTGAAAAGCGCATCCCTTTCTCGCCGCCAGCCAGCAAAACCGAGCCCATCGAGGCCGCCTGACCGATCACCAATGTGGAACATTTCGGCTTGATGTACTGCATTGTGTCGTAAATCGACAAACCGCTGGTCACAACACCGCCGGGTGAGTTGATGTAGATCGAGATTTCCTTGTTCGGATTTTCCGCCTCAAGGTGCAGCAGCTGCGCCACGACCAGATGGCTCATCCCATCATGGATCGGACCATTGATAAAAATGATCCGTTCTTTCAGAAGGCGCGAAAAGATGTCGTATGCGCGCTCACCCCGGCTGGTCTGTTCCACGACCATAGGGACGAGCGTGTTCATATAAGTGTCAACTGGATCGAACATTTCTGGACCTGCCTGCTTTGCTATGGATCGGGACCATACCCGGGAAGAAGTTACCCGAGTCTTAGTGCCGCCACCGGGGGGCCGCAAGGGGGGCCGAAACGATCCGTGAAATCTGGTGCAAACCGCGTGAAATCTATGTCACGTCTGCGCAAAACGCAGCGTCGGCTTTTACCTCTGCCACTCGCTGCGCCTACCACCACGGAATGCAGACCAGCTTCTCTTTCATCACGCTATTTTGATCCGTGCATATAGAAATGCATGGACATAACGTGTACCTAGTTGGCTCGCGTTCAGGCCGATCCAGTCAGGCCGGACTGCTCACGGGACTTGTAAGGAAATCGGAATATGGCTCTTCCCCAATTTACGCAGGATATGTCTTCGAAAGACCTGGACCAAATGGTGGAAAACGCCACGAATGCCTCCAATTTCCTCAAAGCCATCAGCCACGAGGGCCGACTGATGATCCTGTGCCATCTGGTGTCCGGAGAAAAATCGGTAACTCAGCTGGAAGAGCTTTTGTCTGCGCGGCAAGCCGCCGTTTCCCAACAACTGTCGCGGCTTCGCCTTGAAGGACTCGTGGTGCCGCGGCGTGAGGGCAAGGCGATCTTCTATCGCCTGGCCGATGACCGTCCCCGCCGGATTCTGGAAGTGGTTTACGAACTGTTCTGCAAAGAAAAATAGGGCCCTGCACGGATTTTCCGGTTACCCGATTGCCGAATACCCTTTGGCCAGCAAAAGCTGTAGCTCTGTGATCCCAAAACTGCTAACCAAAACAGGACATTTACCAAAGGAGTTACCCATGATCCGTGCGATTCTGATTGGCCTGGCCTTGTTCTCGCTGGCAGCCTGCGAAACCGCCAAAGGTGCTGGCAAAGACATTGAAAAAGCCGGTGACGCCATCCAAGGAGCGGCGACAGACGTTCAGGAGAGCCTCTGAGCCACATCAAAATAATGCGGGCACCCACGCTTATGCCGCAATATGTAGTTGCAGGCGCGGGCCAAACAGCGTAGCATCATCACACAGGTGCATAGACGCGGCATTGCATCATCTGACACTTCGACGGGGGTCTTTCGCGCACACGAAAGGCCCCCGTCTCCCGTTTGTAGGGGTCGTCGAGTGGTAGCCTGTACGAACCTGGGGTTCAGAATAGGAAAAGGCGTCAGGTGCGCAGACGCGGTCTTTGCATGCATCCTTTCGGACACTCCTGACGCCTTGCCGGTCCGGCACGCCCGAGGACGTCCCGATCCAGTTGCCCCGGCCCCCGAAAGGACCAAAGCCTCTGCCGCACGCGCTATGTCGCGCCGCAGATCGCACCTGCCCTCTGAGAGGCTGATCACCCAATTCAAGCGCGAAGCCTGATCCAGCTGATTAGCCACCGGTAAGTCACTGCAACTTAGAGCAAATCCTAAAATCCGTCTTCGTCGCCGCGCCCCCTGGGCTTGTGCATCCCGCCTTGGCCCCGAGGAACCTAAGCGGTGATCTGACTTTTGCATTCACGCTGTGATCCGACAAGAAAATAGCACTGCAGCATAAAAATTAGGCGTGGATAAGCTGTTGATATCCGCAGGGGTAGCAATGTGGATAACTCCAGAATGCGCGAGATCGCGTAGGGTTGAGCGCGGAAAAGTTCAGACATCATCAAAACACCCATTTCCCCCCAATTTCTGCAGGTGCAAACGGATTTAAGTGCCCGCGGAACAATTCTCACCCGCAAAATCGCCCAACCTCCCCCTTGAGTTCGTCGAATCAATGGGCCAGGGATTCGCATCCTCTTCCACCGGATTTCGAATACTGGCCGGGCAAACCCCCAACACTCCGCGAGGTCGCGCTGAAGGGTCGCGAGGCCCGATTGCCCGACACGCGCCGCTGCCGCACCAGGCAATTGGGATCCGATCGCAGACAGGTAGGGGCTGCCCGGCCCGTCTCCTCCCTGTGGAGACGATGGTTTCATGAACTGAGAAGCGCTCTGCCCCGGCCGATGTAACCTATCACACACCACCGTACCCCGTTGGTCCGGTGCTCTTACCCTCTAAAACCGACCGGGTCAGAGGCGCTTCAGTTCACCTGACGTTCCAGAACGGTGCTGTAGGTCGTTCCGTTTCGCAGGCTACGGAAATCCGCGTAAATCTTGCCGTCTTCATAGCGCGCATCGATCAGCGCGTTTGCACCGATCACCAGCGGAGAGGTCTCGACAAGCCCGATCTTGCCAGAGCCATCCAGACTGATCGTGCCGGTGACTTCGTATTCCTGCCATTCATCGACATTCACACTGCGCCATTTGCTGGGCCCCCAGAACACGTTGTCCTGCTGTTGCTGGATGTCGATCATCCATTCCGCCTGATTAAAGCGCGGCTCGTCGCCCTTGTAGTAATGGCTGGGCTGGACGGTTGTATACGTCCCCAACCACGTCCCCCGCAGGTCCGGCGTGGTCTCGGCCAGCGCCGAGGTGGCAAGGGTGAGGGTCGTGGCCAAAGCGGCTGCTCCGGCAGTAATGTATCTGGTCATGGGCTCTCTCCATCTCATCTGCTGAACAGATTGGAAGGGAGAGAGAGGGTTACAACTTACCTAAAGGAAACTTCATGAAGGGTTAAGGGTGAGGCAAAATCCGGGACGGGGTTAACCCGACCCTAAAGGTATCAGTGACAGTGATAAGGTTTCGAGCCCGCGTGGCAGCATTTCCCCGGAGGCGAGTCTTTCCGACAGCCACCACCATGTGCGTTAACTGTCGTTGCAGTAAGAATAGTAATGATCATCACAAGAAAGAAATGACGCATTTGAAACTCCAGTTTTAACCATAAATCAAAACGTTAACAAAGGTTAACAGGCTGGAGCACAATCTCAAGTATCATTTTGACATTATTTTCTCATGTTTGAGCATTGCCCTTGGAGCACGAACTGCAAAGCCCCGGGCGCAAACATGTTTGGGATGGTTGATCGACCGAACAGAGGGCAGCGCCGACCCGAGGGGAGGCACAAACGCGCCACCCGTTTTGCCGGACACAAACCTTTGGTTTGACTGGGGCGGCTCGGCGCGGCTCCGGGGTACCGCCGGGCGGGTGGAGTGCGTACTGGAGTACAACCAAAATCACATTCAAAAATCATAAGAACAAAACGACTTGAACCTCACCGCATAAACTGACAGCAAAACAGTACTATCACTGAATTTGTTCACATCGAGGATAACTCTGTGCGTGCTTTTCTTCGCTTCAAGAATAGTCTTTCTCTAGCTTTTGTCGCCTTTTTTGCAACAACGTCGTTAGTGTCATCAGAAATTGCAGACTTTACCGCATTTGATGTCAATCTCACACTCGCACTTTTGCGCAAGGATCAAAAAATAGAAGTAGTAGTAAGAGATCAAGTCACCGACGGCTGCTGGACAAAATCCAATGCGGCTAAAACAGCCGTTGAAAAGAACTTAATTATTGCAGGTTATGAGAATATTGTGCCGGCTGACGACAACGCCTTCTTCACAATAGAAGTTAGCGCTCTTGGCTATGACACAGGTGGAAACAACTGCGCAGTGTATGTTAGCTTGCGGGCCATCAGCGGGGAAGCTGACCGCTACTACATGAATGATCATGAAGTAATGGCTATCAACCTCAGAGAGCAATTCTCTAGCTCGACTCTGCTAACCGGCCCCAAAAGCGATATGACAAGTAGGATAAACGATACGTTATACGAAAAATCTGACGAACTTATCGTTGCAATAAATGCTGCGAGAAACTCGCTCCGAAAGAAGATTTCGGATACCACAATATCGGAGCAGAAAAAGAACGGTTTACTGTCGGCGTTTTCTCTTGACTAGGCTACTTCGTTGGAAAGAACTTAGATGAACAGCCTCATCCATCCATCTTCAACGCGCTAATAAACGCCTCCTGCGGGATATCGACCTTCCCGAACTGGCGCATCTTCTTTTTCCCCGCCTTCTGCTTGTCCAGCAGTTTGCGTTTCCGCGTGGCATCGCCTCCGTAGCACTTCGCAGTCACGTCCTTGCGCAGCGCCGAGAGGGTCTCGCGGGCGATGACCTTGCCTCCGATGGCGGCCTGGATCGGGATTTTGAACATGTGGCGCGGGATCAGGTCTTTGAGCTTTTCGCACATCGCCCGGCCCCGCATCTCGGCCCGGTCGCGGTGAACCATGGTCGACAACGCATCCACCGGCTCATCATTCACCAGCACCGACATCTTGACCAGATTATCCTCGGTATAGCCGGTCATCTGATAGTCGAAGGACGCATAACCCTTGGTCACCGATTTCAGGCGGTCGTAGAAGTCAAAGACGACCTCGTTCAGCGGCAGGTCATAGACGACCATGGCGCGGCTGCCCGCATAGGTCAGGTCCAGCTGGATGCCGCGACGGTCCTGGCAGAGTTTCAGCACGTCGCCGAGATATTCATCCGGCACCAGAATGGTCGCCTTGATCCGCGGCTCCTCGATATGGTCGACCTTCGACGGGTCGGGCATGTCGGCGGGGTTGTGCAGCTCGATCATCTCGCCGTCTTTCATGTAGACGTGATAGATCACCGACGGCGCGGTGGTGATGAGCTCGATATCGTATTCGCGTTCGATGCGGTCGCGGATGACCTCAAGGTGCAGAAGACCAAGGAAGCCGCAGCGGAAGCCAAAGCCAAGTGCGGCTGAGGTTTCCATCTCAAAGCTGAAGCTGGCGTCGTTCAGGGCCAGTTTGTCGATCGCGTCGCGCAGGTCTTCGAATTCGGAACTGTCGACGGGGAAGAGGCCACAGAACACCACCGGCTGCGCGGGCTTAAAGCCGTCCAGCGCCACTTCAGTCCCGTTGCGGTCATTCGTGATGGTGTCACCGACGCGGGTGTCGCGGACCTGTTTGATCGAGGCTGTGAGGAAGCCGATCTCACCTGGGCCGAGGCTGTCGACCATCTCCATCTCGGGGCGGAAGACGCCGACGCGATCGACATGGTGCAGGGTGCCGTTCGACATGAACTTGACCCGCATGCCCTTTTTCAGCGTGCCGTCCATGATGCGGACCAGAACGATGACGCCGAGATAGGCGTCGTACCACGAATCCACCAGCATTGCCTTGAGCGGTGCGTCCAGATTGCCCTGCGGTGCGGGCAGTTGCTGCACGATGGCCTCTAGCGTCTCGTGGATGCCCTGCCCGGTCTTGGCGCTGACCTGAATGGCGTCGGTCGCGTCGATGCCGATCACATCCTCGATCTGTTCGGCCACGCGGTCACAGTCGGACGCAGGCAGGTCGATCTTGTTCAGCACCGGCACGATCTCATGATCGGCGTCGATGGCCTGATAGACATTCGCCAGCGTCTGCGCCTCAACCCCTTGGGTCGAGTCCACAACCAGCAGAGAGCCCTCAACCGCGCGCATCGACCGGCTGACCTCATAGGCAAAGTCCACGTGGCCGGGGGTGTCGATCAGGTTCAGCACATAGTGCTCGCCATTATCGGCGGTATAGTCGATGCGAACCGTGTTGGCCTTGATGGTGATGCCACGCTCACGCTCGATATCCATGCTGTCGAGCAGTTGTTCCTTCATGTCGCGATCCTTGACCGTTCCGGTCTCTTGGATGAGCCGGTCAGCAAGGGTGGATTTGCCATGGTCGATATGCGCGACGATGGAGAAATTGCGGATATGAGCGAGGTCTGTCATGGGTTGGGGATATGTAGAGGAATCGTGGGTTGGTCAAGGTGCTATACAATGACTGGGTTTGACAGGGATGATCAAGTTCCAGAACCTGGATTCACTATGCTTTTTGGCAATCAGGCAGCCAAGGAAACTATCCCGTATTTCATAGGCGAAGAACAATCTGTACTGATGGCCCTATCCGTTCGACTCCTTCTTCGCTCGCTTCCTCGGATGTTCGTCGCTTTAGTCGAAAAAGACCCCCCAAATATCGATTTCATAATCCTTGGTACATTTCGTGCCGCCATCTCCACAGCAGTCGGGTGCAAGTATCCGAACTTCCTGTCGAACCGAGATGCCGCTTCGGAAGAAGTATTGCAAATGAAGTTGCACCAGCTTGATAGTGTCGTGCATATGGCAAATTGCTGTGCTCAGTTTTTTGGAACGAATAGCGAGAGACGCCGTGCAGAGCTCGTTGCGGGCAGCATCGACGCCTCTCTACTGGCCTTCCCAGAAAACGAAGTTATCAATCAGGTATTGGCTGATCTGGAAGACCACGAGCAAGGAACGACGGATGAACAAGCGTTCTATTCGCCGCTTTTTTCCGTCTACGATCCCCCAGATAGCCACAAAAGTGCGATGTGGTATTTCGACCAAGTACCTAACAGTGGTCCATGGGTGTTTTGGCGAAGCTGGTATCAAGGTTACTTTGATGGGCAACCTTTGGACTGGGAACTCCAAAAACAGATTGCATTGATTGACAATAGTATCTGGAACGCTGGACCGAATGCGATAGCTGATGAAATCAGGCGAGTTCGAGCGCGGTTGAAGGTCGAATCTTCATTGGCTGAACTCAAGGTCCACTTGGAGGCAAAGCGACTTGCCCGCCATGGCATCGGCGGGAACAACCCTCCTGAGAGCATTCAAGACAAGCCTTTGTCCGGCGCAATAACACTGATTTGGGAAGCCAAAGAGGAACTCTCGACCGCGTTGAAGCAGGAAAATCCTGCTCGCGAGTGGATTCAGGCGATACTGGTTAAGTTCAAATCCGGTTTAATTGACCTTCTCAAATGGTGTACTCGAAAGGTCAATTTAGCTGTTGGCACCGCAATCATAGTTGGAACCACCAAAGGTACGACCGTTGTCGTGGATGCTTACATCGCCAAACATCCAGAGAAGATTGAAGCGTTGATTGAAACTTTGGAGGAGTGGCTGCCGTTCCTCTCATGACGGGCGCCGGGCTGAATCCCGGCCTACAGGGTGGGGTGTTTCTGACTCGTCTATTCACTTTTTTGAACCCACCGATTGATCCCGAATCCACTTTGATTCATACTCCGCCGCAGACCGAGAGGGGCGAAAGACCCGTCCGGGCAGGCAAAAAACGAGGCTCGAGTATGAAACAGTTCCTCTTAATCGCATTTTGTGCGGCATCGCTGACAACAGTTGCTCCGGCTGCGGACGCCGCGCAGATCAAGCAGGCGTGTTTGGCGTCGGATCGCGAGGCGGCGACGCGGGCGCGGTGCAGTTGCATTCAGCACGTCGCCAATCAGGCGCTCACCAGCAGCGATCAGAAGACCGTGGCCAAATGGTTCGGCGACCCGCATCAGGCGCAGGAGCTGAAGATGTCGCAGACTGCGCGCGATGATGCGTTGTGGGATCGGTATCAGAACTTTGGCCAGATGGCGCAGGCAATCTGCAGCTAAGCCCTTCTGCAACCTTGACCTGACCTGCCCTGCGCCCCAGAAATGGCGCAGCGAAAGGTATGTGCGATGGTGATGAAAGGGCTGACCCTGCGGGGCCTCGAGGTGTTCGAGGCGCTGGCGCGGACGGGATCGGTGGCACAGGCGGCCGAGATCACCGGGCTCAGCCAGCCTTCGGTCAGCCAGCAGTTGCGCAATCTGGAAAAGGCCTTGGGCACCGATCTCGTCGATCACGGACGGCGGCCGATGCGGCTGACGCAGGCCGGGCGCAGCTTTCTGGCGCGCGCCGAGACGGTTCTGGCCGAACTTCAAATGGCCCAAAGCGAACTGACCGTTATGGACCTGGGTCATCTGACCACGCTCTCGATCGGGTTGATCGACGATTTCGATAATGATCTGACACCGCGTCTGGCGACCCTGCTGGCCGACAGCCTGACCCGGTCAAAGTTCAAACTGATCACTCTGCCCAGTCTGGACCTGTTTGAGGAACTCGAGGCGCAGCGCCTGCATATGGTTGTCTCGGCCCATAGCGGAGAGGTGTTTGAAGGGGTGGTAGAATACCCTTTGGTTCAGGACCCGTTCATTCTGGTGACTCCCAAGGCCATCGAAAACCCAACACGCGATCTGCCCTTTCTACGCTATGCGCGCGAGCAACTAATCAGCCGGCAGATCGAAGGTCATCTGGCCCGGCAACAGCTGGAGTTTGAGGAACGCTTCGAGATCGGTTCGCACCTGGCGCTGATGGCCATGGTGGCGCGCGGGCTTGGTTGGGCCATCACGACCCCGCTGGGCTATATGCGCGCCACCCGGTTTCATGACGTGCTTGACGTACATCCGGCCCCATTCGGAGACCATGGGCGCACGATTTCCCTGTTCACGCGCACCGACTTGGCCGGGCAGGTCCCGCAGGAGGTCGCGGGAATGATGCGACGCCTTATGAAAAGCCAGATTATTGATCCGGCAATTACAAAATTACCCTGGCTGAGCGGACGTTTGAAAGTATCAGACTAGTCGTCCAGATGCGCCCTCAGCCCTTCGACCGCTGTTTCGATCAGATCCAGCGCACCATCGAAATCGCGGGTGTAGTACGGGTCGGGCACATGTTCCGCGCCGGTTTCGGGCGCAAAATCCGTTAACAGGCGCACGGGCGTTTCATTCCCCGCAGGGCGCAAATCTTCGATATCGGCAATATTGCGCGCGTCCA
Source organism: Ruegeria sp. (assembly GCF_965243365.1). Classification (GTDB taxonomy): domain Bacteria; phylum Pseudomonadota; class Alphaproteobacteria; order Rhodobacterales; family Rhodobacteraceae; genus Ruegeria. The sequence goes on along the minus strand of NZ_CBDEUW010000002.1, from coordinate 2,498,948 downwards.
TGCCGATGATCAGATCGAACCTGTGGAAATCCTCTGCCGAAAACTGCCGCGCACGCAGATCGCCAAGGTCGATCCCGCGGACCAATGCCGCGTTTTGCATCGGTCCGTAAGGTGGATCTCCGACATGCCATCCCGAGGTGCCTGCGCTATCTGTTTCAAAATGCGGCGCGCGGGACCGAAAGGCGCCCTCGGCGGCCGGGGACCGGCAGATATTGCCCAAACAGACGAAAAGGATACGGTGTGTCATGGGGCAAGCTTTAGCGCGTGAGACAAGTATGGAAAAGATCGTCATTCTGACAGGAGCCGGAATATCTGCGGAAAGCGGGTTGAGCACGTTTCGGGACGAAGGCGGTTTGTGGGCACAACACCGCATCGAAGACGTGGCCACGCCCGAGGGCTTCGCCCGCGACCCTGCGCTGGTGCACGGGTTCTACAATGCCCGCCGGGCGCACGCGGCCCAGGCAAAACCAAACGCGGCGCATAGCGCGTTGGCCCGGCTGCAAAGGGACTGGCCCGGCGACGTCATCATCGTGACCCAGAATGTGGACAGTCTGCACGAAGCAGGTGGAGCCGAAGACGTCATTCACATGCACGGCAGTCTGGCTGGCGCGCTTTGCGCCGCCTGCGGTCACAGGTGGGCGGCGCCCCCAGAGATGGCCGTGGGTGAGCCCTGCCCTGCGTGCCACGCACCGGCTGCGCGGCCTGATGTCGTCTGGTTCGGCGAGATGCCGTATCAGATGGACGTGATTTATGATCACCTGGCCAACGCTCGGATTTTCGCCAGCATAGGCACGTCGGGTCAGGTCTATCCGGCCGCAGCCTTTGTCCACGAAGCCATCGCAGGTGGGGCCCGCACCGTCGAACTGAACCTTGAGCCTTCGGCTGGAAGTTCAAGTTTTGACGAAACAATTCTGGGGCCTGCTACGGAAACGGTCCCACGCTGGGTGAACAAACTCCTTGGTCAGCGCTAAGGCTGTGGGTACAGATTGTTTATGCCTCAATCGGTTGGATTGCGGCCAGATTTTGGAGATGGGATGAACATGACAGACCCAAACGCAAAAGACGGTGAAATCCTGGACGAGACCACCATGCGCTCGCGAGACGCGCTCAGCGACAATCTGGCAAGCCTGTGGTGGACATTCCTGTTGCGCGGCGTGCTGGCCGCTGTGGTCGGGATCGCGGCGCTGTTCTGGCCGACTGGAAGCATCTCGCTGTTGCTGCGGCTGGTCGGGTTTCTTCTAATCCTGGATGGCGGCCTGACCCTGGTCGGATTTGGACGACGCGGAGTGATCGGCGGTGCGGGCATTGTCGCCGCGCTTATTGGTCTGGTCTTGCTGATCTGGCCCGAAGGCGCGGCCCGACTGGCGTTTTTCCTGCTGGGTGCGTGGGCGCTTGTCATGGGGATCGGTTCGATGATGGCGCTGTCCCAGATGCATGCTCAGGATCCGGAACGCATGATTGTGTAGAGTCGGGGAGAGGCGCGCCCTGCTGTAGGTGTGGGGAGTAGCTGTTATCCGGCGGCTTTCGCGTAGTGCCGGTGCCTCAGTCCTCACCATGGCCACGTTTCCTCGTCCCCGCTCATCAAACCGGACGTGCGGCTTTCCCGCATCCGGCTTTCCGACAGGTCATGCCTTCGCCCACGGAAGGCCCTTCGTCATTGGCGCAAGGCGTAGCAAGCCGTAGGTGTTCCACAGCCGTTCGTCCGGGTAGCGCACATACTTCCCAGCTTTCACCTTGTGCTTTCGACAGAGCCATTGTCGCAGCCGCTTGGTCGTGTGCGCATCAATCGCCGCATAGGCCGAACTGACTTGTCCGAGGTGGTAATAGTTCGCCCAGCCGGACAGCATCCAGTTGAGACGGCGCACCATATCCCCAGAACTCATCAGCCCATACTTTGCAGCGGTCTGCGCACTGATCTTACGGCAGATGCTTTTGACGCTCGCCTTGCTGGGTTTGGTGCCAATATAGGCACCCCCCTGCGGGCGGTAGTTGCGTCCGATGCGATACCCCAGAAACTCAAGCGCCTCTTCCGGGCATCGCAAGCATCGGGTCTTGTCGTCGTTGATCGCCAGCTTCAGGCTATCCATGATCTGCCTGACCGCCGCCAGCATTTCTGCCGCCGGGGCCTTGCCGAGAACACAAAAGTCGTCCGCATAGTTCACGATCTCTGACCGAAAGCGCCGGGCGTAGCCCAGCACTGTCCAGCCCAGAATGAACCGGCGCATGTAAAGGTTGCTGAGGAGCGGTGAGATGGGGGCACCTTGGGGTGTTCCCTTCCGCTCGTGGCGGGCGCGGTTCAAGCGGCGCTTGCCGCCCTTTCCGTCCTCCTCTTCTACCGGCATTTCCAGCCATGCCTTGATGAGGCCGAGCATCCGCCCATCGCTCACGCGGCGGGCAATGCTCTTCATCAGTTCGGCATGGGGGATTTCGCCGAAGTAGTTGGACAAGTCGCCGTCTACAACCTCGTTATGTCCGGTATTCACAAGCCGATGAATGCGATTGACCGCATCCGTCGCGCTCCGTTCCGGTCGGTAGGCATATTGCTCCGGTTGCAGGTCGGCCTCAAAGATCGGCTCAAGCACAAGCGTCGCCGATGTCTGCGCCACCCTGTCCCGTATGCAGGGAATGCCCAATGGCCGGAACTGGCCGGGCTGTTTCTTCGGGATCAGAACCTGTCGCACCGCTTTTGGTGTGTAGGTTCCGTCCTTCAAGTCCTGCGACAATTCCCCGAGCCATTGCTCCACGCCATACGCTTCGATGTGGTCGACTGTCTCTCTGTCCACCCCGGCGGAGCCGCCATTCAGGCGCACCCTGTCCCAGGCTTCCGTTAGAAAGTCCATTCGCCACACCTTGTCGATGAGGGCGTGAAAGCGCCGGTCGGGTTCTTCCTTCGCTTTCGCATGTAGCATGGTCTGGAGTTTCTGAACACGTTGTGACCCTGTTAGGTTTTGACCAGTGGTCATGCCTTGCTTCCTTCTCCATACTCTTCTGAAGTCAGGCCCCTTTCCTCGACCGGCATTACCCGGCGTCCTCGGTACTACGGGCCTGTCCGCCACCCTGTCGGCCCGGTCTGTCCCTTGCGGGGAACCGGTTGGCGTGCGCGCGCCACCGACAGGGCTTCCCGTGTTGCCACGTTTTCCATCTTCCATACGTGCCGACGCCAATACCCCGGCGGGAACAGACTGGTGCGTATGTCGCTTGCTTCCCAGTCTGTCGTCGGACTTCCCCAGATACGTGGTGGGTCGTCTCCCGCATTAACCTTTTCGAGGCCTGCTCGGCGTTCACTCGCGTTCCGGCCCGCATGGTCGCTGAGTTGCTCTCGCAACCCTTCTACCTGAGTGCTTCAGACCATGTCGTTACCTCCGTGATCCGCTCAGGCTGCTACCAACCGAAGCGACAATTGTTAGGCGGGATTCGCACCCGCTAGGAAAACGCGCCTTTCCACGGCGCACACGCAACTCTGGCCTGGCAGCCCTGGCGATTGGCTTGGTGCTGATGTTTTGGCCCGGTAGCGGCCTTGTGGCATTGGGCTGGGCTATCGCCTTCTCAGCTTTGGCGATTGCCGTGGTCATGTTTTTCCTGGCCGCACGCTTCAAACGTGCGGGTGACCGCCTTGGGATGCGCTCCGTCAACCGATAACGCAACAGACCGGGCATAGCCCGGTCTGACGCGTGGATGAGGGCTGTTTTTGCGGCCCGAAGACAGGCGTACCCTCAGTGGGAATGCGCGCCGTCTTCTTTGCGTTCCAGATCAACCGGGATCTCGACCTTCACTTCACCGGCTTGCTCAAAGATCAGCGTGACCGGCACTGTCTCGCCATGTTCAAATGGTTCGGTCAACCCCATGAACATCACGTGGTCGCCGCCGCGTTTCAGCATGTGGCCCTCGCCTGCGGGTATGACAAAACCTTCTTCGACATGGACCATTTTGGCCACGCCAGCGTCATCGATCTTGTGAGTGTGCAGCTCAACCCGTGCGGCGACCTCTGATTGCACCCCGATCAGCCGGTCGTCGGCTTCACCCTGATTAACGATCATCATGAAAGCTGCGCCTGCTTTGGCGTTTTTTCCAGATGAACGGGCATAGGCGTCATCGACCTTGATTTCGCTTCCGGCCCAGGCGGTTGCGGCCAGGGAAACTGCTGCGAGTGAGGACAGAATTGTGGATTTGAAGGACATTTAGCCTCTCCTTGATATGTCTGATTTTCTCGTTGGGTCAGACCAAGGCAGGCGGCGCGCGCGCAGGAGTTTGCGGTACAGGGGCAGCGATCAACCCATCTGCGTTCAGAAGAACCGTATGGCGCGGCGTCTCAGGAGGCTGTGGCATGTCCACCTGCGGGTCCAAAACCGCGCCAAGCAAGGACAGAACGTAGTCGGGGCAATAATGCGGTGCGCGGGTGGGCTGCCCCTCTTCGTCCATATAAACGACGACCGGGCCAGTTCCGGTGCACAACACCATCTGACCGACAGCGCGGTCCACACCGCGCGAGGCCGCGACGCCCTGGCCAGTCAAGATGACCAGCACAGACAATGCCATCGATAAAGTGATGCGAATAACAGCCGTCATGCTGGTCAGAGGTATAAGTCAGGGAAACCCCGGGCTTCAATCGCTGATCGCAGCCCTGCGGCGATGCGTCAGTTATCCAGCCCGGGGCGTTTGACCGTTTCAACGGTCAGACTGTTATGTTGCCGATTGACCCGCTGCTGCATTCGAGTGCAGGTGCCAAGAGCTTTGCCCAGAAATGCGGGCAGCAGAGTCAGGAAATCAAAGACTTTTGTAGGCATTGAAATGTCTCCGCCAATTTGAATATGAGCAAACTTAACTCACATTCAGACCCCGATATGTGAACAAGATCACCAACGGAACGGATTTAATAATTAATTAATAATTGCTGGAGAGAAGACGGAAACGAAAAACCCCACACCATCGGGTGCGGGGCTTAAGCATTCAACAAGAAAGTAAGGCTTAGGCCGAGGCTTGTGCCTTGACGATTTCCTTTTTCACTTTCAGAGCGTTTGCGGACAGCTCTTCATCCTTGGCTTTGGCCAGGAACGCGTCCAGACCACCACGGTGGTCAACCGAACGCAGGGCAGCGGCCGAGATACGCAGCTTGACGCCACGACCCAGGGTTTCCGACTGCAGGGTAACGTCGTTCAAGTTCGGCAGAAAACGACGACGAGTTCTGTTTTTGGCGTGGCTGACATTGTTGCCAGTCATCGGGCCTTTTCCGGTCAGTTCGCAACGGCGCGACATGGTTTCTTCCTTTGTTTCTGGAGGCCGGGCAAGATGCCTGCGGCCAAATCACAAGGGGCGCAACCCGAAGTCGCGCCCGAAAACTGGTTGGATGCGTGTAGTGGGAATCGCGACAAGGGTCAAGACGGCTGCGGCGAAATCTTTAAGCAGGCGTAGATTTCCTTTTTCCCTAAATGACCGGGGTCTGCAACAGGGGTTTGTTATTCTTCAGATGCCTGGCAATCAGCTGTGCCTGCAATCGCCCCCGCGGGATCGGGCGGGCCGGGTTTGCGACATAGTCAAGTTCGGCCAACTCGGGAAAAATCGTGAAAATTTCCTGCCGTGACTCAGAGCTGAGAGACTTTAGCGCTTCGGGCCCGGTATACAGGCTTTCAGTTGGAGCATCTTCGGCAAAGATCACCTGATGCTTGTCGAAGAGCAGATGAAAATATTCGACGCTCTCAGCGTGTTCATCCACGAAAATCCCGGGCAGAACGGTTAACTTGATCGCAGGGACCAGTACCTCGCTGGTGCCAAACATGCGCCGCGCGATTCTGGATTGCACCAACATCCGATGCTGCCGCGACACCACAAGATCGCGCCGGGGAAGACCCTCGCCCAGCGCACCGGCCAGAATGCGCACCGGTCGGAGCTTTGGATTCTCATGCAACATCGCAGCGGTCAGCTTTCGACGTCCGATCCAGAGAATGGGGCGCATGCCTTCCCCCAGGGTTGGGATCAGGTCACCAACGCTCAAATCCTGTATCGGCATCGGTCCATTTTGCGTCAATATCTCGGTGCCATAGGTAAAACACGTAACACCCGTCCCCGTTTCGAACCCCGCGTAGCCGGCGGTTTTGCCGGACGGCAACGTGAAGGATCCGCTGGACAGTGAATAGCTGACACCATCCAGAACCGTGAAAGTTCCGTGTGTGTCATCCACCACAACTGTACCGGTGGGAAGATTTAACTGATCCGTTCCCGCACCGCCCTGGATCGTTCCGGCGACATCCGTGCTGCTGAAATTCAGGGTGTCATTACCACTGCCAAGCCGCAGATCACCAACCGTGGAGCCAGTGACAGTAATCACGTCCGACCCTGACCCACCGGTCAGGCGCCCCCCGACTGTGCTGTCGGTTACCGTGATCGTATCGCTGCCACCGTTGCCGAGGACGTTATTTGGAATCGTGCTGTCCGTGACATCAATCTGGTCATCGCCATTACGCCCCCTGACATTATCTATCGGTGTCCCCTGCGGCGTGCCGTTCAGGGTTCCGTTGTCATCCGTGACATCGATATTGTCGTTGCCGGTTGTCCCGTTGATATTGGGCATGGGTTACGGCTCCGTCATCGGCGGCCAAAAACATTTACATATAATATACCATTAAATTTTGCAGCGACCAACCTAGCAACACAACCTTAAATTGCATCGCAGCTTTTTTCGGCTACCATTGCCAGCCCGCTCTACCGGACCTGCGTTTAGTTCAAATCAGCCAACATCCGTTCCGCTGCTGCCGAAGGGCTGAGTTTTCCGGCCCTGACTTCGGCCCCCAGCCGCCCTAGCAAACCGCGGGCCTGCGTGGTCGATAAACGGGCCAGAAGGGCTGCGCGGACCTCTTGTTCGAACCAATATTGTGCCTGCACGGCGCGGTTTTGCGCCCAATACCCGGCCTCACGCCGCCAGGCGATGAGGCTTTGCATTTCCTCCCACGCATGCTCCAGCCCATGTTCCTCGACTGCAGAGACCGTCATGGCCTTGGGAAACCCCTCCGGGTCCTGAGGACGCTTGCGCAACAATCGCAGGGCCCCGGCATAGTCGGCGCAGGTTCGGGTGGCCGTGGCCTTCAGGTCTCCGTCGGCCTTGTTGATCAGGATCATGTCGGCCATTTCCATGATGCCGCGCTTGACCCCTTGCAACTCGTCCCCACCAGCCGGGGCGAGCAGCAGCAGAAAAAGGTCGGACATCTCGGCCACGACCGTCTCGGATTGACCAACGCCAACGGTTTCGATCAATACAACGTCGAACCCAGCGGCCTCGCACAGGGCAATGGCCTCGCGCGTGCGCCGCGCCACCCCGCCCAAATGGCTTTGGCTGGGCGACGGGCGAATAAAAGCGTTTTTCTCACGGCTCAGACGCTCCATTCGGGTCTTGTCGCCCAGAATCGAGCCGCCAGACCGGGCCGAGCTGGGATCAACGGCCAGAACAGCCACACGCAGCCCCTGCCCCGTCAGCATCATGCCAAAGCTTTCAATGAAGGTAGATTTGCCGACCCCGGGGGTTCCCGACAGGCCGATGCGCAGGGCCTGCCGATCCGCTCCGGAAAGGCGGTCCAGCAACGCAGCGGCCTGGGCGCGATGATCCGACCGCCCGCTTTCGACCAAAGTGATCGCGCGCGCCAATGCCCGGCGTTCACCGTTCAAAATTCTGTCGCCCAGTTCGGCGGTATTCATCAGCGACTTCCTCGTCAAAACCTGCCCTAGATGAAGGCCCAGCACCGGAAATGTCCAGCACCAACAAGCGTAGCAGCGTTCTGGACCTTGGCCGACGCTTTGGCGATAAGGCTGCATGATCCGATTGCCTATAGACGAGGTCCTTCCCGACCTGATTGCCTCTGTCAAAGAGTGTGGCCGCGCCGTGCTGCAAGCTCCTCCGGGTGCAGGCAAAACGACGCGTGTGCCGTTGGCCTTGTTGGAAAGCGGCGTTTGCAAGGGCCGGATCGTGATGTTGGAGCCCCGAAGGCTGGCTGCGCGCGCCGCTGCCGAGCGGATGGCAGAAACCCTGGGCGAGCCTGTGGGCCAGACTGTCGGCTACCGGATTCGCGGTGAGACCAAGGTGTCGAAATCCACCCGGATCGAAGTGGTGACCGAGGGCATTCTGACCAGAATGCTGCAATCCGACCCCGACTTGCCCGGTATCGGCGCAGTGATTTTTGACGAGTTCCATGAACGGTCGCTGAATGCCGATCTGGGTCTGGCATTATGTCTTGAGGTTGCCGGCGCGTTGCGGGACGACCTTATCCTCATTGCGATGTCGGCGACACTGGATGCAGAACCGGTCGGGGAATTGATGGGCGCGCCGCTTGTGACCTCGGAGGGCTCCAGTTTCCCGGTTCAGACACGTTGGCTGGATCGGCCATTGGGTCCTCAATCCCGGCGGCTAGACGCTCTGACCGATTTGGTCGTTCAGGCCGAGCGCGAGACGCGGGAAACCGGCGGCGGAATTCTGGTCTTCCTACCAGGAGAAGGTGAAATTCGCCGCGCCGAGTCTTCCCTGGCTGGGCGATTGCCGCGAGACTGCACCATCCGGCCTTTGTTTGGTGCCCTGACCTTCGCCGCACAGCGCGCCGCAATCGCGCCAGCGGAAACTGGCCGCAAAGTGGTGCTGGCCACATCGATTGCCGAAACCTCGCTGACCATACCGGACATTCGGGTTGTGGTGGACATGGGGCAGGCACGTCGGGCCAGATTTGACCCGGGCTCGGGCATGTCCCGCCTTGTGACCGAACGCGTCACGCGCGCCGAGGCGACGCAGCGCACAGGGCGTGCCGGGCGAGTGGCCGAAGGGACATGTTACCGGCTGTGGTCCAAGGGTGAAGAGGGTGCTTTGGCCGCCTTTCCGCCCGCCGAGATCGAGGCAGCCGACCTGACCGGTCTGGCGTTGGAACTCGCCCTGTGGGGGGCTGACGCCAGCGATTTGGCCTTCATGACGCCACCGCCTCAAGGCGCCCTGACCGAGGCGCGGGCATTGTTGGTCACGCTGGGCGCATTGGATGAAAAAGGAAGGATAACCGACCACGGGCGCGCTTTGGCCGCCCTGCCGTTGCATCCAAGGCTTGGCCACATGCTGGTTCACGCGGGAGCGGACGCGGCATTGTTGGCCGCGCTGATGGCCGAACGCGACCCACTGAAAGCTGCACCTGTGGATCTGATGCTGCGGTTGGAAGCGCTGCGGGATATCCGCACGTTTCAGCGCAATCGCCCGTGGCAGGTGAACCAAAGCACGTTGGAACGAACCAAAGCCGAAGCCAAGCGATTGCGCGCTCAGGCCAAAAGCGCGCGAACCGACCTGAGCCCGGCAGCCATGGCAGCGCTTGCTTACCCGGATCGGATCGGGCAACGCCGGAAAAGTGATCAGCCGCGCTATATCTTGTCCGGTGGAAAAGGGGTTGCGTTGGATAGCAGTGACACGCTGGCCGCAGCCCCCTTTCTGGTGATCTTAGATACCGACGGAAACCCTCGGGAGGCAAAGGTGCGCATGGCGGCGCACATCTCGGAAGGCGAGATAAGGGACCTCTTTGCCGAACAGATCGCATGGGTCGAAAGCTGTGTATGGTCCAAGCGTGACCGGCGCGTGGTCGCCCGACGACAGGAACGGTTTGGCGCGATCGCGCTCAGCGACCGCATCTGGAAAGATGCCCCGGATGACATCATCTCTCGGGCTATGCTGGATGGGGTTCGTGATCTGGGCCTGAGGCTGGACGGCGCGCCTGCCCGGCTGGCTTCGCGGGTTGAACTGGTGCGGTCCGAGGGCGTGGTGCTACCCGATTTCTCGATCCCTGGCCTGATGGATGATCTTGAAAACTGGCTGCTGCCCATGCTTTCAGGCGTACGCAGCGCGGATGACTGGAAGCGGTTCGACCCCCTTCCTGCTTTGCGCGCGCGGCTAAGCTGGGACCAAACGCAAGAGCTGGATCGGCGGGCTCCGGGTGCCTTCGTGACCCCTCTGGGTCGAAAAATCCCAATCGATTACAGTGGGGCGACCCCCGAAATCGCGCTGCGGCTGCAAGAGGTGTTTGGCGTCACCAAACATCCGATCGTGGGCGGACAACCTCTGAAGATCACCCTTCTGTCCCCGGCCCAGCGCCCGATCCAGATCACGCGTGATCTGCCGGGATTCTGGGCAGGGTCCTATGCGGATGTTCGCAAAGATATGCGGGCCCAGTACCCGAAACATCCGTGGCCTGAAGACCCAACCCAAGCCGACCCAACTTTGCGGGCCAAACGGCGCAGCAAGTAAACCAATTTGGTATGAAGCGTTCAAAATAACATGTGTTTTTGACCGATATTTCAGGCTGCTCACCCCATTTCGGTCAAAAAACCTCTAATTTTTCCGCAACATTATTGAGATATTGCAGATGTATGATTACATACCCGCAATCTGTGATCCAAAAGAGGTCCAGGCAGGCAAACAATGACAAAATGGCTGCGAGATATTTGGCAAGAAGTGGCGCGGCCACTGATCTTGCGCCCGAAACGGGTGCAATGCGCGGCTTTGTGCACCCGAAAATCGGGCAAAGACCGAGAAGTTCTGCTGATCACAAGCCGGGACACCGGGCGTTGGGTCATTCCCAAGGGTTGGCCAATTGACGGTCTGGACGGGGCGGAAACCGCACAGCAGGAAGCCTGGGAAGAGGCCGGTGTTCGCGCAGAGCATATTGACCCCGACCCGGTAGGCCATTTCACCTATGACAAAATCCTCAAGGACGGATCAGCCCAGCCGGTACTGACCAGCGTCTATCACCTTCAGGTCTCGGAACTGGCGGAAAAATTCCCAGAAGTCGACCAGCGTACGCGGCGCTGGTTCTCGCCGAAAAAGGCTGCAAAACAGGTGCGCGAACCCGAATTGCGGGATATATTGCTGCAATACTGACGTTTTCGCTGCGGCCCCACCACAAAGCCCTTGCTCTTGTGGCTATAAGGCGCTAGCGCGCTCGCCCAACCCAATTTCGAACTGAATTTATGCCCGAGTACCGGCCCAGAACGCGTTGGCAGGCGCTGGACAGTGACCTGCACCGCATCACAAACATAGAACGTGCAAACGCGTACGTCTCACGCCCGCTCTTGGCGCCGGGCGTTGCCTTGGCGTTCATTGTGCTGGCCGGGCTGATGGCGGCTGTCGCGCTCAACCGCATAGATGGGGGGATGATCGTCATCGCTGCGGCCGCGTTTGGGGCCTATATGGCCATGAACATCGGTGCGAACGACGTGGCCAACAATATGGGCCCTGCGGTTGGAGCCAACGCGCTGACAATGACAGGCGCGATTGCCATTGCAGCGGTCGCAGAAAGCGCAGGGGCGCTGATCGCGGGCGGGGATGTGGTGTCAACCATTTCCCGCGATATCATTGATCCGGCGTCCGTACAGAACACGACTGTGTTCGTCTGGGCGATGATGGCGGCCCTGATCTCGTCCGCGTTGTGGGTCAATCTGGCAACCTGGATCCGCGCGCCGGTATCGACCACGCATACGGTGGTCGGAGGCGTAATGGGCGCTGGCATAGCCGCCGCCGGTTTAACGGCGGTGAACTGGACCACCATGAGTCTTATTGCGTCCAGCTGGGTGATCTCTCCGGTCCTGGGCGGTGCTGTTGCTGCGGCGTTTCTGGCGTTGATCAAATCCAGAATTCAGAACCAGAACGACAAAATTGCGGCCGCCCAGCGATGGGTTCCCCTTCTTGTCGCTTTGATGGCTGGAATTTTTGCGACCTATCTGGCGGTCAAAGGTTTCGGTCACATTGTAAGGATCGACCCGGAAGCCGCACTGTTGATCGGCCTCGCGGCCGGTGCCTTGGTCTGGTTCATCACCGTCCCGTGGGTGCGACGCAAATCAGAAGGAATGGAAAACCGCACCCGATCCGTGAAGGCGCTGTTCACCCTGCCGCTGGTGATCGCTGCCACGTTTCTGAGTTTTGCGCACGGGGCGAATGATGTAGCCAATGCAATTGGCCCCCTGGCCGCAATTGTTTATGCAACCGAAGTTGGCGACTTTGCCGCTCAGGTGACCATCCCGAGTTGGGTCATGATTATCGGCGCGTTCGGCATTTCGTTTGGTCTGTTTCTGTTCGGCCCAAGGCTGATCCGGATGGTCGGCCGCCAAATCACCAAACTGAACCCGATACGGGCGTTCTGCGTAGCACTATCGACCGCGTCAACGGTAATCGTTGCAAGCTGGTTCGGGTTGCCCGTCAGTTCAACCCATATTGCCGTGGGCGCAGTATTCGGGGTTGGCTTTTTCCGGGAGTGGCACGTGGATCGGCATCGCAAGCGGGCGCAACTTCAGCGCCCCCAGCATGTTCGGCTGGCTCGGGAAGAGGTTCGCCGGCGAAAATTGGTACGGCGATCGCACTTCATGACCATCATTGCGGCATGGGTCGTGACCGTCCCCGCGACAGCCATCATGTCTGGCCTCATCTTCAGAATACTGACTACGTTCAATTGAACCGGGAACCGGAATGGCTTCTGATGCCCTCAGCCTCTGATCTGTGCAACGGAAAGAGCAGAGGTCGGTGATTGCCGAACAAGCTCGGCAATCCGCGTATTAAGGGGCGCAGGCACCCCGTGTGCAAGGCCGATCCGAATAATCTCACCCTGTAGGCTGTCGATTTCGGTTGGTCTACCCGCGCTCAGATCATAGGCCATGGATGTTCTGGCACTGGGATCAATAGTCAGCATGCGTGACGCAACTCGCGAAAACAACGCCGTTGGCAGCCGCAGGATGTGCGGCGTGAACGAGGCTGGCAAGGGCGTGGTCGAGCCCACCGGATGCCCGGCAGCTTTGAGAACCAGCAGCGCCTCGGCCATTTGATCGGCCATCAGGCAGCGCCAATCGCGATTCAGCAGTTGCTGCTGCAAGGTTAACCCAGACAGCGCGTTCAGAGCGTTGTTCAGGTTGATGACCAGTTTGCCCCATTGGACCTTTTCAATCTGGTCACTTTCACTGACCGGCATGGTCGGGTTGGACAAACCTTCGGCCAAGGCCCCGCCGCCGCTTTCAATAACGATATCACCAGAGGTCGCCCGGTGATACGTGGCGTGATCCAATGGCACGACATTAAAGGGCACCATGCCGGCGCGAACATCCCGATCCGGTAATTCCGCGCGCAAAATACGCACGTTTTCCATACCGTTCTGCCATGACAAAACCGCAGCATTTGCAGGCGCATAGCGCGATATCAGTCTCGCCATTTCGCGTGTCGCTGCCGACTTGACGGTCACGATAATCAGATCCGCCGCCGCCATGCAGGCTGGGTCTTTGACCAGAGCAAGCTGACTCGCCGGGATTTCGCGACGCATCCCCGAAAAATCAGTCACCGTCAGGCCGAACGTGCGAATAGGTTCCAACACATACTCGCGTCCTAACAGGGTCACATCATGGCCGTTGGCGGTTATAATGCCGCCACAGAAGCACCCAATGCTACCGGCACCTGCCAACACGATTTTCATGGCGACCCTCCTGAAGATACCAAGAGGATCACCGGTATGCATCGGGCAGGCAAGCCCGGTGAATACAGACGTCGCGCCCGCCTGCGCTTAGCGCGCCAATCTTGGGCGGGTGCGTTCTAATTCCTCGGAGATGGGTATAAACTCCTGATCGTCCCCCGGAGGCAGATGAAAGGCCCCATTAGCCCAATCTGCGGTTTTCCACTCGCGTGTCGCAGTTTCGATCTTTTCCTTCGACGACGAAACGAAATTCCACCAGATATAGCGATCTTCGTTCAAAGTCGCCCCGCCCAGCAACATCAGCCGCGCGCCTGTTGCCCCCGCCCTGACCGACAATTTGTCGCCAGGTCGGAATACCATCATCCGTCCGGATTCGAATGTGTCACCCGCAATCTCGACCGATCCTTCAGTAACATAGACACCACGATCTTCGTGATTGTCCGGCAAAGGAAAGGACGCCCCAGGGTCTAACTGGACGTCCAAATAAAAGGTCTCGGACAACATCGTGACGGGGCTTGTTTCGCCATATGCCGAACCAAGAATAAGACGTGCGCTGACACCGGCGTCCTGAATGTGGGGCAAAGCACCTTGCTTGTGGTGCTCAAAATCCGGGGCCATATCTTCGTGGGCTTCGGGAAGGGCGATCCAGGTCTGGATACCAAACAGGCTGTGTTTCTTACCGCGCGTGTCATCGCTAGTGCGCTCTGAATGCGTCACGCCACGGCCAGCGACCATCCAGTTGACCTCGCCGGGATAGATCATTTGATGAGTGCCCAGGCTATCGCGATGCTCGAATTCGCCTTGATACAGATAGGTGACGGTTCCCAGTCCAATATGCGGATGTGGCCGGACGTCGATCCCTCCGTCCGTGATGAACTCAGCCGGGCCCATCTGGTCGAAGAAAATGAATGGCCCAACCAATTGCCGTTTGACCGAAGGCAACGCGCGGCGAACCTCGAAGCCGCCCAGATCGCGCGCACGCGGAATGATCAGGGTGTCCAATGCCGAGTTTTCCGACATGCAGTCGGGATTGTGGGTGGGGTTCCAGCTCATTCCTGCTCTCCCTTGGTTCGAGAATTTCGTTCCCTGATGCATAATATAGCCCATGATTTTCATCTTCAATTCGCAAAAATGCACAGATTTAGTTCAAGCCTTTGGATGAGTTGTGATGCGCCGACCATCAGCACACTTCGAAGATGACGACCCGGAAGTTCTACCCAAAACCATTTTGACGACTTCTATCACGGATATGTGAGGCTTGAGATTTCTACACCTGCGCGGTCTCGGAATTGGCCGAAACCATGCTATGTTTCAAAGGTGCTGCTGCCCCTTGCCCTTAGGGTACTATGTACAGGAGGTCCTACATGACAAACGCACCTGTCACTCGACGCTCTGTTATTGCCGCTGGTGGCGCCATACTGACCACCGGCGCGGTGGGCTTACTGGTGCCAGCGCGCGCCTCGGGTCTGGCTCCGACGCCATCCATGCGGGGCGGTTCCAACAACTATCGCCCGGGTGCGCCTATAGTCGACCGCATCGGAGGAGGAGGCTTCTGGATGACCGGCACGGTGCGTCGGGCCGGTGACGGCGCACCCCTTCCCGGTCAGCGTATCCAGATCTGGGCGCATACAACCGAAGGGCATGAGCGTGACCCGCAAAGCCACGGGGCCACCCTAACCGACGCGAACGGAGAGTTCCGGCTGGAAATGCCTCAGATCGTGCCCGCCTTTGGTCAGCCTCATGGTCACCTGGCTTATGACAGCGGCGAGTTCGAAACGGTATTTCTGCGCCCCATCATGGATAGCTCGAAAGACAAAACTCTGTCTGCGCATTTTGTTTTGCAGCCGATCTGAAATCGGTGATCCGCGCAACAATCATCTGGTCGGCCCTGACCATCGCCCTTGTTGCGCCATTGATTGCGGCCGCGGAAAGCCCGCTGCTGGCCTGGCGTGAGCCTGTTTACATCGCGGCCGGTTTTGCGGGGATTGTGTGCATGGAGTTGCTTCTGTTGCAGCCACTTTTGGCAGGAAGACAACTGCCATACCTTTCCCCGGCAGCCTGCCGGAGCTTGCATAGGCTTGTTGGCCTGGCACTGATCGCAGCTATTCTGGTCCATGTCGGTGGATTATGGGTCACCAGCCCACCGGATGTTGTTGACGCGCTTCTATTCACTTCGCCGACCCCGTTTTCAGCCTGGGGAGTCGTCGCAATGTGGGCCGCATTTGCGACGGCCTTGCTGGGTATCTACCGGTTTAGACTGAACCTGCGATTTCGCCTCTGGCGGTTCGGCCACACCGGATTGGCCGCAATTACGATCATTGGCAGTGTGGTGCACGCATTGCTGATCGAGGGCACGATGGAAATCATGACCAAAACAGCGCTCTGCTGTTTGGTCTTGTTGGCGAGTGTTCGGGCACTCGCCAACATGCGGGTATGGGAAGTCAGACGCCGTGCTTAGACTCCCAGACACCAACGCATGACAGCTTTCTGCGCGTGCAGGCGGTTTTCGGCCTCGTCAAAAACAACTGAGTTCGGGCCGTCCATGACCTCTGACGTCGCTTCCTCCTCGCGGTGGGCGGGCAGGCAATGCATGAACAGCGCGTCGGGTTTGGCGTGGCTCATCAGCTCGGTGTTGACCTGATAGGGACGCAACAGGTTGTGACGCCGCTCTTTCGCCGACTGGGAATCATGCATCGAAACCCAGGTGTCGGCGACCACTAGGTCCGCGCCCTCGACAGCTTTGAACGCATCACGCTCAACCACGATTTGCGAGCCCTTCTGACGGGCGAACCCCATGAACTCTTCTTCGGGGTCGAACTGGGCGGGGCCGGTGAAGGTCAGATCAAAGCCGAATTGGCCCGCAGCGTGCAAAAACGAGGCACAGACATTGTTGCCATCGCCTGTCCAGACCACCTTTTTGCCTGCGATCGGGCCGCGATGTTCCTCGAATGTCAGAACATCGGCCATGATCTGGCAGGGATGGGTGCGGTCGGTCAGACCGTTGATCACCGGGACGTCCGAATATTCGGCCATCTCGGTCAGGATGGTTTCGTCAAAGGTGCGGATCATGATCATGTCGACATAGCGCGACAACACGCGAGCGGTGTCGGCGATGGTCTCGCCGTGGCCCAGTTGCATATCCTTGCCAGACAGGACCATGGTCTGCCCGCCCATCTGGCGCACGCCTACGTCGAACGAGACGCGGGTCCGGGTGGATGGTTTTTCGAAGATCAGCGCGACCATGCGACCAGCCAGCGGCTGCTCATCATCGGGCGCGGCCTTGGGACGCCCAAGACGGGCCTGTTTCATCGCGCCCGCCTGGTCAATCATGGTCCGCAAGGCGGTGGAGTCGGTTTTGTGGATATCAAGGAAGTGGTTCATACCGTGTCGCTTTTGGTTAGGGATGCGTGGGGGCCAGCCCCCACACCCCCGAGGTATTTTTGAACAGAAGAAGACTCAGGCTGCGGTTAGATTGGCCTCGATTTGCCTGGCGGCTTTGTCGAGGCGGATCATGGCCTGAGCGATATCATCTTCGGTCAGGGTGAGCGGGGGCAGCAGACGGATCACGTTGTCGGCCGCAGGAACGGTAATGACCTCGTTGTCATACCCTGCGTTCACCACGTCGATATTGGTCGGTTTGCATTTCAGGCCGAGCATAAGGCCCGCGCCGCGCACCTCTTCAAACACATCGGGGTGGTCGGCGATCAGGCCCTCGAGTTTTTGCCGTAGCAGGCCCGCCTTGCGGTTGACACCTTCCAAAAAAGCGGGCGTGGCGACATGATCGATCACGGCGCATCCTACCGCGCAGCCCAGAGGGTTGCCGCCATAGGTCGATCCGTGGGTGCCAGCGGTCATGCCGCTGGCCGCCTCTTCGGTGGCCAGTACGGCCCCTAAGGGGAAACCGCCGCCGATGCCTTTAGCGACCATCATGATGTCGGGTGTGATCCCGGCCCATTCATGGGCAAAAAGCTTGCCGGTCCGGCCCACACCACACTGAACTTCATCGAGGATCAGAAGCAGGCCGTTGTCGTCACAGATCTGGCGCAGGGCCTTGAGCTCGGCATCCGGGACCGGGCGGATACCACCTTCGCCCTGAATCGGTTCGATCATGATAGCGGCTGTTTTATCCGTGATGGCGTTGGTGACGCCGTCGAGATCTCCGAATGTGAGATGCACGAAACCGGGCAGCAGCGGGCCGAAGCCTTTGGTCATTTTTTCGGACCCGGCGGCGGCGATTCCGGCGGAAGACCGGCCATGGAAGGAGCCGTCAAAGGTGATGATTTCGACCCGTTCGGGTTGACCTTTTTCGTAGAAATACTTGCGGGCCATTTTCACCGCCAGTTCGCAGGATTCCGTGCCTGAATTGGTGAAGAATACCGTGTCGGCGAAGGTGTGCTCGACCAGTTTATCGGCCAGTGCCTGCTGCTGCGGGATGTTATAAAGGTTCGAGACATGCCACAGCGCGTGCGCTTGCTCGGACAATGCGGCCACAAGCGCGGGATGCGCATGACCCAGCGCATTCACAGCGATCCCGGCGCCGAGGTCCAGAAAACGTCGGCCATCCGCTTCGATCAGCCAGGCGCCTTCGCCCTTCACGAAAGTCAGGGGCGCGCGGTTATAGGTCGGCAGAACGGACGGGATCATCGGATCATCCTCTTAGATATGTTGAGCCTCGTGAGTGATACACGAAAGCCCGGTTCGTCAACAGATTTGGTGGGTGATGCGCGGTATTTGAGCGCGCGAACAGATCAAACTGGCCGGTTATGCGGCGAAACGTCGGCGTCGGAGACGCAGGATATGAGCGTGGTTGATCATGTCGGGTCGTATAGCCGGGCAAATGCAACCTGAAAACCCCCTTATCGCCAATTCAGGGAATTTCATTCAGAGGCCGCACTTGAGACTTGCCATTTGCCCGCCGTTACCCCACCGCTTGCACATGATCGCCGACCGACCACAGAACCCGCCCCTTGCCGCGCTGCTGATATTCACAGCAAGCGCCTTTTTTGCCGGGACGACCCTGTTGGCCAAGGCGCTTGGAACCGGGGCGCTGGGTCCCGCGCTGCATCCAATGCAGATAAGCCATGGGCGGTTTCTGTTTGCCTTCCTTGTCATCTTATGCGCCGTGGGCGTGATCAGGCCCCGTTTGAGGCGGCCCCATTGGGGGCTACATATCGGTCGAACCAGTTTTGGATGGCTGGGCATTACGCTTATGTTCGCATCGGTTGCCTATATCCCGATCTCTGACGCCACGGCGATTTCATTTCTCAACCCGGTTTTTGCGATGGTTCTAGCCATACCGTTGCTCAAGGAAGGGGTCGGGCCATGGCGCTGGCTGGCGGCGGCGGTCTCTCTGACCGGGGCATTGATTTTGTTGCGCCCAACTCCGGAAAGCTTTCAGCCTGCCGCGCTGCTTGCACTGACAGCCGCCGCGGTGATCGGGATGGAACTGATCTTCATCAAGAAACTCTCGGGCCGCGAGATTCCGATCCAGATCCTTCTGGTGAACAACGCGATGGGTTTGACGATCGCCACAGTCGCCGCCAGCTTTGTGTTCCAGATGCCGACCCCGGCGCAATGGGCAGCGCTGGCTGGTATTGGCGTACTGATGGCCTGCGCACAAGCTTGCTTTGTCAACGGAATGGCGCGGGCCGACGCGTCCTTTGTCGCGCCGATCAGCTATGCCACTTTGATCTTTGCCGCCTTCTTTGATCTGGCGGTGTTCGACGTGATCCCGGATACCATCAGCGTGATTGGTTCGGCCATCATTCTGACAGGCGCACTAATCCTGGTTTGGCGAGAGGCGCGCGTCCGCCGGGGCTGATAAAAGTTTCGCGACTTGGTCCGGGGGCGACCAACATGTCGTAAATGCTCATGATCTTCGCAAGGTGGAGCGTAGCCTGAATCTCGATTGATTCGAGAGATTGCCATGCACGAACGCCGCATTCCCGAGTGGGTCCGCCATGCCCCTGCCCCATCCGTCCGCGACTTTGGCATCCTTGCCGGGTTCGAAGCCATCGTCCGCGGGATTCTGATTTCGGTCTTTCCGCTGGCGATGTATCGCGCGCTGGGCGACGCCTCTTCGGTGTCATTTCTTTATTTTCTGGTTGGGATCGTGTCGCTGATCGCTGGGCTTATGGTGCCGTTTCTGGTCAGATTTGTGCCGCGGCGGTGGTCTTATACTGCCGGCTGCCTGATGTTTGTCGGCGGCGCATTGCTGGCCATTGAAGGCAGCCCGGCGGCGGTTGTAGGGTCGCTGGCACTGAACACCGTGGCGACTGTCGTTACATTTGTATGCTTCAACGCCTATGTGCTGGATTACATCAGCAAGATCGAACTTGGCCGTTGTGAGACCAGCCGCATGTTCTACAGCGCGCTGGGGTGGACTGCCGGGCCGATGGCAGGCGTTCTGCTGATGGAGGTGTGGGCTCCTGCGCCGTTCGTCATCAGCGCAGTCGCCGCTCTGGCCATGCTTGCCCTTTTCTGGCGCATGCGGCTGGGCAACGGAAAGCTGATCAGCAAGGCGCGAGGCCCCGCGAAGAATCCGCTCGCTTTTTTGCCAAGGTTCTTTTCCCAGCCGAGACTGGTGGCAGGGTATCTGTTTGCGATGATCCGGTCCTGCGGCTGGTGGATCTATGTCGTTTACCTGCCCATCTTTGCGATTCAGAACGGTTTGGGCGAACAGTTGGGCGGTATACTTCTGTCGGGAACAAATGCAATGTTGTTCGCCGCGCCGCTTATCCTTCGCTGGGTGCAGGGACGATCATTGCGCACCGCGGTTCGGGTGGGCTTTGCAGTCAGCGGGACCTGTTTTGTTGCAGCCGGAGCGATATCGGCCTGGCCCGTTGCCTCTGTTGTTGCGCTGGTCCTTGGGTCGGTCTGGCTGATCGTGCTGGATATTTGCGCGGGCCTGCCATTTCTGATGGCCGTCAAACCGTCCGAGCGGACCGAGATGTCGGCCATCTATTCCAGCTATCGCGATGTTTCAGGCATTTTGACCCCAGGAGCCGCCTCTCTGATCCTGTTAGTCACGCCAGTCGCGGGCGTCTTTGCCGCCGGAGGGGCAGCCCTGTTCGGTGCATGGGCGGTCGCGGCGCGTTTGCATCCAAGGCTCGGCAGACCTCGGGTCCTGCTTCAACCCGGGGCGCCGGCCGAACCGGTTTAAGCTTTCAACCGGTAGCCCGTTCGCAGCATCTGCCAGGTCAAGCCGCCGACCAGCAAGGTGGCCCCAAAGCAGACAGCCATGCCCAGATACGGCGAACTGTCGGATACCCCGATCATTCCATACCGTAGCCCGTCGATCAGGTAGAATACCGGATTCACGTGACTCAGACGATTAAGGACCGGTGGCAGGGCCTCGACGGAATAAAAAGTGCCCGACAAAAACGCCAATGGGGTCACGATGAAGTTAGTGATTGCCGCCATCTGGTCGAACTTGTTCGCAAAAATCCCTGCAAACAGGCCAAGCGCGCCCATGAAAGCCCCTCCGAGAATTACGAAAATCAGCACGGTCAAAGGGTTTTGGGGCACAAGACCCAACACCAACGCCAATGCAGCGGCGACAACAGCTGCGATCAGAATGCCGCGCACGACGCCTCCGGCCAGATAACCCAGCAATATTTCCAAAGGCGACAATGGAGGCATGAGCGTGTCAACGATATTGCCCTGCACCTTGGCAATCACCATCGAGGACGAGGTATTGGCAAACGCATTCTGAATCACGGTCATCATCATGATCCCCGGGGCAAGAAAGGTCAGAAAGGGCACACCCATCACATCCGGACGCCCTGGACCCACAGCAATGTTGAAGATCAGCAGGAACAGCCCGGCAGTGACCAGAGGTGCAAGCAAAGTCTGCGTCCACACTGCCAGAAACCGCAGCGTTTCCCGTTGGATCAGCGTATAGAGACCCATCCAGTTCACCGCCCCGAAACGGCGCGGGTCATGATCTGTACTTATCTGCATGTGTCGCCCTCAAACTGATTCGAGAACCGCTTGTAACTCGGCTCGCAGTGATTAAAATAGGGGGCTGAGACGATTTCCCAAGGCGGCCCGAATCCGGGGCCGCTTTCCGCTTTTGAAAGGCAACCGATGTCCTGGACTGACGAGCGCGTAGAACTGCTGAAGAAGATGTGGGGCGAGGGCCAGTCGGCCAGCCAGATCGCCAAGGAACTGGGTGGCGTCACCCGTAATGCGGTGATCGGCAAAGTGCATCGCCTCGGCCTGTCGAACCGCACGGCTGGCGCCTCACCCGCCAAAGCGGAACCCAAGGAAAAACCGGCGCCCGCCGCAAAGGCCGAGGCCAAGCCGAAACCGGCCCCCAAGACCGAACCAGCGCGCCCGGCACCACCCGCCGAAGCCAAACCCGCCATTCCGGCCCGCCGTCAGATTATCCCGGCAGGTCAACCGCTGCCCCCGCAACCCTCGGCCAACGAAATCAGCCCCGAGGCGCTGGCCAAGGTCAACGAGGTTGAGAAGAAGGCCAAGAAACTGACGCTGATGGAGTTGACAGAGAAAACCTGCAAATGGCCCGTCGGCGATCCGGCAACCGAGGATTTCTGGTTCTGCGGTTTGCCGGTTGAGGCCGGTAAACCCTATTGCGAAGCGCATGTGGGTGTGGCCTTCCAACCGATGAGCGCACGACGCGATCGGCGGCGGTAAAACCGGTGCGCCAGGATCCGACGGCAATCGAGGATACCTGGCTGGCGCGGGCCAAACGACTGTTGGCGCTGGCCGAAACCGGCCAGCATTTCACCAAAAATCCCTTTGATCGCGAACGCTATGACGAGATCGCCCATATGGCGCGTGCCATGCTGGCCGATCTGGGACAGGTCCCCCTGTCGCGGATCGAAGGCCTGATTTCCGAACATGCCGGCGGCTATGCCACACCCAGCGTCGATATCCGCGGTGCGGTCATCCGCGACGCCCAAATTCTATTGGTGCGGGAACGCAGTGACGGGAAATGGGCCCTGCCTGGCGGGTTTGCAGATATCGGCAGTTCTCCGGCAGAGAATATCGAGCGCGAGGTGTGGGAGGAAGCTGGGCTAAAGGTCCGCGCGCAACACCTTTATGCGCTACGCCACAAGGCACGGCACCCCTACCCGGCTGACGCCCGCGACTTCTACAAGTTGTTTTTCTCATGCGAAGAAGTCGACCAAAGAGATCCTAAGCCGGGGTCCGAGACAAGCGACGCCGCTTTCTTCAAACTCGATGAGTTGCCCGAACTGTCGCAGGTCAGGACCTTGCGGCAGGATATTGTTGCTGCCTTCCAGGCAGATATAACCGATCGCCCTTGTACACTTTTTGATTAAAACGTCACTGCGCCGGGTGCGTCGGTAAATCCGGCATCGGCACCCACCCCGGTAATTCATCCGGCAACACCGAAACATGCAACCGTTCTGACCGATCGCGCCCGACTTTCCGATGCTTGCGCAAAAGGAAAATCTTGCCCCACCCCCGCCAAGTCCCGACTGACCGCGCATGGATATCTGTCGGGAAGCGGTCACGCCAGCCTTCGGGCAAAGGCAGCCCGTGCAACTCAGCTTTGTCCAGCATCCAGATCAAAGAGATATTGCTCAGCGGTCGAGCCTCTTCAAACCCGTTCAACTGGCCACCGACGTCACCATGCGTGCCGCGGAACCAGACCTGCTCGACATGCCCTTTGAACTCTGGAGTACAGGTCCACAGAACCGGCTCGAACACCTCACGCGTCTCATCCAAGGCCATTGCGTGGTATCCATGTCGGGTCGCAGGGCCAAGTTGATGGGTGTGGAACGCATGCCGCTCTTCCGCCCAGCGCCAGAGCAACGGCAACCGCAAGCCCAGCGCTTTGACCGTGTCCCACACACCGACCATCTCAATCGCAACCTCTTCATGGCAAAATTGGCGGCGGAAATCCCGTGCCGCAGTGCCATCGGGGTTGCACTCATAGTGCCGATAGGCTTGCTTGATATTCCTCTCTGTCGCGTGCTCGGCCTTGAGCAATCCGATCATATCTATAACGCCCGCAAGGCTGCGCACGCCGTACGCCCCGCGCGAGTAACCGATGAAATAAATCCGGTCACCCGGTTTGTACCGCGACGCCAGATAGCCATAGGCCCGGCGAATTTGCCGATTGATCCCGCGCCCCATCAGGACATCCAGCGAAGACTTCCAGCTTTCCCACTGGACCCCGGATTCATAGAAAACCGAAACCTGGCTGCCCATCTCTCGGCACAGGCGATATGTCTGACCAGCATGGGTTTCCCGCCCGGGTTCAAGCGTCGACATCGTACCGTCGAGGATAATTACGTGATTGACGGGTTCGCGATGTTTAACCCCGGCTGAATGTTCGGACCGCAATGGCCGCCCGAGCCACCCTAGTACCTTTCTGCTCAGCCGCGACAAAACCATACGTTCGCGAGTTCCTTTCCCTTTTGAGGTCAGGCGGGCCTTGCCCACCATACCCGGTCAAATCAGTGCGCCCGAACCGCATATGCCGGTTGGGCTTATGCATCCACGGTGCCTGTCTTGCACCCCCGGCCGATGCCCGCCAGTTAGGCCCTTGACGAAACAGGCACCAAGGTAAACCTAATCATGGGTATCTCAGTCACCTGGGGCAAGGCTTATACTCTGAACGAAACTGTGAGGCGTTGTCGATCCGCATCGCGCTTTGCCTACCTGCCGCATGGCCGATTACGGTGGACGCCTTGCCCCACAGAGCCCCGTTGCATTCAGACATCCCATTGATCTAGCGATGGAATCGAGTGTAACACGCCTTGTCTAAATTCGCTGATCTTACCCTGAAACACTTCATCACGCCCCTGGGACCCAAACCGCTTCACTACACAATTTCTAACCGTTTCGCCGGATTGCCCCCGTCCCGTAAACACTGCCCCAGGAATGATCGCCCGAAGGTATTGAGAACCCGTAACCGTGATTCACTTGGCCGGGCGCGGGTAAATAGCCTTGCTGACTCTTCCCCTTCGGCAATCCTTTCGCTATTGCAGGCACCGACCCGAGATTGATGACGCAGGACGCACCCCATGGCGATGGAAAAGACATTCAACGCGGCCGAGGCCGAGGCCCGCATCTACAAGGCCTGGGAAGAGGCCGGAGCCTTCAAGGCAGGCGCGAACAGATCGCGCGATGAAAGCTTTACCATCATGATCCCGCCACCCAACGTGACTGGAGCTTTGCACGTGGGCCATGCGTTCAACAACACGCTGCAGGACATCCTGATCCGCTGGCACCGGATGCGCGGCTTCGACACGCTCTGGCAACCCGGTCAGGACCACGCGGGCATTGCCACGCAGATGCAGGTCGAGAAAATGCTGGCCGCCACTCAGCAACCCAGCCGGAACGAATTGGGTCGCGAGAAATTCCTTGAGAAAGTTTGGGAATGGAAAGGCGAATACGGCGGCACGATCATCGAGCAGTTGAAACGCCTCGGCTCCTCCTGCGACTGGTCGCGCAACGCCTTCACCATGGCCGGTGCGGCGGGCGATCCGCGCACGGGGCATGAGAATTCGGCCAACTTCCACGACGCCGTGATCAAAGTCTTTGTCGATATGTACGAAAAGGGCCTGATCTATCGCGGCAAGCGTCTGGTGAACTGGGACCCGCATTTCGAAACCGCGATCTCGGACCTTGAGGTCGAGAATATCGAGGTCGCGGGCCATATGTGGCACTTCAAATACCCGCTGGCCGGGGGCGAGACCTACACCTACGTCGAAAAGGACGAAGACGGGAATATCGTGCTTGAGGAAGAGCGCGATTATATCTCGATCGCCACGACCCGACCCG
Organism: Ruegeria sp.; assembly: GCF_965243365.1. GTDB lineage: Bacteria > Pseudomonadota > Alphaproteobacteria > Rhodobacterales > Rhodobacteraceae > Ruegeria. The sequence continues at coordinate 2,473,716 of NZ_CBDEUW010000002.1, read as the reverse complement.
AGACCATGTTGGGCGACGGCGCGGTTGCGGTTCATCCGTCGGATGAACGGTACGCGCCAATCGTCGGGAAACTCTGCGAAATCCCCGTTGGCCCGAAAGAGCACCGCCGTCAGATTCCAATCATCACCGATGAGTACCCCGATCCCGATTTCGGCTCGGGCGCGGTGAAGATCACCGGCGCGCATGACTTCAACGACAACATGGTTGCCAAGCGCGGCGGCATCCCGATGTACCGCCTGATGGACACCAAAGGCGCGATGCGGGCCGATGGCGCGCCTTATGCCGAAGAAGCCGACAAGGCGCAGGAATATGCGCGTGGCAAGGACTTCACCGAGAACGAGATCGACGCCATCAACCTCGTGCCCGATCACCTGCGCGGGCTCGATCGGTTCGAGGCGCGCGCGAAAGTCGTCGAAGAGATCACGGCGGACGGTCTGGCCGTGATGACCCGCGCGGATGATCCGCGTCTGGGTTCGACCGCGTTGAAGTCAGATCACGAAGGCGCGGACAAGCTGGTCCCGCTGGTCGAGAGCAAACCAATCATGCAGCCCTTCGGCGACCGCTCGAAGGTTGTGATCGAGCCGATGTTCACCGACCAGTGGTTCGTCGACGCCGCCAAGGTCGTCGGCCCCGCGCTGGATGCGGTCAAGGACGGCACGGTGAAGATCATCCCAGAGTCCGGCGAGAAGACCTATTACCACTGGCTGGAAAACATCGAGCCCTGGTGCATCTCGCGCCAGCTGTGGTGGGGGCATCAGATTCCGGTCTGGTATGGGCCATCCCTTCAAATTGTCGACGACTCACCTGATGACCCATCATTTCACCTCGACTGGGACTCTCCTGTCGCGTTCTGTGCCCCGACCTATGAAGGTGCGGCACTTCGCGCCAAGGAATACTACTCTTGGTTGGAAGAAATCAGCGCGCTATCTGGATTTACTGAGGTTGATTCATCAGACAATTCAAAGTCAGCATTCCTGAAGCAGCCCCAAAAGCCAAAGGGCAACTTCTCGGGCTCATTTTCGGTCCCAGACACTGATGGAACTCAGTTTATCGGCCTTTACCGCGATCCCGACGTCCTCGACACCTGGTTCTCCTCCGGCCTCTGGCCCATCGGCACGCTGGGCTGGCCCGAGCAGACCGAGGAGCTGGAGCGCTACTTCCCCACGGACGTTCTGATCACCGGCTTTGACATCCTGTTCTTCTGGGTCGCCCGGATGATGATGATGCAACTCGCCGTGGTCGATCAGATTCCGTTCCACACCGTCTACCTGCACCAGCTTGTCCGCGACGAGAAGGGCAAGAAGATGTCCAAGACCACCGGTAACGTCATCGACCCGCTGGAAATCGTGGACGAATTCGGCGCCGACGCGCTGCGCTTTACCAACGCTTCGATGGCGGCGATTGGCGGGGTGCTGAAACTGTCCCGCGAGCGGATCACCGGCTATCGCAACTTCGGCACAAAACTCTGGAACGCCGTCCGCTTTGCCGAGATGAACGAGGTCTTTACCGACGCCGTGCCGCAACTGGACGTGACCGACCTGAACCCCAAGGCCGCCGTGAACCGCTGGATCATCGGCGAAACCGCCCGCGTTCGGGAAGAGGTTGACGCAGCGCTGGAAAGCTATCGCTTCAATGACGCGGCCAACGGGCTTTACGCCTTTGTCTGGGGCAAGGTCTGCGATTGGTACGTGGAGCTTTCGAAACCCCTGCTGCAAGGTGACGATACTGAGGCACAGGCCGAGACCCGCGCCACCATGCGCTGGGTTCTGGATCAGTGCATGGTCCTGCTGCACCCGATCATGCCCTTCATCACCGAAGAACTGTGGGGGCTGACCGGCACGCGGCCCAAGATGGTCGTCCACGCCGACTGGCCGACTTACACCGCCGCAGACCTGATCGACGCGGAGGCGGATCGTGAGATGAACTGGGTGATCTCGGTCATCGAAAACACCCGCTCGGCCCGCGCCCAGATGCGCGTTCCAGCAGGTCTCTATGTACCGATGCTGGTGACCGAGATCGACGCGAACGGACAGGCCGCGTGGGATCGCAACGAGGCGCTGATCAAGCGTCTGGCGCGGATCGACAGCCTGACCAAGGCGGACGAATTGCCCAAAGGCACCATCTCCATCGCCGCGCCAGGCGCGAGTTTCGGCCTGCCGCTGGCGGATATCATCGACATCGGTGCCGAAAAGGAACGTCTTGAGAAAGCCAAGGGCAAACTGGCCAAGGAACTGGGCGGTCTGCGCGGTCGGCTGAACAACCCCAAATTCGTGGCCTCGGCCCCGGAAGAGGTGGTCGAAGAAGCCAAAGCCAACCTCGCCGCCCGCGAAGAGGAAGAGGCGAAACTGAACGAGGCGCTCGCCCGTCTGGCCGAAATCGCCTGATCTTCATCTTTTTAAAAATACTCAAAACCCGAACCCTATCGCCAACCCCGGCGGTAGGGTTTCTCTTTACCCTCACAGCTTTCCCCTTGTTCGCGCCACCCCGCGCTTGTTAGCACTTCGACATCACAACCCTGAGGCCCTGATGGCGCGATCCTTCCCTCCGATGCAAACCGTTTCGACCGGGCTGGTGGTCGCCATTGTGGGGTTCTTCAGCTCATTCCCCATTGTCTTGCAGGGGCTGGGTGCGATGGGCGCATCCCCAACGCAAGCCGCGTCGGGCCTGATGAGCGCGGCGATTGCCATGGGGCTTGCGGCCATCATCCTCAGCCTGCGGTACAAATTGCCCATCAGCGTCGCCTGGTCGACCCCGGGCGCGGCTCTGCTGGCCGTGTCTGCCACCCCTGCCGAGGGATTTTCAGGTGCGGTTGGAGCGTTCCTGTGTGCCGGAGCGCTGACCGTTCTGGCCGGGCTGTGGAAACCGCTCGGGCGGCTGGCAGCAGCGATCCCCACCTCGCTGGCCCAAGCGATGCTGGCGGGGGTTCTGTTGCCTCTCTGTCTGTTGCCGTTCAAAGCGGCGGTCGAGATCCCGTGGCAAGCGCTGCCGGTGATCCTGATATGGTTCATTGCAGGGCACTTTAACCGGTTGTTTGCCGTCCCGTCCGCCGTAGTCGCCGCAGCCATCATTGTGGCCCTGAACGCCGGAGATGCGCAATTGATGCCCGACCGCCTGGTTGCGGCTCCGATCTGGACAACCCCATCATTCTCGGTCGCGTCGGCCATCGGTATCGGCGTGCCGCTGTTCATTGTCACAATGGCAACGCAGAACATCCCCGGTGTCGCCGTCATGCGCAGCTTTGGCTTCGCCCCCGTTCCGGGCCGTTTGTTCTCATCCGTTGGTGGCGCAAGCCTGATCTCGGCCCCTTTTGGAGCACCCGCAACCTGCTTAGCCGCGATAACCGCCGCGATGTGCTCCAACGAGGACAGCCACCCCGACCCGGCGCAGCGCTATTGGTCCGCCATCATGGGCGGCGTGTTCTATTGTCTGTTCGGCATCTTTGCCGTGGCAATCACCAGCTTTGCCGCGCATGCCGATCCGCTGCTGATGGGCACTCTGGCCGGGGTCGCTTTGATCGGGGTCATGGCGAATTCGATGCACGCAGCGCTGGACGTGCCTGCCGAGCGTGAGGCGGCCATCCTGACCTTGGCCATCACGGCCTCTGGGATAACGGTATTCGGCCTGGGTGCAGCGGTTTGGGGGCTTCTGGCCGGGGGCATCGCATATCTTGTTACGAACAGAATGCGGTGATCCCTTTCGCTATCCCACCACAGTCGGTATGATACATACATGATTGGATCCCTTGGAAAACTGGTAGAACGCCAGATCAAAAAAGCTCAGGCCGAAGGCCAGCTGCAAGGTCTTGAAGGCGAAGGCGCGCCGCTGCCCGACCGCTCTGCGGAAGCGCAAGGTGATCCGGCCATTGCAGCGGGCCATCGCATCATGGCGCAGGCCGGCGTGTTACCCGAGGAATTCAACATCAAAAAAGAACTGGACGCCGTTCGGCAGACTTATGCGAAGCTGACCGATCCCGAGGACAGAAAAACCGCCATGGCGCGCATCGCGGATCTGGAGATGCGGTACAATATGGCGCGCGACGCTCGGCGTTCGTTTATGAAGTGATCATTTGAACTCGGGTCTGCGGCCCTGCATCTGGGCGGTGACAACTTCGATCTGATCCGGTTTGCCGATCAACGCTACCTGTTCCGAGGATTCCTCTAACAGAACCTCGGTGCGGGATTTTGTCTCGGCCACATCAATCAAACGTTTTGCCGCCCGGATCGCTGATGGGCTTTGACCCGCGATATCTTCGGCCAACGCAAGCGCTTCGGTCACAGGATCATCCGAGAGTTTCGTCACCAGCCCCCAATCCGCAGCTTGCGGCGCACCGATGGGGCGGGCCGTGTAAGTCAACAGGCGCAGCACGTCCGAGCGCACCAGTTTTGGCAGCAGAACCATACCGCCCATATCGGGTATGATGCCCCACTTCATTTCCATTAAGGCCAGTTTGCTTTCTGGGTGCGCGATCCGGATATCCGCACCCAGCGCGATTTGCAGACCCCCGCCATAGGCCACGCCTTGAATGGCGCAGATCACCGGCACGGGAATGCGTCGCCAAATCAGTGCAAGCTCCTGCATTTCATTGGCGTCCTCATGGCTGCGGGTCATCAGCCATTCTGTAGGGTCCATATGAACCATTTTGGCAAAGCTCGCCATGTCGAGGCCTGCGCAAAAGCTCTTGCCCTCACCCGTAAGAACAACGGCGCGGGCATCCGACGTGGCAACCTCGTAGCCAGCGGTCAGGATCGCCTTGATCATGGCATCATCCAGCGCGTTCATCTTGTCGCCACGGGTAAGCGTGACATGAGCTATATGGTCTTTGTATTCCACCGAAACGCGCGCCATGCTGGACCTCTCGTTGCTGTTTCCGCAAGCTTGCACCAAATACCACGCTAGGCGCTACTGCGACGTCAGGGCATATCGCCAACACGCGCGGGGCTTGCCCGTGGAAAGCCCTTGCGCTTATCTGCCTGCATGACTGGTCCTCGATTTACTCCCCTCGCCCAATCCCTGCCCGCTACGGTTCCTTTTGTCGGTCCGGAAACGCAGGAGCGGCAACGCGGTGCGACATTCGACGCTCGGCTGGGCGCAAATGAAAACGGCTTTGGCCCATCGCCCCTTGCAATTTCAGCCATGCAAAAGGCCGCTGGCGAAATCTGGATGTACGGCGATCCTGAAAACCATGACCTGCGCTATGCGCTGGCTGATCATCACGGTGCTCGGCCCGACCATATCATTGTGGGCGAGGGAATTGACGGTTTACTTGGGTATCTGGCCCGCCTGTTGGTCGAACCGGGAGATGCCGTAGTGACCTCGGAAGGGGCATACCCGACCTTCAACTATCATGTCGCGGGGTTCGACGGGGTGCTGCACAAGGTGCCCTACTCGGACGACCATGAAGACCCGGTCGCTCTGTTCGCCAAAGCCGCCGAGGTAGACGCAAAGATGGTTTATCTGGCCAATCCTGACAATCCGATGGGTAGCTGGCATTCTGGTGCGGATATCGTCGCAGCGCTGGAGCATTTGCCCGATGGCTGCCTGCTTGTGCTGGATGAGGCTTACGTGGAATGTGCGCCAGAAGGCACGGCGGCGCCGGTGTCAGCCGACGATCTGCGCGTTATCCGAATGCGCACATTCTCAAAGGCTTATGGTATGGCTGGGGCCCGGGTCGGCTATGGTATCGGTGCACCTGATCTGATTTCCGCTTTTCATAAGGTCCGCAATCACTTCGGCATGAACAGGGCCGCGCAGGCTGGGGCCTTGGCGGCCCTTGAAGACGCCGAGTGGTTAGCAAGCATTCGGAAGCAAATCGCCCAAGCGCGTGAACGGATTGGGCAGATTGCGCGTGAGAATGGGTTGGAGCCCTTACCTTCGGCGACCAATTTCGTTGCCATCGATTGTGGGCGAGACGGGACCTTTGCCAAGGCTGTGCTTGGGGCGTTGGTCAATCAGGGCGTGTTTGTCCGCATGCCGTTTGCTACGCCACAGGATCGTTGCATACGTGTCAGCTGTGGAAAGGATGCTGAGTTGGATGCATTCTCAGCAGCTTTGCCCAGAGCCTTAGCCGAGGCTGCAACAGGCTAAAGGAGCAATTGGCGTGAGGAGGGCCAGGGGGCTGTCTGCCCCCTCTTGGCCCGTTGGGCCAATTCACCCCCGAGGATATTTTCGGCCAGATGAAGAAATGGATTCTTGGTATCTTGGCGTTTTAGGGGTTGGTCTTAGCTGGCCAATACCCTGGCTGCTGCCTCCAGGGCGCCTGCCCCGCGGGGGATATTCAGGGCAGCCATTGCGGTTTCGACACTGCCAAGCGTGGCCAGCACCATCTGGCCATTTACGTGCCCCATATGCCCAAGCCGGAAGCAACCGTCCCAATCCTCCATGCCAAGACCGATGCCAAGGGTCAGGCCCATTTGGGTTTCCGTGAATTGTCGCAGTGGCGTACCTTGCCCATCCGACAGGTGGAGCGCGGTAACAGCGCGGCTGCGATGCTTTCGATCTGTGACATTCAGATGTAGCGCGCCGCCTTCGGCCCATATTTCACATGCGCTCCAGATTGCCGTTGCCAAGCGTTCGTGGCGTGCCCAGACATGTTCGATCCCCTCGGCATGGATAAGATCCAGTGCAGCACGCAGACCGTAGAGGTGGTGTGTTGGCGCGGTGCCGTTAAAATACTGGTAAAACAGGTCAGGGTTGGCGCGGGGGGTCCAGTCCCAGTATTGCGAAACCCGGGGCATCCGGGATCTTTTCGCATGCGCCTTGTTGTTGAAGAATACGAAGCCCATACCGGCTGGGGTCATCAGGCCTTTCTGGCAGGCCGAGACCATAACATCGACGCCCCAATCGTCCATTTCGAACCGGTCGCAGCCCAGCGAGGCAATGCAGTCCGCCATCAACAGCGCCGGGTGGTTCAGATCATCCAATAACGCCCGCAAGGTCGGGATGTCATTGCGGATAGAGCTGGAGGTGTCGACATGAACCGCCAGAACAGCCTTGATCTGGCGGTCAGCATCTGCGCGCAGCGCATCAGCGATACGGTCGAAATCCCAGGGCGATGAGGTGCCAAAATCGATGAGCTCGACCTTCGCACCGATCCCGATCGCCATTTCAGCCCAACCATGTGTGAACCGGCCCGATGCCGGGGCCAGAATAGTCTCACCAGGGGCAATAACGTTGGACAATGCCGCTTCCCACGTGCCGTGGCCGTTGGAAATGTAGATTGCGACGTTATGTTCGGTTCGCGCAACACGACGCAAATCCTGAACCAGCGCAGGCATCATCTCGATCAGTTCACCATCATAGATGTTTGGCGATGGCCGGTGCATGGCTTGCAGCACCGCATCGGGCATGACTGAGGGGCCGGGTATAGCCAGATACTCGCGCCCTTGCGCGAGGGAGAGTTGCTTTGTCATGGGGTCAACCTGTGTGAATTGGCCCCTACCCTAGCGTGGCTTTGGGCGGCGTCAATCCGTCAGCCCGGAGGCCGCGCGGGCAAGGGCTTCAATCCCGGCCCAATCACCGCTTTGTACCATGTCTTTGGGTGCAACCCAGCTGCCGCCCGCGCAGACCACGTTGGACAGACAGAGGTAGTCTTTTGCGTTTGTTGGAGAAACCCCCCCCGTTGGGCAGAACGTGACCTGCGGCAGAGGTGCGCCGATGGCTTTCAGGGCCGGAGCGCCACCCGACGCCTCGGCGGGAAAGAACTTCTGCATGTCGTAGCCTTTTTCCAGAAGCTGCATGGCTTCGCTGGCCGTGGCCGCACCGGGCAACAGGGGCAGGCCTTCGGCCTCACATGCAGCGATCAGGGCGTCGGTGGCTCCAGGTGAAACGCCGAATTGTGCGCCGGCCTCTTTTGCAGCGCGGACATCCTCGGGCGTGATCAGCGTGCCGGCGCCAACAACGCCACCGGGAACCGTGGACATGGCCCGGATGGCATCCAGGGCCGCCGGGGTTCGCAATGTGACTTCCAGCGCGGGAAGGCCGCCAGCAACCAGGGCTTCGGCCAGAGGACGCGCAAGCGCTTCGTCATCGACCACCAAAACGGGAACAATGGGAGCCAGGGCGCATATTTCACGTGTGCGGTGGGTCTTGGACATAAGTTACACTCCGAAAATGCTTGCGCCAGTGTCAGCCGAGCCGACATTGGCCCGAAAGGTTCCGAACAGATCGCGCCCGACACCAAACTGATTGGCAGAAAGGTCTGCTGTTGCCGGGGTGCGTTCGAGAACGCCGTCTGTGAGGATTTCCAACTCGCCTTTGACCGCGTCGACACGCAACAGGTCATCATCTTGCAGATAGGCGATCGCACCCCCGTCCAGCGCTTCGGGGCAAACATGGATCGCGGCAGGCACTTTGCCAGATGCGCCCGACATGCGGCCATCAGTCACCAGCGCCACCTTTTGCCCGCGCCCTTGCAGTATCGACAGGATGGGTGTCAGCGAGTGTAGTTCAGGCATGCCATTGGCTTTCGGACCCTGAAAACGGACGACAACAATGACGTCACCGGTGAACTCTCCGGCTTTGAAAGCCGCTTTTACCTGATCCTGATCGTCGAATACTCGGACCGGAGCTTCGACGATCTGGTGCTCTGGCGCGACGGCTGAGACCTTCATGACGCCAGTTCCCAGATTACCGGTCAGGCGGGACAGCCCTCCTGTGGGCTGGAACGGGTCTTTGGCGGGGCGCACGATCCTTTCGTTCAGACTCTGGCCTGCACCTTCTTCCCAGACCAGTTCACCGCTTTTCAGCTTTGGTTCTTTGGTGTAATTGTGCAGGCCCTGCCCGGCGACCGTCAGCGTGTCGGGGTGCAACAGACCATCTTCCAGCAGCGTGCCGATAGCAAAGCCCAAACCCCCCGCCGCGTGGAAATGGTTCACATCTGCCAAACCATTCGGATAGACCCGCGCAACCAGAGGAACCACTGCGGAAATGTCCGAGAAGTCCTCCCAATCCAGTACGATGCCACCGGCCCGTGCCATGGCAATCAGGTGGATTAGCAGGTTTGTCGAGCCTCCGGTTGCCATCAATCCGACGATACCGTTGACGAAGGCACGCTCGTCCAGGATCTGGCAAACGGGCGTGTAATGGTTGCCAAGCGCGCTGAGCGACAAGGCACGGCGCGCGCCCTCTTCGGTCAGAGCGTCGCGCAGGGGCGTGTTGGGATTGATAAAGCTGGATCCCGGCAAATGCAGGCCCATGAACTCCATCAGCATCTGGTTGGTGTTGGCCGTTCCGTAGAATGTACAGGTGCCGGGGCCGTGATAGGCGGCCATTTCGGCCTTCATAAGTGCGTCGCGGCTCACTTCTCCGGCGGCGAATTGCTGACGAACCTTCGCCTTTTCATCATTTGGCAAACCGCTGGTCATCGGACCTGCGGGCAGGAAGACGGCGGGCAGGTGGCCAAAACTTTGGGCCGCAATCACCAGACCAGGCACGATTTTGTCGCAAACGCCAAGAAACACCGCCGCATCATAGGTGTTATGGCTCAGCGCGACAGCCGCCGCCAACGCGATCACATCGCGCGAGAACAGCGACAGTTCCATCCCGGCCTCACCTTGGGTGACACCGTCACACATGGCGGGCACACCACCCGCGACCTGCGCGGTGCCGCCGGCGGCACGGATGGCCTGCCGGATCAGTTCGGGATACCGCTCGAACGGTTGGTGCGCTGACAGCATGTCGTTATAGGCAGTGACAATGCCCAGATTTCCCGCCGTACCGGTGGCCATGGATTGTTGGTCCTGCCCCGCCCCCGCATAGGCATGGGCCTGGCCACTGCAGGACAGATGCGCGCGGGCTGGGCCCTTGGACCTGGCCTGCTCCATCCGTTCCAAATGCGGGCCACGCAGGTCGGCGCTGCGCGAGATGATACGCTGCGTGACGTCAGTGATGACGGAATGTACCATGTCTAACCTCCGATCTGACGCCAGCGACGTCCGTCGCGATGCATCAGCATCAATGCTTCTTCGGGACCCGAGCTGCCCTGATCATAGCGCGACGGCTTGTCGCCGCGATCTTCCCAGCCCTGAATGATGGGATCGACCCAGGCCCACGCGGCTTCGGCTTCGTCACCGCGCATGAACAAGGTCTGGTCGCCGCGGATGACGTCCATGATCAGGCGCTCATAGGCGTCCGGGGCGCTGGCATCGTCGCCCAAGGCATCAGCAAAGCTCATATCCAGCGAGACATCGGACAGGCGGAAGCCACCCGGACCGGGATCCTTGATCGTGGTGCGAAGGGTGATGCCTTCATCCGGTTGCAGGCGAATTACCAGAACGTTCCCATGCAAAGGGCCGACATTGGGGAATATCGTATGGGGGGGATCGCGGAAGAACACCGCAATCTCGGATTCACGCGCACGCAGGCGTTTGCCGGTACGCAGGTAGAACGGCACCCCGGCCCAGCGCCAGTTGCCTAAATGAACTTTGAGCGCAATAAAGCTCTCGGTCCGGCTGGCGGGGTTGCCGACGTGATCAACATATCCGCCCTCACCCTTTTCCGCGCGATATTGCCCGCGCGCAATGTCTTTGGGTTCGACAGGTTCCAACGCCTCAATCACTTTGACCTTTTCGTCCCGCACCGCGTTGGGAGAAAACTTCGAGGGCGGCTCCATCGCCGTCAGACACAGCAACTGCACCAGATGGTTCTGGACCATATCCCGCATGGCGCCGGACTGATCGTAATACGCACCACGTCCTTCGACGCCAACGGTTTCTGAAACAGTGATCTGAACGTGATCGACATGGGTCGAATTCCACAAGGGTTCGAACAGAGAATTGGCAAACCGCAAAGCCATCAGATTCTGAACGGTTTCTTTGCCCAGGTAATGATCGATCCGATAGATTTGATGCTCTTCAAAACAGGCGCGAAGGCCGGAATTCAGCGCCTTGGCCGACGCAAGATCGTGGCCAAAGGGTTTTTCGACAACGATCCGGCTATCGGGTGTGGCTATGCCGGTATCCTGCAATCGCTGAGCAATGCCGGAAAACAGGCTTGGGCCGACCGACAGATAAAAAGCGCGTATGACGTCGTCGCGCATAACGCCTTTCAGGGCATCCCAACCCGCTTGGCCCAAGGCATCAACCGGGACATATTCAACGCAGGCCAGAAACCGGTCCAAAGTGCCCTTGTCGAATTCTGGCGCAAATTCCTTCATCGATGCGTGAATCTGTTTGCGAAAGCCATCGCTGTCCATTTCTGACCGCGCTGTGCCGATTATTCGGGCATCCTCCGGCATCTGTCCGACTTCAAATCGGTGATACAGCCCCGGCAGGATTTTACGCTGCGCCAAGTCACCGGTTGCACCAAACAACACAAGGTCGAAAGGCTGTACCGGAATTACGCGTGAAACCATGTTGAGGCTCCTGTTGAGGTCACTGCGATTAGCTTAACATGGCGCGCTACGTATAAGAGATCATACCATGTTATCGCTAACATTCTGGGCGTTAATAGAAAGGCGCACACCAAAAATCAAGCTAAGAATCGCTGAAAACCATGCTTTTCCAACCTATCCCTGACTGCGCAGCCACTCCATTACGGCTGGGCGCACTGATTGCTCCCCGCGATGACGGGCATCGGCGATGATTTTGCGCACAGCCAGCAGGTCAGATCGCAGCAACAGGCTTTTGACCGGCCCGATCGAGGCCGGACGCATCGATAATGTGCGCATCCCCATGGCGGCCAGGCAGAGCGCCTCGACCGGGCGGCCCGCATCTTCACCGCAGAAGCTGAGCGGGGTGTCCGACGTACTGCATCGTTCGACGATACGTTCGATAAAAGTCAGAAAGCTGACGTTCAGAGTGTCATATCGGCGGCGCACCAGTTCATTTTCGCGGTCAGCGGCGAAGAAGAACTGTTTCAGGTCATTGCCACCAATCGATACAAAATCGACCTCGTCAAAGAACTTTTGCGGCGCAAAGGCCAATGAAGGCGTTTCAAGCATCGCGCCGACTTCAAGCGTCTCGGGCAACACGTGACCCAGACGCTTTTCACGCTCGATGGTTTTGTTCACCTCCCATCGCGCTTCGCGGTATTCTTCGGCCTGGGCGACAAAGGGGAACATGATCGTCAACGGACGGCCATTGGCAGCACGTAAGAGCGCCTGCAGCTGCATCCGCATCACGCCACGCTTGTCCAGACCGACGCGGATCGCGCGCCACCCCAGCGCCGGGTTCGGCTCGGCCACATGTTTCATATAGGGCAGAACCTTATCAGACCCGATGTCCAATGTACGGAACACCACCCGTTTGCCACCAGCCGCATCCAGAACCCGCTGATATTGCGAAACAAGTTCCGAGCGTTTGGGCATCTGATTACGGATCAGGAATTGCAGTTCGGTACGGAACAGGCCAACCCCTTCGGCGCCCGAATGACCCAACGAGGGCAGGTCGGCCATCAGACCGGCATTCATTACCAGATTAATCCGCGCGCCATCCCGCGTTACCGTTGGGGTTTCGCGGATCGAGGCGTAACGCTCCTGCGCCTTGGCCTGCATCGCGACCTTGTCTCGGAACGCGCTGACCACGGTATCTTCGGGGCGCAAGTGAACAACACCATTGTCGCCATCGACCAGAATATGATCGCCATTCAGTGCCTCGGTCGTGATCCGGCCAACATGCACCACCAATGGAATCGCCAGCGCACGCGCGACGATGGTGGCGTGGCTGCCGACCGAGCCTTCCTCAAGCACGATACCCTTCAGCGAGCGACCGTATTCCAGCAAGTCGCCCGGGCCGATGTTGCGCGCGACCAGGATCGGGTCGGGCGGCAGATCGGCCCCGTTTGCATTCCCCTGCCCTGTCAGAATGCGCAGCAACCGGTTGGACAGATCATCCAGATCGGCCAGCCGTTCGCGCAGATAAGGGTCGGTAACCTGGCTCATGCGCGCGCGCGCCTGGGATTGTTCCTTTTCAACCGCGGCTTCGGCGCTGAGGCCAAGGGCGATATCTTCCTCCATCCGCCGCATCCAGCCTTTGGAATTCGCGAACATGCGATACGCTTCCAGCACCTGCAACTGCTCGGTATCGCCATCGCGTGAGATTTCCAGCATCTTGTCAACGCCAACCCGCAATTCTTCAACCGCCTCGGTCAGACGCTCTTGTTCTCTGTGCGGGTCTTCCGCAATCGGGTTGGTGACAACGACGCGGGGCTCATGCAGCCAGACATGACCTTCGGCCGAGCCTTCCTGGGCGGGCCCACCAGTCAACTGAACCGATTGCTGGTGCAAAGGGGACAGGGCCGCGCCTTCACCGACAAAAGCGCCCAGTTCCGCCATTTCGGCCAGAACCATGGCCACCACTTCAAGCGCATAGATCTCGTCTGCAGAAAACTTCCGTGCTTCACGGGACTGAACGACCAACACGCCGAGTTTTTCGCCCAATCGCTGAACAGGCACCCCCAGAAAGGACGAAAACCGCTCTTCTCCGGTCTCGGGCATATAGCGGAAACCCTTGGCCGAGGGCGCATCGGCTGTGTTCACCACCTTGCCGCTTTTGGCGACACGACCCACCAGCCCCTCGCCCATGCGCATACGGGTCTTATGTACCGCCTCGGGTGACAACCCTTCGGTAGCGCACAATTCCAGCGTCTCTTCATCCCGGAACAGGTAGATCGAACAGACCTCGGCCCGGATACTGTCTGCAATCAGATGCGTGATCCGGTCAAGGCGCTCTTGGCCGGCGGCCTCGCTCGCCATTTCTTCGCGCAGCCGACCCAGCAGCTTGCGGGATTCTGTTTCGGTGCCGTCCACCATGGCCCACCCAAGTTACGGTTTCAGGCGACCCTGTTGGCTGAAATGCTCAGGCCGCCTTGTCCAGTTCAAAGGCATCATGCAGTGCCTGAACAGCAAGTTCCATGTATTTCCTGTCGACCAGCACGGAAATTTTAATCTCAGAGGTTGTGATGACCTTGATGTTGATCCCCTCATCCGAGAGCACCTTGAACATCTTGGCCGCAACCCCCGACTGCGAGCGCATACCGATACCCACGACCGAAACCTTGCAGACATCTTCGTCAGCAACCAGTTCGGCATAGTTCAGCTCACCCTTTTCCTTGATGCCCAGCAGAGCCTTTTCGGCGCGCGCCACCTGATCGGTCGGGCATGAGAACGTCATGTCGGTACGCCCCTCGTCCGAGATGTTTTGGACGATCATGTCGACATTCACGCCTTCTTCACTGAGCGCAGTGAAGATAGTCGTGGCGATGCCCGGGCGGTCGGCCACGGAAACAACGGTCATCTTGGCTTCGTCGCGGGAATAGGCCACACCGGCCACAACATTGGATTCCATGATATCCTCCTCGTCGCAGACCAGCGTACCGGCCTCGTCGGATTGTTCTTCAAAGCTTGAGAGAACGCGCAGTTTCACCTTATACCGCATCGCCAGCTCGACCGAGCGGGTTTGCAGCACCTTGGCCCCCAGCGAGGCCAGTTCGAGCATTTCCTCGAACGAAATCCGATCCAGTTTCCGCGCCTTTTCGCAGATACGCGGGTCGGTGGTATAAACCCCGTCCACATCGGTATAAATGTCACACCGCTCGGCGTCGAACGCGGCGGCAAAGGCGACGGCAGTGGTGTCCGATCCACCCCGACCCAGCGTGGTAATACGGCCTTCGGGGCTGAGGCCCTGAAAGCCTGCCACAACGGCGACCTTCATGCCCTCACCAAATTTCTGGCTGATATTCTCGGTCGGGATCTCTTCGATCCGGGCCTGGCTGTGGGCGCTGGTGGTCAGCAGCGGCACCTGCCAGCCCTGCCAACTGCGCGCGGGCACGTCCATTTCCTGCAATGTCAGCGCCATCAGGCCCGCGGTGATGTTTTCACCCGACGACACAACCGCATCATATTCGCGGGCATCGAACAGGGGTGAGGTTTCATTGACCCAGCCCACCAATTCGTTCGTTTTGCCGGACATGGCCGAGACAATGACAATCACATCATAGCCTTTGGCCACTTCAACGCCGATGCGCTTGGCCGCGCGGCGGATACGGTCCAGATTGGCGACCGAAGTGCCGCCGAATTTCATTACAAGTACGGGCATGGGGGCAAGTGTCTCCGCGCCTTTGGATTCCGATCTCGTGCCTCTTATGCGAGGGGGGGGCCAAGGGCAAGGCCGAGCGCGGACGCAAAACTGCGGCACGGGGCCGCTTTACAATGACGGGCGGCGATGTCAGCGTTAAGGCAACTGACTGATCCAAGAGGATTCCATGTATCGCTTTGCTATTGCCCTGACCCTATTTTCAAGCTCTGCCATCGCTCAGGTCGCCACGCTTTCGGGCACAGATGGCCAAAACTCCTTAGGCACCGTGCCCTGCGCGGCCATTGCGGGCGAACCGTTGTCCAACTGCCCTGCCGAACTGCGCCGTAAAGAGGACGGCACCGCTACTCTGGCCGTGCAACTGAACACAGGTGAGGTCCGGCGGATTTACTTTACTGATGGCATCCCGGATTCCAGCAGTTCGACCGCGAAAATCTCATACGAAACGCCCGGGGATCTGATGGTGATCTTCATTGAACCGGGCGAGGTCTATGAAATCCCAAGGGCGGCCCTGACCCGTCAGTAGGCGTGCGGGCGCCCGTCCCAGTTTGCAAAACAGCCCGTATTTTCCAGCGACAGGGCGTCGAATCGCTCAACCAGGCCGGATACGGCCTCGTCCACCGTGATTTCCGCCCGGGTGCCGCCCATTTCCGTTTGCACCCAGCCGGGGTGATAGATGCCGACGGCAATACCATCTGCCCGCAGGTCGGTTGCCAGATTTCTCCCCAGATTCAACACCGCCGCCTTGGAGGCGCGATAGATGTAGCTGCCCCCGGGTGCACGCGTGTGTGAGGCCATCGTCGACGATTGAATGACGATCCTGCCACGGGCCGCGCGCAAGTTGGGCAGCAGCGCCTGAACGGTCAAGAACACGCCTGTTACATTGGTAGCAAAGCTTTGGTCCCACATCTCGACCGGATAGCCGTCAATGCTCTGCCCCTTGTCCAGATACACCCCCGCGTTGCAAATCAGCAGATCAACAGGACGATCGCCAAGTGCCTTAGCCATATCGGTGTGATGGTCCGGGTCGGTGACGTCCAGAACCACCTGAGCACTTCCACAACGCGCAGTACCCGTAACGTCATGCCCCTCGGCACGGTAATGATCGGCCAAGGCCTTGCCAATCCCACGATTGGCGCCGGTAATTACGACATGCATGCTTCAGTTCGCTTTGCGGCTGGGAATAAAAGGTAAGGGTGCAACTGGCACGCCATCTTCAATCAGCGCGCGTGCCTCTTCAGGCTTGGCCTCACCATAGATCGAACGCTCCGGCGCGTCGCCAAGGTGCATTTTCCGGGCCTCGCTGGCAAATTCCTTGCCGACATAATCCGAGTTGTCTTCAACCTCGCGGCGCAGTTCGGAAAGCGCCTGTTCGATGTTCTGCGTAGATGTCGCGACGTCAATGCTCTGGGCGTCGGGTTTTTCCGGCACCAGGCGTGCCGCCGAACGTGCTGGGCGCACCCGTGGCGTCATAATTGCCTTTTCAACCTCGGCGCACCCGCACACAGCGCACGTCACCATTCCCGCCGAAGCAAGTTTGTCGAAAGCGTCAGCCGATTGAAACCAGCTGTCAAAGCTGTGGCCTTCACTGCATTTCAGCGCGTATTGAATCATCGTCAATCCAAGTTTCGGTTGGCGAATAGATACCTACCGATAAGGCAAGATCAAGCCCTCGGTTTCAACGCAGCATACGTGTGGAGAGTCTCTGCACCAACTCTTCGTGGGGGATGTCTGCGTCTACGGCCAAACGGCGCAGACCAAAGTGAACATGGGCAATCTGCTGGTAGTAGCGGGTATAAACATAGTTGGCGCTGCCCCCAGCCAGTGCACCCAGAATGGGCACGGATTGCGCTGCTAGTTTCTGCCCCAGAACCACCGATAACCGAGGCGCGACGGCGGCAATCAACCGCTGCATCGTTGGGCCTGTCAACGTCAGCCGCACCGAGAAAAAGCCCGTGTCCGCCCCGTCATCATGCGACAACGGACCTGCCGCAGACAAAACCCGCACACAGTCGAACTTTACGCCCTCTTCGGCCGGATCAAACCCTTCACGCGCCGCTGCGCCCTGTATCGAGCGAAGCAGCATTGTGGTGGTCGCTGGCAACTCCATCAATGCGGTCGAGACCCCGCCCAGCCCTCCGGCCGCGCCCATAGCGGTGGTCATGGCTGTATTCACCCAAGGCGGCTGATCCGGCACGGCCCGCCGGGACCCCTGTGCGGCGTGCATGGCCAGCCAAAGCGCCTGCTCGGTCGCGCCGTTCAAACCGTGGCGCACAGGGTCCGGTAGCTGTTCCAGCAACGACTCCGCCGATCCGCCAAGCCGATTCAGCAGCTTGATGCCAACCCCGCCAGCCGCCTTATAATGCGTCGCAAGGCGGTCCAGTTCGGCCTCGGGATCGATCTTTTCAACAAGAACCACGTCCTGCATAGGTGCCCTCCTGTCCAGAAAAGATCGGCACGTTGCAGTAGGTTTTCAATGGGTCATCGCGTCCAACGGGTCACTTGGCCCCGGATTCCACCCCACACGCCGGGCTTCAATTCCAAGCCCAGAACGCGTTCGGGGTTGGTCGGTGGCGGCATCTCGACCCCCTGTAGGCGGTCAAAGCCGAACCGGGCGTAGTAGGGCGCATCGCCCACCAGCATGACCCTCTGCCATCCCAGCTCGCGCCCGATTTCGATACCCTTATGGATGAGATAGCCGCCCAATCCTTCACCCTGATGGGTCGGGTGTACCGCGACCGGTCCCAACAACAACGCATCATGTGGACCGACATGAACAGGCCAGAACCGGATCGCACCCGCCAGGATCTCTTGCCCGTCGCGCGCCACCAATGACAGATCGGAAATCGGAGATACGTCATCACGCAGACGGTACGAAGACAATGCCTCGCGCCCCGGTGCGAAGCACAGGTCATAGAGAGCTTCGATTTCCCACCAATCCTCCGGCTCTTCCGGCCTGATCCTGAACTGCTGCACCCCTGCCCTCTTCTCCTTGCTGGCATTCGCCCTAACACTTCGTTACGCCTTGAGCAAACGCTTGGAGATCAGATGTTCTACCGACCCGAAAACGGCCATGGGCTGCCGCACAACCCATTTAACGCGATCATCACCCCGCGCCCGATTGGCTGGATATCGACCCGGGATGCCGACGGAATCAACAATCTGGCCCCCTATTCGTTTTTCAATGGTGTCGCCTACACACCGCCCCAGGTGATGTTCGCCACAACCGGCACCAAACATGATCAGGAGGATGGCAAGGACAGCATCGCCAATATCGAGGCAACCGGAGTATTCTGTGTCAATGTGGTGGCCCACGCCCATCGGGACGCAATGAATGCGAGTTCGGCAACCCTGCCCAAGCACATAGACGAGTTCAGTCATGCCGGAGTGAACCCCATCGAATGCGAGACCATCCCCTGCGCCCGAATAGACGGCGCGCCTGCTGCGTTGGAATGTAAACTCACGCAGATTGTAAAACTGCCAGGTGAGGCCAATCGCGTCGTGTTCGGTGAAGTCACAGGGGTTCACCTGCATGAAGACCACATCCGCGACGGCAAGTTCGATGTGACCTCGTACAAACCCCTCGCGCGGCTGGGTTACCGGGATTATGCGGTCGTCAGTGAATTGTTTTCGCTGTCACGGCCCGATGACTAATAGCTACGCAAAGGGGGCTCTGCCCCCGCCGCCCTTCGGGCGACTCCCCCGGGATATTTTTAGCCAGATGAAGCAGGGGACCCATTCTTCATCTGGCCCCAAATATCCCGGAGCGCGAGGCAGAGCCTCGCAGGAATGTCAATGCCCGCCCAAAATCCCGGTACGGACGGAATAGTCGACAACAAGTTCGTATTCCGGATCGTCGTCGCTGTCGACCATCAGGTGCCCGGCTTTCGTCAGCAGCTTGTGGCAGTCGCGGCTCAGGTGGCGCAGCATGACGCGTTTTCCGGCTGCTTCGTATTTGGCCGCGATGTTCTCGATCGCCTGCAACGCCGATTGATCGACGACCCGGCTGTCGGCAAAGTCCACAATCACGGTTTCCGGGTCATTCGCGACATCGAACAGTTCGACAAACCCTTCAGACGAGCCAAAAAACAGCGGACCCTGGATTTCGTAGACTTTCGCACCCTCTTCCGTCTCCGAGTCACGGGTGACAGCGTGAATGCGCTTGGCGTTGTTCCATGCGTAGGCCAGGGCCGAAACGATTACGCCCACAACGACGGCGACCGCAAGGTCTTCCATCACGGTCACAACAGTTACCAGCACAATCACAAAAGCGTCCATCATGGGAACTTTGAGAAGGATCTTGAACGAGTTCCACGCGAATGTGCCGATCACCACCATGAACATGACGCCGACCAGTGCCGCCAGAGGGATCTGTTCGATCAGAGGCGAGGCAAACAGGATGAATACCAGCAGGAAGACAGCGGCTGCAATCCCGGCAATGCGGGTGCGGCCTCCGGATTTGACGTTGATCATTGACTGACCAATCATCGCGCAACCGCCCATACCACCGAAGAAACCGGTGACAACATTGGCAGCGCCCTGTGCAATGCACTCCTGCGAAGCACCGCCTCGTTTGCCAGTGATTTCACCGACCAGATTCAATGTCAAAAGGGACTCGATCAGACCAATTGCCGCCAGAATGACAGCATAGGGCAGAATGATTTCAAAGGTCTCCCATGTCAGCGGCACCATGGGGATGTGGAACTTGGGAAGGCCACCTTCGATCGACGCCAAATCACCAACCCGAGGCACGTCGAGCCCCACGCCGATCACAATAGCGGCAACCACCACGATACCAGCCAGAGGCGCAGGAACGATCCGCGTGATCCGCGGCATGATCCAGATCACCGCCATAGTCAGCGCCACAAGCCCCAGCATCGTATAGAGCTGCATGCCGGACAGCCATTCTCCACCACCCACGCCGTGGCCGGTGTTTTCCATAGTCCCCGGCACCTTGAACTGACCCAACTGCGCCAGAAAAATCACGATCGCCAGACCGTTTACAAAGCCCAGCATGACCGGATGCGGCACCAGCCGAATGAATCGCCCCCAGTGCATCGCGCCTGCGATCACTTGCAGGATGCCCATCAGAACAACCGTCGCGAACAGATACTCGACACCGTGTTGTGCCACCAATGCGACCATAACCACGGCCAGAGCACCGGTTGCACCCGAAATCATGCCCGGACGTCCGCCAATCAATGCTGTGATCAAACCGACCAGGAACGCGGCGTAAAGACCGACCAATGGGTGCACACCCGCCACAAAGGCAAACGCCACAGCTTCGGGCACCAGCGCAAGGGCAACTGTCAGACCTGACAACAGTTCGATCCGAAGACGCGACATAGTAAGCCCTTCCTCGGGCGACCAGCGCAGATCGGGAATGGCAAGACGATTGGCAAAGCTTGCCAGCATAGCTCGGGGCATCGGGGTGTCCTATGGATTGGGTCTGTTGGCGCGAACGCGCCCTTTTACTGATAGAACGGCATCTCGGATACGGCACTTAGCGGGAAGCGGGTATGCGCCCAACGCATATCTCAAGGCAACCAGCACAAGGTTCCGCCAGTACAAACGGTTGAACACACTTGCCAAACAGGCGCGCCTTCCGCAGATAATTCCATCAGAAGCAAGAACGGAGAGGACACGTGGCCAAAACAAAAATCGCCATTATCGGAGGATCCGGCATCTATGACATCGATGGTCTTGAAGGTGCTGCTTGGGTTTCGGTTGAATCTCCGTGGGGTGATCCATCGGATCAGATCCTGACCGGCACCCTGGATGGGGTACCGATGGCGTTCCTGCCGCGCCATGGACGCGGGCACGTGCATTCCCCGACAGAGGTGCCCTATCGCGCCAATATCGACGCTTTGAAGCGGTTGGGTGTGACCGACGTCATCTCGGTCTCGGCCTGTGGGTCGTTTCGCGAGCATATGGCGCCGGGGGATTTTGTCATCGTCGATCAGTTCATCGACCGGACGTTTGCGCGTGAAAAAAGCTTTTTTGGCACCGGCTGTGTCGCGCATGTCAGCGTCGCGCATCCGACCTGCCCGCGCCTGTCGGATGCTTGCGAAACCGCAGCCAAGGCTGCGGGAATAACCATCCATCGCGGCGGCACCTATCTGGCGATGGAGGGGCCGCAATTTTCTTCCCTCGCGGAATCAAAGATGTACCGTGAGCATTGGGGGTGCGATGTGATTGGCATGACCAACATGCCCGAAGCCAAGCTCGCGCGTGAGGCCGAGTTGTGTTACGCATCCGTTGCGATGGTCACGGATTACGACAGTTGGCACCCGGACCACGGCGAGGTCGACATCGCGACCATCGTTGCGACGCTGACAGGCAACGCCGACAAGGCCCGCGCATTGGTCAAAGGATTGCCGGGACCGTTGGACCCAGACCGCGCGCCCTGCCCGTTTGGGTGTGACCGGGCACTGGAATACGCCGTCCTGACCGCACCCGAAAAGCGCGATCCGGCAGTAATGGCGAAACTGGATGCGGTGGCCGGGCGCGTTCTATAACCCATACTGCGGAGGCTCGTTAGTTTATGGGCAAGTGACGACTCACTTCATCCCATAAACCATGCGACCACAAATCACTGTGGGTTCCGTCAGGGGTTACAAACAATTGCCCTGATGGACCGGACAACGCGGCCAATGCCTCGCTATGGTGAAGCGGAACGGTTTCATCCTGAGCACCGTGAAAGATCAATATCGGCATCTCGATTTGCCCGATGATGTCGCGCGTGGCAAATTTATCCCGCATCAGCGCGTGAACCGGCAACCAGGGGTATCTTTCGGCAGCAACGTCGACCGTTGCGGTAAAGGGGGCTTCCAGCACAAGCAGCTCGGCCTCGGGCCTTTGCGCTGCGACGGCGGCGGCCACTCCTGTCCCCAAACTCTGACCGTGCAGCACAATCCGATCCCCTTGGGCGTGAAGTGCATCAAACAATTCCAAACCATCGGAAATCAGCGCCGGTTCCGAAGACTCACCTTCGCTGCCCGGAAACCCACGATAGCTGGGTGCCAGCAGGCCAAACCCGCTGTTGAGAATCTCGCGGAACCGGTCTGCGCGATCCGCCAGATTGCCGCTTTGTCCGTGAAAGAACAAAACTGTCGGTGCCCCTTCGATTGCTGGTGGCGCTGACCATACAGCCAACGTGACCTCATCCGACATCTGAAACTGAACAAGCTCAACATCCGCCAGCCCGATCGCAGATGGGGCTGGCAAGTCGCCTTCGGGTTTGAAGAGAAGCGAGCTCTGGTTGACATACATATACGAGACGGCAGCCGCATAGAGCAGACAGCCCAGCGCCAGTGCGGCAAACAGAGCTTTCTTCGGCGACCATCTGCGTTCAGGGGAAAAGGTCTTGGGGTCCACGCTGTGTGCCTGTGTCATCGATTTCTCCGCCATCGAAACCCAAATTCTGGTAACCGCTAGCAGAATTTCAAGAAATGTGCCGAAACCTTAACGCATTCTTTAGCCTGTTGCCACGATGCCAACATTTTAGCAATTCCCAACATCCGAACTTGAAAGACACAAGGGGTTGGCCATGTTGATCCGAAGAAACTCAAACAAAACAGGTCGTTGCCTGATCAAAACCGAGACGAAGACCCGACATGAACCGCCTTGAAGCATTGGATGGCGCACGTTTTCTGGCCTTTTGCGGCATGGTGCTGGTTAATTTCCGAATTGCCGCTCAGGTCGCCCCAGGCGACGACTGGGCCACGGCCCTGATCAACGCGTTGGAAGGGCGCGCCGCTGCGTTGTTTGTCATTTTGGCAGGGATCGGGGTGAGTTTGTCACGCATTGCGCCGTCCCTGTTGCTGAAGCGTGCAGCGTTTTTGTTTGTGCTGGGCCTGATCAACATGACGATCTTCGATGCGGATATCCTGCATTTCTACGCAGTCTATTTCGTTGTCGGGGCCGCGTTTTTGACAGCGTCCGAACGCGCCCTTTGGCTGGGCGCTTTGACAGTTGTCGCCCTGTCGGTATTTGCGATTTTGACCTTTGATTATGACCGAGGATGGGACTGGCAAACCCTGACTTACACTGACCTTTGGACGCTGCCGGGGTTTCTGCGCAACACCATTTTCAATGGCTGGCATCCGGTCCTGCCCTGGGCTGCATTTCTCTTGATCGGCATGGCAATCGGGCGAACCGACTTGCGAACGCTGTGTATTCAACACCGGCTGATCATGTGGGGCTTTGGCGTAGCAGTTCTGGCGCTATTCCCGCAAATGTTGGCGTCTGATCCCGAGTTGGCGGCGTATTTGGGGACCGAGTCGATACCTCCGGGGCCGTTCTACATCCTTGCAGGCACCGGAAGCGCCTGTGTCGTCATAGGGGTGCTTCTAAAGCTGTGGCCGGTTTTCGAGCGTGCTCGGATAACACCGGTACTGACGGCCCCGGGTCGCCAAAGCCTGACCTTGTATATGGCCCATATCCTGATCGGTATGGGCGCGCTAGAGGCATTGGGTTTGCTGGATGGAACGTTGACGACCCCGCAGATCACGGCAATCGCATTGCTGTTTTGTTCCGCCTCTTCGGGATATGCGTTGCTCTGGTCCCGCAAATTCCGTCGAGGCCCGTTGGAGGCGCTGATGCGGTGGATAACCCAACCGCACAGGGCTTGACGGCACCAAAGTATCAGGGCTTGGTGGCGCAAAACAGATTAGGACGCCCCATGGAACTTGACCTTTGGCTGGCTTTTGTGGCCGCTTCGACCGCCCTGCTGCTAATACCCGGCCCGACCGTTCTGCTGGTGCTAAGTTACGCATTGTCCAAAGGCCGAAGCGTTGCCGTTGCCTCGGCCACCGGGGTGGCCCTGGGCGATCTGATCGCCATGACAGCTTCCTTGCTGGGGCTGGGTGCGCTGGTTCTGGCATCAGCGATCCTGTTTTCAGCCCTAAAATGGATCGGCGCGGCCTATTTGGTGTGGCTCGGCGTGAAACTTCTGCGCAGCGCACCTTCGGACGGTTTGGATCCGATGCGCACCGAGAACGATGTGACCGCGCGCAGTGTGTTTGGCCATGCAGCGGCCGTGACCGCGTTGAACCCTAAATCAATTGCCTTTTTCATTGCTTTTGTGCCGCAATTCCTGCGACCAGCCGACGCTCTGGGTCCTCAATTCGCGATCCTGATCGCCACTTTTGTTGGTCTGGCCTGGCTGAATGCGCTTGCTTATGCACTGCTCGCGGACCGCCTTCGCCGAATGATCGGGCGCGCAGGCATCATAACTGCAATCACGCGATTTGGAGGTTTGGCCCTTATCGGAATGGGCGTGGCAACAACCATCCTCAGACGTCCGGCCTAAAGGATCAATCCTCGGCGTTTTCTTTCATAAAACCACGGATGAATCGGCGGATTTCGCGGGCGGCTGATGTGTCGAGTTCTTTGCACAGTTCGACAAACGCATCCCGTTCATCTTTATCCAAACGCAGGACCAACTGACTGTTTTTCTTGGTAGACCCCTTGCTGTCTTTCTTTGCCACGCCTTTTGATCCTATTCGAGACTTGATTCTTTCCGAGATGCAATGCATATACATAGCATAGAAGTTGTAGTTATCGGGCACATAACAACAAAAATAGGAATTAGGCAATGAATCTTCATGCTGCTCAGGCATTTCTTTTGCGAGACCAACGCAACTGGCGCAAACCGCACCTGTCGTGGCTGCCAGCGTCACTGTACAGATATTATAGCCTGCCGAATGTCATAGCACGCCGCCGCAAGTAACGCAGGCGGCAGACTCTCCTTGCATGAACGGGCGTCTTGGGCCAAACACTGGCGTGTTTTTTGACGCGCAAAGGGTGGCCCATGTCCAGAAACAAAACAGTCAAGGATTACATTCGGACCATCGTTGATTTCCCGCATGAAGGGATCATGTTTCGCGATGTCACCACTTTGTTTGCCGATCCGCGCGGGTTTCGTATCGCCATCGACCAAATGCTGCACCCCTACGCGGGCGAGCGGATTGACAAAGTTGTAGGCCTAGAGGCCCGCGGTTTCATTCTGGGCGGCGCAATCGCTCATCAACTGAGCGTCGGTTTCGTACCGATCCGCAAAAAGGGCAAATTGCCCGGCACCACGATCAGTCAGGACTATAAGCTGGAATACGGCGAGGCGATCGTGGAAATCCACGATGATGCCATCCAGCCGGGCGAAAAAATTCTTGTCGTAGATGACCTTTTGGCCACCGGAGGCACAGCCGAGGCCGGAATAAAACTGATCGAACGCTTAGGCGGGGAAATCGTCTCCTGCGCGTTCATTATCGATCTGCCCGAACTGGGTGGGCACAAAGTGCTGGAAAGCATGGGTATGGACGTTCACGTGCTATGCGAATTCGAGGGGCTCTGACGCAAACCAATCACGAAAGCGTGATTGGATAATTCCAAATGCCGAGGCTTAGCTCCTGCGCCCACCAAATCAATCCCTTTATCGTGTTACGGCGTTGATCTGTCCCTGACATCGGCCCGTACCGTTGACGATGCCACCTGAGGCATTTTCAACAAGGGAAGTTATCCGATGTTTCGCAAAATCGCTTTCGCCAGCGCCACAACCCTCCTGCTGACCACAACCGCCTTTGCGGGCGGCCACAAGAAAGACATTGTGGACACAGCGGTTGGGGCCGGCAGCTTCACCACACTCGTTGCAGCCGTACAAGCTGCTGATTTGGTGGATACGTTGAAGGGCGAAGGTCCGTTCACCGTCTTTGCCCCAACCGACGAAGCCTTTGCCGCCCTGCCCGAGGGTACAGTGGAGAACTTGCTCAAACCCGAGAACAAGGATCAACTGGTCGCAATCCTGACCTATCATGTGGTGCCTGGAAAAGTGATGTCGGGCGATCTGTCCGATGACATGTCTGCGGCCACAGTCCAGGGCGGTGAAGTCACCATCGATCTGGATAACGGCGTAATGGTGAATGACGCAAACGTTGTTCAAGCCGATATCGAGGCCGACAACGGCGTGATCCACGTGATCGACAAAGTCATTCTGCCATCGTCGTAACTGCAGACAATGGCGGCCCGGTCAGCCGGGCCGCTTTCTCGATCCTATCTCAGAACTGCACCGGGATTCATAATCCCCATCGGGTCCAACGCCTGTTTGATCGCACGCATCGCGGCAAGCTTGGTCCGATCCCCGTATTGCTCGACATCTTCCGCTTTCAGACGCCCAACGCCATGTTCGGCACTGACAGAACCTTCATACGCGTGCACCAACTCGTGCACCGCCCGTTGGACGACACCTCGCTGACTTACAAACTCCGCCTTCTTGCGTCCTTTGGGCGGGAAAACGTTGAAGTGCAGATTTCCGTCCCCAAGATGGCCAAAACAATTGATCCTGTATTGTCCAAGCGCCGCAACCTTTTCGGTGCCGTTCCGGATGAATTCAGGGATACGCGAAATCGGAACGGAGATGTCGTGGCTTGAAACGGATCCGATCAAGCGGTTCGCCTCCGGAATAAGTTCGCGCACGGCCCAAAGCGCGTCCCGCTGCGCAAGTGTCTGTGCGATGACGCCGTCTGTCACCAAACCCTTAGACAACCCTGATTCGAACGCCGTTTCCAATTCCATCGCCGGGTTCTGCCTGCCGGTCAGTCCCAGCTCAATCAGCACGCTCCATTCGGGCATGGTCTCAAAAGGTTGCCGCGTGTCCGGCAAAACCTCGGATAGAAACTCCAGCCCTTGCCGATGAATCAGTTCAAAGGCACTGATCCCTTCGCCAACCTGATCCCGCAGAACAGACAGCATTTCGATGGCGGCACCGGGGGACGCCACCTGAAAAATCGCCGCACCAACCTGAGACGGGTTTGGGAACAGCTTCAACGACGCTGCAGTAATGATACCCAACGTGCCCTCAGACCCGATCAGCAAGTCGCGCAGATCATATCCAGTATTGTCCTTCCGCAACCGGCTGAGGCCGCGCCAGATTTTACCATCCGGCAAAACCGCCTCAAGCCCCAAACACAGGTCACGCGCATTGCCATAGCGCAGCACATTCAGACCGCCGGCATTGGTCGCCAGATTCCCGCCAATCCGACAGGATCCTTGCGCGGCCAGAGACAAGGGAAACAGACGACCCGCATCCTGCGCTGCGGCCTGAACATCGGCAAGAATCGTCCCACCCTCGGCAATCAGCACATTCTCGGTCGGATAGAGGGCCCGGATTGTCGCCATACGTTCAAGAGAGATCACCAGCGGCACAGGGCCATCCGGCAACACTTGCCCGCCAACCAAACCTGTCCCGCCACCGTAAGGAACAACAGGAACCCGCGCATCAGCGGCCAGCCGGACCAGCACCGACACCTCTTCAACGGTGCGAGGCATTGCCAGCAGGCCAGACTGTCCGAAAAACCGCCCGCGCGGCTCCTCAAGAAAGCGTTGTTCGATGGGACGCAATACGTTGGGTAACGCCTCGCGAATTCTCTCGCCCAGATTTTCATCGGCAGGGTTCAGTCTCATGCCCCTTCCTTGCCCAAGCTTGCGCGTTCCGGCAAGGCCTATTCCAGATCGATCAGATATCGGGGCTCAAGCACAACAACGGTCGGACGATCCGGTAGATCGCGCAAGGAAACTATAATTTCGGAGACCCCTGTACGCTCGACCGGAAATTCATTGCGAATATCCACCAAAAACCGATCAAGCGAAAACCCGGAAAACCAGTGCATGGGTATGATGACCGAACTTTTCAGCCGTTTTAGAACCTGGATCATATCCGGCAACGGCATGGTTGTACCGCCATCGACCGCCGCCATAACCACATCCAAACGCCCCAAAGCGGCAAACTGTTCATCCGTGGGCACATGATGCAAATGCCCCAGATGTCCGATACACAGCCCTTCGACCTCGAACACGAAAATCGAATTCCCGCGTTCTTCGACCCCGCCATATGGGGACCGGATATCGGTCGACACGTTCCGAACCAGCATCTCGCCCAGATCAAGGTAATGGTCGATGCCCTGCCCAAACTCCCCCCACCCCGGCAGGACATGTGGAATGGCAGGATCAGGATGCGCCGTCCAATGCGTGCTGTGCGCGTGGTTCATGGTCACAACGTCCGGAATCAAATCCGCCCCGCCAATGAACCCGGTAAAATCGGTTACTGCGTTCAGTCCACCCGGCGTCTGAATCAGAAACGACGCATGAGCGACATAGCTGATCCGAACCGAAAACTCGGGCACCGGGTCGCTCCAGGACGCCTTGTGCAGATACTCTATCCCCGGTGTTGCATCGGCAATAGCGATACAATGGCTCGGCCTCCGCTCTTGTGCCGAAGCCGCGCCCGAAATCATCACCACTGCCAAAACCAACCAGCGCATGACCCTAGTGTAGCGCACTACGCCGCCAAGTCATGCCCCTTGCTTCATCTGGCCAAAAATATCCCGGGGGAGCCGCCCAAAGGGCGGCTGGGGCAGAGCCCCCAATGGCCCCTCGGGGGCCGACTAACCAGCGTCCGTCTTCCCGCGCCGATCCGAACGCAAGCTGGCATACAGAACATGCGTTCGCCATCGCCCATTGATCTGCAAATACGACTGCGCCACGCCCTCGTATTTAAAACCCGAGCTTTCCAGCAGCCCGCGTGAGGGTTTGTTTTCCGGCAAACATGCTGCCTGAATCCGACTCAAATCCAACCTTGTGAACGCATGGTGAACCAATGCCCCAATCGCCTCGCGCATATAGCCCTGCCGCGCGAAAGCCTGTCCGGTCCAGTATCCCAAGGTGCCAGCCTGCGCCGGTCCACGCTGGATGTTGTCCAGCGTGATGGCGCCCACCAAAACATCGTCGCTGCGACGAAACAGAAACAGCGGTACTGCCGTTCCGCTGGCCACCGACCGCTGCGCCCAATAAACCCTGTTGGTGAAGGATTTGCGCGTCAGATGATCCGACGCCCAGACCGGCTCCCACGGTGTCAGATATTCTTTGGACGCGCGCCGCAACGCGGCCCAATCTCCAAAATCGGAATGTATAGGCGGGCGCAGGCTGAGGCGCTCGGTCTCGAGTTTCAGCTTGCGTCTGCCCAACAGCATCACGCCGCACGCCTCTCCTGCAAATCCGCCAGTGTCGGCGCGCCCGAGATCGGACCATAGAGCGCCAGCGCCGCCGGGGCCTGCACCGCCATGTTTTCCGCAAAGGTGCGCACATCCTCGGTGCTGACCGCATCGATCTTGGCCACCGTGTCCTCCAGCGAGGGCACACGGCCCCAGATCTGCACCAGCCGCGCCAGACGCTCGGCCCGGTTCGACGGGCTTTCCAGCCCCATCAGCATCCCGGCCTTCATCTGAGCCCGCGCCCGAGCCACCTCTTCGGCGCTCATGTCTTCTGCCGCGCGCTTCATCTCATCGATGGTGATCGCACCAAGTTCGCCCACCTGATCGGCTGAAGTACCTGCATAGATCGTTGTTGTACCAGTATCCGCATAGGCCCCGGTCTGCGCGAAGATCGTATAACAAAGCCCGCGCGTTTCCCGCACTTCCTGGAACAGGCGCGAGGACATGCCTCCGCCCAGAGCGGTCGAATAGATCTGCGCGGTATAGATCGCATCATCGCGATAGCCCGGGCTTTCCAATGCCAAAGCGAAATGCGCCTGCTCCAGCTCTTTTTCCTGCCGCGCCTCACCGCCGGTGAATCGCGCCGCGTCGGGGATCACACCTTTGCGCGGTTTCAGATGGCCAAACATTTCTTCGGCTATTTTCATCAGCGCATCGTGATCCACAGCCCCGGCGGCAGACAGAATCATCTGCTCTGGCCCGTAATGTTCTGCCACAAACCCAGACAGGTCCTCGCGCGAGAACGCGCTGACCCGCTCGGACGGCCCAAGGATCGTCCGGCCCAGAGGCTGGTTGTGGTAGCTCTGCTCCTGCAGCCAATCAAAGATCACATCGTCAGGCGTATCGTAAGCCTGACC
Source organism: Ruegeria sp. (assembly GCF_965243365.1). Taxonomy (GTDB): domain Bacteria; phylum Pseudomonadota; class Alphaproteobacteria; order Rhodobacterales; family Rhodobacteraceae; genus Ruegeria. The sequence goes on along the minus strand of NZ_CBDEUW010000002.1, from coordinate 2,443,785 downwards.
GATCTCTTGCAGGATCACGCCACGCTCGACCTCGATCTCGCGCGGGTCGAAAACCGGGTTCAGAACGATGTCGCCAATGACATCCATCGCAAGCGCCACGTCGTCCTTCAGAACCCGCGCGTAATAGGCCGTCACCTCGCGCGAGGTATAAGCGTTGATGTAACCGCCCACATCCTCGATCGCCTCGGCGATTTGCAACGCAGACCGGCGCTCGGTTCCCTTGAACGCCATGTGTTCAAGGAAATGCGCGATACCGTTCTGTTCGATCCGCTCATGCCGCCCACCGGCGGTTACCCAGATGCCGATGGCCGCCGATTGCAGCCCCGGCATATGTTCACTGACGATACGAAAGCCGTTCTTCAGTTGGTCTTGTCTGACTGTCACTCAGCGATATGCCTTCTGATATGATCCTCGAGGGCACCCAGATCATTGGCAATCCGCGTCACCCGTTCCGGACGTTCATACAGATCAGACATGCGGGATGGAAGAGGCGGATGTTCTCCGCTTGCCTTCTCGACCGCTGCCGGGAATTTCGCCGGGTGTGCCGTGGCCAGAGTGATCATCGGCACATCAGCGGAGCGATGTTCTTCCGAGACCTTGATACCAACGGCGGTGTGCGGGCAGACCAGTTCTGAGCTGTGGGCCAGCGTGTGCTTGATCGTCTCCAGCGTCTCATCCTCGGACACGCGACCCGAGTCAAAGCTTTCGCGCAGTGCCTCCATCGCGCCTTGGCTGACGTTGAAGCCGCCATTCCTGAGCTCGTCCATCAACTGCGCCACAGCACCGCCGTCCTCGCCATAGGCATAATACAGAGCCCGTTCAAAGTTCGAGCTGACCTGAATATCCATCGACGGGCTGATCGAGGGGATTGTGTCACCTTTGAAATAACCTTCACCGGATAGGCATCGATGCAGAATGTCATTCTGGTTGGTTGCGACGACCAGACGGTCAATCGGCAAGCCCATGCGTTTGGCCAGATAACCCGCGAAGATGTCACCGAAATTGCCAGTTGGCACCGTGAAGCTGACCTTGCGATGCGGCGCGCCAAGGCTGACGGCCGCCGTAAAGTAATAGACGATCTGTGCCAGAACGCGCGCGAAGTTGATCGAGTTCACACCGGCCAGTTTCACGCCGTCGCGGAAGTCGAAATCGTTGAACATATCCTTCAGCGCGGCCTGGCAATCGTCGAAATCTCCGTCAACAGCCAGCGCATGCACGTTGTTGTCCGTAGGCGTGGTCATCTGGCGGCGCTGCACCTCAGAGACACGGCCATGCGGGAACAGGATGAACACATCCACCGCGTCCAACCCCCGGAAAGCCTCAATGGCAGCAGAACCCGTATCGCCGCTGGTCGCGCCGACGATGGTAACTCGATCGCCATGCCGCTTCAGGGCCGCCTGAAACAGCTGGCCGATCAGTTGCATGGCGAAGTCTTTGAAAGCCAGCGTCGGGCCGTGGAACAGCTCCAACAGGAAGTGGTTCTCGTTCAACTGCTTCAAAGGCGCGCGGGCGTCATGGCCGAACCCTTCATAGGCGCGGGCGATGATCTCTTTGAACTCATCCTCGGCGAACGAGCCACTGACATAAGGCCACATCACGCGGAATGCGATGTCCTCGTAAGGCAGACCTGCCAAGGCGGCAATCTCGTCTTGCGACATCACCGGAATCTCGGCAGGCAAATACAGGCCGCCGTCGCGGGCGAGCCCGGTCAGCATCGCCTCTTCAAAGGTCAGTTCGGGCGCCTGCCCACGGGTCGAGATGTATTTCATGTCGCGTCACTCTCAGAATTGGCGCGGCTGCGCCACAGGAAGTATCCGGTCATCGCGGCCCAAACCAGGGCCAGACCAAACCAGGTGATTGCATATTGCAGGTGATCATTGGGAATGCCTGCCGTGTCCACGGGCAAAGGCGTTACGTCAGGGTCCGTAGCCGACCGGGCGATCAACAGCACGGGCTCTGCCCCCAAGGCGGCCGCCAGATTGGGCACATCGCGCGCAAACCAGATGTTGCCATCGATATCCGGTTCCGGCGTATAGCTGTCGATTTCATCCGGCCAGTGCAGGTTGCCGGTAACCTCCATCGGCCCGGTCAAACGATCAGCCTGCTTGGCGGTTGTCGGCACAAAGCCGCGATCCACCAGAATGGTCCGGTCTTGTGTGCTGAAAGACTGGATAATGCGGTACCCTGCTCCGACCTGCTTAACCGACACCAGAACGTGAATTTCCCCGGGCTCCATCTCGCCTGAAACGGTGACGGGCAGATATTTGTGCTCATCCGCGTCGATCTGTGACGGCAAGGCAATCGGATCGGCAGAGATGCGGCTTTCGATTTCAGCCAGAACACCCTGCTTCCAGCCCAGCCGCTGCACCTGCCAGATGCCCAGCGACACCAGCACGCCCAATCCGGCGAGGCCAAAGATCAGCAGGAACAGGATGCGGCGCATTTCTGGGCAAAACCTCGTATCTGGAACCGGCGTCTTGTTAAGGGCGGCGTAGGCAGAATTGCAACCACGCAATTGTATGGGGCGCAATCTTGCGCCCCGGATAGAGAAAAAGCCGCCCCTAAGGGCGGCTTTTGCAATTGGATCACCTGACCCGGTTACATCAGAGGCGCCTGACCCCAGATGTAAACAGCGAAGAACAGGAACAGCCAGACAACGTCAACGAAGTGCCAGTACCAGGCGGCGGCTTCGAAACCGACATGCTTCTCGGGTGTGAAATCCCCTCGCAACGCGCGGATCAGACAGACCGACAAGAAGATCGTCCCGATAACAACATGGAAGCCATGGAAACCGGTTGCCATGAAGAAGTTCGAATAGAACTGATCACCGCCAAATTTCCAGCCTTCGTGGGCCAGCAGCTCATAATATTCAAAGGCCTGCAGCGCAGTAAAGGCGATGCCCAGAACAATACCGATGGCCAAACCGTTGATCAACGCCTTGCGGTCATTGTCGTGGACCAGGGCGTGGTGTGCCCAGGTGATCGCACAGCCCGACAGCAACAGGACCAGAGTGTTGATCAGCGGCAGGTGGAACGGGTCAACCGCGTGGATATCCGGCTGGATGTATTCGGTGCCAGCATAGTCGTACATCGGATACATGCGATGTTTGAAGAACGACCAGAACCAGGCAAAGAAGAACATCACCTCGGACATCACGAACAGAATGAAGCCATAGCGCAGGCCGATGCGGACAACCGGCGTGTGATCGCCCTGACGGCTTTCCACAACGACTTCGGACCACCAGGCGAACATGGTGTAAAGAACGGCCACCAGACCGGCCCAGAACATCCACGGGGTGATCCCGTGCATCCAAAGGACGGCTCCGAACAGCATCACGAAGCCGCCAATCGCGCCGATCAGCGGCCAGATCGATGGAGCCAGAATGTGATAATCGTGGTTTTTAGCGTGTGCCATCAGCGTCCCTCACCTACAGGCGTTAGTTCGTGTTTGTATCTTCCTGCGTCTCGAGGGCAGCATAGCCCTCGGGCAGGTCAATTTCGTAGAATGTATACGACAGAGTGATCGTATGCACATATTTGGCTTCGAGGTCCTCGACCAATTCGGGATCAACGAAGAAACTCACCGGCATCTCTACCCGCTCCCCGGGCTCCAGCACTTGTTCTTCAAAGCAGAAACAGGCGATTTTCTGGAAATAGCCGCCCGCCGAATAAGGCGCGACGTTGTAGGATGCCTGCCCGGCAATGGGCCGATCCGTCGGGTTATATGCCTCATAGAACGCTAGGCCTGTTTCGCCGATCCGCACTTCCATCTCGCGCTCGACCGGTTTGAATTCCCAGGCCATGCCTTTTGCCTTGGAGGCGTCAAACCGCACGGTAATGGTCCGGTCCAGGATGTCCTCAGGCGCGGCCTCGGCAACCCCTGTTGTGCCCCCAAATCCAGTCACGCGGCAGAACCAGTCGTAGAACGGTACGGCTGCCCAGGCCAGGCTGCCCATCAGCAGGACCACGCCCACAGTTTGCGACACTGTTTTTTGCGGACCCGACAACGCCATCAGTTCTGCACCTCTTGCGTCGCCATGCCAAAATCGGTGCCGGAAACCTTAACGACGGTCAGGCCAAAGATAATCACAATGAATGCCGCCAATGTCAGGCCAACACCAAGATTGCGACCAAACCGGCGCTGATGCAGCTCGTGGCTTTTTCGCAGGCTCAAGACCAACCTCCCAACCCATAGGGTTTTAGCAGAGCTTCGGCCAAAATCGCACCGAAGTGCAGGAAAAGGTAGAGCAGCGAGAGCTTGAAGAAAGACTGCTCGACCTTGAAATTGTCGGCTTCGCACTCCTGCTCGGACCGGCGCGAAATCTGCCAGGCCCCGCGCAGGAACAGCGCATTCATCACAAGGGCAACCGCCAGATAGACCGGCCCGCCGATATCAGAAAACGCGGTGCCAATGGCCAGAACGGCCAGCAAACCCGTATAGACCAGAATATGCGTGCGCGTTGCTTTGCGCCCATGAGTCACGGTTAGCATCGGCACGCCCGCATCGTCGTAATCCGAGCGCATGAACAAGGCCAAAGCCCAGAAATGCGGTGGCGTCCACATGAAGGTCAGGGCGAACATCAGCCAGGGTTCGACGGACATTGTTCCGGTTGCAGCGACCCAACCGATGACCGGAGGGAACGCACCCGCGGCACCACCAATCACTATGTTCTGTGGCGTCGAACGCTTGAGCCACATGGTGTAGACAGCAACATAGAAAAAGATCGTGAAAGCCAGAAACGCCCCTGCAAACCAGTTGGTTGCCAGCCCCAGCATGATCACCGACAGGCCCGAAAGTGTCAGGCCTATCGCCAGTGCCTCACCCTCTTGGACTTTGCCGGACGGTATCGGACGCCCCTTGGTGCGTTTCATCACCTTGTCGATATCCGCATCCCACCACATATTCAGCGCACCCGAGGCACCGCCTCCGATTGCGATGAACAGGATCGCGCAGAAACCGATAAACGGGTGCACAGGGGTCGGAGCTGCCAGCAACCCAACCAAAGCAGTGAACACAACCAGCGACATCACGCGTGGCTTGAGCAACGCGAAGTAGTCGCCAAAGCTGGCCTCGTCGGCATGCGCCTTTGCGGTCACTTGGCTGGCATTGATGCTTGCGTCGCTCATTACGGGTCCTTTAGGGGCGAAAACTGCGCGGTAACCGCGCAGCCATTATTCAAACCGCAGGGTCGAAACCCCGCGCCGGGTCATCAGTTCGAGGCAACCTGATAGGTGGCCGGCTGTCCCGCGTATTCTTCCAGAGCGCCTTGCAGCCACTCTTCATACGCTTCCTCACTGACAACCTTGACCGTGATCGGCATGTAGGCATGGTCCTTGCCGCAAAGCTCGGAGCATTGACCAAAGTAGACGCCTTCCTTGTCGGCCTGGAACCACAGTTCAGCCAAACGACCCGGAACACCGTCCTGCTTCACTCCGAACGAGGGGATGGTCCACGAATGGATCACGTCCGACGCGGTGACTTGCATGACGATGATTTTTCCGACCGGTACGACCACGGCAGTGTCGGTCGCCAGTAGCCATTCGTCCTCGCCATAACCCGCATCAGAAAGCTTGGCGCGCATCGCATCATCCAGAACAAACGGGGTGACATCCGCATCTGCTGGGCGCGCGCCTTCGTCCAGAGTGGCTGGGTGACCCAGCAGATAGCTGTCGAACGCGAAATCGTGATCAACGTATTCGTAGGTCCAGTACCACTGGTTGCCCACAACCTTGATGACCACGTCACCTTCGGGGATTTCCTGCTGTTTGAACAGAACCGGAAGCGAGAAGGCACCGATAAAGACCAGAATCAGGATCGGCCCAAGGGTCCATGCAATCTCAACCGGGGTATAGTGCGAGAATCGCGCCGGTGTCGGGTTCACACGAGAGTTGTAGCGCACGATGCAATAGATCAGCAGACCAGCCACAAACAGACAGATCGCGGTGATGATCACCAGAATCATGTTGTCCAGCGAATGAATCCCTTCCGCAAGGCTGGTCGCTGCGGGCTGGAAACCCATGCCGCCATCAACCGGCTTGCCAATAATCTCAAGCTCCTGAGCCATGGCGGGAAGGCTGGAGAGGGCCGTTACAAGCCCCGAAAGCATCAAAGCATTCTTCATATTCTGTCCTGATCGTTTGATCTTTGCGTCCCTGGCGAAAAGGTGTGAATCGGCCACACCTCACCCGTTGTCTTTGGCCGCGTTAAAAACCATATTCCGACGGGTAGATAAAGCAAAATGCTTGCGTCAAACAGACGCTATTTTTGATCTGGATCAAACCCGAAAGGTCCCAACCCATGCCCAACGACCCGTTTCGCCCGTTTGAAAGCGCTCTTCCGCAGGACGAGGCGCTTGCGGTCTTGCAGTCTGCCACCGCTGGGGCCGAAGACGGAGAACTGTTTGTCGAGCGGCGGAAATCCGAGTCGCTGGTATTTGACGACGGGCGTTTGAAGACCGCATCCTATGACGCGTCCGAAGGGTTCGGGTTGCGCGCTGTGCAGGGTGAAGTTGCCGGATATGCCCATTCCACAGATGTCTCGATCCCTGCCCTGAAACGCGCGGCCGAGACCGCGCGTCTTGCCGTTGGTGACGGTGGCGGCACACTGGCCGAGGCACCTCGGGCGACCAACACGCGGCTTTATACCGATGAAGATCCCATCGACTCGGCCAGCTTCCCGGTGAAAATCGACACCCTGCGCGAGATCGACGCCTTCGCCCGTGATCTCGACCCGCGCGTCGTGCAGGTCAGCGCGTCGCTGATGGCTGCCGTGCAAGAGGTCGAAATTCTGCGCCCCGACGGGGTTCAGGTCCGCGACGTACGGCCGATGACTCGCCTCAACGTGTCGGTGATTGTGGAGCAGAACGGCCGCCGCGAAGGCGGTTCGGCGGGCGGCGGTGGGCGCGTAGGTCTGGATGGTCTCATCGACCCCGCAGACTGGCAGGACAAAGCGCGTGAGGCGCTGCGGATCGCTTTGGTCAACCTCGACGCCGTCCCTGCGCCTGCTGGCGTAATGGAAGTCGCGCTCGGCCCCGGCTGGCCCGGTATCCTTCTGCACGAGGCCATCGGTCACGGGCTGGAAGGTGATTTCAACCGCAAAGGCAGCTCGGCCTTTGCCGGGCTGATGGGGCAGCAGATTGCCTCCAAGGGCGTGACGGTCGTGGATGATGGCACGATTGCGGATCGTCGCGGTTCGATCACTGTGGATGACGAAGGCACCCCCAGCTCGCGCACTGTATTGATCGAAGACGGGGTTCTGACCGGTTATATGCAGGACCGTCAGAACGCGCGTCTGATGGGCGCTTCACCTACCGGAAATGGACGGCGGCAAAGCTATGCCCATAAACCCATGCCGCGCATGACCAATACGGTGATGCTAGGCGGTGATGCCGACCCGGCGGCCTTGGTCGCGGATATTAAGGATGGCATCTGGGCGGTGGGCTTTGGCGGCGGCCAGGTGGACATCACCAACGGCAAGTTCGTCTTTTCCTGCACCGAGGCGTATCGGGTCGAAAACGGTAAGATCGGCGCGCCGGTCAAAGGCGCCACGCTGATTGGCGATGGGCCTTCGGCGTTGAAGCGAATCCGGGGGCTTGGCAATGACATGGCCCTGGACCCTGGCATGGGTACCTGTGGCAAGGACGGGCAATGGGTGCCGGTCGGCGTCGGCCAACCGACCGTACTTATGGATGGGCTGACGGTCGGCGGCTCGGCCGCATGAGTCGCAATCAGACCTGATTTACGGGCGCAGGGTTAATCCCGCGCCCATGACTTTTTGCCTTACTCGGATTCCCAACTGGCACGGCACCAAAAGTCGAAAGTGGTATTTTTCTTTTAAATTCAATATATTAAATAGTAATCACGCTTTGAAGCCTCAGAAAATTGCATCTAATTTTCATCGATTTACAGCCTGTTAACCCAGCCGGTCGTAAACCAGTTCTGCAATCAGGCGGAGCATCGGATGACCGAAGAGCAGCTTTCTTCCAATCACCCCCCACTCCCACCCACCACGGAAGAGGATCGGTTTTCCTGGCTTCGTCTGTTGCGCTCGCGCAAGGTTGGACCGGCGACGTTTCGTCGGTTGCTGTGCGAACATGGCTCAGCGCAGAACGCGCTGGCCGCGCTGCCTGAAATGGCACGTGCTGCCGGAATTGAAGGGTATGAAATTTGCCCATTCGGCGTGATTGAGGCGGAACTCAAAGCAGCAAAAGCGGCCAAGGCGCAGCTATTGTGCCTTGGGTCCGCCGACTTTCCTGACGCTCTGGTCGACCTCAATGACGCACCACCAATGTTGTGGGCGATCGGGGATATTGCGCAACTGAAGAAGCCTGCAATTGCGTTGGTTGGAGCGCGGAACTGTTCTTCGCTTGGTGCCAGGATGGCGCGCGGTCTGGCAAAAGATTTAGGGGAAAAAGGTCACGTTATTATCTCTGGGCTTGCACGCGGCATCGATACGGCCGCTCATTTGGCCTCGCTTGAAACGGGCACCGTAGCGGTTATGGCCGGAGGTGTGGACGTTATCTACCCGGCGGAGAATACAGACTTGGCGCGAAAGATTTCTAAAACGGGCCTGCGGCTGTCGGAACAACCGATGGGCGTTACACCGCAAGCCCGGCATTTCCCAAGGCGCAACCGGATCATTTCAGGCTTGTCACAGGCGGTTGTAGTGGTCGAAGCAGCCGCCAAGTCAGGAAGCCTGATTACAGCCCGGGACGCGCTGGATCAGGGTCGTGAGGTTCTGGCCGTGCCGGGCCACCCATTCGATGCCCGCGCTGGCGGATGTAATTTACTGATTCGAGACGGCGCGACATTGGTTCGGTCTGCCGAAGACATCATCGAGGCCTTACCGAAACGGGTTGCCATCCCCACCGAACCGGCAAAAACCGCACCCCCGCCTGCATCAAAGACATCCCAAGCCTTGCACGGGCAGATTCTTGAACGGCTGGGGCCATCCCCCATCGCCGAGGATCAGTTGCTGCGCGACATCAATGCCAGCGCGGGCGAGCTCGGCCCCGCGCTGGTCGATCTGGAACTGGATGGGCGAATCCATCGCCAGCCGGGCGGGCTATTATCGCTGGCAAGTTGATTCAAAGCCACCTAAAGCGGGCAGCAGAAATGCGCAGCGCACCGTCGACAATGGGCTTATCCGCCTGAAATCCCCGGAACTTTCTAGGTGCGAAAGGAACGCATTGACAATTCTGTCTTGCCCCACACATTTTGCTCCACCATAGATGGCGCCCTATTCGTCGAGCGAGGATTCCCCTTAAATGCCCGTAGTTGTTGTAGAATCTCCGGCCAAAGCAAAAACAATCAATAAATATCTCGGCCCCGACTACACGGTTCTGGCCTCATACGGCCATGTACGGGACCTGCCGCCGAAGGATGGATCGGTGGATCCCGAGCACGAATTCTCGATGAAATGGGAAGTCGGCAATGACAGCCGAAAGCACGTCAAAGCCATCGCCGACGCGCTGAAAGAAGACAACGCGCTGATCCTCGCCACCGACCCTGACCGTGAGGGAGAGGCCATCAGCTGGCACCTGCAGGAGGCGCTGACCAAGCGCCGTTCGATCAAGAAGGACACGCCTGTCAGCCGCGTGACCTTCAACGCCATCACCAAAGATGCCGTGACCGAAGCGATGCAGAACCCGCGTGAGGTCGACATGCCGCTGGTCGAGGCCTATCTGGCCCGCCGTGCGCTGGACTATCTGGTGGGCTTCAACCTGTCACCGGTTCTGTGGCGGAAGCTGCCCGGAGCGCGTTCTGCCGGGCGCGTGCAATCCGTCTGCCTGCGTCTGATCGTTGAGCGCGAGATGGAGATCGAGGCCTTCAAGCCGGTCGAATACTGGTCGGTCAAGGCCGTCTTTGAAACGCCGCGCGGTCAGACCTATGAAGCGCGTCTGATAACGCTGGCCGGTAAGAAGCTGGACAAGCATGATCTGGCGAATGCCACGCAAGCGGAACTGGCCGTCCAGGCCATTACCAGCCGCGATCTGAGCGTATCGTCAGTCGAGGCCAAACCCGCAGCGCGCAACCCATCTGCCCCGTTCATGACCTCGACCCTGCAACAAGAGGCCAGCCGTAAATTCGGTATGGGCGCGCGCCATGCAATGCAGGTGGCGCAGCGGCTCTATGAGGCCGGGTACATTACCTATATGCGGACGGACGGCATCGATATGGCGCCTGAGGCCGTGGCGGCGGCACGTGACGCGATCACCGACCGCTATGGCGCGGAATACGTGCCGGACAGTCCGCGCATGTACAAGAACAAGGCCAAGAACGCACAGGAAGCCCACGAATGTATCCGCCCGACCGATATGTCGCGCGACGCCAAGGCGTTGAAGGTGACGGACGAGGATCAGCGCAAGCTTTATGATCTGATCTGGAAACGCACCATTGCCTGTCAGATGGCAGCCGCGCGACTGGAGCGCACGACGGTTGATATCACCAGCGCGGACGGTCAGGTCGGCCTGCGCGCCACCGGGCAAGTGGTGCTGTTCGATGGGTTCATGCGTGTTTACGAAGAAGGCCGCGATGACGTTGTCGACGATGACGAAAAGCGCCTGCCGCAGATCATGCAGGGCGATCCGGCGCGTTTTGCCAAGACCTCGCTGCGTGATCAATATGCCAAGGCCACCGGCGACTCGGACAAGGCTGCGATTCTGTCCGACAACGAATCCGTTCTGGCGCTGCAACACCACACCCAACCGCCCCCACGCTATACCGAGGCCACGCTGGTCAAGCGGATGGAGGAGTTGGGGATCGGACGCCCCTCGACCTATGCCTCGATTGTAACCACGATTCAGGACCGGGAATATGTGCGCAAGGACAAGAACCGGCTGATCCCCGAGGAAAAGGGGCGGATCGTCACGATCTTCCTGCTGAACTTCTTCCGCCAATATGTGGGCTATGAGTTCACCGCCAATCTGGAAGAAGAGCTTGACGACGTCAGCGCGGGCGACCGCGACTACAAGGACCTGCTGGGCAAATTCTGGCGCGATTTCTCGGCTGCGATTGGCGAGACGTCCGAGCTGCGCATTTCCGAAGTGCTGGACAAGCTGGACGAAGCGCTTGCTCCGCAGCTGTACCCGCCACGCGAGGATGGCTCCGATCCGCGCATCTGTCCGAAATGCGGTGTTGGGAAGTTGCATTTGAAAACCTCACGCACCGGCGGGTTTGTGGGCTGCGGCAACTATCCCGAATGCACGTATACACGTCCGATCGCTGGCGAAGGGGCCGAAGGCGATGAACGTCTGCTGGGAGAGGATGCTGGCGATGAGATCTGGCTGAAATCAGGCCGGTTCGGACCGTATGTTCAGCGCGGAGAGCCCACGCCGGAGAACAAGAAGCCGCCCCGCGCCTCGCTGCCGCGCGGGTGGAGCAAGGATGACATGGACTTGAATAAGGCCCTGACACTGCTATCCCTGCCCCGCCAGATTGGCGAGCATCCCGAGGGTGGCATGATCAGTTCAAACTTCGGCCGTTTTGGACCCTATCTGATGCACCAACTGGCCGATGAGGCCAAGCCGGTCTATGCCAACCTCAAAGACCCCAACGATGTGTTCGAAATCGGTATGAACCGTGCGGTGGAACTGCTGGCGGAGAAGCGCGCCAATCCCGGACGCGGGCGCCGGGCGGCGGCGAAACCTCTGAAGGAACTTGGCGAACATCCTGATGGCGGTGCGATGCAGGTTCTGGACGGGCGTTATGGGCCATATGTGAAATGGGAAAAGGTCAACGCGACCATTCCCAAGGATATCAAGCCCGAGGACGTGACGCAGGAAATGGCCATTGAACTGGTGAACGAGCGTGCCGCCAAGAAGGGTACAAAGAAAAAGGCGGCACCAAAGAAGAAAGCCGCTGCCAAGAAAACGACCAAAGAAGCAGGCTAGGTAGAAATACCACCTACCCCCCAGATTCGTTGACTTCCCAAGGGCGTGGCGGCACAACCTGCGTCATCACCATGTCATTGGGGGAGTTTTCCATGAAGAAAGTCTATGCCAATGCCACCGAGGCACTCGACGGAGTGTTGTCGGATGGCATGCTTATCGCCGCAGGTGGGTTTGGCCTATGCGGCATTCCCGAGCTGTTGTTAGAGGCCATTCGGGACTCGGGTGCTCAGGATCTGACATTCGCCTCGAACAATGCTGGCGTGGACGATTTCGGGATCGGCATTCTGCTGCAGACCAAGCAGGTCAAGAAGATGATCAGCTCGTATGTCGGCGAGAATGCCGAGTTCATGCGTCAGTATCTGAGCGGTGAGTTGGAGCTGGAGTTCAACCCTCAGGGCACTCTGGCCGAACGGATGCGGGCCGGTGGCGCCGGCATTCCCGGGTTCTACACCAAGACGGGCGTCGGCACCGTGATCGCTGAAGGCAAAGAGCACAAAGAGTTTAACGGCGAGACCTATATCATGGAGGAAGGCATCTTTGCCGATCTCGCCATCGTGAAAGCCTGGAAAGCGGATGACACCGGGAACCTTGTGTTCCGCAAAACCGCGCGCAACTTCAACGTGCCCGCGGCGACCTGTGGCAAGATCTGTGTGGCCGAGGTCGAAGAGATCGTCCCGCGCGGTTCGCTCGACCCAGACAGCATCCATCTGCCCGGTATTTATGTGCACCGCATCATTCAAGGCAGCCACGAAAAGCGCATCGAACAGCGCACCACCCGCAAGAAGGAGGACGCATAATGCCTTGGGATCGTAATCTGATGGCCGCCCGCGCGGCTAAGGAGCTGGAAGACGGCATGTATGTGAACCTCGGCATCGGGATTCCGACGCTGGTGGCAAACTACGTGGGTGACAAGGACATCACTCTACAGTCTGAAAACGGCATGCTGGGCATGGGCCCCTTCCCGTTTGAAGGCGAAGAAGATGCTGACCTGATCAACGCTGGGAAACAGACGATCACCGAATTGTCCCGCACGTCCTATTTCGACAGTGCGACCTCATTTGCCATGATTCGAGGCGGCAAGATCGCTGCAGCGATTCTGGGCGCGATGGAAGTTGACGAGGAAGGTGACCTCGCCAACTGGATGATTCCGGGTGTGCTGGTTAAGGGCATGGGCGGCGCGATGGATCTGGTCGCTGGCGTGGGCCGTGTGATCGTTGTGATGGATCACACCAACAAGCACGGTAAGTCCAAGCTGCTGAAGAAATGTACTCTGCCGCTGACCGGTAAAAAGGTGGTGGACCGCATCATCACCAATCTGGGTGTTCTGGATGTGGTGGACGGCGGCCTGAAGATCATCGAAATCGCCGAGGGCGTCACCGAAGACGAGATTCGGGCCGCGACCGAGGCCAATATCGTCAACTAAACATTTCTGCGAACGCAAGGGCCCGCCAATCGGCGGGCCTTTTCAATTCACGGTTTGGAAAACGCATCCATCCGAAATCAACTCGGGTGGTGTTGCGCAAAGGGCCCGCGCCACCTGAAAGGCGGCCAGAACCTTGGGTACATAATCACGCGTTTCGGCATAAGGCGGTACACCGCTATGTTTGCGCACGGCACCCTCCCCCGCATTATATCCAGCCAGGACAAGAATCGGGTCGTCACCGAACTCCTCCATCAGCCAGTCCAGGTATTTCACCCCTCCGGCAATGTTCTGTTCAGCAATCATGCTGTCTTTGACACCGAATCTGGCAGCGGTTGCTGGCATCAGTTGCATCAAGCCCTGCGCGCCTGCCGAACTGACAGCCTTTTCCCGCCCAGCAGATTCCACCGATATAACCGCCAAGACCAAAGCAGGCGAAACATTGGTTCCAACGGTCGAACGCAAAATATCCACGCCGCGTTCCTGCGCGATGTTCTGAAGCGTCTGCAATCGGGGTGAGGCGACTTCGGTGGCGGCCAGCGCCTGAATCGCATCGGCCAACCGCCCCGAACTGCCCTCAGCCAATTCTGGCGACACGCGGTTCCAGAATGCCTTATAGGACCCAACCGGATTGGGTTCTTGCTCGATTCCCGGCACCGCACCCGCCGGAGGTTTGGTACGCGCGATGATTTCGGGCACGATCAATTCTGTACCAGTGCTGGGAGCCGATGGCTTGGCCGCATGCTCCTCTGCTGTGATTTGCACCGTGATCTTAGGGCGGCTGCCTGGTGTTGGTGCCTTGATTCGTTTGTAAACGCCGCGCGGCTGTTGCTCGGCTGCAGGGGCCGTAGACGTCCCCGCCAGCAGAAATACCGCCATACCGGCGCACGAAATTGCATTCCGGAAAATCATTTTGCCTGCCTCAACTCTTCTTTTGGTTCATTTTGAACCCGGAAACGTCGCGCAAGGCCAGAAAAACAAAGCGAAATAGGGCAGTTTCGCCTCATTTGGCGCAATTTTGCACCGCTTGCCCGGGTGCTAGTTCAAAACATGGGAAAACTTTTCATTAAAAATCAGATGGTTACAAATTTTCCGAAGAAAAAGTTAATCCAAAAGCGAAAAAAATGCTGTTTGGCCCAATTCCTGCCACGCCGACCCGTCAAACATAGGTTCATACCGAGACGATCGGGAGCGGACTGAGAGAGAATGCTCTGAAAGACGCCGAGGTTAATTACTTTTGATCCTTTAGGAGGGACGTAACATGATCAAGATCTTCAAGAAGTTCCGTACAGACGAAGACGGCGCCGTAACAGTTGACTGGGTCGTTCTGACCGCAGCCGTTGTTGCTCTGGCCGCAGTTGCTTACAACCAGATCCGTTCTGGTGCCAGCGACCTGGCAGGTGACGTTGATTCCGCACTGACCGCGGCAACTGTTACTATGCCGACCACAAACTAATCGATACCACACTGGGTATTCGAAAATTGGGGCTGTGCCTTTCTTCGGAAGGCATGGCCCTCTTATTTCCGACTCAAGCAATCCGGCGGTATTCGATGTTTGATATTTGCAAGAAGTTTACCACTGACGAAAACGGCGCAGTCACGGTTGACTGGGTTGTTCTGACGGCAGCTGTCGTTGGATTCGGCGGTTTGATGTACGTTCTGCTAAACGAAGGCGTGCAGGACTTGGATGGCGATGTTGGGAACGCTTTGGCGAGTCACGAAGTTCAAGATATCAACTTTTAAGTTCGGCCGCTGGAATACTATTACAGCGATTATTGTATTTTCAAGTTTTCACACACGAACGTAACTTACCCAAAGATTGTCCCCTTTTTCGACACAATTACAGATTAGGTTGGCGTCTAAACCAATGTGGCGCGCTGCGTCACGTGACTTAGTGTAAGAAGAATAACGAGGGACAAATGCGAGCTGTTTTTGGACTTGTTCTGATCATTGGGGTCGCCCTTGCAGGCGGAGCTGTTTATCTGGCACGCGATTATATCAGCAAGAATCGGGCCCAACTGGAACTGGAGCGGCAACTGCGCGAACAGGCGCTTGCCAACGTAAAATCCGTACCCACTGTCGGGGTCATCGTTTCCACGCGTGCGCTTCGTTACGGCGAGAAGTTGACTCAGGAAGACGTGCGAATCGTCCAATGGCCGGAAGATGCGATTCCCGAAGGCTCATTCATCGATATCGCCGTCCTTTTCCCCGAAGCCGCAAACCAAGACCGCTTTGTCCTGCGTTCGATGGAAAAAGACGAAGCCGTGATGGAGGTCAAAGTGACCCAACCCGGAGAAGCGGCCGGCCTGACATCGCGCATTGAAAAGGGCATGCGTGCCTTTGCCATCAGCGTGGATGTGGCTTCTGGTGTTTCAGGCTTTTTGCGCCCAGGCGACAAGGTTGATGTCTATTGGACAGGATCACTGCGCGGTTTGGGGAACAATGGCGCGGACGGTGAAATCACTCGCCTGATCCAGACCAATATCGAACTGATTGCGGTTGATCAGTCGGCGGGCTCGGACGTGACAGGAACAATGATTGCACGAACAGTCACGGTTGCGGCGACACCAGAACAAATCGCGGCCCTGGCACAAGCTCAGAACACCGGGCGCCTTTCTTTGGCTCTGGTCGGCGTACAGGATGAGACTGTCGCAAGCGCAATTGAAGTCGATCAGCGAAAACTTCTGGGAATCAAAAAAGAAGCCCCGGCTCCAATCAAGGTCGAAGAGAAAGTTTGCACCGTGCGCACCCGCCGTGGGGGTGAGATTGTAGAGACTACTATTCCCTGCACAAACTGACGCTTAATCAACCTGTTAGGTACTTAAGGCCGCGCCGTCCGCGCGGCCTTTTTCATGGCATGTTGCGTAATACCCACATAAGGAAAACTCCGGAAACCATTGATTATTGCAAATAATCCGGATTTCGCGCAGGGTTTCTCTACATTGGGCGAAAGACCCAGAAAACATAGTGGTGATCGGAGAGGCAGGTCACATGACAATACGTTCTTGGATCAGCGCAGCCCTGATGGGGCTGACGCTTGTTATGGGTCCGGTCGGCGATGCCGCTTGGGCTGAAAATCTTCGTGTGGTTAAAAAGGGGACAGCGGAAACGCTGGATGTCCCTATTAATCGTGCGGTTGTTGTAGAAAGCGAAACACCCTTCGCTGAACTTAGTATCGCAAATGCGGGTATCGCAGACATCTCGTCGCTTTCCGAACGCACAATTTACGTTCTGGGTAAGGCACCGGGCCTGACGACCCTGACCCTGTTCGACGCAGCGGGCAACCTGATCACCAACGTTCAGGTCCGTGTTTCGCCCGACGTGACAGAGTTTAAAGAGCGTCTGCGTCAGATTCTTCCAAGCGAAGCCATTGAAGTTCGCACTGCAAATGACGGCATAGTACTATCTGGCACCGTCTCCAGCAGCGCTAAACTGGCGCGTGCCTTGGAACTGGCCGAACGGTATGCGCCCGAGCGGGTTTCGAACCTCATGAGTGTTGGCGGCATACAGCAGGTGATGCTGAAAGTACGCTTTGCCGAGATGAACCGCTCGGTCGCCAAAAGCCTCACCACTTCGCTCGGCTTCGCCGGGACTGACGTTACCGGTGGCTTTAACTCGCTAAACAACCAATTTGCTCTGGACAATGCGCTGGGTCGGTTCACCGGCACAAACAATATTCCCTTCACTCAAACCAATAACGGCGCAATCCTGTTTGGCTTTGGTGTGGGATCAACTCAGGTCCGCCTGTTGCTGGAAGCCCTTGAGACCAAAGGGTTGGTGCGCAGCTTGGCGGAACCAAACCTGTCAGCCCTGTCCGGTCAGGAAGCCGTTTTCCTTGCCGGTGGTCAGGTTCCAATTCCTGTTCCACAGGGTGACGGTGTTGTCGCCATCGAGTATCGCTC
This sequence comes from Ruegeria sp., assembly GCF_965243365.1. Taxonomy (GTDB): domain Bacteria; phylum Pseudomonadota; class Alphaproteobacteria; order Rhodobacterales; family Rhodobacteraceae; genus Ruegeria. Next base: position 2,426,573 of record NZ_CBDEUW010000002.1, on the reverse strand, counting down.
GTTTGGTGTTCAACTCGACTTTATCCCCCGCGTGGTTGACGGCGATCTGATCAACCTGGAACTGGTAGCCGGCGTTTCGAGCATTGACCCAAGCGTCAGTTTCTCGATCAACGGTGACAACGTTCCTGGCTTTATCGTCCGTCAGACAAGCACAACGGTTGAGTTGCGTGACGGTGAAAGCTTTGCCATCGCCGGATTGTTGCAGGATGACTTCACAGATCTGAACAACCAGGTACCGTGGCTGGGCGATCTTCCAGTCCTGGGTGCCCTCTTCCGCAGCGCCGAATATCAGCGTGATCAAAGCGAACTGGTCATCATTATCACCGCGCATCTGGTGTCTCCGACTCGCGGCGAGGCCCTGGCCCTGCCCACGGATCGTGTGAAACCACCCAGCGAGTTCGACCTGTTCATCAATGGTAAGACCGCACGGACAGAACGTGCCGGAAACGGTGCAGCCTCGGAAGTGGCCAATCAGACCTTTGGCAGCTCTTACGGCTATGTCCTGGATTAATGAGGAGGATAGACCAATGCAGAAGTGGATCATCATCCTGGGTCTGAGCACCTCGATCGCCGCATGTACCCGTGAAGCCGGTTACGAGATCGACCAAGGTGCATTCGGAAACGCAACGCTGAACAACATCCAGGTTGCGAACGGAGAACTGACCTATGCACAGATCCTCGGACAGCGCTTTGCCGCCGAGGTTCCAACCCAGATCAACTTTGCCTTTGACAGTGCGCAACTTGATGCCTCAGCACAGCGTATTCTGTTGCAGCAGGCTGACTGGATCAAACAGTTCCCCGAAGCACGGTTCCGTGTATACGGCCATACCGACGCGGTCGGTTCCTCGGCTTATAACCGAGCCTTGGGTCAGCGGCGGGCCAATGCGGCCGTTGCCTTCCTGACACAGCAGGGCATTTCGCGTAGCCGACTGGAAGCAGCGGTATCTTTCGGCAAAAGCAGACCTCTGATCGACACGCCGAACAGGGATCGCCGGAATCGCCGTACAGTGACCGAGGTTTCGGGCTTTGTGGACCGTCATCAGCAGCTTCTGGACGGAAAGTATGCTGAGGTCATCTACCGCGAATACATCGCCAGCGCCTCACCGCCGACCACCCTGTCGTGGGAGATTGATCTCGGCGGCGGCGAAGACGAATAAGACAATAAAACGTAATTGGGCGACATCGTCGCCCAATTCCCAACAATTGGTTCTTTTGCGCCTAAATCTCGCCCAACTTCCCAGCGACATTGAAAACAATAGGGTGACCTGCGGTCTGGATTGGCCGCATCAGGGCGACAGCAGACCAAAACCTTCCAGCTCATGCTTGTACGGTTTGCTCAGCCCTCTCGACGAGGATTGTGTTAATGACAAGCGCGACGCCGCAAGACGAAAATACAAGCATTCTGGCCTGCACCATCAGCCGGGACGTCCAGAACTTCGACCTTTTGATCGAAGACATGGAAGCCGTGCTGGGCGAAAGGTGGGGAGATCTGGGATTTGCCGAAGCTCTTGCCTTTTTCAATCAGCCCGAAGCCGAATCGCTGCAATTCGTAGCTCTGGCGCTTGATGGCGAGGACGAAGACAACCTGACTTTGATGGGTGAGATTATCACTCAGGCCAAAGACAAGGGCATCAAGATTGTTCTGATTGCCGAGGATGTGACCCCGGCCGCCCTTCATCAGCTCTTGCGCAAGGGCGCTGATGAGTTTGTCCCCTACCCTCTTCCCGAAGGGGAATTGCAGGAAGCCATCGAACGGATGAACCGGCCCGACCCGGTTGCGGCACCTCAAGCGGCAGTTACTCTGTCTGAAGGCGCCGGCAAAGAAGGCGCGCTGTTTGTCGTGCAAGGGCTTGCCGGTGGTGTCGGTTCGACGACTATGGCCGTCAACCTGGCCTGGGAATTGGCGACCGTGTCGGACAAGGATGCGCCCAAGGTCTGTTTGATCGACCTGGATCTGCAATACGGTACCGTCTCGACATATCTTGACATGCCCCGCCATGAGGCCGTGTTCGAGATGTGGTCGGACACAAGCTCGATGGATGAAGAATCCTTTGCGTCTTCGCTGCAGACCTTTGAAGACAAGCTTGAGGTTCTGACCTCGCCCTCTGACATGGTGCCGTTGGATATCGTCACGCCAGAGGATGTTCAGCGCGTAATCGACACAGCCCGCAGTCACTTTGATTATGTCATCATCGACATGCCCAAAACGCTGGTTCACTGGTCAGAGACGGTTCTACAGGCAGCCCATGTTTATTTTGCGCTGATCGAGCTGGACATGCGGTCGGCCCAAAATGCACTGCGTCTGAAACGTGCGCTGCAAGCCGAAGAGCTTCCGTTTAACAAACTGCGCTTTGCAATGAACCGGGCGCCAAAATTCACTGATCTCAATGGCAAGAGCCGGGTCAAGCGCATGGGTGAAAGCCTGGGCATTTCCATCGACCTGCTTCTGCCCGATGGCGGCAAACCCGTCATGCAAAGTGGTGATCATGGTCTTCCGCTGGCCAATTCTGCCGCGAAGAACCCACTGCGCAGAGAGATCGCAAAGCTCGCACAATCGCTTCACAGTCTAGGCAGCAGTAACGCCGAGGCCGCATAACACGAGGGAGAGCCGCCGTGTTTTCACGATATAAAAAACAACCTGCCGCCCAGCCGGTAGATGCTCAGCCAAAGACCCAGGCGCCGGCCTCAGCGACAGATCAGACCGCTGCTACAACGGCTATGGTCCGCAAGCCAATCAAGAAAAAGGCCGCCGAGGTTGCCACCAGCGACAAAGAACGCAAGCGCAAGGAGCGTCTGGGTGAAATCAAGCTGGAACTGCATCGCGAACTGCTTGAGAACCTGAACCTCGCCGCGCTGGAAAACGCGGCAGAGGCAGAATTACGCAATGAAATCAGCGCCATCGCCAGTGAAGTTCTCGACGCCCGGAACATCGTTCTCAACCGTGAAGACCGTACCCAGCTGAACAAAGAGCTGTATGACGAGGTCACCGGTCTTGGGCCGCTTGAAACCCTGCTGCAGGACGACTCGGTCAACGATATTCTGGTGAACGGGCCGCAACAGATATTTGTGGAACGTTCGGGTAAGCTGGAACTCAGCGACATTACGTTCAAAGACGAAAAGCACCTGATGCGGATCATCGACAAGATCGTGTCCGCTGTGGGTCGTCGTGTTGATGAATCCAACCCTTATGTTGACGCCCGACTTGCCGATGGCTCGCGTTTCAACGCCATGGTGCCGCCGATCGCCGTGGATGGCTCGCTGGTGTCCATTCGTAAGTTCAAAAAAGACAAGCTGGGCATTGACGACCTGGTCAATTTCGGCGCGTTCACAGAAGAAATGGCCGCCTATCTGCAGGCCGCCGTGTCCACTCGCCTGAATATCATTGTCTCGGGTGGTACCGGTTCCGGTAAAACGACGACGCTGAACGCGCTGTCCAGCTTCATCGATGACGCCGAGCGTATCCTGACCATCGAGGATACGGCGGAACTTCAGCTACAGCAGACCCACGTGGGCCGGATGGAAAGCCGCCCGCCCAACGTCGAAGGCAAGGGTGAGGTCAGCCCGCGCGACTGTCTGAAAAACGCCCTGCGTATGCGCCCTGACCGCATCATCGTGGGCGAGACGCGTGGCGCCGAGGTTATCGACATGTTGCAGGCCATGAACACCGGCCACGACGGCTCAATGACCACGATCCACGCCAACTCGGCCCGTGATGGTATCTCGCGTCTGGAAAACATGATCGCGATGGCCGGTATCGAGATGCCGATCAAAGCGGTCCGCAGCCAGATCTCGTCCGCTGTGAACCTGATCGTGCAGGCTAGCCGCCTGCAGGATGGCTCGCGCCGCATGACCTCGATCACCGAGATCACTGGCATGGAAGGCGATGTGATCTCGATGCAGGAAATCTTTAAGTTTCAGCGTGTTGGCCTGACACCGGATAACAAGATCATCGGCCATTTCACTGCAACGGGCGTTCGTAGCCACTATTCCGAACGGTTCCGCCTGTGGGGCTTTGACCTGCCGACGGCCATCTACGAACCAACCACTATGTAGGAGACACCGACATGCAACTGCCTATCGAGGCGCTTATATATGTCGTCATTTTCGTTGGTGTTTTTGCCCTCGTGGAAGGTATCTATCTGGTCGCCTTCGGCAAATCCATCAGCCTGAACAGCCGGGTCAATCGCCGCCTGGACATGATCGACAAAGGTGTAGGCCGGGAACAGGTTCTGGAACAGCTGCGCAAAGAGATGCAGCAGCACATGAAAAGCCAGACCATCCCACTCTATTCGCTTTTGGCCGCCAAAGCGCAAAAGGCTGCGATTGCCTTCAGCCCCCGGCAACTGATCATGATTATGGCATTGGTCTCTGCCATGGCCTTCGTGGCGCTAAGCGTTGCAACAGCTACCGAAGTCGCCTTGCGGGCCGCGATCTCGGTCGCAATTGGCGTCGGTGCCGTCTACGCATGGGTGAATCGGAAGGCCAAAAAGCGGATGTCGATGTTCGAAGAACAATTGCCGGACGCTGTGGAACTGATGGTGCGCTCGCTGCGTGTCGGTAACCCGTTCACATCCTCGATTCAAATTGTGGCGTCCGAGGCCGAAGACCCGTTGGCCACCGAATTTGGCATTATTTCGGACGAGGTTGCCTATGGCCGTGATGTCGGCGAAGCGCTGAAGGAAATGGCCGAGCGTCTGGATATGCAGGATCTGCGCTTCCTGGCGGTTGCGGTGTCCATTCAGCAGCAGTCAGGTGGTAACCTCGCTGAAATTCTGGCTGGCTTGGCTAAGGTGATCCGCGCCCGGTTTCGTCTGTTCCGACGCGTCAACGCAATCACGGCCGAGGCAAAATGGTCCGGGAAATTCCTGTCCGGTTTCCCTGTCGTGTGTCTGATCGTGATCCTGGTCAATGACCCGGGCTACTACGACACGGTTCTTGACCATGAACTGTTCATTCCGGCGTGTTTCTTCGTTGGCATCATGCTGACGCTGAACCTGATCGTCATGCGCATTCTCACCAACATCAAGGTCTGAGGTTCTGCCATGGAAATTCTTTCACAAATCAACGACTTCCTGACGCAGCACCTTGGGGAATTCGGCCCATTGATCGTGGTCGGTGTGCTGGGGTTGTTCATGATCCTTGTCACTGTCCCGCTGATGCTGAATCAGCCCGAGGATCCTCTGAAAAAGCTTCAGCGTTCGACTGCTGCGCCGAAGAAATCCCAGAAGGATAAGAAAGATCGCCTTAGACAAGCCGGGCAGAACGAGCAGCTTGAGAAATTTGCCAACTTCCTTGAGCCGAAAGACAAGGAAGAATACTCGGCCATGCAGCTCAAAATGCGCCAGGCGGGGTACCAATCCAAGGATTCCGTGCGGTTTTTTCACTTTGCACAGTTCTCATTGGGTTTGATCGGGCTGCTGATTGGCGTTCTGTTCGTGACTGTTTTCGCGGGGGATCAAGAATTCGATAGCCAACAATTGCTGATTCGAGTGCTGGTGCCCGGGGCGATTGGCTATTACATCCCGAAATACTGGATCACGCGCCGTGTAGAGGAACGTAAGGAAAAGATCACAGCCGGCTTCCCTGACACACTGGACCTGATGCTGGTTTGTGTTGAGGCGGGCCAGTCGCTGGATCAGGCAATCGTTCGCGTATCCGCCGAGATGAAAGCTTCGTACCCCGATATTGCGCTGGAGTTTGAGGTTGTTGCCTATGAAATGAAGGCAGGTAAGGAAAAAGATACGGTTCTGCGCGATTTCGCAACCCGTTGTGGGGTACAGGACGTCAGCGCCTTTGTGACCGTGATGATCCAGTCGGCCACTTTTGGTACATCCATCGCCGACGCGTTGCGGGTTTACGCTGACGAAATGCGTGACAAACGCGTGATGCGCGCCGAAGAAGCCGCGAACAAGTTGCCAACCAAAATGACACTTGCCACAATGATGCTGACAGTGCCTCCGCTTCTGGTCATTCTTGTTGGACCGTCTGCAAAAGGCATCATGGAATTCGGCAGTCAATAAATACCGGAGGTTACAGCTTCTGATGAAATCGGCAGCGGATGTTGCCCTCAGATGGCTTCAAAAAACAGCTCAGGCCACCTTGGTTTTTGCCATGGTGGCCTCTTGCGCTGAAAACGAATTGGGCGATGACCCTTTTGCGCCTGGCGTAGATCCCGACGGGGAAGCCGTCGATGAAATCACGGTGGGCAATCGCTTGATGGTTGCTGGCGAGTACGAGCTGGCGATGGACTCTTTCACGCGTGCGGCCTTGACGGGGAAGCCGTCGATGAAATCACGGTGGGCAATCGCTTCCTGATGGAAATCGGAGAATACCCAGAGGCTGAACAGGTGTTTCGACGGGCATTTGCGTTGGACAATGGCGAAAGTGACGCAATCCGCGACAATCTGCGCTTAGCACTCGCAAAAATGGAAAATCCTGTTAATAATACGCCTCAAGAACAAGAATTTGAGCTGGAGCAACAAGGGAACGGAGAATTCCTGCTGCGCAAAATCCAGTGACCGAGGTTAAGAGCAGTAAAGGACGCAAAAATGCGCCACCCCTTTTTGATTCCGACCATCCTTGCGTGCGGCGTCGTTTTGACCGCCTGCGCTAAAGAAACCGAAGAAGAAAAGGTCGAGCGTACCTTTCAGGAAGTGAACGTCATTGACGAAACCAACCTGAATGACGTGATGCTCAGTGCGGCAGATCCAAACGAAGCCGTCACCTATTTTCACGCAGCCGCAAGCAAGGATCCCGAACGGATCGACTTGCAGCGCGGGCTGGCCTTTTCACTGACCCGCGCGAAGCGCAACACCGAGGCATCCGCTGCATGGAAGCGGGTAACCGAAATGGAAGGCGCAACCATGGCGGATCGGGTCGAGTATGCCGATGCTCAGGTCCGTGGTGGAAACTGGAAAGGCGCCAAGGCTACGCTGGATGCGATCCCGCCAACTTATGAGACATTCAAAAGATACCGGCTCGAAGCGGTTGTTGCGGACTCCAACAAGGATTGGAAACGCGCCGATCATTTCTATGAAACCGCAGTCGGTCTGACGACCCGCCCCGCCAGCGTCATGAACAATTGGGGATACTCCAAGCTGACACGTGGGCAATATGCCGACGCCGAGCGCCTGTTCACTGAGGCCGTTCGTCAGGACAATTCCCTGTTCACAGCCAAAAACAACCTGGTTCTGGCCCGCAGCGCGCAGCGTAATTACAGCTTACCTGTAATTCCGATGTCGCAAACGGAACGTGCCCGCCTGCTGAATACAATGGCCATCTCGGCCGTCAAACAGGGTGATGTCGCCACCGGCAAGAACCTGCTGCGTGAAGCAATCGCCACGCATCCACAGCACTATGACGAGGCTGTCCGGTCGCTTCGCGCGCTTGAGGGCACCTGATCCATGGCAATACCTGCCTTGGCGGCGGCATGGTTCCTACCATTTGTGCTGCCGATCTGCCTGTACGTGGCCTTTACGGATCTGCGGGAAATGCGGATTAAGAACCACGCAGTTCTGCTGCTGGTGCTGGTATTCGTTGTCGTAGGCTTTTTTGTCTTGCCGCCATGGTCAGGAGGTTTGGTTCCCGGCCGGATTGGTCCGTTGGACATTAAGCTGCCGATCTATGTCTGGCAACTCACTCATATTATTGTTGTTTTGGTTATAGGCATTGTTCTCAATGCGGCCGGAGCTTTGGGGGCCGGAGACGCGAAATTCTGCGCAGCCGCTGCACCCTTTATCTGGCTCTCAGATCTGATGCCGCTGCTGGTCATACTGATGGCCACAACACTGGGCGCGGTCGCCACCCACAGACTGGCAAAACATACGGCGTTGCGCCAAATCGCACCGCATTGGAAAAGCTGGGACAGGGGCCGCAAGTTCCCAATGGGTTTCCCCTTGGCTGGCAGCCTGATCATCTATTTGATTCTAGGCATAATTAACGGATCGTAAACAATCATAAGCCCGCCATGCCCACGCCTTGGTCATGCCACAAAGACAATCCAGATTTTCCATAGCAAGCCCTTTTGAGGGGCGATTGGTGTGACGATTAGACAAGCGAGCGACGCTCATGAATATGCAGCCCACCGCAGTTATGGCCCCCCCTACCCCCAAAGGGTTGGGCGAAATGAAACTCCCGCTGGTGATGATGCGGGATATTCTGCTGAAAACCGTTTTCCGCAAGAACGTGAACACGGTCACCGAAATCGCCGAGGCTGTATGTCTGCCCGGTGCGGTGACGCAGGAACTGATCGACATCGCGCGCGAGCAGAAACTGCTGGAAGCGACAGGCACCCTGAACGCCAACTCGGGCAACGAAATGGGATATCAGCTGACGGATGCAGGCAAGGCGCGGGCACTGGATGCGCTTAGCCAATCCGAATACTTCGGCGCGATGCCGGTGCCGCTGGATGTCTACCGCGAGCAGGTAAAGCGCCAATCCATCCGCAACATTCAGGTCACCCGGGACCAACTGACCGGAGCGATGGGACATCTGGTATTGCCCGACAGCCTGCTGGACCATCTGGGCCCGGCGGTCAGTGCAGGACGTTCGATCCTGATGTATGGCCCTCCGGGTAACGGTAAGTCGTCCATCTCGAACGGTATTCGCGATGCGCTGGGGGATAACGTCTATGTCCCGCGCGCCATCGAATATGCTGGTCAGGTGATTACCGTTTATGACCCCATCGTCCACACCGCGATCGAGCAGGAGGCCGACGACCCCAACAGCCTGCGCCGCCGCAAGCGTTTTGACACGCGCTATGTTCAGTGCGAACGCCCGACCGTTGTGACCGGCGGTGAACTTTCGCTGTCGATGCTCGACCTGGTCTACAACCCCACGGCCCGGACATATCAGGCGCCGTTGCAGTTGAAATCAACCGGCGGCATCTTCATCGTCGACGACCTTGGTCGTCAGGCCGAGCCTCCGCAGGCCCTGATCAACCGTTGGATTGTTCCACTGGAAGAAAGCAAGGACATCCTCGGCCTGCAGTCCGGTGAAAAGTTTGAAGTGCCTTTTGACACGCTGGTCATCTTCTCGACCAACTTCCACCCGAACGAGATCTTCGACCAAGCGGCCCTGCGGCGGATCTTCTTCAAGATCAAGATCGACGGCCCGAACCAGGAGAACTTCCTGAAAATCTTCGCCATGGTTGCCCGCAAACGCGGCATTCCACTGGACGAAGCCGCACTGGTCCATCTGCTGAAAGTCAAATACCCGACCATCAACAATATCTACGCGAACTATCAGCCGATCTTCCTGATCGACCAGATGATCTCAATCTGCGAGTTTGAGGGCATCCCCTATCAGATGACCCCCGACCTGATTGATCGCGCCTGGGCCAACATGTTCGTCAAGGACGAAAAAATCGTCAAATAACGCCGTGCCAATCCGGTGCATGCCCGGGTAATCTGCGTCCATGACGCAGATTCCTTCCCGGATTACCGATTGGTTTACAGCCAAAGGCTGGTCCATCCATCCGCATCAGCAAGAGATGTTCGACCGGGCGCAAGATCCGGCAACACTCCTTATTGCCCCGACGGGCGGCGGCAAGACAATGGCGGGGTTTCTGCCCTCGTTGGCTGAGCTGGCCGATGGTGGCACACGGCTGCACACGATCTATGTCTCGCCCCTTAAGGCGCTCGCGGCGGATATCAAACGCAACCTGCGCACTCCGGTTGATGAAATCGGGCTACCAATCCGTATTGAAGACCGCACCGGCGACACCTCGGCCACGCAGAAGAAACGCCAGCGGGTGGACCCGCCTCATATTTTGCTGACAACCCCTGAGAGTCTGGCGCTACTGACGTCCTATGAGGACGCCCCGCGCATGTTTGACGGGGTTCAGCGCGTGATCGTGGATGAAATTCACGCCCTGTCGGAAAGCAAGCGGGGTGATCAGCTGATGCTGGCGCTGGCCCGTTTGCAGCGGCTATGCCCGGACCTGCGGCGCGTGGGCCTGTCTGCAACCGTCGAAGACCCCGAAGGCATTGCCCGTTTTCTGGCCCGACATCCCGACCCTTGCCAGATCATTCTGGCCGATCCCGGTCCGGACCCGGATATCCGTATGCTGGAAACCGAAGAAATGCCCCCCTGGTCCGGCGGCGGCGCGGCCTACGCGATTCCGGCAGTTCTGGAACAAATCAAGCAGCACAAAACGACACTGATCTTTCACAACACCCGCGCGCAGGCCGAGATTTTCTTTCATAATCTGTGGCTTGCGAACGAGGACGGTTTGCCCATCGGCATTCATCACGGCAGTCTGGACCGGCAACAGCGGGAACGGGTCGAGGCCGCAATGGTGCGGGGCGACCTGCGCGCCATCGTCTGCACCGGCTCTTTGGATCTGGGTATCGATTGGGGCGACGTGGACCTGGTGATTCAGATCGGCGCGCCCAAGAACGTCAAACGGCTGGTCCAGCGGATCGGGCGGGCAAATCACCGGTACAATGCGCCTTCCAAGGCCCTGCTGGTGCCTGCCAACCGGTTCGAGGTGGTCGAATGCGTCGCAGCCCTTGAAGCCGCACGCGCGCATGAACTGGACGGCGATCCACGCGGTCCGGGGCCTCGGGACGTGTTGTGCCAACACATCCTTATCGCAGCCGCCGCCGGCCCTTTTCAGGCAGACACACTGTTTGCCGAAATGACTGCGGCTGGCCCCTACGCCAGTCTCACCCGGAACGAGTTTGATGCCTGTCTCGATTTCTGCGCCACCGGCGGGTATGCCTTGCGCGCCTATGACCGTTGGCAGCGGTTGCAACAACGTCCCGACGGGCAATGGCAATTGCGCGACCCGCGCGCGGCGCAACGTATTCGCATGAACCTCGGCACGATACAGGACACTGATACGCTAAAGGTCCGCCTGAAGCGTAATCGCGGGGGGAAGCCTCTGGGCGAGGTGGAGGAGGGCTTTGCCGCCTCGCTGACTCCGGGCGACACCTTTCTGATCGGCGGCCAGATCGTGCGTTACGAGGGTCTGCGCGAGATGGTGGTCGAGGTATCACGCCGCGCCGACAAGAAGCCCAAGATTGCCACCTTCATGGGCACCAAATTCGCCACCTCTACACAGCTAAGCGATCGCATTCTGCGCATGTTTGCCCAACCCGACTGGCCACAACTGCCGCAGCACACGGCAGACTGGCTGGCGCTTCAACGCGACGTGTCGCGTCTGCCGCAGCGCGACCGGCTGCTGATCGAGAGCTTTCCAAACGATGGTCGCGAACACCTGTGTGTCTACGGTTTCGCAGGACGCAATGCGCAGCAGACCCTGGGTCTGCTACTGACCAAACGGATGGAGGAAACCGGCCTTGCACCTTTGGGGTTTGTCGCCACCGACTACGCAACTCTGATCTGGGGGCTGGACGCCGTGACCGACCCGCGCCCTTTGTTCCAAAGGGATGCACTGCGCGAAGGGCTAGAGACCTGGCTTGCCGGAAACGCAGTGATGAAGCGAACCTTTCGCGCCTCGGCGACCATTGCCGGTCTGATTGAGCGGAACACGGGCGGTCAGCGAAAATCCGGCCGACAGGCTACTTTTTCCTCGGATATTCTGTATGACACGCTGCTGAAATACGACCCAAACCATCTGCTGATGCAAATCACACGAGAGGAGGCGATGCGCGGTTTGGTCGATTTCGGGCGGATCGAAGCCATGATCGCCCGGATCGGCGACCGGATTGATCTGTTGCGCCTTGACCGGGTTTCTCCGCTCGCCGCGCCACTGTTTCTGGAGGTCGGCAAAGTGCCGGTTAAAGGCGCGGCCGAAGAACGCCTTCTGGCCGAAGAAAGCGCCCGCCTGATGCAGGCGGCAGGCTTGTCGATGGGATGACCCCTTGCAAATACAGCGCGAAAGATAGAAGAACGGATCATGAACGCCGTTGAGATCACTTTTGCCGGACAACGCCTGCACGCCCTTGGCACTGGCGCGCTATGGTGGCCCGAAAGACGACTGTTATGCGTATCGGACCTTCATCTGGGCAAATCTGAACGCGTAGCACGGCGCGGCGGCCCGACTCTGCCGCCCTATGACATTCGTGACACCTTGAACAGGCTGGCGACGGACCTGACGGCGACCGCTGCAACAACAGTGATCTGTTTGGGCGACAGCTTTGACGATCTTCAGGCCACTCACGCACTAGAGATATCCGACAGGCTGCAAATCACAGCCATGCAAGCCGGGCGGCAATGGATTTGGATCGAAGGCAACCACGATCCCGGTCCTGTCGACTTGGGCGGTGAGCATCGGACTGAATGGTCCAGTGGCCCGTTAACCTTCCGCCATATCGCGCAGGATCCTGCATGGGGTGAAATTTCAGGCCACTACCACCCAAAAGTCAGCGTAAGGGTGAGAGGTCGATCAATCTCACGCCCGGCCTTTCTGATCGACGATCAACGGCTGATCCTGCCTGCATACGGAACTTACACCGGCGGGCTGCGCAGCACAGATACGGCGCTATCTGATCTTTTGCAAAGCGATGCACAGGCCATTTTGACCGGGCCGCACCCGCAACTTATCCCCATGCCGCGTCAGAACTGTTGATCAGACAAGACCTGCCTGCTCCAATTCGGACCGATATTTGCGGCTGATCGGGATCAGATCACCATTGCAGAGTTTCAAAAACGTCCTATTGCCCTGCTTTTCAATCCCGGCAATCGCAGCTTCGGTCACCCAATGCGAGCGATGCGTACAAAACCCCAGGACCGGTTCCATCTCGGAAATGGCGTCCGTTAGACGAGACCGAATGGTAAAAACGCCTACCGAAGTCACCACATCCACATAGTGATCTCGCACTGTCAGGCGAAAAACCGTTCCATCAAAATCCTGTGGCAATCGGCGGAAAAGCCTTGGTGTCTGGGCCGGCTCCTCTGGCGTCGCCTCATCTCGCTTGTGAACAAACATCAAGCCCGCTGCGAGCATAAAACCATAAGGCATCACAGCGGTAGGCCCAGGGGTTTCCTGCCCGCTGAAGGTAAACACCAGCCAACTCAAGACCCAAAGCGCCGGGGCAAAAAGACACAGAACAAAAGCTGCGAATGCCATATCGCGCATAATTACAGTTGAGTGACGGATATTTCTTCGCACCAGTTGCCGCGCCCCCCAGGTCACGGCCAATGCGAGCGCAATAACGCCGCTCCAAAAGATCAGACGGGCCAGAAAAGACAGATTCATGTCCCGGAACGGGTCAAAACAATAGGCCAGCAGTGGTATGAAAATGACGCCGGCCAGCGTTCTTTGCAGGCTGAAATGAGTAAGTAGAGGTCTTAGTCCTGACATTGCGCTTGGTAACATTCGCCGCCGACGGCACAGCCTTCACACCCCGGTCGGACTTCTGTATTTAACTTAACCGGCTGAAATACAAGGTTTATCACCGCTCCCCCCATATTCAAACCCATTAATTTCCAAGAACCAAGCTAACGAAAAAAAGAAAAGGCCGAAAAGCCAGTCAGCTTTTCGGCCCGGTGCATCAGGTGGACCCCAAGAACTGGGTCACTCGCCAGCAGTTGTCAGGCGGTCAAACCCTCTGGTTCCGGCAAGCTGTTTGCACGGCAGCAAGCGGTCAGCGTGTTCGCCAGCAAGCACGCGATGGTCATCGGGCCTACACCACCCGGAACTGGCGTAATGGCCCCCGCGCGCTCGGCGGCGCTGGCGTAGTCGACATCCCCCACCAGCTTGTTTTTACCGTCGCGCTCAATCCGGTTGATCCCCACGTCAATCACCGTGGCACCTTCCTTGATCCAGTCGCCCGGAACCATCTCAGGCCGTCCAACAGCGGCCACAACGATGTCTGCGCGGCGTACAACGTCCGGCAGGTCTTTGGTCCGCGAATGCGCGATGGTCACCGTGCAGCTGTCACCCAACAGCAATTGTGCCATCGGCTTGCCCACGATGTTCGAGCGCCCGATCACAACCGCATCCATACCCGACAACGAGCCATGATGGTCACGCAGCATCATCAAGCAGCCCAGCGGTGTGCAGGGCACCATCGACTTCTGGCCGGTACCCAGAAGGCCGACATTCGAGATATGAAACCCATCCACATCCTTGGCCGGATCGATCGAGTTGATTACCAGGTCCTCGTTCAAATGCCCGGGCAGCGGCAGCTGTACCAGAATACCATGCACAGCCGGATCATTGTTCAGCTTGTCGATCAGTGCCAGCAGGTCCGCCTCGGAGGTGTCGACATCCAGCTTGTGCTCATACGAGTTCATGCCGACCTCGACGGTCATCTTGCCTTTCGAGCGGACATAGACCTGACTGGCCGGATCTTCGCCCACCAGAACCACCGCCAGGCCCGGCGTGATGCCGTTTTCTTCCTTGAGCTTCGCAACCTGATCGGCCACCTGTGCGCGAACCTTGGCCGCAAAAGCCTTACCGTCGATAACCTGCGCTACCATCCTTTGATCCCTTCTTTCAAAAAGCGGATCGGGCGCAAAAGCGCCCGGTCATTCAGTCGGGGCCGAGTACGCGTTCCTCACGTGCAATCGACCAATCAATCAAGATGCGCCACAATCTTTCGGCAAGGTCAGGGTCCATTCCCAGTTCAACCGAATTCACACGCACCTTTTGCACCACATCTTCGACACGATCCGGGATTCGGGCGGGCAGGCCCTCGCCCGGTTTCAGCTCGGACGCGCGGTCGATATAAGACGCGCGCGTTACCAACAGTTCGATCAGTTGGCGGTCCAGCTTGTCGATCTGAGCCCGCAACTCCTGCATGGACTGGCAGTCTTGCGGCGATGTCAGAGTGGGCATGTTCGTCTCCTCATGGCCCGGGGAATTCCCCGGACCACGAGATGTCTTATTCAGCGGCTTAGAACAAGCCCTCGATCTCACCTGCGTCGTTAAGGCAAATGGTTTCAGCCGCCGGTTTACGCGGCAGACCGGGCATGGTCATGATCTCACCGCAGACCACGACGATGAAACCAGCACCGGCAGACAGGCGGACCTCACGCACCGGAACCGAGTGGCCGGTGGGCGCGCCGCGCAGGGTCGGGTCGGTCGAGAACGAGTACTGGGTTTTCGCCATGCAGACCGGCAGGTTGCCATAGCCGGCAGCTTCCCATTCCTTCAACTGGTTGCGGATTTTGTTGTCGGCCAGAACCTCATCCGCGCGGTAGATGCGCTTGGCGATGGTTTCGATTTTCTCGAACAGCGGCATGTCGTCGGGATAGATCGGAGCGAAGTTCGCCGCACCGTTTTCGACGATTTCAACCACTTTCTCGGCCAGGGGCGCAGAACCGTCCGACCCCAGTTCCCAGTGACGCGACAGGATCGCCTCGACGCCATGCTCGGCGCAGTAGGTCTTGACCGCGTCCACTTCGTCATCGGTATCGGTAACGAAATGGTTGATTGCGACCACGACCGGAACACCGAAGGATTTCACGTTCTCGATGTGACGGCCCAGGTTGGCGCAACCCGACTTTACGGCGTCGACGTTTTCGGCACCCAGATCGGCCTTGGCAACGCCGCCGTTCATCTTCATCGCGCGCACGGTGGCGACCAGTACCACTGCCGACGGGGCGATGCCCGCCTTACGGCACTTGATGTTCATGAACTTTTCGGCACCCAGGTCAGCACCAAAGCCCGCTTCGGTCACGACATAGTCAGCGACTTTCAGAGCGGTCTTGGTCGCGATGACCGAGTTGCAGCCGTGCGCGATGTTCGCGAAGGGACCACCATGGACAAAGGCCGGGTTGTTTTCCAGCGTCTGCACCAGGTTCGGCTGCATCGCGTCCTTCAGCAGAACGGTCATAGCGCCTTCGGCCTTGATGTCGCGGCAGTAAACCGGGGTCTTGTCGCGGCGGTAGGCCACGATGATGTCGCCCAGACGCTTTTCCAGGTCTTTCAGGTCATTGGCCAGACATAGGATCGCCATAACTTCGGACGCAACAGTGATGTCAAAGCCTGCTTCACGCGGGAAGCCGTTCGATACGCCACCCAGAGACGCCGTGATCTGACGCAGCGCGCGGTCGTTCATATCGACCACACGACGCCACGCAACGCGGCGGGTGTCGATTTCCTGCTCGTTGCCCCAATAGATGTGGTTGTCGATCATCGCCGACAACAGCGAGTGGGCCGAGGTGATGGCGTGAAAATCGCCGGTGAAGTGCAGGTTCATCTCTTCCATCGGAACAACCTGCGCATAGCCGCCACCTGCAGCGCCGCCCTTCATGCCGAAGTTCGGGCCAAGCGAGGCCTCACGGATACAAATCATCGCGTTTTTGCCGATGCGGTTCAGGCCGTCGCCCAGACCAACGGTCGTGGTGGTCTTGCCCTCACCCGCAGGGGTCGGGTTGATCGCGGTTACCAGGATCAGTTTACCGTCTTCACGGTCCTGCACCGAGTTGATGAAGTCCTGGCTGACTTTCGCCTTATCATGACCATAAGGCAGCAGATCGTCGCTGGAGATACCCAGCTTGGCGCCGATTTCCTGAATCGGCTTTTTGTTCGCTTCTCGGGCGATTTCGATGTCGGATTTATAGCTCATTGGGCAGGGTCCCTGGTTGAATTCCGTGCATAACCAACGCAGAACGCCGGCGCTGCGCAATACATACCGTTGTGTACCAATCTGGTGGCTATGGATTCCGACATAATTGTGCTGCGAAACGGCGTGGCGTCATTTCAAGAGTTTCAAATCGGAAACGAGCGGCCTTTATGGTGCCCATCCCTTCTGGTCCGGAACAAACAGGCGCATCCTGTCTTCGACGCGCAGCGGGCCTGGGCGTTCGACCCAAGCCGTCACGCCACGTCGGCCCTGCGCAGCAGGCTTGAACGCAACCCCATGTCCGGCGTGATCAGCCTCAATCTCACGACCGGGAAGAACGCAGGGCGCGTTTTCCATATCGACAGTGATCGTCGCGCCGCTATCCGCCTGCAATCGCGAGGATGGAGGAATATGAGAGAAATCAGGAATACCTTTCAAAACAATCGACGCCCCAAGATATGACGGGTCAAGGTCATCCAGTTTCATGTTGGTGGCGATCTCTTCCAGCTCCTCGACAGACAATACCGACACCTGCCGCACATTCCGGATTTCAGTGCCTTTTGGGTATAGGTTCCCGACCCGAACACAAGAGGCCCGATTAAGCCCCTCGTGCCGCTCGCCCCGAACACCTTCGAATCCTAACTCCAGACAAGTCACGGGCGTGGCCCGAAGGGATTTTCCGGCTGGCACGTGGCCCAGCCAGGTCACCTCCGCAATATACTCGGTCTCACGCAAAAACGGCACTGGCTTCCCCTTCTTGCCACCTTCTTTGCGGGCATAATGCCCAACCAAGCCCTGATGGAAAGAAAAAACCCGAGGCGAAGACCTCGGGTTTCAAGTTATGCGGTTGGTTCCGGCTCCATCCCCCCGTCGGGTGGGGATTTTTTGGCCTTTGTCTTGGGAATCGCAGTCAGGCTGGGCGCGTTGCCTTCGTCCGGCTTGTCGCCCTCATCATCGCTTTCATTGGGCGGTTCGCCGTTCATGACGCGCTTGATTTCATCACCTGTCAGAGTTTCATATTCCAATAGCCCCTGAGCCAGACGTTCCCATTCCTCGTTCTGTTCGGTCAGAATCTGGTGGGCACGCTCATACCCTTGTTGGATCAGGCGCTTGACCTCTTCCTCGATCAGCTCTTTGGTATGGGCCGAAACCGAGAACCCGGCAGTGTTGCCCTGATAACCTTCATGGGCTTCGGCATAATCGATGTTGCCGACTTTGTCGGACATGCCCCAGCGCATCACCATGGCCCGCGCCAACTGGCTAGCTTGCATGATGTCACCGGCCGGACCGTTCGAGACGTGATCTTCACCGTATTTGATGACCTCGGCGGCTTTACCGGCCATAGTCATGGCCAGCTTCTGCTCACATTCGTCGCGGTGATAGTTCAGACGGTCCATTTCCGGCAGCGACACGACCATACCCAGCGCGCCACCGCGCGGAATGATAGTCGCCTTGTAGACCGGATCGCACAGCGGCAGAGTCAGGCCGACAACGGCGTGGCCAGCCTCGTGATAGGCGGTCTTTTCCTTCTGGTCCTGGGTCAGCACCATCGAGCGGCGCTCGGCCCCCATCATCACCTTGTCCTTGGCGTTTTCGAAATCTTCCATGGTAACAAAGCGACGGCCCACACGCGCGGCCATCAAAGCCGCCTCGTTCACGAGATTCGCAAGATCGGCACCCGAGAAGCCTGGCGTTCCGCGCGCGATGATGCGCAGGTCCACATCGGGGCCCAGGGGCGTCTTGCGGGCATGAACGCCCAGAATTTTCTCGCGTCCTTTGATGTCAGGGTTGCCGACGGTCACATTCCGGTCGAACCGGCCCGGACGCAGCAGCGCGGGGTCCAGAACGTCTTTCCGGTTGGTGGCCGCCAGAATGATGACGCCCTCGTTGGCCTCGAACCCGTCCATTTCAACCAGCAACTGGTTGAGCGTCTGTTCGCGTTCGTCGTTACCGCCGCCATAGCCAGCACCACGATGGCGGCCCACGGCGTCGATCTCGTCGATAAACACAATACAGGGCGCGTTCTTCTTGGCTTGTTCGAACATGTCGCGCACACGGGATGCGCCGACACCTACGAACAT
This sequence comes from Ruegeria sp., assembly GCF_965243365.1. Lineage (GTDB taxonomy): Bacteria > Pseudomonadota > Alphaproteobacteria > Rhodobacterales > Rhodobacteraceae > Ruegeria. The sequence continues at coordinate 2,408,011 of NZ_CBDEUW010000002.1, read as the reverse complement.
TTCAACGAAGTCCGAGCCTGAAATAGTGAAGAACGGAACACCCGCCTCACCTGCAATCGCACGGGCCAGCAGCGTTTTACCGGTGCCCGGAGGGCCAACCAGCAGCGCACCTTTCGGAATCTTGCCACCGAGGCGCGAGAATTTCTGCGGGTTGCGCAGGAATTCCACGATCTCTTCCAATTCTTCCTTGGCCTCGTCAATGCCGGCCACATCGTCAAACGTCACGCGGCCATGCTTTTCTGTCAGCATCTTCGCCTTGGACTTGCCAAAGCCCATCGCGCCACCTTTGCCACCGCCCTGCATCCGGTTCATGAAATAGACCCAGACGCCGATCAGCAGCAGGAAGGGCAACAGAGTGATCAGGAAGGACTGGAACCCCGATTGCTGCTGTTTCTCCGCCCGAACTGGGATATTCTTGTCGATCAGCAGCTTGGTGACCTCAGCGTCGGCGGGTTTGATGGTGACATAATCACGGTTGTCATTCGTACGATAGCGAATCTGCTCACCATCAAGCGTCACGTTGGTGACGTCTCCGGCATCCACGGCGCTTACGAATTCGGAATAGGTTCTTTCGTTGTTCTGAAGTGTCCCGCCCGATCCGCTGAACAGATTGAACAGTGCAAGGATCAGCAGAAACAGAACGACCCAGAAGGCGATGTTGCGAGCGTTGCCCAAGGAAAATCTCCCAGAAGGTTTCGGCAGATGGGGTCTGCCGGGTTGTTTCTTAAAATAGAGATGATTGAAGCAGGTTCAATGCGATAAAATCGAAGCGTGAAAACTGGGCCGTTCACTCGGTGCCTCAACGCGCCAATGATTGGGAAAACCGGCTATTGGTGCGGCAATAAGCATGTTTTCGGACCACACAGCAGGTGTCGATACCAGAACGGCCCTTGGCACGCCTGTGCTTCGCCAATCCTCAACCTGCAGGATTCCATCCTCGCCCAAAGCGCGGATTTGGGCGTTGGGCGACCGGGGCCCGGTCAAAATCCATCTTTTATCCCAAATCTCGCCGGGCCGCGCTGTCTGATGCGCTATGGTGTTTAGCTCTCTGCTAATCCACGTCTTTTTGCCTTCCGCATACAATAGACAGCCGCCAATTGTGGTGGTCTGTCCGTTCAAGATAGCGTTCATCGCCTGTTCAACCGCTCGGTGGCGCGGTGAATAACCCCCTCCGGCAATCCAGACCGCGGCAGCGGCCAGAATGCGGCGGCGGATTTCCATGGGCAGTGCCGAGTAAGCATCTTGATCGATGCACAAACCCGCGTCTTTCGCCTGGACGACACGCATGGCGGACTCCTGCGCATAATGCGCCAAAGCCTCACGCGCCTGTGCAAGATTTTCCGCCACCCGTGACAGGGTATCGGCCGTAATCCCCAAAGGGGCCAGCTGAGACAAGGCCGCACGCGCCTTGATCCGGTCAAATCGCTGGTCCTGATTCGAGGGGTCGTCGATCCAACGGATATTCTCGGACCTGAGGTATTTGCGCAGGCGTTCGCGGGGGATCGACAGCATTGGACGCAACAGACTGACGTTATGTTCCCTGCGCATCGAAGCCATGGCCGACAAGCCCGAAACACCCGCCGCGCGGGCCATTCGCATCAAAACGGTCTCAGCCTGATCGTCAGCAGTGTGACCGAGTGCTATCGCCTTCAACCCCATCTGGTTCGCCCAGTCGATCAGCAACTCGTATCGCGCCCGTCGCGCAGCATCCTGGAGGTTTCCGGTTTTGTCCCAGCCAGTCCATTTCAACGTCTCATGAGGAATACCCCAGCGGTCTGCCTGTGCCGCAACCGATGCGGCTTCGGCCACCGATTCCGGTCGCAAACCGTGGTCGACTGTTGCGGCAAACAGCTCAATTCCTTCGGCCCGGGCAATATCCCCGAGCAGGCGCATCAAAGCCGTCGAATCACTGCCCCCCGAGACAGCAACACCCAGACGGTGCGGCAGCAGTTCGGGTAATTTTTTCCGGATTTCGGAACGGAGTGTATCGGCGTCAGCAGTCAAGAACAGCCCAGCGACGCCATTTCCTGTGCCGCAGATCCCGCCGGAGCAGAGGTTGGAAACCGCACGCCCACCTCACCCAGCGTTATACAGGCCTGATCGGTCTGACCCAAACGTCCCAAGGCTGCACCCAGTTCAAACAATGCCTCTGGGGCCAAAGGGCCTTCGGAATCGCCGGTGAAGCTGGCCAGAAATGCCCGTGCCGCTTCGCGCGTGTCGCCCAGACCTTCCAATGCTTGCCCGCGCCGCAGGTTGGCGCGCGGGGCCAAAGGACTGCCGGGATAAGACTGATCGAACTGTGAAAACAGATTGGCCGCAGTCTGGAAATCCCCGTCCGCCAGCGCCTGTGCGGCCAGATCAAAATCAGCCTGTTCGCCAACGGCCAACTCGCCCTGATCCGGGACAGCGGGCTGCGTGGGCGACGGGTTCGCAGCAATGTCAGTCTGGCCCTCGCCGCCGAGGGTCGTTGTTTCGCCCAAAGTGCTCAGATCACCGCCTTCCAGCTCAACCAGTCGAAACTCCAGATCGCCGATCCGGTTGGTGCCATCGGTCACGATATTCTGCACCCGCTGATTCAACTGCTCGGTTTGACGGGTCAGCCGCTGAAGCTCGGCCTCGATCGCGTCCACACGCTCAAGAACCGAGCTGCCGGACAGGTTTGGTGCCGGGGAGCCCGTGGTTGAGAACTCACGCTTCAGACGCTGAATCTCAACATGCAGTACCGTCAATTCCTGACGGATATCCGCCAGAGTCTGCTGATCCTGCGCCTGAGCCACCCCTGCGACGGCCATCACCGCCGCCAGAACCAAACCTGCAATACGCATCATTTTACCCCAATGTTGAGCCGGTCAGTACCGTTACCGCACGACGGTTCTTGGCATAACAATCTTCGGTGCTGCAAATCTCGATCGGACGTTCTTTGCCATAGCTGACGGTGGTCAAGCGATTGCCTGCAACGCCGCGCGAAATCAGATACTCGCGTGCGGCGTTTGCACGACGCGCGCCCAGCGCGAGGTTGTATTCGCGGGTGCCTTGTTCGTCTGCATGACCTTCGATTGTCGCGACAAAATCGGGGTTGGCCAACAGCCAGTCGGCCTGCCCTTGAAGGATCGTCTGCGCCTCGGGCGTCAGCGTCGACTGATCTACGGCAAACAGTACCCGATCCCCAACTGTTTGCTGGAAATAGGCCGGAGACCGTGGATCACTTGGCGACCCCGGAACCAACGCGCCGCTACCGCCCGCGCCGCCGCCCAGTGACGAAGGATCATTATTAGTACAGGCTGCGATCAGGGCCAGCGCGCCAACCGCCGCGATTTTGCTTAGAAATTTCATCTCAATGCCTCGTGCTCGGTTTTGTTTATTGACGTCTCTACTATCACAGCGCGGGTTTCTTGTGAACGTTGCTGACCCGCTTCAGGCGATCAATTCTGCAACGGTCCCCAGGACGGGTCGCTGCCACCATCCGGCGTCCGCACCGGGCGCAAATTGCGCCCTGAAATATCGACAGAATAAAGCGTCGCCCGACCGCTGGCCCCCTGCGTTTCCCGGGTGAACATGATCACGCGACCGTTGGGCGACCAGGTTGGCCCCTCATCCAGGAAAGACGCGGTCAAAAGACGCTCTTCGCTGCCGTCCGTGCGCATCACGCCGATGTGGAACCGGCCCTTGTTCTGTTTGGTGAACGCGATCAGGTCACCACGCGGCGACCAGACCGGCGTGCCATAGCGCCCCTGCCCAAAGCTGATCCGAGTCGCCTCACCCCCGCTTGCGGGCATGATATACAGCTGCGGTGTGCCGGACCGGTCGCTTTCGAATACGATCTGGCTGCCATCGGGGGAATAGCTGGGTGCGGTCTCAATCGCGGGCGTATTGGTCAGCCGTGTGTTTTGCCCCGACGCCAGATCCATCCGCCACAGGTCGGTGTTTCCACCCTGCGTCAGCGAATACACGATCGACCGCCCATCCGGCGAAAAGCGCGGAGAGAAGCTCATCGTGCCGTCCTGCGTTTTCAACTCCTGCGGGCGCACGCGGGCGATGTCCATTACATAAATCCTCGGCTGGCCCGTGGCATAGCTGGTATAAAGCAGCCGGTCCCCGGTGGGTGAAAAGCGCGGCGCAAGCACGATGGCGGCGCTGTCAGTCAGGTACTGAACATTCGCGCCGTCATAATCCATGATCGCCAACCGCTTAAGCCGCTGATCCTTTGGCCCGCTTTCCGAAATAAAGGCGACGCGGCTGTCGAAATATCCGCCCTCACCGGTGATGCGGCTGTAAACTTGGTCGGCCACTTTATGCGCCATCCGCCGCCAGCCGTCTGTTGTGCCCGCAAACTGCAACCCGTTGCCCAGTTCCTGACCCGAGAACACGTCCCACACGCGAAACCGTACCGTCAGCCGCTTGCCCGAGACGTTGACTGCACCTGTGACCAGCGCCTGAGCGTTGATCGCTTTCCAGTCAGCGAACTGAACCGGCGCATCAAAGCTGCTGACCCTGCTGATAAACGCATCCGCTGCGATTTCTCGAAACAGCCCGGTGCCGGTTAAATCAGCCGCAACCACGCGCGAGATGTCTTGGGCATACTGCGCCGCTGCCGCGCTGTCGGGAACAAAGTTCGGTACGGCAAAGGGCATCGGTTCGATGATCCCCTGGTCGATTTCCAAACGCAGCGGACCGCTTTGCGCGTATACCGGAGCCGCCAGCAAAGAAAGGCCAACAAAGAGGCTGGTCAGAAGTTTCATCATTTGATCCGCATCCTCTCGGGATTAAATGTAATCTCAATATCCTGCCATTGAGTGTATTTGTCAGCAGGCAAGGTGTATCCTTTGGCTCCGCAGCGCAAAATCGCGCGCCGCGCAGCTTCGTAAGCTTGTTTTGCCGAGGCTGCCGTGCCGCCCGAGGCATCCAGCATCCGCACACTACCGCCGACGACTTTCCCATCGGGCGTCAGTGAAAATCCAACTACGACAATCGTTTGCAAGGCATCCGTCGACAAAGAACCGACGTTCCAACAGTTCGACACCGCCAGACGCATCGCATCCTTTTCCCCGCTGGTCAGGGGCGGCCCAGACGGTTCACTGCCCTGCCCCAATGCCTCGGCAAGTGCGTCGTCGATGGCGGACTGATCGTTTTGCGCCGGTTCCTCTGCCGGCTCGGGCGTTTCCGCAACCTCGGGCTGGGCCGGAGGTTGCGGCCGGTTGGGCCGTGTGCGTGGACGCGGCGAGGTCAGGGGCGCAGTTTCATCCGTTTCTTCCGCTTCGGTCACGATCTGATCGGTAGCCTCTTCAGGCGCAGTCTGGTCCTGTTGTTCCTGCTGGGTCTCGGCGCCGTCGTCCAATGAGACCGGCGGTGTCTCCACATCGTCAGGCTTGGCCTCGGGTGGTGGCGGCGCAACCGGCTCTGGCGCAACGCGATCAACCGGACGAGGTTGGGCTTCGGGGCCGGGAGGTACAGGTAGCGCGGCAATCTCGGGTTCGGGTTGTTCAAGCGTCGGAAGCTCTTCGATCACCTCGGGATCGGCGGGCGCTTCGACGACCACAGGTTCAACCTCGGGCTCGGGCTCAACCGGCGTTTCTGGCTCGGGCACAGGCTGCACCTCATCCACCGGTTCGGGAGGCGTGGCCGTGTCCTCGGGCTCATTCGGTTGCTGTAACTCGTTTGGGGCGGTCGGAACGTCCGGCGCTTCTCTCTGCGCTGTCATTGCCGCGAACTGCTCAGCCGAAATCACAGACACATCCTGCACTGCCATTGGCAACGGCTCGGACCTGAAAGTCCCTCCGAACAGCGCCCAGCTTATCAAGCCGACATGCGCAATTGCCGAAATCTTGGTGCCGGTATCCACCGCGCAGCCTCACTCTTCCCCATCGTCCAGCGTCGGGCCGCCGGTATCCGTAACCAGACCCACGTTCGAAAATCCACCCGCGTTCAGCGCGCCCATGACCTGCATCACCTGCGCATAGGGGATCGCGCCATCGGCCCGCAGGAACACCCGGTCACTGCTGCGTTCCGCTGCAATAGCGCGCAGCTTTCCAATCAACTCATCGCGCACGACATCCGTGGTCTGAATCTGCACACGCCCGTCCGCCGTCAGGGTCACAGTCAATGGCTCCTCGTTATCGCCAGGCAAGGCGCTGGCGGCTGTCTTTGGCAGATCGACCGGCACACCGACGGTCAACAACGGTGCAGCCACCATGAAGATGATCAACAACACCAGCATGACATCCACAAACGGAGTCACATTGATCTCGGCCATCGGCTGCGCGCGCCCGCGCCGCCGTCCGCGCCTGCGCCCGTTCCCGCCCGAGGGTTGTTGGACCGCCGCGCCCATATCAGCTGTCCACTTGGCGCGACAGGATAGTAGCGAACTCGTCAGCAAAAGCTTCGTAGCCGCCAACGATCCGATCACTGTCGGCGCTTAGCTTGTTGTAGAAAATCACCGCTGGGATCGCAGCCAACAGGCCCAGACCGGTGGCCAGCAGCGCCTCGGCAATACCCGGAGCCACAACGGCCAGATTGGTGTTCTGCTGCTCGGCAATTTCGATGAAGGCGTTCATGATGCCCCAGACGGTGCCGAACAGACCGATGAACGGAGCGGTTGAGCCCACTGTCGCCAGTATCGGCAGACCTTTCTGCAAAGTCTCAGCCTCTTTCGCGATGGCCACATCCATCGACCGGTCAATCCGGGCGGTTGCCCCGGCAATCAGCCCACCGTCGGTGCGATGAGACCGCCGCCATTCGATCATTCCGGCGGCAAATATCTTTTCAGAACTGCCATCCGGCTGCGTGCCGATTTGTTCGAATAATTCATCCAGAGGGTTGCCGGACCAGAAACTTTCGTCAAAAACCTGCGCCTCACGCCGCGCGGCCCGGTAGTTGATAAGTTTCTGGATAATGATCCCCCAGGACCAGACCGATGCCACAATCAGCATCAGCATCACCAGTTTTACGATAAATGTCGCGCGGGCAAACAGCCCCCACATGGAGAAATCGATCTCCTGCGCCAGCACCAGCGTTTCAGCTTCCATGAACCTGCTCTTTTTAAAATGCCTGACAGCCATTTGGCCTTGTTTTGCCAAACGCTAACGCAGTTGGTAGCGAAAAGCCAATAGAACCACCCTTGCTTGCCAATTTGTTACAGCAATGCGCGAATCTCTGCCGGAAGACGCACTGGCCTGCCCTTCGCATTCATGCAAACCGCGGTGACAATTGCCCGAAACACCTCTGTCTCGCCCCGCTTAACTACCTGCGCCATGGTCAGCCGAGCCCCCGAGATCGAAACCATCCGAGTTTCAATCGTCAGTTCGTCATCGAATTTCGCCGATGACAGATAATCCGCCTCGATCCGCCGCACGACCCAGACAAGCCCTGCGTCGCGCATCGCATTCTGATCATTTCCTAGTTTCCGCACCCAGTCCGAGCGGGCGCGCTCGATAAACTTCAGGTAATTCGCATGGTACACCACGCCGCCCATATCGGTGTCTTCATAGAAGACACGAACGGAAAAGGTATGTGTGTGCTGTCCGACAGAAGTGTCTTCCATAGTCGCAAGCCTGGCTTTCCTTTGGGGTCCTCGTCACAGACAAGACCCGCTTCCCACACATGCACGCATCGGTAAGGTCCTGCAATCCCGGATTTCAATGCTTTACTCGATATTCCTGCGCAGGGCGTCTAGGGTTCGCCTACTGGCTGACTATAAGTAGACGCGCATGAACGAACCCTTAAAACAGAACACCAGAACACGGCTTCCTGTTTTGCAGGGCGTGCTGCCCTTCGATCGCTCGCGGTTGCCGACGGAAATTCTGGCTGGTCTAACATTTGCCTGCCTCGCCATCCCCGAGGTGCTTGGCTACACCAAAATCGCCGGAACGCCGGTGGTAACCGGATTATACACGATCCTGATACCGATGGCTTTGTTCGCGATTTTCGGGTCATCCCGCCACCTGGTTGTCGGCGCAGATTCTGCAACCGCGGCCATTACGGCGTCAGCACTAGCCGGAATGGCTGTATCAGGGTCATCCGAATATCTGGCACTGGCCTCGCTGCTGGCACTGATGGCCGCCGTTTTGTTGATTGTGGCCCGGCTCGTTGGTGTGGGATTTCTGGCCGATTTTCTGTCCAGAACGGTTCTGGTCGGGTTCCTGACCGGCGTCGGAATACAGGTTGCAATCGGTGACCTTCCGGGCCTGATCGGGCTACAGGTTTCAGGGCATGGCGTGCTTGCCAAGCTGCAGGGCACTTACCAAAACATCAATCAATTCAGCTTACCAACCTTAACCGTAGCTGCCGCCGTGTTGGCCATAGTTGTCGGCTGCGCGCGCGTCTCAAAGAAGATACCTGGCCCCTTGATCGCCATACTGGGCGTGATCCTGTGCAGTTGGGCGTTTCAGTTCGACAACATGGGCATCGGTGTCCTGGGTACGGTCCCAAGCGGCCTGCCATCCCTTTCGATCCCGAATGTTGATTGGAGCTGGGCCCTGATCAAACAGCTGTTACCCACAGCCGCCTCGATTTTTATCGTTATCCTTGCGCAAAGCGCCGCAACCTCACGCGCATACGCCGCCCGCTACGACGAGAAATTCAACGAAAATACAGACCTGATCGGGCTGGGCCTCGCCAACCTCGGGGCAGCCTTTTCCGGTACATTCGTGATCAATGGCAGCCCGACTAAGACAGAAATGGTGGCCAGCGCCGGTGGCCAAAGTCAGATTGCCCAACTGACCACAGTCGTCATTGTGCTGCTGGTCATTCTGTTTCTGACGGCGCCTCTTGCCTTCCTGCCAAACGCAGCGCTGTCAGCGATCGTTTTTCTGATAGGCATCAAGCTGATCGACATTGCAGCTTTGCGGCAGATTTTCCGTCAGGCCCGGTCCGAGTTCTGGATTGCAATCGGCACCGCCGCTGTCGTGGTGATCGTCGGGGTCGAGCAAGGCATTCTTTTTGCCATGGTCCTTTCCCTGATCGATCACACGCGCCGCGGGTACCGCCCGAAAAACTCGGTCATCGTCAAGAATGACTCAGGCGGCTGGCATTCGAAAGCCCTGACCGAACCCACCCAGTTCGCGCCAGGGCTTGTCATCTACCGCTTCTCGCACAGCTTGTACTACGCCAATACGCAGCGCCTGTCCGACGAGGTCACCTCACTCGTTCAAAACGCCGCATCGCCCATCCGATGGTTTTGCCTCGATGCATCTGCCGTGGACGATGTCGATTTCACGGCTGGATATACTCTGCGCTCCCTTCACGAAATTCTGTCGGCTCAGGACATCAGGCTGGTCTTCGTTTTTGTCGAACCTGACGTAAAAACCGAACTGGACCGATACGGGATTACAGCGCTGGTTACCGGGCAGGCTTATTTCGACAGCGGAAACGACTTGCTTCAGGCGTATCATGATCAGGCCGAGGCTCCTGCCTAAACCAGGTTGCACCAAATCACTGAGGCTGTTCCATCCGGGCAAACAAGCGCAGCGCATGAGATGAATCCCGCGACGCACCGGGCAAGACAGGATCGTAGGCTGCGCGGATCAGCGAAGCGATATCCGGTCGTAAAATCGTTGTTTCCCCGGCAATCGCCAGTGGGGACTTGGCGCGAAACGCGGTATCCGACCACAGCAGGATCGTCTGAACCACCTGACTCAACGCAAGGGTCTCGGCAGGAATCTTCGACAACTCAGCGTCCATTTTGAGAAAGACAAAACCCGCCCTGATCGCGCCGTCTTCTTCAAAGCGAAAAATACGGTATTGATTGGCCTCTGCGGCAATCAGCCGATCCACCAAAGGCGCAAGGTCAGGGATCAGGCGATCCAAATCAGGAACTTCAAGCAGTTCCTGCCATTGGCGAAAAAAGAAAACCATGCAATTGGCGCCAAGTTCCGGGTCGGTCTCGGCCATTTTATGACCCGCAAGCGTCACAACCGCTTCAAAAGCGCCCTTGACCGTGGCCAGCGTCTCATCCTCGACACCAAATACAATCGGGACAATCGGCCGCCCCCATCGCGCAAACAAAAAATCACCACTTTCGCGCGTGAACAGCGCTTCGATCTCTTCCGGAGTCACGCCCAGCCCTTCATCTTTTCGAAAATACTCTCGCCGAAGGCATAAAAACTCTGGCGCGCGGCTTCAACCGAACAAATCGTTCTGCCCTCGGGGGGGCGCCATTCCCAAATGTGTCCAGGCCTTCTGCACCAACATGCGCCCGCGCGGTGTGCGCTGAATCAATCCTTGCTGCAACAAATAAGGCTCGATCACCTCTTCCAGCGAATCCCGGCTCTCGGACAAAGCGGCCGACATCGTTTCGATCCCGACCGGCCCTCCGCCGTAGTTTTCGGCAATCAATGTCAAATAGCGGCGGTCCGCACCATCCAGACCCAGATTATCCACGCCCAACCGGGTCAAGGCGCCATCCGCAAGGTCGCGCGTGATCCGTCCATCCCCTTCGACGATGGCGAAATCGACAACCCGGCGCAGCAAACGCCCCGCGATCCGAGGTGTCCCGCGCGAGCGTCGCGCGATTTCGCGCGCGCCATCATCATCCGCCGGGGCACCCAATTTGCGCGCGTTGCGCGTGACGATTTCATGCAGCTCATCCACCGTATAAAACTGCAATCGCGTTGGAATACCAAACCGGTCCCGCAGCGGTGTTGTCAGCAGACCCATCCGCGTCGTCGCCCCTACCAGCGTGAACGGTTGCAATTCGATCCTAACTGTCCGAGCCGCCGGGCCTTCACCGATCACGAGGTCCAGTTCGAAATCTTCCATCGCGGGGTAAAGAACCTCTTCCACCGCCGGGTTTAGCCGGTGAATCTCGTCAATAAACAACACATCACGCGCTTCAAGATTGGTCAGGATCGCCGCAAGGTCGCCTGCCTTGGCCAATACAGGCCCGGACGTCATGCGAAAGTTCACCCCCAACTCACGCGCCATGATCTGTGCAAGTGTTGTTTTGCCCAACCCCGGAGGGCCATGAAACAGCGTATGATCCATCGCCTCACCGCGTTGGCGCGCCGACTGGATGAAGATGCGCAGATTGGCCCGCGCTTCCGCCTGACCGATGAATTCATCCAGCCCCTGCGGGCGCAGCGCGCGATCATTGTCTTCGGGCAACGGCTCGGGGCGCAGGGTCGGATCAGCATCTACCATTCATCTACCCCTTCGGAGCCAGCAGTTTCAGAGCCGCGCGGATCAGTTCTGCCTCGCTTGCATCCGGCAGACTTGCCGCAGCTTCTGCCACAGCCGACGCGGCCTCGGACGGGCCATACCCCAGATTGGACAAGGCTGACAGCGCTCCGGCAGACGCGGCAGCCGAACCGGAACCAGATATCGCCGCACGCCTTAGCGCGGATGACGGCTCGGCCGGCTCAATGACTTCAAGGCCTGGCCCGTCCATCGCCTCGGTCACCGTACCGCCCATGGCCATGACCCCTGGGGCCTTGTCCTTGAGGTCAAGTACGATCCTTTGGGCCGTTTTCGGCCCAACGCCCTTTGCGGCTTTGACCGCCCCCCAGTCGCCCAATGCAATTGCACGGCTGACCCCGTCGGGGCCCAACGCGGACAGGATGGCGAGCGAGACCTTGGCCCCAACACCCTGTACCGAACACAGCAATCGGTGCCATTCCTTTTCGATCAGCGACAGGAACCCGTAAAGCTGCATCAGATCCTCACGCACCACCATGTCAGTGTAGATTGAGACAGCCTCTCCCACGCCCGGCAGCGCGGCCATGGTCCGGTCCGAACAATAGACGATGTACCCGACACCTCTGACATCGATCAGAACGTGATCCGCCGCGCGGTAATCCAACCGCCCTGTCAGCTTGCCGATCATGTCCCCACCTCTTTCAAACGCGACTGTTGTGTCTTGCCGTAATACGCGTGACAGATCGCGATCGCCAGCGCGTCCGCCGCGTCTGCGCCTTTGGGCTGACAACCGGGCAATTGCAATTTGACCATATGCAGAATTTGCTCTTTCTCGGCATGCCCCACACCCACCACCGTTTTCTTTACCCGGTTGGGCGCATATTCCCCAACAGGCAACCCGGCCTGTGCCAACGTCAGCAGCGCCACGCCCCGCGCTTGACCCAGCTTGAGCGTCCCTGCCCCGTCCTTGTTCACAAATGTCTGTTCGATAGCCGCCTGATCCGGTTGGTGCTCGGCAATCACCTCGACGATCTGATTGTGCAGCGACAACAACCGTTCGCCCAGATCGTCCCCGTCTGACTTGCAAAGGCCATTCGAAACATGGCTCAGGCGGCTGCCATTTGATTCGATGACGCCCCATCCCAGGGTCCTAAGACCCGGATCAATGCCCAAAATTCGCATGTTTCGCCTCGGCCTGCTCGGGTTATTTGATCTTTTTTCATCGAATAGCACGAAGCGTGAACATTTTCCAAGCGAATTGACCTCACGTCCAAAAACGACACAGCTGTCCCTGCGGCGACACCCCGGTCAGATTACGACTCCAAAAAGTCAGAAATCGACCTGTTTTATGAACGCGAATTCACCAAATATTTAAGAGGATTACAGTCATTTCGAGCATTGCAGAAACTGCATAGGACACATGCAAAAACTGCTATTGCGCGGCCAAAACAGCCGCACTAGATGCCGCCTTGTAACAGGAACGTAACTCAAACCAGAAGGAAACAGGATATGGCTGCACTGGACACTTCCCGCACTGCCACTGGCTCATTCGGCCTCGTCGGCCGTATCGGCGCATTGTTCGCATCGGTAAACAACGCCGTCATCGAATGGAACGACGCCCGCGTGACACGTAACGCGCTGAGCGATCTGACAGATCGCGAACTGGCTGACATTGGCATGTGCCGTGGCGACATCGACGTCGTTGCTGAAAGCCGTCGCTACTAAGGTTCACAGAACCGCCACTCACGCGCCCCGTCCTCCCTCAGGGGCAAAAAACACCGCGCGCCACACGGCACGCGGTGTTTTTTATTCCTGTCCCGCTCTGACGCGTCAGGCTAGAAACGAAGCTTGTTGATCTGAAGCGCAAGGAAATCGGAAACCGGGTCAATCTGCATGATCCATGCCCCCGCCTTTTCAACCGAGGTTCCGGCGTTCAGGCTATCCACGCGGTTCTGGTAGGTCGTTGCGCCGAGATGTGCCAACAAAAACGCTTTGAACGCAAAGAAGCCAAGTACGGCCAGTATCAGAACCCGAGCCGGGATGGCCGAGCGTACACGCTGCGGCTTCATCACCACCAGCCCATCCGACCGCATGGTCGCACGATAGCCGCGGTTCAGTTTCTGATGTTTCTTGGTCAGCTGCGTCACGCGCTGATCAAATTCAAGTTGCTTTCCAGTCATGGCAGCCTCCGAAAACCGCCCCCCGATTTCATCCAGTAACGTTAGATACAGAATGCGACAAAACCGAGGCGAAACTCCAGAAAACTCCTGTAAATGGCCTAATTTCCGCCCTGTTTCGTTAAGATTAGCGTCGTCCACTCGCCAATTTCCGAGATTTTAGCAAGATTGAACTCGTTTTGAGAATAAACGGACAGCACATCTTGGGCTTGTTCGTTAAGGATTCCAGACAGAATCGCCTGCCCTCCGACCCGTAGATTGGCCGAGATTTCGGGCGCGAGCGCCACAAGCGGGCCCTTCAGGATATTGGCGAAAATTAAATCATAAGGTGCATGGGCCTTCAGGGCAGGATGATCGAAACCTGCCGCTTCGATGCATTGCACGGCACCGTTCATGCCATTGGCTTTAAGATTGGCTTCGGCGACGTCAACGGCCACCTGATCAATGTCGCTGGCGAGAATGTCACCTTCCCAGACTCGGGCGGCTGCCATCGCCAGCACGGCCGTACCACATCCAATGTCAGCCACTTTCGAGGCCGAGAACCCCTGCTCCAGTAGCCAATCCAGGGCCTTGAGGCAGCCCAGCGTCGTTCCGTGATGCCCGGTTCCAAACGCCATGGCGGCCTCGATCAAAAGCGGGATGCTGTCTGCGGGCACCTTGTCAGCATCATGGCCGCCATACACGAAAAACCGACCCGCTTCGACAGGCGCCAACTCCCGGCGAACGTGCGCAACCCAGTCAGTTTCCGGCAGTTCCGAAACCACAAAAGGCTTGGCTTCAAACGCCGCCGCCAGCAAGGCCAGCGCAGCCTCATCCGGGGTTTCGGTGAAATAGCCCCCGACCTCCCACAGGCCCGAACCGTCTTCGACCTCGAACACGCCAACGCCGGTGGGTTCAGGGTCCAATCGCTCCATCGCTTCGCCCAGACCTTCGGCGGCTTTTTTACCGGTCAGGGTGGTCAGCGCTGTGAATGTAGGCATGGGGAAAGCTCCTGTTTCGATTGAAACAGCGCCTAGGGCCACGGACCGCCGAGGTCAAGCATGGGTGCCTATTCGGCGGGCGCAGTGGCGTATTTAGACAAGATGGTTTCGTTTCCCGGTTCGGGATGGCGCGGAATGAGCAGGGACAGGGCCAATGACACCAGCGCCATTGCCGCCGCAAGGCCAAAGACAGCACCTGGCGATATGACCCAAAGCAGCCCCAACAGCGCAGGCAGGAACACAGCCGCGATATGGTTGATGGTGAAGGCCACCGCAGCGGTGGGCGCAATATCCGCCGGGTCGGCGATCTTCTGAAAATACGTCTTCAAAGCCAGCGCGAGGGCAAACAGCACATGGTCGATCACATAGAGGATTGCCGCCAACAATACTCCCCAACCGAACCAGTAGATACCGCCATAGGCGGCGAACACGATGGCCAGACCGGCATACTCAAAGATCAGCGTGCGGCGCTCACCAAATCTGGCCACCGCCTTGCCCAACAGCGGTGCGGCCATCATGTTGATCATCAGGTTGATTAGATAAAGGCTGGTGAGTTCATGCACTTTGAAGCCGAACTTCTCGACCATCATGAACCCGGCAAAAACGACAAAGATCTGCCGCCGCGCACCGGCCATGAATTGCAGCGCATAGTACAGCCAATACCGCTTGCGCAGGATCAGCTTTTTGGTTTGCGGCGTGGGCGCGTCGAATTGCGGATAGGCGAACAGACAGAACAGCGCCAGCAGCGCGGTCACGCCGCCTGCCGCCATGAACACAGTGTTGTAGGATAGGTCGAACCGGTCCCAGGTCAGCACGATCAGCCCATAGACAACCGCCGTCGCCGCCGACCCCATCGCCACCAGCCAGCCCAGCACCTGCGGAGCGCGATCCTT
The DNA here is from genome assembly GCF_965243365.1 of Ruegeria sp. Classification (GTDB taxonomy): domain Bacteria; phylum Pseudomonadota; class Alphaproteobacteria; order Rhodobacterales; family Rhodobacteraceae; genus Ruegeria. Next base: position 2,392,834 of record NZ_CBDEUW010000002.1, on the reverse strand, counting down.
GGGCAACCACTGAAGTTGTAGGGATTGGTTCACCGTTTCGTAGTAGTGAAACCCGATTGAACTGAAGAGCGTCACAAACAGCAATCCGCCCAAGCTGGGAAACCAGGCCGTCACCGCCGTGGCCACACCCAGCATGATCAGAGAGATCATCGCCAGAACCTGTTCCCGGATAAAAATGATAACAGCGATCACGCCAACTGCGAGAAATCCGGGAATCTCGCGCACCGTATGCAGCAGACCGATATCCGCCCCGTCGAAATTCGCCACTTCGATTACGAAGTTGTTCAATAGCGCACTCCAGCCGTTGAACGCGATGGGCATCATCAGCGCCATCATGAACAGCAGCGTCATGGGCCGACGCCAGAACGGCAGGCTTCGCGCCTCGGAAAGTGGCATAGGTTTCGGCATGAGAGTCCTCTACGCCCATTTTTGCGGTTTGGCGAGGGGGAAGCAGCTGGCGCACATGGCTTCTGCATTGGTGCAGATGTCAGTAAAAGCTCTGCGGGTCGATATCTACGGTCAGGCGGATGTCGCCTTTAAGGCGCAATGGTGCGATCCAGCGGGCGATCGCGTCCTGAATAGGCGCGCCTTTAGGGGCCTTGACCAGCAGCCGCACTCTGTGGCGGCCCCGGATGCGCGCAATCGGAGCCGGGGCCGGGCCAAAGACCTGCGCCCCGATCTGACGCAGCGACTGATCGTTGCGTGCCATTGTGTTGCCGATGTCAAAGACCGGCCCAACCTCGGGCCCCGACAGTACGATCCCAGCCATGCGCCCATAGGGCGGAACGCCTGCGGCTTGTCTTCCAGCAGCTTCGGCTTTCCAGAACCCTTCTTCATCACCTGATAAAATGGCACGGATCACCGGATGTTCCGGCTGAAAGGTCTGCAGCAACGCCTGCCCCGGCTTATCGGCACGCCCTGCACGCCCTGCAACCTGCCGCATCAGCTGGAACGTCCGCTCTGCCGCGCGCAGGTCAGCCCCGTGCAGGCTGAGATCGGCATCAATGACCCCTACCAGCGTCAGCTTGGGAAAGTTATGCCCCTTGGCCACCAGTTGCGTACCAATAACGATATCGGCGTCACCTTCGGCGATCTCTTCGATCTTGGCCTTCAGCGCCCGAGCCGAGCCAAACAGATCGGAACTCAGCATCGCGATCTTTGCTTCGGGAAACGTCGCCTCAGCCTCTTCCGCCAGCCGCTCAATCCCCGGGCCGACCGGGGCCAGCTTGCCCTCGACACCGCAAGATGGGCAGGCCTCGGGCATTGGCTTGGTCTCACCGCATTGATGGCACATCAGACGTTTGAGGAACCGATGCTCGACCATCCGCGCATCGCAATGGTCGCAGGCAATCTGCTCGCCACAGGCCCTGCACAGGGTCACGGGCGCATACCCACGACGGTTGATGAACAGCAGTGACTGCTCGCCGCGTTCGATCCGCTGCCGCACCGCCTGCCGTAGTGAGGGCGAAATCCACGTCCCTGACTGCATCTGCTCGGCCCGCATATCAATGGGTTTCATCTCGGGCAACATCGCCGCCCCAAATCGCGCGGTCAGGTCGAGCCGTTCATATTTGCCCGCCTCGGCATTCACCCAGCTCTCCAGCGACGGCGTCGCGCTGGCCAGAATTACCCGCGCCCCGCAAATGGCCGAGCGCAGCACCGCCATGTCACGCGCGCTGTAATGCACGCCGTCCTCCTGTTTGTATGAGGTGTCGTGTTCTTCATCGACCACCACCAACCCCAGATCGCGGAACGGCAGGAACAAGGCCGACCGCGCACCAACGACAAGCTGTGCATCGCCCTGTCCGACCATCCGCCAGACCCGGCGACGTTCGGTCATGGTCGCGCCCGAGTGCCACTCGGCGGGTCGCGCGCCAAACCGCGCCTCAACCCGGGTCAGGAATTCAGCGGTCAAAGCAATTTCAGGCAGCAACACCAAAGCCTGCCGCCCCATGCGGAGTGCTTCGGCCACGGCCTCCAGATATACCTCGGTCTTGCCCGATCCGGTCACGCCCTTCAGCAGCGTAGTACCATAGTCACCTGTGCGCTGACCGGCCTGCAGCCGCGAAACCGCCGCTGCCTGATCTTCTGTCAAGTCCTTCCCCGGCAGGTCCGGGTCCAGACGCGGATAGGGCAGATCGCGTGGGCTATCTTCTTCCCGCACCGCGCCTTGTTTCACCAAGCCTTTCACAACCGATGAGGTCACTCCAGCCTGCTCGGCCAGCTCTTTCAGCGTGAATGCCAGCCCGCCGTAGTCGCGCAACACTTCCAGAGCGCGCTTCCGCGCATCTGTCATCCGGTCCGGTTCGCCACTTCCAAGGCGATAGATCTTGCGCATCGAAGGTGGGTCACCCAACCCCGGCGCACGAGTCGCCAGACGCAGCATTGCAGGCATCGGCGTCAGCGTGTAGTCGGCCACCTTCCCCAGAAACAAGCGCATCTCTTCCCGCATCGGCGCGACATCCAGCACCCGGATCACCGACCGCGCCTTGGCCAGATCAAATCCACCCTGCCCCGGCCCCCAAACCACGCCCAGAACCTTGCGCGGGCCCAGCGGCACCTCGACAAAGGCGCCCAGAAAACACCCGCCCTCGGGCGCTTTGTAATCCAGCGTCCGGTCCAGCGGTTGCGTGGTCAGTACCGCCACCAGCTCTCCTTGGTCGAAATACTCCTGAGTGCTCACCGCATATCCTTGTCAGGGGGTTTCAGCATGTCTCTCTTTGGGGTAAAGCCATCCGCGACCAAGGCCAACCCATCAAAGGACTGCCCGCATGAAATTCTTCGTAGACACAGCCGAGATCGACGCCATCGCCGAACTGAACGATTTGGGCATGGTGGACGGCGTAACCACCAACCCTTCGCTCATCCTGAAATCCGGTCGCGACATTCTGGAAGTGACCAAAGAAATCTGCGATCTGGTAGACGGTCCGGTCTCGGCAGAGGTCGTAGCCACCGAGGCCGATGACATGATCGCCGAAGGCCGCAAGCTGGCCAAGATCGCACCGAACATCGCGGTCAAAGTGCCGCTGACCTGGGCGGGCCTGAAAACCTGCAAAACGCTCAGTGACGAAGGCCAGATGGTCAACGTGACCCTGTGTTTTTCGACCAACCAAGCGATTTTGGCAGCCAAAGCGGGCGCAACCTTCATCTCACCCTTCATTGGGCGGCTGGACGACATCAACCTGGATGGCATGGACCTGATTGCGGATATCCGTCAGGTCTATGACAATTACGGGTTCGAGACCGAAATCCTCGCCGCCTCGATCCGCACCGTAAACCACGTGACGGACAGCGCCCGCATTGGTGCAGACGTCATCACCGCACCCCCTGCTGTGATCAAAAAGCTGGCCGATCACCCCCTGACCGACAAAGGCCTGGAAACCTTCTTGGCTGACTGGGCCAAGACTGGTCAGAAAATCCTCTGATCCAATACGCGACTGCGCGGTGCCGTCAGACGCCGCGCCCAGCCCAACCGGATGGATCTGATCTGCGATCAGAGCCTTCCGGGCGGGAGCACCCGCGCCACAACAGGCAAGGAAATCCACCAGAGCGTGCATTTTTGCCAAGGCAAATCCGTCAACTCATGTTATAAGCCGCCAAAACAAAAAATGACCGGACGGGACATGAGCAGTAATTCAAAACTCAAGGACAATCTCCGCGCGGCTATTCTGGCTGAACCTGATGCTGTGCTGGATGATCAGGACCTAATGCAGGCCCTTGTGGCCGCGAATGAGCAAGCCCGGGGCGAAAACATTATCGACCTGCGGGGCATCGCGATGCAGCGGCTCGAAAACAGACTGGATCGGCTGGAAGACACCCACCGCTCTGTCATTGCCGCAGCTTACGAAAACCTAGCAGGCACCAACCAGGTACACCGCGCCATCCTGCGCCTGCTTGAACCAGTCGAATTCGAGGATTTTTTGCGCGTGCTCGGCAGTGACGTGGCCGATATCCTGCGGGTGGACCAACTGACATTGATCCTCGAAACCACTGCCGTGCGCGACGACCCGGCCGTTGAAAAGCTTGGCGGTGTACTCAAAATCGTTGAGCCCGGCTTTGTCGACAAATACATGGCAAAAGACCGCCCCGCCCCAGCGCGCGACATTCTCCTGCGCGAGGTTCGACAGCCAAACCGACTGATCTATGGCGACAAGATTGACCATCTTCGGTCCGAGGCCTGCATGAAACTGAATTTCGGCACCGGTCGTCTGCCCGGAATGATCGTGATGGGCGCCAAGGACCCGCGCCACTTCACCCCGCAACTTGGCACCGATCTTTTGGCCTTTTTCTCTGGCGTGTTCGAACGCTCGATGCGTCACTGGCTGTCGTGAGCCTCATCTCTCCGGCCTGCCGCGACGCGCTGCAGCATTGGCTGGACAGTCTGAAGGCGATTGCAGGGCGATCGGATAATACGCAAAAGGCCTATGGCGGGGATGTAACCGAATTCCTGTCTTTCATCACGCTGCATCACAGTGAGCGTCAGGGGCTGGCGGCGCTGGCACGGATCACCGTATCGGACATGCGGGCCTGGATGGCCGATCAGCGCGCCTCGGGCGTTGGGGCCCGGTCCTTGGCGCGCAAATTGTCAGCGGTCAAAAGCTTCTATCGCTGGCTGGCAGAACGAGAGGGGTTCGAACCAACCGCCGTCTTGTCCACCCGCGCGCCCAAATTCACCAAGAAACTGCCCCGCCCTTTGGCTCAGGACGCCGCCCGCGCCATGATCGACACGGTCGAGTTACAGTCGACCCCAGACTGGGTCGCTGCACGGGATGTAGCGGTCGTGACATTGCTTTACGGCTGCGGCCTGCGAATATCCGAGGCCCTGTCATTGAAAGGTACCGACGCCCCCCTACCCGAGACATTGCGCATTGTCGGCAAAGGCGACAAGGAGCGGATCGTCCCGGTCCTGCCAGCCGCGCAAGCCGCAGTTGACCGCTATCTGCGCCTGTGCCCACATCCTCAATCCCCCGACGCGCCTTTGTTTCGCGGCGTTCGCGGTGGTGCGTTGAACCCACGTGCCATTCAGGGGGTAATGGCCAAGGCACGCATGCAGCTGGGCCTGCCCGCAACGGCCACCCCCCATGCCATGCGCCATAGCTTTGCCACCCACCTGCTGTCCGCCGGAGGCGACTTGCGCTCTATTCAGGAACTGCTGGGCCATGCGTCCCTGTCCACAACGCAAACCTACACAGCGGTCGATACCGCGCGGCTGATGGAAGTTTACAATCGCGCCCATCCCAAGGCGTGATGCTCGACAAAAAACAAACAGTTTCGGCACACTTGGCCGTCAATCGGCTTTTTGCTTTGCATCTGTGTCACGCATCGTACATGACACCTGCATGACACTCAGATTCAAAGCGCTTGCCGTCCATCTCTTCACTGCCACCGGCGCTGTTTTTGCCATGCTCGCCATGCTGGCCGCGGTCGAAGAGAAGTGGAGCCTGATGTATCTGTGGCTGGTGGTGTCCTTTATTGTGGACGGCATCGATGGGCCCCTGGCCCGGCACTACCATGTCAAGCACAACGCCCCCGAATTTGATGGGGTGCTGCTGGACCTGATCATCGACTACCTGACCTATGTGTTCATTCCCGCCTTTGCGCTGTTCAAATCCGGGCTGATGGATGGCTGGACCGGCTGGTTCGCGATCATCGTGATCACCTTTGCCAGTGCGATGTACTTTGCTGATACGCGCATGAAAACCAAGGACAATTCCTTTTCCGGCTTTCCCGGCTGCTGGAACATGTTCGTTATCGTGATCTTCGCGCTCGAACCCAATTTCTGGGTCATTCTGACTCTGGTGACCCTACTGTCGCTGGCAATGTTCCTGCCGCTGAAGTTCATCCACCCGGTCCGGACCGAGCGGTGGCGGTCATTGTCGCTGCCGATGGCCTTTGCCTGGACCTTCTTTGCCGGTTGGGCGGCCTGGGTCGATTTCCATCCCGAAAGCTGGGCCCATTGGGGTCTGGTGATTACCAGCCTGTATCTGACCTTTGCCGGTATTGCGCAGCAGATCATTCCGCCGCGCAAAACCTGAATTTACAGCACTTCCTGCACTTCAAATTCAGTGCCGTTATGGGTAAACACGTCGCCCTGCTGCAGCCCCGCCATGGCCAGAAAAATCGGGCTTTGCGTTGAAATGCCCATGTAAGTCTTTCCATCCACATCAAACCGGGTGGTCGAGACACAGACAACAAACCTGCGGTTGTTGAACTTGATCACCGCACCGGGACGCACCGTATCGGTCAGGCCAAAATCGGTATTCTCGATCACATCGATCTTGGCATGGTGGGCGTGAACCGGCGCATCAAACGCCGCCGCCAGATCCGCATTCTCACGCGAGGCGGCGATGTCATCCTTGTCATGCCCTTCACGGTCGTCCAGCTGAGCGTCCTTCAGAAACGCGTCGTAATGCGCCTGCGCGGTCGCCAGTTCCTGCTCTTCCAGCGACATCAGGCGTTCAACAATGATCTTCTTGCGCGCAGCGGCGTCAGTCGGGCCAGCCATCCAATACAATCCCTCAAATTCAGTAACGAATATAGGTTGGAGCCCGCAAAGGCGGAATGCAATAGAAATCCTGCCCTCAGATCAGCAGTCCTGCCGCTCCTTCGTGCCGCAACAGCGCGACCTTTGTTTCTACGCCGCCCTGACCCGAGAACCCGACCATTTTGCCATCCGCGCCCAAAACGCGATGACACGGTATGATGATCGGAATGGGATTGCCGCCGCAGCCCTTTCCGACGGCCTGCGCCGAATACCCAAGCTCTTTGGCAATCTCGCCATAAGTCCGCGTATCACCAAAGGGGATTGCAAACATGGCGTCACACACGCGGCGCTGAAACTCGGACCCCTTGATCCGATAGGGCAGGTCGAACTGCTGCAAACGCCCCTCATCATAGGCCTGCAACTGCGCCGCCGCCTCGCGCTGCAAGGGTGAGTCCGGGTCGCCCTCGGCACCATCCCAGGTCAGACGGACGATGGCCTCATCTTCCTCAACAACACCCAAACGCCCGAAACGGGTCTCTATCGCAATCAGTCCCATGGGGTGATGCTGGCAGAGGACGGGCCAACCCGGCAACCCGTTTCTTGACGATTTAACCCTTCTTCTGTTCACAAATACCTCGGAGCGCGAAGCAGAGCCTCGCAAAAGGCTCCGCCGCTCACACTATCGCCACGGTATCAGCCAAGCGCTTCGTTGCAGCGCCCGCAAACACCCGGGTGAGCGTGACGGCCCACATCAGGCAAGATCTTCCAGCAACGCTGACACTTCTCGCCCTCGGCTTTTTCGAAAACAACGCCAACGCCTTCGATTTCGGGCACGCGGAAGGCCTCGGCCGGGGCCGGATCGCCTGAAACGGTCAGTCCGGAAGTGATGCACAGATCATCCACGTCGAATGTAGACAGCAGATCGCGGGTTTCCGGGTCCTCGACATGCACAATCGGCGCAGCCTCCAGACTGGAGCCGATGACTTTGTCCTGACGTTGAACCTCCAGCGCAGCGGTTACTGCGCGGCGCACACGGCGCACTTTAGCGACGGCCTCTTCCAACTCGGCATGACGCCAGTCGGCTGGAGTGTCCGGGAAATCGACCAGATGGACCGAGCTATCGTCGCCCGGAAAGCGCTCCAACCAGACCTCTTCCATGGTAAAGACCAGAACCGGGGCAAGCCATGTGGTCAGGCGATGGAACAGGATATCCAGAACGGTCCGCGCGGCACGACGGCGCAGGCTGTCGCCATCGCAATACAGCGCGTCCTTACGGACGTCGAAATAGAAGGACGACAGATCAACCGTGGCAAAGGTGAACACGGCACTGAACACGCCCTGGAAATCGAACGCGGCATAGCCCTTGCGGACCTGCTCATCCAGCTCCGCCAAACGGCTGAGCACCCAGCGTTCAAGACGCGGCATATCCTCGGGCGCGACGCGGTCGGCCTCGGTGAAGTCCGCCAATGATCCCAGCATGAACCGCATAGTGTTGCGAAGGCGGCGATAGCTGTCGGCGGTGCCTTTCAGGATCTCCGGCCCGATCCGCTGGTCGGCGGTATAGTCGGTCTGGGCCACCCACAGACGCAGGATATCAGCACCGTATTGCTTGACGACCTCTTCCGGCACGATGGTGTTGCCCAGCGATTTGGACATCTTGTTGCCCTTGGCGTCCAGCGTGAAGCCATGGGTCACCACGTTGCGATAGGGCGCACGGCCTTTGGTGCCACAGGCTTGCAGCATCGACGAATGGAACCAACCCCGGTGCTGGTCGGTGCCTTCCATGTAAACATCGGCGATGCCGTCTTCGGTCCCGTCTTCACGGTCGCGCAAAACAAAGGCGTGGGTCGAACCCGAGTCGAACCACACGTCCAGTACGTCAAACACCTGATCGTAGTCCTCGGGGTTGGCGATGCCGTCGAGGATCTTCTCCTTGAACCCATCGGTATACCAGATATCCGCGCCGTCTTTCTCGAACGCGGCCTTGATGCGCGCGTTGAGATCTTCGTTGCGCAACAGGTAATCCGCGTCGGTGGGCAGAGCGCCCTTCTTGGTAAAGCATGTCAGCGGCACGCCCCAGGCGCGCTGGCGCGACAGAACCCAATCGGGGCGCGCTTCGATCATGGAATACAGTCGGTTACGGCCGGTCTGCGGGGTCCATTTCACCAGCTCGTCGATCGAGCGCAGGGCGCGTTCGCGGATGGTATCCCCCATCTCGCCCATGCCATCGTCCAGCTTGCGGTCAACGGATGCAAACCACTGCGGAGTGTTGCGATAGATGATCGGAGCCTTCGAGCGCCACGAATGCGGATAGCTGTGCTTGATCTTGCCGCGCGCCAGCAGCCCGCCGACCTCGACCAGCTTGTCGATGACGGCCTTGTTCGCATCACCTTCACCACCCTTGCGGGACAGGATGAACTTACCGCCAAAGAACGGCAGATCGGCACGGAAAGAGCCATCGTCCATCACGTTATAGGTGATGACCTGCTCCAGCATCCCCAGATCGCGATAGAGTTCGAATTCTTCCATACCGTGGGACGGCGCGCAGTGGACGAAGCCGGTCCCCTCAGTATCGGTCACGAAGTCAGCGGCGCGGAAATCACGGATGTCATCCCATTCGCCATTGCCACCCTCGGCTCCGGCCAGCGGGTGGGTCAGTTGCACACCTGTCAGTTCATCAGTGGTCACGTCACGGACGCGGGTCCACTGATCGTCGTTCAGACGGGCGCGGCCCAGAACATCGGCGGCCAGATTGTCGGCCAGCAGGAACTTGTCGCCAACCGCAGCCCAGCATTCTTCCGGAGCGCCGGTGACTTCGTACAGGCCGTAAGAGATGTCCTTGCCAAAAACGACCGCCTTGTTGGACGGCATGGTCCACGGGGTGGTCGTCCAGATCACGACAAACGCATCATACAGATCCCCGGCGTTCACGACTTTGAACTTCACCCAGATCGTGAAGCTCTCCTTGTCGTGATACTCGACCTCGGCCTCGGCCAGAGCTGTCTTTTCAATCGGCGACCACATAACGGGCTTCGAGCCCTGATACAGCGTGCCGTTCATCAGGAACTTCATGAACTCGTCGGCGATCACCGCCTCGGCGTGATAGTCCATGGTAATGTAGGGATCGGGCCAGTTGCCGGTGATGCCCAGACGCTTGAACTCTTCGCGCTGGATGTCGATCCAACCCTCGGCGAACTTGCGGCATTCCTGACGGAAGTCGACGATGTTCACCTCGTCCTTGTTCTTGCCCTTCTTACGGTACTGTTCCTCAATCTTCCACTCGATGGGCAAACCGTGGCAGTCCCAACCGGGCACGTAACGCGCGTCGAAACCCATCATCTGATGGGACCGCACGATCATGTCCTTGATGGTCTTATTCAGCGCGTGGCCGATGTGCAGGTGGCCGTTCGCATAGGGGGGACCATCGTGCAGGGTAAAGGGCTTACGGCCCTCTTTCTCGCGCAGGCGGTCATAGACGCCGATGGTCTCCCAGCGTTCCAGCCATGCGGGTTCGCGCTTGGGCAGGCCGGCGCGCATGGGAAAGTCGGTTTTGGGCAGGTTCAGCGTGTCTTTGTAATCAGGTGTTTGGGTCGTGTCGGCGCACATTGGGGGCGTCCTCAGGATGATCTTGTCGTGTATGGATCGAAGCGGTCAGTGCGAAGTCTCAAGCACCTTTGCCCGGCGTCTCGCGATATCAGAGCGCCGGGGATATAATTCGAATAATGATGGCCAGACGGTCATGCATGGCCGCGCTTATAGGATGCTCGCGCCTAATCGTCCATAGGTTCCGAGCCCTGCGGCGAATGGCGCAGCATGGCCCAGCGGTTCAGCCACGCAAGACCCGCCAGCGCGAGGCCCAGTGCCAATAATGAGAACACCCGGATCAGACCGCCCAAACCGGCGATATCGATCAGAAACACCTTGGCGACGGCCAACCCAATGACCGCCAATCCTGCCTTGCGCATCAGATCAGAGTGACGCGCCAGAGACTGATAGAACAGGGCTCCACCAATGACCAGCAACGTTAGAGTATAGGTGTAAAGCTCGGGCTGGGTGACGCCGTTGCCTTCATACATTCCCGCAGACCCCTGCCAGAAATGGCGGATCATCAAGCCCAACCAAATGGTCGCGAGAATCCCGGCCGCCCCAAAGCTGACCTGCCGCAATCGGACCGGCATCAATGGCAAACGCCAGGCTGACATCGCCATCGCCAACGCAGGCAGAAGGTATGCCACGGCGAGGGTGTTCACAACCGGCAGGCCCAACACCGGATCGGTGTTGGGCACAAGCAGCGGGTTTGCGTCGGTCAGAGCCTGAGCCAATCGGGCAATACCGTGTGCCGCAAAAAAGGCCGCCAGCAGGTAGCGTGCGTAGTTCAGCTTGCCGCCGAGTTCGAACCGCTGAACCTGAGCATACGCAAGCAGCAGCCAGATAACCGACAACAGACCCAGACCCCAGTGGCTGTCTTTCGCACCGCCTTCGCCAAATCCTTCCAACCACCGCAGCAGCAACAAAGACAACAGAATTCCGCCTGTTGCCCAAGCCGCGCTCTCTAACAGCAGCGCGGCGACCGGCCGTGTCAGAGGCCGTAGCTGCCACCACGCGATCAGGAAACCCAGCGTGGCGCCACCATAGACCAGTGCCAGTTCTGAAACAGGTGCGGTATCGGCCCAGTCGAGACCGGGGTTCAGCACCAGACGAACGGTGACCGTAAACACACCCACCCAGATGAACCAGGTCATCGGTGGTAACGTGAACTTGCGGTCCAATGCAGCGGCCACAATAACAGTTGCCACCAGGGCAATGGTAAGAGCCGCCGAACTGAGCACGATAACGCAGGCAAAGGCCAGGCAAGACAAGGCGGACAACGCGGCCAGAGCCGGGCGCATCCGATCCGGCCCATCTGCCCGGGAAAAGCGTTCTGCCAACACTACCATGAACGCGCCCAACACAATCGCATGCAAGGCCCAAGGATAGGCCCCGATCACGATCGCGGGACGCCAGCCTATTTCCAAGGCGATTGCCATCGCGGGTGCGAATACAGCCGCCGCTCCAGCCCAGATCGCTTTGTAGTTCGGTGCGCGAAGGGAACGCCAAGCCGCCAGACCGGAAATCACCAAGCCTATGGCCACCAGAATGGTGATCACGAAGGGCGTATCAGCCTCGACAGTCTCGGCATAAGTATTCGCAAATATACGTTCGACCGGGCCGCCATTCACGCCATGAGCGAACACAAACCAAACAAGACCCAAAGCGGGGAAAAGGGTGATGTCCTGTAACGCCCGCGCATTTTCGGCCCATACCATCACCGCCAACGTCAATGCCGTCAGAAGGGTCACGACCAACCAGAACTCGGCCACTGAGTTTGCCCAAAACAGCGACAGGATAGCTGAACTGACAGCCACAGCGCCAAAGGCCAACCGAGTTGGAAATTCGGGCCAGGGATCGCCCTTTTTGCGCTGGACGATCTCGAGGATCATAGTGCCGTCATGGTTCGGCCAGACCCGGCGCACGGGTATCGCGATAGCAATAAGCGCGACGACCGAGACACAGGTTAGATAGGCAGGTTCTGTTGACGGGGACGACACAACCAGCAGGAATGTGGATGTGTAGGCGGCAAGCAATGTCAGCACCGATATCCACGCCCACCGGCGCACCGTGTCGATTCCAAGACCCAGAATGGCAAGCATAAGGAAATAGCCATATAGCCAGCTGGGGTCTTCGGACGAACCCCCGACAACAAAGGGCGCTGCAAAGCCGCCAATCAATCCCACGGCAGCCAGGAGCGGCCCGTGGAACCAGCCCAGGATCAGACCAGCCAGGGCGATCACGACCATACCAACCAGCGCTGCCTCAGCTCCGATCAGACCATAGAGCTGGCGGGCGGCCAGAACCCCACCGAACAGGGTAACCAATCCGGCACCGGAAAAGACCGAGGGCAGATAGGCGGTCGCGGAGGATTCGCCGTCCCCGAACCGCCGACGCACGATTTCGCCCGCGATAATCAACACGACACCAAAGGCCAGCGCCGCCAAAACCCGAGCCGAGGGCGGCAGCAGACCGTTTTCAACGCCATATTGGACAAGGAATATGCCCGCCAAAGCCAGCGACAGAGCGGACACCGCATAGAACCAGCTGTCACGCATCCACGCGCCCAGCGCGGCGAACCTGTCCTGACGCAGCACGACAGCCGCCGGTGTCTCTGCTACCTCGGGTTTTTGGGAGTCTTCGGTTTGGTCTTCATCCTGCGGCGGGCGAACCTTGGCAGCCCAAGGGCCGGGCTGTGTCTCCGCCTTTTGGCTCTCGGGCGCTTCGGGCTCGGGTGCCGGTTTTTCGACTAAAGAGTCTGGCTCTGGCAAGCCGCCTTGGGCAATTCGCCGCTCCAGCATCTCGATCCGCCTGCGCAAACGCGCATGCCCAATCAGCAAACCGATGATCGATACCGGAATGGCCAGAACAATCAGGCCGACAAGGACAAGCGCAAGATCCAACAGATATCTCCCAACGGAATTCAAACCAGATTAACCTGCCCGCCGGGTGGGTAATAGTCTGGAATTTCAGATGAAATCAGCCTGTTGCAGCCGCGTCCGAGTCACGGCCACGCAAAGCCCGGACGCCCCGGCATCAGCCAGAAGGCAACCAGCGCGGCTAGAAATGCCGGAACTCCGCAGGTGAGCAGTACACATGGACCGACCAGACCCGTCTGGCTTTCTACGGCCAAGGCGCCTCACGGGTGGAACAAAGACCCGACGAGATAAGCAATCAACGCCGCCACGCCACCGATCACAAAGGTCTCACATCCCGAACGCCACCACGGAGACAAAGACCACCGGCTTTTCAACGCCCCGATGGCAAAGAAAACGCCCATCGTCATCCAAGCCGAGGTCACAAAGGCATTTGGAACCGATAACAAAAACGGCAGCAGAGGTATCATTCCGGCAACCAAAAACGCCAGAAACGTTGCCATCGCGGCCTTGACCGGGTGTGGGTCGACACTGCCCAGCCCGTACTCACCTTCGATCATCAGGTTGATCCAGTTTTCGCGGTTGGCTGTGATCGCATCTGTGGCATCCTCCAAAACCTGACCGGCCAGCCCCTTCTGCAACAGAATCTCGCGTACTTCATCCCGTTCACCATCCGGGTAGAGTCGGATGTGACGTTCCTCAATGGCACGAATCCGGCGAATGTTGTCCAGTTCAGCCTTGGTGCCCGAATAGTTTCCCGCCGCCATGGAAAACCCATCCGCCAGCACATTGGCCAGCCCGAGCGCGACGATAACAAAAGAGGAAAGACCCGCCCCGGCCACCCCTGCAACGATGGCAAAGGTGGTGACCGATCCGTCAATGCCGCCATACACGACGTCACGCAGCACACCGCGACCGGGTGGTGCGTTGATGCGCGCCTCAATTTCTTGCTGGCTGTGGCCGTGTTCGGTCATGGCTGGCTCCGTCCTTGTTATGCAGGACCAGCGTGACCATGGCTTTGCCTCAGATCAAGTCCGCGAAAACAACCCGCCCAACGCGCGTTTGATCATCCCGCGTGTTGAGGGTTTATGCCTATCGGAGAACGGTAGCGGGCGGCAGACCTCCATCGCGGCGACACCGACGCGGGCGCTGAGTGCGCCGTTGACCAAACCTTCCCCGAACCGGCGTGAGAGTTTGCTGAGGACCGAGCCGCCCAGAATAGGCTCTAGCAGATCATCACCGACCGCCACCGCCCCTGTCGCAACCAGGTGGACAAACACCGCACGGGTCAGACGCCAGCTTCCCCAAAACCCGGCGCGACCGCCGTAGATCTCGGCAATTCGCCGGATCATGCGCAGCGAGGCCGCAAGCGCCGTAACAACGTCTGCCAGCGCCAGCGGCACCAGCGCAGTCACGGTCGCGACCTGTCTGGCGGCAGCCTCAACCTCGCGACTGGCGGCGGCGTCCAGCGGGGCCAGCACTTCATCCTCGGCCAGTGCCAGCAGGGTCGAGGCATCAAACTGATCCCCCATCCGCTCCCGCAAACGGTCGCGGCCCCATCGGGTTTCCTCACGGCTGCTGTAAAATGAAAGCAGCCGGTTGGTGACAGCGCGCGCCTGTGTCAGATCATCCTCGGCCAGCGCTGCATCAGCGGCGCAGCGCATCCCGTCCACACGCGACAGGCGGCCGATTGCGGCCAGTTCGCGTAGCGCAATCACCAGCACCACCAACAACAATGCGACAATCAGCCCGGTGACGATGCCGCCCAAAATCGGTGAGCGATCCAGCAGCGAGACCGCGAAATCCCACGCCGCGACCGAGACGACCGCGCCGACAACGGCCAGAGCCAGCCCCCAGAACCAGCGCGACAAGGCGGACGGCTTGCGTGCCGCAAACCGTGCGGCACTCTGCATGGCCTGCCCCTGTGGCATCCCGACATCCGGAACCGGTGGGGCCTGCGAAACATCCGCACCCAGTGCATCATCGTCGAGGTCTATCACTACTGGGCCTTTAGCCATGGGCCGCCTCCTCACTGCGCCAGACATATTTTATGTCGGGCAGGTTTTCGTCATTGTCGGCCCCATCGCTGCGTGCAACTTCGGTAAATCCATTGCGTTCATAAAACCGACATGCACGGCCATTGGCCTGAAACGCAAACAAGGACAGGGAGGGCTGGCTCGATTTGGCGTTTTGCAATAACTGGCAGCCAATCCCCTGCCCCCGCGCGGCTTCCGTCAGGTAGAGCGAGTGAATATCCTGCCCGTTAAGCGCCAGAAATCCGACCACACCGTCTTCGGTTTCGGCCACCGTGACCCAACCCTGATCGATCATCCAGCCGCAGAACGCGATAGTTTCTGCGCAGGAATGCAACTTGGGCATCCACGGATTCTCCTGTGCAAACCCGTGCAGGATTTCACCGGTACGCCCGGCATCTGTGCTGCGCGCAGGGCGGAGATGGGCAGTCACAAGCGGTCTCCGATCAAGAACTGGGCCGCGCGGTCCAGCCGAATATGGGGCGGGCCATCTCCGGGTTGCAGGGTCAGGGGTGCAGGCGCGAAGGCCATGAACCCATAATCCTCACCCAGCCAGCCCTCTGCCCCGTTTCGCGCAGGCCCCAACAGATGCGAGGGGTCTTCGGGCAGATCACCCGGGTAAAACGCTGCCTGTTTGCCGCTGTCCAGTAAGGTGCCGCGGACACAGGGCAGCTCTGTCCCGTTATGGCTGCGCATTTCTTCGGTTGTCGCGCGCAGGGATGCCAGCGACAGCGCCGCAGTTTCCGCACGGGCAAAATCGGCGCGGTCGCGGGCGTCGCGTGTCAGCGCTTCCATTATGGCCGTAAGACGCGGGTGTTGCAGGTGGTGCAGATGATCGGCCTTGGTAGCGGCAAAGAGGATACGTTCCACCCGTTTACCCAGCAGCAACTGGCTGAGCCACGCATTCCGCCCGGGCCGGAAAGCAGCCAGAATGTCGGCCATGGCTCGGCGCATATCCTCAACTGCCTGCGGCCCTTTGTGAATAGCGCCCAGCGCATCAACCAAGACGACCTGCCGGTCGATCCGGGCGAAATGATCGCGGAAGAACGGTTTGACGACCTGCGCCTTGTAGGCCTCATACCGTCGCTCCATCTCGCGCTGCAAAGTTCGGCGCTGGGACGGGCCCATGATGGGCAAAGGTGCGAAGGTCAAAACCGGTGACCCGGCCAGATCGCCGGGCAATAGGAAGCGGCCCGGTGTGCAGTCGTAGAACCCGGCGTCACGAGCTGCGTTCAGGTACTCCGTGAATCCGCGCGCCAGTGCTTGTGCCGTTAGTTCATCATGCGGTGCGCTGGGATCAGCAGCTTTTGCACTGGCGACATATTCGGCAGCCTGATCGCGGCTTTCGATCCGTGTCAGAGTTTCCGTCGACCAATCGACATAAGACTTGTCCAACAGGGCAAGGTCCAACAGCCATTCGCCCGGATAATCCACAATATCAAGGTGAAGCGTTCGCGGACCCTGAAGCCCCGACAGCAAACCGCCCGGTCGCACCTTAAAGGAAAGGCGTAACTCCGACACGGCCCGGGTGCTGTCCGGCCAATGCGGTGTCGGCCCGGTCAGTGCGGCCAGATGCGCCTCGTAGTCAAAACGGGGCACGGTATCGTCGGGCTGCGGCTGCAGATAGGCCGCGGTGATCCGCCCCTCTTGCTGGGCAACCAAACCGGTCATGCGACCTCGGTCCAATAGATTTGCCACCAGCGAAGTAATGAAGACGGTCTTGCCCGACCGCGCCAATCCGGTGACGCCCAGCCGGATCACCGGTTCGAAAAAAGTCTCGGACACGCTGTCGCCGATGGATTCGACTCCGCGCACAAAACTGTCTGCCAGTGATGAGATGACCAAGCCGTCGCCCCGCAATTTTCGTTTTGCCCAAGATAGGTAGCCGCTCCCGGACATGCCAGAGCTTTCCCGCTCTTGCCCGCAGCGTCCGGGCGCGATACCAGCGCCTCATGCCGAGATATGCGTTGAAAGTGGAATATCAGGGGGAACCGTTTGCCGGATGGCAGCGGCAGAAAGAGCTGCCGTCGGTTCAGGGCGCCATCGAAGAGGCCCTATCGCGCATTCAGCCGGGGGACCACACGATTGCCGCCGCCGGGCGAACCGACGCGGGCGTTCACGCGTTGGGACAGGTTGCGCATTGCGATCTGGTCAAGGAATGGGACCCGTTCCGCCTGTCCGAGGCGCTGAACTATCACCTCAAACCGCAGCCGGTTGCCATCGTAAAGGCCGCGCGGGTTGACGATGACTGGCACGCGCGTTTTTCAGCGGTCGAGCGGCAGTACCTGTTCCGTATCCTGATGCGGCGCGCGCCTGCGACTCATGACAATGGTCAGGTCTGGCAGATCAACCGCATGTTGGACGTTGACGCCATGCAGGCTGGCGCGGACATGCTGATCGGGCGACATGATTTCACGACCTTCCGGTCTTCGATCTGTCAGGCCGCGAGCCCGGTCAAAACGCTGGATGAGCTGTGTGTGGAGCAAGTCGAAGGTTTTTCCGGCCCCGAAGTGCATTTCCACGTCCGCGCCCGGTCATTCCTGCACAATCAGGTACGCAGCTTTGTCGGGACGCTGGAACGTGTCGGAGCCGGGGCATGGACGCCTGGGGATGTCCGTGATGCGCTTGATGCTGTTGACCGTGCTGCCTGTGGACCGGTCTGCCCGCCACAGGGTCTGTATCTGGCGCGGGTCGGATACCCGGACCCGGTGTTCTAAAGCGCGCGCAACAGCAGCCCGCTTGCGATCGCCACGATCATGATCCCAGCGACAAGTTCAATTGTCGGCGCAAGTACCGAGGCAAAACGCGTGGCCGATGCCGAGGCCAGCAACCCGCCGCGCAACCCGAAGGACGTCCAGCCGACCAGCGTAGTCACCATGGCCGTCCCCAGCGCCATGGTGAACGCACCGGCAATCCCAACCACTGCGATGCCCATCTGCCAGGTTAGGATCAGAACAAACAGCGCGCCCGTGCAAGGCCGCACGGCAATGCCTGCGATCAAGACAACCGCCTCGCGCAGGCTGCCGGCATTGGCGACCTCTTCGGGGCTGGGGCCATGGCGATGGCCACAATCCGAACAAACGTCATCGTGGTGATGGTCATGGTGATGGTGGTCAGGGGCGTGGGGTTTCGCGGCTCGATACCGTCGGGAAAATCCGCGCACAGCACGAAATACCAACCAAAGGCCAATTGCAGCGATAGCGGCATAGCTTATCGGGGCCATTACTTGTTCGGTCGCTCCGACAAGGTTCTGCCGCGACATTTGAAAGATCAAAACACCTGTGTAAACCAGAACAACCGCCGTAACAGCCTGACCCAGGCTCGACAAAACACTGATCGCAGACAAACGCCAGAAAGCAACACGGCGACCAAGGCCGTAGCCGCCGATCAACACCTTGCCGTGGCCCGGACCGATAGCGTGGAAAAACCCATAGGCGAAACACACGGTCAGCAGGGTAGCGACGGCCTCGGGTTGTTCGGCCCGAACGGCGCGCAGGGAACGGGCAATTTGATTCTGAAACACCCGTTGCTCACCAGCGGCCCAGGTCGCGAGGCTGTCAAACCCACCGCTGCCCCAGAACCATAGCAACAAGACGCAGGCGATGGTGACCGGGATAATCAGGTGTTTGGACATGAAATGCGGATCTCAGTCGCAAAGCTTTCCCCGACAAGCGGGATATCGTTTTCCTCCAGATCGTAATCCGCATCCAGCGTCAACAGAAACGCCTGCATCTGCGCGAGTTGCCCGTCGATATCCGGCTCCAGCCGGTCGATCTGACATTCATTCAGACCTGTGACGGTAACGGGACGTGTGACTTCATAAGCTGTGTAGAAGGTCTCGTCATATGCCTTTGCCAGTATCGCGCTGGCAGGCACAGAGGCGTCGGTGACCGCGCGCAGGTGGCTTGTGACTATACGACCGTCTTCGGTGGTCGCCGTTGGCTCCATTGGTCCGGACAACGCAACCGGCTGGTCATTGGCAAAAACGACGAGATCACCGTTGTAGCCGTCCATCCATTGCGCATCGAAACCGGACAGATAGTGCTGTTCGACCTCGGTCAACAGACCGTCCCCATCCTGATCCAGTTTCAAGTCTTCCAAAACCAGCAACGAGTAGAGATCATCATAGGCCCAGGTCACCCGAACATGGGTCAGGTGACCGGCATCGTTCACAACAAACTCCAACCCCGTGTCGACGAAGACATGCGGGTGCGCCAACGCGGGCAGCGGCAGCCAACAGGTCAGGAATGGGATCATCCAACGCATGGGCGAAAGATAGGGGCTGGTGCGGACCCCGGCAACGGCTTTCCGGTCGTTGGTGCAGAAAGCAGCCGATGCGCCTATCCAGACGGAAACAGAACCAGCGTCTGCAGTGCCGTCCCAATCGGCCCCTCTGTGTCATATAACACCGCCTGAGACATCCCCACGCCAGACGGTTGCCAGTGCGAAATGGACTGAGAGGCCAGCCAATCCGACACCGGCTCGCGATGGATGTTCACCGTCAGGTCCGTGTTCATAAAGCCCATTTCGGTGGGCGGGGCATTCCAGGATATGCCATTCCCGCAATCGGCCAGCGCACAAAGCGACTGAATCGGCGATTGCACCTCACCCTGCAACAGGTTTGGTGTACGCATCCAGATTGTCTTGGGTCCGGCCCCCTGATTGCCAGCTTCGGGATAGCGAACCTCGGCGTAATGTGGGAACGCCTTTAAGCCGTGCCGCAATTGGTTCAGGGGAAACGGACCTTCGACCACCTTGGTAATATCCGGGCGGGCGCAGTCTGCATCCGGAACCGGCCCAAGGTCTCGACGCACCAGATGCATCGTCGTTGCTGTCGCGCATAGCGAGTCATCCAGATCATGCACGGTGACGCGCGTGGTCGCCAGGGTCTTGGTATGGCGCGTCGTCTCGGCGGCAACCCGCAACCCGACCAGCGGTAAAGGCCGCAGCAGGTCGACCGTCAGCCGGGTCAACATCTTGTCCGCGCCGATCTCGGCCTCTGCGGCGCGTACAATCAAACCACTGACCGGTCCAGCGTGACAGTGATCGGCCGACCACGGCCCGCGCGCCGGATCATTGCCCGCAAAGACACCGTCCTCTCGCAGGCGAAAATAAGACTGAGTGCTGGCGTCATCCTGCATTTCGGTCGCTCAAATCTTTTCCTGAGTGTGCTTTTTCAATTCGGCCCGGGCCACCTGCCGACGATGCACCGCATCTGGCCCGTCAGCCATCCTGAGGGTACGGACATGTGTCCAGGCATTTGCCAGCGGGGTATCCTGGCTGATGCCTTGCGCACCAAACATCTGGACCGCTTCATCGATCACTTTCAGTGCGACACGGGGCGCAACGACCTTGATCTGGCTGATCCACGGAGCCGCAGCCCGAGCATCGCCCTGATCCATGTACCACGCCGCCTTGAGGCATAACAGGCGGGCCATCTCAATCTCCATCCGGCATTCCGCGATAATATCGAAATTGGCACCCAGTTGGGCCAGCTTCTTGCCAAAAGCCTCACGCTGCAGCGACCGTTTGCACATCTGTTCCAGGGCAATCTCGGCCTGCCCTATGGCGCGCATGCAATGGTGAATGCGTCCCGGCCCCAGTCGGCCCTGTGCGATCTCAAAGCCCCGGCCCTCGCCCACCAGCATATTTTCCGCCGGAACCCGGACATCCGTGAACCGGATATGCATATGCCCATGCGGCGCTTCGTCATGGCCATAAACCTCCATCGGGCGCAACCGCTCGATCCCCGGCGTGTCTGCGGGCACGACGATCATCGATTGGCGTTTATGCTTTGGCTGCTCATCCCCGGCGGTTTTCACCATGACGATATAAACCTTGCAGCGCGGATCACCCGCGCCGGAGGACCACCATTTCTCGCCGTTCAGTACGTAGTCATCCCCATCCCGCACACAGGACATCGACACATTGGTTGCGTCGGACGAGGCCACATCGGGTTCGGTCATCAGATAGGCTGACCTGATCTGGCCCTCCAGCAGCGGCTTCAGCCACTGCTCTTTCATCTTTTCGGTTCCGTACCGCTCGAACACTTCCATGTTGCCGGTGTCCGGGGCCGAGCAGTTGAAAACCTCGGCCCCCAGTGGTGTCTTGCCCATCTCTTCGGCGAAAAAAGCATACTCCACAGTTGTCAGACCAAATCCCTTGTCACTGTCGGTCAGCCAGAAGTTCCACAGCCCGGCTGCCTTGGCCTTGGCCTTCAGCCCCTCGAGGATTTCGGCCTGACGTTCGGTATATTGCCAGCGGTCGCCCTTGTTGATCTCGGCCTGATACTCGTGTTCCAGGGGCATGATTTCGTCCCGGATCATATCTTTTACCCGTTGCAGCAGGGCGTGGTTCTCCTCGCGCAGTCCAAAGGTCATGGTCATGGGGCGATTCCTCCTCGGGTGGCCAAACGGTGGGCTTTACCTTGGCGGAAAGAATGGCTTAGCTGCGCACGAACTGTCCAGTTGAGTGACGGAACGTCACTAAACCTATTTTCAGGATAAGGAGGCGCTGCATGGCCCTTTTGATCGAGACCGGCCTGTCGGACTGGATGACGGATGAGGATATCGCCCGCGACATACGAAAGCTGGCGCCTGAGCTGGATGTGCGCACGCCGGATACACTTGGCAATGCAGATGAAATCACGATGGTCGCAATGGTGCAGATGCGCGAAGATCACTTGATGCGCCTGCCAAACCTGCAACTGCTGCAAAAGCTTGGCGCTGGGGTGGAAACCATCCTCGGCCATCCCTCCCTGCCCGATCACATGCGCGTTGCCCGCCTGAAACCCGACGCCCCTGCGCAGGGCATTGCCGAATGGTTTCTGGCCTACATCCTGCGCACCCAGCGGAACATGGCATTTCACGAGACCGCGCAGGCCAGCGCCGAATGGCTGCCAAAAGCACCGGTATTCTCGCCCGACACTGTCGTTGGCGTTCTGGGGCTGGGTCATATCGGAGCCCGCACCGCCCGCATGATGGATGCAGTTGGTTTCAGGGTTCTGGGTTGGAGCCGGTCCGAAAAGCAGATTGACGGGGTGACCTGCCATCACAGCCCGGATGCCTTGCCCGAAGTCCTGGAGCAATGCGATCATGTCTGCGCCATTCTGCCGTCGACCCCGGAAACGATCGGTCTGTTTGACGCGGCGATGTTGGCCCGAATGAAGCCAGGCAGCCAGTTGCTGAACGCCGGACGCGGGGATCTGATTGACGAACAAGCCCTGATCGCCGCCCTGGACAAGGGCACGCCCGGCCATGCAGTTCTGGATGTCACCAGTCAGGAACCTCTACCTGCGGACAGTCCCCTATGGCTCAACCCAAGCGTGACAATCACACCGCATGTCTCCGGATGGTATCTGGGCGACGCTTTGACAGACGTCATTCAGAACTTCCGCAACCTGACCGCCGGCGCGCCTCTGCTGCACGAGGTGAACAGGACTCGCGGATACTGACGGTCAGGGGGCCATCAGCCAATTTCCGTTGGCGTCCTTGCACCGGCGGGTCCGAATTTCGCGGGTCTGGCCAGCGCCTTCGGGATCGATGACATGCTGAAGGGTGACGCAGTTATTCTGCACCGCCTGCACACGAATCGTACCTTTTGAGCCGGTGCTTTCATTCACCCATGCGCGCTCTTGCCCGACACTAGGGCTACCGCCCGACAGCATCGCGGTCGAGGTCGCGTTCACCACCTCGAAATCGGCAGGTGTCAGTCCCATCTCGGCAATAATCCGGGAAATTGGTTTTGCGTTCGCAGCGACTGCCGCTGAGATCGCGGCAACAGTGGCCAATGCAATATGGGTCCGGGCTTTCATGGCTGCCTCGTCGTGCTGAAATCGATTTGCAACCAAGGATATACCGTCCGGATTGCACGGCCAAGCCCACCTTCAAATAATCCCGAACAAACCTATCGCAAAGGTGGCGCTAGGCCCTCTTCCGCGATCCCTTCATAGTGCCGGAAACACAGTATCCCGAGGCTAGAATGGCAAACTCATCCTATTACGCCCCCAGCGGCGGGCATCCTGACCAGACCCAGCTGCTGACCGACCGCGCCATGTTCACTGAGGCTTATGCCGTCATCCCCAAAGGCACGATGCGCGATATCGTCACCAGTTCACTGCCGTTTTGGGAGGGCACGCGGCTGTGGGTCTTGTCCCGCCCGCTCAGCGGCTTTGCCGAGACCTTTTCGCAGTACATCATGGAGGTTCAACCCGGCGGCGGCAGCAACACCCCGGAAACCGATCCACAGGCGCAGGGCGTCATCTTTGTCGCCGAAGGCGGCGTGACGCTGACCCTCAACGGCACCGAACATGTTCTGGATGAAGGCGGCTATGCCTATATCCCGCCGGGCAGCGACTGGTTTCTGCACAACAGGACAGGTGCAATTGCCCGGTTCCACTGGATTCGCAAAGCCTATGAGGCCGTCCATGGCCTGACCACACCAGATCCTATCATCACCAATGAACGCGACATCGCCCCGATCCCGATGCCGGGTACCGAAGGGCGCTGGGCCACCACCCGCTTTGCCGACCCGCAGGACCTGCGCCATGACATGCACGTGAACATCGTCACCTTTGAACCCGGCGGTGTCATCCCCTTTGCCGAGACGCACGTTATGGAGCACGGACTTTACGTGCTAGAGGGCAAGGCGGTTTATCGCCTGAATCAGGATTGGGTAGAGGTCGAGGCGGGCGACTACATGTGGCTACGTGCGTTCTGCCCGCAGGCCTGTTACGCGGGCGGCCCGGGCAGGTTTCGATACCTGCTGTACAAGGATGTGAACCGCCATATGCCGTTATCTCTGAACCGGCGGTAGGTTCAGGGGTTCACAGCGGAGTTTGAATCTGTTGATATCAGATCAGATTTCAGCACTGGAGATTATCGATGCGACTGCGCTCAACATCGCTGGCTCTGGCAACCGTCGTTGGCCTGACCTCAATGGTTGCGGCGCCGGTTGTGGCCAAAGACGAAACCAAAACCGTTAATGTGCTCAGCCGGACATGGGAGGTCACGCAAGTCACGGACGCGCCAGTTGTTTATCGGGCGACACGGGATAACAACAACCTCAACCCCTTTGGACCACCGCCGCGCACCCGTACGGCACAGGCTATCGCTGCAATCCAAGCCGCGACAGGGTGCAAGGTGATCTTTTCCAGCATGTATCAGAATATCTCGGGCCAGTTTTTCTCGCAGGTCAGTTGCGGGTCGTAACAGCCAACTTCCGGCATTGAGGTCGTACAAACAGCCTGCCATAGCTTGCCCATGAGAATAGCGATCAACGGATTCGGCCGCATCGGCCGCACGATCCTGCGGCAGGTTCTGGCCTTACCGCAGGACAAGGGTGTCGACGTGGTGCTGATCAACGACATCGCGCCGCTGGAAACCTGTGCCTACCTGTTCAAATATGACAGCACCTTTGGCCCCTACCCGGGTCAGGTGACACAGGGCAACGCAGTGCTCGACGTTGACGGGCGTTGCTTTCCCATGACTCACAGCCCCGATCTGACCCGCGTCGACCTTTCAGGTGTCGACGTTCTGCTGGATTGTACGGGGATCGCCCGCACGTCAGACGTGGCAAGTCAGGGCCTGACAGCCGGGGCGGGCAAGGTCCTGATCTCCGGCCCCTCACCCGCTGCCGAGATCACCATTGTGCTGGGCGCCAACGAGGATCAACTGGGCAATGCCCGGATTGTGTCAAACGCATCCTGTACCACCAACGGGCTCGCGCCCTTGGTGTCCGCGCTCGATAAGATCGGTGGTATCGCATCCGCGCATATGACGACGATCCACTGCTATACCAACAGTCAGCCGATGGTAGACGCCCCGCGTGGCGATCTGGCCCGGTCGCGCGCTGGGGCGCTGTCGATGGTTCCTACGACCTCCAGCGCCACACACCTGATCGATGAAATCCTGCCCCACCTCGCCGGGCGCATATCAGGCGCGGCGGTTCGGGTGCCGACAGCCAGTGTTTCGGCTGTGGACCTCGTCGCAACGCTGGAACGCGGCATGACACCGGATGCCTTCCAGTCCGCACTGCGTAACGCCGTCGACCAATCGCCCGTTCTGGGATGGACCGATCAGCCGTTGGTGTCCTCCGACCTGCGCACACGCCCCGAGTCCCTCGTCATCGCAGGGCCGGAAACACGCATCGTCGGCCAAAACCAGGTTCGGGTGTTTGGCTGGTATGATAATGAATGGGGCTTCTCGGCACGTATGCTGGACGTCGCACGGTTGATGGTAGAACGCTGACGCAGCGGGCGGGCGGGCCCGGGCGGGAGCCGCCCTGTATTATCCCTCGACGACCTCATAGGGCGTATCGAACCAATACTCCTCAAGATTGGTGCCCTCTCCAATCCGGTCCACGACGGCAAACAGCCCCGGCCCGTGCAAGGGGGTCAGCACCCCATGCCATGTTCCGCGATGGTAGTTCACAGCCTGCCCCGGCAGCGTCGCAAAGGCTCGGGGCAGCCCGGGCTTTCCACCCTCATCTGGCGCAACAATCACCAGAAACGCCTGATGGGTCATCGGAATAAAGGCCTGACTGCCCTCCGGGTGTCGTTCGACCATATCCAGTTGATAAGGCAAGGCGCGCGGGTTGGCGTCAAACAGGCTGATACCAGCGCGGCCATCACCAAATTCCATTGCCGCCCGATCATGATACCGACCGCATTGACCCTGATTGATGATCTTGTCCGGCGCGCCTGACACGTCCATCAGATCACCAAACGGAGCAAATGCCTTGGCCGAGATCGCCTCGATCACAATCCGGCGGCTCATGACGGCAACATGTCCCGCAAACGGAACTCGGCAATCCGTTCAACCTGTCGGCAGGCTTCGGCAAACTCTGTATCCCGGTCCTGTTCGATCCGTCGTTCGAAGGCTTGCAGGATCGAGGCCTTGTCATGATCCCGCACCGCAATGATGAAAGGAAATCCGAATTTCTGCGTGTAGCGCGTGTTTAGGTCTGTGAACGCCGCCCTTTCCGCATCCGTCAGTGCATCCAACCCGGCCGAGGCCTGCTCGGACGTGCTTTCCTGTGTCAGTCGCTTTGCCTGCGCCAGCTTGCCTGCCAGATCGGGATGCGCGGTCAACACGCCAAGGCGTTCTTTTTCAGAAGCAGATCGGAACATCCGCGTCAGCGCGTTGTGCAAACCGCCTGCCGTGTCATGCGCCGGTCCCAATTCAAGCTCATACGCCCGTTCCGCAATCCAGGCCGAGTGTTCAAAAACTCCGCCGTAATTTGCAACAAACTCGGCGCGCTCCATTCGTGAAGGTCTTGGGCTGCGCATGGGGGGATGATGGGCCGCCCAGTGTTCCGCGATCTGCAGACGCGTCGCGAACCAAACGTCCGAAAAGCTGCGGGCATAGTCAAGGAACCGTTTCAAAGCCATAATACGGCCCGGACGTCCGATCAGGCGGCAGTGCAAACCGATCGACAGCATCTTTGGTGCCCCGGCTTCACCCTCTGCGTACAACGCGTCGAAACTGTCCTTGAGATAGGAAAAGAACTGATCGCCCGAGTTGAATCCCTGTGGTGTCGCAAAGCGCATGTCGTTGCAATCCAGTGTATAGGGAACAATCAACTGGTCCCTCTCACCAGCCTCAATCCAATAGGGTAGATCATCCGCGTAAGTGTCGGCGACGTAGGCAAAGCTGCCCTCCTCTGCCGCCAGCCGCACCGTATTTTCCGAACACCGCCCGGTGTACCACCCACGCGGAGGTGCGCCGACGACCTCGGTATGCAGACGGACAGCCTCGGCGATCTGGACGCGTTCTTCAGCCTCAGGCATATCTTTGTGTTCGACCCATTTCAAACCATGGCTTGCGATCTCCCACCCCGCGGATTTCATGGCTGCCACCTGATCCGGTGAGCGCGCCAAGGCGGTTGCAACCCCATAGATGGTGATCGGGATATCCTTCATAAGCCGATGCAATCGCCAGAAGCCTGCGCGCGCGCCGTATTCGTAAATCGATTCCATGTTCAGGTGCCGTTGCCCCTGCCACGGTGCCGCGCCAACGATTTCCGACAGAAAGGCCTCGGAAGCGGGGTCGCCGTGCAACAGGCAATTCTCACCGCCTTCCTCGTAGTTCAGAACAATCTGAACTGCCAGCTTGGCCCCGCCCGGCCATTGGGCATCCGGTGGGTTAGCTCCGTATCCGGTCATATCGCGAGAGTAACGAGGCGGCTGCATGGTTTATTCCATTTTGATTAGGGACCTGACAGGTTTAGCTTAGAAAGACGTCTGAGATTATCAAATCAATCCGAACGCAGTTTCCGGTTCTTTCGGCATTTCAATTGTTATGAAAACCGTTTCACTCTGTATCACATCGGACTTTCAAAGGAGAATTTCGTGGCCGGCTACCTGACAACCCATGTTTTGGACACAGCCCGAGGCTGCCCGGCAGAAGGGTTGAAAATCGCCCTATATGCAGTGTCCGGGAATTCCCATCGTAAACTGGTCGAAATGGTGACCAATTCAGATGGCCGTACAGACAGCCCGATTCTACCGCAGGAAAAATTCAAGACGGGGTCGTATGAATTGATTTTCTTTGCTGGTGATTATCTGCGCGCCACGGGCCAGGATGGCGACGAGCCGCTGTTTCTGGATCAGGTGCCGATCCGATTTGGCATGTCCGACCCCGATGCACATTATCATGTGCCGCTTTTGCTATCCCCCTACGGTTATTCGACCTATCGCGGAAGCTGACCATAGGCACCGGGAAAGGGGTTTTAGTTAAGCCCCTCCGCCGAACGAACAACTTTTCCAATGCGCGGGATCATGAAATCCATGAACAACCGCGCCTTGGGGTCCTGATGACGCCGATGTGTATACAGGCAAGCCATCTGCACCGGGGTCGGCGGCGTATCCTGCGCAACCGGGACCAAACGCCCGGCTTTCAGATGTTCGGCCACTTCAAACACAGGCTTCATTGCAATCCCTTGCCCGGACAAAGCCCAATCCGTCAGCACGTCGCCATCGTCACACTCGAACCGTCCTGAAACCGCAAACCGTTTGGGGCCTTCTGGCGTTTCCAGCATCCATTGAAACTCGGTCGCGCCGGGAAACCGCAGGTTCAGGCATTCATGTTTGTCAGCGATCAGATCGGTGCCAGATGCCGGTGCCCCGTGTCGTTTTACATAGTCCGGCGCAGCGCAAAGCACGCGCTGGCAATCGGATATCTTGCGAATGCGCAACGTGCTGTCCTCGGGCTGACCAATGAAAAGTGCCAGATCCAGTCCTTCGGTGGTCAGATCAACAGATCGGTCTGTCAGCCGCAGGCGCACATCGATTTCGGGGTATTCCGACAAAAATTCCGGCACATGCGGCGCTAGCAGGCGCCGCCCTACCCCAAGTGGGGCCGCCACAAATAACGAGCCACGAGGCGCTTCAGTCAGGTGCATCACCTGCGCCTCGGCCTCGTCCACCGCGTCCAGAACCGCCACCGCGCCGGGGTAGAACGCCCGGCCCTGTTCGGTGGGTGTCAGGTTGCGGGTGGTACGCTGGAACAGGCGAACGCCCAACTTATCCTCCAACTGCGAAATCCGCGCCGAGGTTACCGCAGGCGAAATGCGCAGGTCGCGCCCGGCGGCGGACATGCTGCCCAGATCATAAACGCGGACAAAGGTTCGGATGTTGTCGAGGTAGGACATCTTTTCGTTTTTTTTGATACAGTTTGATAATATACGGGAATACCGAAGAAAAGCCCGCTTGCCTAGTGTGAGGCAACGCAATCGGAGACCTCTGACATGTACGACTTTGCCGTGTTCTGGGATTGGATGGCTTTTGCCGTGCGCTGGCTGCACGTGATCACCGCCATCGCCTGGATCGGATCCTCATTCTATTTCATCGCGCTGGATCTGGGCCTGAACCGCGACATTCCCGGCCCGGCTGATGGCGAGGAATGGCAGGTGCACGGTGGAGGGTTCTATCACATCCAGAAATATCTGGTCGCGCCGGAACGGATGCCGGACCACCTGACTTGGTTCAAATGGGAAAGTTACGCCACATGGCTCAGCGGCGCGGCACTGCTGATGATCGTCTATTGGGTCGGTGGAGAGCTGTATCTGATCGATGCGCAAAAGGCGGATCTGGCTTTGTGGCAGGGCATTCTGATCTCGGCGGCCTCTCTGACCGTCGGGTGGCTGGTCTATGATTACCTGTGCAAATCCGGGCTAGGTGAACGCCCCACCCTTCTTATGGTTTTGCTATTCGTCCTGCTGGTCGCCATGGGCTGGGGTTATAATCAGATCTTCACCGGTCGTGCGATGATGCTGCATCT
Organism: Ruegeria sp.; assembly: GCF_965243365.1. Lineage (GTDB taxonomy): Bacteria > Pseudomonadota > Alphaproteobacteria > Rhodobacterales > Rhodobacteraceae > Ruegeria. Next base: position 2,363,574 of record NZ_CBDEUW010000002.1, on the reverse strand, counting down.
GGGTGCGTTCACCGCCACGATCATGACCGCAAATGTGTTCTTCATCATCATGCCCAACCAGCGCATTGTGGTGGATGATCTAAAGAACGGGCGCACACCCGATCCGAAATACGGGAAGATCGCCAAACTGCGGTCGACCCACAACAACTATCTGACGCTGCCGGTCGTGTTCCTGATGCTGTCGAACCATTATCCGCTGGCTTTCGCGACCGAGTACAACTGGATCATCGCTGCGCTGGTCTTCCTGATGGGGGTCACGATCCGGCACTATTTCAACACCCGCCATGCGCGTGCGGGCAATCCGACCTGGACCTGGCTGGTCACTGCGCTTTTGTTCATTGCGATCATGTGGCTATCGACCGCTCCGATGTACAAACCCTTGGAAGAGGCCGAAGCTCAGCCCCTTACCCGATACGAACAAAAATTCGCGGCAGCCGAAGGGTTTGAAACAGCACATGATGTCGTGCTGGGCCGCTGTTCCATGTGTCATGCGCGCGAACCGGTCTGGGAGGGTATCCTGTGGGCCCCAAAAGGCGTGTTGCTTGAAACCGAAGCCGATATCGCCCGCAACGCGCAGCAGATTTACCTGCAGGCCGGCGTCAGCCACGCCATGCCACCCGCAAACGTAACCTACATGGAACCCGAAGACCGCGAAGCGATTATTCGGTGGTTCAGAAATGCCGGCCTGTAAATCCTGCACAGACACAGATCAACGTAGTTAAATCAGACGGCTTTGGCGGATAAGTTCTTTCCCTGAACGCAAACAGATGCTCTAAGATGAATTCAATGGGCCGCGACCGGGTATTGCGCGGCAATAACGATTTCGACCTGGGGCAGTTGGAACAAAATGATGACAGGGAGCAGGCCGCGCGGGGTTTTGAGGTACTGGCTGGTTGGCGCAGTCGCCTCAATTGCCCCGACTTTTGCCGCTGCTTTGGACGTTACCCTGTCGGCCCCCGGCGCATCCAAAGATCTTGTCGCGCGACTTGAAGAGACCTCATCGGTATATACGGCGGATTCGCGCGGTCTTGATACGTCGCTAGAGGTTTTGTCGGCTGCTCTGTCAGATTACCGCACCATCGTCCAGATCATGTATGACGAAGGGTATTTCGGTCCGGTCGTCAGCATCAAACTGGATGGGCAAGAGGCCGCGAATATCAGCGCATTGGATGCCCCGGCCCAGTTCAAGCGGGCGGTGATTACGGTCACACCGGGGCCGACATTCCGTTTTGGCGAAGCTGTCGTGCAACCGATCGCGCCTGACACGGAATTGCCCGCAGAGTTTGCAACAGGCAAACTGGCCACGACCGGCGCGATTCAGCAGGCCACGTCGACAGGTGTACAGGGTTGGAAAGATGCAGGCCACGCCAAGGCGGATGTCGAAGGCCAGAAAGTCATCGCCCGCCATGCGCAATCCCGGCTGGACGCGCAGATCGATCTTGATCCTGGCCCGCGTCTGACATTCGGTAAGATGATCATTCAGGGCGACACCAGGGTCCGTCACCGCTCGATCGAGAAAATTGCCGGGTTTCCATCGGGTGAGGTGTATTCCCCCCAAGAGTTGCAAAAGGTCGGAACCCGCCTTCGTCGCACCGGCACGTTCAGCGTGGTGTCAATTCAGGAGCGTGACACGCCAAATCCGGACGGCACCCTGGATTTCGACGCCACGTTCGAAGACCTGCCGCCGCGCCGCCTGACCTTCGGGGCCGAGGTCGCCTCGAATGCAGGGATCGACCTGACCGCCACCTGGACCCATCGCAACGTGTCCCGCCGCGCCGAGCGGCTGAGGTTCGAGGCAGCGCTACGCAATATTGGCGGTAGCGAAGATCTGGACGGCCGTATCGGTCTGCGTCTGGACCAGCCTGATCGCCTGGGCCCGGATGACAACACGTTCTGGAGCGCACTTCTGGAACGCCGCAACACTGAAAACTACAATGTGTCTGTGGCCTCGCTTACCTATGGTGCGCGGCGAACGTTCTCGGACCGACTTTATGCCGAAGCCTCGGCCGGATTTCAGTGGTCAGATGCCGACGACGCTTATGGCAGTGGCCGCAAGTTCCGGTACTTCATCATTCCCTTCCGCTCGGAATGGGATGAACGGGACAGCAAAGTCAGCGCCACGCGCGGCTTTTATCTGGATTCACAGGCGATGCCCTTTGTTGGCCTGTCCGGAACCGACACCGGCCTAAGGCTGTTTTTCGACGGTCGTGCCTACAACGATCTGGGCACAGGCGGACGTTTGGTGCTGGCGGGCCGTGTGCAATTGGGCTCGGTCGTCGGGCCGCCTGCGGACGGGGTCACGCCGGACTTTCTGTTTTTCTCTGGCGGGGCCGGGACGGTGCGGGGCCAGCCGTTTGAAAGCCTTGGAATTCCGGTCGGAACCGGTGTTGCTGGCGGTAGATCATTCATCGGTTTGTCGGGTGAGGTGCGCGGACGCGTAACCGAAACTTTGTCCCTGGTCGGGTTCTACGACTATGGGGTTGTCGACACATCCTCGTTCATCGGCAGCGGCGCCGAGGATCACGCAGGTGCCGGAATCGGTATCCGCTATGATCTGGGCGGGTTTGGCCCCTTGCGGTTTGATCTGGCCTACCCGGTTCAGGGCACCACCGGAAGCGGGCTACAATTCTATATCGGAATCGGTCAGGCCTTTTGATACGTCGCGCTGCATATCCCCTTCTGCTCGCCTCGGTCGCATTGGCCGCGCCTGTGCCACTGATGGCGCAGGAGGAAGGCGGCAGCATGATCGAGCGCTTCTTGCAGGACACGCTGTCTGGCGACAATCAAAATGTCCGGGTCATCGGCCTGCAAGGCGCGTTGAGTTCACGCGCGACAATTCAGGAAATCACAGTCGCGGATGACGAAGGCATCTGGCTGACCATCAAGAATGCGGAACTCGACTGGAACCGTTTGGCCCTGCTGCGCGGTCGGTTCTCGGTCAATGCCCTGACAGCCGAAGAGATCGATATTGCCCGGGCCCCGGGCACCACAACCAAGGAAACACCGCCGCCTTCGGCAGAAACACAACCGTTCCAATTGCCGGAACTGCCGGTTGCGATTGAAATCGGAGAGCTGAGGGTCGATGACCTGTCTCTGGGCGAGCCGTTGATCGGTGTCGCCGCTGATCTGCAGGTCAATGGCAACCTCTCGCTGGCCGATGGCGCGCTGGACACGACTCTGGATATCGACCGGACCGACCGCCCCGGCGACACCATTGATCTGACTGCCGGGTTCAGCAACCAAAGCCGCGAAATCAACCTTGATCTGACTGTGGCTGAAGCGTCGGGCGGTTTGATTGCAACAGCGCTGAAAATTCCGGACAGCCCGCCCATTGGTTTGACCGCAAAGGGAAATGGCCCGGTGACGGATTTCACGGCCGATATCGGCCTGAGCAGCGACGATCAGCTTCGGGTGACCGGACAGGTGCGCCTGCGTGCAGCCCCGACTGCCGCCGCAAGCGCTGACGACGGAATTGCATTCACAGCCGATCTGGGCGGCGACCTGACACCGTTTCTGGCCGAGGACATGGATACGTTCTTTGGCACCGACACCAAGGTGTTCGTCGACGGCCGAACGCATGCCGACGGGGCGTTGGATATCTCGAATATCGAGGTCACCGCACAAGCGTTGAAGCTGGAGAGCCAGCTGAGCCTCGCAGCTGGTGGGCAGCTGCAACTGCTGGCTGTGCAGGGCCGGATAACCCCGCCGGAAGGCGACAGCGTGGTACTGCCTGTCAGTGGCGGCGACACCTCGATCGGCGCTGCCCAGGTTTCGGCATTGTTTGACGCGAAAAACGGCGACTTGTGGGATCTGAGCCTGACCGCCGATGATGTCATGGCGGCCCAAATCAATCTCGACCGGGCACAGATTATCGGTCAGGGTACGCTGGATCAAAGCAGCGGTCTGGCCATCGACGGAGACCTGCAAGCCGCGCTTGACGGCGTCGACATGGCCGACCCGGCTTTGAATGCGGCGATTGGCGACCGTGTCACGCTGGACGGGCAATTCGAATACGGAACGGACCAGAGCCTGAACCTGTCCAGCTTTGAACTGGTCGGCAGTGACTATAAACTGGCAGGTGATGCGGCGATCAGCGGTTTGGCCACCGGGTTGAAAATCGACGGTTCGGCCTCTCTGCAAGCTTCTGACCTGTCGCGGTTTTCCGAATTGGCAAAGCTTGACCTTGGCGGGAATGCCTCAATCAATGTTGTCGGCACAGGCTCACCGCTTGAAGGTAGCTTTGACGCCATCGTTGCGGTCCGGGGCAACGACCTTTCAACCGGACGTGATGATATTGACCCCGTGATCGACGGAGAAACCGAGATCACGTTGGACGCAAAGCGGGACACGGATGGGGTCACGATCCGGACCTTCTCGATCACATCCGAAGAAATCACTGCACAAGCCAGTGGCGATGTCACAACACCTGACGGAAACCTGACGCTGGACGGTCAGGTCAGCCTGGATGTCAGTGATCTGTCCATCTTCTCGGGCTTGGCACAACAAGACCTCAGCGGCGCGTTGCAGGCTCAGTTGTCAGGTAAAGGATCCGTGCAGTCGCTGGAATTCGATGGCACTGCCAAAGTGGCCGGTGACAATATCCAAACCGGTCTATCGCAGTTTGACCCATTGCTGACTGGTCAGGTGTCGATCGATTTTGACGGGGCCAAAGCCGGCGACCAAATCACCGTCCGCAGCGCGTCCGTGACTGCCAATGCAGTGACCGCGCAAGTTGCGGCAGTCATCGATGATCTGACGGGCGATCTGAGCATTGATGGGCAGGCAAAAATAGATGCGCCTGACCTATCTCTGTTTTCGGGGATCGCCGGGCGCGCCCTCGGCGGCTCGGTTCGCGCTGACATAAAAGGGAAAGGCTCCCAAAGCAGCCAACTATTCGACGTTCAAGGTGATGTCTGGGCCGATGACATCGTCACTGGCATTGATCCCGTGGACAACCTTTTATCCGGGCGCACCACCTTGGCTGTGGATGCGGTGAATGATGAACAGGGCCTGAACGTACGAACCTTCCGCCTGAACGGGGCCGCGCTGACAGCAAGCGCGTCCGGTCAAGTAAAGCGTGAGACGGGCGGGCTGAATTTCTCCGCCGAGCTGGACAGTCTATCGCGCCTTTCTCCATCTCTGTCCGGACCTTTGAAACTGGACGGAAACGTTGCCCCTACCGGATCAGGGCTGGAAGGTACGGCACGTTTGCAAGGCCCCGACAGTTCGTATGCCAACCTGACAGGGACGGTGCAGAGCAACGGCACCGCCGATCTGGATTTTGAGGCACGCTTTAACCGCATAGAACGGTTCGTGCCCGAGTTCCCCGGCACAATCTCGGCAGCCGGCAAGGCGCGCCGCGATGCGGGGACATGGACCATTGACGCCAAAGCCGAGGGGCCCGCCCAGATCAAAACCACAGTGGCCGGGACCTTTGACGAAAGCGATGGGACCGCAGATCTGGCGATGAAAGGCGGCCTGAACATCGGCCTGATCAACGCTTTCATCTCGCCCAACAGTATTGAAGGTGCGGCAAGTTTTGACCTGACCATGAAGGGCGCGCCGTCGCTGGGCGCGCTCAGCGGTTCCATCTCGACCTCAGGCACTGCGATGGCGATTCCAAGCATCGGGCAGACCATCACGGGGATCGGCGGTACGGTGAACATTGCCCAAAGCCGTGCCACAATCTCACTGCAAGGCGGCGTCCGCGCAGGTGGCGGCTTTAGCGTAAATGGCCCGATCGACCTGACGCCGCCGTTCAATGCCCAGATCACTACGGCGATCAACAACCTGGTACTGACCGACAAGCTGCTGTACGAAACCACCCTGAACGGTCAGATCGCGCTGTCCGGCGCGCTGGCTGGGAACAGTTCATTGGCCGGGCAAATCAATTTTGGTGAGACAAATATCAACCTCGCCGCTGCGGCGGGTGCGGTTGGTGCGGCGCCGATCCCGACAATCACGCACCTGAACGAAAGCAAGGCAGGTTTCGTCACCCGTGAGCGGGCGCAATTGGTGATCACCGAAAAGCAAACCAAAAGCGACTCGCGCATTGCGCTGGATATCGGGCTTCTGGCCCCCAAAGCGGTCTTTGTAAGGGGGCGCGGCGTGAATGCCGAGTTGGGGGGGCGCATCCAGATCGGCGGTACAACGGCTGCGGTTGTGCCTTCGGGTCAGATCGAACTGATCCGGGGCAACATCGACATCCTTGGACGCAGGCTTGCCCTGACGAAAGGTCTGGTCACGCTACAGGGCGATCTGACCCCGTATATCGAGTTCGAATCCTCCACCAGCACTTCGGATGGTACGGCCACAATCGAAATCGCAGGGCCATTGGATTCGCCTGAAATCAACATCTTCTCAGACCCCGAACGCCCGACCGAAGAGGCGCTGGCCATGCTTTTGTTCGGCAACCGTTTTTCCGAGCTTTCGCCCTTTGTCATCGCCCAGATGGCGGCCTCTCTGGCGCAGCTCAGCGGTGCCGGTGGGGACTCGACCAAAGGTGTGCGGGACGCGACCGGGGTGGATACCATCGATATCGGCACTTCGGAAAGCGGAGCAGGTCGGCTGGGCGCCGGTGCGTATCTGAGCGACAATCTTTACACAGATTTTACTGTCAATACCGAAGGCGATACCGAGGTGAACCTGAATCTGGACGTAACCGACAATTTCACCGTCAAGGGTACGGTGGATGGTCGCGGCGAAACGGGGATCGGGGTATTCTTCGAGCGGGACTATTGATCCCCGGCACACATTGCCGCACTCGGGCGCAACCGGCTACGATCCCATGCCATCAAGACAAAAAAGGCGACCCACAATGGGCCGCCCTGTCTGTTGGCATGAGCGGAAATCTCATTCCGCTGCGATGGCGTCTTCGATCTTTTCAACCCGGATCGCCGAGAACTTGAACTCCGGGATTTTGCCATAAGGGTCGATGGCCGAATTGGTCAGAATGTTCGCCGCCGCTTCGACATAGGCGAACGGTATGAACACCATGTCTTCGGCGATCGCACGGTCGGCGCGGACCATGATTTCGATGGAACCGCGGCGAGTTGTGAGGCGGATCAACTCACCCGGTTCGATACCCATCAGCTTCAGCGTGCGCGGGTTCATCGAACAGTTCGCCTCGGGTTCGACCGCATCCAGAACAGTGGCGCGGCGGGTCATGGAACCAGTGTGCCAGTGTTCCAGTTGACGGCCCGTGGTGGCAATCATCGGATAGTCTTCATCCGGGGCCTCATCCGGTGGGATGATGCTGGCCGGGGTGAATTTGGCCCTGCCATCAGTACGCGGAAATCCATCGCCGAACACAATCGCCTGCCCCGGGTCCGTCTCGGACAGCGACGGATAGGTGATCGTCTCGGTCTCAAGCCGTTCCCAAGTGATGTTGTCGAGCGACTCCATGGTCAGCTTCATCTCGTTGAACACTTGGGACACGTCCGTATAGCCCCAATTCAGGCCAATGCGCTGCGCTAGCTCAACCGTGATCGCCCAATCCTCACGCGCCTCTCCCGGAGGCGCCACGGCGGGACGCACCCGCTGCACCTGACGGTTGGTGTTCGACACCGTGCCGTTCTTTTCGTACAGCGCCGAGGCGGGCAGGATGATGTCGGCATAGTTCGCCGTTTCGGTCAGGAAGATATCCTGTACGATCATCAGGTCCAGCTTGGCCAGCGCCTCACGCGCATGACCCACGTCCGGGTCGGACATGGCCGGGTTTTCGCCCAGAATGTACATGCCCTTGATGTTGCGCGCATAAATCTGGTCGATGATCTCGGTGACAGTCAGACCTTTCTCGTTCGAGAAATCGTCAGACTTCCAGACATCCGTGAACTGCGCACGGATATTGTCATCCGTGACCGTCTTGTAGTCTGGCAGGAACATCGGGATCAGGCCCGCATCGGATGCGCCCTGCACGTTGTTCTGCCCCCGCAAAGGATGCAGGCCCGCGCCCGGTTTGCCGACGTTTCCAGTCATCAGGGCCAGCGAGATCAGGCAGCGCGAGTTGTCGGTGCCGTGGATATGCTGGCTGACGCCCATGCCCCAGAAGATCAGGCCGGCTTTGGCCTGCGCAAAGGTGCGGGCCACGCGGCGCAGCTGATCCGGTTCGATACCGCAGATCGGGGCCATCGCCTCGGGCGTGAACTGCCGCAGATGTTCTTTCTCGGCCTCCCAGTTCTCGGTCCAACGATGGATGTACTGGCTGTCATACAGCTCTTCCTCGACGATCACGTTCATGATCGCGTTGAGCATCGAGACATCTGCACCCGGACGGAACTGCAGCATCTCATCGGCGAACTTGCGCATACCAACGCCGCGCGGGTCCATCACAATCAGCTTGCCACCGCGCTTGGTGAACTGCTTGAAATAGGTCGCTGCGACAGGATGGTTTTCGATCGGGTTGGCACCGATGATAATAACCACGTCCGAGTTTTCGACCTCATTGAAGGTCGCGGTCACCGCACCGGAACCAACGTTCTCGATCAGGGCAGCAACGGACGACGCATGGCACAGACGGGTGCAGTGGTCGACATTGTTATGCTTAAAGCCCTGACGGATGAACTTCTGGAACAGATACGCTTCTTCGTTGGTGCACTTGGCCGAGCCAAAGCCTGCAACCGAACGCGGATCTTCGTCGCGCAGGGCTTTCAATTTAGTGGCGGCCAGATCCATCGCCTCTTCCCACGTTGCTTCGCGGAAATGGGTCGACAGGTTGCCCGGATCGACGTTCAGGCCCTTTTCAGGCGCGTCTTCACGACGGATCAGCGGCTTGGTAAGGCGGTGGGGGTGGTGGATATAGTCAAAGCCAAACCGGCCTTTGACGCACAGACGGCCTTCGTTGGCGGGGCCATTGATGCCCTCGACATATTTGACCTTACCGTCCTTGACCTTCAGCGAGACCTTGCAGCCCACACCGCAGAACGGGCAGACGCTTTCAGTCTCAGAATCGTAGTCCTTACTGTCGCCCTGCTGTTTGTCGTCCAGCACGGTGGCGGGCATCAGGGCGCCGGTCGGGCAGGCCTGAACGCATTCACCACAGGCAACACAGGTTGAATCGCCCATCGGGTCGTTCTGATCGAACACCACCTGTGCGGTGTGACCGCGACCGGCCATGCCGATCACGTCATTGACCTGTACTTCGCGGCAGGCACGGACGCAGAGATTGCAGTTGATGCAGGCGTCCAGATTGACCCGCATCGCCACATGGCTGTCATCCAGCAGCGGGATTTTCTCGGCCTCTTTCGCAGGGAAACGGCTGTCGCTGACATCGTTCAGCTTGGCCATATCCCAGAAATGGCTGGACGTGTCGTGTGCTACCTCGGGCTGGTCAGCGACCAGCAGTTCCATGACCATGGCGCGCGATTTCTCGGCTCGGTCGCTGTCGGTCTTGACGACCATACCGTCTGCGGCAGGGCGGATGCACGAGGCGACCAGCGTGCGCTCGCCTTCCACCTCAACCATACAGGCGCGGCAGTTGCCGTCGGGTTTATACCCCGGCTGCGGCTTGTGGCACAGGTGCGGGATAGTAAACCCCTGCCCCTTGGCGGCTTCCCAGATGGTCCAGCCTTCGGGCACGGTGACGTCTTCGCCGTTCAGGTTGAAGGTGACGGTCTTGTTTGGGCTTGCATCAAGCATGGCTCTGTCTCCCTCAGATTTCGTCAGCGAAATGTTTCATGACCAAGCGGATCGGGTTCGGGGCCGCCTGCCCCAGACCGCAGATCGAGGCATCGCCCATGACCTGACACAGGTCTTCCAGCAGGTCCTGATCCCATTTGTCGGCCTGCATCAGCTTCACTGCCTTTTCGCAGCCAACCCGGCAGGGCGTGCACTGACCGCAGCTTTCATCCTCGAAGAAGCGCAGCATGTTCAGTGCCGCATCGCGGGCGGTGTCTTGATCGGACAAAACCGCGACAGCGGCAGAGCCGATGAATGTGCCATGCGGTTGCAGCGTGTCGAAATCCAGCGGGATGTCATCCATCGACGCAGGCAGCAGGCCCGAGGATGGACCACCGGGCTGATACGCCTTGAAGGTCTGCCCTTCGGCCATGCCGCCAGCGGCCTCGATCACGTCCAGAATGGTCGAACCTGCAGGCAGCAGATAGACGCCCGGCTTCGCCACCCGGCCCGAGACCGAATAGCTGCGCAGACCCTTACGGCCATTCTTTTCGGTGCTGTTGAGGCACTCGGGCCCCTCGCGACAAACCTTGGTGACCCAATAGAGTGTCTCAACATTGTGAACCAAGGTCGGGCGGTTGAACACGCCAACCTGCGCCACGAACGGAGGGCGGTGACGGGGCAGGCCCTTTTTACCCTCGATCGACTCGATCATCGCGGATTCTTCACCGCAGATATAAGCGCCCGCGCCGCGGCGCAGATCGATATAGCCTTCTTCGACAATCCCAGCCTGCTCCAAAGCAGCAATCTCGCGGCGCAGGACTTCCAGCACGGCAGGGTATTCGTCGCGCATGTAGATAAAGCAGGTTTCGGCCTCGACCGCCCATGCGGCGATCAACATGCCCTCAAGGAACACATGCGGTGTGCGCTCCAGATAGTAGCGGTCCTTGAACGTGCCGGGTTCACCTTCGTCCCCGTTCACGGCCAGATAGCGCGGACCTTCGTTCATGCGAACAAAGCCCCATTTCTTGCCCGACGGGAAACCCGCGCCACCCAGACCCCGCAGGCCCGAGGACAGGACGTCTTCCTGTACCTTTTCCCAATCGCCGCCCTCGCGCAGCTCTTTCAGCTTGGCGTAGCCACCATTGGCCTCGTAGGTGGTGAAGGTTTCATAGTCGGGCAGGTGCGCGTGAGTGTCATCGGCAGCAATCGCGGCCTGCACCTTTTCGGGAGTCGCATGGTCGATATGGTTGTGACCGATCTCCAACACCGGAGCTGTATCGCAGCGGCCCATGCAGGGTGCCCGCACCACACGCACCTCAGCGGGGTCCAGCCCATCTTCCAACGCCTTTTGCAGTTGCTGTGCCCCGGCCATTTCGCAAGACAAAGAATCGCAAACCCGAATGGTCAACGCGGGTGGAGGCGTTTCGCCCTCCTTCACTACGTCGAAATGGGCATAAAAGGTCGCGGTCTCATAAATCTCGGCCTGACCAATCCGCATCTCAACCGCCAATGCGGCGATGTGGTCGGCGCTGATATGGCCGTGTTCGTCCTGAATCAAATGCAGGAACTCGATCAGCAGGTCGCGGCGGCGGGGGCGGTCACCCAGCAGGCGACTAATCTCAACCTGCGCCTCATCCGTGAACTGACGGCCTTTGGGCGTGTGCCGCCCCTTGCCTTTACCTGACTTCCAGACGCCCTTGGGTGCGCCCGATGGCTTGGTATCTAATGGTGCCATGATGCCCTCCGATTGAGGCTCCGTGTCTCATCAGAATATCATATCGTCAAATCGCTTTTCTCTATCGCACGATAACGACAGCTTATCACCGTAAAGACGTCACAACTGCACGCAAAGCCTCGACTGTTGGCAGATCCGGGTCACGGGACAGCGTCGCCAGACAAATCGGTTTACTTACAACCGGCTCGACCAGCGGCAGCACCTTCGTGCCCTTCAGGTCGCCAAGTGCACTGACCAGAACGCGGGGGACCACGGTGGCCGCCAGCCCTTCGCGCGCCATGACCATCGAGGCGGTGAAACCGCTGGTTTCGGCCACTACATCCGGGTGCAGTCCCTGATCCTCGAAAATCCGGTCGAGGATACGCCGGTTCTGCATCTGCGGCTCCAGCAGGCTAAGCGGGAATTCGGCCACCCTTGCCCAAGGGAGCGAGCCAGTTTCGTCGGTCATATGCGACGGCACAAGCAGAACGTAAGTTTCCTCGTACAGAGACTGCACTTGCCGCAGATCGGTGCCGATGCTGTCGCCATAGGTGATGCCAGCATCCAGACTGCCCTCATCCAGCCGGTGCTGAATGGCCGTCGCCGACATGGTTTCAATCCGCGTAATGATCCGTGGATGGGCCTCACGCAATCGTTTGATCAGGCGACCGGTAAAGGCAATCGCAGTGGGGATTACTCCGACAATCAGCGTCCCGGTGATTTCGCCCTTGGCGGCCAGCACCTGTTGCTCCAGCGCCTTGGTGTCTTCGAGAATCCGTCGCGCCCGCTGGACGATCATCTCGCCCTCTTCGGTCAGGCCCTGAAACCGGTTGGCACGGCGGACGATGGAGACGCCCAACCGGTCTTCGAGATTGCGGATACGCATCGAGAAGGCAGGCTGCGAGATGCCGCACTCTTCGGCCGCTTTGGCAAAGTGCCGGTGCCGTGCGAGAGCACTGAGGAGTTGGAGGTCTCGGATTTCGATCATGCCTTGGTTTCTTCTTTACGTGAAAAAGCAGGATAGCGTGTTTACTGCTCGGTAAAAGTGATCGTTACTATTCGATATGCTGTAAATTGAAAATTCCCCAATCCAAACGAACACGCTATCTTGCCCAAAGTCGACTTGATGGATTGAGGGCGTCAATGGCCAGAAAGAACATCAGCTTGGCCCAGCGCATTTGGGCACTGGCGATTATGCTGGTCTTTGCCGCAGGAGGAAATGTGATGACAGAAGAAACTGGAAATTCCGCGGCAAAAAGCCTGTCCCGGCAGGCCGTTGAGATGTGGGCAGCTGAATCCACGATTGACGAGTCAATTTTCGCCGAAGGGTATAAAAACCATCAGGCCCCCTTGGCAACCGGAGGCACTGGAAGCATCGATTTAGCCACCTGGGCCGCCATAGTCGCGGAAAACCACAAGGCTTTTCCCGATCTGAAGGTCGAGATTTTCGGACAAGTTGCCGAAGGCGACCGCGTATCCACCCATTGGCGTTTCTATGGGACTCAAAAGGGGGCCTACCTCGGCCAGCCCGCCTCTGGCGATTTAGTCAACTGGACCGGAGTTCAGATCGACCGGATCGCCAACGGAAAGATTGCGGAAAGCTGGGTCGTCTGGGACTACTTCACATTGCGGCACGAGCTTGGTCTGGGAAACTAGTCCCAAAGGCCCGGTTGCACCCTGGCGCTCAGGCATTGCTCATGTATTAAACAAGAAGTGCATCACATCGCCGTCCTTGACGATGTAACCCTTACCCTCAGCCCGCATCTTGCCCGCTTCTTTCGCCCCCTGCTCGCCATTGGCGGCGATGTAGTCATCATAGGCGATGGTTTCCGCGCGGATGAAGCCTTTCTCGAAATCACCATGGATGACGCCTGCGGCCTGCGGGGCGGCGGTGCCGGTGCGGATGGTCCAGGCGCGGGCCTCTTTCGGGCCGACGGTGAAATAGGTCTCAAGCTTCAGCAGGTCGTAGCCAGCGCGGATCAGACGGTCGAGACCGGGTTCTTCCAGACCCATCTCTTCAAGAAACATCTGAGCTTCGTCTTCTTCCAGCAGGCTGATCTCTTCTTCGATCTTGGCGCTGATGATGACGTGGGAATTGCCCTGCGCCGCAGCCATCTCGGCAACCTTGGCAGAATACTCGTTGCCTTCCGCCGCTTCTTCCTCGGACACGTTGCAGACGTATAGCACCGGCTTGGTGGTCAGCAGTTGCAGCATTTTCCAAGCCTTGGCGTCTTCGTCCGAGACTTCGACCAGCCGCGCGGGCTTGCCGTTTTCCAACATTTCCTGCGCGGCGACCAGCAGGCGGTCCTGCTGCTGCGCCTCTTTGTCGTTGCCTTTCAGCTTGCGCACCAAATTGGCACGGCGCTTTTCGATGCTTTCCAGATCGGCCAGCATCAGCTCAGTCTCGATGGTGTCGGCATCGGCCACCGGATCGACACGGCCATCCACATGGGTCACGTCACCATCTTCGAAACAGCGCAGCACATGGGCAATCGCGTCAGTTTCACGAATATTGGCTAGAAACTGGTTCCCCAGCCCTTCACCCTTGGAAGCACCTTTGACCAGACCAGCAATATCCACAAAGGTCATCCGCGTTGGAATGATCTGCTTGGATGACGCAATCGCCGCTAGCTTATCCAGTCGATCATCGGGCACGGCCACATCACCCACATTGGGTTCGATGGTGCAGAACGGGAAGTTCGCCGCCTGCGCCGCAGCGGTCTTGGTCAGCGCATTGAACAAGGTCGACTTGCCCACATTCGGCAGACCCACGATTCCCATTTTAAAGCCCATGACGGCCTCCTGCATACCATTCGCGGGGTCTTCTAGGCAGGTCCGGGTCGATGCGCAAGCCGTAGTGCAGAGCCCGGCAAACAGAGTCCAAATGGCCACATCACAAAAACGTTCAAAAAACGTGTTCTTGTGCCAATTGAAAAAGCTCCGTTAGGATAAGCACTTAGCGAACATCGATGAATTAACCTGTGACAGATTACCATGAAGAACCTTCTATTTGTGTCCGCGCTGGCGGCTTTCGCGGCAACCTCGGCCCCGGCTCAGACCATCGTTTTTGGTGCCGGCTATGCAGATTTTTCAGAAGAACAGTCCGTTGATCAGGCGATCTTTTCGCTTGAGTATCAGCATCGGCCATTTCACGAAGCGACCCGTTTTAGTGCGACATGGGGTGGGGCACTGTCTGTTGACGAAGACGGGGACACCCATATCGGGCTTGGCCTGATCGGCTTCTACACATTCGCCGACCGCTGGTTTTTGGAAGGCAGCGTGATGCCGGGCTACTATGACCAATCCAATGTGCTGAACGATCTGGGTGGCAGCTTTCAGATCCGCAGCCTGTTTGGAATCGGCTACACTCTGAACAACGGCAACGCGGTGTCGCTGGCAATTACCCACAAATCCAACGCAAGCACGCAGGAAGAAAACCCAGGCGTGAATGCATTCCTCGTACGGTATCACTACGCGTTCTAGGGCAATACCGTCGCAGCGGGATTGATTTTCCCAGAAAGTTTCTGCACATCGGTTCCAAACCCCGAGCGCAAGGACTTCTGATGACCCGTATCGACGCCAAATTCGCCGCCCTGAAGGCCGAAGGCAAAAAAGCCTTTGTCGCCTATATCATGGCCGGAGACCCCGATTATGACACGTCGCTTGAGGTTGTGAAGGGTTTACCGGGTGCTGGCGTCGACGTAATTGAACTGGGCTTGCCATTCACCGATCCAATGGCCGATGGCCCGACCATTCAGCTTGCGGGGCAACGCGCACTGGATGCTGGCATGACCCTGCAGCGCACTCTGGATCTGGCGCGCGCTTTCCGCGAAACCGACGATACGACGCCAATTGTGCTGATGGGGTACTACAACCCGATCTACAGCCGTGGCGTTGACACGTTTCTGGCCGACGCCAAAGAGGCCGGGATCGATGGCTTGATCGTGGTCGACCTGCCCCCGGAGGAAGATGACGAGCTGTGCCTGCCCGCACAGGCTGCCGGGTTGAACTTCATCCGTTTGGCTACACCGACGACCGACGACAAACGCCTGCCCCGCGTGCTGCAAAACACCTCGGGCTTTGTCTACTACGTGTCGATCACCGGTATTACCGGCGCGGCCGAAGCCCAAGCAACTGATGTGGGCCCCGAGGTGTCCCGGATCAAATCCGCGACCGACCTGCCGGTCATCGTCGGGTTCGGCATTAACACGCCAGAGAAATCGCGCGCTATTGCCTCGGTCGCAGACGGGGCTGTTGTCGGCTCGGCCATCGTCAGCCAGATCGGCGCCGGCAAACCGGTGGGCGAAGTGCTTGATTTCGTCAAATCGCTGGCGGACGGGGCGCATTCGGCCTGATCACCGCAGATATTTGGTTCTGACTTTCATCCACGGTTGGTTCTAGCCCACCGCGGTTTGTCGCTTGGTCGGAGCAACCGGTTTTCTTTGCGGTCTGCGACGGGAATTGGTAGGAAAATCAAGCCAATGATGTGAAAGCCCGCGCCAATGCCCGTGATTACCAATATTGAGGACCTCAAACGCATCTATGAACGCCGTGTCCCACGGATGTTTTTCGACTACACCGAAAGCGGCAGCTGGACCGAACAGACATTTCGCGACAACAGTTCGGATTTTGAAGATATCCGTCTGCGCCAGCGTGTCGCCGTAGACATGTCCGGTCGCTCGACCGCATCGCAGATGATCGGGCAGGATGTTGCCATGCCCGTGGCGCTGGCTCCGGTCGGGCTGACGGGCATGCAGCACGCGGATGGTGAGATCAAAGCTGCCAAAGCCGCCGAAGAGTTCGGCGTGCCGTTTACGCTGTCGACCATGTCCATCAACTCGATCGAGGATGTGGCAGAATCCACAACCGCGCCTTTCTGGTTCCAGCTTTATACAATGAAGGACGATGACTACATGCGTCGGCTGATCCAGCGCGCCAGGGATGCAAAATGCGCAGCCCTGGTCATTACGCTGGATCTTCAAATTCTGGGGCAACGGCACAAGGATCTCAAAAACGGTCTGTCGGCGCCCCCAAAGCTTACGCCCCGGACAATTGCCAACCTGATGACGAAATGGGCCTGGGGTATTGAAATGCTGGGCGCCCGGCGGCGTGAATTCGGCAATATCGTGGGTCATATCGATTCCGTCACCGATGCCCGATCGCTGGGGAAATGGACCGCCGAGCAATTCGACCCCAGCCTGGATTGGAAAAAGGTCGAAAAG
Organism: Ruegeria sp.; assembly: GCF_965243365.1. Classification (GTDB taxonomy): domain Bacteria; phylum Pseudomonadota; class Alphaproteobacteria; order Rhodobacterales; family Rhodobacteraceae; genus Ruegeria. The sequence continues at coordinate 2,347,020 of NZ_CBDEUW010000002.1, read as the reverse complement.
CTGATGGAGCAATGGGGCGGTAAGGTGATCCTCAAAGGCATTCTGGATGCAGAGGACGCAAAAATGGCTGCCAAACTGGGGGCTGACGCCATCGTTGTCTCCAACCACGGCGGGCGCCAGTTGGATGGCGCGCTCAGCTCAATCCGTGTGCTGCCAGAAATTATGGATGCCGTTGGCAACGATATCGAAGTGCATCTTGATAGTGGTATCCGCTCGGGCCAGGATGTCCTCAAGGCTCTGGCCCTGGGGGCCAAAGGCGCCTTCATCGGGCGCGCATTCATCTACGGTCTTGGGGCGATGGGGCAAAAAGGCGTAACAAAGGCGCTGGAGGTTATCCAAAAGGAGCTCGACACCACCATGGCTCTTTGCGGTGAGCGTGAAGTGAGTGGCCTTGGACGCCACAATCTACTTGTCCCCGAGGATTTCGGCGGACGCTGGCAGAAGTGACGTCCTGCAGTTTGGCAGGATTGGACAGGGGGCTCTGCCCCCGCCGCCCTGCGGGCGACTCCCCCGGGATATTTACAGCCAGATGAAGCAGGGGACCCATTCTTCATCTGGCCCCAAATATCCCGGAGCGCGAGGCAGAGCCTCGCAAAAAGAAACCCGCTAAAAACCTCTTTCCAAACCCGATGAATCAAGCTAAGGACGCGGCTTCACGCGGGCATACAGCCTTGGAGGATGCCCGCCCTAACATTGGAGATATATCATGGCTGGTGAGATTCCTGATCTCGTAGCTCTGGAACGGACGGGGACAGGCAAGGGCGCCGCTCGTCAGGCACGCCGCGACGGCATGGTTCCGGGCATTGTTTTTGGTGGCGACAAAGATCCGCTGCCGATCCAGATCCCGTTCAACGTCCTGTTCAAGCGCCTGAAAGCAGGCCGGTTCAAGTCGACCCTGTGGAACCTGAAGGTTGAAGGCCACGAAGACGTCCGCGTCATCTGCCGCGACGTTCAGCGTGATGTCGTCAAAGACCTGCCGACTCACCTGGACCTGATGCGCCTGCGTCGGACCACCAAGATCGCGCTGTTCATTCCGGTTGAGTTCATCAACGAAGAAGAAGCACCCGGCATCAAGAAGGGTGGCGTTCTGACCGTTGTCCGTCCGGAAGTCGAACTGGTTTGCACCGCCGGTGAGATCCCCGAAAAGATCACCGTTGATCTGACAGGGATGGAAATCAATGACGTTGTGACCATTTCGTCGGTTGATCTGCCTGCGGGCACCAAGCCGACCATCGACCGGGACTTCGTGATTGCAAACGTTTCGGCACCGACCGGTCTGTCAACCAGCGACGACGAAGAGGGCGAAGGCGAAGAAGCAGAAGTTGCAGCCGATGAAGTCGAAGTCGTCGGCAAAGAAGAAGCTGAAGAATAAGCCCGGACCAAATTCCGGACTTGCAACGGGGCTCAACTTGGGCCCCGTTTTTTTTGCTAGCATCCTCTAGGACTGGAAACACAGCCGTTTTTCGTGCAATCAACCGTTGACTTGAAACGCACAAGGTCGAAGCGATGAAACTTTTCGTGGGCTTGGGAAATCCGGGGGCCAAATACGCCCGCAACCGGCACAACATCGGCTTCATGGCCGTGGACCGGATTGCCGCGGACCACAATTTTGGCCCGTGGCGGTCCAAGTTTCAGGCTGACTTCTCGGAAGGGCGGCTGGGGTCGGAGAAGGTCCTGCTGATGAAGCCGCAGACTTTCATGAACCGCTCTGGCCAGTCGGTGGGCGAGGCAATGCGGTTTTATAAGCTCGACTCGACCGATGTGACCGTATTCCACGATGAGCTGGATCTGGCCCCTGGCAAAGTGCGCGCAAAAGCAGGGGGCGGGCATGCGGGCCATAACGGATTGCGTTCGGTTCACGAACATATCGGTGCCGCTTATGACAGGGTGCGGCTGGGGATCGGGCATCCGGGCAGAAAGGAACTGGTGTCCCCTTACGTTCTGGGTGATTTCGCCAAATCCGACGCAGATTGGCTGGAGGATGTCTTGCGCGGTGTCTCGGATGGCGCGACACATTTGGCTTCGGGAGATGGTGGAAAATTTATGAACGCTGTCGCGTTGCGGACTTCACCGCCCCGTTCCTCCAAATCACCGGACAAGGCTGTGGACCAACCAAAGTCTGCGCCAAAGGCAGAGCCTCCGGCTGATGAGCGCACGGCCATGCAAAAGTTGCTGGACAAGTTTCGATAGCCTGTTGATTGCCGTAACGTCTTCGTTGCGAACACGCACGCCCAACGTTCCAATACAATCAAATGGGAGGAGACAGATGAGAGCTCTGTTTAAGTGGACGCTGCGCATCTTGCTGGCGCTGGTTCTGGCCGCTATGGTTGTAGGCGTATGGAAGCGTGAAGAGATCACCCGTTTGATGGCCGTGAACTCTTTGTTCTCAGAAGAAAAGATCGTTCACAACTTCTCCCACATGGACGAGGCATTTCTGACGGTTGACCTGCCGCGTGGAAATGGCCCGACCTGGGAACTGTCTTATGGCCCCGGGTTTGACTTGCCCGAAGGCACCGATGCCTGGGTCGAGGATCGCGCCGTGACCTCACTATTGGTAATGCGGGACGGTCAGATCCGTTTTGAGGAATATTATTTGGGAACCGGCCCAGATGATCGGCGGATTTCGTGGTCGGTCGCCAAAAGCTACCTCTCGGCCCTGTTCGGCATCCTGTTGCATGAGGGTACGATTGCCTCACTGGACGATCCGGTTACCAAATACGCACCGAAACTGATCGGCGGCGCCTATGATGGCGCAACAATCCGCAATGTTCTGAACATGGCCAGCGGCGTTACCTTTGACGAGGATTACCTGGACTACAATTCGGACATCAACCGCATGGGTCGCGTCGTGGCACTGGGCGGTGAGCTGGACGATTTCGCGGCCTCGCTACAGGACAGCTTCGCCATACCAGGGGATATCTGGCAATATGTGTCTATCGATACCCATGTGATCGGGATGGTGATCCGGGGTGCGACCGGGCGCAGCGTGGCTGATCTGATAACCGAAAAGATCGTGCAACCTTTGGGATTGGAGCGTGACGGATACTACATCACCGACGGCGCGGGTGTGGCGTTTGTGCTGGGCGGTCTGAACTTCACCACCCGCGATTTCGCGCGCTTTGGTCAGATGATCCTGCAGAATGGTAAACATAACGGCAAACAACTGGTTCCCGCCGATTGGATTGCTGACGCCACTTGGCCCAGTGCTCCGACTGAACCCGGGAAGATCGGGTATGGGTATCAATGGTGGATTCCGATTGGCGCACATGAAGGTGAGTTTCTGGCCCGTGGAGTCTACGGCCAATACATCTATTTCGATCGACCACGCGGCGTTCTGATTGTGACCACCGGGGCCGACCGAAAATTTCGCGAGCCGGGCGTCAGCGATTTGAATGTCGAAATGTTCCGCAAGATCGCCCAAAGCCTGTAAGGTAAGCCCATGCAGAAACAAGACAGTATAAATGTTCTTGGCGGTGTACTGGCGCCGTGCTCTCGTAAACCGCTCACAGGGTTTTTTCGGGACGGCGCGTGCAACACATGCCCCGAGGATCAGGGGAGCCACACGGTTTGCGCCGTCATGACGGCAGAGTTTCTGGCATTCTCAAAATACGTGGGAAATGACCTGAGTACGCCGCGCCCTGAATTCGATTTCCCGGGTCTCAAACCCGGGGACAGCTGGTGCTTGTGTGCCGCGCGCTTTCTGCAAGCCCATGACGAGGGCTGTGCACCCAAAGTGCATCTGGAGGCAACCCACCAACGCGCGTTGGACATTGTGCCGTTACGACTGCTGCAGCTGCACAAGGCTAGATAACACAGGCCCAGTCAGCAATAGAGGCAAGCGTTCCGTTGCCTGTCTGAACAGGTTGATTGATCAGAACGCCATCTGCCATGTCAGGTTGATGCTATAGCTTTCAAATCCGCTTTCGCCGATGCCGTCATAGAACACATTGGCCGCCAGCAAACTGTCATTGGGCAACTGATAGTCGAACCCAAGGTCCACACGACCGCGGGCCGTATCACCGATCGGAGAAACACCAGGCACAGTCCCTGTTCCGGACGTGGTGCTCCAGATACCGGAAAGACCGCCGGTTAAGAGCATATCACCGCGCGCCACGGCAATTGGGTGACTGAAGTCCATACCCAGTCGAGCCGTCGTCAGGCTAAAATCCTGCTGCGATATCGAATTGCCAAGGCTATCGGTATACGCGTCCTGATCGTCGCTGGTATAGCTGACGTCCAGCAATGGCATCAGGGTCAAATCCCCACGCTTCATTTCGCCCGTGACCCGGGATTGAATCAGCCAGCGCTCGCTGTCAAAACTGTCCTCGTAAGTCCCAAAAGGCGAAATGTCATTGTCGGCCTGACCATACAATACACGTCCTTCCAGAAACACCGGATGGCTTGGCAGCTTGGCGACCACATACGGCCCAACCAGCCAGCCCGTCCCGTCAACGCTCGCCGCACCATTCTCGGTCTCCGCATAATCGAGCTGTAACATCGCGCCGATCAACAGGTTGCTGTTGATGTACCGATGCGCGCCCAAAACGGCCAGGGCATAAGAGTTGTCGAAATCGTCCTGCGAGCTCCAGTTGCCGGTCAGATGGAACCAGACAGGATGAGCCGGACTGCTGGCAAAGTTGAGATATCCGTTGTCACGCGTGACAGAAGTGTCGAGAGAGCCTGCTCCGGACCGCTGCAAGAATGGGGTCAGTTTGGGTTGGTTCGCCACAAGACTGTTTGCCCGGGCGTTCAGGAAACCCTGAATCAGGCTTTCCGTATTGGTGACCGCCTGAAGAGTGCTAACCCGGTTTGACGCCAGGTTCGTATTACCAGCGGCATCAGTGAACACACCTTCCGGAACAAACAACACGATCTCGTCATTGTTCTGGGGGGTCAGTGTCGCGGTGTAGCTGGTCCCGGATCCGGTCATCGTCGCCGTGGCATTGGTCACCGAAAGATCGCTGGCGGTGAAGTCCGTGCTAGGTTCGCTCAGCGTGATTGTTGCCTCAAAGGTTCCGCCGGCAGTTTCCGTCAACGCACCGATTGTTGCCGTTGGCCGCGTTGTATCAATCATGACCCGTGTGTTGATCAATTGGGTATTCGTGACACCGGACAGCGCGATTTCATATTGATACAGCGGCCCACCAGCCGTTTCGCGAGCATTGAAAACCACACCAATGTAGTTGTCCGTTGCATAAGTGGAATCCGCGCCATCCTGACTGATGATGGTTACATCAAGCCAACCAAGGGCGGCCAACCCACCTGGCGTGATCGCGGGTTGCGAAGTATCTATCCCTCCAACAAAATAAAACGCCCCGCCGGGAACTTCACCTGAGCCTCCGAGTGATACAAAGGCCTCGGGTACAATAGGGTTGTTAAATACAAATATCTGCCCGCCCGGAGCTGGTGTCGGTATGGGGGTAACAATGAAAGTGTCGCCAAGCGCGGATGCCTCTTTGCTGTTTCCAAGCAAAGCGACTGAAACCAATAGGACGAGGCACCATCCCTTCAACAACGCGGACCAGAACATTCCAACCTCCAACAAAACCAAAAGAGTGCGACAGTCCGAAGCAAACGGATCGCGATTGATCGATAACCGGAACCACGCGATCCACTCTCAGCAAATAGAGAGGTCTCCAAACCAGCGCCCCCAAAACCGCTAGTTGAAAAAACGTTAATTCATTTGAATTGGGCTGTATAGAAATCCCAAATTTTCAACGAATGGGAGCAAACGACGAGACCCGCATTGCGTCTGGCACTTTGCCTTTTACTCGCGCGAACATCCCATCAAATGCCCTTGTTTTTATCAGCTAAGGTGACGCAAACACTGCAGATTTGGCTGATCCGGCCAGACCGTCGGCATTTTGAAAGCCCACTGAAGCTCACTGGTCAGTTTTCGCAATTTTGCAACAGTCCAAAAAAAGATCGAATACTATATTTAGTATGGAAACACCGACTACGGCGCCTAAAACCACAAGACGGCAGCCGATTCCTCGTACTGCCGTCCATTCAGCAAAAGCTTTCGCAGTTTTTTGATCTCAGCCCTTAGTCGACAGCCCGCCCTTCGGTGTCCGACATATCAAAGTTCAGATACTTCGCGACCGTCTGAACGTCTTTATCCCCGCGTCCGCACATGTTCATGCAGATCAGGTGATCCTTGGGCAACTCAGGCGCAATTTTCATCACATGGGCCAGCGCGTGACAGGGTTCCAGAGCCGGGATGATACCCTCGGTGGCGCAGCAAAGCTGGAACGCCTCCAGCGCCTCTTTGTCGGTGATCGAGACATATTGCGCGCGGCCCACATCGTTCAGCCAGGAATGCTCTGGGCCGATACCCGGGTAATCCAGGCCCGCAGAAATCGAATACCCTTCAAGGATCTGCCCATCGTCGTCCTGCAACAAATAGGTTCGGTTGCCATGCAACACCCCCGGGCGACCACCTGTCAGCGAGGCACAATGCTCCATCTTTTCGTTCACGCCTTTACCACCGGCTTCTACGCCGATGATGTTGACGGATTTGTCATCAAGGAACGGATAAAACAGACCCATAGCGTTCGAGCCGCCGCCGATGGCAGCGATGATCGTGTCGGGCAGACGGCCTTCGGCCTTCATCATCTGTTCTTTCGCTTCCTTGCCGATGATCGACTGGAAATCACGCACCATCGCCGGGTACGGGTGCGGACCGGCCACGGTTCCGATGCAATAGAACGTGTCGCGCACATTGGTCACCCAGTCGCGCAACGCGTCGTTCATCGCGTCTTTCAGCGTGCCACGGCCTGAGGTCACCGGGATCACCTCGGCCCCCAGCAGGCGCATCCGGAATACGTTCGGGGCCTGACGCTGCACGTCATGCGCGCCCATGTAGACGATACACTTCAAACCAAACTTGGCGCAGACTGTGGCTGTGGCAACGCCATGCTGCCCAGCCCCGGTTTCCGCGATGATCCGGGTCTTGCCCATGCGCCGCGCCAGAATGATCTGACCCAGCACGTTGTTGATCTTGTGCGCGCCGGTATGGTTCAGCTCATCGCGCTTCAGGTAAATCTTGGCCCCACCCAGATGCTCGGTCAGGCGCTCGGCGTAGTACAGCGGCGAGGGGCGCCCCACATAGTTCGCCCACAGATCGTCCATCTCGGCCCAGAAGGTGGGGTCATCCTTGGCGCGGTCATATTCCTCTTCCAGTGACAGGATCAGCGGCATCAGCGTTTCGCTGACAAAGCGCCCGCCGAAGATGCCGAAACGGCCCTGCTCATCGGGGCCGGACATGAAGGAATTGAATAGATCGTTGGCCATGGGTGTCTCCATCGTCGTGCATGTTGTTCATAGGAGGTGGCAGTGGAATTTGCCATGGCAAAACGTACTATTTCGTTGCCTGGGGTTGCTGCATCCAGACGTCCAATGCCTGAGCACGGGTTGGAACCGCGATGCAGGTGAAGTGGCAAAACCGATTAACACGCGCCAATCGGGTTGAAAGCTGCATCACTCGGCGATGCGGACCGGATTGCGCAAAGGTCAACATCGCCTCGATATCGTGCCATACGGTCAGCGAGAAATACAGGCGCTGATAGGCGAAAACCTCGGCATGGAGGCAAAGCGGGTCGCCCTGCGCCTGGTGTAACGCCCGTTTCGCGCGCCAAAAGAATTCGGGCGCGTGGTACCAGTTTTTCAGGGAAACACCACCGATCACCGCCAGCATCAATCCATCCTCCGCTTGTGGAGGTACGTTTGGACTAACGGGTCAGATCACCGGACGGCATCAATAAATGACTTGATGAGGTCCGGGTCTTTCAATCCGGGCGCGCTTTCCACTCCGGATGCGACGTCCACCTGCCGGGCCCCGGTCATTTTGATGGCTTCGGCCACGTTCCCCGGATTCAGCCCGCCGGATAACATCCACGGAGTACGCCAGTATTTTCGCCCCGCCAGCAACCGCCAATCAAAAGGAAGGCCGTTGCCTCCCGGTAGTTCCGAATTCTTTGGCGGCTTGGCATCAATCAGCAACTGATCTGCCGCTTCAGAATACCGGTCGATCTCTGCCAGGTCTTCAGGTTCTGCCACACCGATCGCCTTGATCACCGGCAACCCATAGCGCTGCTTGACGTCCGCTACTCGCTCAGGGCTTTCCGCACCGTGAAGTTGCAGCATATCCAGCGGCACCCCGGCAACGATCTCATCCAGTTGCGCGTTCGAAAAGTTCACCGCCAACGCAACCTTAGCCACCCCCGCCGGCACATCCGAGGCCAATGCCGCGGCTTTGGCAATCGAAGCGAAGCGTGGTGATTTAGGGAAAAAGTTAAAACCGATATAGCGCGCGCCTGCGTCAACGGCTGCGCGCACATGTTCCGGTGCGGTCAGGCCGCAGATTTTAACACTGATTTCAGCAGACATTGGGCTTAGCTGGCCTCATCCAGCAGGGCCAGAACATCGTCCTGACCTTCGTTCTGCTTTTTCTTGAGCTTCTTAACCTCACGCTCAAGCTTGCGCACTTCGCTTGTCTTGACGGTGGCATCCTTGCGATGCTTGTGCTCGCGCAGCCATTCCCACAGGAACCCGATCACCAGACCAGCGACAACCCCACCCAGAACCACGATGAACAACGGCAGTGAGGTGGACAGGTTAAAGCCCAACAGCTCGGACAAGGCATCCGGCATCAGTTTGAGTTCGACGATCTGACGATTGGCCAAAGACACCGAAACAAGGACGATTCCGAGAATCGCCAGAAATCCATATCGAAGATAGCGCATCATGAGGCTAGGCTTTACCGTTCAGGCGATCCCTTAGCAACTTGCCAGTCTTGAAGAAGGGCACACATTTTTCTTCGACCTGTACGGTCTCGCCGGTGCGTGGATTGCGGCCCACACGCGCATCGCGCTTTTTGACCGAGAACGCGCCAAAGCCGCGCAGTTCAACCCGGTCACCCCGCGACATGGCGTCGGTGACTTCCTCGAACACAGTATTCACGATCCGTTCGACATCACGCTGATAGAGATGCGGATTTTCGTCGGCGATTTTTTGAATCAATTCTGAACGGATCATGCGTGATACCCTCCCAGGCAGCCGGTGTGACAGGTCTACTGATTTGACAGTATAGGAAAAAACCCGAAAGGGGGGAACGGATACTCTGCGCACCGAGGCCCTATTTTGCCACATTCTCACGCGATTTTTTGCCGGTTACCCCGATTTCCACACTTAATGCGCGAATGATACGGTGAATAAGCTCGAAATTAGGAACATATTGATTCGCAACAAAAACGGCCCCGCGCAGATACGCGGGGCCGAAATTCTTGCTTAGGCTCTCGCCCTGGGTCAGTCGCCGGACTTCAGCGCTGCACCCAGGATATCGCCCAGCGATGCGCCCGAGTCGGACGAACCGTACTGTTCCACGGCCTCTTTCTCTTCGGCGATCTCGCGTGCCTTGATCGACAGGCCCAGACGACGGGTCTTGCTGTCAACATTAGTGACGCGGACGTCGACCTTGTCACCGACCGAGAAACGCTCGGGGCGTTGTTCGGCGCGGTCACGCGACAGGTCCGAACGACGGATGAACGACTTCATGCCTTCGTACTCGACCTCGATGCCGCCATCTTCGATCGCGGTCACTTCGACGGTGATAACAGAACCACGCTTCACGCCGCCCACGGCTTCGGCGAACTTGTCACCGCCCAGGGCTTTGATCGACAGCGAGATACGCTCTTTCTCAACGTCAACTTCCGAAACGACGGCCGAAACCATATCGCCTTTGCGATAGTTCTGGATCGCATCCTCGCCACGCTCGTCCCAGGACAGGTCGGACAGGTGAACCATGCCGTCGATGTCGCCTTCGAGGCCAATGAACAGACCGAATTCGGTGATGTTCTTGACTTCGCCTTCGACCTCGGTGCCCTCGGGGTGTGTTTCTGCAAACACTTCCCATGGGTTGCGCTGAGTCTGCTTCAGGCCCAGAGACACGCGACGCTTGGCGCCGTCGATTTCCAGAACCATGACGTCGACTTCCTGGCTGGTCGAAACGATCTTGCCGGGGTGGACGTTTTTCTTGGTCCAGGACATCTCGGATACGTGCACCAGACCTTCGACACCGGCTTCCAGCTCGACGAACGCGCCGTAGTCGGTGATGTTGGTGACGCGACCCTGATGGACCGAGCCCAGCGGGTACTTCGCAGCAACCAGATCCCATGGATCTTCCTGCAACTGCTTCATGCCCAGGCTGATGCGGTGGGTCTCTTTGTTGATCTTGATGACCTGAACCTTGATGGTTTCGCCGATCGTCAGGATCTCGGACGGGTGGTTCACACGACGCCATGCCATGTCGGTGACGTGCAGCAGGCCGTCAACGCCGCCCAGGTCAACGAATGCACCGTATTCGGTGATGTTCTTGACAACACCCTCGACGGTCTGACCTTCGGACAGGTTGCCGATAACTTCGGCACGCTGTTCGGCACGCGATTCTTCCAGGATTGCGCGACGCGAAACAACGATGTTGCCACGGCGGCGGTCCATTTTCAGAATCTGGAACGGCTGCTTCAGACCCATCAGCGGGCCAGCGTCGCGTACAGGGCGTACGTCAACTTGCGAGCCGGGCAGGAACGCAACTGCGCCACCCAGATCAACGGTGAAGCCACCTTTGACGCGACCAAAGATTGCACCTTCGACGCGCTGGTCGTCGGCATATGCTTTTTCCAGACGGTCCCATGCCTCTTCACGGCGGGCCATCTCACGTGAGATGACAGCTTCGCCACGGGCGTTTTCTGCGGCGCGCAGGTAAACTTCGACCTCGTCACCAACAGCGATTTCAGGGGCTTCGCCGGGATTTGCGAATTCTTTCAGATCAACGCGGCCTTCCATTTTGTAGCCTACGTCGATGATGGCTTGGCCGGCTTCGATCGCCAGAACCTTGCCTTTGACAACAGAACCCTCTTCGGGCGTGTCCATTTCGAAGCTTTCGTTCAGGAGGGCTTCGAATTCCTCCATGGATGCGTTAGCCATGTGGCGTTGTTTTCCTTTACATACGTTTTTGCTGGCCGAGCGGTTGTCTCCGCCGGTCTTGTTTCATGATGTCTTCAGGCGTGATCCGGTGCGCCCCTGAGCAAACAAACACAAAGGGCCGAGGTAACCCGGCCCTGCTCAGAAACGTCATCCGGACGTTGACCGCCCTTGTATCGACAGCGCGCGTATAGGCGGATTCCACTGCCAGTGCAAGGGCAAAGCCCATATTTCCAAGGCCCGGCCGGATATCGCCGGCGTCAGGTCTTGATCCTATCTAAGCCCAAACTGTCGCGTCCTTCTGCAGCATTGCCTGCTCAACCGCGTTCAGCCGCCCAATCGCAGCCGCAGGATCGTCATTTCCACCGGTTTGCTTCCAGATTTTCAAAGCCGAGGTCGGGCTCCACGGCAGGCAGGCTTGCGCCAACCACTGCCTCAAGGGCCGCGGCAGAGCATCATAGGTCTGCATCGGCGAGACCTGCCGACGACGACGTTTCAAACCACTGCGAAGATTACGGGTCGCGCCGGTTTGGCGCTGTTCTGATCTCGAATTCCTCATATTGTGATGATATTACATTTCTCATCATCAGAGACAAGGCAGATCGAACCACCGAACGAGGGGTCAGATCTCTTCGCCTTTCTTGAGCAATTCCTCAATCAGTTGCCGTTGCAAACCATCGCTGTCACCACCACCGAATTGAATCGCCCCGCCGGTGTAGGAGGTGCCATAAGTCACGGCGATGTTTATCGTCTGCGCCAAGCCGGAAATCAGTTGGTCTTTCTCCAATGTCGAAAGAGGGTGAATAAACGCTGCCCAAACTGTCCCGTTGGCAATCGCATAACGGGCGTCCAAAGCTGTATCGAAATTGGCCTGCATCATACGATACAGCTCTTCTTTCGACAGTTCATCCGCACTTCGGATAGCCACCATTGCGCGCATCCGATCCGTGCTGACGTCTGTGACAACCAAAACCGGCACGTCGGAAATCGTCAGCTGAAACCCCGGGCCAAGCGGCTGCGCCTCGGGATCGAGAGCAAACAGAATCTTGCCCAGCCGTTCGTAATCCATCGGAGGCTCAGCCTCTTGGGCGGCAAGACTTCCGGCCAGAAAAATCAGCGCAATGGCGAGGCGGATCATGGTCATTCTCCTGCAGACAATGATCCAACCATAAAAGCACAGTATTACGCTGACCAAACAAAGCTTGGTGAACTGTGTTTCCGTTCGACTTTATAGACCAGTGGGTCGCTGTGCGGTAACCAGAGCAATCGCTTTGCCCAAAGCTTCTTCGATCGACAGGTCAGAGGTATCCAGAAGAACCGCATCCTCTGCCGGTTTCATCGGGGCCGTACTGCGGTCAGCATCGCGCGCGTCGCGTTCGCGAACGTCCGCCAAAACCTGAGCACGTGTGACTTCGGCACCCTTGGCCAGAAGTTCCAGAAACCGGCGTTCGGCCCGAACTTCTGGGCTGGCGGTGACAAACAGCTTAACCTCAGCGTGCGGGCAAATCACGGTTCCAATGTCGCGCCCGTCCAGAACGGCACCCCCGGCCCGACGGGCAAAGGCACGCTGGAAATCCACCAAAGCGGCGCGAACCTCGGGGATCACCGCGACTTTTGAGGCCGCCTGAGCGATCTCGGCCGTGCGTAAATCCCCTAGTTCCAGTTCTTCTGCTGTCAGTGCCTGCGCTGCCTCGATCGCGTCCACACCATCCAGCGTGCGCCGCCCCACCGCGCGATACAAGAGCCCTGTATCCAGATGCGCAAACCCGAAATGCGCCGCAACAGCCTTTGAGATCGTGCCTTTCCCTGCAGCAGCCGGGCCGTCAATCGCTACAGTGAAACTCTGCGTCATGACCGGTCTTATCGGTTGTTTCTGACAAGCTGCGCCCCAAGGCGCGCCATCAGCGGTTCGAAGATCGGGAAAGATGTGGCAATCGGGCCGGCATCATCGACGGTCACGGGGGTCTTGGCCCCCATTCCAAGGATCATGAAGGACATGGCAATGCGATGATCCAGGAAGCTCTCGCAGGTCCCTGCGCCGGGGACATTGCCGATGCCCAGCCCCTCGACCGACCACCAGTCTTCGCCCTCATCGACAGTCACACCGTTCGCGCGCAGACCTTTGGCCATCGCGTCGATCCGGTCACTTTCTTTTACGCGCAGCTCTTTCACGCCGCCCATCATTGTAGTGCCGGTGGCGTTGGCCGCAACAACTGACAGAACCGGATATTCGTCGATCATCGAAGCCGCCCGCGCAGGCGGCACCTCGATACCTTTCATGTTGGGCGAGTATTTTGCGCGCAAATCAGCGACAGGTTCGCCGCCTTCTTCACCTTCGTTTTCATAGGTCAGGTCAGCCCCCATCTCGCGCAGCGTGGTGAATAGTCCGGCGCGGGTCGGATTCAAACCTATGCCCGGGACCAGCACATCCGAACCGGGTGTGATCAGTGCCGCGCAAACCGGAAAGGCGGCGCTGGACGGATCGCGCGGGACGGCAATGACCTGCGGCTTCAACTCTGGGCGACCGGTCAGGGTAATGACGCGGCCTTCTTCAGTGTCTTCTACAGTAATCTCGGCCCCAAAACCCGCCAGCATCCGTTCGGAGTGGTCGCGGGTGGCCTCTTTCTCAATCACAACAGTTTTGCCGGGCGCGTTAAGACCGGCCAGTAATACTGCGGATTTCACCTGTGCCGACGGCACCGGAACCTCGTAACGGACCGGAACAGGTTCTGCGGCGCCGACGATGGTCATCGGCAAGCGCCCGCCTGAACGACCCACGGACTGCGCCCCAAACAATGCCAACGGATCAGTAACCCGCGCCATCGGGCGTTTGTTCAGGCTGGCATCACCCGTAAAGGTCGCTGTGATCGGACAGGTCGCCATCGCGCCCATGATCAGCCGCACCCCGGTGCCCGAGTTGCCGCAGTCGATCACCTGATCCGGCTCGGCAAAGCCACCAACGCCAACACCATAAACTGTCCATTCTCCGCCACCGTGATCGGTCACCTCGGCCCCAAAGACGCGCATGGCTTTGGCGGTATCCAGCACATCCTCACCCTCCAGCAGTCCCGAGATTCGGGTCTCGCCCACAGCCATTGCACCCAGGATCAGCGACCGGTGCGAGATTGACTTGTCGCCGGGCACCTGTGCCGTGCCGGTCAGCGGACCGCAAGGACGTGAGGTCATCGGGATGGGCGTGCCGTGTCCGGACATGGGGGCTCCTTTTGCGCTATCAGTCTATGCCGATTAGCGAATTGGGGCCGGTTGGTCCAGCGGCAATCAGCCTTTGCGTCGGAAGGTCAGATAGTGAGGCGTGCGACCTTCGCGCAATGCCTTCTGCTCGTAGCGGGTGGAAATCCAATCATCCCACGGTTCACGCCAATCCACAGGACGCTCGGCCAGCCATTCGAAACCGGCGCGCGGCACCTCTTCCAGAGTTTGGCGCACATAGTCGGGAATATCGGTGGCCACACGGAAGATCGATCCCGGTTTCAGGGCACGCGCCAAGGGTTCAAGATGCTCGGCCGTTACAAAGCGACGGCGATGATGCCGTGTTTTGGGCCACGGGTCGGGATAGAGCAGGAAAGCCCGGGAAATGCTGGCCTCGGGCAGTACATCAAACAGATCACGGGCGTCGCCGGGATGCACAGCCAGGTTTTGAACCCCCGCCCTGCGGATTTTGCCCAGCAGCATCGCGACGCCGTTGATATACGGTTCAGCGCCGATAATCCCGATATCAGGGTTGCTGGCCGCCTGGTGCACCAGATGTTCGCCACCGCCAAAGCCGACCTCTAGCCAGACCTCTTTGCCATTAAACAGATTTTTCAGGTCCAACGGTTGGCGTTCAGGGTTGCTGTCCCAGTCAACTGCACCCGGAGACAAAGCGTCGAGGTCTTCGCTCAGATACGTCTTTTGACTCTGCTTCAAAGCTTTGCCTTTGAAACGGCCATAGAAGTTTCTGCGGGGGCGTTGGGGTGTTTGGGTGCTCATGGCCGTGGCCATACTGCGCGCGCCGATGCGTTGCAAGGGCTGGGCGTGGCCGCCATCCTGTCCCCATTGGTTTCTCGAACCAATGGCGCATCCAATGGCGGCCCCCGAAGTATTTTCAACAGAAGAAGAGGCGCCGACCACAGCGCACCCTTCGGGTTGCAGTTGGTTAGACAGCCTGTTTCAGGGCTGCGGCAAGGTCGGTCCGCTCCCAGCTGAAACCGCCATCAGCATCGGGCTCGCGGCCAAAGTGACCGTAAGCAGCGGTGCGCTGATAGATGGGTTTGTTCATTTCCAGATGTTGACGAATGCCACGCGGCGTCAGGTCCATCACCTGGCCAACGGCTTTTTCGATCTCGGCATCCGGAATCTGCCCGGTACCTTGCGTGTCAGCATAGATCGAAAGTGGCTTTGAAACGCCAATTGCATAGCTGAGCTGAATAATGCAGCGCTCGGCCATGCCTGCGGCCACAACATTCTTCGCAAGATAGCGCGCGGCATAGGCAGCCGAGCGGTCCACCTTGGTCGGGTCTTTGCCCGAGAACGCACCGCCGCCATGCGGTGCCGCCCCGCCATAAGTATCCACGATGATCTTGCGACCCGTCAGGCCCGCATCCCCGTCAGGGCCACCGATCACGAACTTTCCGGTCGGGTTCACGTGCCACTCGGTTTCTGCCGACAGCCACCCCTCGGGCAGCGTTTCACGGATATAAGGTTCAACGATCTGGCGAATATCGTCTGAACTCAACGTCTCATCCAGATGCTGGGTCGACAGCACGACCGAGCTGACCCCGACCGGTTTGCCGTCGCGATAGACAACAGACAGCTGCGACTTTGCGTCCGGGCCCAACGCAGGTTCTGTGCCGTTTTTACGCACTTCGGCCAGGCGACGCAGAATCGCGTGGGAATACTGGATCGGCGCAGGCATCAACGCGGGCGTCTCGGTCGTGGCGTAACCGAACATGATGCCCTGATCGCCAGCGCCCTCATCCTTGTTGTCCGATGCATCCACACCTTGCGCGATGTGGGCGGATTGTTCATGCAGCAGGTTCGTCACCTCAACCGTGTTGTGGTGGAACTTGTCCTGCTCGTAGCCGATATCTTTGATACAGGCGCGGGCGATTTCATCTATGCGCCCCATGTAGTCGTGCAGTTTATCCTGATCCGACAGGCCTACTTCGCCGCCGATAACCACACGGTTTGTGGTGGCAAAAGTTTCGCACGCCACGCGTGCCTCGGGTTCTTCGTTCAGAAATGCGTCAAGGACGGCATCGGAAATTCGGTCACAGACCTTGTCCGGATGCCCTTCGGAAACGGACTCCGAAGTAAATGTGTAGTTCTGTCGGGACATGAAAGTGCTCCATTAAGATTTCCCCGCCACGCCAGGAAGCCGTTGTGACAGGCATTCGAGGGGATACGCCCACAGAAAATCGGGGTCAATCGGAAATTATGCGTGACCCGATCGCAGGTTGCGCCAAAGCAGCAAAAACATCGCCAATAGACAGAGAAAGACCGGAATGTCGCCAAAACGGGAATAGGGGGTTGGCGGCAAGGGCTGCGGCAGAACAGCGTCGACGAAACCCGCCTGCCCCAAAGGAAGCGCATCGGTGATCCGGCCAAGAGGGTCGATCATCGCCGACACGCCCGTATTGGCGACCCGTACCATTGGCAGCCCCTGCTCGATCGCGCGCATCCTGGCCTGCGCAAGATGCTGATAGGGGCCAGAGCGGGTTCCAAACCAGGCATCGTTCGTGATCTGCAGCAAGAAGTCCGAGCGGTCCGGTGCGGCCAGAACGTCCTGCGGGAACACGGCTTCGTAACAGATCAACGGCAAAGCCTTGCCCAGTTTCCCAACGTCCAGATTTGCCGCCCCGGGACCAGCGCTGAAGCCGTGACCGGTAGTCGATGCCAATCCCGCGATCCCGAATTGTTCCAGCACCCCTCCAAAAGGCACATATTCGCCAAAAGGCGCCAGATGGTGTTTGTCATATAGCCCGGCCTGACGCCCTTGTTCGTCCAGATACACCATCGAATTGTAGATACGCAGCCCCTCTGCCCTTTGGATACCAAGAATTACCGGCGTCCCCTGGGCGGCATCGGCGATGGCCTCAAGATAGGGTTGAGCACTGTCCAGCCATGCAGGCACAGCTGTCTCCGGCCAGACAATCAGGTCTGGGCGCGGCTCGATCGCCGTGAACTCGATCTGACGGGCGAAGAACAGCGGTGCGTAATCCGGATCCCATTTCTGGTGTTGGGGCGCGTTGGGTTGAACCAGTCTGACGATATGTTCCGTCTCAGACACCGGCGGCCGGGTCGTTGCATAAAACCCGGCGATGCCCGTAACGCAAATCGCACCGATGGCGGGCAAGGCCAGTCCTCTTGCCGTTCTGCGTTCCGCAAGCGCCGCGCCCAATGGCAAAGTCACGGCCAGTGTCAATGCCCCCAAACCGAACGGGCCGATCAGCGACAACGCCTGAGCAATTGCAGCGTCGACCCAGACCTGAGAAATCCCGGCCCAGGGGAAGCCCGTCAGCACATACCCCCGCGCAAACTCGGCCACAGACAAGGACAGGGCCAAAAACACGGCCTGACGAAGCGGATCGGTCTTCGGTCTACGCGCGATCCAGAACGCCCAACTCCAGAACAGGGCGAGACCACCAGCCAAAAAGACCAGGGCGAAGGGGGCCATCCAGGCATGGCGCGCGGCATCCACTTGAAAAGGTTCAATAATCCAGCTAAGCGCGTTGGCAAGATAACCTGTCGCAAACAGCCATCCCAGCCACGCGGCCCGAAGACGCGTTTCGCAGGCTAAGAAAAGCGGTGCGATTAGGACCAGCCCGACAATCGTGGCCACCCAAAATCCGTAGGGAGCCAACCCAAACGCCGCAATTACACCCAGCACTGCACCCAGCACAAGCCTCAGCCAGAATGGCCAACCCTGCGCTGGGTTCATGTAACGAGGTCCGGCAGCATAACGCGCAACCGCTTGATACGGCGTGGATCGGCATCCATGACTTCAAACTCGGGGCCCTCAGGGTGCAAAACCACCTCGCCGCGAGCCGGGACCCGGCCAGAAAGCATGAAGACGAGACCGCCCAGAGTGTCGATTTCTTCTTCGTCCACGTCTTCGTGGCTGGTCAGAGAACGCCCGATCTCTGCCTCGAATTCTTCAAGTGGGACACGTGCCTGAACGATATAACAGCCGGGTTTTTCGTGCACCCACAGCTGGTCCTCATCGGCGTCGTGCTCATCAGCGATCTCGCCTACCACCTGTTCGATCAGGTCCTCAATCGTCAGCAACCCGTCGACGCCGCCATATTCATCAATCACCAAAGCCATGTGCCTGCGTTCGGTCTGCATTTTGGTCAGCAGGACTCCGATCGGCATCGAAGGGGGGACAAACAGCAACGTGCGCAGCATCGATTGCAGGTCAAACTCGGCCTCGCCCCCATTGAACCCATGGGTCAGCGCAAAATCCTTCAGGTGGACAAAACCCAGCGGGGTATCCAACGTGCCGTCATAGACTGGTATCCGTGACAGGCCGCTGTCCCGAAAAACTTTCGCCAGTTCATCCTTGGAGATTGTCAGAGGGGCTGAAACGATTTCCGCCGTAGGTATGGCCACATCTTCTACCCGCATTCGGCGCAGGTTGATCATGCCGCGTGATTGCGGGGCTATTGCCGATTGGCCGTTTACCGTGTCCGGCTCTTCCTCGCCGGGAGGTGAAAACGCATCGATGATGCGGGAAAAAAATCCGCCTTTTTCGTCTATTGCCGTGTTGCTGTCCTGAGGTTGCGCGCCGTGCGCCGCCCTAGAACTGCCGTCTGTATCGCCCATTTCTCTGTTCCAGTTGATCGAGCCCGAGGACCCACATTAATCATTATATGGGTCATCAATACCCATTTTGCCAAGTATCTCGACCTCGATCCGCTCCATTAAAGTGGCGTCGGGGTCACGGATGTGATCATAGCCCAACAGGTGCAACGTACCATGAACGATCAAATGTGTGACGTGATCACCCATGTTTTTGCCCGCAGCAGCCGCTTCGCGGACGCAAGTGTCGTAGGATATTGCGATGTCACCCAACGCAATCTCACCCGTGAAATCCGGCGTCGCCGGATGGGGCGTCCCCCCTGCTTCGTCTGGGGACAAATCCTTGGCAGGCCAGCTTAGCACATTGGTCGGGGTCGGTTTCTCGCGGAATTCAGTATTCAGTTCCGCGATGCGGTTGTCGTCACAGCCCAGCAGGCTGACCTCGCAAATCTCTTTGTTCAGGCCACAATGATCCAGAACAGCAGAAATGGCTGCATGCGACAGCACATCCAGCCCCTGCCAGCGGTCGTCTTCGATGGTGATCTCAAGGTTCATGACATTTCACACAAAGGCCCGGCGCGGGCCTTCGGTTTTCAGCCTGCTTCACGGCCCGCATCGGCCTCATACGCTTCGATAATCGCGGCGACAAGCGGGTGACGTACGACATCCTTGGAAGTGAAATAGTTGAAGCTGATGTTGGGGATCGTCTTCAAAAGACGCTCTGCGTCCTTCAAGCCAGACTGCACGCCACGCGGCAGGTCGACCTGGGACCGGTCGCCGGTGATGACCATGCGGCTGCCCTCGCCCAGACGGGTCAGGAACATTTTCATCTGCATCGTCGTGGCGTTTTGGGCCTCGTCAAGAACCACAAAGGCGTTGGCCAATGTACGCCCACGCATAAAGGCCAGCGGGGCGATTTCGATCCGTTTTTCCTCGATCAGTTTGGCCAGCTGTTTTCCCGGAAGAAAATCATTCAGCGCATCATAGAGCGGCTGCATATAAGGATCGACTTTATCCTTCATGTCGCCGGGCAGATACCCAAGCTTTTCGCCAGCTTCGACCGCCGGGCGGCTCAGGATGATGCGATCCACGTGGCCACCAATAAACATCGAGACACCAACGGCCACCGCCAGATAGGTCTTGCCCGTCCCCGCCGGACCGATTCCAAACGCAAGCTCGTTCTGGAACAGCGACTGAACATAGGCTTTTTGCGCATCCGTGCGCGGCTCTACCAGTTTCTTGCGGGTCTTGATCTCGACCGTGCCGCCCTTGAACATTTCAAGCTGATCACCGTCACGCGCGCCGGTCCCAACCTCGGAATTTCCCATCCGCAGCTCCCGGTCCACGTCGGCGGCCTCAACGTCCCGCCCCCCTTCAAGACGGGTATAGAGTGCCTGCAGAACTTCGACCGCCTGCTTCTGGGCATCCTCTTCGCCCATCACGACAAGCTGGTTGCCGCGCCGTACGATCTGGACGGTCAGTTTCTGTTCGATCTCGGCGAGATTGCGATCGTACTCGCCGCACAGATCAATCAACAATCGGTTGTCTGGAAATTCAACAAGTGCCTCGCGCTGGGGCATGTCGTCTTGCGGTGGGGTCAGGGCACCGATGGCCAATCCGTTCTCCTGTCTTGGCGTTTCATCTTGAGCGTGACAACAAATTCTGGTCGGCGCAAGGCGCAGATTCAAATTTTCCCAAACCAATTGCAATTGCGCCCGCAGATCATCCCAAATCCGGGAAATGCAAGCGGGAAACAGTAAATATCAGGGAAGTTTCAGAAGGTGTAATTCAGCCCAAACCTGACCCCGGTAAAGCTTGGGGTGGATTTGGTTGAAAAGCCCGAGCCAAAGTCAACGACTTTCGATTCGAACTGCACATATTCAATTTCACCAGTGATCGACCACCGATCATTCAATCGATGTTCGGCACCCAAGCTGGCTGAATATCCGTTGCGCCGATCCGATTCTTGAAACCGTGAAAGCGGTCCGCCCCCCGGCAGAGTCGCCTGTGTGCCAATGTCGCCGGTGACATATCCCAAGGTGGCAAAATATAGAACACTGCGGCTGCGATTGCTGATGCCGCTACGAAGGCGAACAGAGAATACATCCGAGATTGAGGATTCGGCCTGAACAGGGATTCCCGTCACCCGAGTTGAAGCACTGTCTTCGAGTGTTCCGAAATCATAACCGACCTCAAGGCCATAAACATAGTCACGGCCGCCCCGCGCAGGCAAAACGCCACGCCATCCGCCGCGAATACCTCCGTATCCACCGCTAGGCTCCAATTCGCCAATCGGAAACAGCCCGCCCGGCGTGCGAAGCCCAAACTCATCGTCGCCCCCGCCACCATAGCCGCCGCTGAGTCCTAAATAGAATGCGCTGGCATCACGTGGTTGTTGCTGCGGAGCGATGACGTCCGGTTCTGTCACATTGCCTACAACATCCCCTGCCAGGGTCGGGACTGCACTGAAAACGGCAAAGGCAGCTGCGCTGAAAAAGCGAGACAAACTACTTCTTTGTAACACAGTCGAACTCACCACACGCGCTCCCAATCGCATGGATCCGCAACGCAGATCCGGGCAGATTCCCCACACATCAAATTATTCTCCCGTGAAAAATCTGGCCTCTCTCGGAACATAATTCCAAGTGATAAATCAAGGGTTAATTTCCTGAAAACTCGTCAGATATGACGACCAACCACCTGATCAGATCAACTCACCCGCGAGTGAGTTTGCGCCCGAGCCGGTGATCTTCACGGCCCGCAGATCACCTGTCGCGACATCGGCATTTGTCACGTGAACCGCGTGAAGATACTCGGATTTTCCGACCATTTGTCCGGCCAGACGCCCTGGTTTTTCGAATAGAACGCGCACAGTACGACCGACCATCGAATCCTGAATTTCGCGCTGATGCTGTGTAATCATTGCTTGCAAACGTTGTAGACGGTCATCTGCCACTTCGGGTTCGACCTGTGGCCGTTCTGCCGCAGGTGTGCCGGGTCGCGTGGAATACTTGAACGAATACGCATACCCGTATTTGACCTGCTCGACCAAATTCAAAGTGGCTTGAAAATCCTCATCTGTCTCTTCAGGAAAACCAACGATGAAGTCCCCGGACATAAGGATATCCGGCCGCGCTTCACGGATTCGTTCGATCAAACGCAGATAACTTTCCGCCGTATGGCTGCGGTTCATCCGCTTCAAAATCCGATCCGAACCCGACTGAACCGGCAGGTGCAGATAGGGCATCAGCTTGTCACAGGTACCGTGTGCCTCGATCAGATCGTCACTCATGTCATTGGGGTGCGAAGTGGTAAAGCGGATACGCTCCAATCCGTCGATCTTGTTCAGTTCCCAGATCAAACCAGCCAGCGTCATGTCGCCATTAGGACCAGCGCCATGATAAGCGTTGACGTTTTGACCCAACAGAGTGATTTCCCGCACGCCGCGTTCGACCAGATCCTGCGCTTCATGAATGATGCGATCTGCCGGACGGCTGACTTCGGCCCCACGAGTATAGGGCACCACGCAGAAGGCACAGAACTTGTCGCACCCCTCCTGTACGGTCAAAAACGCGGTCGGACCACGCTTGGCTTTTGGCCGGTTTTTCAATTTCTCGAACTTATCCTCCTCGGGAAAGTCCGTATCCAGCGCCTTTTCGCCCTCGCGTGTCTTCGCCTCCATCTCAGGCAAACGGTGATAGCTCTGCGGCCCGACCACCAGGTCGACCAGAGGCTGACGGCGCATGATCTCTTCGCCCTCGGCTTGGGCAACACAGCCGGCAACCCCGATTTTCAGATCCGGCTTCTCGGCCTTTAACCCCTTAAACCGACCCAGTTCCGAATAGACCTTTTCGGCCGCTTTTTCCCGAATATGGCAGGTGTTCAGCAAGATCATGTCCGCGTCATCCGCCGATTTGGCTTCGACATAGCCCTGCCCGCCCAGCGCTTCCGCCATGCGTTCGCTGTCATAAACATTCATCTGACAGCCATAAGTCTTGATAAACAGCTTTTTGGGTTCGGACATGAGACGGGCCTTTGCAGTCGCTGGATCGGCGTCATCTATATGCTTCGAACGCCGCTTGCAATGCCGGCGCAATTACCCGAATTTGACGCCCAATTCCAGCAATGCGGCAGCAATTCAGACGATGCAGTACGAATCCGTAGATCAGTTTCTCAAAAGTGGCCAGGCGGCACTGGCCAAAGGGCCAGTCGCATTGATCTTTGCCGAAGATAACGTCGAACTGAACAGCACGCTGCGTCACCACCTTAAGCTGGGGTTCCGGTCGGTCATCGCATTTATGCCGCAAGGTTTCGAGATAGACGCAGACCTAGAAAGTGACATTCATCGCGTCACATTCACCTGCGCGCCCCGATCAGTGGTTTTTGACACGATCAATCAAATTGGTCAGGCCGCGCCGGGGCTGTGGACGTACTACTGCTACAATGCGGAATACCTGTTTTTCCCTTTCTGCGAAACGCGCAGTGTAGGCGAGATGCTGGCGTTCCACACCGAAGAACGGCGCCCCGCCATGCTGACCCATGTGGTCGATCTGTATGCCGACGATCTGACCACTTTCCCAAACGGAGTCTCGCCAGACCGTGCGATGCTGGACCGAACTGGTTATTATGCTCACACACGGCACGACGCGACGGGTCAGCCAATTGACAGACAGCTTGACATGTCCGGCGGTCTGCGCTGGCGGTTCGAGGATCATATCCCGTATGAGCGCCGCCGCATCGACCGCATTGCCCTGTTCAAATCCCGCAAGGGCCTGACCTTACTGCCCGATCACAGTTTCAACGAGCCCGAGTACAATACCTATGCCTGCCCGTGGCACCATAATCTGACCGCCGCAATCTGCTCGTTCCGCGCAGCCAAAGCGCTAAAAACAAATGCAGGATCAACCTTCGACATCCCCAGCTTCCGCTGGCGCAATTCAGTCGAATTCCAATGGACCTCACGCCAATTGCTCGACCTTGGCCTGATGGAACCGGGCCAATGGTTCTGACCCGCTCTTCTTCTGTTCAAAAATACCTCGGGGGAGTCGCGGCTTGCCGCGGCGGGGGCAGAGCCCCCTTTCACTGACATGACACTAAAGGGTCAATGGCACCAAAACCATTCAGGCCTTCCTGCGTAGACGGATCACTACGTCGACCGACGCGATCTCGACCCCTTCGGGGGCATCCGGCAGTTGCTGGATCACCAACTGATCAGAGGGAGCATCGCTCAGTCGCCCCTCATCTTCCCAAAAGAAATGCGGGTGATCATGGGTGTTGGTGTCGAAGTAGCTTTTCGAACCATCCACGGTGATCTCCTGCAACACGCCTGCTTCGCAGAAAGCGCGCAGAGTATTGTACACCGTCGCCAGCGAAACGGCGTCGCCGTTGCGCTTTGCAGATTCGAACAGACTCTCAGCGGTCACATGGCGATGACGTCCGTCGCCCACCAACAACTCAGCCAGCGCCAGCCGCTGGCGCGTAGGGCGTAAACCGGCATCGACCAGCCAGCTTGTCGCGATATCTCGGCTCTGAGGTGTCATGAATCCGATACCTGTTATTGCTGACTTTATATATAGGGGCGCATGGTTGGTAATTTCAAATGAAATTCATTCGCAAAGACACATGTAGACAAACACAAAGAATGTCGCGTGCACAACATGATATGCGCGCTGCTCTTGCAGGACCTTGCATGCGGGTGCTAGACGAGGCCAGATATAACGAACGAACCCCTGGCAGGAGAGGCGGCAGAATGGCCCAATTCCCGAGCAGCTTTGACAAAGATGATCTGCTGAAATGCGCCCGTGGCGAATTGTTCGGCCCCGGCAATGCGCAGCTGCCCGCCCCGCCGATGCTGATGATGGACAGGATCACCGATATCTCAGGTGATGGCGGCGCCCATGGCAAAGGCCACGTGGTCGCCGAATTCGATATCACGCCGGACTTGTGGTTCTTTGACTGTCATTTCCCTGGCAACCCGATCATGCCCGGATGCCTTGGCCTTGACGGTTTGTGGCAATTGACCGGTTTCAACCTGGGCTGGCGCGGCTGGCAAGGGCGCGGCTATGCACTCGGCGTGGGTGAAGTCAAACTGACCGGGATGGTTCGCCCCGACCGCAAGATGCTGACATATTACGTAGACTTCACCAAAGCTGTGCAAACCCGCCGCCTGACCATGGGTGTGGCGGATGGCCGGGTCGAAGCGGACGGTGAAGTAATCTATCAGGTCAAGGACATGAAGGTTGCATTGTCCGAAAGCTGACCCCAGCTTTCGAACAAGGAACTGAACCAGGGAATACAGGAGTACGCTTATGCGTCGCGTCGTCGTCACCGGTCTGGGGGTCGTTTCCTCCATCGGGAACAATGCCGAAGAGGTCTTGGCCTCACTCAAAGCAGGTAAATCCGGGATCGAGGCCAATGAGCAGATGGTCGAACACGGCTTCCGCAGCCAGATCGCCGGATCGCTCAAGATCGACGTGGCCGAGCATGTGGACAAGCGCACGTTGCGCTTCATGGGACCGGGTGCGGCCTACGCGCATATCGCCATGAGCCAGGCCATTGCCGATTCCGGCCTGACCGAAGATCAGGTCGTCAACCCGCGCACCGGTCTTGTGGCCGGATCAGGTGGTCCGTCCACAAGCGCCATGCTGACCGCGCACCAGACCGTACTGAAAAACGGCGCGACCAAGCGGATCGGGCCGTTTGCGGTACCGAAATGCATGTGCTCGACCATTTCGGCAAACCTGGCGACCGCGTTCAAGATCAAGGGCATCAACTATTCGATCACCTCGGCCTGCTCGACCTCCCTGCACTGCATCGGCAACGCGGCGGAACAGATCATGCTGGGTAAGCAGGACGTGATGTTCGCAGGCGGCGGTGAAGAGCTCGACTGGACGCTCTCCTGCCTGTTTGATGCGATGGGGGCGATGTCGTCCAAATACAACGACACGCCCGAGAAAGCCTCGCGCGCATTTGATGAACACCGCGACGGATTCGTGATCTCCGGCGGGGGTGGCATTGTCGTGCTGGAAGAGCTGGAGCACGCTCTGGCCCGTGGTGCCAAAATCTATGCCGAGGTGACCGGCTACGCCGCAACCTCAGACGGCCACGACATGGTGGCCCCGTCTGGCGAGGGCGGCGAGCGTGCGATGCGTCTGGCGTTGTCCACGCTGCCCGAAGGCCGCAAGGTCGGCTATATCAACGCCCATGGCACGTCGACCCCGGTCGGCGATGTGGGCGAGGTCGAAGCCGTGCGCCGCATATTCGGCGAGGGCAGCGTGCCACCGATTTCCTCGACCAAATCGATGACAGGCCACGCACAAGGCGCGGCTGGCGCGCTTGAGGCGATCTTCTGTCTGCTGATGCTGGACAATGACTTTATTACTCCGTCGATCAATGTCGACACACTAGCCGAAGGCATCCTGCCCGGTGAGATTGCAACGCAAGTAGTTGAAAACGCAGGGCTGGACAGCGTGATGACCAACAGCTTCGGCTTTGGCGGCACCAACGGGTCCATGATTCTGTCGAAGTATAACGGGTGACTGTGATGTCGGATTCTCTTAAAGGTAAACGCGGCCTGATCATGGGCGTGGCTAATGACCGCTCAATCGCGTGGGGCATTGCCAAAGCCATGCACGAGGCAGGCGCAGAACTGGCATTCACCTATCAGGGCGAGGCCTTCGGCAAACGGCTTGAACCGCTGGCCCAAAGCCTGGGCAGCGATTTTATGGTCGATGCGGATGTGACCGACGATGCATCGCTGGACCGTGCCTTTGGCGAACTGGCCGAACGCTGGCCCACAATTGATTTTGTGGTCCACGCCATCGCTTATTCGGACAAGTCCGAACTGACCGGCCGGTTCCTGAACACGACACGGGCGAATTTCAAGCACTCGCTGGATGTCTCGGCCTACTCGTTTATCGAAGTTGCGCGTCGCGCATATCCGATGATGCAGGAAAACGGCGGCACGCTGCTGACGCTGACCTATCAGGGCTCGAACAAGGTTGTGCCGAACTATAACGTGATGGGTGTGGCCAAGGCCGCACTGGAATCGGCGACCCGTTATCTGGCAAATGATCTGGGTCCCGAAGGTATCCGCGTAAACGCCATCTCACCCGGCCCGATGAAGACGCTGGCAGGGGCGGCTATTGGCGGCGCGCGCAAAACCTACAAGTTCTGTGATCAGAACGCCCCCATGCGCTCGAATGCGACGCTTGAGGCTGTCGGGGGCACCGCTGTTTACCTGGCTTCGGATGCCGGGGCCTTTACTTCGGGTGAGATCATCCGGGTCGATGGCGGTTATCACATCCTCGGAATGCCGCAACCCGAATCGATGTGACCATAACATTCCCTGCCGTCGCCAAGATTTCACCATTATTGCGCGGCAGGGATTGGGTTATGAGCAAAGTTGACCACATCCTTGTAAACAGCGGGCGTACACCGCGATCCAAATTGACGCGGGGCCTTAAAGGCAATCGCCCACGCATGTTGCTGGTGTCGCTGATTGCCCTGCTGACCGCATTCATTTTCTTTACTCAGCCTGAGGTTAGCCGGGCAACACAATCATTGATCGGCAGCTTACCCGGCTTCTGATCAACAGATCAGTTGATCGCGACGATTTCGAAATCAAACACCAGATCCTGCCCCGCAAGTGGGTGATTTGCATCCAGTGTGACGGTGGCTTCATTTGCACCAACAACGGTTACGGGGATGGCCTGTCCTTCTGGTGTTTGCATCTGCAGTTGCGTGCCTGGTTCAAGCGGGATGTCGTCTGGGATACCTTCGCGTGGAATTTCCTGCCGCATACCTGGATTGATCGGGCCATAGGCATCAGCGCAGGCAATCTCGACCTTTTTCTTTTCGCCCAGTTCCATTCCCGGTAGCGCGGCATCCAGACCCGGGATGATCTGACCCGAACCCACCACAAACTCCAGCGGGTCGCGCCCTTCGGAACTGTCGAACACTTTGCCGTCCAACAATGTCCCTGTGTAGTGAATGCGAACGGTGTCGCCTTGTTTGATAGCGGTCATGGTGGCCTCCGGCCTCAAGGGGTTGAACGGCGCAGCCTAGGGTCTGACACGGTATTGTAAACCCTTGGCCCTTTAACCTGCTGGACCATTGTGTTTACCTGCGCCCGATCAGGGGAGGGTCAAATGGCAATCACCACATGTATATTCGATGCGTATGGCACTTTGTTCGATGTAGCCGCTGCTGCGCGTCAGGCTGCGGCAGAGCCCGGAAACGAAGCGCTAAGGGAAAAATGGCCCGAACTGGCCAATCACTGGCGGCTGAAACAGCTGCAATATACATGGCTGAGGGCGGTCGCCGACGCCCATGCCGATTTCTGGGACGTCACGCAAGACGGGCTGGATTGGGCGCTGGAGGCGACCGGCCTGCATGGCGATGCGACCCTGCGCCAACGATTGCTGGACCTGTATTGGGAATTGCAAGCCTATCCGGAAGTACCTGCCATGCTGGCCGCGCTCAAAGCGGGTGGATTGCAAACCGCGATCTTGTCCAACGGCTCGCCCCCAATGCTGGATGGTGCTGTGCAATCGGCCGGAATCGGCAGTGTTCTGGATGATGTTCTTTCGGTCGAAAGTGTTGGTGTCTTCAAACCTCACAAGCGGGTTTATGACCTTGTGCAGGAACGGTTCGGCTGCGCCCGCGATGAAGTTCTTTTCGTCAGCTCAAACGGCTGGGATGCGGCTGGCGCAAGCGGCTATGGTTTTGTGACTGCTTGGGTTAATCGGGCAAACGAACCAATGGACCGACTGCCCTGGACCCCAGCACATACTCTGTCGGACCTGACCACAATCCCTGACTTGGCCGGTATGTGATGGCCTTCTTCACAACCTCGGACGGCCAGCGTTTGCACTTTGAGGATTCTGGCACTGGTACGCCGCTGCTGTGCCTTGCCGGATTGACCCGATCAGGCCTCGATTTTGGGTATCTGGCACCGCATGTCGCTGACCTGCGCATGATCACGATGGATTATCGCGGGCGCGGGCGTTCGGACTTTGATCCGGACTATATGAACTACAACGTTCTGCGTGAATCTCATGACGTGATCGAACTGATGGATCATCTTGGGCTTAAGCGCGCAAACGTCCTCGGCACATCTCGCGGTGGTCTGATCGCCATGGCGCTGGCCGCCAGTCACCCCAAGCGATTGAAGCGTGTCATCCTCAACGATGTCGGCCCGGTGATCGAACCCGTGGGGATCGCCCAGATCATGGATTATGTCGGCAAGCAGCCTGTTTCGAAAACCTATGAAGAGGCGGCCCGCGCACTGAAACAGGCAATGGAGCCCCGTTTTCCGGGCGTACCACTTGAAAGATGGCGACAGCAGGCCGAGGTGCAGTATTCCGAAACCAGCGGCGGTCTTGGGTTGCGCTATGACCCCGCGTTGCGCACTGCGCTGATCGAGCAATCCGTAACCGGCGCGACCCCTGATCTGTGGCTGTTCTTTGAAGCCCTGCGCGACATCCCGACCGGCGTTATCCGTGGTGCGAATTCCGATGTTTTGGGTGCCGCGACACTGGCCGAAATGCACGCCCGGCATCCGGGGCTGATCTCGGTCGAGGTTCCGGATCGCGGCCATGTTCCGTTTCTGGATGAACCAGAGTCACTTGAACTCATCCACAAGGTGTTGGAGACCGCATGAGTACGTTGGACATGATCGAGGCCGCCGCCATTCGGCTAAATGGGCATGTGCGTGAAACGCCGATCCTCACATCACCCTTTCTGGATGAAATCGCGGGCCGCCGGGTGCTGATCAAACCGGAATGTCTGCAGCATACAGGCAGTTTCAAGTTCCGGGGTGCGTGGTCGGCTATTTCAGCCTTAGATGACGCCGCGGGCAAACGCGGGGTCATCGCCTTTTCATCGGGCAACCATGCGCAAGGCGTGGCCTACGCGGCAGCGCAACATGGCGTTTCTTCCGTCATCATTATGCCCTCGGACGCACCAAAGCTGAAGATCGACAACACCCGCGCATTGGGGGCCGAAGTTGTTCTGTACGACCGCGCCAAAGAAAGCCGCGAAGAGATTGGAGAAGCCCTTGCCAGCGAGCGGGGCCTGACCCTGATCCGTCCATATGACGAACCGCAAGTGATCGCCGGGCAAGGTACAACCGGGCTGGAAATTGCGCGACAGGCCAAGGATCTGGGTGTCACCGAAGCCGACGTTCTGATCTGCTGCGGCGGCGGAGGGTTAACGTCGGGCATCGCATTGGCGCTTGAAGAGCATGCCCCGGGTTTGCGTGCGCGTCCTTGCGAGCCTGAAGGATTTGATGACGTAAAACGTTCGCTGGCGTCGGGCAGCATTCAGAATAACAACGCCACATCGGGCAATATCTGCGATGCCATCCTGACGCCGCAACCCGGTCAGATCACCTTTCCCATCCTGAAACGCCTTTGCGGGCCCGGGTTTTCGGTCTCGGAACAAGAAGCGATGCATGCAGTGGCGCTGGCGTTTCTTAGGCTGAAGATCGTGTTGGAACCCGGTGGAGCAGTGTCTTTGGCGTCTGCGTTGTTCCGAAAGGATGAGATCGAAGGTGATGCCGTCGTCGTTGTCGCATCCGGCGGGAATGTCGATCCGCAGGTATTTCGACAAGCCTTGGAATTCCTGACCTGACAATTGGACCTAACGGGTGCAAACTGTTGGCAACACCTATCCTCCGCCCGCAGATATTGGAACCGAAACAATGAACATCGTTGAATTGGGGGACGTGGGTCTCCACTATCGCATTGACGGCAACGCTGACGGTCCGCCCGTGGTCTTTGCGAACTCACTGGGCACCGATATGCGATTGTGGGATCCGGTTCTGCCATTCCTGCCCGAGGGCTTACGCGTCATCCGATTTGACAAGCGCGGGCATGGGCTGTCGTCGCAACCTGCGGGCCCCTATACGATGGGTAGCCTGGTACGCGATGCCGAAAGACTGCTGGATTATCTGGACGTCAAAGATTGCGTTTTCGTGGGCCTGTCCATCGGTGGAATGATCGCGCAGGGACTGGCCGTCAAACGCTTGGATCAAATCCGGGCGCTGGTGCTGTCAAACACGGCGGCCAAGATCGGAACACCCTCGATCTGGCAGGAGCGTATCACTGCAGCGCAATCCGGCGGGATTGAAGCGCTGGCAGATGCCACAATGGAGCGCTGGTTCTCAAAACCTTTCCGCGCAAGCCCCGAAATGCAGTTGTGGCGCAATATGATGGTGCTCCAACCGCTGGAAGGGTACCTGGGATGCTGTGCGGCGATTTCGGGTACGGATTTCTATACTCCAACCAGCGGGCTGCGCCTGCCGGTACTTGGGATAGCTGGCAGCGAGGACGGATCAACCCCACCCGATCTGGTGCGCGAAACCATCGATCTGATCCCGGGTTCGCGATTTGAATTGATGCGAAAGGCCGGGCATTTGCCTTGTGTCGAACGCCCCGCTGACTATGCCGCATTGCTGACCGGGTTCCTGACCAAGATTGGGCATATTTGAGGAAGACAGATTATGGCAGATTTATTGTTGGTGCATGGCTCTTGCCACGGCGCGTGGTGTTGGCGCGATCTGATCCCGGAATTGACGGCACTTGGTCACTCCGCTCGCGCCATCGACCTGCCCAGCCACGGCTCGGACCCAACGCCCATCGCTGATGTCACGCTGGACCTGTGCCGCGACACGGTTCTGGCAGCCTCATCCCCCGAGACAATTATTCTTGGCCATTCATGGGGCGGCTATCCCATCAGCGCTGCGGCCGAGGCGGACCCAAACGCCATGCGTGGGCTCATATACCAAAGCGCTTACGTGCCGCATGCGGGCCTATCCATGGTCGAGATGCGAAGGCGCGGGCCACGCCAGGTGATCGGCGACGCCGTCGAAAAATCCGCAGACGGGCTTTCGTATAGCGTCCTGCCGGACCGGGTGCAGCAGCTGTTTTACCACGACTGCCCTTCGGAGGTCGTCACCTATGCTCTCGCGCGCCTATGCCCGCAGGCAATCCTGCCGCAAGACACTCCCCTGCCAACCAGTGAGAATTTCGCCAGCGTACCCAAGGCTTATATCCGCACCACCGATGACCGAACTGTGCCGACCGAATATCAGGCGCAAATGGCCCAATGTGCGGACCCTGAACAGCATGTGACCATCAACAGCTCGCATTCTCCATTTTTCTCGCAGCCTGAACACATGGCAAAACTGATCGATAGGATCGTGAGGCGCATGTGACGTACCGTTAACCGAACAAAGCTGACTTTTCAGATTGCAGATGTGCAGTTAGGGTCCGGCTACGACACAGCCCGGAATCCCTATGCGTCTGCCTTTTCTGTTTGTTCTTGGTACGGTGATGATCGACGCGATGGGCATCGGTCTGGTGTTGCCCATCATGCCGCAATTGATTGTCGAGGTTCAGGGCGGCACTCTGGCTTCCGCTGCGATCTGGGGCGGCATCCTCAGCACCGCTTTTGCCACCATGCAGTTTCTGTTCGGCCCGGTTCTGGGCAATCTGTCGGACGCCTATGGACGCAGACGGGTTCTGCTGGTTTCCCTGTTTGTCATGGCACTGGATTACGTCGTGATGGCCGTTGCCGGTAGTATCTGGCTGTTGCTGGCCGGGCGGATTATCGGCGGGATCACCGCAGCCACGCATTCTACGGCAGCGGCGTTCATGGCCGATGTCTCTAAGCCACAAGAAAAAGCGGCCAATTTTGGATTGTTGGGCGCGGCCTTTGGTCTTGGCTTTGTCCTGGGTCCACTTATGGGCGGAGTACTTGGCGAATTTGGCACCCGTGCACCTTTCTGGGCAGCGGCAGGGCTGTCAGCCATAAGCTTTTTACTCGGGCTGTTGGTCATGCCTGAATCTGTCACCGATAAGAACAGGCGCGCCTTTCAATGGAAGCGCGCCAACCCGGTGGGCGCGTTAACGGCCATTGCCGCCTTACCTGGTATTCAGCCGCTGCTGTGGGTCTATTTCCTCTATTCCGTGTCAATATACGTCTACCCAGCCATCTGGTCCTACTTCACTTTGGAACGGTTTGGCTGGTCACCGCAGATGATCGGCCTGTCACTCGGTGTTTATGGGCTGGGTATGGCCGCTGTACAGGGCGGGCTGATCCGCCCGGCAACGCGGTATCTGGGTGAACGTGTGACCGTGATCTGGGGCATGGGGTTCGAGATCGTCAGCTTTGCCCTGTTGGCCTTTCTGACCAATGGCATAATTGCGCTGATGCTGATCCCGATCACTGCCCTTGGGGCGGTTGTGACACCAGCCCTGCAAGCAATGATGTCCAGGGCCACACCGGACTCCCAACAGGGGGAATTGCAAGGTGTCCTGACCGCGCTGCATGCCTTGTCGATGATCATCTCACCGTTGCTTATGACCAGCGTGTTCGCGGAATTCTCCCGTGCAGGGGCCATGTTCTATTTGCCGGGTGCGCCGTTCCTGCTAGCGCTGGTTCTGATGCTAATTGGTCTGGCGCTTTTCCTGCGTCCCTTGCGTCACCCGGCCTAAAACGACACGCGCGTGACGGAAATTGCCTTGCGGGACGCGATCCGGACGTCCACCGTGGACTGAAAGAGAAACGGGGACAGACATGCAATCTATCAAAGCCGCTGTGTGCCGGACGTTCGGCCAACCTTTGGTCATCGAAGACATCCAGATTGCTCCACCCGGTATGGGAGAGGTCGAGGTCACTTTGGGCGCGGTGGCCATCTGCCATTCTGATATTACCTATGCCAGCGGTGCATGGGGTGGCTTTCTGCCCGCCGTTTACGGGCACGAAGCGGCAGGTGTCATAACCGCGACCGGCGACGAGGTCGGGCCCTTCAAGATCGGAGACCCGGTTGTCGTGACCCTTATCCGCAGTTGCGGCTCCTGCCCCTCTTGTGCAAGCGGCAAACCTACGATCTGCGAGACCCCTTATGACGCCCTGAAAGGCCCCCTACGAACTGCAGACGGCGGACCTTTGGAGCAGTCGATGGCCTGCGGCGCTTTTGCCGAAAAGGTCGTGGTCAGTCATCGGCAGATTGTCAAAATCCCGCAAGACATGCCCAAGGATGTGGCCAGTCTGTTGTCCTGTGGTGTGATCACCGGCGTTGGTGCCGCCGTGAACGCGGCGGGCCTGCGCGCCGGTCAGGACGTAGTCGTGATTGGCGCAGGTGGCGTGGGTCTGAACGCCATTCAAGGTGCTCGCATCGCCGGGGCGCGGCGTATCGTGGCCGTGGACATGACTGAAGAAAAACTGGACATCGCCCGGGAATTCGGCGCCACAGATGGGGTGTTGGGCAGCCAGAAGGAACCCTGGAAAGCAGCTTACAAGGCTTTGGGCGGTCGTGGCGCAGATGCGGTCCTGATCACCGTTGGCGCCATCCCCGCCTACGATCAGGCCCCGCGCTACTTGGGTCCGGGCGGCAAAGCCATCATGATCGGGATGCCGCATTCCGGTGATTTCTCGTCCTACGAGCCCGTCATACTTGCCGCATTGGGGCAAGGTCTGATCGGCTCGAAGATGGGTGACGTTGTCATCCAACGTGACATCCCATGGATGATCGACCTGTACGAACAAGGAAGACTAAAACTGGACGAGCTGATCTCGGGCCGATGGTCGCTGGATCAAATCAACGAGGCGATCGAGGATACAAAGACCGGGGCGGCCAAACGTAATGTGATCCTGTTCAATCAGGGCTGAACATCGGGGAGGAATTCGATGAAACTTCAGGATCTCGACATTATCGTGACCGCCCCGCCTGCCCCCGGCTGGGGTGGACGGTATTGGATACTGGTCAAAGTCACGACAGACACAGGTGTTACGGGTTGGGGAGAATGCTATGCCTCGACCGTCGGCCCCGAGGCGATGACACACGTCATCCGAGATGTGTTCGAACGCCACATGGCCGGAGAAAACCCAGAAAACATCGAACTGATGTTTCGCCGCGTCTATTCCAGCGGGTTCACACAACGCCCTGACCTTACGGCAATGGGCGCGTTTTCAGGGCTGGAAATCGCGTGCTGGGACATCTTGGGCAAAGACCGCGACCGCCCCGTCTATGCCTTGTTGGGCGGCAAAGTAAATGACCGCATCCGTGCCTATACTTACCTTTACCCCCTGCCCCAACATAACCTGAACGATTTCTGGACCGCGCCCGATCAGGCCGCTGAAAGCGCGCTGGAAATGGTTCGCCGGGGCTATACTGCGGTCAAGTTCGATCCTGCCGGCCCCTACACGATCCGAGGCGGACATATGCCAGCGATGTCCGATATTTCGATGTCGGTCGCCTTCTGCAAAGCCATCCGCGAAGCGGTCGGGGACAAAGCGGACCTGCTGTTCGGCACCCACGGACAATTCAACACCGCAGGCGCGATCCGGTTGGGACAAGCGTTGGAACCCTATTCCCCGCTTTGGTTCGAAGAACCTACGCCACCCGACATGATCGAAGATATGGCCCGCGTCGCCCGCAACGTCCGCATCCCGGTCGCAACCGGAGAGCGTATGACCACAAAGGCCGAATTCAGCGCTGTTCTGCGCACAGGTGCCGCGGAAATCCTGCAACCGGCGTTAGGGCGCGCTGGCGGCATTTGGGAAATGAAAAAGGTCGCGGCCATCGCCGAGGTTTTTAACGCGCAGATGGCACCGCATCTTTATGCTGGTCCGGTCGAGTGGGCCGCCAACATCCACCTTGCCGCTTCAATCCCCAACCTGCTGTTGCTGGAAACCATCGAAACACCGTTCCACGAGCAGTTGATCAAAGGCTCCATCCGCATTCAGGACGGCTTTGTTCCAGTCCCCACCGAACCCGGCCTTGGGATAAAGGTGGACGAAGAACTGGCCCGCGCCCATCCTTACACCGGCGACGGCCTGCATCTTCAAATGCAAGAAGACCCATGCAATTACGTCGACGGCAACGCGTTCCAAGGCGGAGCACCTGCGACCGAGGGGTGACAAACACAGGGCGTTTAGGGCATATTGCATCAACCCCTCGTTGCAAACCGGTTTGCATGTGACTGTTCAAGACCCCGAAACCACTCACCTCGCGCCGCAAACCCCGGCGGAAATGGAAGAAAGCGCCGGAAAGGCGGCCGCGTTCCTGAAGGCGCTGGCGCACCAGGGGCGGCTTATGATCCTGTGCCACTTGGGTACCGGAGAGCGTTCAGTCGGCGAGTTGGAGGCGTTGCTGAATATGCGACAAGCCGCCGTCAGCCAAATGCTCGCGCGTCTGCGGGAAGAGGAGATGGTGACGACCCGCCGCGACGGAAAGACAATCTACTATGCGCTTCACGATGGCAAAACGGCTCAGGTCATCGAATTGCTTTACGACCTGTTCTGCGCTCCGGAAGACTGAACGTCAGTTCGAGACATAGCCCGCGATCACCTGCATCAGCTTGAACGCCGTCGCGGCATCGTTTTCGACCACAGCCAGGAACTCCTCTTCACCGATGCGCAGACAGGACAGTTGCGTCTCGGCGATCATGCTGAGCGCTCGGGGCTCTTTTCGGATCAGACCCAATTCACCAACCAAAGCGCCAGCCCCCACTTTGGTGATCAACTGATCCGGACCGTCCGCCTGGGGCAAGTAAAGCCCGGCTTCCCCTTCAAGAACCACATAGGCACCGTCTGTAGGCTGATCGTCTTTGAGGAAGACAACCTCGCCCGGTTTGGCGTCAAACCACCGGGCACCAAAGGCCAGCAGGCGCAACTGGCGGCGATCCAGCCCCGAAAACAGCGGCGTCTGTTCCAGCGCGCGCAGCTTACGTGCCAGATCCGCTGATGAGGCTCCGTCTTCTTCCACGTCCGCAGGCCCCTCGTCCGAAACAACCCGCCCCTGGCGTATCTCAACAAACATGTCGAACGCCTGCGGGTTCTGAAACTGATCATTCAGGTATATGACAGTTGCGTCCGGCAACAAAGCGCGCAGGTTTTTGTAGACAGCCACTTGTGTCTGCATGTCATAACTGGCCAGCGCGTTGTCGAGGATCAGAATGTCTGGCTTTTTGATCGTCGCACGAGTAAAGGCCAGAGGTTCAGCAAAGACAGCAGGCAGGTTTTGTCCGCCCAGCGCGACAGGCACGTCATAGATCAGTTCGACCACCAGCGGCCGCGCGCCGTTTTCCGCCAGCACATCAACGATGGTTTTGCGAACTTCATCAGATCGCGCACCGCCAATCTGACTGACTTTGCCGAAAAGTGCGTTTTCTAAAACGGTCAAACCCGGGGCAAACTCGGTCGCATCCAGCGGAACAAAGACATCATGCAGCCGCGCCATCAGCTTGTCGGAATGGGAAGCGCGCAATTCAAGAATACGGTTCTTGAGCTCGTCGGTGAACGCGGGCCCGATCTGCTCTGCCGAGATGACAAAAGGTACTGCCAGCAAACTGGCCAGTTGTTCGTCGTCCAGCCCAGAGGCCCCCTCTTTCCGGGTTTGTTCGACCAATTCTACGGCTGCTTCGTAGGTCTGAACCTCCAGCCCCAACTTGCGGAACAGCGGGTGGTCCGTGCCGTCCAATCCAAAAATCTGGCGCAGCATGTCGATCACATCGCGGGTCAGCCCGATCAGGGTTTCATCCAGCCCCAATTCACGCAATTGCCCCAGGAAAATCGTCTGACGCGCCAGCAGCTCTTGTGTTACGGGCACGCGCGGAGTGGCAAACAGCAGGTTTTCAACGACCGGCAGCGCCGGATTATAGGTGTCTCGATCAAAGACCAGCGCCTGTTGTTCCAGTCCGGCCTCACGCACAGCCGCTTGCACAAACGGCCTGATCTCGACCAGTTTGCGGGCCAATGCCGGATGTTCGTCAGCCTCGAACGCCTGCTCGGCCCCGCGCAGGAACAGCTCGGTCCCGGATCCCATCCCGTCGATCAGTTGCAGCCACCAATCCCGCAGGTTTTCAGCGTTATCGAACCCGGCCAAAGACGGATCCAGCCATTCGGTTTTGAATGGATCGTTGCTGTTTCCGGCACGCAGGGTTTCGGCAAAGTCCGGATCGTTTTCCAGCGCCGCAAGCGGTTTAAACCGCATTGGCATCATGACGTTGTCCCCCAACGACCCCTGAAACATCACCGGGCGCGAGGATGCATACCCGATACGCGACGCCACCACAGCCTGATGCAGGCCCGAAAGGTTCCGGCCGCCAATCTCCACCCGTCCGGAACTGGGCAGAATTTCCCGCGTCAGAAGGTCGGCCAGCGCGCGGCGATCCTCTTCACTTGGGGCGGAGATGCCGATTGTCTGTCCAGCCGGAAAGGTCAAATCAAGATCGTCCAGAATATGGTTGCCGTCCATATCCCGCACCGAGACGTGGTCCAGAACGATATCACCAGTCAAATGCGGGCGGGTTTCCGGTTGGCCTTCGAACAACTTTTCGTCCTGCATGCCGGACGGCGCGAAACGCTCGATCACGACCTCCCACCGTAGCGACATGTCTTGCGTCTGGTTGTAATAAGTCAGCAGTTCCTTCCACGGCGAACTCAGATCCTTATACGCCGCCAGCGCCGCGACCAGCGCCCCCAGCGAGACAGATCCCTGAAGAACCAGAAGGCCGCCCACAAGGTAGAACATGAACGGGGTCAGCTGCGAGATGAAGTTGTTGATGAACTTCATAAAGAATTTTTTCTGGTAGATATCAAAGCGGATGGCAAACAACCGCCCCAACTGATCCGAGATCATCGCGCGGCGATAACGCCAGCCTCCGTTGGCACGCAACGTCGACGCACCTGCGGCGTTTTCGCCAATCTGTGCCGCCAAAATACGCACTTCCTGTATGCGTTTCTTGTTCAACAGGTTGATCTGCCGCTGCAGGCGCGGAATCAGCCAGGCCTGCACCGGGATCAGCGCGACCGCGGCCAGCCCGAACCAGACGCTTTGAAGAAACAGAAACGATAGGATCGTGATCATTTGCCCGGCCTGCAGAACCGGTTGGCTGATCGCGTCGCCCATCAGCCCGCCCATCGGTTCGCTCTCGGCGGTGATCATCGACACCATCTCGCCCTGGCTGACACGCTCGAAATAGGGTTGCGGGAACCGCAGGGCGCGGCTGATAAGTTGATAGCGGAAGCGGCGCAACATGCGTTCGCTCAGCACGCCTTTCATCGTGTTGATCCGCATTTTCATCAGCCCGTGGGCCAGAACTGCCACCAGAAATGCTATACAAAGGACAATCAAAAACGTTGTCTGTTCCAGCGAGTATCCCCAGACATCGACAATCGGGCTGGCTGCACCAATCGCATCGTTGATAATGCGCTTGGGCAGTTCGAGCGTTAAATAAAGTAATGGGAATAGGGTCGAAGTCACAGCCAGCAAAATCAGCTGATCGCGTTTGGAATACTTCCAGATGAACCCAAAAATCGTGCGTTCTATGAAACCTGCCCCTGCTACTGTTCCGCCGCTTAAATCACTGATTTCGACGGGAAGACAACGGCCTGAATTTACCGCAATCGTATCCAAAGACGCAAATGAAATCCCGATTTGCGCCGAATTCCCCTTATGTGAACAAGTTCATTTGCGCGTAGCACTATTACCCCCTAGTCTTTGACACAGGACGATGTCGGGAGGGTTCATTTGCCTGCTACTATAGGCACGGTGTTTCTGTTGCTATGTCTGCTACAGATCAAACACATGTTTGCCGACTACTATTTGCAGACGCCCAAGATGTTATCTGGGCGAGGCACATATCTACATATGGGCCGGGCTCAACATGCCGCTGTGCATGTCGTGGGATCGGTCATTATTTTTGCGCTGTTTCGCGCCCCTGTTGAATTTATTCTGATCATCGCCGCCCTGGAATGGATTGTTCACTTCCACATCGATTTCGCCAAGGCCAGTTATTCCGACAAAAAACAGCTACAGCCCAATCAAGCCGCATTCTGGCGCGCTGCTGGTTTGGATCAATGCATGCATAACCTGACCTATATCGCGATGGCCTGGGCCTGGGCGACCTTCGCGGCCTGACATTCAGGGCACAATCGGCCGGTTTCGCTTGATCGTCCGCAAAACCACATTGGTTTGTGCGCTGGCAACCGCAGGCAAGCGGAACAGGAAATCCTCAAGAAACACGTTATAGGCCGCAAGATCCCGGCACAGAACCCGCAGGTGATAATCCGCTTGCCCAGTTGTGGCGTAACATTCCTGGACTTCAGCACTGATCTCGACCGCTCGGATAAAATCTACAATTCTGTCCGGGTCGTGCCGCGTCAGGTGTACATGCACGATCGCCTCGAACCCCAGACCCATGGCCGAAGGGTTCACGACCGCGCCATAACGTTCGATGATCCCCGCTTCTTCCAACGCGCGAACCCGGCGCCACAGGGCCGAGGCGGACATACCCACCTTGTCAGCCAAATCGGCGTTCGACATGCGGCTGTCCGTTTGTAGGTGCTGCAGAATTTGGCCGTCTCGGTCGTCGAATTGATCCATATTGGTTATTTCCTCCGAAATTTTACCAATTACTGGATGAAATTTTCGCATTTATTGAAATCAAAAGTCAATCTGGCACATCTTTTCACCGTGACCGGGATAGAATTTCAGAATCCACAGGCAACCCGGCGGATTCACGCGATGACCCATCACACCCCTGCCTTGCGCACCTACCAACTTGACGACCGGTATACCCAAACCGAAGGCCGTGTTTTTCTGACCGGCACTCAGGCTCTGGCCCGGATCATGATGGATCAGGCAAGACGCGACCGACAATCAGGATTGAACACAGCCGGGTTTATCTCGGGCTATCGCGGTTCTCCGTTGGGCGGTCTGGATCTCGAGCTGTGGCGCGCGAGCGAACGCCTCAAGTCCGACCGCATCACCTTTATGCCCGCAGTGAATGAAGACTTGGGCGCAACCGCCGTTCTTGGCGCACAACAGGCCACACTGGACCCGCATTGCGAAGTCGAGGGCATCTTTTCCATGTGGTACGGCAAGGGCCCCGGTGTAGACCGGTCCGGCGACGCGCTAAAGCACGGCAACGCCTATGGTTCCGCCCCCAAAGGCGGCGTGCTGGTTGTGGCAGGCGATGATCATGGCTGTGTCAGCTCGTCAATGCCGCATCAGTCGGATGTGGCCTTCATGGCGTGGTTCATGCCAACGCTGAACCCGGCCTCGGTCGAGGAATATCTGGAGTTCGGAGAATACGGTCTGGCGCTGTCTCGATTCTCTGGTACCTGGGTCGGTTTCAAAGCCGTCTCGGAAACCGTCGAAAGCGCCCGGTCCGTCGAATTGCGCCCAGATCGCCAATTCACCCTGCCACAAATCGACCAGCCTCCAAATGGTCTGCACGTTCGCCCAGCCGATTTGCCCTCACCCGAGATCGAAACCCGCATTCAACACAAACTGCGTGCGGTTCGGGCCTTTGCCGAGGAAAATCCGATCGACCGGCGCATATATGACATTGAGAAAGCGAAGTTTGGGTTCGTCACAACCGGCAAAGGACATCTGGACTTGATGGAGGCACTGCGCCTTCTTGGTCTGGACGAGGCAACCTGCCGCCGTTTGGGGATCGACATCTACAAGGTTGGCATGGTCTGGCCTTTGGCCCGGCGCAACGCCTTGCGCTTTGTGAAAGGCAAGGCCGAGGTGCTGGTTGTCGAAGAAAAACGCGGCATCATCGAAAGCCAGTTCAAGGAGTATTTCTATGACTGGCCCGGAGACAAGCCTCAGAAGATGGTTGGCAAATATGACAGCCATGGCGAGCCGCTGATCCCCTGGACCGGAGAGCTCAGCCCTCTGATGCTGGTCCCGATCGTCGCCGCGCGCCTGCATACGTTCTTCCCCGAGGAAAACCTGCCCGCCAAGGCTAAAGCCCTGACCGACACGCCGCCGCAACTGATCAACGTACCCGGCGCGACGCGTACGCCTTATTTCTGCTCGGGCTGTCCCCACAACACGTCAACCAAGGTGCCCGAAGGTTCAACGGCGGCCAGCGGGATCGGATGCCATGTCATGGCCTCGTGGATGGATCGACAGACGGTGGGCTATGCGCAGATGGGCGGCGAGGGCGTGCCGCATGTGGTGGCGTCCAAGTTCAATGGTGGAAAGCACATCTTCCAGAATCTTGGAGAGGGAACATGGTATCACTCGGGGTCATTGGCGATCCGGCAAGCGGTGGCCGCAGGAACGAATGTCACTTACAAAATCCTCTACAATGACG
This sequence comes from Ruegeria sp., assembly GCF_965243365.1. Taxonomy (GTDB): domain Bacteria; phylum Pseudomonadota; class Alphaproteobacteria; order Rhodobacterales; family Rhodobacteraceae; genus Ruegeria. Next base: position 2,305,117 of record NZ_CBDEUW010000002.1, on the reverse strand, counting down.
CCGTCGCAATGACCGGCGGGCAGCCCGTCGATGGCCCGGTCAGTGTCGCCGGCATCGCCCAAACCTGCCGTGCCGAAGGCGTTGAACGCATTGCATTGGTCTCGGACGATATCGAAAAGTTCCACAAGTCTGATTTCCCTCAGCGCACCAGTTTTCATGACCGGGCCGAACTTGACAATCTACAGCGTGAACTGCGCGAAGCCCCCGGCGTCACGGTCCTTATCTATGAACAGACCTGCGCGACCGAGAAACGCCGTCGCCGCAAGCGCGGTACGATGGAAGACCCTAACCGCTTTGTATGGATCAACGATCTGGTTTGTGAGGGTTGCGGTGACTGTTCTGTCGCATCAAACTGCCTGAGCGTCGAGCCGCGCGAAACACCGTTCGGACGCAAGCGCAAGATCAACCTAAGCACGTGTAACAAGGACTTCTCGTGCCTGAATGGGTTCTGCCCCAGCTTTGTGACTGTCGAAGGGGCGGAGCGTCGGAAACAGAAGGCCGATCTGGATCTGACCGAGCTTGAGAACAATCTGCCCGTTCCAACTCTGCCAGCGATGGACAAACCCTATGACCTGCTGGTCACGGGTGTCGGCGGGACAGGTGTCGTGACCATTGGCGCCTTGATCACCATGGCAGCACATCTTGAAGGCAGGGGCACTTCGGTTCTGGACTTCACGGGCTTTGCCCAGAAATTCGGGACTGTTCTCAGCTATATTCGCCTGGGCTCGGCGCCGTCGGATTTGAATCAGGTGCGTATCGACTCCGGCGCGGCGGATGCGGTGATCGGCTGTGACGTGGTGGTCAGCTCGGCGCCCAAAGCTTCGGCTCACTATCGCCGCGGCACACGGATAGTTCTGAATAGGGCTGAAATGCCAACCGGTGACCTGGTTCTGCATCGCGACGCGCAGTTGAATGTGTCCGACCGGGAGCGCGCGATTGAAACCGTCGTCGGTGCCGAGAATGTATCCGGCATTGACGCCAACCAGGTAGCAGAGGCTCTGCTGTGCGATGCCGTTTTCGCCAACATGGTCCTGCTGGGCTATGCGTGGCAAGCCGGATTGGTTCCGGTGTCACACAGCGCATTGGGTCAGGCCATTTTGCTAAATGGGGTCGCCATCGACAGGAACCGTCTTGCCTTCGCCATCGGGCGCTGTCTGGCCGCAGACCCTGCGCGACTTCCGTCAGTTTCTCAGCCGCAGGATGAGGTGGAAACACTGGATCAGATGATTGCCCGCCGTGCTGAGTTTCTGAGCGATTATCAGGATGCCGCTTATGCCAAGCTTTACTCTCATCGGATTTCCACCCTGCGCGCGAACCAGCCCGAGGTGATCGTCGATAGCGCCGCGCGCAACCTGTTTCGTTTCATGGCCTACAAGGATGAGTTCGAGGTTGCACGGCTTCAAACCTCCGAAGCATTTTCCGATGAGCTGGCCCGCACCTTTCAAGGTCGATTCAAGACCAAATACCACTTCGCCCCGCCGCTGATCAGTTGGGGGAAAGATGAGCAAGGTCGTCCCAAAAAACGGCAATTCGGTCCTTGGGTCCGCCCGGTCCTGACCGCCTTGGCGCAAGCAAAATCACTGCGTGGCAAGGCTTGGAATCCTTTCGGCTATCATTCCGAAGCACGGCTGCACCGTTCAATTCTGGCGTGGTATCAAGGCCTGCTCAACCAACTTGAAGCAGATATCGCGCCCGACGCGGATTGGCACCAGATCCTGTCTGCAGCGGATCAGATACGCGGGTATGGTCCTGTCCGCGAGGCCGGGTTCAAAACAGCGCGCACTGCGGTCGAAAAACTGCTATCCGATCACGCCGCACTGGCCAATCGGGACCTTTCATAGGCTTCCAGCCACAGTTGATCCAGCGCGTCGATCTTTTCAGGGTCAAACCTGTCCTCGACCTCCCAGTAGCGTCAGACGACACAAAATAGCCAAGCTCTGCCTCCCGGGCCAACGGTGCCTTCATTGACTTTGCGTTTGGGAAGGACGCGGGCAGATCGTCCTGTGTCGCAGCCGGGAACACCAGCCTGCTTTCCCCACTCGACAACCGAACGACACTGCAGTTCTGCGCGGCCCCGAACAAGGCAAGGCGCGCCGATTTGGCCTCGAGCGACCGCAGGGTCACGTCGCCACGCAAAGGATCTGCCGTTCCAGTGCCATAGAAATGCGTTTTGCCAGATCCGGGATAAATCATGTCGCAGCCGAAATAAGCCAGAACCGCAGGCTTCAGCGCGCCTAAAGCCCAATAACCGGCCGTGAAGGCCATGGTTCCACCGGCGTAGACGAACCCGCCATACTTGTTTTGTAGCGGAACGTAGTCCTTGGCTGTCACGATGTTCTGGCCAGGGGACAGGTCCGTTGGCCGGTTTTTAACCGGGAAATCTTCGGGATGGATCAGCACATCCCAATCCGGCCTGATCCGCCAGGCGTTGTTGATTGCAACGATATGGGTGAATGCCTGCCGCGGCCAGTCGCGCGCCGCAACCGCTGACGGAGCGCTGCCAAGGATCAGAACCTGCGGACGTTTCGATGCCATCGCGGGGCCTCGTATTTTCCTGTTCACCAGCGACCTAGGCCGCTTTGGGCACCAGTCTAGCCCAGAACAGAAAAACTGCTATCCGTATTGATTGGCCGTTTGCGCGAATAAAAACCCACATCGATCATGCGCCCGATATAAGGCAGTTCGAATTGCAAGGGCTGCGCATCGTGATCTGCCCCACCTTCGCAATAGCCGATCAGGGCCGCCATCATTTTCCCTGCAATTGGCGCATTCTTGTATTGGTTACCGCTGGTCCCGCACGCCATGTAAAACCCAGGCAGGCTGGATTTGTCGTAAATCGGAATCCAATCGGTCGAGGCGTCATACAGATCGACGACCCCTCGTGTTTTCGACGGGATCCCCAGGCTTGGGACACGTTGCGCGTATCGCATGGCCTGAGTGGTCCACTGGTCCGAGAAATCGTGATCATAGCTCTGATCGTCCTCGCACCATTGATGCGGGTCACATTCCGGGTCTTCCGAGCCGATCAGAATGTGATTGCCACGTTCTGGCCGACAATACAGCGCAATATCGCTGTCCGACACGATCGTTCCGTTGTTTTCGAAGTCGAACCCTTTCGGGGCAGGCACATGAACCACCTCTTGCCGAAGGGGCCGTGTTTCAATGGTCATATCCTCCAGAACCCCCGCCATCCCATTGATGATAGCCGATCCCGGACCCGCAACATTTACCACGACCTTGCTTCGGATCTTTTCGCCCGAGGCCAGCTTGACTCCGGCCACGCGACCAGCCTCTGTCAGGATTTCCGTAACTTCTGCACCAGTTCTGACGTCAGCCCCATGCTGTTTGGCGGCGTCCATCAGGTTCTGCGCTGAGAGGGCCGGATCCGTTACATACCCCGCATGCGGCCAAAAGATTGCGCCCTTTATCCGGCCCCCATTTGGCTGCCCGAACGCAGGGTCGTCCATGCGGCGAGCGGGCGCGAAACTGTCTAATGCATATATCGGGAGATGTTCTGTAATCTCCTCCGGCGACCAGTCCTCGAACGGGCAATCCAAGGCGGCGCTGTTGATTTTGTGCTTTTCCAGCATCCCGTTCGCATCGGTCTTCATGACCAGACAGCCGGTTTCGCGGAACTGCGCCAGGTTGGCATCGTCCGGCAGGCCCAGATAGTCGGCCCAGTCACGCCAGTAATGGTAGCCTTCCCAGGCGAAAGCAGTACCATCGAAAGTCGAATAGTGCATACGGATGATAGCGCAGGACCCGGCAGTCGATCCGTGGCCAACCTGTGAATTTCGGTCCAGCGAAAGGGTTTTCCAACCCTGCTTGGCCAATTCGAATGCGATTGCTGCCCCTATAACCCCTGTACCGATGATAATTGCGTCAGGTTGGTTCATGATCCACCCCCTCCCAAAACCGCTTTGCATAAGCGCTGAATTCCTCGACCTCGTCCGGGCGCGGTTCAACCCCGGTGAAGACGTAGAGGTAATGCGGAACCATCGACAATCTGACCGTCATCGGTTCATTCAACTGCGCCAGATCATAGCCAAGCTGCATGTAATAAAGAACGCGGCCGCGCGTTTCGGCCTCGGTTTCGTCGTACCCGTACCGGACGAACATTGCGCGCAGCGCGGCTAGGCGGCGTGCGTCTGACTGGTCCAGCATCCGCCGCACCTTGCCGGACCGGCGCGCCCAATCGCGTACGGCAAAGTCCAGTGCGGTATCGAACAAATCGGTATTCACCACACAGCGCTGGACATTGCACACCGCCGCGGTGATCGTCTCTGCCGGTAATTCCGATTGCGAGATCAGCGCCGCCGTATTGGTAGCTTGCCAACGGTTCAGCAGCGCGTCCAACAATTCCTGCCGCGATTTGAAATACCAATAGAAAGACGAGCGTGAGACAGCCATACGCTCGGCCAGGTTCATCACCTTGACCTGCTCGACCCCGTCCGAGATCAGTACGTCCATGGCTACATTCAGCCAATCGTCACGAGTGACCTTGATGTTACCGACCAGAGGTTCCGCCTTGGGGTCGTCGCGGTGCAGAATAGGTTTGGTGTTCATTCAACTCTCCGGCGGTGCGCCGCCCTCTTCCGTGCGGCGCGCTATGAAGTCCTTCAGCGCGCCGATGCGATCCAGTTCCTGCCCCGGCGCTTTGAAATTCGCCAGGATGTCCTTCCACACGCCCGTTGCACGCCGATTGGCATCGATCGCACCACGCTCGGTCCATGTTCCGAAATTGGCATAGTCGTGCAGATGGGGTTCATAGAACGCCGTATTGTAGCGCTCCATCGTCTGGCTGGTGGCAAAGAAATGCCCGCTGGGTTCCACTTCGCTCAGCGCGGTGTCGAACCCGATCTCATCCCCACCGGCCTGTGCCCCGGCGCAAAGCTCGGCCACCATGTTCAGCACTTCGGCATCGCAGATCATTTTCTCGAAAGACACCGTCAGACCGCCTTCGAGCCACCCGGCCGAATGGATGATCACCGTCGCCCCGGCCATCAGGCAACCCCACAGGCCGAACTGGTTTTCATTCGCGGCCTGCACATCGTTGATATTGGCAGCCGAACCCGCCGCCGACCGCCATGGCAAGCCAAGATGGCGGGCCAACTGACCGGCGGCCAACGAGGCCTGGAAATGCGAAGGCGTGCCAAAGGCTGGCGCACCGGACTTCATATCCACGTTGCTGGTGAAGGTCCCATAACAAACCGGCGCACCGGGATTGGCCAGCTGGGTCAGTGTCAACGCCGCCAGCGCCTCGGCGTGCGATAACGTGACGGCCCCGGCCACAGTAATCGGCGCCATTGCCCCCATCAGGGTAAAAGGCGTGATGATCGACATCTGGCCATGGCGGGCAAAGTCGATCAGTCCCTGTGCCATCGGAATATCCAACGTCCGCGGGCTGTTGGTGTTGATGATGGTATAGCAATGCGGATTGGCGCGGAACTCATCATCGGTCAGCCCGCGCGCGATCGACAGCATCTCAAAGCAATCCATCACCTGCGGCGTACCGCGCGAGAAGAAGAAGGGGAACTTATCCGTCAGCTCCATCTGCGCTTGCGTCGTGAAATAGTGGCGCAGGTGAGTCGGTACATCCTGCGGCTCAACCTGGGGTGAGATCATCTGGAACACATCAAAATGATGCGTAAGCTTCAGAAATTCCAGATAATCCTGCCCGCTTGCCGGTCTGCGCCCACGTTCCAGATCGGTCGCATTCGGAGCCCCCGCCCCAGGTTGGAACACCAAAGAGCCCAGTTCCAGCGTGAAATCCCGCCGACGCGCACCCGCGCGGCAGGCGATGGATTTCGGGGCCGAAGCTATCGCGGCTTCGACAATGTCGCGCCCGATAAAGACCATTTCGCTGTCTTCATCCATCCGGGCGCCGCCTTGGGCAAATATCCGGCGCGCCTCGGGCAACAGGACTTTCACGCCCAAGTCTTCCAACGTGCGCAGCGCGGTTTCGTGCATATCCGCGATCTGGCCCGCTGGAAAAACCTCCATCTGCGGGAACGGATTCCGGAGCTGGCGATAGTTTACATCGCGTTGGGGTGGAGGCATCGCCTCGGCCCCGCGTCCGCGTCGACGGCGTCTGCGGTTTTCAGCTTCCATGATCAGCCTCGCATCGCTTTGCCCTGCGGGTCATAAGGCGACGGCGCAATGACACGGGCCGGACGTTCGACACCAACCACATGAACTGACAGCTCTGTCCCCGGCTCGGCCTTGTCGCGATTGACCAGAGCCATCGCCAGCGACTTGCCTGTGTAGTGACCATAACCGCCAGAGGTGACAAACCCCACGCGTTCGTCTCCGGCCCAGATCGGCTCGTACCCGCTGGCATCTGCGTCCAGCGCGTCGACCTCAAGCGTCACCTGAACTTGCGCGGGTCCGTTGCCATCGCGTTCCGCCAATGCCGCCTGCTTGCCGACAAATTCCTTGTCCCAGTCGATCCAGCGGTCCATGCCAGTCATACCGGGCGTATAGAGTTGGGTGAATTCCGCCGACCAGATGCCAAAGCTCTTCTCCAGCCGGGTCGATAGCATCGCATTGAAACCGCACTCGCGGATACCATCCTCGGCCCCGGCTTCCAGAAGCATTCTTCGTAACTTGATGTGATCACCATAGCGGCAGTTGATCTCGTAGCCTTTCTCGCCGGTCACCGACATGCGGGCGACACGGGCGCGCACCAGACCGATGTCGAAATCTCCGCAGCCCATGAACTTGAGGCCCGAGATATCCTGTTCCGCCAGTTTCTCGACCACAGCCTGCGATTTCGACCCAACCACTGCGAAGCCGCAATATTCTTCGCCCAGATCGCGGACCGTTACACCGTCCATCATGTGATCGTCGAACCAGCGCATGTGCCATGCGCGCAGATAATAGCTGCCCATGATCCACCATGTGCCATCACCCCAGTTGAGCACGGTCAGATCGCCCTTGAGCCGCCCGTTTTCCCCCAGCATCGGGGCCAGCTTGGCACGCCCCGGCGCGGGCAGTTTCGAGGCCATGACCCTATCCAGCCACGCCTCGGCATTCGGCCCGCTGACTTCGAACCGCGAAAAGCCCGAGATATCTAGCAAGCCGACCCCTTCGCGGATCACCTTGCATTCTTCAGCCACGATGTCATGCGCGTTGGATCGCTTGAGTGTCGGCGTTTCCTCGAACCCGTTTGGCGCGAAATACAGCGGCACTTCAAGGTCCCAACTGACTCCCCATTTGCACCCCGCCTCAGTCATCGCATCGTGGGCCGGAGCCATTTTCAGCGGGCGACCCGCAGGCAATTGCTCGTTCGGGTAGGTCATAACGAAGCGACGGGAATAGAACTGCCCCGTTGTCTCGCGGATATAGCGTTTGTTCTGCGCGAAGTCGCCATAACGCGCCACGTCCATCGGCCACGCGTCGGCCTCGGGCTCGCCATGGATCATCCACTCGGCCAGTGTCTTGCCCACACCGCCGCCTTGCAGAAAGCCCGCCATCACCGCGCAGGCAGACCAGTAGCCGCGCTTGCCCGGGACGGGTCCAACCAGAGGGTTGCCGTCCGGCGAGAAGGTAAACGCCCCATTCACCCATGTTTTAATACCCACGTTCTGGATTGATGGATAGCGTTCAAAACCCAGCATCAGCTCGTTCTCGATCCGGTCGAGCTGTTCCTGAAACAGTTCCTCACCATAATTCCACGGCGCACCGTCCATGGCCCAGTGTTCGTGATCAATCTCGTAAATGCCAACCAGAACGCCTTTCTGGTCTTGCCGCATATAGGTGAACCCTTCGAGGTCCACGGTCATCGGCATCTCGAAATCGGCTTGCGCAACCTCTGGCACCGTATCGGTAATCAGATAATGATGTTTCAGCGGAGAGACCGGCAATTCAACGCCCGCCATACGCCCCACCTGTTTGGCCCAAAGACCTGCTGCGTTGACCACATGCTCGCAGGTGATCGTGCCGCGATCCGTCACCACCTGCCAGCCATCATCTGTCTGGATCAGTTCCTCAACCTTGGTTTCTTCATAATACTCCGCACCCCGCTTTTTGGCCGCCGTTGCATAGGCCTGCACGGTCCCGGTCGTATCGATATAGCCCTCGCGATCCGCCCACATCGCGCCCAGCACCCCATCGGTGGACATGATCGGGCAACGCTTCTGCGCTTCTTCCGGCGACAACAACTCGCAATCGTCAATGCCGATGGACTGGAAGATGCGGTAATTGGCTTGCAGCCACTCCCATCGCTCGGGCGTGCCTGCCAGCGTCAAACCTCCGGTCATGTGCAACCCGATATTCTGGCCTGACTCCTTCTCGATCTCGCTGAGCAGATCAATAGTGTAGGCCTGCAGCGAAGCCATGTTCGGATCGGCGTTCAGCGCGTGGATGCCCCCCGCTGCGTGCCAGGACGAACCCGACGCCAAACGCCGCCGTTCCAGCATGACCACATCGGACCAACCGAACTTGGCCAGATGGTACAGAACCGAGGCGCCCACAACGCCGCCCCCAATCACGACAACACGATACTGAGATTTCATCCTGCCTTCCCCCGCATGACTCGCAGAAGACGCTAGTAGCACTGTTCACTTCTGTCTAGACATTTCTGTCCAGTACAAGACGCGACCTGACTGTTCGGAACATTTCGGCTAAAGCTGCGCGCTGGGACGGGCTTGAACGGCCTCAAACCAAGCTTGAGTCGCGGCATTCCCATCCGGGATACGGATCTTGATGACACGGGCGAAATCGACGAACACAAAGGCCGTTATATCCGCCAGAGAAAAAGCATCCCCTGCCACAAACGCGCTATCCTGCAAGCGGGTTTCAAGTAGATCGAAGAACGCAGCCACCCGATCACGGCCGCGCTGTGCCAATTCCGGGATTTGTGCGTAGCTCACCGGACCGGGTATGGCACGCCCCTCGAAAGCGGGATGAGTGTTGCGCAGCGTTTCAGCAATTGGCGCGCCGCCCTGCTGTTCAACGATAGCGTTCCACATCAGCACCGCCCCTTTTTCATCCGGGTTGCGTCCCATCAAAGGAGGCTCGGGGTAGCGCGCCTCAAGATACGCGGCGATGCCGAGGTTTTCCGTCAACGCATTCCCTTCATCTGTCACAAGAACAGGGATTGTCGCCCTCGGGTTCACCGCCCGAAACGCATCGCTCAGCTGCTCACCCTTAGCTATGGAAATGTCGCGAGTTTCGATGTCCAACCCCTTTTCCGCGATAAACATGCGGGCGCGGCGCGGGCTTGGTGCGGTCGAGCAATCGTAAAACAGCATGTGGTCGGATCCTCCTGCAGCTCAGGCTAGACGATTACTGAACCACAGAGCGAGCCTGACCCTACGGCATATCAGCGCTGGTAGATAAAGCAGCGTCCCTCGACTGCGCCTTGGGGTATAGGCAGTTCACTCAGCCCGTCAAAATACATGCGGTCACTGGACACCATCAGCCCACCCGGTGCCAGCAGCGGTTCAATCAGGGGCGAGACAAAGCGGGCGAACGCATCATTCTTTTCCCGGTTATGCCCCCCCAAATCCGCGTGGATCAGGCTGGCCGTTGCGCCGAAGCGGTTGACCGACGCAGGCAATGTCTCCCGCACATCACCCAGAATGACCCTGTCTTCGGGTGGTGTTGAATCCGGGTGCGAGGCCACCGCGCGTTCAAAAACATAGACCGGTCGATTCTGAATATGCTGTATCATGTGGTGATAGGTGCGCCCGTTCCCCAAACCCAGCTCGAATACCGGGCCCGGCTGACCTGAGGTTTGGGCAATAGCGAAATCCAGACAGGCGCGCTGGGACACCATGCGATCAATGAACAGATCCAGGCGGCTTTGATTCTCGGGCACGGGGCTTAACCTTTTCCTTTTGTTCGACACATAGCGCGTGCCGATTGCGCAGTTGATGACAAAATCTCAGGACTTTGTGTAGAGATACGCAGCGGTATTTCACGAATCCGCGACAATTCTGCTGAAGAAGGTATTTGACTAGCCCGCCCCAACCGCGCGAAACTGCACGAAAAAGTCAGGGAGTTCAAAAATACGATGCCATTCCACGGCCAGCCGGGTGGAAAACCCGAATGACTGCGTTGTTGTCCGTTCGGGATCTCAGCATCGGATTCGGCACGGGGCCGGATGTCGTCCAGAACGTCAATTTCGAAGTCTCCGCCGGACAAACCCTTGCTTTGGTTGGAGAATCCGGGTCGGGAAAAACGATTTCCTGCCGGGCAGCATTGCGAATTCTACCGCGCACAGCACAGATACGCAGTGGAACAATTACCTTAAACGACTCCAAAGGTATGGCCGATCTGACCGCCATCAGTGAACGCGAAATGCGTTCGATCCGCGGCAACCGGGTGTCGATGATCTTTCAAGAGCCGATGCGTTCTTTGTCGCCGCTTCACAAAATCGGCAATCAGGTCAGCGAAGTTCTGTGGCTACATCGCGGCGCGTCCGAGGCGCAGGCGCGCAAAGAAGTTCTGACCCAGTTCGAGCGGGTCGGCTTTCCCGACCCGCAACGGGCCTATGATTCTTATCCGTTCGAGCTGTCAGGCGGGATGCGTCAACGTGCCATGATCGCGATGGCTATGGTCTCAAAGCCGGAACTGCTGATCGCCGACGAACCGACGACGGCTTTGGACGTCACCACTCAGGCGCAGGTTCTGGGGCTGATCAAAGAGTTGCAGCGTGAAACCGGCATGGCGCTGATTCTGGTGACGCATGATCTGGGCGTCGTAGCCAATATGGCCGAGCAAGTCGTGGTCATGCACAAGGGCCGCGTGATGGAGGCCGGTCCCGCCGATCTGATCCTGACCGATCCTGCGCACCCATATACCAAACAGCTTTTCGATGCGGCCCCTGAAATTCCCGACAAGGATGCGGTCGGCCTGCCGATGCCGGACGAAGACCTGATCCTAGAGATGAAGGATGTGTGCAAGACCTACACCATGCGCGCGGCCAAAGGCTGGAAGTCGGACAAGCTGATTCACGCCTGCCGCGGGGTCGATATGAGGCTGGCGCGGGGTAAGACACTTGCAATCGTGGGCGAAAGCGGCTCGGGCAAAACCACGGCGGCGCGTATCGCGCTTGGGGCCGAATTGCCCGACCCGGGTGGACAGGTCCTGTTCCGCACCGCGCCTGACACCGATCCGATCACAGTACATCAGATGACCAAAGCGGAACGCACCGCGTTCCAGCGCAAGGCGCAGATGGTGTTTCAGGACCCTTACAGCTCGCTCAGCCCGCGCATGCGCATCCAGGACGCCATGACGGAACCGCTGGAAATTCATGGCCTTGGCTCAGTTGCGGAACAACGGGACAAGGCGGCGGAAATGCTGCAGCGGGTCGGGCTGAATGCCGATATGCTCAAACGCTATCCGCACGCGTTTTCCGGCGGTCAGCGCCAGCGCCTGTCGATTGCGCGCGCGATGATGCTAGACCCGGCACTGATTGTCTGTGATGAGCCGACCTCGGCCCTGGATGTATCCGTTCAGGAGCAGATCCTGACTTTGCTGGAAAACCTGCAGGACGGTCTGAACCTGTCCTATCTGTTCATTTCTCACGACCTGGCGGTCGTGGCCCGCATCGCCGACGAGGTTGCAGTGATGCGGCAAGGGCTGGTGGTCGAACAGGCCCCACCCGAAACGCTGTTCTACAACCCTCGTCACCCCTACACCAAGGCGCTGATCGCTGCTCAGCCGGAACCCGATATCAATCGCCCGATCGACCTGAAACTGGTTGCTTTGGGCGCCGGATCACCAGACAGTTGGGAAGACGCCTTTCGTTTCTCGGACACCATGATACCCTCACTTGTGGAAATGGAGCCCGGCCATAAGGTACGTTGCCATGTTTAAGACCACTCGACACTTGTTATTGGGCTCGGCCCTGGCCCTTCTGGGAATGCTGCCCGCCACGGCGGAGATTCCCGCGAACCTGCAGGAAAGCGCGTTTTGGCAATCCGAGGTGGATAGCGGAGATCTTCCACCCGCAGCAGAACGCGTGCCGCAGGATCCCTTGATCGTGGACCTAACCGCAAAGGGCCGGGAATTTGGTGAACCCGGCGGGACATTGCGCACGATGGTCACCCGATCGAAAGACATCCGGCAGATGGTTGTTTACGGATATGCAAGGCTGGTCGGGTTTGATGAAAACTACGAAATCGCTCCTGACCTGCTGGCCGCATATGAAAACGAAGGCAACCTCAAGTTCACTTTGCGTCTGCGCGAAGGGCACAAGTGGTCCGATGGCTCGCCCTTCACATCCGAAGATTTCCGCTATTGGTGGGAGGACGTCGCCAATAACGAATTGCTCAGCCCGTCCGGCCCACCGGATTTTCTGCTGGTGGAAGGCAAACCCCCAGTCGTCACCTTCCCCGATGAGATGACAGTGGTGTTCGAATGGGAAGACCCCAACCCGAACTTCCTGCAATCTCTCGCGCAGGCCCGACCGCCGTTTATCTACCGACCGTCTGCATTTCTGAAACAGTATCACGAGAAGTTTGCCGATCAGGAGGAACTGGCATTTCAGGTCGAGGATGCCCGCGTCAAAAGCTGGGCGGCGCTGCATAACAAGCTGGATAACCTCTATAAATTCGACAATCACGAACTACCGACGCTGCAGCCGTGGCTAAACGCCAGCTCTGGCAAAAAGATCCGGCACAGCTTTGTGCGCAACCCCTATTACCACCGCATCGACAGCAACGGCGTGCAGTTGCCCTATATCGACGTGGTCGAGATGGAGATCGTGGCCCCCGGCCTTGTCGCCGCTAAAACCAACGCGGGAGAAAGCGACTTGCAGGGGCGCGGACTGGCGTTCCGCGATGCCTCGATCCTGAAAAAGGGTGAGGCCGACGGAAACTACAAAACTCTGCTTTGGAAAACCGGCGTTGCATCGCAGATCGCCATCTATCCAAACCTGAATTTTGAGGATGACGGTTGGCGTGACGTTTTGCGCGACGTCCGTGTGCGCCGCGCGCTGTCTCTGGCGATCGACCGTAATACTATCAACCAAGCGCTTTATTTTAAACTGGCCCAACCCGGAGCGATGTCCGTTCTACCAGCCTCACCCTTCTATGACGAAGAAAACGCCAAGGCCTGGGCACAGTATGACATCGACGCCGCCAATGCCCTGCTGGATGAGGTCGGTCTGACCGAACGCGACAGGGATGGCATCCGCTTGCTGCCTGACGGGCGCCCAATGGAACTTGTGATTGAAACCGCAGGCGAACGGCAGGAGGTTGAAAACGCGCTGCAGATCGTCACCGACAACTGGCGCGATATTGGTGTCGATCTTGTCATGCGCCCATTGGATCGCGATATCCTGCGCAATCGGGTGTTTGCGGGGAACACCATGGCCTCGGTCTGGTTTGGCTGGGATGACGGCATCCCGCAACACCACACGTCTCCGGCCTATCTGGCGCCCACCGATCAGGTGTTTCTGGCCTGGCCCAAATGGGGGCAGTATTATCAGACTGGCGGTGGCTCGGGCGAACCCCCCGATATGCCAGAAGCCCAGCGTCTGATGGAACTTGCGCATGATTGGGAGATCGCGTCATCAGACGAAGCGCGCGCAGCCGTCTGGACCGAGATGCTGAAAATTCATGCCAATCAGCTATATGCCATCGGCATCCTGAACGGCGCGCCGCAACCTATCGTCGTGTCCAACCGTTTGCGCAACGTCCCTGAACAGGCCATGTGGGCGTGGGAACCCGGTGCGCATTTTGGCGTCCACCGACCGGACGAGTTTTTCTTCGCCGACTGACTGGGAGCAGCTAAATGATCATGCTGCGCTATGCGGTGTATCGCTTTTTCACGATGCTGCTGACGCTGCTGGTGGTTTCGGTTTTGATCTTCGTGATCATCAATCTTCCACCCGGCGACTACCTCAGCAACCAGATCGCGGAATTGCAGGCCTCGGGCCAGTCCGCCGGTGTTGCCAAGGCCGAATTTCTGCGGAAGGAGTATTCGCTGGACCGGTCCTTGCCGGAACAATACCTGATCTGGATAGGCTTCTGGCCCGGCCCCCACGGGTTTGAGGGGCTGTTGCAGGGAAATTACGGCTGGTCCTTCGAATTCGACCGCCCCGTGCGAGAGATCGTAGGCGAAACACTTTGGCTGACGGTTGTAGTCAATCTGGCCGCCATCCTGTTCGTCTATGCGGTTGCCCTGCCCCTTGGTGTTTTGGCGGCAGCAAAATCACGAACCTGGATCGACTATACCTCGGCCTTTGTGGGGTATCTGGGTCTGGCCACCCCGAACTTTCTGCTGGCGTTGATCCTGTTCTATTATGGCCACCGCTATTTCAACCTGCCCATCGGCGGCCTGATGGACCCCTCGTTCGAAGGCCAACCGATGAGCTGGGATAAGCTGAAATCCATTTTGGTCCATCTGATCGTACCAACCTTTGTCATCGGCACCTCCGGCGCATCAGCCATGATGCAGAGGCTGCGCGCCAATATGCTGGACGAATTGGGCAAACCCTATGTGGAAACCGCCGTCGCCAAGGGCATGGCCCCGTCGCGAATGCTGACCAAGTATCCGTTGCGCGTGGCGTTTAACCCGTTTGTCGCGGATATCGGCAACCTGCTGCCTTCAATGGTGTCAGGCTCGGTTCTGGTCTCGGTTGTCCTTGGTCTGCAAACCATCGGTCCGACCCTGCTGACCGCGTTGAAAACACAGGATCAATTCCTATCCGCGTTCATTCTGATGTTCGTCGCTTTGTTGACGCTGATCGGCACCATGATCTCGGACATCCTGCTGGTCATGCTCGACCCGCGTATCCGATACGAGGGGCGTGAAGCATGACACAGAAACCTGATGGTCGCTATGTCGACGATGCCCCGTTCGACCCGGATGCCGCCCTGCAACAGCTTGAGCGCGCGGATCTGGACGCCCCAAACTGGGTACTGGTCTGGCGCAAATTCAAGACGCACAAACTGGGCTTAATCTCGGGCATCTTTCTGCTGCTGTGCTACCTGATGCTGCCCTTTGCCGGGTTCATCGCACCCTACGGACCAAACGACCGGAATGGCGAGCATCTGTACGCCCCGCCGCAATCCATCAACTGGTTCCACGAGGGCGCGTTCATTGGGCCATATGTCTATCCCATCGTGGCCGAGGCGGACCTTGAAACCTTCCAATGGAAGTTCGTCCCAGACACCGAGGACCCGCAACCGATCCGCTTCTTCTGCGAAGGGTCTGAATACAAACTGGCTGGTCTGATCCGATCCGATACCCACCTGTTCTGCGCCCCCGAAGGCGCAACACTGTTCCTGTGGGGGTCCGACAGGCTGGGCCGTGACGTGTTCAGCCGCATCCTCTATGGCGCGCAATTGTCGCTGACCGTGGGTTTGATTGGCATTTCCGTATCCTTCTTCCTCGGGATTCTCTTTGGATCGATGGCAGGATATTTCGGCGGCAAAATCGACTGGGTCATCAACCGCGTGATTGAAATCCTGCGTTCTCTGCCGGAACTGCCGCTGTGGCTGGCCCTGTCTGCTGCTGTCCCTTCGAACTGGAGCCCCGTTGCGGTGTTCTTCATCATCTCAATCATTCTCGGCATCCTCGACTGGCCGGGTCTTGCCCGATCCGTTCGCGCCAAATTCCTCTCTCTGCGTGAGGAAGAATACGTGCGTGCCGCCGAAATGATGGGCGCAAGTTCGGGCCGCGTGATCCGCAAGCACCTGTTGCCGAACTTCATGTCTCACCTTATCGCATCAGCCACCCTGTCGATTCCGGCGATGATTTTGGGGGAAACGGCGCTCAGCTTCCTCGGTCTCGGCCTCAGGGCTCCGGCAGTCAGTTGGGGCGTCATGCTGAATGACGCGCAGAATCTTGCCTCGATCGAAATCTACCCATGGACCGCGATCCCGATGCTGCCAATCATTGTGGTCGTTCTGGCCTTCAACTTCCTCGGTGACGGGCTGCGCGACAGTCTGGATCCCTATCAGCAATGAGCCTGCTCGCCGCCCTCCCCTCCGCCGACACCTACGAGGTTGAGGGGACGGGTGCGCGCCCAAGCGCTTTTGCGGTGTCAGAACTCGCCACTGCAAGCATCGCGGCCGTTGGCCAGGAATTGGCCCGACTGGCAGAAGCTTTGGGCTTGGTGGATAAATCACCGCACGTGAAGATCAATCACCGGCTGGCCTCACTGTGGTTCGGCTATTCTTTCAAACCGGATGGGTGGGACATGCCCAGCCTGTGGGACCCGATTGCAGGCGACTACCCTGCCGCGGACGGCTGGATTCGGCTGCACACCAACCTGCCACATCATCGTGCTGCGGCGCTGAAGGTTCTGGGGACAACGGCAGACAAAACCCTTGTCACTGAAGCCGTCAGAGAATGTCCCATCTCTGATCTGGAAACAGCGATAGTCGCCGAGGGCGGCGTCGCGGCAGCCATGCGCAGTCGCGCCGAATGGCAGGATCATCCTCAGGGTCGCGCAGTCGCCCGTGATCCGCTGATCGGCTGGCAAGGGCCGCGCGGCATTACCCTGCGTGACCGCCCTCAGGCCACGGCTGCCCGCCCGTTAGAGGGTTTGCGCGTTCTGGACCTGACACGGGTTCTGGCCGGGCCGGTTTCCACCCGCACTTTGGCAGGTTTCGGGGCCGAGGTTCTGCGTATCGATCCCCCTGAATGGGATGAACCGGGCGTCATCCCGGACATTTCTCTGGGCAAGACATGCGCCTATCTCGACCTGAAAACCCCGTCAGGTCTGAGCAAGTTTAAAAAGTTGCTGGCGCAGGCTGACGTTTTTGTACACGGCTACCGTCCGGGCGCTTTGGACGCGCTGGGGCTGACAAAAACCGAGCGAGACGCCGTCGCCCCCAACCGCGTTGAGGTCACTCTGGACGCCTATGGCTGGCAAGGCCCCTGGGCTGCGCGCCGCGGTTTTGACAGCCTTGTGCAGATGAGCGCGGGCATCGCAGCAGCAGGCCGCGAATGGGCCAAAACCGAAAAGCCAACGCCACTGCCAGTTCAGGCGCTGGATCATGCGACCGGATATCTGATGGCTGCCGCGGTACTTTCGGCACTGGCCGAGGCAGCCGCACACAATGCGGTTATGGATGCACGCCTGTCTCTGGCCCGAACCGCAGAATTGCTGGCGAGCTTGGCAAAGACCAGCACAGGCGAAGATATCACGACCGCCAAAGACAGCGACTATTCCAAAACGCCCGAAGCATCAGGCTGGGGGCCCGGGCATCGGCTCAAACCGGCCTTAACCGTCGGCGGCGCAGAGATGCGCTGGAGTTTGCCTGCGTCAAAAACGGGCTCGTCCAACGCCGCCTGGCCATCGCTCAATCCCTGACGCAACCGCCGCGCAAAACGCGCGGCCCGGTCCAACGCTTGGGATGGCGTCTCGTCAGGGACGCAACCCAAGAAGCGGCGGGAGCACCTTTAGCGGTCGTCGCCTCCCGGACCGATATCGTCAAGGTAATCCTCGTCAATCGCGGCCTGCACCGCGCCCGTCACAGCCTCGCGTTGTTTTGGCGTCAGGTCTTCGGTTTCTTTGCCATCGGCCAGACGCACAGTTACCTCGCGATGGGCGAAACGGATGCCTTCCCGGGCGAACAGCTCGCGAATCTCCTGATAGACCTTCTTGCGCACCAACCACTGATCGCCGGGTTTGGTCATGAACTTGACCCGGATGATCATCGCCGAGTCCTGCATCTCAATCACGCCCTGCGACTTCAGCGGCTGAATGAAGTTGTCGCCAATCACCGGATCACTCAGCAACTCCTGACCTAGCTTCTTGATCAGTTTACGCACCTTTTCGACATCCGTGTCATAGGTCACGCGCAACGGAAGCTTCATGATCACCCAATCGCGCGAGTAATTGGTCAACACTTTGATTTCCCCAAAGGGAATAGTGTTCAGCGCGCCCAGATGATGGCGCAACTGGAAGGACCGGACCGAGATCTTCTCGACCGTGCCTTTCACATCCCCGATGTCGATATATTCGCCTTTGCGGAATGCATCATCCATCAGGAAGAACGCGCCCGAGAAGATATCCCGGACCAACGTCTGCGACCCGAAGCCAACGGCCAGACCGACCACACCGGCACCGGCAAACAGTGGGCTGACATTAATGCCCAGCTCCATCAACACGATCAGAGCAATTGTAACAACAACCACGGCCAGAATCGCGCCCCGGAACAAGGGCAACAAGGTCGCCAGACGGCTTTGCCCACCTTCCCCTCCTTCGTCGCCCAACTCGGCCTCGGCACCGCCATCGTCGGTTTCCTCGGCGATCTTGCTGTCGATCCAGATGCGGAAGAAATGGAACAGGATATAGCCGATGAACAGGATCACCATCACATCCAACGCACGCCCAACCGGGATATCATCGCTCCAGTTGGCTTGCGGGTTCCAGATGACCACAAGGGCATAGAGACCGACCACAAAGGCCAGAATCCCCGCAATCCGACGGGCGAGGTCTTCATATGTCAGGATTGTATGCTGACGCTTTTCCGCCTCGGGCGTTTGCGCTGGCAGTTCCTCGCCGTCCTCGGTTTCTGCGTTTATGTCCTCCATCTGCCGGTTGCGATCGAAATACCGTTCAAGCAGATAGTTCATCGCCCCATAGGCCACGACAACGGACATGAATATCGCATAGCTGCTGGCAACAATGGGGATCGAGTCCTCGACCTCAAGCACCAGGTCAACCGCCAGTTTGAACCAGCTGAATACCATGTAAATGATCAGAACCGGTGCCCAGGCGTATGAGATGAAGCGCAGGACCCACGACACCTGATCCGGCTTGCGGCCACCCCGGATTGCATTTGAAATGGCTCGGGCATTGAACAGGATCATCAATATGTTGCCCAAAGCACCGACCAGTGTCAGACCGCCATAAACCATGGCATAGACGTTGTAGTTCAGCCCGAAATCCGCCACCCAGGTCGCAAATAAGACGGCTGAAATGTCGTAGGTCGCCAGCGCCGAGGCCCAGATATACAATCGCTTGGCATCGCGGTCAGAGAACGGAGGCAAGCGATACTGGCTTAAATACGGCGACAACACCATGCGCCACAGATCGGACACGGTGCGCGACAGGAAAAAAGCCGTAAAGATCGCTGTGACCGTAAACTGTATGGAGATGTCTTCTGCTTCGCCAAAGAACAGGTAACCGACGATCAGAGCCATTAGCATGGCAAAGATCGTACCGCCGATACCCATGACAAATCGGAAGACCAGAAATGGCATCTTTTCGCGGTAGCCTTGCGGGTTGTCCTTGATCCGCGCAACCACCCAGCGCTTCGCAATGCGCTTGCCGTAAATCTCGATCGATAACCACCGCCCCAGCAGCAGGAACAGAATATTCCACGCCAGAACTTCTACATAGGTCTGAATCCGCCCATCCGGGCTGGTCTGGCGCAGGATATACTGCACTTCGAATACCGAATAGGGCAGCGCCTCAAGGCGTGATCGGACCGAGTCGCGGAATTTAGAGAACCTCTCCTGCGCCTGCATAAGCTGCGAACTGCCGGCCATCGGGTCGGCGGGATCCGTATTCGACTGATCGCTTCCGCCACCCGATGTCGATGCAATCTGGCCTGCGCTGTCGATGACAATCACACTGGCACCGGACTCGGTCGCTGCCCGGATCGCTGCGGCCACATCCCCGTCGGCTTGCGTCTCCTCTTCGGAACTGCCGCCCGTGGGATAACCCGGGATAAGCGATGTCTGTGCCGCAGCCCCGGTCGCCAGTCCCAAAACAGCGATCCAGAGCCCCAAGATCAACCCGGCAAGAAAGTTTGTCTTCATAATGTGTTGCACCCAGTCTTCAGATAACCGTCAGATTACAGAAGCGATCCGTACAGCACAAATCCTCTGCTCACACATCGTGAATTTGTGTCAGGCCCGTGTTCCGCGCGCAATGCTGCGATAAGGTATTTTCGACTCATTGAAAATTGAATATGACCCGGTGTGGGAGACTTTAAATTTGGGATCTGCAGCCACAGCGCGGTTGCCAATCGGCTGTTGCCAAATCGCAATGATTATCGCATTTGCTGGGTCACCTCTGCCCCTTTCGCAAGCAGGGGAAAAAGATATACGCTAACAGGTGTAAGCGCGCGGATTTGCACCGAAACCTGAGACAGGCAAAGGCATGAGCCTAGGCACAATGAACGAAACACACGGCCGCGCCCCGCGCATCCTGTTCTACAGCCATGATACGTTTGGGCTGGGTCATCTGCGCAGGTCACGGGCACTAGCTTCGGCGATCACACAGGCTGATCCGCGCGCGTCGGCCCTGATCCTCACTGGTTCGCCCGTGGCTGGGCGGTTTACCTTTCCGCGCCGGGTCGACCACGTGCGCCTGCCCGGCGTGACCAAACGGGCGGATGGGAGCTATGCCTCTCAGACAATCGGGATGGGTATTGAAGAGGTTACCGAACTCCGCTCGGGCCTGATCGAGACTGCGGTTCAGCAGTTCGATCCCGATGTGCTGATCGTCGATAAGGAACCAACCGGTTTTCGCGGTGAACTGTTACCAACACTCGAACGCCTTGAGCACACGCAAAAGACTCGGCTGGTTCTGGGCCTGCGCGACGTTCTGGACGAACCGGCCGTTCTGGCCGCCGAGTGGGAGCGGAAAGAAGCCATCGCCGCGACCGAGCGGTTCTATGACGAGATCTGGGTCTATGGCCTGCGCTCGGTCTATGACCCGACCGAAGGCCTGCCGTTGAGCGCGGCGACCCAGGCTCGCTTTCATTGGACCGGGTATCTGCGCCGCGACCTCGGCCCGATCGGCGAACCGCCCGATCAGCCCTATATCCTAATCACACCCGGCGGCGGCGGGGATGGCAAAGCGATGGTCAACCTGGTTCTGTCGGCTTACGAAAAAGACCCAGATCTGTCCCCCCGGGCGATACTGGTTTATGGCCCGTTCCTTTCGGGTGAACTGCGCGATGAGTTCGAGGCCCGCGTTGCCGCGCTGAACGGCCGGGTAACAGCGGTTGGATTCGAATCCGAGATCGAAACTCTGTTCGCCGGGGCCGCCGGTGTGGTCTGCATGGGCGGTTATAACACATTTTGCGAGGTTCTTTCGTTCGACAAACGCGCCGTGATCGTGCCCCGCACGACGCCACGCCTGGAACAGTGGATTCGCGCCTCGCGCGCGGAAGAGCTGGGGCTGGTGCGGATGCTGGACGAAAACCGCGATGGCTTGACGGCAGATGCAATGATCGAGGCAATCCGCAACCTGCCGCACCAGCCTGTGCCGTCCCAGGCGATCCGGGCTGGTTTGCTGGACGGGCTGAAATATGTCACCCATCGCATAGACGCCTTGCTGGGCGCGGAACCAGAGCGCGCAACCGGATGAGTTCAGCAGGCCCCAAACTGGCGGTGCTGGTCAAAGGATGGCCGCGCCTGTCCGAGACGTTCATCGCACAAGAACTGGTCGCCTTGCAGGAAGCCGGGCACAGTTTTGACATCTGGTCGCTGCGTCACCCCACGGATACCAAACGCCACCCCTTGCATGACCGGTTTCGGGGTCAGGTGCATTACCTGCCCGAGTATCTGTACGACGAACCGGACCGACTGACCGCCGCGCGCCAGATCGCCCGCCGCCTGCCGGGATATGCGCAGGCCTATCAGGTCTGGCGGCAGGATTTGCGTCGGGATCCTTCGCATAACCGCATTCGCCGCTTTGGTCAGGCATGTGTTCTGGCTGCCGAACTCCCTTCCGAAACCCGCGGGCTGTATGCGCACTTCCTGCATACCCCATCCTCAGCCGCGCGCTATGCCGCCATCATGCGGCAGCTGCCGTGGAGTTTTTCGGCGCATGCCAAGGACATCTGGACCTCGCCCGAATGGGAAAAACGCGAAAAGCTTCAGGCCGACAGTTTTGGCGCGGCTTTCGGTGCGACATGTACTGCGGTAAACGCCGAACACCTGCGCGCGTTGGCCGATGATGCATCCCGGATTGACCTGATCTATCACGGGCTTGACCTGTCGCGTTTTCCAGACGCCCCCGACCGGATACCGCGGGCCGTAAATGGGCCATTTCACATGCTTTCGGTCGGGCGGCTTGTGGAAAAAAAGGGCTTTGACCGGTTGATACAGGCTTTTGCCCATCTGCCGCAGGCGTTGGATTGGCACTGGACCCATATTGGCGGCGGTTGGCTTGGTGATGCGTTGCGCGCTCAGGCGGCTCAGGCCGGTGTAGCGGATCGTATCACATGGAAAGGCGCTTGCGATCAGCCAGAAGTTATCGAAGAAATGCGCCGGGCCGATCTGTTTGTACTGCCCAGCCGTATCGCGTCGGACGGTGACCGGGACGGGTTGCCGAATGTGTTGATGGAGGCGGCCTCGCAACGCCTGCCGACCCTTTCGACCCCAGTGTCAGCTATTCCCGAATTCATCGAAAACGGCACGCATGGGGTGTTGGCGGATGATGATCCTGACGCATTGGCACGCGCGATAACAGACATTGCGGATGACCCGGACGGCGCCGCGCGCATGGCCGTGAACGCGCATGACCGGTTGCTTGCCGAGTTCCAAATGGACCCTGGCATAGCGCGCCTGTCCGAGCGTCTGACAGCCCTGTGCAAAGGTTACCCCTAATGGCACGCGTAGCGTTTTACGCGCCGATGAAATCACCGGATGACCCGAAACCTTCGGGCGACCGCGAAATGGCCCGTAACCTGATGGCAGCCATCGGCGCGCAAGGGGATAGGGTAGACTTGGTTTCCCGTCTGCGTATCTACGACAAATCCGGCGACGCCACACTACAGGAAACCCTGCAAAAAAAAGCCGAGCAGGAAGCGCACAAGCTGATTGCAGACCTGCCCGGGCAGACCGATCTGTGGGTTACCTACCACAATTACTATAAAGCGCCCGATCTGTTGGGCCCGATAGTCTGCCGTGCGCGCGGTATTCCTTATGTCCAGTTGGAAAGCACGCGGGCAACAAGCCGACTGGCAGGCAATTGGGCCGGATTTGCCCAAGCCGCCCACAACGCTTGCGACGCGGCGCAGGTTATATTTTATCACACGGCAAACGATCTAATCACGCTTGAACGCGAACGGTTTGGTGATCAGAGGCTTGTGGAACTGCCCCCTTTTCTTCCGATGAACACAGCGCCTGAAAGTTCAACCGGAGACGGCCCAATGCTGGCCGTCGGCATGATGCGACCGGGCGACAAGCTGGCCTCATACCGCATTCTGGCCGAGGCCTTGCACAAGCTGACCGGCCCATGGTCCCTGAACATAGCCGGTGACGGACCCGCACGGGCCGAAGTCGAAGCGCTGATGGCCCAGTTCGGGGCACAGGTGCGATTTCTGGGCCAGCTTGACCGCGACGCCGTGCAGAGGTTGTATTGCGCCTCATCAATGCTGTTGTGGCCCGGCGTGAACGAGGCATACGGAATGGTCTATCTTGAAGCGCAAGCCGTCGGCCTGCCGGTCCTCGCGCAGGATCGCCCCGGCGTGCGCGATGTGCTGGCACCATCGCTTTACCCGTCGGTCGAAGGTGGGGCCACCGTGTTTGCCGAACACATTCAACGCTTTCTAGACAACGCTGACCTGCGTCTGGCTGCGGGTGATCGGGCACGCTCATACGTCTCCGGGCGTCACCTGATGCCCTCTGCAACCCAGCGGTTCTGGGAAACTGTACGCCCTCTGCTGGAGGTTCGGGAATGACACGACTGGCTCTGCTCCGCCATGGGCACACCACTTGGAACCGCTCTGGCCAAATCCAGGGCCGCAGCGATATCCCGTTGGACGAGCGCGCGCGCGCAGAGCTTGCAGGTTACGACTTGCCCGAACCCTGGGGCGCTGCAACGCTCTGGTCCAGCCCCCTGTCTCGCGCCGTTGAGACAGCGCAGCTGGTCACCGGTCGCGATCCGCAAACAGACGGCGCATTGACCGAGATGAACTGGGGAGATTGGGAAGGCAAACGCGGCCTAGACCTGATTGAACAACCCGACAGCGGCTATCGGCATATTGAAGATTGGGGATGGGATTATCGTCCGCCGGCGGGGGAAACCCCGGCCGAGCTGTGGAACAGACTTGTTCCCTGGTTGCACGGCCTGACCGGCGACAATCTTGCAGTCTGCCACATAGGCATCATGCGGGTCATTCTGGCCAAGGCGTGGGGATGGGATTTCAGCGGCCCGGCACCATTCAAGGTCAAGCGAAACCGGCTTTATATCCTGGACCTAAGCCCGATGCGGGCCGAGGCTGACCCTGTCCGTTTGGTGCAAAAGGTGCCCTGATGAAGGTCATGATCGTCGTCACACACCTTCTTGGCACCGGTCACCTGAGCCGGGCTCTGACGCTCGGGCGCGCTTTTGTCGATAGCGGGCACGAGGTCTTTTTGGTGTCGGGCGGAATGCCAGCCCCCCAACTGGACAGCACTGGCATGACACTGCTGGGCTTGCCACCCTTGCGATCAGACGGCGTGGACTTCAGTCGGTTGTTGGATCACGAGGACCGGTCAGCCAGTGACGATTACCTGTCTGCGCGGCAAACCGCGCTGACCGAAGCCGTTCGCAGCTTTCATCCTCAGATCCTGATTACCGAGCTTTTCCCCTTTGGTCGCAGGTCCCTAAGCGCCGAGTTTCTGGCCACATTGGAAACCGCCAGAAACCTATCACAGCCTCCGGTTATTCTGAGCTCTATCCGCGATATTCTTGCCCCGCCATCCAAGCCGTCCAAAGCGACCAGAGCGGATGAGATCATCGCCGCATTCTACGACGGCGTGCTGGTGCATTCCGACCCGCAAATTGCGCCGCTTGAGATTAGCTGGCCGGTCTCAGATGGCCTCGCCCCCCGACTGCACTATACCGGCTTTGTCGCGCCAGAGCCTGCATCGCCTCATTCTGAAGCAGAAGGGCGAGGCGAGGTTCTTGTCAGCGCGGGCGGCGGCTCTGTCGGGCAACCGATCTTTCGCGCGGCCATCGAGGCCGCCCGAAAAATGCCCAACCGGCGCTGGCGCCTGTTGGTCGGCGGGCAAAATGCACGGGCACGCATTTCTGAACTGGCCGACCTCGCCGAGGGTTTGCCCGTGACCGTGGAACCCGTGCGCCCAGATTTTCGGAATATGCTGCCTCTTGCGGCCTGTTCGGTCAGCATGTGCGGATACAACACTGCGATGGATCTGCTGCAAAGCGGTACGCCCTCGGTGCTGATCCCCTTTGACGACGGCAAAGAGGTCGAGCAAAGCCTGCGCGCGCGGACCCTGTCCAAATTACCCGCCATTGAAGTGATAAACAGTGCCGCGCTGACAGGGCATACGCTTGCACGTGCTGTTGCACGGGCTATCGGCGATGGGCCACGTGCGCCGATGACTGAAGGCTTTGGTGGCGCACAACGGTCTGTCGATATTGCCGAATCCCTGATGGGGGTCAGGTGATGGGTATCGACTGGTCACCCCTGCAGGATGAATTGGAGCGCTGGAAGGCGGAAGGCCTGACTTTGCCGGTCTGGTGGCGTGATGACGATGCGGTCACCGTGACCTCTCAACTGGATCGTTTGACAGCGCTGTCAGACACGCTGCGGGTGCCCGTGCATTTGGCGGTGATCCCAAGAGATGCAGATAGGGCTCTGGCCGATTACGTTCTGGGGAATGCCAATCTGGTTCCGGTCGTGCATGGCTGGGCCCACCAAAACCATGCACCTGCAAATGAGAAAAAGTCCGAATTCCGCCTGCACCGCCCAATGCCGGATATCTCCAAGGATGCATCAGCCGGTTTGGCGCATTTGGCCCGTCTGTTTCAGGATCGCCTGTACCCGATGTTCGTTCCCCCATGGAACCGTATCGCCTCTGAGGTCGCCGCACTGCTTCCGGAATTGGGCTATCGTACGCTGTCCACGGCAACGCCCCGCAAAACCCGCTTTTCAGTACCAGGGTTGGAACAGATCAATACACATCTTGACCCGATCGACTGGCGCGGATCGCGCGGTTTATGCGCACCGGACAGCCTGATTTCGAAGACTGTCGGGCTGTTGCAGGATCGCCGCGCAGGCCGGGCAGACAATGCGGAACCATTTGGCGTGTTGACCCACCATCTGGTCCATGATGATGACATCTGGAGCTTTACGGGCGACATGCTGCAACACCTGCTGGATGGGCCCGGCACCGTCTGGACCGCTGATAAACCGAAAAACCTGGGAGATCCCGAATGAGCCGACTGGATTCCATGTTACGCCGCCTGACAGCCCAACGGGATGGGCTGAACTGGGCGGCAGACCAGATCGAATGCATGGATGGCGACATTCTGGATATGGGGCTGGGCAACGGCCGCACCTATGATCACCTGCGAGAGATTCTACCCTCCCGCCGTATCTGGGTGATGGATCGGGTTCTACAATGCCACCCGGACAGCACTCCTCCGCCCGAGGATTTTCTGCAGGGCGAGGCCGAACCGATGCTGCAGAAACTGGAAGCTGCAGGCCACCGCATCGCTTTGGCGCACTACGACTTTGGGCGGGGCATTAAAACCGAGGATGTCGCCGAGTCTCAGCGCCTCAGCCCCCTGATTGCACAGGTGATGCAGCCCGGTGGGCTGCTGATCTCGGGGCAGCCTCTGGTCGGATTCGAACAGATTGCAGGACCCGAGACAATCGCACCGGATCGCTACCTGTTTTATCGCGCCTGATCAGGCCACACGCTGCCCGCGTGACCACACGGCACGCAGCGCCGGTGCATCCGCGCGCATCCTGAACCGGATCAGATCGGCGCGGGCGCCTGCGCGCAACTCTCCGCGATCATCCAGACCTGCTGCCTGCGCTGGCGTTTGGGTCACTGTGCGCATGCCCCTTGCCATATCGCCCCACAGCTCTCCCAACCGGATGGCGGACAAAAGCAGCGCCGCGGGCACGTAGTCAGACGACATGATATCGAGATGCTCTAGCTCGGCCAACTCACGCGCCGCAACGTTGCCGGAATGCGAGCCACCACGAATGACGTTCGGCGCGCCCATCATCACCTTGATACCATGGTCATGACAGGCCCTTGCGGCCTCGACCGTTGTTGGGAATTCCGCCAGCCGGATGCCGTGATTGGCCGAGACACGCACCTGATCTTCTGTGGTGTCGTCATGGCTTGCCAGAACCGCGCCGAACCGGCGCGCTGCTTTCACCGTTTCTGTTTCGTGCTTCTCGCCATAGCGATCGCGCAACGCTTTGAGCTGGGCCACATGCTGCAAGAATGCATCTTCAACCAGCCCGTATTTCCCCTTCATATAATCTTCGAGCTTGGTGATATCGCGGAACTGACGCTGCCCTGGCGTGTGATCCATCAGCGAGACCAGACCCACGCGATCCTCGGGGCCGAACTCGTCCAGTTCGTCAATCAGCGTCTCGGAACAGACCTCGGCACGCAAATGCAGGAAGTGGCTGATCTTCAACGCATCCTGTTCTCGCAACTGCCACAGTTCGCGCGACAGTCCCCGCGCGTATTTCATATAGCGCCCCGCCCCGCTGGGGATGGACCCGATGCGCATGGCGTCAAAGACAGTAGTGATACCCGTACTGGCCAGCTCGGCATCATGGGCGATGATGGCCGAAGCATGGGGCCAGTCCACCCCCGGTCGCGGCTGGATATGGCGTTCCAGGTTGTCGGTGTGCAGTTCGACCAAGCCCGGGCTGACATAATCCCCGCCACAATCTACTGCACCGGTTGGAACGAACGCCCCCGTGGCAACATCCACGATCGCCTCTCCAACAATCCGTACACTTCCGGTGACGATCTCATCGGGCAGAACAAGCGTGGCATTGGCAAGGATCATTTCTTCTGTCATCTGAACTTCACATGATTTGAGCTATAGGAACGGCCACGCAATAGGAGGCCAATGTGACATTCACGCGATACGCGATCTATTTTGCGCCACCTGCCGGGGTCGAATGGGTGAAATTCGCCACAAGCTGGCTGGGTTGGGACATGGAAACCGGCCAAGCGGTTGCGCACCCGGCCATCGACGACGTGGATGTTTCTGACATAACAGAGGTGCCGCGCAAATACGGGCTGCACGCGACCATGAAGCCGCCGTTTCGTCTGCGGGATGGCCAATCTGTTGCCGCGTTGAAAGACGCCTGTGCCGCGCTGGCCGCGCATCAAACGCCCGTCACGCTGGACGGGTTGGAGATTGCCCGGTTGGGCCGGTTTCTGGCGCTGTGCCCGGTGGGCGATACCACGGCGCTGAATGCATTGGCGGCGTCGTGCGTTTGTGATCTGGACGCGTTCCGCGCACCAGCGCCTGAGGCTGAATTGGCCCGTCGCCGCGAGGCCGGTCTGTCGCCCAAGCAAGAGGTCAATCTGACCCAATGGGGGTACCCTTACGTGATGGAGGCATTCCGCTTCCACATCACACTCAGTGGCAAGCTGGACAAACCCACGCTGGCACAGGTCCAATCCACACTGGACGCGCGACTTGCCCCACTGCTGCCCCGTCCGTTCCACATCGCCGATCTTGCCCTGATGGGTGAGGCCGAGGACGGGCGGTTTCACCTGATCCATCGCTACGCCCTTTCTGGCTGAAGTCGTGACAGGATTTCGGCCACGGTCACTTGCAGCGGGCCGGAATTGTCAATTTCGATGACCCGCTGCAAACCCTTTGGCAGGGGTGCTTTAGCGCGCCCAAGGCGCCGTGTCTGCTCAGCCATGCTTTCCCGGCCACGTGCGGACAGCCGCCGCGCCAGAACTTCGGCATCCGCAGTCAGAGAGATCACGATCAGATCGCCAAAAACCTCTTGCGCCTGCAGCAGAACGGCGCGCGACAGGTTGACCAACACCGCATCTGCACCCAGCCGCTGCTCGGCAATCGCTTTCGGAACTCCGTAAAGCAGACCATGCGCGGCCCAGTGCAGTGCAAATGCGCCGTCCAGCGCCATCAGTTCGAATTCTTCGACCGAAACCCGGTCAAAATCTTCTCCTTCTTCCCCTTCGGGCCGCGTAATCACCCGCCGCACCCGGCAAATGCCGGGCGCGCTTGCCTCCAGTGCCTCCATCACGCTGTCCTTGCCCACACCTGACGGACCGACAACAGCTATGACGGGAGCCCGGCTCACGCGGCTACACCGGGCGCAAAGTCCGAAACATCAATCTCTCGGTCGCAAACGCGATTTCGGGCGTCTACATCATGAAAGATGCCCACAATCGCAGCGCCACGCGCCTTGGCCTCTTCGATCAGCGACAATACGGTTTCTCTGTTCTGGGCATCCAGCGAAGCGGTCGGCTCATCCAGCAACATCGCCGGGTATTCATGCGCGAACCCGCGCGCTATGTTCACCCGCTGCTGCTCACCCCCTGAGAAAGTCGTGGGACTCAGCGACCACAGTGTTTCGGGAATATTCAACCGCTGAAGCAGGCTGGCCGCCTTATCCATCGCGATGCGCTTGTCACAGCCAATCGCCAACAACGGCTCGGCCACGACCTCCAACGTCGGGACCCGGGGCACGACGCGCAGGAACTGGCTGACATAACCCAGCGTGTCCCGGCGCAGGGCCAGAACCTCGCGCGGCTCGGCTTGCGCGACATCCAGACCACCGACCAGGACCCTGCCAGATGCGGCCAGGTAGTTGCCGTAGATCACTCGCATCAGCGTGGATTTCCCTGCACCTGACGCGCCGGTCAAGGCAACACATTCGCCCGGCTCCACTTTCAAAGACGCACCTTCCATCACTGGAATAACCGCGCTGCCCTGATTGTGCAGGGTAAAGCTTTTGCTAACGTCGTTAAGCTCAATCATGGCTTCATCTTTTCCCAAATACTCAAACCTGCAGAACGCTGGACACCAGCAGCTGCGTATAGGCGTGCTGGGGATCATCCAGCACCTGATCGGTCAGGCCAGCCTCGACCACATGCCCGTCTTTCATCACCATCAATCGGTCCGCCAGCAGGCGCACGACAGCCAGATCATGGGTCACGATGATCGCGCTCAGGCCCATTTCACGCACCAATCCACGCAACAGATCCAACAGGCGCGCCTGAACCGAGACGTCCAATCCCCCCGTCGGCTCATCCATGAACACTAGCCTTGGCCCGGTGACCAAATTGCGCGCGATCTGCAAACGCTGTTGCATCCCGCCCGAGAATGCCGTCGGACGGTCGTCGATCCGGCTTTCATCGATCTCGACGCGGCCTAGCCAATCGACTGCCTGGTTGCGGATCTGACCGTAGTGACGATCTCCGACGGCCATCAACCGCTCACCTATGTTGCCACCCGCACTGACCGACATTCGCAATCCATCGCGGGCGTGCTGATGCACAAAGGCCCAATCGGTGCGACCCAGCATGCGGCGTTCAGGCTCGGACATGGTGACCGTGTCCACCAGTCCGTCAGCGCGTGTATCAAAGATCACCTGTCCCGCATCCGGCGGCAAATGACCAGCCAGACAATTCAGCAGGGTCGATTTCCCCGACCCGCTTTCGCCCACGATCCCCATGACTTCGCCGGGATAGAGGTCGAAACTGACATCCGCGCATCCGATCCGCGTGCCATAGTTCTTTTCAATCTGCTTGACTTGTAACAGAGGGGTCATGCTGCATCCTCCGAACCCAATCGGCCCACATGGCCCGCGGCGCGGCGGGACCGGCAATAATCTGTGTCCGAACAGACAAACATCCGGTTGCCTGCATCATCCATGATGACTTCATCCAGATAGCTGTCCTCCGCCCCGCACAGATCGCAGGGGTGGTTGGCCTTCGTGGCCTCGAACGGGTAATCTTCGAAATCGAGGCTGACGACCTTGGTATGCGGCGGCACCGCGTAAATACGCTGCTCCCGCCCTGCGCCGAACAGCTGGATCGCGTCCATTTCAAGTTTGGGATTGTCGAATTTCGGGATCGGCGACGGGTCCATCACATACCGATCAGACACTCTGACCGGATAAGCGTACGAGGTCGAAATTGCGCCGTGCTGGCTGATGTCTTCATACAGTTTCACATGCATCAGCCCGTATTCCTCAAGGCTGTGCATCTTGCGCGTCTCGGTTTCACGCGGCTCGAGAAAGCGCAGAGGTTCGGGGATCGGCACCTGATAAACAAGGATCTGATCCTCGGTCAGCTTCGCCTCGGGAATGCGATGTCGGGTTTGAATGACCGTCGCTTTCTCGGTTTCCTCGGTGGTTTTGACACCAGCTGTATTTTCAAAGAACTTGCGGATGGACACAGCGTTTGTAGTGTCGTCCGCACCCTGATCAATCACCTTGAATGTATCCTCGGGCGTCAGGGTCGCCGCCGAAACCTGCACCCCGCCCGTACCCCAGCCGTAAGGCATAGGCATCTCGCGGCTGGCAAAGGGCACCTGATAACCGGGCACCGCCAAGCCTTTCAGAATAGCCCGGCGGATCATCCGCTTGGTTTGTTCGTCCAGATAGGCGAAATTGTATTCGCTCATAGGATACCCCTTTCGGTCAGCGCGATTTCCAGCGCTTGCGGTGTCGTGAAGTGAATGCCGTCCATGCCCACGGCGCGCGCGCCTTCGACATTGTGCAAACCATCATCAATGAAAACGCAGTCTTCCGGTGCGATGCCTGCCCGTTGGCACAGGATACGAAATATTCGCGCGTCGGGCTTCATGACGCCCTCTTCTCCGGACACCACCAATGTCCCGAACACCTCGCCCAGACGCGGATGGGCTTTCACGCCCTCGGGCCATGTCTCGGCTGACCAGTTGGTTATGCCGTGAACCGCCGTGCCTTGCGCCCTAAGGCGATCCAGCACGTCCCACGTACCGTGAATCGGATTTTCAACGGTCCGCCCATAATGCTCGACATAGCTGGCGAACAGGCGCTGATCTTCGGGATCGTCCAGTTCCTGGGCCATATCGGCGAAAAGTTCACCGTTATCGCCGCGCGCGTTCTTCTCGCGAAATCCGGTGCGTTCGATAAAAGCGTGCGCCGCTTCTTCCGAGCCCAACTGTTCTGCCCAGGCCAAATGCGGCTGCCAATCGATCAGCACGCCGCCAATGTCAAAAACAACGGCCTTCATTCTGCGGCCTCCTTCGGGGTGATGCGCTCTTCGGCTTCACGGCGCAGTTTGCGGACCAGTTCCAGTTCGGATTGGAAATCGACGTAATGGGGTAGCTTGATGTGTTCGAGGAACCCAGTCGCCTGAATGTTGTCAGAGTGACTCAGAACAAATTCCTCATCCTGCGCAGGCGCGCCCAGATTGTCCTCGCCCAGTTCTTCCCACCGCAGGGCGCGGTCGACCAGCGCCATTGAGATGGCTTTTCGCTCGGACTGTCCAAACACCAGACCATAGCCCCGCGTGAACTGAGGCGGTTCGGTCTTAGACCCCTGAAACTGGTTCACCGTTTCGCATTCGGTCAGTTCAATTTCACCGATTTCAATGGCGAAACCCAATTCAGGCACCTCCATCTCAACCGCGACTTTGCCGATGCGCAGTTCGCCCACAAAGGCGTGGTTGCGGGCATAACCACGCTGGGTGGAATACGCCATGCCCAGCACAAACCCCTCATCCCCCCGTGTCAGCGATTGCAGCCGCAGCGGGCGATTGGACGGGAATTCAAGCGGCTCGCGGGTCAGGTCGCCCGGAGTGTCCTCGCTGGCTGGTTCATCCTGGATGATGTCTTCGCCCTTGAGAAAGCTGGTGATATGCGGTGTCGTTTCCTGCCGCGCGATCCCTTGCGGCGCTGCCGGGACCTCTCCGTCAGCAGCGAGTTTGAAATCCAGCAACCGGTGCGTGTAATCGAAGGTCGGACCCAGCACTTGCCCTCCGGGTGCATCTTTGAACGTAGCCGAGATTCGACGGTCACAGGTCATTTCTCCGGTCTCAACGGGGTTGGAATAGCCAAATCGCGGCAGCGTGGTGCGATAGGCCCGGACCAGAAAGATCGCCTCGATCAGATCACCGCGCGCTTGCTTTATCGCCAGCGCTGCCAGGTCAGGATCGTAGAGAGACCCTTCGGCCATCACCCGATTGACGGCCAGGCTTAATTGCTCGCGAATCTGGGCAATACTCAGCTCGGCAACATTTGTGTCTCCACGCCGTTCCTCAGCCAGCCAGGCATGGGCGTTTTCAATGGCTTTCTCGCCACCTTTAACGGCTACATACATTGTTAACCCTCCGCCTCGATCTGCGTGCTGCGTGGAAGCCCGGCGACCTGATCGCCGGCGGTGAAGAAGAAGTCACAGCCCAGCGGGTATTGCATCGCGTTGCCTTGCAGAATGGTGACGTCCGGCAGTGACAGGCGCGCTTTGTTCTTGATGCCCGGACCCCGAAGAATTGCGCCGTTGGGCTGCAGGCTGTCGCGCTCGACGATCAAGGTTGTGGAACGATCCGGGTATTCGGGCGTTCCGATGCGATAGTCGCGCAACGGCATCAGATCGACCCAGGAACCCACAGCGAAATCCGCCTCGGATGCAGTGACGAATGGCGCGCCGGTGTGAAACGTCAGCCATTGACGAACCTGAGCCGTATCAGCAGCACCGGCCAGATAAACCCCGGTGTCTGCGTCACACAACGTCAGCAACAGCGTTCCTGCCGCAACGGACAAAGGTTCGGGCGGTTCGGCACCTGCCAGTGTTCGAATTTCACCCGGTCTGGCCAGTACTGTCATTGCCGCCCGAAAGGCATAGGCTGCGTCCCTTGAAGCATCCTGAAATCCACCCGAGAATTGGGTCTGTGCGATCATCAGTCCTCTCCCCGTACAAGTGTAAAGAACTCAACCTTGGTGGCTGCCGCTTTGGCTGCGCGGGTCTGCTGTGCCGCCTGTATTTTCTGGCGAAGCGGTTCGATCACTACCTCCTGCAGCGCAGTTGCCGCATCGGTTTGCATCAAGGCATCGATCATCGCTGCGGCCTCTGCCTTGGGCTTTGATCGCCCCTGCACATAGCCATGCCCGACGGTTCCATCCTCAAGCACCAGTGAACAGCGCGTCACGGACATCTCGCCCAGATTGAACGGTGCACCAGTTGCCCCCGCACGACCCCGCACCATCACACCGCCGACCTCGGGGCTGCGCAGCCATTTGAATGCGGGGCGGTCCGTGACCTTTGCCCACAGGGTTAACAAGTCCTTCTCAGGTGCCCGGGCCAAAAGCCCCATCCAGCCCTGTCGCGCCGCCGCGTTGGTTTCCATCTGTTCTGCCATCGAGAGCCCTTGCCGAGTTTGTCTACACGAACTATACAACTAGACAAATAATACCCGTAACAACCCCGTACCGCAATTGGGGACACTGTGAATATTTGATGACATGAGCAAAACTCCGATCTGGAAAAGCATCGCCCTGAGCCTGACATCTGATATCGCCGAAGGGCGCTATGGGACCGGTGACCGGCTGCCGACCGAGGCGCAGCTGGCTGCTTCACATGGTGTAAACCGCCATACGGTGCGCCGCGCGTTATCCGAACTGGCCGATCAGGGATTAGTACACGCCCGACGCGGTGCGGGCGTGTTCGTCACGGCGCAACCCACGGATTATCCGATTGGAAAGCGGGTCCGGTACCACAAAAGCATCTCGGCCAGCGGTAAAATCCCCGGCAAGCGCATTCTGACCCTGACAACCCGCGCGGCAGATCAGGCAGAGGCCGAAGCACTACAACTCGATCCAGGTGATCCGGTGCATGTCTATGATGGCCTGTCGCTTGCAAATGGTCTGCCCATCGGATTGTTCCAAAGCATCTTTCCGGCGAACAGGTTTCCAGACATTCTGACAATTCTGACCGAGACCCGATCTGTCACAAAAGCCCTCCAACGTTGCGGTGTTGAAGACTACACCCGAATTTCCACACGCCTGACTGCGCGTGCAGCGACCGCAACCCAAACCCTACATTTGAACCTGAGCGAAGGCGCGCCGGTCCTGCATTCACTGGGGATCAACGCCGACCCCGAAGGCCGCCCGGTCGAATTTGGCCGAACCGTCTTTGCCGGTGAACGTGTAACACTGACAATCAGCGAATCCTGAGTATCCAAGCCACGACCCAAGGCCTTCTCCTGTTACAGGTGCGCTGATTTTGGTGCGGAGCCGGGGGCTTACCCGTATTTCTCCAGAAAGGCGTCCACATGCATAGAACGGAAATCCGGAAGCACCTGTCGCAGTCTCTCGTGGCTCCAATCCCACCAGGCAAGCGCCATCAGGCGATCAGCGACCTGCTCGGAAAAACGACGTCGAACGGGTTTGGCGGTCACTCCGGCGACGATGGTGTAAGGCGACACATCTTTTGTCACGATAGCCCCGGACGCAACAACTGCACCATCACCGATAGTCACCTCGGGCTTTATGATGGCGGCGTGCCCGATCCATGTATCGTTGCCTATGGTTGCCATGCGACTGGCGCGATGCGCAAACCAGTCGCCATCATCCTCGACATCATCCCAGTAATCAGCAGAGCGATACAAAAAGTGGTGCAGCGACGCTTTCTCCATCGGGTGGTCCGTCGCACCGATCCGGGTGAAACTGGCGATATTGGCGAACTTCCCGATCCGCGCATTCGCAATGTCGCATGTCCGGTCGCAATAGGAATAGTCACCGAACTCGGAATTGGCGACCCGCGTTCCAGCACCAATTTCGACATATCTGCCAAAACTGCTGTTGGAAATCGCGCAGTCCGGATGAACAAACGGTTTGTCCGAACACAGGCGTGCCATTGTCTTCCTATCCTTGGTTCAGCTCTGCGGCCGGAGTTTGGCTTTCGCATCACGCGGCTTGCGCTTTGTCCCGGTTTCCCCCTGGATCAACCGCTTCCGTAACCAGCCCGAGAACCAATCCATCAGCATCACCATCAGAATGATCAGGACGATGTAATACGCCACCTCTTCCCAGTCTTTCTGCGTGATGATCGCCTGCGTCAGCAACAGACCGATACCACCCCCCGTAATCGCACCAATGACGGTCGCGCTACGCGTGTTGGATTCGAGGAAATACAGAAGCTGGCTCAGCAATACAGGCGTGATCTGCGGGATCACCCCAAAGCGATAGCGTTGCGGTGCGTTCGCGCCCGTGGACTGAACGCCTTCGATTTGCTTTTGATCAACGTTCTCCAGGGCTTCCGAGAAAATTTTCCCGAACGTGCCAGTATCTGTCACCAGAATAGCCAAAGCACCCGTCAAGGGACCCGGCCCGAAGGCCCGGGCCAGAACGACTGTCCAGATCAAAGCATCCACACCACGGACGAAATCAAACACGCGCCGCGTTGCGAAACGAACCGAACGTAGCGGGTTGAAGTTCCGCGTTGCCAGGAACGCCAAGGGAAGCGCAATCATGCCCGCGCCAAGTGTCCCAAGGAATGCCATCAGGATGGTTTCAAAGATCGCCCAGGCCACGTCCTGATGACGCCACATCTTGTTGGTCCAGAAGTCATTGAAGATTGCCCCGGCTTCACCCGATACCGCCCGACCGGCCAGCTCGGGGAAGGATTGACCATAGTAGGGGCTGTCCAGCGTGAACCAGAACAGCTCCCACCCGGTGAAATAACGGAACACTTCAGACCGGTTGCGGGTGACAGTCAAACGGCCTGCTTCCGTGGTAATCGCCAGACGGTTTTTGGAAAGGTTGATCCAGTCCGGCACCTCTCCGGCAGGTAATTCGGCCTGAACGCCAGCCGACCGGCTGGGGGTGGCGCGCACCAGACCATAGCCGGGAATGTCGTATTCAACCGTCTCGGGACCGAAGCGCACGACATGACCGTCTTCCAGATCAATCACCGTGGTCTCACCCAATGCGACCCATTCCGGAGCGGTCCCTTCGGGGTAAGCCCCTTTGCGTTCACCTTCGATGGCAACTGAAACCTCGCCATTGCGATTGTCCCGCTCGACATGTGTCTTGTAGCTGTAACTGTCCGAAACAAGCGTCTTGCCGTTTTCCCAGTTGGCTCGTTCGGCCAAGCCGGGCACGTCGAAGGCAAAGAATACGTAAATCAGATAGGCCAGAACCAATCCTGGCAAGCCGAAATTCACAATCCTCTTGCGGCTGAACAGACGATCCGCTTCGGCCTTCAGTTCATCTACGGACAGATCGGTGGCAAAGGTGCTCATGCCGTGGCTCCTTTTTCCGACCCGTGGGTCAGACGGTCGCGCAGGTAGCCGGACAGCTGGTCCACGACGACGATAGTGACAAAGAGAAGGATAAAGATAGCCGCAGCCTCATCGTAGCGCCCCTGCCCCCAGGACATGGCGTTGCGCAGCTCGTATCCCAGACCACCTGCGCCAACGAAACCCAGAATGGCCGAGGCGCGTATGTTGATCTCGAACCGCAGCAGGGCATAGCTGACATAGTTCGGGCCGACCTGCGGGATCACGCCCAGATACATGCGCTGGGACCAATTCGCACCAACCGAGTGCAACCCCTCCACCGGCTTCAGTGATGCGTTTTCGTTAACTTCCGAAAACAGCTTGCCCAGTGCACCGGCGGTGTGAATGGCAATGGCGATCATGGCCGGGATCGGGCCACCGCCCAGAATGAAGATCAGGACCAGAGCTATCACGATCTCGGGGATCGCGCGGAAGATGTCCGAGATGCGGCGGAACAGCGGTATCAAAGACGGCCACAGCGCCATGCCGCGCGTTGACATCAAGGCCAGAAACGTGCCCGCAATGGTGCCGATCAGGGTCGAGGCTGCCGCGATGTTGATCGTCTCGACCAGCGCCGGGAAGAACTCGACAAGATTGGCTGGCATCTCGCCGATCTTCTCCCACGCCTCGGACAGCACCTCGGACGGGTAGTCGATGATACGGTGCCAGCCATCGAAAAAGCTGCCCGCGTTGCGGCTGTCGGCAGTGCGAAAACCGGCGGCCATCAAGGCCACGAACAGGATCAGGAGGATACCACCATAGACCCTTTTGCGCCGGGTCATCGCTGTATATTCGTTGCGGATCTGGTCGACGCTATGGGACCCTGCAGTCAGGTCTTTCATGGAATGCTCCTGAGGGGAAAACGGGGTCCGGCTAGGCACCGGACCCCGTGTATTGGGTAGGCAGGCTTAGTTGGACTTCAGCTTGCGGGCTTCGATGATGATTTCGTAAGCGTCGTGTGTGATCGGCTCGAACGCTTTGGCCTCACCTGCAGCAACACCGTAGAAGCACTCGCGGTCCTTGTCCGCCAGACCCGCCATCAGAGCGGTCATCTTTTCCTTGACGTCCGCAGGCAGCGCCTTGCGCAGAACAACCGGACCTTCCGGGATCGGCTGCGACTGCCAGATCATGACCAGATCGTTCATATCGACCAGACCCGCATCAACCGCACGGCGCAACGCACCCGAGTTGAAACCGTCTTCCCAGTTACCCAGACCGTCGGCCCAGGTCACACCGCCATCAACGTCACCGTTGTTGACCGCCACAATGGTTTGCTCGTGACCGCCGGTGAATTTGACCTCACCGAAATAGTCGCCCGAATCCATGGTCGCGCCAGTGGCCTGCGGGATTTCGATGGACGGGATCAGGTAGCCCGAGGTCGAGTTCGGATCGCCAAAACCAAAGGTCTTGTCCTTCATGTCCTCCAGCGAGGCGATGCCGCTGTCCTTGCGCGCAAAACCGATCGAGTAGTAACCGTAACCGCCATCCAGGTTCACCTTGACCAGAACCGGCTCGACTGCTTCGGGATCGCTCAGATAGGTTTTGGCGTAGCCCGATGCACCCAGCCATGCCATGTCGATGGTCCCGCCCAGCAGGCCCTGGATCACACCGTTATAGTCGGCAGGTGCGAACAGCTTGGTCTCAACACCGAGCGTCTCTTCAGTGTATTCGCGCAGGCATTCGTTGTTGTTCAAACGGTCCTGAGCGTTCTCACCGCCCAGAATGCCGATGCGGAACTCGCTGATTTCCTGAGCCATTACGGGCGCGGCCATGGCTGTGGTCGCAACAAGGGCAGCCATTAGTTTTTTCATCTGTCTCTCTCCAGGTTGTTGTCCCCGGCCCCTCATCGAGCCGGACGATGAAAGGGTTGGGTGGCTCAGATGGTGGCTTCGGCCTCCATCAGAGCCTTCTGGGCAGCATCGAGCGTTTCTATCTCGGTCGATGTCGCTTCTTCCGAAAAGCTGTCGTCGGCGCCATAAATCTCGCGGGCAACGCCGGTGGTCAGCTGTTCGGGCAAGCCATCAAAGACGATGCGACCATCGCGCATGCCGACCACCCGGTCACAGTAGCGGCGCGCTGTATCCAGCGTGTGCAGGTTGGCAATGACGGTACGGCCGTCCTCTTCATGGATGCGGCGCAGGGCTTGCATAACGACCTGAGCGTTCATCGGATCCAGTGAGGCGATGGGCTCATCCGCCAGAATGATCCTCGGGTCCTGCATCAGAGCGCGGGCGATGGCGACACGCTGCTGCTGGCCGCCGGAAAGGGCCTCGGCCCGCTTGGGTGCATGTTCAGCGATGCCCAGACGGTCGAGAATGTCGATAGCCCGGTGGATGTCCGCCATCGGAAACAGGTTGAACATTGTGGCAAGCGTTGAATGGCGATTCAACGTGCCATGCAGCACGTTCGAAACAACATCCATGCGCGGAACCAGGTTAAACTGCTGGAAGATCATGGCGCAATCTGCCTGCCAGGCGCGTTTTTCACGCCCTGTCAACTGGGTCACATCGCGGCCTTCGAACAGAATCTGCCCGTTGCTGGAATCGGTCAGACGGTTGATCATTCGCAGCAAGGTCGACTTGCCCGCGCCGGACCGGCCAATGATGCCGATCATACAAGGTTTATCGACATCCAAAGTTGCTGCATCCACAGCCACGTTATCACCAAAGCGCTTGGTCAGTTTTTCGATACGCAGCACGTGCCACCCCCAATTCGTGTTGGCGGTCAGCTATAGATTCCGTTCAACGGATATGTGTCGGTTCGGTGAAAGTTTTGTAAACGCCCCGAGGGGCGCCGAGGGGCCTACACTTTATCCCGGTTCGCAGATATACGCGCCGACAACACAGTTTTTCACATGAGGCCAGACATGAGCTTTGACCGTTCCATCAAGATCGCCCCGTCGATCCTGTCCGCTGATTTCGCCAATTTCGGACAAGAGATTCAGGCCATCGAAGCGCAAGGGGCCGACTGGGTTCATGTTGATGTGATGGACGGCCATTTCGTGCCTAACCTGACTTTTGGTCCCCCTGCCGTCAAAGCGTTCCGCCCACATGTAAAGACAGTGATGGATGTGCACCTGATGATCACCCCGGTTGATCCTTACATTCAGGCCTACGCGGATGCCGGCGCCGATTTTCTGACGGCGCATGTCGAGGCCGGGCCACACACGCACCGTACCCTGCAAGCCATTCGCGCGGCCGGAATGAAGGCGGGCGTCGCGCTCAACCCCGGCACTCCCGCCGAGGCCGTCGAGCATTTGCTGGACCTGGCCGATCTGGTCTGTGTGATGACTGTGAACCCCGGCTTTGGCGGGCAGAAGTTCATTGACATGACCGATAAAGTCCGCCGCCTGCGCCAGATGATCGGCGATCGCCCGGTGCATATTGAGATCGATGGCGGCGTCGATCCGAAGACCGCACCCTTGGTCGCAGCCGCCGGAGCAGATGTTCTTGTCGCGGGGTCAGCGGTTTTCAAAGGCGGCTCGGTCAGCAACCCCGAGGTTTACGGCGAAAATATCCGCGCGGTCCGTGCAGCAGCTGAAAGCGCCAGATGATTTACGCTACGTGTTGAGGTCTTCAAAGCAGCCGCCTTTTGCCACCAGTTCCTCCAGCAAAGGTGCGGGTTTCCAAAAATAAGGGTCTTCTTGCGACCATCTCCGAATATCCGACAGGATCTGAGGCAATCCCTGAATGTCCGCCCATTTCAACGGCCCACCCCAAAATCGCGGAAACCCGTAACCGTAAAGCAGGACGACATCCACATCCAATGGGCGATGCGCGATGCCCTCGCCCACGACTTTCGCCGCCTCGTTGACCATCGCGACCATATATCTGCGCACAATTTCCTTGTCCGAAAAGACCCGTGGCGTAAGGTCTTGCGCCACTCTGTCGGCCTCAATCAATGGCATAACATCCGGGTTTGGCACACCTCCCCGCTTGCCCGGTTCATAGATGTAATACCCCTTCCCCGTTTTTTGGCCGAAATGCCCGGCTTCGCACAGCTTGTCCGCATAAGAACTATCGCGCACGCCGGAGTCAAAGCCGGCCGCCCGTTTGCGCTTGCGCGCGGCCCAGCCAATGTCCAGACCGGCCAAATCCGACACGGCAAACGGGCCCATCGCAAAGCCGAATTCGGTTAGGGCGTTGTCGATCTGATAAGGGCTTGCCCCATCCAGCACCATATGATCCGCGCAGGTCCGATAGGTGTTGAGGATGCGATTGCCGATGAAACCATCACAGACACCCGCCCGCACCGAGACTTTCCGCAGCCTGCGCCCCAGCGCAAACCCTGTCGCCACAACATCCAGCGTTGTCTGATCTGCCACAACAATCTCAAGCAGTTTCATGACATGCGCAGGTGAGAAGAAGTGCAGCCCGATCACATCGCCGGGTCTGCGGGTCGCTTGAGCGATCTCATTGATGTCCAGATAAGACGTATTGGTCGCCAAAACCGCACCGCTTTTGCAGACGTCATCCAACTGGGAAAAGACCTGCTTTTTGACATCCATATCCTCGAACACTGCTTCAATCACCAGATCCGCAGTGCCAAGCGCGCTGTATTCCGTCGCCAGGCCAAGCCGATTGGACAGGATTTCGTCATGTTCCTTTTGGCTGAGCTTGCCACGTTTCACCGCACCACTCAGATTCGCTGCAATACGGTCTCTTGCTGCATGAACTGCGTCCTGAGACATCTCGATCAGGGTCACCGACAGACCTGCCAACAGGACTGAGGTCGCAATCCCGGCCCCCATCGTACCGCCGCCGATAACGCCGATCTGATGCAGGTCGCGCGGCGCAATGTCTTTCAGCTCGGGCAGCTTGGAAACCGCGCGCTCGGCAAAGAAAGCGTGGATAAGCCCCTTGCGCTGGTCCGAGGCCAACAGGTCGTGGAACAATTGCCGCTCACGCGCCAAACCGTCCGCGAAGCTCTTGGCCTCACAAGCGGCTTGGACGGCGCGCACAGCGACAGCCGGAGACAATTGCCCGCGCCCTTTGCGCAATGCAGTGTCGTAAGCGGCGTCAAAATCGATCCCTTCAGGGGCAGGCAACTCGCAAATAGGACGGCGCGGCGCGTTGCTTTGCAAAAGCTCGGTCGCAAACTCCAGCCCGATCTGTCGTGGGTCACCATCCAGAACCCTATCGAGCACACCCAGTTCCAACGCCTCGGGCGCGGGGATATGTCGGCCGGTCGTGATCATATCCAGAGCAGCCCGCGCGCCCGTGAGGCGCGGCAGACGCTGGGTTCCACCTGCACCGGGTAGAATACCCAGGTTCACTTCGGGCAAACCAACCTTGGCCGAGGGCACGGCAATGCGATAATGGCAGGACAGTGCAATCTCGAGGCCGCCACCCAGCGCTGTCCCGTGCAACGCAGCGATCACCAATAGCGGAGAGGCCTCGATCCGATCGCACAAGGCCGGCAACAAGGGATCCTGCGGAGGTTTGCCAAACTCACGGATATCGGCCCCCGCAAAAAATGTCCGGCCCTCGCCATAGATCAGAACCGCGCGGGCACCTTCGGATTCGGCGCGTTCAATCCCTGCCCAAAGCCCATTACGCACATCAATCCCCAATGCGTTTACCGGCGGGTTGTTTGTCGCAAGAATGGCGATCTCACCGAGTTTTTCATATTCAACAGCCTGGGACATCCGGCTCTTCCCTTCCTAACTGAACGCCAATCCTGCGTTGCCAAGTGACGCAGCAATAAGCTACGCGCCCGAAGACTGAACCGGGTAATTTCCGTATTCAACCCTATTTCCCGACCAACCGTTCGATTTTTATACTCTTGATCCTAGGGTTCCTCTGGCGCCCACGCTTGCGGGGTTTTGTGTTTGTCCCACCCCTTTATGTTACAAATTTTGTTACTGCAGAGAAATTGCGTTACGTTTTTTCTTGCCGCGAATCGCCCACGGGCGTATTAACCGACCCAACGGTCACTTAATCCACTCACCACCTGGAGGAGGGTTCGGTACATGGACGCCTTTATCTGCGACGCTCAGCGAACGCCCATCGGCAAGTATGGTGGCAGTTTGAGTACAGTCCGCACCGACGATCTGGCGGCCATCCCGATGGCGGCCCTGGTGGCGCGGAACCCGCAGGTGAATTGGGCCAGCCTGGACGACGTGATTTATGGCGACGCCAATCAGGCCGGTGAAAGCAACCGCAACGTCGCGCGTATGGCCGCTCTGCTGGCCGGACTTCCGGTGGATGTACCCGGCACAACGATCAATCGCCTTTGCGCCAGCGGTATGGACGCCGTTGGCATGGCGGCCCGTGCGATCAAAGCGGGTGACTATGACATGGCCATCGCGGGTGGGGTCGAAAGCATGTCACGCGCACCTTTTGTGATGCCCAAAGCGACATCTGCCTTTGCCCGGAACGCTGCGGTCTATGACACCACAATCGGCTGGCGGTTTGTGAACCCCGGAATGCAGCAGGAATTCGGCATCGACTCGATGCCCGAAACCGCCGATAACGTTGCGGAAGATTATGGCATCAGCCGCGCCGATCAGGACGCATTTGCCGAACGCAGCCAGGCCCGCTGGGCCGCGGCGCACCAGACCGGGGTGTTTCAGGAGGAGATCACCCCGGTCACAATCCCTCAGCGCAAGGGTGATCCGCTGGTGGTCGACACGGATGAGCATCCGCGTCCGGGGACCACCGCTGAAAAGCTGTCAGGCCTGAAGGGCATCAACGGGCCGGACAAGACTGTGACCGCCGGGAATGCCTCCGGCGTCAATGATGGCGCGGCGGCGATTTTGATGGCAAACGAGGCCGCCACGGCAAAGAATGATCTGACTCCGATAGCGCGCGTAGTTGGCATGTCTGCCGCAGGTGTTGAACCCCGCGTCATGGGCATTGGCCCGGTTCCAGCCACTCGCAAAGTGCTTGCCCGCGCCGGGCTGAGCATCGAGCAGATGGATGTGATAGAATTGAATGAGGCCTTCGCATCGCAAGGTCTGGCCACGCTGCGGGAACTGGGCGTTGCA
This sequence comes from Ruegeria sp., assembly GCF_965243365.1. Lineage (GTDB taxonomy): Bacteria > Pseudomonadota > Alphaproteobacteria > Rhodobacterales > Rhodobacteraceae > Ruegeria. The sequence goes on along the minus strand of NZ_CBDEUW010000002.1, from coordinate 2,261,178 downwards.
GACGACGCACCTCATGTGAACCCAAACGGCGGGGCCATTGCTATCGGTCATCCCCTGGGGATGAGCGGCGCGCGCCTGGTGATGACTGCGGCCTATCAGTTGCGCCGCACGGGCGGGCGCTATGCGCTTTGCACAATGTGCGTCGGCGTTGGCCAAGGGGCAGCCCTAATTCTTGAACGCGTGTAAGGGAGGAGACCCGACATGTATGCTCAGATGATAAAGACAGCCGGAACAGGGGTTAAATCCCGCGAGGAGATGACCGAGCAGGAACGCGCCTTTCAGGACAAGATCGACGCCGATATCAAGATCGAGCCCAAGGATTGGATGCCGGATGACTATCGCGCGACCCTGATCCGTCAGATCGGCCAGCACGCTCATTCCGAAATCGTGGGGCAACTACCCGAGGGCAATTGGATCACCCGCGCGCCCACGCTGGAGCGCAAGGCAATCCTGCTGGCCAAGGTGCAGGACGAGGCCGGGCACGGGCTATATCTGTATTGCGCGGCCGAAACGCTGGGCGTCAGCCGGGATGAGCTTACCGAGATGCTGCTGGACGGGCGCATGAAATACTCGTCGATTTTCAACTACCCAACCCTGAACTGGGCCGATATCGGCGCGGTCGGATGGCTGGTCGATGGCGCCGCGATCATGAACCAGGTCCCGCTGCAACGGACATCCTTTGGCCCCTATTCGCGCGCGATGATCCGCATCTGCAAGGAAGAAAGCTTTCACCAGCGGCAGGGGTATGACGCCATTCGAAAGATGGCCGAAGGTACGCCCGAACAGCGGAAGATGGCACAGGATGCGTTGAACCGTTTCTGGTTCCCGTCTCTGATGATGTTCGGGCCATCAGACAAGGAATCCGTACACTCGGCGCAATCGATGGCGTGGAAGATCAAGATCAACACCAATGACGAACTGCGCCAGAAATTCGTCGACCAGACCGTGCCGCAGGCCGAGTATCTGGGCCTGACCATCCCCGACCCGGACCTGACATGGAACGAGGAGCGTGGACACTACGATTTCTCGGAACCCGACTGGTCCGAGTTCTTCGATGTGATCAAAGGCAACGGTCCCTGTAACGTTGATCGCTTGGCCGCGCGCAACAAGGCGTGGGATGACGGCAAGTGGGTTCGTGATGGTTTGCTGGCCCATGCCCGCAAGAAACGCGCCAGAAATCTGGCGGCGGAATAGGTGTAACGATGACGGAAAAAAGCAAAAATCCGCTTATGCTTCTGATCATGGCTTTGCTGCTTGCCAGCTTCGCAACCACCATGATCGAGATGCCTTACCGGCCAACCTCATTTGCCGCGCTCGGCAAAGATTTTCCGATCGATCCGACCTCATTGTGGGGCGTCTATGACCCGTTTCTGGACCCTTATTCTGCCCAAATCGCACACGATCCCTTCATGTTCTACTAATCTGGAGGAACATCTGATGAATAACGAATGGCCCCTGTGGGAAATCTTCATCCGTGGTCAGCACGGTATGAGCCACCGTCATGTCGGCTCACTGCACGCACCGGACGCCGAAATGGCAGTCAAGAATGCCCGCGATGTCTATACCCGCCGCAACGAAGGCGTGTCGATTTGGGTGGTCGAGGCCAACAACATCACCGCCTCGTCGCCCGGCGACAAAGGCCCGCTTTATGAGCCTAGCGAAAGCAAAGTGTACCGCCATCCGACCTTTTTCGACATCCCCGATGAAGTGGGGGCAATGTGATGACCCGGGATGAAGCTTTCCTGCAGTTTCTGCTACGGATGGGGGACAACACCCTGATCCTTGGCCACCGCGTCAGCGAATGGTGTGGTCTTGCGCCAGTGTTGGAAGAAGATATCGCTCTGGCCAATACCGCACTGGACCTGATCGGCCAGACCCAGATGTGGCTGGGCCTTGCTGGTGAGACCGACGGCGGACAAAGCGCCGATGATCTGGCCTTTCTGCGCGACGCGTGGGATTTCCGCAATGTACTGCTGGTCGAGGTTCCCAACGAAGATTTCGGGCGCACCCTGATGCGTCAGTTTCTGTTCGATGCGTGGCATTCGATCATGCTGGGGCGTCTGATGAAGTCATCCGACGAACGGGTTGCCGCAATCGCCGCAAAGGCCAGCAAAGAGGTCACCTATCACCTCGAACGCTCAGGTGACACGGTTGTAGGGCTCGGCGATGGGACCGAGGAAAGCCATGCGCGGATGCAAGCGGCCCTGGATTATCTATGGCCCTATGTGGGTGAGATGTTTGTCAGTGATGATGTCGACGCCGAAATGGTGGCCGCGGGCATCGCCCCAAACCCGGCTGACCTGCGCGCGGAATACGACGCTCTGGTCGAGCGGGTGCTGACAGAGGCCACCCTGACCATTCCGGAAAGCCGCTTTGCCCATAAAGGTGGCCGCGATGGTCGTATGCACACTGAACATCTGGGCCACTTGCTGACACAAATGCAGTGGCTGCAACGCGCCTATCCCGGCGCAAAGTGGTAAGGGCTGATGCGCGCCTCGACCGATCAGGTATGGGATTGGCTGGACGCCGTTCCCGATCCCGAGATCCCCGTGATCTCGGTCGTCGATCTGGGCATCGTGCGCGACGTGGCTTGGGAAAACGACACGCTGAAAGTCACCGTCACGCCGACCTATTCCGGCTGCCCGGCAACGTCTGTCATCAGTATGGATATCGAGACCGCGCTGCGGGATCACGGGATCAACGATCTGCGGATCGAGACCAGTATCGCCCCCGCATGGACCACCGATTGGCTCAGCGATAAGGGCCGCGCCCGGCTTGAGGAATTCGGCATCGCTCCGCCGCAGCCTGCAGGTGGCCCGGAACGCTGTCTCCGTTGCGGCAGCAAGGCAGTCGAAAAAGTCAGCCAGTTCGGCTCGACCCCGTGCAAGGCTCACTGGCGCTGCACCGATTGCCTGGAACCCTTTGACTATTTCAAGTGCATCTGACGGAGGACCACCGGATGGCACGCTTCCATGACCTGAAAGTCACCGACATTCACAAAACCATCCGGGATGCCGTGGTTGTGACGCTAGAACCTGTGAACGGCGCGGCGGAGCACTTCGACTTTGCCGCTGGTCAATATCTGACGTTTCGCCGCGACTTTGATGGCGAAGAACTGCGTCGGTCCTATTCGATCTGCGCAGGAAAGGATGATGGCATCTTGCAGGTGGGGATCAAACGCGTTGACGGTGGTGCGTTTTCCAGTTGGGCCAATGCAGACCTCAAGGTTGGGGATGTGATGCAGGCGATGCCCCCGATGGGCAGCTTTCACACGCCGATAGACCCATCAGCCGAACGCCAATATCTGGGCTTTGCGGGCGGGTCAGGCATTACACCGGTTCTGTCGATCCTGCGCACGACACTGGCACGCGAACCCAAGTCCCGCTTCACGCTGGTTTATGCCAACAAAGGCATCAACACGATCATGTTCCGAGAAGAGCTGGAGGATCTCAAGAACTTGTATATGGACCGTCTGAACGTGATCCATATTCTGGAATCCGACGCGCAGGACATTGATCTGTTCACAGGGCTGGTGACTCAGGACAAATGCGCACAGCTTTTTGAGCACTGGATCGACGTGGACAATGTCGACACTGCATTTATTTGCGGACCCGAACCGATGATGCTGGGCATCGCATCCGCCCTGCGGGGGCATGGGCTGGACGACGGTCAGATCAAGTTCGAACTGTTTGCCAGCGCCCAACCCGGGCGTGCCAAACGTAGATCGGGTGCTACCGATGCGGCGACACAGGCGAACCAGACAAGTGCCTCGATCACGTTGGACGGGTCCACTCAGACCATCACCCTGCCCAAGGACCAATCCATTCTGGAGGCCGCCTTGGAAAATGCGATGGACGCGCCCTTTGCCTGCAAAGCCGGGGTCTGTTCGACTTGCCGGTGCCGGGTGCTTGAAGGCGAGGTCGAGATGGTCGCCAACCATGCGTTGGAGGATTATGAGGTCGAAAAGGGCTATGTTCTAAGCTGTCAGGCCTACCCGGTGACCGACCGCGTGGTTGTGGACTACGACCAATAGAGGGAGAGGATCAATGGCCGAAGACATGACACTCGACAGCTATCTGGCCGCAGGCGGTGTGCTGACCAATCCCATCAACGTGCCGCCGCGATATCGGGCCGAGTTGATGAAGCTGATGGCCACATTCGTGGACAGCGAACTGGCCGGAGCCGCCGGATTTGCCGACATCATCAATCAGGGTCCCGGCATCAAAGAGCGCATCGCCGCGGCCCGCATTGTACTCGAGAAAACCGACAACGCAGACCGGGTTCTGAAAATCATGGGCGAGTTCGGGGTGGACACCCAAAGATACGCCACCCATCACCCATGGACTGCGCGCCTAAGTCGCGACGCCGATATCGGCGCGACCCGCAGTGAACATGACATGCGCCTTGCTGTGTTCAACTATCCAATCTCGGGCTGGACCGACGCCGTCATCATGAACCTGCTGATGAGCCGCGCCGTCGCCGAACAACTGGCCGAGTTTTCAACGGTCTCGTACCAACCGCTGGCCGACGCCTTTCGGACGATTGCCCCGATCGAAGCAAATCACGGCAGATTGGCTTTGGAGGGGGCTGAGAAGCTGGCTGAACAGGGCGAGGGCGCGCTGATGCAAGCCTCGGTGGACTATTGGTGGCCGCGCGTTGCGGCCAGCTTCGGCACAGCCAGCGAGGAAAAGATGGACCACCTGCGAAAGCAAGGTCTGCGACGTCTCAGCGGGCCAGAGTTGCAAGCCCGATGGATCGCCGAAGCAACCCGCGTGGTAGCGCATCTGGGCCTGACGCACCCCTGAAATATCAGCGAAAGCGGTTGCGGCTGATCAAACCATATTTCAACGCAAAGGACCTGAGCGTGCTGCGTTTACGCCTTACCGGCAGAACGCCACGTTGCGCATGTGCGCCGCTTTGGCGGTTGAACTCATAAACGTCGATGACCTTTTCGGCACAACCACAGGCTTCTCCCAAGCCCACTTTGGCAAAATAGAATTTGTCGAACTGTTCAGGTTGCGTCATTGCGGGCCCTCCTACCACATTGAACCCCGAACAGCGGGAAAAACCAAATCACAACCGTGCAAAGAGATTTCCGGTACTGACTTTAAATGCCTTTCAAGCCATCAAGCGTCAGGTCGCTGACCAGCGCGGCATAGTCCTTGCGGGCCTCTGCGTCTGCGCCTGAATTCCACATGTAGAACCAGTTCAGCATGCCAAAGACGGACATGGTTGTCGCACGCAGCTTTTCCTTGTTGTCCCGCAGCACGTCAGGCGAGATGTCGGCAAGAATATCGCTGAGGAAGACCACCAGATCGCGCTGATACCCGCGCAGCAATTGTTGCTGTTCCGCTGGCAGGGCCGAGATTCCGGTGGATTGCACCCGGTGTTCATCATCCACGCCCTGATAGGCCAGCAAGATCTCCTGAACCACCAGACGCAGGCGGTCCGGGGCACTGAGACCATCCATCTGCAAGCCGCAAATCCCATCACGCAGCTGGCGCAGATAGGTTTCCAGCATATCGAACAGGATCGCATCCTTGCTGTCGTAGTAGTGGTAGATATTGGCCTTCGATATCCCGCACTCGGCCGCCAGTTGCGCCATCGAGGCCCGGTCGAACCCTTCGCGCGCAAAGACGCGGGCGGCCGACTTCAAAATACGGGCGCGCTTGTGATCGTGGTCTTTTGCTATCGTACGGGCCAAATCTCGACCTCCACCTCTGCCTTAATCATTCCGGTTATCAACTACGCGCCGGGCCTTGCCCTGACTGCGTTCAACCTCGCCCGGGTCGCCTATATTGATCTCGGTCGAAATGCCAACCACATCTTTGATCCGGCGCGTCAGCATGCGGGCGGCAGCAGTTTTGCTCAGTTCGTCCGCAGCATCCGGCAGAGCCTCGACATGGATGCGCATGGCGTCCATGCGACCCGCGCGGTACAGCTCGATCTGGTAATAGGGCGCAAGGCCGCCCGTGGCCAATACCTGTTCTTCGATCTGGCTTGGGAACACATTTACGCCGCGCAGAATGATCATATCGTCCGAGCGCCCGGTGATCTTTTCCATCCGCCGCATTGACCGCGCCGTGCCCGGCAACAACCGCGTCAGATCGCGGGTTCGATAGCGGACCATCGGCAGGCCTTCCTTGGTCAGAGTGGTGAAAACCAACTCACCCATCTCGCCATCCGGCAGCACTTCGCCGGTTTTGGGGTCGATGATCTCAGGGTAGAAGTGATCCTCCCAGATAACCGGGCCATCTTTGGTTTCCACGCATTCATTGGCTACGCCGGGGCCCATGATCTCGGACAGGCCGTAGATATCGACCGCGTGCATATCGAAAGCTTGCTCAACCTCGGCCCGCATGGAATCTGTCCAAGGTTCGGCACCAAAGACGCCAACTTTCAAGGAACATGCGCGCGGATCAAGGCCAAGCTTATGAAACTGCTCAAGAATATTGAGCATGTAGGATGGGGTCACCATGATCCCGTCGGGCTTGAAATCGGTGATCAGATCGACCTGCTTGGCGGTCTGGCCGCCGCTCATCGGGACAACGGTCGCACCCAGGCGTTCAATCCCGTAATGCGCACCCAGCCCGCCTGTGAACAACCCATAGCCATAGGCATTGTGCACGATATCCCCGCGCCGCAACCCGCTGGCGCGCAAGGACCGGGCGACCAGATCGGCCCAGTTGTCGATGTCGCCTTGCGTATATCCCACCACGGTCGGCTTGCCAGTCGTCCCCGAGGACGCGTGAAGACGTATGATCTGCTCGCGGGGGACTGCAAACAGACCAAACGGGTAGTTGTCGCGCAGGTCGTTTTTGTACGTGAACGGAAACCGGCCAAGATCGGACAGCGTTTGCAGATCATCGGGGTGGACACCAGCCTCATCGAACCGTTGCCGATACATGGGGACGTTGTCATAGGCGTGGCGCAGTGACCATTTCAGCCGATCCAGTTGCAGCGCCCGGATTTCATCGATCGAGGCGATCTCAATCGGATCAAGGTCGGCCTTGTTCGGAGTAAGATCCTTCATGTCATCCCCTCTTTTTTCAGGTTTCGTCAAAGACTGCGCCGCCGATTGCGCGGGAAAAGCCACGGAACTCGGCGATCTTCCGATGGTCCTGATTGGTGACGGTGACGTCATAGATGCCGCTGCGACCGGTCAGGCTCAGTTCAGTTGCCTGCGCCGTCAGCCGGTCGCCTGCACGAGCCGGTGCCAGGTAGCTGACCACATTATGCTGGGCGACGGTGGACTGATTGCGGCTGTTGCAGGCAAAGGCAAATGCACTGTCCGCCAGCATGAAGGTCACACCGCCGTGGCAAATCCCATGCCCATTGCAGTGATGATCCTGAACGTTCAGCGTCAATGTCGCGGTACCTTCGTTGATATCAACCAACTCCATCCCCGCCCATTTCGAGGCATTGTCCCGCCCCCACATGACAGCCCCTGCGCGATCTGCGCGTTCTTTCGGTGTCATATTATTCTCCCCGAAACACAGGTGCGCGCTTTTCCAGAAAGGCCGTCACGCCTTCGGCATAATCGGCACTTTCGCCGCAGGTTTTCATGGCATCTGCCTCAAGCTCCAGGTGGTCGGTGAGGGAATTGGTCGCCGCCGCCTGAATGGTCTGCTTGGTCAGGCCCAGACCCAATGTCGGGCCATTGGCGAATTGTTCGGTCAAAGCCCGGGCCTGATCCATCAGAACAGCATCTGGGTAGGCTTTCCAGATCAGCCCCCAGTCCTCGGCCTGGACGGCCGTCACTGGTTGCCCGGTCAGCGCCAGCCCCTTGGCCCGCGCTTCGCCCAGCAGGCGCGGCAAGTGCCAACTGCCGCCTGTGTCGGGGATTAACCCGACCTTGGCAAAGGACTGAATAAACTTGGCGGACTCGGCGGCCAGAACAACGTCACATGCCAGCGCAATATTTGCCCCTGCCCCCGCCGCAACACCGTTGACAGCGCAGACAACCGGAAAGTTCAAAGATCGGATCAGGCGAACCAACGGCGCATAAAAGGTGCGGACGGTCTGCCCCAAATCGGGTGGACCATCCATCGTGGCCGGGTTACGGTCACCCAAATCCTGACCGGCACAGAACCCGCGCCCCGCCCCGGTCAACAGAATCGCCCGAGCACCTTGGTCGCGAGCACCTTCAATCGCAGCCCGTAGGGCAAGATGCATCTCATCCGTAAAGCTGTTCAGACGATCCGGGCGGTTCAGTGTGATTTCAACCCATTTGCCGTGATCCTGCGAAAGAATCGTATCAGACATACCCAATTCTCTTTGCATTAGTTTCAACAAACTTCTTGCATAAACCGAACGGTTGGTCAATAAATTCTGAGAAGCTTGTGACTCGATGTCCCCTGAGCCGCCGAAATGGGCGCCCTTTGGCATCGTTGATAGTTACAAATCACACTTTTAACATGTTCACGACTTGCGCTTTTGAGGAGGAGACCCGGTCATGAAATTCACCAAGCTCACCACCCTGCTGGCCTCAGCAACTCTGGCGGTATCAGGCACAATCGCATTTGCTGCCGACTACACCCTGACAATTTCCAGCTGGGCCCCGCCGACCCATGGTATCAACGCCAAGATGTGGCCCAAATTCGTCGAAATGGTCGAAGAGGCCACCGATGGGAAAGTGACAGCCGAGTTGAAGCTGGGCATCGCCCCGCCCCCGGCGCAGATGGACCTGATCATGGACGGTGCAGCCGACGCATCAATCATTTTTCACGGCTATCAGCCGGGTCGGTTCGTCACCACCAAGCTGATCGAACTGCCGGGATATGAAGGCAGTGCCGAACAAGCCTCGGTCGCCTATTGGCGGGTCTACGACAAACACCTCAAGGCCGCAGACGAGCATCGCGGCGTGAAGGTGATTGCCGTGCATACGCATGGACCCGCGCAGTTACACTCCAGCAGCCCGGTTACCTCGCTGGACGAGGTGTCTGGCCTCAAGGTGCGCATCCCCGGCGGCGTTGGCGGAGATGTGGGCGCGGCATTGGGTGCAACCGGCATTCAGGTTCCGGCCCCTAAGGTTTATGAAACACTGGCGTCCAAAGCCGCAGACGGCGTGGTCATGCCATTCGAGGGTCGTAAAGGGTTCAAACTGACCGAAGTGGCGCAAAACGTCTACGAAATGCCCGGCGGTCTGTATCGCGGTTCGTTCGCATTTATCATGAACGAAGACGCTTTCGCCGATCTGCCCGCTGACCTGCAGACAGCACTTGAAGAGAACGTCTTTGGCGAACCGCTCAGCCGCGAGATTGGCAAGATCTGGGATGAGATCGACACCATCGGGCGCGAGACGACCGAAGCAACCGAAGGCAACGCGATCAATACTGCCAGCGACGCCGATATGGAAAAGTTCTCGGCCATTGCAGAGGACATCCGTGGCAAAGTGATCACCGAAGTCGGCGCGACCGGCGTCGATGCGCAGGCGGCCTATGACATGATCAATTCGGAACTGTCCTCCAACTGATCCAAGTTCCGGGGCGGGTCCCGAACCCGCCCCGGACGAATGCCCGAGGTGCCAATGTCCCCCCTGATCCAGCTGATACGCCGCGCCAGTGTGCTTCCGGTTATTGTAGCCAGCGTCGCGTTGTTTGCCCTGATGGTGATGACCTTTTGTGACGTCATTTTGCGGTCGATGTTCAATGCCCCGATCGAAGCCGCCACCGAATTGACCCGCATTCTGATGGCCATCTTGGTGTTTTCTGTGCTGCCCATTGTTTCGACCACGAACGGGCATATCGCGGTTGACCTGACGGATGGCATCTTCAGCCGTCTGCATCTGTCCCGCGTGCGTGATCTGATCATTTATGTCATCAGCGGGGTGATGCTCTACTGGCCGGTTCAACGGGTTTGGGTCTTGGCCGAGCGTGCGCGAGATTATGGGGACGTGACCGAATACCTCTCGATCCCGACCTATCTGATCGGCTGGTTCATCACCCTGTCCGTGGCTGTGACCGCAGTGGTGATGATCGTGACCGGCCTGCTGCGGTTCTTCGCGCCGCACACCCTGTCGGAGGCCGCCCGATGACCGCCGCACTGATCGGTTTCGCGATTGTCCTGATCCTTGTCCTGATGCGCCTGCCCATCGTTTTTGCCATGGGCCTCGTAGGAACGCTGGGCTTCGCTTATGAACGCGGAGGCTCTGTTTTTGACGAACGCGGCCTGAAGGCTGCCATGTCCATGGTCGGGCGGCAGATCACCGACACCGCTCAGGATTACGGGCTGTCCGTTGTGCCGCTGTTCATCCTGATGGGTCTGTTCGTCAACAAGGGCGGCATGGCGCGCGAGCTTTATGCCGTGTCCAATGCCTTTCTGGGCCATATGCGCGGCGGCATCGCCATGGCGACAGTTGCCGCCTGCGGCGGGTTTTCGGCCATCTGCGGGTCGTCGCTGGCCACCGCTGCCACCATGTCCAAAGTCGCCATGCCGCAAATGCGGCGCTACGGCTACTCGGATGAGCTATCGACGGCCTCCATCGCCGCCGGTGGCACGTTGGGTATCCTGATCCCACCGTCGGTTATATTGGTCATCTATGGCCTGCTGACTGAAACCTCGATCGGTAAGCTGTTTATGGCGGGTATCATCCCCGGCCTGCTGGGCATCCTGTTCTACCTCTTCGCAGTGCGCTGGACCGTCTGGCGCAACCCAGCGGCCGGGCCTGCGGGTGAACGTGCCAACTGGTCCGAACGCCTGCGGGCACTCGGGTCCGTCTGGGCAGTGTTGTTGCTGTTCTTTCTGGTGATCGGCGGGCTCTACGGTGCGTTCGACTTTGAGCCCCTGAACCTGACGTTCTCACCCACAGAAGCCGCCGGTATGGGCGCTGCCGGGGCCTTCCTGATCGCCCTGTTCCGGGGCGGTCTGACAGTTGGCTCCACCTTCGAAGTATTGAAAGAAACCTGCTTTACCGCGTCGGCCCTGTTTGCGGTGCTGATCGGCGCGCAGATCTTTTCGAACTTCATCAATCTGGCCGGATTGCCCGAGGCACTGATTGCCTTGGTTACGGCCTATGACGTGTCGCCTTTTGTGGTCATCCTTATGATCCTTGGCATCTACATCATTCTGGGATGCGTTTTCGAATCCCTGTCGATGCTGCTGCTAACTGTGCCGATCTTTTTCCCGCTGGTCACATCGCTGGGATACGACCCGATCTGGTTCGGCATCGTCGTCGTCGTTGTCACCGAGATTTCTCTGATCACCCCGCCGGTGGGCCTGAATGTCTTCATCCTGAAAGGCGTGGTCGGAGACGTTTCGACCGGCACCATATTCCGAGGCGTCACCCCGTTTTGGGTCGCCGATATCTTCCGCCTCGCGCTGATCGTGCTGGTACCCATCGTGGTTCTGTACCTGCCGCAGCAAATGGGCGCGTTGGGGCACTGAGCCCCGCCTAGTCAAACAGGAGAACACCATGTCCCTGCATCAGATTTCCAGCTTTGCGGCGGGTCACTGGGTCGCGCCCGGAAACGGCGCCCGGACCATAGCCTCTGCCATCACCGGCGCGCCCTTCGCCACTGCCGGTAACGCGGCACTTGATGTTCAGGCCATGCTGGATTACGCGCGGAACATCGGCGGTCCGGCCCTACGCAAACTTACCTTTCACGACCGCGCCCGGATGCTCAAAGCGCTGGCGCAGGCGTTGTCAGAGCACAAACAGGCACTCTATGACCTCAGCTTTGAGACGGGCGCCACGCAAAAGGACCATCTGATCGACATCGATGGCGGGATCGGGACTCTGTTCGTCTTTGCCTCGAAAGGACGGCGGGAAATGCCGGACTCAGATGTGTATCTGGATGGCGATATTGAACAATTGTCGCGCAACGGGACGTTCCTGGGGCAACATATCTGTACCCCGCTGCAAGGCGTCGCTGTGCATATCAACGCGTTCAACTTTCCCGTCTGGGGTATGTTGGAAAAGCTGGCCCCCACCCTGCTGGCCGGAGTGCCCGCTATCGTGAAACCGGCAACCAACAGCTGTTATGTCACCGAACTGGCAGTGCGGGTCATGCTGGACAGCGGCATCCTGCCTGAAGGCGCGTTGCAACTGGTGTCAGGTGGGCTGGGCGATATGCTGGATCGTCTGGATTGTCAGGATGTGGTCAGTTTCACCGGCTCGGCGGAGACCGCGCTGAAACTGCGGCAGACACCGGCAATCGTGCAGAACTCGGTCCGGTTTGTTGCAGAACAGGACAGCTTGAACGCCTCGATCCTTGGGCCGGATGCGGTTGAGGGCACGCCCGAATTCGACCTGTTCATCAAGGAAGTCACCCGCGAGATGACCACAAAAGCGGGTCAGAAATGCACCGCCATCAGACGGATCATCGTGCCGGAGTCGCAAGCTCAGGCCGTGATCGATGCCCTGTCAGCAAAGCTGGCGCAGGTGACAATCGGCGACCCGAGGCAGGACACGACACGTATGGGCGCACTGGTTTCCAATGCACAAAAGGCCGATGTTCTTACCAAAGCCGAACTGATTGAGACGGAGGCAATGCGTGTCTTTGGCGACCCTTCCGCGTTTGACCTGCAAGGGCCCGAGACCGGAGCTTTTGTCCCTCCGATGCTGTTTCACTGCGCCGATCCGGATAACGCCCAGCGCGTGCATGATACCGAGGCCTTTGGCCCTGTCTCGACCGTTATGGGTTACCGCGATCTGCGTCATGCAGTTGAACTGGCCAATCGCGGGCAAGGATCACTGGTGACATCGCTGATCACGCACGATCCTGCCATCGCACGCGACGTGGTTGCGGGCGCTGCCTCCTATAACGGGCGCATCTATATCAACGACCGGGATTCAATGAAGGAATCCACCGATCACGGCTCGCCACTGCCGCATATGGTGCATGGCGGCCCAGGCCGCGCTGGCGGCGGAGAAGAGATGGGCGGTGTGCGCGGTGTGATGCATTACATGCAGCGTACCGCGATCCAGGGCTCCCCGCGGATGCTCACTGCGATCGGTCAAAAATGGGTCCCCGGCACGCCCGAGGTTGTCGGCCCGGCGCACCCATTCACCCGCAAGTTCGGTGAATTGAGCATCGGTGAAACCCTACACACCGCATCACGCGTAATCACGCTGGAGGATATCGATCATTTCGCCCATTTCACAGGCGATACGTTCTACGCCCATATGGACGAAGACGCAGCGACACGAAACCCCTTCTTCCCCGGACGCGTGGCCCATGGCTATCTGCTGTTAAGCTTTGCCGCAGGCCTGTTTGTTGAACCCAGTGAAGGGCCAGTGCTGGCCAATACCGGCCTGGACGGGCTGCGTTTCATGAAGCCAGTTGTGGCCGGTGACAGCATCAAGGTTCGCTTGACGGTCAAGCAAAAGACCCCGCGCAACGAAGAATATGGCGAAGTTCGCTGGCACGTGAGCCTCACCAATCAGGATGATGAGATGGTGGCCGAATATGAACTGCTGACCATGTGCGCGCACTGACCAGTCACCAGGTAAATCTGATTTTCTTATGTGTGCAAACGGGTTAAACTGGTCCTATGACCAGCCAGAACACGTGGTTCGAAACGGCCGTAGCCGAATTGGCGGACCCGCGGGATCAGCGGGTGTGGTCAGTTATCGTGTCGTTATTTGGCGATCTTGCCCAGGAACCCGGTGCCCAAATCTCGGGCGGCGCACTGACCCGGATCATTGAACCCATCGGAATCAAACCCGAAGCAATTCGCGTGGCCCTGCACCGGCTGCGCAAGGATGGCTGGATCGAAAGCGACCGCATCGGTCGCGTGTCGATGCATTTCCTGACTGAATACGGACGCGTGCAATCCGCCGCCGTGACGCCTCGGATATATGCTCGTGGACCGACCCCGGCCCGACCATGGCATCTGTTGATCGCCGAAGAAGGTGCCGGAACACAGGTTCTGGATGAGGTGATGCTCAGCCACGACTGCACGCCCATCACACGCAATGTTGCGCTAGGCCCGGGGCCCGCGCCCGGTCAGATCGAGGGCGTGCTGGCGTTTGATGTCACGCCCCATACCGTGCCCAAGTGGGTTCAGGATCGCCTGTGCCCGCAAGAGCTGCGCGTGGCGTGTCAATCCTTGTTTGAGGCAATTCAGCAGGCCGCCCGATCCCGCCCCGGGGACTGGTCTGCCACACCCCTGCAATCTGCCACTTTACGGACAATTCTGATCCACCGGTGGCGGCGTGTCGTTTTGCGCCAACCCGATCTTCCAGCCGAGTTCTTCCCATCAGACTGGAGCGGCCCCGCCTGCCGGGACGCCGTGTTCGACTTGCTGGATACCCTGCCCCGCCCGGCACCACAGGTACTGAACAACACCGCATAGCGCGACGGAAGGCCGTTTGCAGGACATCCGCGCCGCTTATTCTGATGCTGGTCCAGTCAACATGACCGAAGCACAGCCGACACATATCGGCCTATCTTCTCCGAGGTGATAGACCCCGGCAATGGGGCGCAGCACGGCACTTTGCTCAAGTTCAGGAAACGCTTGGCACAATCGGGAACAGGACACTAACATCCCCTGACCCAACCCCGGGGACGGAGAAACCTGACATGATGGCAGTATTGGCAGTACTTGTAATCTTCACCCTGTTCCTTTTGGGTATGAACCTTTGGACTCGACGCCTGACGCACCAAAGTTTGTCCATTGTGCCGCAACCGGGACAGGTCCTGCCGCTTCAGGGGGCAGCATTCACTACGTCGAAAAAGGTGACCCTGCCAAATCGACCATTGTGATGATCCACGGGCTGGCAGGCCAGTTGCAGCACTTTACCTATGCGCTGATGGATGATCTGGCAGCAGATCATCACGTGATCGCGGTTGATCGCCCGGGATGCGGGTATTCCACCCGCGAAACAGCTGATCTGGCCGATTTGTCCGAACAGGGGCGAATGATCCACGAATTCCTGCAGCGCAAAGGAATCGACCAGGCCATACTGGTTGGTCATTCGCTGGGCGGGGCTGTGTCCCTGGCGATGGCACTGAACTATCCCCAACGCATATCAGCACTGGCCCTGCTGGCCCCGCTAACCCAGAAAATGCCCGCGACGCCTGCAGTCTTCAAACCTCTTGAGATTCGTACCGCGTGGCTGCGCAACCTGATCGGCCACACTCTGGCCGTTCCGATATCGCGCAAAACGGCCCCCATGGTTCTGAAAGATGTCTTTGCCCCAGAGGACGCCCCGGCGGACTTTCTGGATCGGGCCGGCGGCGCCTTGGGTTTACGCCCCTCTGCCTTCATCACCGCATCCCAGGACGTTGTCGCCGCCGAAGCCGGAATCGCGGAACAGAGCCGAAGATATCCAGAGCTACAGGTACCCGGCGGTGTGCTTTTTGGCACTGAGGATCCCGTTTTGCCCGCGAAAGAGCATGGGGCCAAGATGTCCCAATACGGTCTGATCTATGAAGAGTTAGAGGGCCGTGGGCACATGATCCAGATAACGGCCCCCGAGGCCTGCGCAGCCTTCATCCGCAGGGTTTCCCAACCGGCGCTGACTGCAGATCAGAGCGATGGGTGAAGGGCAAAAAGATTCCGACAGCCCCACACATTTCCCTCTTGACCCTCTCGCGCCCCTCCCTTACATCGCCTCTCACTCGTGGCGGAGTAGCTCAGTTGGTTAGAGCAGCGGAATCATAATCCGCGTGTCGGGGGTTCAAGTCCCTCCTCCGCTACCATCTTATCCTGAAAATCGAAAAGGACGCTGCAGGGCAGCGTTAGGCTCTATGCTATTGCGCGGGTGTTGTCCTTGACCTTTTGGCTAACGGTCAGCGGTCAACTATTCAGCAAACATACGTACAGGATACATCTTACCTGATTAAAAAACTCAGGTTGACATAACTTACTAATTCACTAAGAAATCGGCTCGTCCTATCTCCGCAAGCCTGCGGGGCCCGATTCCCGATTTGACAGGAAAGATCAACCTCATGACCAAATTATTCGCTGCCAGCAGTGCTCTGGTACTGTGCATCGCCACCTCAGCCGTGGCCCAGGCACCGGCCAAAGCCGACGTGCTGAACACCTACGCCAATATTGCTGAAGCCAAATACGACGATAGTCTGATTGCTGTGAAAACGCTGCAGTCTGCCGTTAACGCGCTGATTGCCAACCCGTCCGATGCCACTCTGAACGCCGCGCGTGCAGCGTGGATCGCCGCGCGCGTCCCGTATCAGCAGACCGAGGTCTATCGCTTTGGGAATGCCATCGTTGATGACTGGGAAGGCAAGGTAAACGCGTGGCCACTGGATGAAGGTCTGATTGATTATGTCGACGCATCTTATGGCGGTCCGAGTGACGAGAACGAGTTCGCAGTTCTGAACGTCATCGCCAACCCCAGCTTTACATTGTCTGCCGAGACCATTGATGCCGCCGAAATCACTCCGGCCCTGCTATCGGACACCCTGCATGAGGCAGACGGAATCGAGGCCAATGTTGCCACCGGCTATCACGCTATCGAGTTCCTTCTGTGGGGCCAGGACCTGAATGGTCATGGCACTGGCGCGGGCAACCGTCCGTGGACCGACTATGCCAAGGGCGATGACTGCACCAACGGCAATTGCGACCGTCGCGCCCAGTATCTGAGCGCCGCCACCGATCTGCTGGTCAGCGATCTGGAATGGATGGCCGCGCAATGGGCAGAAGGTGGTGACGCCCGCGCTGCTCTGACCGAGAATGAAGACGCTGGCGTCAGCGCCATTCTGACCGGCATGGGCTCGCTGTCCTATGGCGAACAGGCAGGGGAACGGATGCGCCTTGGCCTGATGCTGAACGACCCCGAGGAAGAGCATGATTGCTTTGCCGACAACACCCACAACAGCCACTACTACGATGGTCTGGGCATCCAGAACGTCTATCTTGGCAGCTACACCCGCATCGACGGCACGCCGGTTTCCGGTGCATCCCTGTCGGATCTGGTGATTGCAACCGACCCGGCGCTGGATACCGAGATGAAGGCCAAGCTGGCGGCAACCATGCAGGCTCTGGGTCGCATCAAATCGACCGCTGAAGCGGGTTTCGCCTATGACCAGATGCTGGAACGCGGAAATGCGGGCGGCGAGGCTCTGATCATGGGCGGCGTCAACGGTTTGGTCGATCAGACAAAAACCATCGAGCGCATCGTCACCACACTGGAACTGGACGGTATCGAGTTCGAAGGCTCGGACAGTCTGGATAACCCGGGCGCAGTCTTTCACTAAGCGTCCACGGGCTGACAGACACAATAGGAGGCGCTTGGAACAGCGCCTCCGACCTTATCAGGCGGAAAGGGTCGGAACCCGGTACTGGACCCTGGTAAAATAACCGACTATTTATGTAGGAAATAGATACGGATCGAGTCGCTATGATCGTCTGCCACTGCACCAACATCTCGGATCGCGATATTTTCGCTGCGATCGACTGGATGCGATCGGCTGACCCCCAGGCCATCGTCACCCCTGGGAAAATCTACCATGCCCTTGGAAAATCAGCAGATTGTGGCGGTTGCATGCCGCTTTTCCTAGACACCATGCGCTCAAACGATAATCTGGAAGTCCCCATGCAGCTCCGGACCTTGCGGGCCGGACGATCACAGGAGAATTCAAATGAAGGGCGATCCCAAGGTCATAGAGTACCTAAACAAGTCCCTGCGGCATGAACTGACAGCCGTCAGCCAGTACTGGCTGCACTACCGGTTGCAGGAAGATTGGGGCCTTGGCCATATGGCCAAGAAAAGCCGCGAGGAATCCATCGAGGAAATGGGCCATGCCGATAAGCTGATCGAGCGGATCATTTTCCTGGAAGGCCACCCAAACCTTCAAAAACTGGATCCCCTGCGGATTGGCCAGACGCCCAAGGAAACACTGGAATGTGACCTGGCGGCTGAACACGACGCACGCAGTTTGTATGTCGAAGCGCGGGAATATTGCCGGGAAGCAGGCGATTACGCCTCAATGTCTCTGTTCGAGGAATTGATCCGCGACGAAGAAGGCCATATCGACTTCCTCGAAACGCAGCTTGATCTGTACGAAAGGATTGGCGAAGCCAATTATGCGCAACTCAACGCATCAAAAATGGACGAGGGCGAATAGCCTGTTGTTGCTGGTGGCCGTGTGCACGGCTACCCCCGCCCTGTCAGCCGAGCTGCAGGACCTTCATCTGAACTTCCTTCCCCGAACCCAGGACGAAAGCGCCCGAATCTCGGACGTTACGGCAACGCCCGAAGACTTCTCGGCCCCGCAGCCGTTCGAGGAACTGTCTGCCGGTGCGGCAACCGTCCGGGTGCGCACCGACGCGGATGCGTTCTCGCAGCCGTCGGCCAATATCAGTTTCGAACAGGAACTGGATTTTCGGGTTGGCAACGGCCTGTTCAAGAAACTCTGGGTGTCATCGCCGTCTTCGACGCTGGCCTCGGACGGTTTGGGGCCGCTTTACAATGCGCGTTCGTGCCAGCGATGCCATATCAAGGATGGGCGCGGACACACGCCGAGAGGGCCGGAAGATAACGCCGTTTCGATGTTCCTGCGGGTTTCGATCCCCGGAACGGCGGATGATGCCCCAGCCGATATTGAAGGGTACATTGCAACCTTGCCCGAGCCGAATTACGGCGGGCAGATGCAGGATTTCGCTCTGGTCGGGCATCCGTCGGAGTACCGATTGGAGATCACTTACGAGGAAATCCCGGTGGCACTGTCCGAAGGGGAAACCGCCTCGTTGCGCCGCCCCACCTACCATGCGGCGAATCTGGGCTATGGGCCGCTGCATCCGGACGCGATGCTGAGCCCCAGGATTGCGCCGCAAATGATCGGGTTGGGCTTGCTCGAATCCATCCCGGTCGAGGACCTGCTGGCCAATGCCGATCCCGAAGATGTGAATGGGGACGGTATATCGGGCCGCCCGAACATCGTCTGGTCCATCGAGTTTGGCGCGCCGATGTTGGGCCGCTTTGGTCACAAGGCCGGAATGCCTACGGTTATGGAGCAATCTGCCGCCGCTTTTGCCGGTGATATCGGCATCTCTAATCCACTCTACCCCGCGCCTCATGGGGATTGCACCGAGGCACAAAAAACCTGTGTGGACGCGCCGCATGGTGACGGAGACGAGCGTGGGTTTGAAATCGATGAAATCGGAATGGACCTTGTTGCATTCTACAGCCGCAACCTTGGGGTGCCCGCCCGCCGCGATGTGGATGATCCCTCAGTTCTGCGCGGCAAACAGGTGTTTCACGATACCGGTTGTGCCAGCTGCCACACACCAGCCTTTGTCACCCATCGCATGCGTGACCGCCCCGAGCAAAGTTTCCAGCTGATCTGGCCCTACACGGACTTGCTGTTGCACGATATGGGTGAGGGGCTGGCCGACAACCGCCCCGAGGCCCGCGCAACGGGTCGGGAATGGCGCACCCCACCGCTATGGGGTATCGGCCTGACCCAGCGTGTCTCGGGCCATACCGAATTTCTGCATGACGGGCGCGCGCGTAATCTGCTGGAAGCCATCCTTTGGCACGGCGGAGAAGCTCAATCCGCCCGTGATACGGTCGTTTCAATGCCGAAAGCCGACCGCGACGCCTTGATACGTTTTCTGGAAAGCCTCTGAATTCATGCGTCTACTATGCCTTGTCATTGCCCTGTGGGCCCCAATGCCCGCAGCAGCCCAGGATCATTCACCGATTCTGGATGACGTAACCCAACAGCATATCCTGCCTAGGTTTGCCCAATTGTCCGAAGCAGCACAGCAACTGCAAAGCGCCGCTGTTGCGGACTGCGCGCCGAATGCGCCGACTCTGCGTATGGCCTATGGAGCAGCTTTTGACGAATGGGTATTGGCCAGCCATCTGCGCTTTGGCCCCACTGAAGTTGATGACCGCGCTTTTGCGATGGCGTTCTGGCCGGACACCAAAGGGTTCACGCCCAAAGCCTTGTCCCAATTGATTGCAGCCAAGGATGCTGCCGTTCACGACCCCGAGGCCTTTGCAGAAACCTCAGTCGCAGGACGAGGGTTTTTCGCGCTTGAGCAGTTGTTGTTCGACCCCCAATTTGCGGATGAGGATGCCAAGTATCGCTGCGCTCTGGTCCAGGCCATCACGACCGATATCAGCCGAAATGCTGCGGCGATGCAGACGGATTGGCAGGGCTATGCCGTCGTTCTGACGCAGCCGGGTGAAAACAGCCCGTACCGAACAGACGAAGAAGCCTTGCAGGAGTTGTTCAAGGCGCTCAGCAGCGGATTGCAATTCACCTCGGAAGCGCGCCTTGGTCGTCCTTTGGGTACCTTCGACCGCCCCCGACCCAACCGGGCCGAGGCGCGGCGGTCCAACCGCTCGCTGCGCCATGTTGCGCTGTCGCTGATCTCCCTGCGTGATCTGGGTGCATCGCTGTCGGTTGACCACCCCGGGATTGCCGAGGATCTAAGCCAGGCTTTTGACAAGGCTATCGCCCGCGCCCAGTCGCTGGATGATCCTGCATTGGCTGGGGTTGCCATCCCCCAAGGGCGTTTGCGGGTCGAAGCCCTGCAGCAATCGATCAACGACATTCGCGCGATTGTGGCGACTGATCTTGGCCCCACGCTTGGCATCAACGCCGGTTTCAACTCACTTGACGGAGATTGAGCCATGAGCACCCGTCGCCATTTTCTGGCTGGCCTCGCAGCCGCCGCTCTGACCCCGACCCGGGGGTGGAGCGCGGTTGGGGCACCAAATTTTCTGGCGGCAGGGTTGTTCCCGGATGGTTCGTACCGTTTAGCCGGTCTGGGAGCCGACGGGACGATCCTGTTCGCACTTCCCCTTCCGGCCCGCGGCCATGCTGCGGCGGCGCATCCGAACAGGGCACTCGCGGTAGGTTTTGCAAGGCGCCCCGGTACATTCGCTGTGGTCATTGATTGCGCCGCCGGACAAGTGATTCAACAGTTGCAGGCCCCACCCGGCCGTCACTTCTACGGCCATGGCGTGTTTTCTACGGACGGCACCCGGTTCTTTACCACCGAAAACGATTATGACGCCGGAACCGGTGTTATCGGCGTTTGGGAAACCGCCAGCTTTGCGCGGATCGCAGAGTTTTCTTCCGGCGGCATTGGGCCCCATGACATGCGCCTTATGCCAGATGGGGCGACATTGGTCGTCGCCAATGGCGGCATCGAAACGCACCCCGATACCGGGCGCAGCAAGCTGAACCTGCCGACCATGCAACCCCGGCTCAGCTATCTCGACCTGACGGGCCAGGTGTTGGAGCAGGTTGAACTACCGCGCGCCTTACACAAGAACTCAATCCGGCATCTGGCCGTTCGCGCGGATGGGTTGGTTGGGTTTGCAATGCAATGGCAGGGCGCGCAGACAGAGCACCCACCGCTTTTGGGCCTGCACGAACGTGGGAAGGCCCCGCGCCTGTTGTCTGCTGACACCACCAGTCAAAGCCGTCTGCAAGGCTACGCGGGAAGCATAGCCTTTAGCGGTGATGGCACCCAAATTGCGATCACCTGCCCGCGCGGGAACGCACTGCATCCGTTTGACGTGGGCACCGATCAACTGATTCAGGCTTTCACGCTCACGGATGTCTGCGGGCTGGGTGCTGGGCCGGATGGTTTGGTTTTCACCACTGGCCAGGGCGTCTTCGGTGCAGTCAATGGGTCGCGTGCCCGGGTCACGGCAGAATTGGATTGCCAATGGGACAACCATCTTATCCCCATTCGCCACCCGACATAGAATTCGGCAAGCCCGATCACATAGATTACACTTGGAAGAATCAAACTGCTGCCGTATTGGCGGGCGCGAAACCGGCACCCTGACGCTAAGGACTGACTTGATTGAAACACACGCCTGACGCACCGCATTCCATCTACGGGGTTGAAAAATGGGGCAAGGGCCTCGTCGAGGTGACAGAGCAAGGCGAGATCGGTCTGCGCAATCCAATGGCGCCCGATGCGGATGCGATCAGCCTGCCGGGAATCCTCAGCGATCTGGATGACCGGGGCATCAAGGCCCCAATGGTGTTGCGCGTCGCGTCTTATCTGGAACACGAAATCGCACACCTGAACGAAAGCTTCGCCGACGCTATCGTCCGGGTAGGCTATAAGGGCGACTATCGCGGTGTGTTCCCGATCAAGGTAAACCAGCAGGCGCAGGTGGTCGACCGGATTGTCGAGTTCGGAAAGAAATACAACTACGGTTTGGAAGCCGGGTCCAAACCGGAACTGGTGCTTGCGCTGGCCCACCGTCTGGCCCCCGAGGCGCTGATCGTCTGCAACGGCGTCAAAGACGCCGAATTCATCCAACTGGCGATCCTGTCCCGCAAGATCGGCTTCAACACGGTGATCGTTCTGGAAAGCCCGAAAGAGGCTGACACGGTGATCGAGGTCTACAACGAGCTGGGCATAGAACCCCTGATCGGCGTGCGGGTCAAACTGACCAACCAGATCAGCGGCAAGTGGGAGGAAAGTTCGGGCGACCGCTCAGCCTTTGGCATGAACACCGATCAACTGGTCGCCACGGTGGACAAACTTAAGGTGGCGGGGTTGCTCCATTGTCTGAAGCTACAACACTCGCATCTGGGCAGTCAGGTGCAGGACGTCAACGACGTCCGCCGCGCCGTCGGCGAAGCTTGCCGGTATTACACCGAACTCACCCGCGAGGGCGTGCCGCTGACCCATCTGGACCTCGGTGGCGGCATGGGCGTGGACTATACGGGTGAGAAGAAGGCGGCGGAAAATTCGATCAACTACACGGTCGAGGAATACTGCGCCAACGTGGTCGAAACCGTGGCCTATGCGATGGATGAGGCTGAGATTGACCATCCCACGCTTGTCACCGAAAGCGGACGCGCTGTGGTGGCAACCTCCTCAATGCTGCTGTTCAACGTGTTGGAAAGTACGCTCTACGATGCGCCAAACGGCCCAGAGGTTGAACCCGAGGACCATCACCTGGTCTCGGACCTCGCCGCCGTGCACAGCTATCTCAGCAAAGACCGCCTGCAAGAATGCTGGAACGACGCCACTTTTTATCGCAACGAACTGCGCGCCCTGTTCCGCCGGGGCTATGTCGACCTACGCCAGATGGCCCGCGCCGAACGCATCTACCTGTCTCTGATGGCCCGCCTAAAGGCGCTGGCCGCCAGCGATGATCTGGAAACCGATGTGGACGATCAGCTTGAGAAGGTCGCAGATATCTACCACTGCAACTTCTCGCTGTTCCAATCCCTTCCTGACGTCTGGGCCATCGACCAGCTGCACCCGATTGTGCCTCTGCAAGGCCTGAACCAGACCCCCGACCGTCGCGCAGTTCTGTCCGACATCACCTGCGACAGCGACGGCAAGATTGACCAGTTCATTTTGGCTGATGGCGTCTCACCCAGCCTGCCGGTGCATTCCTTGCCCGAGGACAACGAATACTTCATGGGCGTCTTCTTCGTCGGCGCCTATCAGGAAACGCTGGGCGATCTGCATAATCTGTTCGGTGACACCAATGTGGTCACCATCGACCTGCGCCCCGACGGCGGCTTTGACTTGCTGCACGAACAAGAGGGCGACACGATCAGCCAGGTCCTGTCCTATGTGGAATTCGACCCGCAAGACTGCGTCGCTGCCTTCCGCAAAATGGTGGACGAGGCGATCTCGACCGGTACTCTGAAAGCCAAGGACCGCAAAACCCTGATGAGCGCCTATCGCGACTCGATCAACGGCTACACCTATTACGAATAAGAAGGAGACAGACCATGGGCAAAACACTGGTTGTCGGTGCAGGCGGCGTATCCCACGCTGCCGTGCATAAGATGGCGATGAATTCGGATATCTTCACCGAGATCACTCTGGCCAGCCGCACGAAATCGAAATGCGACGCCATCGCCAAAGCGGTGAAAGAGCGTGTAGGCGTCGATATCAAGACCGCCGAACTGGACGCCTACAAGGTCGAAGACACGGTCAAGCTGATCAAGGAAACCGGGGCCGAGATCCTCGTGAACCTCGCCCTGCCCTATCAGGACCTAGTGCTGATGGACGCCTGCCTTGAGGCCGGCATCCATTACCTCGACACCGCGAATTATGAGCCCGAAGATGAGGCCAAGTTCGAATACCACTGGCAATGGGCCTATCAGGAACGGTTCAAAGAGGCTGGCCTAACCGCAATCCTCGGCTCGGGGTTCGATCCGGGCGTGACCAGCGTGTTCGCCACATGGCTGAAAAAACACAAGCTGGACACGATCCGTCAAATCGACGTGCTGGACGCCAATGGCGGCAGCAACGACCAGGAATTCGCGACCAACTTCAACCCCGAGATCAACCTGCGCGAAGTGCTGGCCGAAGTGCGCCACTGGGAAGGTGGTGAATGGAAACACTCCCCCGCCATGACCCACAAGGTCGAGTTCGACTTCCCCGCCATCGGCCCCAAGAACATGTACCTGATGTATCACGAGGAACTGGAGTCGCTCAGCACCCACTTCCCCGAGATCGAACGCGCCCGCTTCTGGATGACTTTCGGCGACGCCTATATCACCCATGCCAAAGTGCTGGAAAACGTCGGCATGACCCGCATCGACCCGGTGATGCATGACGGCAAGGAAATCATCCCGATCCAATTCCTGAAAACCCTGCTGCCCGATCCCGGCGATCTGGGCGCGGAAACCAAGGGCAAAGCCTGCATCGGCGATATCGCCACGGGTCAGGCAAAGGACGGCTCGGGCGAGAAGACCTATTACATCTACAACATCTGTGACCACGAAGAATGCTATGCCGAGGTCGGCTCTCAGGCCGTCAGCTACACCACCGGCGTCCCCGCCATGATCGGAGCGGCGCAGGTGCTGAAAGGCAACTGGACCGAGCCGGGCGTCTGGAACATGGAACAGCTCGACCCGGATGACTTCATGGACATGCTGAACGAACATGGCCTCCCATGGCAGGTCCACGAACTCGACGGCCCGGTCGAGTTTTAACTTCATCTTTTCCTAAATACTCCGGGGGGTCCGGGGGGCTGGCCCCCCGGCCTCTCCAATTCAGGAGACGCCGGTTATGTCCGACATGATGACCACACAAGCCGGAGACGCCGGCGCCTTCCGCAATTTCGACCTCGCCCGCGTTCCGACGCCCTGCTTCGTGGTCGATGAAAAAGCCGTCGAGCGCAACCTGACCATCCTCGCCGATATCGGCGCACACTCCGGCGCGCATGTCCTCAGCGCGCTCAAGGCGTTTTCGATGTTTTCGCTGGCCCCGCTGGTGCGCCAGCACCTCGGCGGCACCTGTGCCAGCGGCATCTATGAGGCGCGTCTGGGCCGCGAAGAATATGGCGGTGAAGTCGCCACCTTCTGCGCCGGGTACAAAGACGCGGACATGGACGAAATCCTGTCGCTGTCCGACCATATCATCTTCAACAGCCCTGCCCAGAAAGACCGCTTTCTCACCAAAGCCCAAGCCGCCAAGGTTCAGATCGGCCTGCGCATCAACCCGGAACATTCCGAAGGCGAGATTCCTAAATACGACCCCTGCGCCCCCTGCTCGCGCCTTGGCACGCCGGTCAGCCAATTGACCCCTGAGACGCTGCAAGGAGTCGACGGTCTGCACATGCATACCCTCTGCGAACAGGGCTTCGAGCCTCTGCAACGCACATGGGCCGCCGTCGAACCCAAACTCGCCCCGTTCATGGGGCAACTCAAATGGCTGAACTTCGGCGGCGGCCATCACATCACCCGTGACGATTATGACCGCGACGGGCTGATCGCTTTCATCAAGGCGATCCGCGCAAAACACAACATCGACGTCTACCTCGAACCCGGTGAGGCCGTCGCGCTGGATGCGGGCATTCTGGTCGGCGAAATCCTCGACCTGCCCACCAATGGCATGACCCTCGCCATCACCGATATCTCGGCCACATGCCACATGCCCGACGTGATCGAGGCCCCCTATCGCCCCGCCCTGATGGACGAGGCCGAGACGGGTCACACCTATCGCCTGGGCGGCCCATCCTGCCTGGCGGGCGACGTGATCGGCGATTACACATGGGACAAACCGCTGGAAATCGGCCAGCGCTTTGCCTTCCTCGATCAGGCCCATTATTCCATGGTCAAGACCAACACCTTCAACGGCGTTCCCCTGCCCACAATCGCGTTGTGGAACAGCGAAACAGACGAACTGAGTATCGTGAAGCAGTTCGGCTATGACGACTTTAAGGACCGTCTCTCATGAGCATTTTCCTCGACAGTGAACTGACCGCCTCCGAGCGCACCGAAGACGCCCGGTTCCGCGTCATCCCGGTGCCGTTGGAACGCACGGTGTCCTACGGATCAGGCACCGCCAAAGGCCCCGAAGCGATCATCGAGGCCAGCAACGAACTGGAGCGCATCACCGGCCATGCCGAACCCTGTGTCGAGGGCATCTTCACCGAAGACCCGCTGGATTGCGCAGGCCCTCTGCCCGAGATCATGGAACGCCTCGCCCAGCGCACCGAAGCCGCGGTGCGCGCAGGCAAAGTGCCGGTCACATTGGGCGGAGAGCATTCGCTCAGCTACGGCGCAGTAATGGGTGTTGCCCGCGCGCTGAACCAACCCATCGGCATCGTCCAGATCGACGCCCATGCAGACCTGCGAAATGCCTATCAGGGCGAGAAACACTCGCACGCTTCGGTCATGCATCTGCTGGCCGAGGAAGGCATCCGACTGGCCCAGTTCGGCGTCCGCGCTTTTTCAACCGAAGAAGCCAAGAGCCGCCTGAAGAACCGCGTTATCCACGTCGATGCCGAGGAATTGGTGACCGGCAATATCCACGCTGTCGACCTGCCCGAGGATTTCCCCGAGCTGGTCTATGTTAGCTTTGACGTCGACGGCCTGGACCCGTCACAGATGCCGGCAACTGGAACCCCGGTTCCCGGTGGGCTGGGCTATTTTCAGGCGCTACACCTCGTTGAACACGCGTTGCGACACCGCAAATGCGTGGGTTTCGACGTTGTCGAACTTGCCCCAGACGGGAACGCCGCCTGGGATTTTACCGCTGCGCAGATCGTCTATCGCCTGATGGCCGCCTGTTAATCCTCGGACGTTTCGTTCAGCTCCATATGCCCTTCACCCTTGTTCAGCACGCGGCGCAGCATGGGTTCGAAGAATTCCAGCGGCTTGGTCGGATAGTCCGGGTCAAACGCCTTCTGATCGTATTCATGACAAAAATAGCGGCAGTCCTCCCAATGGGGGCTGTCGCGATATTTGTCACGGGCATTGCGGTCACCGCCCAGGTGGTGGTTGTAATAGTAGCCCTGAAACACACAGTGGTGCTTGAGGATCCAATGTGTCTTTTCGCTAACATAAGGCTTCATCATCGCCGCTGACAGCTCACCGTGGTTATAGGGCGACAGGATATCGCCGGTGTCGTGGATCAGCGCGGCGACGACCAGTTCTTCGTCCGCGCCGTCCTCATAGGCGCGGGTCGCGGCCTGCAGGCTATGCTGATAGCGATTGACCGGATACGGCGTCCACTCTTCGTCTAGTGATCGGATCGCTTCCAGAATCCGGTCTGGCAGAGCGGCATTGTAGGCCTCTTCATACTCCAGAACGGCATCCCAATCGGCCTTGGTGGCCTCTTCAAAACTGGTCCAGGTGGGTTTGTGGCTTTTGTCCAGCATGGCACGATCCCTTGGTTAAAATACTGCGATCAGCCTAATGTGATTTCGATACGCAAAAAAATGAATTGATTTTATCGTATCGATCAAAAAATAGTTTCAGTATGCAAATCAAAGCTATCGAAACGTTTCTCTGCGTTGCCGAAGTCGGTGGGTTCCACGCCGCCGCGCGCAAACTGAATGTTACACAAACTGCCATCAGCGCCCGTATCCGACTGATCGAAGAGGAGACCGGAAAACCTTTGTTCCACCGGGGCGCAGGAGGGACAAGTTTGACAGAATTCGGCAGGCAGTTCCGACCCTACGCCGAACAGATGTTGTCGCTTTGGTCCTTCGCCTCACGCGATCTGGCGTCGCAAACGCAAAATCGGGTTGCCCTGCGTCTTGGAGCGCAATTGAGCATCTGGGACCCATTGCTGGTCGATCTGGCCGTTCAGTTCGAACAAGGGCTTGGACAACTGCTTTTGACGCTGAACTACGACCATGACTTGCACATGGCCGACGCCGTGGCCACTCACGTTCTTGATGTCGCGTTGACGCATGAAAAACCTTCGGATTCTCGCTTGAACTACCAGGACATGACGCCCGAGCGCCTTGTTTTGGTGGAAACCCCCTGCAAGGGGGATGAGCCGATTTTTGTTAATCTTGAGCTTGGCGAACTTTATCAGGATCATGTGCGTTCGATTGTGCGGCAAGCCTCGGGGCAGACAGTTTTTCTGGGAAACTGCCTGATGGCCTTGCGCTATATCATAAAGCGCGGCGGCATCGGATACTTTCCAGAATACGTCATTCGGGATCAGCTTGCATCCGGAGAGCTGGCGCCGGTAGCAGGGTCCACCGACCTTTTCCTGCCGCTCTACCTGGTTGCCCGCAGGGATACAGACGCATTTGAAGACGTCCTGACATGCCTGACGGATCTGCGTAACGCAGATTAGGCCTGAGACAGATTGCCCGGGATGTCCCTTGACCGCCCGCGCATTAACGGCCGACCAGCAACCGTTAGAAACAAGCCGGAAATCAAGACGCCACCGATTGCGGGCAGGTACAGCAATATCCAAAGACCCGGGTCAGCGATCACAACCGGCGAAACAAACCCACGCACACCTTCCAGCAGGACAAGGATCACGAACGCTCCGAATATCTGGGGCCAAAGCCCAAATCGGGAAAAGCTTCCCAAGGTCAGTGTGAAATACCCCACCAGCGCAACAGCGATGCAAATGGCCACCCAGGAAAACCGCTGATGCAGTTCTTCAACAAGATGCCCATGGCTGTGGCCATCCGCTTTCGAGACCGCGTCACGGTCCCGCATCAACTCAATCGTCGGGATCGCCTCCAGGCTGCGCTGGCCCATCTCGGTCCGGCTGGTCAACTCGGAAATATTGTAGGACGCATCTTCGAACAGCGTCGAAGACAGCGTTTCGCCTTCGGTATTCAATCGCAGCGCCACACCGTCAACCATCACCAGATTAATACCGGATGTGTCATTCACAAGGTAGGCCGTCGAACTGGAATAGCTGACAGGGTTTTCCGCATCGCGCCGGTCGGATACGAACACCTCATGCAAGGTTCCGTCCAGATCAACGCGCCCGATATAGACAGTCACGCCATCCGCCGGATGCAGAAACTCTCCTTCATTGAGCAGTTGCGCGGTGACGTCGCCAGCGACCTCAGCCTGACGCAACTCTAATTGTTCGACAGAAGCGGGTCGCAGAAAGACGCTGATCACCGCCATCATCAAGCCGGTCAACAGGCCGAACATGAAAACCGGACGAGCCAACCGCCACGGGCTTGAACCTGTGGCCAACATAACGGTCATCTCACTTTCGCGGCTCAGGCGATTGGTGGCGTAAACCGCGGCGGCAAAAACTGCCATCGGCATCACGGTCCGGATCAAAGTTGGTAGAGTCAGGGCCGTGAATTCCAGAAACACCATGGCCGACTGCCCGCCACTGATCACCCGATCAAACAGGCTGACCGAACGGGTGATCCAGAACACACCGACAAGGACCAGGGTGAAGAAACCGAATAACACCAGCATTTGCCGCAGGAAGTACCCATCGAAACGCGACATGTGACCTCTTTCCGGCTGCTGGTGACGTGTGGGGACATTAGGGTATTCGCACGGCAGAGGAAACCGCCATTACTGCGTCAGTTTCCAGCTGCGCCACAGCCAGCGTATGGCCTGACCGGCACAAGATTCACCTTTACACGATCGTCATCTTTAACCCGAAAATGTCCGAGGCTTAGTGGATACGGTCAACGCGTATGGTGGGATCGTGGGGCAGCACCTCGCACTCGTAACCCCTTCCGAAAACCAGTTAGAAAACCAGTATGTGCAAAAATACAGAAGTGCCGCCCACCGGGGCAGAGTGACATTGTGGCGAAAATGTGTCCATGCCTGATTGGGAAATTCATTGTTTTCACTACCGAAACGAATTCTGCGATCCGAATGAGAGATCTCGTTACGGGATTCCCCCAATTTCCTACAAGCCCAGAAGATCGTAAGTTACCTCCAACGGAGCGCTTTCACCGATCCGTATTCCCCTTGAGGGGCTGGTTATGACCCCCTCGGCCAGCCCCTCTGATCTGCCCATTCCCGCCCAGACCAAGATTGTTGCGGCCATACCCGCCAACGCATAGGGTTTTGCGCCAGTGATGCAGCAAAGCGGCGGGCGGCATGAGCATACGGCAGTTTTACTTTCTTATGTGCGTGGTCGGCACGATTGTGCCTTGGATTTTCTTTGGCAGTTTCTTCGCGGAAAATGGTTTGAACGTTGGCTTATTCCTAAGCAGTCTGTTTGCAAATGGCGCAGCCGGTGGCTTTTCCGCAGACGTGCTGATTTCTATTGCGGTCTTTTGGGTATGGTCTTTCACAGATGCGCAGAAAGACCAGATACGCAATTGGTGGCTCGTCATTCCTGCAGGGTGCCTGGTGGGCCTGTCCCTTGCCCTGCCGCTATACCTGTTCCTGCGGTCCAAGCCGAAAAAGCTTGGCGCAAACGCCTAGACTGGCTGCATCGTTCAACGCACCCAAGAAAATCCAAAGACGCAATATCTGGGATTGGTTTTAATGGCAGGGGCAGCAGGGTTCGAACCCGCGACCTACGGTTTTGGAGACCGTCGCTCTACCAACTGAGCTATACCCCTGTGGTGCGCCCTCAGATATGCCAGCGGCGCGTCGGACTCAAGAGGCTTTTTCACAATCTCCCAAGGTTTGCCTTCTGACAAAATCGTTGCGCCTGACGCGCAGTTCTTTAAGACAAGGTTTGGCCAGCATAAGGACACCGCCCTTGAGCATCCGCAAGAAAATCGCCGACAGCGAAGCCGTTCTGAACTGGCTGGCCCGGCGCATTGCGACCTATATTCGGATGGTCAACCGCAACACACGCTGGCAGCGCATCGGTTACGAAGAATTAGACAAGCTGATCGAACAGGGTGAGCCGGTCATCGTCGTTCTGTGGCACCAACGTCTGGCGCAATCCCCCTATTTCTTTCCGCTGGACAAAGGCCGCATCTGCTCGATCACCTCATCCGCTCGGGCCGGCAGCATGGTGGGTCGCGTTCAAAAGCTGTTTGGCATGGACACAATCGCGATGAGTAGTCGGAAACGTCATGTCAGGCTATCGCGTGAAGTTCTGGGCAAGATCAAACAGGGCGTGTCGATCGGCATCGCGGCGGATGGACCGCGCGGGCCCGAGCGTGTGTGTTCAACCGTTCCACTGGTCTGGGCGCGTACATCGGGCAAGCGGGTTTTTGGGATCACCTATTCCGCCAGACACGGGCGTGAGGCCGGAACCTGGGATCGCCTGCTAATGCCCCGCCCCTGGCGGAACGAGGGTGTCTTTCTGTGCCGCGAGTGGACGGAAACCGTACCGCGCAAAGCGACAGACGAGCAGGTCGAAACTCTGCGGGCGAACCTGGAACAACATATGAATGACATCACGGCCGAGGCTGACCGTATGGTCGACCGGGTGCCCTGGGATGCAAGTCGGCGACGCCCGGCTGCCCGCAAGTCCGGTTCTAAAAAGAAATCTTGAAGTTCAGCGATCCAACGACCTGAGCTTCCGGCTGCTGGTTAAACTCCTCGCTCAGATAGGTCACACCATAGAACAGGGTTCCGTGCCGCGCCTCCCAATTCAGACCAAGGCGTGCGCGATAGCGTTCATGTTTCAGGCTGACCGACCCGGAATTCGGAATATACGCGCTGTCGGCCACATAGGCCGCGTCAAGGCCGAAAATGCCACTGACACCCTTTGGCCCTGAACGCATGGTGCGATAGCGCTGGCCGGTAATTTTGTCTCGGACCAACAACTCGGATCGACCAACCTGACCGATTGTCAGGTCAAACCCAACCCGCGCCAGCGTTTCATCCCCCGCCCGCACTGAGGCGAAAGGACGGATACGCGCGGACCGCCCCCAGTCCCACTCGCGGCCGATTTCGGCAACAGCCGTGGGGTAAAAGTTGTTCGGAATCTGATCGTCCAGAACCGCCTGAGACGGAGGCGTGCTGCCGATCAACTTGTGGAACTCGGTCTGCAGATTGTCCACCCCGGTTTGCGGTCCAACGGCCACCAGCTCAGCCCCAAGCGTATATTGCGCCTTCTGCCGCTGGAAATGGGTGTATGCGCCAAGGGATAGAATTCCCGCATATTGCCTATCGGTTGGGCTTGGATTCACCAAATCCTCAGGCGAGATCATCTGCGTATACGCCCGAATCTCGATCACATCGCCAATCGCCTCGGGCAGTTCCCCATTCCAACCCCGCGCCAAAACCCAGGACAGGTTGAGGGAAGACGTCTGCCACCGATCATGATCGTCCCCGATCAGATCATCCGTGAACAACCAGCCGAACCCGACCAGCTCGCGCTTGGCAGTATTTGCCGAGGGTGAAGCATCATCGGAAGACTGCGCAAACAGCAACTGAGGCATGCATAGAAGGGCGAGTGCCAGAAGAAATCTCATCAATGGTCCCACGTTCTTTTCTGCGGCAGTCTGACGGTCGGCGAGTGCCTAGCCTTTGAAAAACCGTAGAAAAAGGTGATGCGTTCGACAAGGACACAAGTTTTTCTGCACAGAAGCGGTACGAATTGGCAACAATGGGGGAAGGTGTCTGTTTCGCTGGCAATTTGCAACGGCAATTAAACGGCACTCACCGTCATCGCGCCCAAAAGGCGGAAATCACCCCACCTTGATGTTCTAGTTGAGAACTCGGGCGTATTGGTGGGGTTGGTGCGGTTTGACAAGGGGGATTTTCCGGATCAATTTTTTTCAGATTTAGCCGTATTGGATATTTTTTCCTTGTATGCGTACTTTTTGTACATTACTAAGTCAAAATTGTACAAAATCAAAAGGAGAGCAGTCATGCTAAAATACGCATTTTGGAACAATAAGGGCGGAACAGGCAAAACTACATTATCCTTCCAAGCGATTTGCGAGCTCGCTAGAAAGAAAAGCGATCAGAAAATTTTAGTGATCGATTGCTGCCCACAGGCCAACTTATCAGAATTGTTCTTGGGTAGTCTTCAGGGCAATGGAGGTAACAAACTACTTCAGTTGCAAGGTGGACAACTTCGCAAAACAGTCGGAGGCTACTTTGAATTGCGCCTCCCAACACCATATTCAGCGCCAGTGTTTACCCCAGAGGATTTTGTTTCCCAGCCAAACACCTTCAACCCTGTCGTCCCTCACAACATCGACCTACTAGCCGGGGACCCTCTACTCGAACTTCAAGCCAACACTATGTACACTTTGGCCAATGTTCCCAGCCCAGTGGCTAACAACTGGCTCGCAGTAGTTTCTTGGCTTCGTGATTTTCTCTCGGCTCTTTCCACACCTTACGATTACGTATTTTTTGATCTCAATCCAAGTTTCTCACTATATACTCAGATCGCACTTGCAGCATCGGATCGCCTCATTCTTCCAGTCATGGCGGACGATTCCTCAAGACGGGCTATTCAAAATGCTTTTTCACTCACTTACGGGCTGCGGCTACCTTCTCCAATCTACGCTCAACACGCCTTTTCGAGCCAATTGACGTCAGGAGGATTAAACCCGCCCCAAACCCATCTTATCGTAAAAAATCGCTTAACACAGTACATGGGACCGGCATCCGGTTACGCGGCAGTTCTGCGTTCAATTGACACTGATGTTGCAAACCTTTCGAACGCTAATCCCCAACATTTTACATTCGCTTCAGTTGCTAGCGCATTTTGTGAAATTCGAGACTTTCAGACTTGTGGTGTAGTTGCTTCAGCTCGTGGTCTACCTTTCGCCAGAATGTCAGCAAAACGATACGATGTATTTGGACAACGTGTCCAAGTGAACAGAGAACAATTGGACTTAGCGATTGCCCACATTGACAGAGTAGTTTCAAAGCTCTGAGAAATAGCAAACAAAAGAAAAAGGCCGCCCCCTGTGGGACGGCCTTCTTAGTCTCACCGATGCGCCGGGCTGAAGCCCGGCCTACCGATTATTCAATGATTTTCGACACAACGCCAGCGCCGACGGTGCGACCGCCTTCGCGGATCGCGAAGCGCAGGCCGTTTTCCATCGCGATGGGGGCGATCAGCTCAACGCCGAACGACACGTTGTCGCCGGGCATGACCATCTCGGTGCCTTCGGCCAGCGTCACGGTGCCGGTCACGTCAGTGGTCCGGAAGTAGAACTGCGGACGGTAGTTCGCGAAGAACGGGGTGTGACGACCGCCTTCTTCCTTGGTCAGGATGTAGGCTTCGGCTTCGAACTTGGTGTGCGGTGTCACCGAACCCGGCTTACACAGAACCTGGCCACGCTCAACGCCGTCACGGTCAACACCACGCAGCAGCGCGCCGATGTTGTCGCCCGCTTCACCGCGGTCCAGCAGCTTGCGGAACATTTCAACGCCGGTGCAGGTGGTCTTGGTGGTGTCGCGGATGCCGACGATTTCGATCTCGTCGCCAACATTGATCACGCCACGCTCAACACGACCGGTCACAACAGTACCACGGCCCGAGATTGAGAACACGTCTTCGATCGGCATCAGGAACGGCTGGTCAACAGCACGCTCGGGGGTGTCGATGTAGTCATCAACAGCCGCCATCAGTTCCTTGATTTTCTCTTCGCCGATTTCCGGGTTGTTGCCTTCCATCGCGGCCAGAGCCGACCCTGCGATGATCGGAATATCGTCGCCGGGGTACTCATAGCTCGACAGCAGCTCGCGGATTTCCATTTCCACCAGTTCCAGCAGCTCTTCGTCGTCAACCTGGTCAACTTTGTTCATGAACACGACCATCTTCGGGATGCCAACCTGGCGGCCCAGCAGGATGTGCTCACGCGTCTGCGGCATCGGGCCGTCAGCTGCGTTCACAACCAGGATCGCGCCGTCCATCTGCGCGGCACCGGTGATCATGTTCTTGACGTAGTCGGCGTGGCCGGGGCAGTCGACATGCGCATAGTGGCGGTTGTCGGTCTCGTATTCCACGTGGGCGGTCGAGATGGTGATGCCGCGCGCTTTCTCTTCCGGCGCACCGTCAATCTGGTCATACGCTTTGAAGTCACCAAAATACTTGGTGATTGCTGCGGTCAGCGTCGTCTTACCATGGTCAACGTGGCCAATCGTGCCGATGTTGACGTGCGGTTTTGTACGCTCAAACTTTTCCTTTGCCATTCCTCAGGCGCCCTTTTGCGATTTGGGGGACCCTCGGTCCCGTGGTTACATCTGCGCGCGCGAGATATTTGGTTCAAAGGGGAAAATCAAGCACATCCTGCGTTAAAACCCGTTTAGGATGCCGGATTTTGCGCAACATCGCTAGAATCGAGCGGTTGGATCAGGTCTGGCCGCTTGTCGAACCAGCCGTTGTCCTTGTGTTCCTCGGCCAGCCATTCCTCGACCCGGTCAGCAACCTTGAGGGCAAGCCCGCTCATTTGCTCTTCTTTCGTGCGGGTATGGCCCGATCCGGCAAAGGCGCTTTCGCTGGTGGTATCTTCAAGCACCTGAAACTGTTTTGCCTTGGCCAGAAACTCTTTTTTCTTCACGTCATAGACGTTGACCAGAACAATCGCAGTGCTTTTGGGATTGTAGATCACCGGCACACCGGGAGGGGCAAGCATATAGCCTTCGAGGCTGATTCCGATGTCATACTCCTGCGCGCCTTCATAGCGGCCAAGCCGGATATCAACGGCGTTCTGAATGGCGTCTTCCCATTCCTTGGGTGTTGCATCCCGCGACACCGGTCCCTGCTTGGCTTTTTCAGCGAAGGCATAGTTTACGCGCAGATTAAACTCGCCCAGCGACTCAGGTTCTTCATACACTTGCGTCTGTGTGCAAGCACCCATCAGGGCAAGTCCGGTAATCAGGATCAGAATGCGCAACATGTCTCGTCTCGATAGGCCTGTTTTTCTTTGATCTAGCGCACCGATACCGTTTGTGCCAAGCGGTATCGGCAGATTTTCACCAAACTGTTGGCTCGGTCACGAGAACTTATAGTCGCGCGGGAAGCCGTAGGGCGGCTTTTTACCGACGCCAGCCCGCTTGGCCAGCCACTGAGACATATCTGCCTCGTGACGGGTCTTGTCGCCCCCCATGGACCATTTCAACCCCTCTTCCCAGTTGAAAGTGGTGATGTCCGACAACCCGCCATCCAACTCCAAGGTGCCCTGGCGCCCACGCGCCATATTGTATTTTTGCAGACGCACACCCTTACCACGAGTCATCTCGGGCAGTTCTTCGGTTGGGAACACAAGGAACTTGCCGTTCTGAGACACCACGGCCACATGATCCCCCTCGACCGGCTTGCAGATCATCGCCGTCTCGTCGCCCTTAACGTTCAGCACTTGTTTGCCGTTGCGGGTTTGGGCCAGCACTTCATCCTCGGGCACCATAAACCCGTTGCCAGCATCCGAGGCTACCAGAAGCTTGCGCCCCGGCTTGTGGATCAGAATGTCAATGATCTGCGCTTCATTCGGAAGGTCGACCATTAGGCGCAGCGGTTCGCCCATGCCCCGACCTCCGGGCAAGTTGGCCGCACTAACGGTGTAGAATCGACCGTTCGAGGCAAAGACTAGCAGTCGGTCTGTGGTTTCAGCATGGAAGATGAAACGCGGGCCGTCGCCGTCCTTGAACTTCAACTCGCGCTTCAGGTCGATATGCCCGGTCATGGCGCGAATCCAGCCCATCTGAGAGCAGACGACCGTGATCGGTTCGCGGTCGATCATCGCCTCAAGCGGCACTTCCTCGACCTGTCCGGCCTCGGCAAATTGGGTGCGACGCGCGCCGCCCTCGTAGTCTTTGCCGAAGGTCTTCTTGGTCTCTTTTAGTTGTTCAGCGATCTTGGCCCATTGCAGAGCGGGATCGGCCAGCAGGTCTTCCAGATTGGCGCGTTCCAGCATTAGCTCGTCACGCTCACGAACCAGTTCCATCTCTTCCAGACGGCGCAAGCTGCGCAGGCGCATGTTGAGAATGGCGTCGACCTGAACCTCGGACAGCTCGCCCTCACCCGGCTTGGGTGAGACGTAATCGGCCTCGTTGGTGGTGCGAACGTGGTCGATGCCCCAATCTTCGCGCATCAGCGCGGCTTTTGGGTCTTCGTCATAGCGGATGATGTCGATCACGCGGTCCAGATTGAGGAAGGCGACGATAAAGCCCTCCAGCACTTCCAGACGGTGGTCGATCTTGGCCATGCGATGGCGCGAACGGCGCAGCAGCACCTCTTGCCGGTGATCGAGGAAGGCGCGCAGCACCTCTTTCATCGAGCAGACCTTTGGCGTCACGCCGTCGATCAGCACGTTCATGTTCAGGCTGAACCGCACCTCAAGGTCCGAGTTGCGATAGAGCATGCCCATCAGCACCTCGGGGTCCACGTTTTTGGATCGCGGCTCAAGGATCAGACGGATGTCGTCGGCGGATTCGTCCCGTACATCGGCGAGGATCGGGATTTTCTTGGTCTGGATCAGCTCAGCGATCTTTTCGATCAGCTTGGATTTCTGAACCTGATAGGGAATCTCGGTAACGATGATCTGCCACTGACCGCGGCCCAGATCCTCAACCTCGAACTTACAGCGCAGCCGGAATGAGCCGCGTCCGGTGCGATAGGCCTGCGCGATATTCTCGGGCGGCTCGACGATGACACCACCAGTCGGGAAATCCGGGCCGGGCACATAGTTCAACAGCGTGTCGTCGCGCGCATCCGGCGTTTTGATCAGATGCAGGCACGCATCACAGAGTTCAGAAATATTGTGCGGCGGAATATTCGTCGCCATACCCACCGCGATACCGCTAGCGCCGTTGGCCAGCAGGTTCGGGAACTGCGCGGGCAGCACGACCGGCTCGGTCAGCGTGCCATCATAGTTATCGCGGAAATCGACGGCGTCTTCGTTCAGACCTTCCAGCAGCGCCTCGGCCACGATGGTCATCCGCGCCTCAGTATATCGCGAGGCCGCCGGGTTATCACCGTCGATATTGCCGAAATTCCCCTGCCCGTCGACCAGCGGGTAGCGGACGTTGAAGTCCTGCGCCAGACGCGCCATCGCGTCGTAAATCGCGGCATCGCCGTGCGGGTGATAGTTACCCATCACGTCGCCAGAAATCTTGGCAGACTTACGGAACCCTCCGGTTGCGCTGAGTCGCAGTTCACGCATCGCATAGAGGATTCGCCGGTGAACCGGCTTCAACCCGTCCCGTGCGTCCGGTAAGGCGCGGTGCATGATGGTGGACAGCGCATAGGTCAGATAGCGTTCGCCAATTGCCCGGCGCAGCGGTTCGGCTACCTCGCCCCCGTTGTCAGGGGTCTCCATGTTGGGGTCATCGATCGTGTCGTTCATATATGATGTGATACGACGCAAGCGCGCCGTGGTAAAGCAAGCAGCACATATTTTGCTGGGGACAAGGCGCGCTTTTTGCAACAGGGGGAGGCAACCCACGGTTTTCCCCCATTTTTCGACTCGAACGGCCACTTATGGTATGCTCTGCACTACAAAAAGCTGCCGTTTTTCTGTGTTCGATTACCCCGGGGGAAGCGCCATGACGCGCCTTATTGTTATTATATTCGTGGCCCTTGGCTGGTGTTTTTACGTCATGAGCGGTGGCACGAACTTTGAGCCGCGCGGCCTGCGTGATCAGCAGCCCCAGCGCATTGCGACCACTCCGAAACCAGCCCCAACACCGATCGCGCCCTCCCAACCCAAAGACCTTGTTACCAATGTGGCCGTCCGGACGGCACCGGTTCGGGAAGAAGCGGAACCCAATCCGGAACCCGTAGAACCAATTATCATCGTTGAAGAAGTCGACAGTCTGCGTGGGTTCTCTCAGTTGCCTACCTTCACAGGTCAGGATGCAAGCTTTACCCTTGCATCGTTGGAAGACGGTGCTGCGGGCCTGCGGCAAACGACCACGCCCAAACCCGACGAGGCCGAACTATCGGCCTCACCGGAACCTCAAAAAGACACCCGCGAAATTATCGGAACTCGTGTGAATCTGCGGGATGGCCCCGGAACGATCTACCCGATCCTGGGCAAACTGCAACTGGGACAGGAGGTCGAGGTCATTGGCGACTCGGGCACCGGCTGGTTGCGGTTGCGCGTGTTGCCGTTGCAACAGGTTGGATGGATTTCCCAATCGCTGGTCAGTAAATCCGGCAACTGACGCGCAGGCGTCATTGTCCTGCCCCAAACTGCACAATAGGTATGGCGCAACGCAGGGGCGGACATGACATGCAGAAATCCATACTCATTACAGGTTGTTCATCAGGCATCGGTCACAACGCTGCGCATGGGATGCGCGCGCGCGGCTGGCGTGTCTTCGCCTCGTGCCGCCAACAGCGCGATTGCGACCGGCTGCGCGCCGAGGGATTTGAAAGCCCGTTGATCGATTATACCAACACGGAAACCATTTTTTCCGGGCTGGCTGAGGTGCTTGAGGCCACCGGCGGTACATTGGACGCAGTGTTCAACAACGGTGCTCATGGCCTGCCTGGCGCCCTGGAAGACGTACCAACCGACGGGTTGCGGCATATTTTTGAGGCGAATGTTTTTGGCTGGCACGAACTGACCCGTCAGATCATCCCTGTCATGCGCGCGCAAGGGCATGGGCGGATCGTTCAGAACTCCTCGGTATTGGGGCTGGTAGCGTTCCCGTGGCGCGGCGCCTATGTGGCGACAAAATACGCGATAGAAGGTCTGACCGATACGTTGCGGCTGGAGCTGCGGGACACGGATATCAAAGTCATCCTGATCGAGCCGGGGCCGATTACCTCGAAACTGCGCGAGAAATCGATTCCCAATTTCGAACGTTTCATCGATTGGCAGAACTCGGCCCTGCGCGAGAAATATCAGACGTCCCTTCTGAAACGCCTATACGAATCCTCGGGTCCAGACCGGTTCGAACTGCCGCCTTCCGCAGTGACCGACAAGCTGGCCCACGCGGTCGAGGCAACGCGCCCGCGCCCGCGCTATTATGTCACCACGCCGACCTATATCGCTGGCTACTTGCGCCGCATCCTGTCGACGCGCACAATAGATCGCATCCTGTCCGACATCTGAGGCGAAATTACCCGTTCGCTTTTCCGGGTGTGGGGGCTAGATGAGAGCCAACGAAACAGCAAACGCGGACGGTGTAGACATGGACCCTTTGATGGTCGTCCTGCTTTTGGCCATGGCGGCGGTGGTCGTCGTGCTGATCATGGGCATTGCGAATTTTGGCAAAAGCGGCATGAGCGCCGCTATGAAAAGCAACAAGATGATGCGCCTGCGCATTTTGTTCCAGTTCATTGCCGTGGTGCTGATTGTGATCTACGTCTGGCTGCGTGGGCAGGGGGTTCAGTAGATGGTCGTTCTCAACAAAATTTATACGCGCACCGGCGACGACGGCAAAACTGCGCTTGGCAATGGCGAACGCGTTGCGAAGTACTCGGGTCGGGTGACGGCCTATGGCACCGTGGACGAATTGAATGCGTTTGTCGGTGTGGCCCGGACCGAATCCGAAGGTGAGGTCGATGCCGCCCTTTCACGCATTCAGAATGACCTTTTCGATCTGGGGGCAGATTTCTGCCGACCTGACATGGACAAAGATGCCGAGGCCGACTACCCGCCCTTGCGCATCGTGTCTTCGCAGATCGAAAGGCTCGAGGCCGAAATCGACGCAATGAACGAAACGCTTGAGCCGCTGCGTAGTTTCATTCTGCCCGGAGGCTCGCGCCTGGCGGCGCATCTGCATGTCTGCCGTACTGTGTCGCGCAGGGCTGAACGTCTGGCTGTTGAGCTGACGAATATGGAGCCCGTGAACGAAGTGGCCGTCAAATACCTCAACCGCCTAAGCGATTGGTTCTTTGTCGCCGCACGCTGCGCGAACAACGGCGGCAAAGATGATGTGTTGTGGGTTCCCGGCGCGAACCGCTAGGCACCTGCCACGGGGAAACAAAATTTCGTCTCTTGTCGAAAAAATGACAAAACGCGACGTCTCGAAACCATGACGTGACGATTTTGCTCTGTTGCCGGGCATCGTGACCCGCTATCTAGGCCAGCGAGAGCATTGGTGGAGTCGCTGCGCGGCTTGCCGTTTTTGTAAGGAGCATACGCAAAAATGAAGGTACTTGTGCCTGTCAAGCGCGTGATCGACTACAACGTGAAAGTTCGCGTCAAAGCGGACGGTAGCGGTGTTGATCTCGCCAATGTCAAAATGTCGATGAACCCGTTCGACGAGATTGCAGTGGAAGAGGCGATCCGCCTGAAAGAGGCTGGCAAAGCTGACGAGGTTGTTGCCGTTTCGATCGGTGTGAAACAAGCGCAAGAGACCCTGCGCACCGCGCTGGCCATGGGCGCCGACCGCGCCATTCTGGTTGTTGCCGCCGACGACGTACATCAGGATATCGAGCCTCTGGCCGTTGCCAAGATCCTGGCCAAAGTGGTCGAGGAAGAGCAGCCGGGCATCGTTCTGGCCGGTAAGCAGGCAATCGACAACGATATGAATGCCACTGGCCAGATGCTGTCGGCCCTGTTGGGCTGGTCGCAAGGGACCTTCGCGTCCGAGCTGGACATCGAAGGCGACAGCGCCAAGGTCACCCGCGAGGTGGATGGCGGTCTGCAGACCATCAGCGTCAAGATGCCGACCATCGTCACCGTTGACCTGCGCCTGAACGAGCCGCGCTATGCGTCGCTGCCGAACATCATGAAGGCGAAGAAAAAGCCGCTGGACGAGAAAACCGCCGCCGATTACGGCGTCGACGTCACGCCGCGGCTGGAAATCGTCAAGACCGACGAGCCGCCGGCACGGGCCGCCGGTATCGTCGTGGGCTCGGTCGACGAGCTGGTCGAGAAACTCAAAGAAGCGGGGGCTGTGTAATGGCTGTTCTTCTTCTCGCTGAAGTCAACAATGGTGAGCTGTCGCTGGACGCCACCGCAAAGGCCGTCAACGCCGCAAAGGCACTGGGCGATGTGACCGTTCTGGCCGCCGGTGGCTCGGCCGCTGCTGCCGGTGAGGCCGCTGCCAAGATCGACGGTGTGTCCAAGGTTCTGGTGGCCGAGGATGCCTCGCTGGGTCACCGCCTGGCGGAATCGACTGCCGCCCTGATCGTGTCGCTGGCCGATGGGTACGAGCATATCGTGGCCCCTGCGACCACCGACGCCAAGAACGTGATGCCGCGCGTAGCCGCGCTGCTGGACGTGATGGTGATCTCGGATGCGTCCGGCGTGGTCGACGGCTCGACCTTCGAGCGTCCGATCTATGCAGGCAACGCGATCCAGACCGTGAAATCGAACGACGCCAAAAAGGTTGTCACCCTGCGTACCGCCAGCTTTGACGCGGCGGGCGAAGGCGGCTCGGCTCCGGTTGAGACCGTTTCGGTTCCGGGTTCCGAGGGCCTGTCGTCGTGGGTCGAAGACAAGGTTGCTGAAAGCGACCGTCCTGAACTGACCTCGGCTGGTGTCGTTGTTTCGGGTGGCCGTGGTGTCGGCTCGGAAGAGGACTTCAAACTGATTGAAACTCTGGCCGACAAGCTGGGCGCTGCTGTTGGTGCGTCGCGCGCGGCGGTCGACTCGGGCTATGCCCCGAACGACTGGCAGGTGGGGCAAACCGGTAAGGTTGTTGCACCTGACCTGTATGTTGCTGTCGGCATCTCGGGCGCGATCCAGCACCTGGCGGGTATGAAAGACTCCAAGGTCATCGTTGCGATCAACAAAGACGAAGAAGCACCGATCTTCCAGGTTGCCGACTTTGGACTGGTCGCAGACCTGTTCCAGGCGGTCCCGGAACTCACCGAGAAACTCGGCTGAGTATCGGACGCGGTCCTGAAAAAACGATCTGGAAAGGCCCGCCATTGCGGGCCTTTTTTATTGCAAGTCCTGAACGGCCTTAGCAAGCACATCGGCAATGCGCCGATGGGTTGCCGGGCCAATCATACGCTCGGCTATCGGCTGCTGCAGGGTTCCGAACAGCATGTCCTCCAACTCGTCAGAATTTCCGGACAATCGAACGGGCAGTGATACCAACTCAGCACAAAACGGCCTGAGCATGTTCGCCATGGAAGCATCGATCCGGATCGGATCAGCCTCGGCGTGGCCGTTCAGAGTGCTCGTATCTGATTGAAGCTTCAGCCACAGAACAATTACAGGCGTCTTCACCAGCCCCAGAAATGCGCGGATTTTTGTAACCCAGCTTTCGCACAGCGCGTCGGCTACAATATCGAACCGGGCGTCCTGATAGCTTTGCAATCGGCTGGCCAGGTGCCGCACGAAATGAACATCCGTGAAATCGACCTCGGGGTACAGAGCAACCATTTCTGGCGTTGGGCACAAAAAACGGTCGTTCCGTCGAGGGTGCACGCGGTAGAACGGATTCGACTGCTCCAGAACGCCGGGAAGTTGTAAGACACACAGCTTGGCGGCGTTTGCCATCGTCAGAAGACCTGCATCCTGGCTCATCGCCTCAACACCGCAAAACATGCTGCCCAGATTGATGCAATTGCTGCCAAGTCGGCTTTCGAGCACGGACGGAAACGGACGATCTACAAAACGCCCGAACGTCTCAGTGCTGCCGATACAGGCGGTATACGGGGCATCCAAAACACGTTGCGGCCCCCTGAACGG
The DNA here is from genome assembly GCF_965243365.1 of Ruegeria sp. Lineage (GTDB taxonomy): Bacteria > Pseudomonadota > Alphaproteobacteria > Rhodobacterales > Rhodobacteraceae > Ruegeria. Next base: position 2,217,599 of record NZ_CBDEUW010000002.1, on the reverse strand, counting down.
GAGGTTGGAACCGTCATAGGTACAGATAGACTCGGCGGCCCCACCCGCCGCCAAAGGTTGGTAGCTCATGATATTCACCCAATTATTTTCACCCGGTTGCCATCATGCGGCCCTAGGTCTTGCAGTTTCGTTAATGCGCGCATTTGAAGCGAAATTGACCGGTCCGCTCCCCTTGCCGCCGGGGGAGAACTACCGGTAGTGTCGCGGTATTCTGCGAACAGGGGCACCGGAGCATGGAAATCAAATCGGTCGGAGTGATTGGCGCGGGCCAGATGGGCAACGGGATCGCTCATGTCATGGCACTGGCGGAGTTTGATGTGCTGTTGAACGACATCAGTCAGGACGCGCTGGATGGGGCCATGTCGACCGTCGAGGCCAATCTGGCACGCCAAGCGTCGCGTGGAAAGATATCCGAAGGCGACGTCCAGGCCGCACTGGGCCGGATCACCACAACCTTGCACCTGCCTGATGTCGGGAAAACCGATCTGGTGATCGAGGCCGCGACAGAGAGAGAAACGGTCAAACAGGCAATCTTTGAAGATCTGCTGCCGCATCTTCAACCGCACACTATTTTGACCTCGAACACGTCCTCCATTTCGATCACCCGCTTGGCCAGCCGCACCGACCGCCCCGAACGTTTTATGGGGTTCCATTTCATGAATCCGGTCCCGGTGATGCAGCTGGTAGAACTGATTCGCGGTATCGCCACTGATGAAGACACCTATAAAGCTTGCAAAACCGTGGTCGATAAGCTGGGCAAGACAGCTGCCAGCGCCGAGGATTTTCCGGCATTTATTGTAAACCGGATTCTAATGCCAATGATAAACGAAGCCGTCTATACGCTGTATGAAGGCGTCGGAAGCGTTCAATCCATCGATCAGTCCATGAAACTGGGGGCAAATCATCCGATGGGTCCGTTGGAATTGGCGGATTTCATCGGGCTCGACACATGTTTGGCCATCATGAACGTGTTGCACGACGGTTTGGCCGACACCAAGTATCGCCCCTGCCCATTGTTGACCAAATATGTTGAGGCCGGATGGCTCGGCCGCAAAACAGAACGCGGTTTCTATGATTACCGCGGTGAGGTCCCTGTTCCGACGCGGTAAAGGGGGCCAGCCCCCTCGCCCGGATTTCATCCGGGCTCACCCCCGGGATATTTATGGCCAGATGAAGATTTGGATCAGGTCTTTTTGGAACTGCCCAAAGACAGGGTATGTTCGCGAAGCCAGGCCATGAAGCCACGGGGATCGCGTTCCAGCAATTCCATGTCCTCGTCCGGAATTGGGTCACCGATGACCGGGGACTGCGGCCTATTGCACGAGCGGACAATCTCGTGCAGCAGCAGGCCCTGGCGCAGAATTGGCGATACGCGGTTGGCGATCTGATACCAGCGCGAGTTACTGCCGGGGAAGAAAATCGGGACGACGCGCGCGCCCGAGCGACGGATCATCTTGGCGGTGAACACGTTCCATTCACGTTCCTGCGCCGGACCGAACCAGTCGTCCGAGGACATCACCACCCCTGACGGGAAAAGCGCAACAACGCCACCATTCTTGAGGTGATCCATCGCCTTGCTTCGCATTTCCAGCATCTTGGATTGCGCCTCGGGATCGTGAGGGAACGGCACAGGGATCATGAATGAGGTGGCGGCCTCGTCCAGCCCGGTCAGAACCGAGCGGGTCAGAATGCGATAGTCGCTGCGGACCCGTCCAATCAATTCGGCAAGGATCATGCCGTCGACCATACCGTGCGGGTGATTTGCCACGACCACGACTGGGCCCTTGCGCGGTATGCGGGCAATCTGGTCTGCCGGTGTGGTCAGGTCGATTCCCATCGTGCTAAGCGCGCCGCCCCAGAATTTCTGACCGCGATAATGTTCGTTCTGCTTTTCGAACTTGTTGACCATACGCAGAATGGTCAGCTTTCCGGTGAGCCATTCGATCGCGCGAATTGCCGTGGAGGTCCATGCATGGTCAAACGAATTCGCATAGGTCAACGTCCGGCGATCATAGATTTCACCCTGATCGGGTTCGTGATCCACAACCGGACCCGTCTTGGTATCGTGCGTGGTTTCCGCCAATGCCTGGTCTTCCCGTCAAAATATCGCGGCAGTTTCTGTCAGAACCCTTCTCCGAACTTGTCGGCCACCAGAGTCTCCAGAGCTTCTGCCAACGCCTCAGCATCCGGGCCAGACGTCTCGACGTCAATAGTGGTTCCGCGCGACGCTGCCAACATCAAAAGACCCATGATGCTGTCACCCGAGGCAGAAAGCCCGTCTTTTGAAACCTCGGCATTTGCGTCAAACCCTTCGACCACTTCAACCAGTTTGGCTGAAGCGCGGGCGTGAAGCCCTTTTTCGTTAATGATTTTCAAGCTTCTATTGACCATCTTAAACTATCCGCTTTCAATCCGGCGTCACATTTTGCGCGTTGATGTATTTTCGACCGGCCTCCATAGCCAGACGCACGGCATCGGCCACCGGTAAGTGGCGGCTTTTGGCCAATTTGATCAGCAAAGGCAGGTTCGCGCCATAAAGAATCCGCCGATCCTGGGGCGTGCAAGCCCGCAGGCTGAGATTCGACGGGCTACCGCCGAACAGGTCGGTGACGACCACAACGCCGTCTCCGACATCCACCTCATCGGCGGCACGGCAGATTTCGGCCTGCTTTTCCTCGCGGTTGTGGTCGGCCTCGATCGGGACAGCCACCAGCCCCGGCTGTTTGCCAACCACATGCTGGGTGGCGGCCAGATACTCTTGTGCCAGCCCGCCATGGGCTACTATTACGATCCCGATCAATCCGGCCTCACATTCAATGATCGACGCTCCATTTCGCGATGCCTTATTGACACCGGCTGCCCTGCCTCCGCAAGGGCCTTTGCAACGGCTTCCGCCGTGGCCACCGATCTGTGCTGTCCCCCGGTGCACCCGAAAGCCACCGAAAGATGAGCTTTGCCCTCGGCCCGGAAGGCCGGAAGCAACCCGATCAGCAGGTCCACGACACGGTCAAAGAAAGCTGCATAATTCATATCGGATTGAACATAGGTCGCCACATCCGGATTCCGACCGTCTTCGGCCCTTAATTCGGGACGCCAATATGGATTTGCCAGAAATCGGCAATCGAACACCATGTCCAAGCCCCGCGGCAGACCGCGCTTGTAAGAGAAGGATTCGATGGAAACGGCCAGATGTCGACCACCCTGCGGAGCAAACCAACGCTCAACTTCTTCGCGCAATTGATGAACATTCAAGGTTGAGGTGTCGATCAGGGTATCCGCAATCTCGCGGATCGGCTGAAGCAGCTCTTTTTCCCGCGTGACACCTGTTTCCGGGCTGGCATCCGAAGACACAGGGTGGCGGCGGCGGGTCTCAGAGAACCTGCGCAACAACACCTCATCGCTGCAATCCAGATAAAGCGTTGTCAGATCGACTTGCTCCATCCGGCCCAGCTTGGCGACCAGTTCGATAAAGCCGATGGTTGAAAAGTCGCGATTGCGTGCGTCAATGCCCAATGCCATCGGTTGCTGATCGTCTGCACCGTCCAGCAGGCGGGTCAGCAGCCCCATCGGCAAATTGTCGATCGCTTCGAACCCCAGATCTTCCAGAACGTGGATCGCGGTTGAGCGGCCTGCACCCGATGGACCTGTCACCAGGACGATACGCCTTTGCGTGGTTATCTGTTCGGCCATTCCGGGTCTACCCGCCCCATTTTCACATATTGCATCAGCGCTGCTGCCAAATTGGGGATGCCCGCAGCGTGAAGCAAGGGAACAGTTTGCCTCAGGACTGGGACGGTCATCGGGTCGGGTAACCTCTTGGATGTTTCCTGCCCCAGATCGACGACAACAGACACTGGAACCGGACCGGCCGTGTCTGCGCGCAGCAGGCCAATACCTCGCGCCTCGACAAGGCCGCGGATGGCGGGCGGCGCATCGGCGATGACCCTGCCCGCGTCCTCGGCCAAGTCGATCCGGTCGTCCCCTACCAACTGCGCGCCCAGCGCCATCATATGCAGCGCAAGTCCGGATTTGCCCGCTCCTGAAGGGCCAACGATCAACACCCCTTGCCGCAGGACCGCAACACAGGACGCGTGAACGCAGGCCGCTTCACGACCAACCGTATCTTTCAGAGATTGACACTCCATGACCCTAAATAGGTAGCCCCACAACAAAGCGTGCGCCAAGCGGGTCCGAGGTAATGTCTGCCTCGGTTGGGCGAATGTTTTCCGCCCAAATCACGCCGCCATGGGCTTCGACAATCTGTTTTGAGATGGCCAGCCCAAGGCCGGAGTTATTGCCGAAATGCTCCTCGGGGCGTTCCGAGTAGAAGCGCTTGAACACCTTGGTCAGCGCCTGATCGGGGATGCCCGGTCCCGTGTCTTCGACAACGATCAGAACCCGTTTGTCGCGCTGACGCACCCAGACACGGATAGCGTCACTTTCATGACAGAATGAGATCGCATTGGTGATCAGGTTGACGAAAACCTGCGCCAGACGTGCCTCAAGCCCGTTGATGATGATCGGCTCGGACGGCAGGTCAGTAATGTACTCGATACCCTTTGACTGCGCATCTTCACCCAGGAACTGGCCAATATTATCCAGCAATTTGAGCAGGTCGAACGGCTGTTCTTCTTCTTTAACCAACTCGGCATCCAGACGAGAGGCGTTCGAGATATCGCTGACCAGACGATCCAGCCGGCGCACGTCATGTTCGATAACGCCCAGCAGTTTTTCGCGCTGATCGTCCCGCTTGACCATGCGCAGGGTTCCGACCGCGGATTGCAGGCTGGCCAGCGGGTTCTTGATCTCGTGCGCAACGTCGGCTGCAAACTGCTCGTTCGCATCGATCCGGTTGTAGAGGGCGGTGACCATGCCGCGCAACGCACGGCTCAGGCGACCGATTTCGTCGGGGCGGGCACTGAGGTCGGGAATACGGATCCGCCCGGGATTAACGCCAGAACCACGATCCTTGCCCGTTTCAGCCGCCGAAGCCAGATCAGCCAGCGGGTTGGCGATGGTCGAGGCCAGGACCAGGCTGAGGCCAATGGAGACCAGCAGCGCAACAATGAACATCTGCAGGATACGCTCCTGCTCTTGCCGGGCAAGGGCGTCGATTTCTCCAGCGGGGCCTGCCATCGCGACGGCTCCGACGGGGGTGTTGTTCAACAGGATCGGCGCAACCGCCACGATCACTGTATCCCCGGCGTCATCCTGAACGGTCTGAACCTGCACCTCACCCTCCAGGGCGCGGGGAATGATTTCTTGCACGCGCTGTGCAAGGGTTGGGGCTTCCCCTTCGGGGGCGCGGCTAAAGAGTGTATGGACGCCCATCCAGACCGCATTAAGCGCATCGCTGATCAGAGTGCTGCCGGATGCGGCTCCGTTGTCTGAACGGATAAAGACCGGCACTTCAGACTCGGATACTGCACCCCGGGTCCATCCGATTAGTGTTCCGGTATCGTCATAGACGAAGACTTCACCACCTTCCGGCAAGGTGAGGCCGGATAGGGTATCACGAACATCCAGACCCACGGTTTCTCCACCAACCGTTAGGCGTGGCTGCCGCAGCTGGGTTTCGAACACGTTGCTGATCAGCTGGGCGTCGCCAATCAGGTTGCGCGCTGTCTGCTGCACCCTTTGTTCGCGGGAGTTGTCCAGATACAACAGCCCGGCCACCAGAATGACCAGAGCGATCAAATTGAACGTAATAATGCGCCGCGCCAACGGCGATCTGCGCAGCGAAAACAGATTGCGCCGCGAGCGTTTGGCATTCAGCTCGGCGGCCTCAGGGTCCTGCGGGATGACCCAGTCATCCCCAAGAACGACATCACCGTCGCGCAATTCGCTGGATTGTTCGGTATCACGCACGAGACCCTACCACCCCTTTAATCGGTCGCGTTTATTCTTCGTTATACCGATATCCGATGCCGTACAAAGTCTCGATTGCCGAAAACTCGGGGTCTGCGGCCCGCATCTTCTTGCGCAGGCGTTTGATGTGGCTGTCGATTGTCCTGTCATCCACATAAACCTGATCGTCATATGCGACGTCCATCAGCTGGTCTCGGCTTTTGACGAAGCCCGGACGCTGCGCCAATGCCTGCAAAAGCAGGAACTCGGTCACGGTCAATGAGACGTCTGCGCCTTTCCAGCTGACCGCATGGCGCAACGGGTCCATCCGCAACTCACCGCGCTCCATGACCTTGGCGTCCCCTGTGGCAGCGGCTGCCGTATCACCATCGCTGACCTCCTGTCGACGCAGCAGCGCACGGATACGCTCGACCAGCAGGCGTTGCGAGAAAGGCTTTTTTACATAGTCATCCGCGCCCATGCGCAGGCCCAGAACCTCGTCGATCTCGTCGTCTTTCGAGGTCAGGAATATGACCGGCATCTGGGTTTTTTGCCGCAGGCGCTGCAACAGATCCATACCGTCCATTCGCGGCATCTTGATATCCAGAACTGCCATGTCCGGCAGCTTCTTGTTGAACGCATCCAGCGCTGCCTGCCCGTCATTATATGTTTCGACCTCAAACCCTTCGGCTTCGAGTGTCATGGATACAGACGTCAGAATGTTTCTGTCGTCGTCAACCAGTGCGATCTTTGACATCGGGTTCACCCCTATTTCCTGCTCACTGCGAAATAATTCGCTTTTTTGTAAGGCATTGTTGGCGGTTTTAAGACGCCGAATCAATCCGTAACTGCGAATCATGCCTTTGTTGGGGCAGCTATGCGGCAAATTTGCCTTCATGGCCGCAAAATTCTGCCCGGATTTCCTGCACGAAAATTGTGGTGGCGCTAAACTGTAACTTGGTTGCGCTAACTGCGCCAAACCGTCCTGTTCATGCCCTAAACGACCGTGATAAGAGGCCTTTGACCGCCGGGTTGCCCCGGCATGAATGCCCCAAAGGCGCATCTGGCCAAACCGCCGTCGCGCCGCCACAGGAGAAGACACACATGACATCTGGACGGGTTAACCCGCAATTCCGCCTCGAAGATCAGGGCATCGAGGGTCTGGGCAATGTCTATTACAACTTCATGGAACCAGCGCTGATCGAAGAAGCGCTGAAACGCGGCGAAGGCACCCTTGGCAATGGCGGGGCATTTCTGGTCACCACCGGCAAGTTCACCGGTCGTTCGCCCAAAGATAAGCACGTTGTCAAAACTGACAGCGTCGCCGACAGCATCTGGTGGGAAAACAACGCCGCGATGAGCCCCGAAGGGTTCGATGCGCTTCACAAGGATATGCTGGCCCATATGAAGGGCCGTGATTACTTCGTGCAGGACCTCGTTGGTGGGGCTGATCCGGCCTATTCGATCAAGGTGCGCATGGTCACCGAGTTGGCCTGGCACAACCTGTTCATCCGCCACCTGCTGCGCCGTCCGGATCGTGAGGATCTGGATGATTTCATTGCAGACTTCACTATTATCAACTGCCCCAGCTTCCAGGCGGACCCGGCCAAGCACAACTGCCGCAGCGAAACGGTGATTGCGCTGAATTTCGACCGCAAGATGATCCTGATCGGCGGCACTGAATACGCGGGCGAAAACAAGAAGTCGGTCTTCACCCTGCTGAACTACATGCTGCCCGAGAAGGGTGTGATGCCGATGCACTGTTCGGCCAATCATGCCGTGGGCAACCCTGTCGACACCGCCGTGTTCTTTGGCTTGTCGGGCACCGGTAAAACAACGTTGTCGGCTGATCCGGCGCGCATTCTGATCGGTGACGACGAACATGGCTGGTCGGATCGCGGCACCTTCAACTTCGAAGGCGGCTGCTATGCCAAGACGATCAACCTTAATGCCGAAGCCGAGCCCGAAATCTACGCGACCACCAGCAAGTTCGGCACCGTAATCGAGAACATGGTCTTCGATCCCGAAACCAAGGAACTGGATTTCGACGACGACTCGCTGACCGCAAACATGCGGTGCGCCTATTCGCTTGAGTATATCTCGAACGCATCCAAAAGCGCTCTGGGCGGTCATCCCAAGAACATCATCATGCTGACCTGTGACGCATTCGGCGTGCTGCCTCCGATCGCGCGTCTGACACCGGCGCAGGCCATGTATCACTTCCTGTCCGGCTTCACCTCAAAGGTGGCGGGCACAGAGCGTGGTGTGACCGAGCCGCAGCCGACCTTCTCGACCTGCTTTGGTGCACCATTTATGCCCCGCCGCCCCGAGGCCTATGGCAACCTGCTGCGCGACAAGATCGCCCAGCACGGAGCCACTTGCTGGCTGGTGAATACCGGCTGGACCGGCGGAGCCTACGGCGTTGGCAGCCGGATGCCGATCAAGGCGACCCGCGCCCTGCTGACGGCAGCACTGGATGGGTCATTGGCCGATGCGGAATACCGCAAGGATGCAAATTTCGGCTTTGATGTTCCCGTCTCAGTACCCGGCGTCGCCGAGGTTCTGCTGGACCCGCGCCGCACCTGGGATGATCAGGAAGCATTTGACAAGCAGGCCGAGAAACTGGTGCAGATGTTTGCCGAGAATTTTGAACAATACGTTCCCTTCATCGACGACGACATCAAGGCCGTCGCCATTGGGTGACTGCATTAAAAGGGGCTGCAAGGCCCCTTTTTGTCACCTTACGTAGGGTTCACTTGTATAGGTTGACTATACAATTTAATTGCAGGCTATCACTGCTTCAGGTATCAAATTAAGCCATTATGACAGCCCCGACCTGATTCTCCTCGTGGGAAGGGCCTGTCTTGGTGCCGATTGGGGGCTTCTGCGATTTCACTCACACCCGCGTTGTGAGCTTACCAATCATATGGTGAATGAGTTCAATTGGGGTGAGTACCAAGCTGGGGTAGATAGAAATGCCTCTGATTTGCAAGCCTCAGCCGTGTGCTGGAATTAACAGGGAAGTCATGACCGAAATCTCGAAACTCGCTGAACTACGCAGACTGATGCAGAGCATGGAACGCACATTGGGGCTGGAAGAACTATCTCCCGTCGAGCGTGATATCTATTATGCCGCTGAGGAACTGTCCAAAGCCCATCAGGAAGTGCGCACTTTTGGCCTGATCGAACACACCCTGGTTCAAAGCGTCTCGCGCCCAACATTTTTTCGCGCACTGAAGTCGCTGGTTCAGAAAGGGTATCTGTCACAGAGCGGTAGCGCCAACCGGGGGCGATATATCGTACATGCACCCAGGTGATACGCCCCTGCGGCAAGTACTCGGCTGATGCCCGTGCGTGGTTGGGTAACGGACACATTTTTCGCCTCATTGGCCTATGTGGTGGCCTCGCTTCTGACCTTTGAGGTTCTGATGCCGCTGCAAAATGTCTTTTTTCCGGAATATCCCAGCCACGCCAGCCTGCTGTTTCTGCCGCATGGCGTACGCGTTTTGGCGGCCTGGCTGTTAGGGTGGCGCGCGATCTTCGCGCTTCTTCCGGGTGTGTTCCTGGTTTTTGCAATGGTTGGTGGATGGGATGTCCTCCTGCCAAGTCGTCTACTGGCCATCGTCATCGCAGTGACAACGGTACCGGCTGTGTTCTACGCGTGCAGATGGGTGGGATGGGATCTGTTTCCCCATCCAAACCGGCAGCCATGCTGGTCCTGTGTTATGGGGGTCGGCGTGATCACCTCAGTCCTGGTTGCAATTCTGACCAACCTGGCCTTTGGCAGCGCCACGATAGAATATTTCGCCTATCTGATCGGCGACATCTCGGGTCTGTTTTTCCTGATGCTTGTCCTTTACTTTTCATTCCGCTTTGCGGACCGACGAGCCTGAAGCCTTAGCCCAAAAGCCCGCGCCGCAACAGGTTCAGGCCAGCGATCAACAGTACCAATAAGGTCAGCTTGCGAAATTGGGCCTGATTGATCCGGCCTTGCAAGAACATTCCGCCCCACATCCCTACCAGAGCAGGCAGTATCAGCACCGCTGAAAACGTGGCCGTTTCAGCCCGTAAAATCCCCGAGCCGGTATGCGCGGCAGCCAATGCAACGGCACCCAACCCGTATACGACACCTTGCACGCGCATCTGTTCCTGCTTCGGAGTATTCAGCGCCGTCAGATAGGCGACGGTCGGTGGGCCCCAAACCCCGGACACTCCCCCGACAAAACCGGCAACCGCACCCGACGCGGCCTCGACCCGGAAAGATGGTTGATCCAACACCAGTTTCAGCCCCAGCAACTGCACCAGCGCGAAGAAAGACACCGGGAAACCGATCAGCGTCAGAAACATCGAAGGCGACAGAATACTGACAAGCTGCGCACCGGCCAGCAGAAAAATCAGACCAACCCCAAGAAACACCCGAAACTGACAAACTGAGTGCCAGGCCGCGCCCGCCCCTTCACGCAGGGCCTGAACGCCATTGGTGACCAATGTCGGCAGGATCAGCCCCGCCAAAGCCAGATGTGGCGGCAGAACGATGCTCAGCCCTGAAATCATCACCATCGGCATGGCGAATCCCACCATGCCTTTGACCCATCCCGCCAGAAACGCGACGGCCAACGCCAGATAGAGGTCCTGAGGCTGTATGATTGAGAAAAGCGACACGCCCCTTCATAACACTGGAGAATTTCTCTGCACTGCAAAATTCATAGCGCAATAATTGAACTTTTTTTGATCATTTTTCGTATTTTTGTTGCGCTGCACTTGCAGCATGATATGACCAGACGACCGAATGAAGGACGCGATTCATGGCCCATGACGGACAGGATATGACCACCATGACTACACCGGCTGTTTTGCCTGACCTGCTTGCACTGACGTCAGCCGCCGTGCCTGCGGTTGATGGCGTGTTCCACAAAGCACGTGAATCGGTGCGGGAAATGGTTTCCAAGGATGGCCGTGTTTCGGGCGCGTTGATCGAGGCACACCAGACAGCGGCCCATGGCCTTGCGTGGTTTGCAACCTATCACCAGGCACTGACACAGATGCAGCGCTGGGCCGAAGCGTTACAGGCCGAGGGTAAATTCGGCGAGATCGAACAATTGCTTCACCAGATCGCCTTCGGTGAATACCTGCATCAGGTGGCAGGCGGCATTCCGATGAATCAAGGTGAGGTCGTGCGCCTTCAGGATATGGGTCTGGGTTGGGACGCATTGTCCGGCTTCCAGTGCCCCGAGGTGCAAACGCTCATGGCGCAGGCCAACTCTCAAGCCGCGCGCACCCGCCTGGTTGAACTGGTGCAGGACCAGCCTGGCGCTACAATGTTCGGCGCCTCAGGCCTTGATGAAGAGCTTGAGATGATCCGCGACCAGTTCCGCCGCTATGCGCAGGAAAAGGTCGAACCCAACGCGCATGAATGGCACCTCAAGGACGAGCTGATCCCGATCGAGATCATCGAGGAACTGGCCGAAATGGGTGTCTTTGGCCTGACTATCCCCGAAGAGTTCGGTGGATTCGGCCTGTCCAAGGCTTCGATGTGTGTGGTGTCAGAGGAACTGTCACGCGGCTATATCGGTGTTGGGTCGCTGGGCACCCGGTCCGAGATCGCGGCTGAATTGATTATCGCGGGCGGAACAGATGAGCAAAAAGCAAACTGGCTACCGAAACTGGCCAGCGCCGAGATCTTGCCGACGGCTGTCTTCACCGAACCCAACACCGGCTCGGATCTTGGCAGCTTGCGCACCCGTGCCGTGAAAGACGAGAATGGCGACTACCAGATCACCGGCAACAAGACCTGGATCACCCACGCGGCACGAACCCATGTCATGACCTTGCTGGCGCGAACCGACCCCGACACCGCTGACCATCGGGGCCTGTCCATGTTCCTGGCCGAGAAGACACCGGGCACCGACGAGAATCCCTTTCCCACACCCGGCATGACCGGCGGCGAGATCGAAGTTCTCGGCTATCGCGGCATGAAGGAATACGAGCTGGGGTTTGACGGTTTCCACGTAAAGGGCCAGAACCTGCTGGGCGGTGAAGAGGGCAAAGGCTTCAAACAATTGATGGAGACCTTCGAAAGCGCCCGCATCCAGACCGCCGCCCGCGCCATCGGCGTGGCGCAAAGCGCGCTGGATATCGCAATGCAATATGCACAGGACCGTAAGCAGTTCGGCAAGTCTTTGATCAACTTCCCTCGTGTGTCAGGCAAATTGGCGATGATGGCGGTTGAGATCATGATCGCGCGGCAGCTGACTTATTTCTCAGCCTGGGAAAAAGATCACGGCCAGCGCTGCGACCTTGAGGCCGGGATGGCCAAGCTATTGGGCGCAAGGGTTGCCTGGGCTGCAGCAGATAACGGTTTACAAATCCATGGCGGCAACGGATTTGCACTGGAATACAAGATCAGCCGCGTCCTGTGTGACGCGCGGATTCTGAACATATTCGAAGGGGCTGCCGAAATTCAGGCACAGGTCATCGCGCGACGTCTGCTCGGTTGATCGAGGTTCGGCAATCCCGTTTCCCCAACTGGCCCGGCCCCAACGCCGGGTCTTTTTCTTGATCGGCTGGCTTACGGTAACGCTGGGTGAAACCCATGTATTGGCTGCTCCCTGATCCGCTGATACGCAAACTTCCCCTTTGATCCCCGACAGAAGCCGGTTACAGCACGCAAAAGATATTCTAAATCCGAGCAGTTGGCCGCTACATGACCAGACAATTCCTAGCCGTTTGCATGACCCTTGTCGCACTTGCCGTTGGCGGCTGCGCGACCACCTACCCGACCGCCAGTCAGAACGATATTGATGCGCTGGCGCAGGCCATCCAAAAACTGGGCCCTGAGGTTGATCCGGTCGAGGCACGACAGGCCGCCACCATCTCGTACACCTATTCGCAACAATTGGCACGAGATTGGCAGGTTACCGACTCGGCCATTGTCCATAACGCCAAAGTCATCAACGGGTTCCGCGAGCGTGGTTTATGCAATGACTGGGCTCAGGCCATGACACAGCGCTTGCGGCAAGAGAACTTTCGCACATTGGATCTGCATTGGGCCACGTCTCCGCCGACACCGTTCCGTATCATCCACCATTCGGCACTGATCAGCGCCAAAGGGGATTCGATGTATGACGGCATTATTCTGGACCCCTGGCGGAACAGCGGCGCGCTGCATTGGGCCCCAACGCGCGAAGACACCCGCTATAACTGGCGCCCCCGGCTTGAGGTCCGCGAAGAGCTTCTGAACGGAGAATTGGCGTTCTGACCGAAGTTTTCATCGAAACGCAGATAGGTTAAATCCTGATCATGACACGCCTGATCATGACCCTGCCGCTGGTGGCCCTGTTTCAATGCGCCAAAGACGAAACCGTTGCGGCCTACGGCGCGGCAGATCAGACATGGGTTCTGCAGGAAATCGACGGGCAACCCTATGGGGCAAGCGCCCTGTTGCGGTTTCCGGACGAGGGCAAGATCGCCGGAAACGCCCCGTGCAATAGCTATTCAGGCACCCTGAACGCGCCCTACCCATGGTTCGAGATCACCGATCTCGCGGCCACCCGCGCCGCCTGCGCAGGGCTTGAGGCCGAAGGGGTCTACTTTGCCGCTCTGCTGTCCATGACTCAATCCGAAGTGTCCGGAGATGTGCTGATCCTACGCAACGAAGACGGGCACGAGATGATCTTCAAAGCCGCCGACTAAACTGCTCAACAAACCGCGCCCGTGCCTCTGGTAGTGGATGATGGCCCAGAGACGGAGCCAAACGCTGTTCCATAAAATAGCCTGTCGTCCGTAGCGCCTCGGCGACCTCGGCGTCGGGGGCGACCCCTTCGCCTCGCAGGCATGGCGGCAGCGGCAACAGTTTATCCGCCCACTCCCCCGCTCCTTTTGCGCTGACCGCGCGGCCCGTCTTGGGCGAGACATAGATCAGCCCCTCGGTCGCGCCGGTTACGGCGCAAGTGGACAAGTCCAAACCGAAACCCAATTCCTCAAGCAACGCCAGTTCCCACCGCAGATAGGCCAGCGGCCAGATGTCATCCTGCCCCAACAAATCCATCAGTTGTTCCGTCTGCCTATAGATAGACGGATGCGGCTCACGTTCCGGCAGGCAAAAGGACAACAAAGCCACCACTGCATTCAACCCCGCCAGTGCCAGCCGACCAGAGAACGCAGCCGCAGCTCGGGAACGCAAAGGTTCAACCTGAAAGGTGCCGATATGTTCCTCTAGCCGCGCACGCCAAAGCACATCCAGTTGCGCCCCCGGTTGCAGGACCGGAGCGATCTTGCGGCTGGCCCCCCCGCGCACGACACCGGCATGACGTCCGTGGGTTTCGGTAAATACCTCAATGATCGCCGCAGTCTCACCATGGCGACGAGAGGTCAGGAGTATGCCGTGATCGCGCCAGTCCAATACAGGGTCCTACCAGTGGATAGATTAGAATGTCCGCAGAAAACCGCGAAGAACGCATTTCCGCAATGGTTTTGCGCATCGGAGACTGAAAGATGAAGCGATCATTTGATCTGGCTGAAAGGCATAAGTCGTATAGGCGGACTTACCGACCGTTCGTCTACCCGATCACACTTTTTAGAACGCGTTGATAGAACGCGCCTTGTGCATCCTCATCAGCAGGTCCTACGACCCATTCTCGATCCAAATTCAGTGCTCCCGCGGGTACGATTTGCCGCGCGATCTCGGGCGGCGTGGTTTCGTCAAACGTTCCATTCCTCCAGTCGTGAAAGGCTGATGAGTATCGAACGACCGCTCCGCTATTCGGCAAATCCAGCAACCCGCCCTCGGCAAAAAACGTCAATCCATCGCCCATTTCTTCGCCGATGAGTTTGAGCCTATTTCCCAAACGATGTTTAAGGATGGCTACAAACACGATCGCTGCGGAAAACGTGAATTTATCCACAAACACAACAACCTGCTGACTTGCGCTTTGCGAAATCGCGTCGATCAGTGGCATCGTTAGAAGAAAATCGCCGCCGGTGTTTCCACGAACGTCAACTAAGAGTGTTTTGCCTGAGCAGGCGCGCACGCGTTCCACTGCATCCGAGATGGCTTTGGGCAGCGCAGTTTCGCTCGGATCAAAGAAACTTGGCAATGCTATTGAAAGCCCAAGCTCTTGCCAGTCCTGTATTTCCACAAATGTCTCGGGTTCCCACGCTGGATCAGCCCTGCCGTGCTCGTTTCTTGGGTAGAGCTTTGATGCAGGAACAGTATTGCCGGTTGCAACTTTCAGATTGGCTATCTGCCCTTTTTCGTCCTGCACACGATACTCGATCGTACCTCCGTTTGACGAAAAGCCCAAACGTGTCAATGCGTACGGCCAAGCCAGAAGGATCGGCCCGATGACCCGTTTCCGTTGGCACGTGCCCGCCAGAAATTTCTCCGCAGTGGCTTCGATTTGGCTCAAGGCTGCGCCGTTGACTGCTATCAACTTTCCTCGTGGTGCAGTTACCCCCGGCGCGGCCCCAATGAGGTGCACCGAACGCCCCACACTTACGAACCTTAGCGGTAGCACCGAAATTGCATCATTCGGGATCAGCCGTGTGTGCCCATTACCGGGAAGTGCCAATAGGCGCATCGCGGACATCAGAAAGGCTTCGGTGGAACTCTCCAAAGCGTACCGCCGGCAGTCACTAATGCAGCTGTCCACCACCGCCTTTTCGACCCGCCGAAAGCTGGGATCGGTTGGCAGAGCAGTTTCCAGAATTTGGTCCAGGTCTTCTGTCAGCGACATGGCTCACAGTGGGCATAGCCGTTCGTCAATGTCCAGATTAGACCCGAAGCCGACACGTCAGCATCCTTCTACTCCAACCCATCCTCTCCCAACAAATGCCGCCCTTGTCGGTCCTCGACCTCGATCACCCAAAGATCGGGGTCAAAGCTACGCTGTTTGGTGATGGCGGAGTCCACGTCGCCCTCAGGCCCCGAGGACAATTCAACCCACTTCCGCTCCCCGCTCATCAGATCAAAGCTGCGCTGATACGCAACCGCCTGACCGTCAAGGGTGTTCAGTTTGACCAGAACCGCGCCCGCCGTATCATCGCCGTGGGTCACGACGAAGGCGGGGATTTCCTGCAACCGCAGCCGCGCCAGATAGGCGTGGACCCAGAACTCTGCCGTAAGACGAGTCATGCGTTGCCGTCTTTGAAATCCAGGCCCATTTCCGAGTAACGCTCGGATTCTTCCAGCCAGTTGGGCCGGACTTTCACTTGCAGGAACAGGTGGATCTTGCGGTCGAGGAATTCTTCCAGCTCCGCCCGCGCGGCCTGACTGACCGCCTTGATGGTTTCTCCGCGTTTGCCCAGCACGATGCCTTTGTGACCGTCGCGCATGACATAGATGACCTGATCGATCTTCGCCGAACCATCCTTGCGCTCTTCCCAGTTCTCGGTCTCGACGGTCAGTTGATAGGGCAGTTCCTGATGCAGGCGCAAGGTCAGCTTCTCGCGCGTCATTTCAGCCGCGATCATGCGCAGGGGCAGATCGGCAATCTGGTCTTCAGGATACAGCCACGGACCTTCGGGCAGTTCCGAAGCCAGCCATTTGCGGAGATCGTCGACACCGTGGCCTTTCTCGGCAGAGATCATGAAGGTTTCGGCAAACGGATAGCGGGCGTTCAGGTCACTCGTCAGGGCAAGCAACTTCTCGGACGGCACCTTATCGATCTTGTTGATGGCCAGTGCGATCGTGCGGCCCTGCCCGATCTCTTCCAGACCTTCGAGGATGCGCTCGACACCTTCCGTGATGCCGCGATGCGCTTCAACCATCAGAACAACGACATCCGCATCAGCAGCCCCGCCCCACGCGGCGGCAACCATCGCACGGTCCAGTCGGCGGCGGGGTTTGAAAAGGCCCGGTGTGTCTACGAACACCAGCTGCGCGTCGCCCTCCATCGCTACACCGCGGATGCG
The DNA here is from genome assembly GCF_965243365.1 of Ruegeria sp. GTDB lineage: Bacteria > Pseudomonadota > Alphaproteobacteria > Rhodobacterales > Rhodobacteraceae > Ruegeria. Next base: position 2,200,841 of record NZ_CBDEUW010000002.1, on the reverse strand, counting down.
GGCGCGGGTGGTCTGCACCTTGTGGGTCACGATCGAGACCTTGGCCCCGACCATGCGGTTCAGAAGGGTGGATTTGCCTGCGTTGGGCTCTCCGATCAGGGCGATAAATCCGGCGCGTGTGCTCATGTGTCCTGCGATCCTGTTTGCAAGTGCGCACCCCTATAGCAGAACGCAACCCCGGACCAGAGGGATTTGTCGCATTGCGGACCTGTGTTGGGGATGTCACCAAAGCGATACGCCGCGCCAATGCCAGCCAGGCGATCATCCTTTGCAATGAGGCAAAATATGAAACGTCGCGAGTTTCTTTTGGGTAGCGGGGCGGCCGCGGGTGCGCTGGGTCTGGGAGGCTTGGGTTTGGCCGCAGGGGCGCAGGAGCTGGTGATCCAGCCCGCAAGCTTTGCCCTGCGCGATCAGGTAACGCGAGGTATGGTCAGCCTGTCACCTGATGCGCCGCCTCCGGTACTTTACGGCAAGCAGGGTGAGGCGATGCGGTTGCCCGTGCGCAATACACTGCCCGATTACACTGCGATGCACTGGCATGGGCTGCGCATTCCCAACGGGATGGATGGGGTTCCCTATTTGACCCAGATGCCTTTGGGCCAAGGCGAAACCTTCCACTATGAGTTTACGCCTCCTGATGCAGGCACCTACTGGTACCATCCCCATTGCATGACGATGGATCAGATGGCCCACGGGTTGACCGGCGTTATGGTGATTGCCGAGGCCGAAGATCCCGGCTTTGACAGCGAGCAGGTGATTAATCTGCGGGATTTCCGGCTGGATGACGCGGGCGCTTTCCTGCCGGACTATACACAACGCGGTGCGGCGCGGGCCGGGACGTTCGGCAATGTTCATACGGCGAACTGGCTGCAGGCGCCGGTCTATGACCATGGCGCTGGCGGGCTCGTGCGGCTGCGCGTGCTCAATTCAGACACGACACGGATCTACAGAGTGAATCTGGACAGCTCCAACGCCCGGATCATCGCGTGGGACGGGCATCCGGTGGATGTTGAAGTGCCATTGCCCAGCGCCAAGGAACCGTTGCTGCTCGGCCCCGGCCAGCGTGTCGATTTTGCGGTGAAGATGCCCGAAGGTGAAGGCCAGACAGTGAACTTGATGGTCAAGCTGCCCGGGCAGCCCTTGCGGGTGATGGCTGGATTACGGGCGGTTGGCGCGTCCGTGGCCAGAGATTTGCAAGAGCTGAAGCCTCTGCCTGCGAACCCCATTGCCCGACCTGATCTGAAGGGGGCTGAGCTGCACGAGTTCGTCTTTGGCTGGACCCCTGAAGGAGGAGAGCCGAATAACGGGTTCTGCGGATCGCTTGGGTATAATTTCTGGTCGATCAACCGAAAGCCCTGGCCGGGAGACGCCGCCACAGATGTCGGGCCTCTGGCAACACTGGAACTGGGTAAAAGCTATATTCTGCGCCTACGCAATGAATCCCCCAATCTGCATCCAATCCATTTGCACGGCTTGGCTTTTGTACCGCTAAAATCGAATATCCGCACCTTGCCCCGGTTGATGACTGACACGATGTTGCTGCTGAAAGATGAAGTTGTCGAGATCGCTCTGGTCGCCGACAATCCGGGCGACTGGGCATTCCATTGCCATGTGATCGAACACCAGAAAACCGGGCTGACAGGGTTTATTCGGGTGGTTTGAATCTGAAAGATGACCGGAGATGCCACGTGCTCTGCCGATGGGTATTGATTGAGAGGACAGCTTTGGGGGCCAGCCCCCAAACCCCCGGGATATTTTTAGCCAGATGAAGAGGGATCCCGTTTCGGGGCAGCCCCGTTACTTGGTCAGACGGTCCAGCAAAGCCTTGGCCGCAGCCTGCTCTGCCTGGCGTTTTGATCCGGCGGTTGCCTGTGCCTCTGTTCCATCCTGCAAACGTGCTGCAATCGTGAAGATTGGGGCGTGATCGGGGCCGCTTCGGTTGAGTTCGACGTAGGATGGTGGCTTTTGGCCACGCGCCTGCGCCCATTCCTGTAAAGAGGTTTTGGCGTCACGGGCGTCGGCCTCGACATCATGAACGCGGTCACCCCACAGTCTTAGGATGACGTCACGCGCGGCCTCAAAACCGGCATCCCGGTAGACGGCGGCAATCACGGCCTCCATCGCATCTCCCAAAAGGGCCTGTTTGCGGCGTCCCCCGGACAGCATCTCGGACCGGCCCAGTTTCAACACCGCGCCCAGATCGATCTGACGGGCGACATCAGCGCAGGCCTCTTTGCGGACCAGCGCATTGAAGCGGGGGGCAAGCTGCCCTTCTGAAGCGGTTTTGTCGGCCTCAAGCAGCGCGGTGGCCATTACAAGGCCCAACACACGATCCCCCAGAAACTCAAGCCGCTGGTTGTCGGGGCGCGTAGCGGAGGAGACAGAGCCATGGGTCAGTGCACGCACCAGAAGTTCAGGGGTGGTGAACTCGTACCCCAAACGGTGTTGAAACGCTTTTATCTCAGCCGAAAGCTTCAATTGACAGCCTTGAAGAAGCGATCACCGCGCCAGGTCCAGAAAAACAGCATGGATCGGCCAGCTGACGAGAACATGATGCGATCCGCGCGACCGATCAGGTTTTCATAGGGCACGAACCCGACGCCGCCAGCAGATTTTGGCAACCGGCTGTCGGCCGAGTTATCCCGGTTATCGCCCATAAAGAAATAGTGCCCGGCAGGTACAGTATAGACGCCGGTATTGTCCGATCCCTGGTTGCCAATATTGAGAACGTCATATGAGACCCCATTCGGCAGAGTTTCGATTAAACGTGTCTTCTCACAAACTCCACCAATCCCAACCGGGCCGTTTTCACAGCGGGGGCGCAGACCCTGAGGACCCTGTGGTTCGGCTATTTCGGTGAAAACCCCATCCGGTTGTTGCGGCACCGGAGTACCGTTCAGAATGACCTGACCCTCGCGGATCTGAACCTTGTCGCCCGGCAGGCCGATCAGGCGTTTGATGTAGTCGCGCCCTGTAACCGGGTGACGGAAGACAATAACATCGCCACGCTCGGGCTCGCCACCCCAGATACGGCTTTCACCGTCCCCTTGCATCCAGCCACAGATATCTTCAGCGTCGATGTTCAGGCCGACCCTTGGAATGATCAGGCTGGGGCATGAGGCGTAGGAGTAGCCGTACGCCATCTTGTTGACGAACAGAAAATCTCCGATCAGCAGTGTCTGCTTCATCGAGCCTGAGGGGATCCAGAAAGGCTGAAAGAACAGGGTGCGGAAAACGCCCGCAATCAGCAGGGCGTAGACGATGGTTTTGATCGTCTCCCAAACGGCGTTACCTGTTTTGGCTTCCTCGGCCATACTGCTCTCCGGTCCTTTGGTTGTTGGGGTGCTACATGCGGGTCAGGTAGGGGCAAGTCAAGGCTGCGCGGTGCGTTCTTCAAGTGGAAGCGCCTCGATCACTACGAATGCCTGCGCCCAAGGGTGATCGTCGGTCAGGGTGACGTGGATAATTGCTTCATGGCCCTTGGGCGTCATCTCTTTCAGGCGCTCGGCAGCCCAGCCTGTGACGTGCATGATGGGCTGGCCTGTGCGCAGATTGGTCACGGCCATGTCTTTCCACGAGATCCCCATTCTGAGCCCGGTTCCCAGCGCTTTTGAGCACGCCTCTTTCGCGGCCCAACGTTTGGCATAGGTGCCTGCGGTATCCGCCCGGCGTTCGGCCTTGCGCTGTTCGGTTTCGGTGAAGACGCGGTTGCGGAATCGGTCGCCAAACCGATCGAGCGTACCCTGGATACGCTCGATATTGGCGAGGTCTGTGCCGATGCCGAGGATCATCTGGAAAAGGCCGATCTTACAAGCCCTAAGCCCGCAACTGCAAACAGACCGGCGACCACGCCATCGATCCATCGGCGAAACCTGCGATAGCCCGCCATCATGCCGCCCACTGAAAACACAACAGAGTACAACAGGTTGTTTAGGAACCCTGCGGCGACACACACAAATGTTGCTGCGGCCACGGATATCAGGCTGTCATCCGGGCCAAGCCCGACGGACAAGGCTGCCATCCATGCAATGACCGACTTTGGATTGGACAGATTCAGGATCAGCCCCCGCCAGAACCAACGGCCCTTGTACGATACAGTCACATTGTCTGACCGCGGTTGCATCGCGGATCGGCCCGATTGCCAGGCCAACCACAACAGGTAAAGGCCACCGAGAACTTTCAGAACCATCAAGACATAAAACGAGCTTTGAAGGACTGCCCCCATGCCGCTAGCGGCCACCATCCCCCAAAACACCAAACCACAAGACAGCCCAAACCCGTAGATCAGACTGGTTTTTCGGCCATAACTCATCGCAATGGCAGCATTTGAAATATTTGCCGGGCCAGGAGACACAGCCACGACAAAAAATGCAGCAGCGGTAATGGCAAGTGCGGAGACGTCTATCATTCGCGCGCCTCATCCATCAGGCGGCGCATTTCCTGTATCGCTGGTGTCAGGCCCAGAAAGATCGCCTCACCGATCAGGAAGTGGCCGATATTCAGTTCGCGCACCTCAGGGAAAGCCGCAACCGGCCGCACGGTATCATAAGTCAGGCCATGGCCAGCGTGAACCTCAAGCCCCAGTGAATGAGCGAATGTGGACATCTTGCGCAGAGCTTCCAACTCGCGCGCGGCGTCTTCCATTCGGCCTTCCGCATGCGCGTCACAATAGGCACCGGTGTGCAGTTCAATCACCTCGGCCCCGATGCGGTGGGCGGCCTCGATCTGACGCTGATCAGCGGCGATGAAGATGGACACGCGGCAGCCGACGTCGCGCAGAGGGGCAATAAAATGCGCCAGCTTGTTTTCTTCGCGTGCAACTTCAAGCCCGCCCTCGGTCGTGCGTTCTTCGCGCTTTTCGGGCACGATGCAGACGGCATTCGGTTTGTGCCGCAGGGCGATTTTCTGCATCTCATCCGTCGCGGCCATCTCAAAGTTCAGCGGAACTGACAGAACCTCCATCAGCCCGTCGATATCGGCATCGGAAATATGGCGGCGATCTTCGCGCAGATGCGCCGTGATGCCATCGGCCCCGGCCTCCTCTGCCAGTTTCGCGGCGCGCAGCGGGTCCGGATAAGCTCCACCCCGAGCATTTCGTACAGTGGCCACGTGGTCGATATTCACACCCAACCGCAGATGATTATCAGTCATCTTTCGAATCCTTTTTGAACCTTCGGGCCGACCCTATCGGTTTTGCGGCCGAAGCGGCAATCTCTGCCTGAGCCAAACGTTTGATTTGCTGGAATTTCGCTTTGATTTTCGCGCGACGGCGCTGCTGATAGGTGCGGATCAGGGGCAAACTGAGATAGCCGCAGATTGCCCCTGCGACAAGGCCCGGAACAATCCCACCGATCATGTAGGGGTAGAATACTTCGTGGTAAAAAACCTCGAGCCCGCGCCAATCGGCGACGTTGTCGGTGAACATTGCCAGAAAGTTGTTCTTGAGGTCGCCCAGCGCACCAGCAAATTTCCCCATCAGCCCGTGGGTATCGCCTTCGTCAAAATCGGTTCCCAGCAGAAAATGCCCGGTCTGCAGACAAATCACCCCGATGGGCACATAGGTCAGCGGGTTGCCGAAAAAGGTACCGCTGAGCGCCGCCAGAATGTTGCCGTTGATCAAGCGGGCACCAATAGCTGCCACGACGAAGTGCATGCCATAAAACGGCGTGAAGGCGGCAAAAACGCCGGCGCCGATGCCGCGCGCGATGCGTTCAGGCGAATCCGGCAGTCGCCGCACGCGGTGTTTGACGTAGTGAAAGGCGCGAGTCCAGCCGCCGCGCGGATAGACGAATTCCGATGCGATCTGGATGGGCGAGCGTCGATCTCGGCGCTTGAAAACCACTCCTGATCACCCCTTCTCAGCCAGCCGCAACCGCGGTTTTGGTCCGATCCCTGTACCGTTCCACCGCGGCCACGTCACTTTCTGCTTCTAGCATCAACATCAGCGAATGCAGCTGTTCCAGATCCCGCAATTCGACACTGATCAGCAGACGATAAAAATCCGGTTTGCGGTCAACAAATTCCAGGTTCGAGATATTGGCCTTTTTCTCGCCAATCAATGTGCAAATACGCCCCAGGACTCCGGCATCGTTGCCGATCGTCAGGTCCAGCGTTGCGCCATAAACCGCTGGGTGCGTTCCGGAGTGCCAATGCAAATCCACCCAACGGTCGGGTTCACTTTCAAACTCGCTGAGCCGGTCGCAGTCGATGGCATGCACGACCACACCTTTGCCGCGATAGGTGATGCCAACAATACGCTCACCCGGCAGAGGCTGGCAGCAAGGCGCGCGGTCGAACTTCTGCCCCGGCTCCAGACCAATGACCGCGCGGCGCAAGGGGATAGCATCGCCATCATCCTGTGTCAGTTCCGGATAAACCGCACCAACAACATCGTGGGCTGTCAATTCCGCACTGCCGAGGCGGGCCAGCAATTCGTCGCGATCCTTCAGGCGCAAGTGCTTGGCGGCGGTGTCCAAAGCCTTATCTGTCGCCTTTCGGCCAACATGCTCAAACCCTGAGCGGGCAAGTTCCTTGCCCAGTTTGATGAACCGTTCCCGGTCAACCTCGCGCAGGGCGCGGCGGATGGCGGTGCGGGCCTTACCCGTCACGGCGATCTCAAGCCATGTGACTTGCGGTGTCTGTCCGTCAGCGGTGATAATATCCACCGACTGCCCGTTCTTGATCCGTGTCCACAGCGGCACTCGGATGCCATCCACCTTGGCCCCGACGCAGGCATGACCGATCCGCGTGTGGATGGCATAGGCAAAGTCAATCGGCGTCGCCCCGCGCGGCAGCTTCACCACATCCCCTTTGGGCGTGAAGCAGAACACCTGGTCGGAATACATCTCAAGCTTGACGGCTTCGAGGAAATCCTCGTGATCGTCCTCACTGTCAAACTGCTCGGTCAGGTTGGCGATCCATTTGGCCGGGTCCACGGCAAAGGGGTTTTCGGATCGCACACCATCCCGGTAAGACCAATGCGCCGCCACACCGGTTTCGGCGACGTCGTGCATCTGACGGGTTCGAACCTGAACTTCGACCCGTTTGCCATCACGACCCGACACCGTGGTGTGGATCGAGCGATAGCCGTTCGACTTCGGCTGGCTGATATAATCCTTGAACCGCCCCGGCACCGCACGCCAACGCTGGTGGATCGCGCCCAGAGTCCGGTAACAATCTTCCTCGGTCTGCGTGATGATGCGGAAACCATAGATATCGGACAGGCGGGAAAAACCCTGATCCTTTTCCTGCATCTTGCGCCAGATCGAATAGGGTTTCTTGGCGCGCCCGAAAACCTCGGCCTCGATCCCGGCCTTTTCTAGCTCGTGCCGCATGTCCCCGGTAATCCGATGGATCACATCGCCGGTTTCGCGTTGCAGTGTGATGAAACGGCGGATAATCGACTGACGGCCTTCGGGATTGAGAACGCGGAACGCAAGGTCTTCCAGTTCCTCTCGCATCCATTGCATCCCCATGCGTCCAGCCAGCGGCGCATAGATATCCATCGTCTCACGCGCCTTGACCACCTGCTTTTCCGGGCGCATCGCCTTGATCGTGCGCATATTGTGCAAACGGTCGGCCAGCTTGACCAGAATGACCCGCAGATCCTTGGACATGGCCATGAACAGTTTGCGGAAGTTCTCGGCCTGTTTGGTTTCGCGGCTGGAGAGCTGAAGGTTGGTCAGCTTGGTAACACCATCCACCAGCTTGGCGACCTCATCCCCGAACAGATCCGAGATTTTGCCATAGCTGGCCTTGGTATCTTCAATCGTGTCGTGCAGCAGGGCCGTAATGATCGTCGCATCATCCAAACGCTGTTCGGTCAGGATGGCGGCTACGGCAACGGGATGAGAGAAATAAGGCTCGCCGGAATGGCGAAACTGACCGTCATGCATCTGCATTCCGAACTCATAAGCCCGGGCGATGCGGTCAGCATTTGTTTTCGGGTTGTAGTTGCGGACCAGCGCAATCAGGTCATCAGCAGAAATCATCCGGTCCGCACCTTCATTACTGGGGCTTACCCCTGGCCCTGAGCCTCCATCAGAGCGCGCAGGAGCTTTTCTTCCGACATGTCGTCATCGGCAGGCTTGTCCGATTCCGCGCCCATCAGCAGCGCCATCTGATCTTCTTCAGGCTCATCAACCTCGATCTGAGTCTGGTTGGCCTCGATCAGGCGCTCGCGCAGCTCGTCCGCGCTTTGGGTTTCGTCGGCGATTTCGCGCAGAGACACGACAGGGTTCTTATCGTTATCGCGGTCAACGGTGATCGCGGCACCAGCAGAAATCTCGCGCGCCCGGTGGGCTGCAAGCATCACCAGTTCGAACCGGTTCGGGACCTTGTCTACACAATCTTCGACCGTAACGCGGGCCATAGGGCGCTCTCCGTAAATGAATCCGTGGCAAGAAGGGGTTTATCTAAGCGTGATTCCCCGCCTTGACAAGCAGGAAATGCCGCAAATGCAAGGATCACAGCGGCGTCACAAGGGCCACATCCTCCGGCGGCAGCGCGGCTATCATCTCAGCAACATTCTTTCCAAGCATCGGGTGACGCCAGTCAGGCGCAACATCCGCCATCGGAACCAGTACAAACGCCCGGTCCTGAACGCGCGGATGCGGCAGGATCAATTGGTCCGGGGCCAATTGCCTTTGGTCTTCGGGGGGCAATGTCCTCCAGCGCTCGTATTCAGTGACATCAGGCAGCACAAGATCGTCCCAGCACACTAAATCCAGATCCAATGTCCGCATCCCCCAGCGCTGTTCTCGCGAGCGGCCAAATCTATGTTCGATGTCGTGCAGAACCTGCAACATGACCTGAGGGTTCTCATTTGTCTCGACCAATACGGCGGCGTTGACATAGTCCGGCCCTGCCCCAACAGGGAAACAGGGGGTGGCAAAAAACCTGCTTTCCGCGCGAATCACCAGGCCTGCTTCGGCCATGGCCAACACAGCGTGCTCGAGTGTCACCTTGGGTCCGCTATGTCTCAAGCTGAGATTTGCGCCCAGCGCCACAACCGCTTTTGACTGCGTTTTTACCATATTTACCTCTATATTCAGGTCAGAGAATACTTGCGATAAACCCCAAAAGGCCTATTTTAAGTTTACCATTGTGCTGACCAAATTTTTCTCACTCACGGAACCAAACGGTGCGATGGTTTATACCGGAAGGATCTATTTATGTTTTATAAGGACGAACGGCTAGCGCTGTTCATCGATGGCTCGAATCTTTACGCAGCCGCAAAAGCACTGGGGTTTGACATTGACTACAAGCTGCTGCGGCAGGAGTTCATGCGCAGGGGCAAACTCCTTCGGGCCTTCTACTACACAGCGCTACTGGAAAATGACGAGTATTCACCGATCCGCCCACTCGTGGACTGGCTGCACTATAACGGGTTCACCATGGTGACCAAACCGGCCAAAGAGTACACGGACGCCATGGGACGTCGCAAAGTCAAAGGCAACATGGATATCGAACTGACGGTCGATGCCATGGAACTGGCTCCGCGCGTTGATCATATCGTGCTGTTTTCGGGCGATGGGGATTTCCGCCCGCTGATCGCAAGTTTGCAACGTCAGGGCGTACGCGTTTCGGTCGTGTCGACCATTCGCAGCCAGCCTCCGATGATCTCGGACGAGTTGCGCCGTCAGGCCGACAACTTCATCGAACTGGAGGATCTGCGCGATGTGATCGGCCGCCCTCCGCGCGAGATGCCCAGCGAACCACGTAGCGTCGCAGCCGCTGGCGGGCTCTGATCCCACCAAAGCTGTTCAATACAATGAAGCGCGGTCAGAAGTGATTCTCCTGACCGCACTACTTTAACTATGTATTGGTACTGAAACGTCATTTTGATAGCAGTTAATCATGTCATGTAAATGACGCGTTGCTGTCTGGACCATGGCAGGGAAAAGACTTACCTGTCTGTCAAGGAGACAGACACATGAGCAAGCCGCCCCTGACACTTTATCTTGCAGCCCCGCGCGGTTTCTGTGCCGGTGTGGACCGGGCCATCAAGATCGTTGAGATGGCTCTGCAGAAATGGGGGCCGCCGGTCTATGTTCGCCATGAGATCGTCCATAACAAATTCGTTGTCGACGGGCTACGCGCGCAAGGGGCCGTATTTGTCGAGGAACTGGACGAATGCCCTGACGATCGGCCAGTGATCTTTTCTGCCCATGGTGTTCCAAAATCGGTTCCCGCTGCGGCATCCCAGCGCGAGATGATCTATGTGGATGCCACCTGCCCGCTGGTGTCTAAGGTGCATGTCGAAGCTCAGCGCCACGCGGATGCCGGATTGCAGATGATTATGATTGGCCACAAGGGCCATCCTGAAACGGTCGGTACAATGGGGCAATTGCCTGAAGGTGAAGTGCTATTGGTTGAAACCGTGGACGATGTGGCCTCGGTTCAGGTCCGCAATCCTGACAAGCTTGCCTTTGTCACCCAAACCACGCTGTCCGTGGACGACACCAAAGACATCATCGCGGCGCTGCAAACGCGGTTCCCGGCCATTGTCGGGCCACATAAGGAAGACATCTGCTACGCCACCACAAACCGGCAAGAAGCTGTGAAAGCCGTAGCCCCGAAATCCGACGCCCTGCTGGTTGTCGGAGCACCAAACTCATCAAACTCGCGCCGTCTGGTCGAAGTCGCTTCGCGCGCCGGGTGCAACTATGCACAGTTGGTACAACGCGCGACCGAGATTGACTGGCGCGCACTGGACGGCATCAAAAGCGTCGCGATCACCGCAGGCGCCTCGGCTCCTGAGGTTTTGGTGAATGAAGTCATCGACGCCTTTCGGGGCCATTATGACGTCACGGTCGAACATGTCGAAACCGCAATCGAAAACGTTGAATTCAAGGTGCCGCGCGTTCTACGAGAGCCCGCATGAGTGATATACCGCGCGCACCCTTGCTTCTGGCTCTGGCCGGGTTGATTCCGTTTGTCTGGGGCGCGCTGACATATCTGAACTCTGACCTTCAGGCTTGGGGATCGCGTGCGCTTGGGCCACGTTTTGTTGGCCCTTACGTTCAGCTGTTTTACGGCTCTGTAATTCTAAGCTTCATGTCGGGGGTTTTGTGGGGTTTCGCCACCAAAACGTCAGGCAGCAGGGCCGCCACCGGCTATACCCTGTCGGTGCTGCCCGCGCTGTGGGCGTTTTTCATGACTGGCGGCGGGCCGATAAGCGCCAGCGTCAATCTGATCATGGGCTTCACCGGGCTTCTGTTTCTGGATGCGGCCTTCTGGTACTGGGGTCTGGCCCCGCGTTGGTGGATGAAACTGCGCATCCTGATGACAGCCATCGTAATCCTGTGCCTTTCCGTCGGAGTGTATCTATGACCGACCGGAACACCATTTCCGTCTATGACGCGCAAGCCGCGCGGTACTCGGAACTGACCGACGCAGACAATACCGGTGACCCCCAACTGGCCCGATTCATTACCGCCCTTCCCGATGGCGGCTCTGTTCTGGACCTGGGCTGCGGCCCCGGTGCTTCTTCTGCCGTGATGGCACAAGCAGGATTGCAGGTGCAGGCCGTGGATGCCTCGGCTGAAATGGTGCGTTTGGCGTCCTCTCATGCGGGTGTTTCCGCCATACAAGCCAGCTTTGCCGATTTGGATGCGGTCGCTGAATATGACGGCATCTGGGCTAATTTCAGTCTGCTGCACGCGACCCGTGCGGATTTCCCCGGATATTTGCGCGCAATCCACCGGGCCCTGAAGCCAAAAGGGCATTTCTATATTGCCATGAAACTGGGGCGCGGGGACGGACCTGATCGGCTGGGCCGTTATTACAGCTATTACAGCGAGGATGAATTGAAGACATATCTGCAGAAGGCGGGCTTTCGCATCACAGATCGACGACTGGGTAGTGGGACCGGGCTGGACGGCTCGGTTTCGGATTGGATCGGACTGACCGCCCATGCCTGAGCTGTTTGCCTATACCGACGGCGCGTGTTCGGGCAATCCCGGCCCTGGCGGCTGGGGTGTTTTATTGCGCGCCATGGATGGCGATACCGTTTTGAAAGAGCGCGAACTGAATGGTGGTGAGGCGGAAACCACCAATAACCGCATGGAATTGCTGGCCGCGATCAGTGCGCTGGAAACGTTGTATCGGCCCTCAAAGCTGACCATCGTGACCGACAGCGCCTATGTGAAGAATGGCGTCACCGGATGGATCTTCGGGTGGAAGCGCAACGGCTGGAAAACCTCGAACAAGAAGCCTGTGAAGAATGTTGAACTGTGGCAACGGCTGGACGAGGCGCAAGCCCGCCATGACGTGACGTGGGAATGGGTCAAAGGCCATGCCGGTCACCCGGAAAACGAACGCGCGGATGAGCTTGCACGGGCGGGAATGGCCCCGTTCAAACCGAAGAAAGAGCAAGCGTGACCGCGCTCGCAGTGCTGGACTACACCTCGGTTCTGGTCTTTGCCCTGACCGGCGCACTGGTGGCCAGCCGGGCGCAATTGGATTTGGTGGGTTTTGCTTTCATTGCCTGCCTCACCGCAGTCGGCGGCGGCACCGTGCGCGATTTGCTGTTGGATCGCCATCCGGTCTTTTGGGTGGGCCAGCCGGACTATATCCTTATTGCTGCGGCAGCAGCAGTTCTGGTTTTCTTCACCGCCCATCTGGTGGAAAGCCGCTATAACTGGCTGATCTGGCTGGACAGTTTTGCGTTGGCCATCGCGGTTGCAGCCGGCACCGGCGCGGCTTTGTCTCTGGGTCAGTCGGGCGTCATTGTGGTGCTGATGGGTGTCAGCACCGGCTGTCTTGGCGGACTGATGAGAGACGTGGTGTGCAACGAAGTTCCATTGGTTCTGAAACAGGGCGAACTCTACGTATCCTGCGCTTTTGCAGGGGCAATCGCCGCAGTGCTTATGAACCAGCTTGGGTTTGACGAGCTTGCATCTCTGGGCGCCTGCGCAGCGACATGCTGGGCGCTGCGGGCCGGATCGCTGTTGTTCGGTTGGCGGCTTCCCGTTTACAAAAGCCGCCCTCCACGCCAGTAGCGTTTTGGAAATCGCGCCGTTAACGCATCAGCAACCGGGCACCGATTTCCTTGACGAATTTGGCCGCAACCATTGCTGTCATACCATTGGGGTCGCGATGGGGATTCAGTTCGACGATATCGGCACCCACCAGTTGCCCTTCAAACCGGTGGATCAGGTCAATAACCTCGCGCGTGCTGAGCCCGCCAGGCTCGTGATGCGAGACGCCGGGCGCAAAGGCCGGGTCCAGCGCATCAAGGTCCAGCGACAGATAAACCGGACCGTCAAAGGATAGCTGCAGATCAGCATGCCAGCTGCGCATGTCCACAACCTCGACCCCGAATTTATCGGCCTGCTCGCGCTGATGCTTGTTCATCGTGCGGATACCAACCTGTACCAGACGGTTGATCTGACAGCTTTCCATGACCCGCGCAAAGGGACAGCCGTGGCCGAACGGTCCGATGTCCTGCGTATCGTACAAATCGGGATGGGAATCGATATGCAGAATGTTCAGCCCCTGATGACGATCCGCATGCGCCTTGATTAGCGGGAAGGCGACCGAGTGGTCACCACCAAGCGACAACAGCCGCGCACCGGTTGCGATCCGTGCGGCGGCCTCATTTTCGATCCGGTCAATCGGTTCCTGCCCGCGCATTTCGAACACATCCAGATCACCTGTGTCTTTGAACCGGTCTGTAGCACCCAGATCAGTACCGTCTTCAGCCGTTAGATTGGCGGCACCGCAATGCAGCGCTTCACGAATTCTGTTGGGCGCAAAAGCAGGACCCTGCAGGAACGAGGAATGCCCGTCCAGCGGGATCCCCATCAAGGCAACATCACCGGGTTTCAGATCATAGGTCACTGAGCAGCCTTTCTGGTTTGATTAATTGTTCGGTTAGGGCTTCACCGGCGGAAATAGGTTTGCCAAAGCCAGATGAACAACAATGCGCCCAGCACAGCCCCGACAAATCCCGACAGCCACCCCATTACGGTCAACAACGCCCGCAATAAAAGCCCGCCGATCAACGCACCGACGATGCCGATCAGCATTGTAGTTGGGATATCAGCCTCAATCCGCATCAGGCGGGTCGCCAGAAATCCGGCGGCGGCTCCGATGACGATCAAGGCGACGATGGGCACGTTATTTCCTCCAGTGGGTTGGCACGACAATCAGCGCACCAATTGATGAGACGATCGCATTCATGCCCGCGGACCAAAAGCCAATTCCAAACATACGGGCCAACATCATCTGGGCGAAGAAGAACAGAAATGCGCCGCCAATACAAATGATGATGGATTGCAGATATCCGTTGTGGGTAAAGCCGGTTTTTTCGGACAGGCTACCGATGATGGCGGCAATCAGAACCGTCCCGATCAATGTCATATACAAATCTGATATTCCCTCTTACAGCCGGGCCCCTTCGACCACCGGCCAACCGCGCAGAAACACATCTGCGTCTTGGGCACCTTTGCCCGCCCGTTGCAGGCGCAGCAGATCAATCGCCCCATCCCCGCAAGCCACGCGCAGCGTTCCGTTCAGCACTTCGCCCGGGGCACCCTGCCCATTGGCCAATCGCGAGGCCAGCACTTTGACCCGCTGACCATTCACCTCGGTCCAAGCGCCCGGAAATGGCGACAGGCCCCGAATTTGGCGATCAACCTCAGCCGCGGGTCGCGTCCAATCGATCCGCGCCTCGGATTTGTCGATCTTTGTGGCATAAGTCACACCGTCCTCGGGTTGCGGATCAGGGGTCAGGTCGGGCAGCCTGGTCAGAGCCTCGACAATCAGCGCGGCACCCATGTCCGACAGGCGGTCATGCAGCTGGGCCGTGGTTTCCTCGATGCCGATATCGGTGGCCTCACGCAGCAAAACCGGGCCAGTGTCCAGTCCAGCCTCCATCTGCATGATGCAGATGCCGGTCTGCGCATCACCTGCCATGATCGCGCGATGGATCGGAGCAGCCCCGCGCCAGCGCGGCAGCAGGCTGGCGTGGATATTCAGGCAGCCATGGGTCGGTGAGTCCAGAATCGGTTGCGGCAGGATCAGCCCATAGGCCACGACCACTGCGATATCGGCATCCAGCGCGGCGAAACTGTCTTGTTCCTCGGAAGATTTTAACGAGGCCGGGTGACGCACCTCGAGGCCCAGCGCCTCGGCTCGGGCGTGGACCGGGGTCGGGCGGTCTTTCTTGCCCCGCCCTGCTGGGCGCGGTGGCTGGCAATAGACGGCGGCAATGTCGTGCCCGGCCTCAACCAGCGCCTCCAGCACCGGTACTGAGAAATCAGGCGTTCCCATGAAGATGACGCGCATTGCTACCCCTGCTTTTTGGCCTTGCGCAGCAGCATGTCGCGTTTGACCTTGCTGAGCCGGTCGAAATACATCCGCCCGTTCAAGTGGTCGATCTGATGCTGTACGCTGGTGGCCTCGATCCCGACAAAGTCACGACGGTCGATCATGCCCTGTGCGTTGAGGAACTTCACCGTCACTGCGCGTGGGCGCGTCACCTTGGCAGAAACTCCGGGCAGGTTTGGGCTGGCCTCTTCATGCTCGCGCAGTTCGACCGAGCTGTGGAGGATCTCCGGGTTGGCCAAACGCACCGCCTTGCCCCGTTCGGTCGATCCGTCCACCACGGCCAACCTTAGCATCACCCCAATCTGAGGCGCGGCGAGGCCAACGCCGGGCATCGCCTCCATCGTGTCGATCATATCGTCCCATATGGCGCGGATATCATCGGTGATTTCGGTGACGTCCTCGGCCTGGGTCCGCAAACGTTTATCGGGCCACGGCAGGCAGGTCCGTACCGTCATGTGCGGGCCTTCTCGCGCTTGAGCTTCTGCATTTTACGCGTGATCATCTGGCGCTTGAGCGGTTTGAGATAGTCGATAAACAGCTTGCCGTTCAGATGGTCGATTTCATGCTGTACACAGGTCGCCCAGAGATCGTCAAAGGTCTCCTGCTGCAAATTTCCGTCGCGATCCAGCCACGTTACCTCCACGACCTTGGGGCGTGTGACTTCGGCATATTGCTCGGGGATCGACAGGCAACCTTCCTCATAGACATTGGTCTCGTCCGACGAGGCGATGACCTCGGGGTTGAACATCACCAGCGGGCGCGGGGTTTCGCCCTCTTCCTTGACGCAATCCACCACGATCAACCGCTCCAGCACGCCAATCTGCGGCGCCGCAAGTCCGATGCCGGGCGCGTCATACATCGTCTCCAGCATGTCATCGGCCAGTTTGCGCAGATCGTCGGTGATGTCGGCTACCGGTGCGCAGACCTTTTTCAGGCGGGGATCGGGATGGATTAGGATATTGCGTTTCATGGGGCTGATTTAGGCCATCGCGCGCGACACCGCAACGGCCCCCTTGCACCTGATGGATTTGTGGTTAGCTTTCGGCTCGACAGATGGAGATGACATGACTTTCAACGACATGATCGACCGCCGTGGCACCAAAAGCTCGAAGTGGGGCAAGATGGAACAGCTGTATGGCGTGTCGCCCGAGGATGGGCTTGCCATGTGGACAGCGGATTCCGATTACCAGACGGCCCCTTGCGTGATTGACGCAGTACGCAAGGCCGCAGAGCACGGTGTCTTCGGGTATTGCTGGATGCATGCGGACTATCTGGCTGCGGTTCAATGGTGGATGAAAAACCGCCATGATTGGGAAATTGATACCGATTGGATTCTGACAACGCAGGGATTGGGCAACGCAATAGCACTCAGCCTGGATGTCTGGACCGCCCCGGGCGATGGCGTTGTGATCTTCCCTCCTGTCTACCACGAGTTCGCACACAAGGTGAACAAAGCCGGACGGCGCGTGGTGGAATGCCCCCTGGTGCGGGATAGCGACAGCTATGCGCTGGATCTGGAAGATGCCCAGTCACGTCTGGACGGGTCTGAAAAGCTCCTGATCTGGTGCTCTCCGCAGAATCCGTCGGGGCGGGTCTGGACACCGGATGAACTGCGCGCCGTAGCGGATTTCGCCGAACGCAATGATCTGATCCTGATCTCGGACGAGATTCACAATGATCTGGTCTACCCGGGCCATAAATTTGTCCCTATGGATGTCGCAGCGCCCGAGATGCGCGCCCGAACCGTAACGCTGACCGCGGCCTCCAAGACGTTCAACATTGCGGGTCAGCGAACGGGCAACATGATCATCCCGGACGCCAAGCTGCGGGCAGAAATGAAGCACCGTCTGAACACATTGGACTACGACCCCAGTGCGTTGGGCGTCGCCATGATCACGGCAGCCTACAGCCCGGACGGCGCAGACTGGGTTGATGCACAGATCGCCCATCTGAGCGAGAACCGCCGTCTGTTCGACGCAACCATCGCAGAGATCCCGGGACTATGGTCTATGCCTTTGCAGGCGACATATCTGGCTTGGGTTGATTTTTCGGGCACCGGGATGGATCACGACGAGTTTGTGCGGCGGCTGCGAGAGGACGCAAAGATTGCAACATCGTCAGGCCCAGGCTTCGGAACCGGAGGCGAAACGTTTGAACGTTTCAATCTGGCAACGCAACGCGCCCGCGTGGAGGACGCGTGTGAAAGGCTGAAACGTGCGTTTTCCGATTTGCAGTAATCTGCAGAACTTTCCGGGCAGTCACGCTGCCCGGCTGCAAGTCAATCCTCTTTCCCCAAAAGCGCAATCGGCGCGTCTGGTGCGCGGTAGAAATCCAACGGTGCCTTGTCGGCAGCGACAGTATTTCGCTTGAACTCATACCGCATCTCGCCTGCGGCTTCCTCATCCGCGATGATCAGGCATTGGTAGAGGTGATTGGCCCCGTCATAGATATCGACCAGCCCCCGCAAACGGGGTGTGGTTTCGGCCTCGACCGTAAATCCATCCCGCCACAATGTCAGGATTTTGAAGCTATTGTTTCCAAATTCCACCCTCAGGCGGCTGGCCTTCTTCAACGACGCGAGTCGCGCGGCATCCAGTTCAGCGCGAATTTCCTTTGAAACATAAGTACTCATACTGAATTTCTCCCTGGATACCCTCTATTGTGGAATCAATTTTGTAAAAATCCAGTGAATCTGGCCACTTCGCCTGATGCCGTGGCGATCTGTTGCCGGGGCTCCCTGTCTTGGATTGTGCATCGGCGCAGGCTCTCTGCGCGTCGGGAGGAATAGGCATAGGCCTGCTGCTGCCCTAGCTTTACGGTCACCCACAGACGGAGGACTAGGGATGGGATTGCTTGTCGACGGCGTGTGGCATGATCGCTGGTATGATACAAAATCAAATGACGGCGCTTTCAAACGATCCGCGGCACAGTTTCGCAACTGGATTACCCAAGACGGAAGCGCAGGCCCATCAGGCAAAGCCGGTTTCGCCGCCGAAAGCGGACGCTATCACCTTTATGTCAGCCATGCCTGCCCATGGGCACACCGGACACTGATCTTTCGAGAACTGAAAGGGCTGACCGATCACATTCAGGTCTCGGTCGTGCATCCCGACATGCTTGACAAGGGCTGGACCTTTCAGACCGATGATCATGGGGCAACCGGAGATCCATTGTTCGGGTTCGACCATGCTCACCAGATTTACACACGCGCAGACCCGTCCTATTCCGGCCGTGTCACCGTTCCGATCCTGTGGGACAAAGCGCAGCAGACCATTGTTTCGAACGAAAGCTCGGAAATCATCCGCATGTTCAACTCGGCCTTTGACAGGGTCACCGGCAATTCCGACGATTACTGGCCGGAACCGATGCGGGACGAGATCGAAGAGGTCAATGCCCGCATCTACTCCAACGTCAACAATGGCGTCTACAAATGCGGTTTCGCCACGTCCCAACAGGCCTATGACGCAGCGGTTGGTCCTCTGTTTGATACGTTGAACTGGCTTGAAGAGAGATTGGCCAATAACCGGTACCTCATGGGTGATCGCGTAACCGAGGCGGACTGGCGATTGTTCACGACTCTGATACGATTTGATCCGGTGTATCACCTGCATTTCAAGTGCAACCGCAAGCGGCTGATCGATTACCCGAACCTATGGGCCTTTACGCGAGAGATGTACCAATGGCCCGGAATCGCACAGACGGTGAATATGAACCATACCGTGCGCCACTATCACTACAGCCACGACAGCATCAATCCGCACCGGATTATCCCGGCAAACCCCACGCTGGATTACATGCAGCCCCACGGGCGCGATCAGCGGCCAGCAGCGTAATGTTCAACCATCGCCGCCAGATCTTCGGGCGGCGTGCTGCTTTGCACATAGGCACAGGCATTCGGACTGTGGGCAAAGATGGAACCATCCGAAAAGAAGGTGGTATTGGTAACAAAGATCACCCGCGCCTCGGGGCGGCGATAACTGGCGAAATCGGCAACCGCCAGGGCACTGCCGCTTTCCAGAACCAGATCAAGAACGATGATATCAAAGGCCGTCCCATACAGCGCCAGGATCGCGGCTTCTTGAGTCTCAACCAGTGTAACCTCGGCATCCTGCCTTTGCAGATGCCGTTGCCAGACCCGACCGAGATCGGGGTTACTCTCAACAATCAATACTTTCATTTGCAACAACCTCGGCACATGATAGGGTGAGTAGTGCCGACCCCTAGGGTCCGTGATCACGCCATTTCGTTAACAAAGTGTTAACAATGATAGGCGCGGGCCTCGCTCACGCGGATTTGCTTGTGTAGACGGCGAAAATCCGCTTGAAACGGGGAAAATCGACAGTTTTTCAGCAAAGATCACCGATGCAGCGACTCACCGACCTGAACCCTCGCGCACAGCGTGACCATGGCGGCGGATTGGCCTCGGCCATGGCCCAATATGGTGGGGATCGCACCGACTGGCTGGACCTGTCGACAGGGATCAACCCCCTGCCTTATCCGGTTGGTCAGCTTGTCCCGTCGGACTGGACGGCGCTGCCCGATCACGATGCCTTTGAGGCGCTGACCGCAGCCGCGCGAGCCTTTTGGGAGGTGCCCAAAAGCGCTTCGATCCTGCCTGCGCCGGGCGCCTCTGCCGTGATTGCGCGACTCCCGGCCCTCGCCACCCCCGGGCGCGTACGGATCACTACGCCCACATATAATGAACACGCCGCCGCGTTTCGGTCTCAAGGCTGGGATGTCACGGAAGATGGAGCGGCAGATGCCCGTGTCATTGTACATCCGAACAACCCGGATGGGCGGCTGTGGCAGGCGTCTGACGTCGATGCGGTCCTGACCGTGATTGATGAAAGCTTCTGCGATGTCACACCTGAGGCGTCACTGATCCACCTGGCAGAAAAGCCCGGAATGATCGTGCTGAAAAGTTTCGGCAAGTTCTGGGGTCTGGCCGGGCTTCGGTTGGGGTTCGCCATCGGACAGCCGGACCTTGTTGCCCGGTTGAACGACCTTACCGGTCCATGGGCTGTGTCCGGGCCCGCGCTTCGGATCGGGACCCGTGCTTTGCAAGATACCGGCTGGGCCGACATGACCCGCGCCCGGCTGGCGCAGGATGCGGAACGGCTGGACGCGCTGATAACATCACGCGGCGCACAACTGGTCGGCGGCACCGACCTGTTCCGCCTGTATCAAGTCGACCGCGCCGCAGACTGGCAAGACCGGCTGGCGCGCTCCCATATCTGGAGCCGCATCTTCCCCTATTCGGAAACCTTTTTGCGCCTGGGTCTGCCACCTTCTGACGGCTGGTCCAGATTGAAGGCCGCGCTGTGAGCGCCGCGTTCCTGCTGATCTGCGCCATGTGCCTGGATGCCGCTCTGGGCGAACCTGACTGGCTCTGGTCGCGCATCCGCCACCCGGCAGTGATAATTGGCAACGGGATCGCCTGGCTAGATAAACGCTTGAATCATGGCACTCATCGTCGGCTCAAAGGTCTGGCTGTAGCCGCCTGTCTGGTGCTGACCGCAGTGGCTGCGGGAAAAATACTCAGCGTGTTAGGCCCCTTGGCCGAAATCGTGATCTGCGCCGTACTACTGGCACAGAAGTCTTTGGTTTCACATGTGCGCAACGTCGCGGACGGTTTGCAGAACTCTCTGCAAGAAGGGCGGAACACGGTGGCTCTGATCGTCTCCCGTGACACACGGGATATGAGCGAAGCGCAGGTTTCTCGATCAGCGATCGAAAGTGCGGCCGAGAACCTCAGCGATGGGGTTATCGCGCCTGCCTTCTGGTTTCTGGTTGGGGGGCTGCCGGGGCTGCTTGTTTACAAAACCATCAACACGGCTGACAGCATGGTCGGCTACCGCAACGAAAAATACCTTGAATTCGGTTGGGCCGCAGCCCGGCTGGACGATCTGCTGAACCTGATCCCGGCGCGCCTGACCTGTCTGATGATTGTCGCGCTCTCTGGCCAATGGATGCACTGGCCTCAGATCGTCGCAGATGCCCGCCGCCACATCTCGCCCAACGCTGGCTGGCCCGAAGCTGCGATGGCGCGGGCCCTGAATGTAGCCCTTGCCGGTCCCCGCAGCTATGACGGGCAGGTCCGCGATCTGGCCTGGGTCAACGGCGATGCCCCGCGCGACATCGGCGCGGCAGAGATTTTCCGCGCATGCGACATGCTATGGAATGTTTGGGGGCTTGCGCTTGGCGTTGTGTCGGTGTGGGTTGGGCTCAGCATTATTTTCTGACGGACACACTCATGCGTTTCTTCTCCGGCCTCCTTGTCGCCACCCTGCTCGCCTCACCTGCCTTTGCCCAATGCGGAGGGAACTTCAATTCCTTCGTGAAAGGACTAAAAGCCGAGGCCGCACAGCAAGGATTCGACAAATCCACCGTCAACGCTTTCTTCAAGGGCGTTCAACAGGACAATGCGGTACTGAAAGCGGATCGCGCACAGGGCGTTTTTCAGAAGCCGTTCATCGAGTTCTCACGCCGCTTGATTTCGCAAAACCGGATTGATCGCGGACAGGCCATGTCGCGCAAATACGACGCAGTGTTTGACCGGATCGGGCGGGAATATGGCATCTCGCGCGGTGTGCTGCTGGCGTTTTGGGCTTTCGAGACCGACTACGGCGCGTTTCAGGGCGATTTCAACACACGCAATGCACTGGTGACACTGGCCCATGACTGCCGCCGACCGGAACTGTTCCGACCACAGATTTTCGCGGCTATCGAACTGTATCAACAGGGTAATTTCGATCCCAACCGCACCACCGGCGCCTGGGCCGGAGAGATCGGCATGGTTCAGATGCTGCCCCGTGACATTCTGGAAAACGGAGTGGATGGCGATGGCGACGGCAAGGTTTCCTTGAAAACCTCTGCCCCCGATGCGCTGATGTCCGGGGCCAAGATGTTGTCACATCTGGGCTGGCAACCGGGTCAACCCTGGCTGCAAGAGGTGACGGTACCCACCCAGATGGACTGGTCGCTGTCCGGCCCCGGCAAGCCGCGTTCTGTGACCGACTGGCAGGCGATGGGCGTTCAGGCGCGCAACGGGTCTTTGACGGACCTGCCAACCTCGCTGATCCTGCCGCAGGGGCACAAGGGGCCTGCCTTTTTGGCCTACCCCAATTTCGACGTCTATTTCGAATGGAACCAGAGTTTTGTCTACGTACTGACCGCCGCCTATTTCGGCACCCGTTTGGAGGGCGCGCAGATCTATGATGCGGGCAACCCGGCGCAGGGGTTGTCGGGCGCTCAGATGAAGCAGTTGCAGAGCAAGCTGCAGGCGCGTGGGTATGACGTGGGCAAGATCGACGGCATTCTGGGGGCGGGAACGCGGGCCGCCGTGCAGGCGGAACAGGCGCGACTGGGGTTGCCTGCGGATGCGTGGCCGACGGTCGCTTTGTTGAACAGCCTGTAGAACCAAACGCCTCTGCGCCAAAAAATTCTGGGCAAGTGCCAATTCAAGTCGCCAGTTGCGGAAGTTGAATGCGTGCGACCTGCAGATACCGCGCGATCTCAAGCCCCAAACTGGCCTCGATTGAAATCTGCAGGTCCGGGTTCTTTCCGAACTCACTGTCCAGATCGGCAAACTCCCAGGTCAGCAGACGCGTGGGACGGGTCGTTCTGACCGTAACGGGCGTGGAAAAGTTCTGGCGGTCGCTCAGAAAGGCGATGCTGCCCAGAAAGCGCGATCCACCCAAGCTGTCCACCTCGGCCCCGTTGATCTCGACGCTGACTTCACCGTCAACGATCAGCGACAGGGTTCGGACCGGCGTCCCTTGCGTCATCAGAACGCTGCCTGCTTGCGCGGTAGTCAACTTACCCGCACGAAGAAACCGAAACGCGTCTCGTTCGGCAAAATTGGGCAGCGCCGTTTTGTAAAGATGACTTTCTTCATCGGTGAAAGGGGCCGGACGGCGGTCAAGCAGGATGCGGATGATCCAGAAGATATTGATCGCCGTAAAAAACAAATTCCAGCCGATGGGCGTCCAGAGTGGCGTGCTTTGCATGTAATAGTAGGGCAGCAGAAAAAGGGCTGCGACCACCGTCAGAATGCGTAGCCAGAAGATGTCCTTAACCGAATAGGACAGCAGGTAGAAAATATTCGCCGTATTGACCAGGACGTCCAGACCCAACATGCTATTCCCTCGCTCACCGCATGATCTCGGGTCATGGTAGATGACTGCCCTCAGAGCGCAATGAGCGCTTATGACGGCAGATGGTCAGATCACTCCGGCCGCACCGGATACCGATCCCCTTTCTCGTCAATCAGGATCAGGCGATCCCCACTGCGCACATACAAGTCGCACCGGCTGAACCCGTTGCGATAGGCGATACAGACACTGCCGTCCTCGGCGATGGAATAGGTGCCGAACGCCGAGTCTCCACTGGCGTAGGTGTAGGAATAGGCCCCGCCAGCCGAAAATTTGGCCTGACCATCATCGTAAAATATCAGCGTGCGCCCTGCCAGAGCGTCAAGCTCCTCTGCCGACAAAGGAACATCTCCGGGTTTGATAGGCCAGTCGGCAGCGGTGGCAGGGCCTGCCGCCAGAAGGGCCAGGAACAAAAAACGGGTCATGCGGCAAGCTTACCCCGACAGGTGGTCAGATGGACATAACGTTGCGGTGATCGGTCAGGCGACCATCTGCTCGGCTTTTTTCAGGTCAACCGAGACCAATTGGCTCACGCCCTGTTCCTGCATTGTCACACCGAATAGCCGATCCATCCGCGCCATGGTCACCGCATGGTGGGTGATAATCAGGAAACGTGTGTCGGTCTGGCGGCACATTTCGTCCAGCAGGTCACAGAAGCGGGTGACGTTGGCATCGTCCAGCGGCGCGTCGACCTCATCCAGCACACAGATCGGGGCCGGGTTGGCGAGGAAAACGCCGAAGATCAACGCAGTCGCGGTCAGGGTCTGTTCGCCACCCGACAACAGGCTGAGGGTCGAGAGTTTCTTGCCCGGTGGCTGGCACATGATCTCAAGCCCGGCATCCAGCGGGTCGTCGCTTTCGACCATGACCAGATTGGCTTCACCGCCACCGAAAAGATGTTTGAACAGCATGGCGAAGTTCGAGTTCACCTGTTCGAACGCAGTTAACAGGCGCTCACGCCCCTCGCGGTTGAGGCTGGCTATACCGCTGCGCAGGGCCTTGATCGCGTCTTCCAGATCGGCCTTTTCGCTGCTCAGCGTGTCGAATTCTTCCTGAACTTCCTTGCTGTCTTCCTCGGCCCGCAGGTTCACGGCTCCCATCGCGTCGCGCTGGCGTTTATGGCGGTTGACCTCAGCCTCAAGTGCGTCAGCGGCGGGCATCTGATCCGGGTTAACATCCAGTTGGTTCAGCAACTGGTTCGGGGTCAGTTGCTGATCTTCGGCAATCCGTTCCGCGGCCGCGACAACACTTTCCTTGGCCGCGTCACACCGTGCCTCGGCTGCGGCCCGACCTTCGCGGGCTTCCGAGGCCAGACGTTCCGCTTCACGCTCGGCCAGCACCACCTCGCGCTGCTGCGTCTCGGCTTCGGCCAGCTTGTCGGCGGCCTCGGCCCGGCGCGCTTCGGCGGTTTCGATCAGCTCGTTCAGTTCCTCACGCGCCTCGGCGATTTCCGCAGGGGCTGCCATCGCCTCGGACAGCTCCTCCTCCGAGCTTTCCTTGCGTTCGGCGAGTTCGGAAATTCGCTTTTCCGCCGTCTCAAGACGATGCCGCCAGCCGCTAAGGTCTTTCGTCACCTCCTGCGTCCGGCGTGTTCGCGCCTCACCCTCGCGACGCAGCTCATCATGGGTCGAGCGATGGGTCAGCATGGTGATCCGCGCGGCCTCAACCGTCTGTTTGATGTCCTCGACCTGCGCGCGGGCGCTATCGAGGTCGCCCAGGCCCGTCAACGCGCCTTCGGCTTCACGCAGTTGCGCGCGGGCGGACATGGCGTCTTCCTTATGGCGGTCCACGGCCAGTGCCAGCGTCTCCAACTTACCTTGCGCCAGATTGCGGTCCGCTTCGGCCCGGCTCAGTTGGCGGGCCGTTTCTGCCATACGCTGATCGGCAGTGCGGCGGGCCTCACGCGCACGGCGGTCGGCTTCGGTCACATCGGCCAGTTGTTGCGACAACGCTTCGTGCGCGGCGCACGCGCCTTCGGCCTGCGCCTCGGTCCGGGCCAGTTCCTGTTTCAACGCTTCCAGCTTGTTGAGCTGTTCCAACCGAAGGGCCGCCGCACTTGGCGCATCCTCGGCCCAGGCGCGGAACCCGTCCCATCGCCACAGATCACCCGAGCGTGACACCAGCCGCTGGCCGGGTTTCAGCGATGCCTGCAAGCGCGCGCCTTGATCCGCGTCGACCAGCCCGATCTGTGCGATCCGGCGGCTTAGACGGTCTGGTCCGGACACATGCAGAGCCAATGGCTCAGCGCCTTCCGGCAAGGGTTGGTCACTGTCATATCCTGCAACCTCTACCCAGCCGGACGGGCCGTCGCCTTCGACCAGCGGCGCGCGCAGATCATCGGCCAGCGCAGCCCCCAACGCCTTTTCATAGCCTGAGGCGACACGCAGCAAGTCCAGAACCTGCCCGCCCTCAGCGGTATCACGTTCAACCAGTTTCGCAAGCGCTGTGGTTTCAGCCCTTATCGCGCCTAGCTCACCTTCGGCCTCGGACCGCTTGGCGCGTGCCTCAGCTTCGCGCGCCTGCGTGTCATTGCGCAGTTCATCAGCAGCGGCCAGCGCTTCTTCGGCGGCCTCGGCAGCTTCGCGGGCTTCTTCTTCACCCGCCTGTGCGGTCTCAAACGCCTCGCTGGCACGGGTCAGAGCGCTGCGTGCCTCGTCCACCGCAGCGCGGGCCTTTTCCTCTTCGCCCTCGGAGCGGGCCAGGGTTTTACGGCTGTCCTCTACCAGTCGCTGCGCCGATTGGTGGCGGGCCACCAGACGGGCCATGTCTTCGGTTTCCTGCGAAAGGTGATCTTCGCGATCCTGCAGAACCGATGCAGCCTCGCGGGCAATTTCCGCAGCCTCGGCGACCTTCTCGTCATAACCCTCGGCGGCTTTGGCCAACTCGCGGGCCTCCCACTCCAGCCGTTCGATCATTTCGCCCGCGTCCCGGTTCAGGCCGGATTCGCGTTCAATATCGTTGCCCAGCTGCTGGATACGGTTGGTCAGCGTCTCGATCGTCTGGCGCGCACGGGTTTCCTGATCCGAGAGCTGATCCCGTTGAACCTGCTGGCGTTGCAAGACGGCGGCGGCGATGGCCTCTTCCTCGCGCAGGGGTGGTAGCGTTTCTTCGATTTCGGCACGTTTGGCGGCGGCTTCGCGGGCAGAAGCTTCGGCACGCGAGGCTTCGGTAATGCGGTCCCGCAGCTTTTCTTCTGCCGCCTGACGGGCCATGTCCGCCTCTTTCCAGCGGCGATAGAGCAGCATCCCTTCGGCTTGACGAAGTTGCTCACCAATCTCGCGATAGCGCGCGGCCTGACGGGCCTGACGCGCCAGCTGTGCCAACTGCCCGCCCAATTGTTCCAGCACGTCATCAACGCGGGTCAGATTGGACTCGGTGCCTTTGAGCTTCAGTTCGGCCTCGTGGCGGCGCTGATAGAGGCCCGAGATCCCGGCAGCCTCTTCCAGAATGCGGCGGCGCGCACGGGGTTTGGCGTTGATCAGTTCGGCGATGCGGTTCTGACCCACCAGCGCCGGGGAATGCGCGCCAGTCGAGGCATCGGCAAACAGCATCTGCACGTCGCGGGCGCGGACATCCTTGCCGTTGGTCTTATAGGCGCTTCCGACATCGCGGGTGATGCGGCGGACGATCTCAAGCTGGTCGCTGTCGTTGAAGCCCGAAGGCGCCAGACGTTCCGAGTTGTCCATGGTCAAAACAACTTCGGCAAAATTGCGTGCGGGCCGGGTGGCCGCCCCGGCAAAGATCACATCTTCCATCGCGCCGCCACGCATGGACTTGGGGCGGTTTTCGCCCATAACCCAGCGCAAAGCTTCCAGCAGATTGGATTTGCCGCAGCCATTGGGACCAACCACACCGGTCAACCCGTCCGCGATGATCAAATCGGTCGGGTCCACGAAGCTTTTGAAGCCGGTCAGTTTGAGTTTGCTAAAGCGCAATGGCTGCTCTTGGTATGATTCCTATGGGTAAGAAGTCTGCGCAAGGGACGGGGGAGGTGTCAACGCGATTGCGCAGGATATAGGATGATTGGTCGAGTTATCCACAATATCTTGGCGAAACTACGCGCAAACACGCGTATCTCAGTAAGGCGTGCATTCAAAGACCTGATAGCCATAGTCCCTGTAATATCCGTAATCGACACATTCATACGAGCGCATCATCAGGGCACCAAAAATCAGCTTTTCCCCAAGTTCACGGTCACAACCCAGCACGCCCACGGTGACCGCCGCATCGCCCAGAACATCCAAAAGCGGGCAACCCGAAACCTGCGCCATGGCCAGCGCGGCACGGTCGCGGATCGGGCCAAGACGTGGGGCGTATTGCGGGTTCACGCGGACGGCCTCGGCCAGTTCACCGCGGACGCGGACGTCAAAGATGCTGCCATTCACCGAGACACGCGTTGCCGGCTGATCCCGGAAATGAGGCGTGCCGCCCGAACAGGCAGTGAGAAACAGGAAGGCGAACAATCGGATCATACCGCCGTTCTTGCGGCAATATGGTTAACGAAACCTTTCCCGGATCAGGCGCGAAGCACGACTCCCAAGCGGCGAATGCCTTCGCGGATCATATCCTCATCCGAATTTGAAAAACTCAGCCGGATCGTGTTCGCCCCGGTGTCGTCGGGGTAGAAGGCCTGACCGGGCACAAAGGCGAGCTTGGCCGTTTCAAGCGCCTGTGCCAGCAGGTCGGCCCCGTTCATGTCCCTGGGCAAGGTTACCCAGACGAACATGCCGCCCTCGGGTCGAGCCCAGTCGACACCATCGGGCATATGCTGGGACAAAGCCTCGAGCATCGCGTCCCGGCGGGCGGCATAGGTGCGGCGCAGCATCGGCACATGAGTGTCAAAACAATCCCGCGCCACCTGATACACAGCCATCTGGTTGATGGTCGAGGAATGCAGATCGGCGGCCTGTTTCAGCAGCACCAGTTGCGAGATTACAGGCTTGGCGGCCACGACCCAGCCGACGCGCAGACCAGGCGACAGGGTTTTCGAGAAACTACCGCAATAAATCGCCCGGCAGTTTTCAATCGATCCCTTACGCGCCTGCTCCAGTGCCAGAATTGGCGGGATCGGGTCACCATCATAGCGCAGCGCCTGATAGGCGCCGTCCTCAATCACGGCGCAGTCCAGTTCATCAGCCAGATCCAACAAAGCCTCCCTGCCCCGCAAATCAACGGTCTCTCCTGTCGGGTTGGCGAAATCGGCAGAGAGGTAGGCGAACTTGATCGGGCTGCCACCCGCCGCATGGCGATACTCGGCAGCGCCCCGATTGCCATTGACGCTAAGCTGATCAAAGCGCGGCTCATAGGCATCAAACGCGTTGAGCGCGCCCAGATAAGTGGGCCAACCGACCAAAGCCGTATCACCCGGAGACAGAAACAACTTACCCAGATAGTCCAGCGCCTGCTGCGAGCCCGACGTAATCAGGATGTTGTCGATGTCACACTCCACGCCGACCCCACGCATATACCCGACCAGCCATTCGCGCAGCGGTGCATAGCCCTCGCTGACGGAATATTGCAGCGCCTGCGCCTGCTGATCCGGGCCAAGGGCGTTTTGGAACGCGTTGGCAAAGGCCTCTGCCGGAAAAAGGGCCGGGTCGGGAATGCCTCCGGCGAAGGAGATAATGCCCGGTTGACCCAACAGTTTCAGCAATTCGCGAATCTCGGATGCTTTCATCCGGGATGTGCGTGTGGCGTAGAGTTGATCCATCTCGACGGGCCTCCTCTGCCCTTGAACTTCAGATTAGGCAAAGCGCATATTATGTCAATAATACTGACCCAATGTTTCAGTCTCCGTGAGCGGCTTGAACCTCCCCCGCAAACGTGGTCAAGTGAGTTGACCAATTCCAACAGTTAGCTTCATGCCTTTCCAACAAGTTCAGACCGAAAAACTGTCTCTGGCCGTGGTGCGCCAGATTGAGCTGCTGATCCTGCGCGGCATCCTGCGCCCGGGCGAACGCTTGCCCTCGGAACGGGAGCTGGCCGAACGAATGGGCGTGTCGCGCCCGTCGCTGCGCGAAGCGATCGCAGACCTGCAGGATCAGGGGTTGCTGACCGCCAAGGCCGGATCGGGCATCTATGTGGCCGAGGTTCTGGGCTCGGCCTTCTCGCCCGCGCTGATCCGGTTGTTCGGCAATCATGACGAGGCGGTATTCGACTACCTCTCGTTCCGGCGCGACATGGAGGGGTTGGCGGCTCAGCGTGCGGCCAGGATGGGATCTGGCAGCGACTTGAAGGTGGTGCAGACCATTCTGGACAAGATGGAAGACGCCCACGCCCGCAATGCAGCCGAGGAAGAGGCCCATCTGGACGCCCAGTTCCACATGGCGATCATCGAGGCCAGCCATAATGTGGTGATGCTGCATATGATGCGGTCGATGTTCGACCTGTTGCGGCAGGGCGTGTTCTACAACCGCCAGGTCATGTTCCAGCAACGCACGACCCGAGAGACCATTCTGGACCAGCACCGCGCGATCAACGCAGCATTGCAGGAGCGCGACCCAAAAGGTGCCCGTCGGGCGGTTGAGGAACATCTCAGCTTTGTCGAGCGCTGCATGGAAGATCAGCAGAAGGCGATACGGAACGAGAAGATCGCGCAGCAGCGGCTGAAGCACGAAACCGGTGAGGTTTGATGTTCATCGGGCATCTGCCGGGCGCTTATCTGGTCTTTCGCGCTGCAGCACTTAATCTGGGAAGACTCGCTTTTACGGCTGCAATGATCGGTGCCGTAGCGCCGGATGTGGATATGCTGTGGTTCTATTTCGTCGATAGTCGGGCGCACCATCACCATGAATACCTGACCCACCGCCCGATCATCTGGGCAGGCTTTCTGTTTGCCGGGCTGGTGCTGCGCCTGTGGGCCGTCAAGGCGGGCACGTTTCTGACCTTCTTTGGCGCAGGTGGGTTGGTGCATATGATGCTGGATTCGATCACCGGGGCGGTTGCCTGGCTCTGGCCCTTCTCGGATGCCACCTATCCGCTGGTCGTGGTGCAGGCGACCCATTCGCACTGGATTTTGTCCTTCCTCAACCACTGGACGTTCAAAGTTGAGATCGCAATCACACTGCTTGCCCTGATCGTCTGGTTTGTCACCTGGCGCAGATCAAAACAAGCGCCCTGATACAAAGAAAAAACCCGAAGGCCTGAGGCCCTCGGGTCTTTCAAAGACATATGATCGTGATGATCAGTGCAGTTTTTCACCCACATCCGCGATGGCGGCGTCGATCAGCTTGTTCGCCTGCGTGGCGGTCATCTGCTTGGCCAGCACAGCGTTGGCTGCCGAAACAGCAACAGTAATCGCTTGATCACGGACTTCTTTCACAGCCGAAGCTTCAGCCGATGCAATCTGATCCTGTGCAGCGGCCAGACGGCGTGCGATGGATTTCTCCAAATCGACCTTGGCTTGCTCTGCTGCCAGAGCCGCGTCCTCTTTCGCAGCGGCCACAATGGCGTCCGCTTGGGTTTGCACTTCGCGCTGCTTGCGCTCGTACGAGGCCAGAAGGCTGCGTGCTTCTTCGTGCAGGGCACGGGCTTCGTCCAGTTCGGACTTGATGCCTTCTGCACGATTGTCCAACGCACCACCGATCATGCCGGGGACCTTGAAATAGAACAGGACCGCGATGAAGACGATGAAGCCCAGAGTGACGACAAAGTCAGTGTTGCCAAGCGAGAAGAACGGGCCGCTTGCGGCGAATGCCGGGCTGGCTGCGCCGACCGTCAGGATAAGGGCAAGAGTGTTCCGCATGTCACTTATCCTTTCGATTGCGCGTCTACAGCACTGGCGATAGCTTTGGCATCCGCCTCGCCGCCCAGTGCTGTGACCAGTTCAGCCGCCGTATCCTTGGCAACCACTTGAATGCTTTCCAGCGCACCGGCACGGATGTCGGCAATCGCCTTTTCCGATTCAGCCGCCTTTGCAGCGATTTCCGCGTCCGCCTTGGCAATCGCGTCATCCAGACCAGACTGGATTTCTGCGCGTGCTTCGGCAGCGATACGCTGTGCCTCAGAACGGGCATCGGCAAGCGCCTTGTTGTAGGCCTCTTCGGCCTCGACCGCCTTGGCCTTCAGATCTTCGGCCGCAGCCAGGTCATTTGTAATGGTCCCCTGACGTTCAGCCAGGATTGCCGCGATGCGAGGCAGTGCCACGCGAGACAGGACCAGAAAGATGACGACCAGCGTAATGACCAGCCAGAAAATCTGGTTGGGGAACCAATCGAAGCAGAGCTGCGGCATCCCGATGGCAGAGCCATAGGAGTCGACGCACGAGCCAGCTACCTCTTCTGTAAGGGGTTCAGTCGCCATGATATCCTCCGTCGGAAACTTGTCTTTACAACAGGCGGGCCGCTATGGCTTGGGCCCACCTGCGCGTAAGGATCAGGTTCCGCAGATTATACGGCGAACATCAGCAGCAGCGAGACCAGGAATGCGAAGATCCCCAGGGCTTCTGCGAACGCGATACCGATGAAGAGGGTTGCGGTCTGCGAAGCAGCCGCCGAAGGGTTGCGCAGGGCGCCGGCCAGGAAGTTGCCTGCAACGTTGCCCACCCCGATTGCGGCTGCGCCGGAACCGATTGCTGCCAGGCCTGCGCCGATGTGTGCGAGATCGCCTTCCATGATGTATCTCCTTACGAATTGGAAGTTTCGATTTTGGGGGTTCAGAC
This sequence comes from Ruegeria sp., assembly GCF_965243365.1. GTDB lineage: Bacteria > Pseudomonadota > Alphaproteobacteria > Rhodobacterales > Rhodobacteraceae > Ruegeria. Next base: position 2,168,693 of record NZ_CBDEUW010000002.1, on the reverse strand, counting down.
CTTAGTGCGAAGGATGCAGCGCATCTTTCAGGTAAACACAGGTCAGAATGGTGAATACGTAGGCCTGGATGAAGGACACGAGGACCTCAAGGCCGTACATTGCGGTGATCGCCAGCACGGACACGGGCGAGATCGCGGCAATCGCGGCAAAGCCTGCGAAAACTTTGATAACAGCGTGGCCTGCCATGACGTTACCGGCGAGACGAATAGAGTGGCTGACCGGGCGTACAAAGTATGAGATCAGCTCGATGATCGCCAGAACCGGGCGCAGCGCCAGAGGAGCGCTGGAGACCCAGAACAGACCCAGGAACGCGGCACCGTTCTTGACGAAACCCAAAACGGTCACGGTCAGGAACACGGCCAGCGCCAGCGGGATAGTGACGGCGAAATGCGATGTCGTGGTGAAGGACATCGGGATCATGCCCAGGAAGTTCGCGCAAACGATGAACATGAACAGGGTCATGACATAGGGGAAGTACTTGACGCCTTCCTTGCCGCAGATGTCTTCCAGCATCTTGTAGATAAAGCCATAGGCCAGTTCGGCCACCGATTGCATCCGGGTCGGAACGATGGCGCGCTTCGACGTCGGTACGATCAGCAACAGAACGATGGCGACGATCGCCAGGAACAGCCACAGCGTCACGTTGGTAACCGTGAACATGCCAACCGCACCGTCGCCGAACAATGGCTTGACGATGAACTGATCCATCGGGTGGAAAACCAGGCTGCTGCCTTCTGCTGCGGTGGTCTCAGTTGCCACGTTCAGTCCCTCTCGTCCTTCTCGGCAGCCGTCGCCGCCGCTTGTTTCTCTTGAACCTCTTTCGCGCTGCGGAGCATAACCTTCACGCCCGCGACAAGGCCCAGCAATGTGAACAGCACCAGAAAGATCGGGATTGTCCCGAACAGGCTGTCCAGCCCGTATCCGATGCCAAATCCGATCCCCAGACCGGATACCATTTCGATGACCATCCTCCAGGCAAGCTCGCCGCCCGAGACGTCAGCATCTGCACGAGGCTTCGGCGTTTTGGCCTTTTTCGCCGCCTCGATCTTGGCCTCCAGCTGCGCCATACGCTGCTTTTGGTCGTCATCGGTCACGGGCGTTTCCCTCGCACAGTCTTGGGCACGGTGCTAAGGGGCGATGGGCGCAGAGTCAACGGTGTTGCGCGCCCGGATTGACGCATTCTATAATATTGATTTTAAATGGCTTTTTGAAATCCGCTGACTCAACTCAGTTGGTGAAGCCAACCCCAGAGTATCAAAACTGCCCGAAAACCAATATTCAACCTTTTGGTTGATCTTTTTCCACTCCAACGCGCAGCAGACGCCTGAACATGCGCCCATCGATCAACAACAAGCTAACAAAGATCGCCGCCATCCCCAGCAGATGTTCGGGCAACAGCGCCTCGCCCAGAACCCAGGTGCCAAGCACCAGCGCCGATATCGGGGCAATCAGTGTCGCGGTCGACATGTTGGTCGGGCCCGCCTTGGGCAACAGCCAATAAAAGGCGATGAAAGCGGCCGAGGTCAATACGAACCCGATCACCATCAACGACAACCATGTTTCCGGGCGTGTGACCACCGGCAACCCCTCGCGCCAGAGCGCCAATGGGGCGATGGACAACGTGGCACCGGTCAACGCCAGCGCGACCAGCACCACGGGCTGCATATCCCGAAACGCCCGGGCGATGTTAAGTGAAAAGGCATAACAGATCGGCGCGCAGAGGATCAGCAAAATGGCCCAGAACTCCGAAGTTGCGCCTGCCTGCAACACCGGCAGCGACAAAACAACAATCCCGGCAAAACCGCAAACGACACCCAGAGATTTCAGCAGCGTGGCACGCTCACTGCCCGGCCAGAAATGCGACACAAGCACAGCAAATGCCGGCGTCGTCGCATTGACGATTCCGGCAACACCCGAGGCGACATGCTGCTGCCCCAGCGCATAAAACGCAAACGGCGCGGCATAGCTGAGCGCTCCGAAGCCCAGCAGCCCGGCGGCACGGGCCATACTCAGACGAACCGGCAGCCGGGCACCGATGACATAGATCCAGCAGCCCAGCGCCCCAAATCCCACACGACCCATCGATACCGAAAGCGGCCCAAGCTCGCGCAGCAAAATGGCGTTGAACATGAAGGACATACCCCAGCCGATGCCAAGCACGCCGATCACCAGCCAGTATTTGAGTGCCATACTCTGCCCCTTCGCATCAGTTCCGGGCACAGTGATCCTTTAACGGAAATTGTCAAACCGGTTCCTGCACTTTAGGTAAGACCCATGTCCAGTGATCTCGACACCGTTTTTGCCGCTCTCGCCGACCCGACCCGCCGGACCATCCTTGCGATGCTTCTTGAGGACGACATGGCCGTTACAGACGTGGCTGAACCATTCGAGATGTCGCTGGCTGCGATCTCAAAGCATCTGGTGATCCTGACCAAGGCGGGCCTGATCAGCCAAGAGAAACGCGGCCGGGTGAAATGGTGCAAGCTGGAGCCAGATGCCCTGCGCACCGCATCCGTCTGGATGCAGGGGTTCGGGCAGTTCGAACCGGTCAATCTGGATGCGTTCGAACGATTCCTGGAAGTGGAACTGCCCGGGAAAGAAGATTGACCGCCCCGACTTATTCCTGAACGCCGATCCCTTCGATAACCCCAGCGGAATCTGCCCGACAGACCCACGGCACGTCCGATCCGGCAACTGAAACCGTAACCGTGGTTCCGGACGCATCAGGCACGGTCGAAACCGCTGTTACCCCGTCCAGCCGTGTTTGGGTTTCTGCGGAAATCATCGCTTCGCACTCCGCTTGAAGCATAGAGGTCGACGCGCCGTCCGGCCCGTTTGTTGCGCAAGCGGTAAGGATCAGAAGCGCCGCGGATGAGAGGTGCAGTTTCACGTGAGGACTCCGTATTGTTGGGGCAAGTTCACTACCTTCGGTCAAGTCCCGGGACTAATCCAAAGCTTCGCGTCGGTTTTCAGGCGCAGGCTCCTCGCTCTTGAGTAAAAGCACAAGCGAAATAACGGTCATAACCGCTCCGACCGACACCAGAACGGCAGGGGCTGGTTGGCCGAGAGCAATTTCCCAAAGGATAACCCAGCTCGGGATCAGATAAGTATAGGCCATGACTTTGGCCGATGGCAGGCGCAACGCGGCGAACTGCACCAGAACGAAGCTGGCCGCGGTGGCAAACAAGGCCAGGTAAAGCAGGCTGATCCAGACGATAGCCGGAAGGCCCGCCCAATCGGTGGCGCGAATGTCCGACCAACCGAAAACAATCAGGATCAGGCACCCCGCCAGCATGGTCCCAAAGGCGAAAACAACTGCCGGTTCACCCCGGTTCAGCTTTCGCACCATCGGCGTATATATTGCGTGGGCGACGCAGCCCCAGAAATAGATAAACTCGCCCTGCCCGATCTCAAACGCGCGAAACGCCTGCCAATCTGCTTGAAAAATCACCCACAGCGCCCCGGTGGCCCCGATTGCCAGCGCCACCGCCATCCGCGGCGTCGTCACCTGTCTCAGCAGCGCCCACCCCGCAACGGCCGAGATGACCGGCGTCAAAGTGAAAACAGCCGCCGCCCCCACAGGCGGCGCGGTCTTGAGACCGTAGAACATCAATACGAAATACGCCGAAAAAAGTCCACCCAAGACAAGATATCGCCAAGGTGCCCGCCAGGCGGTTCGCGATATCCCCGTTGTCAACGCTGCTGCCCCGCCGATGACCACCGCCGCAATCGCAAATCGCGCTGCAGTGATCGCAGCCGGTGCAATTTGATTGGCGACCATCGCGCCCAACGAAAAACTACCCGCGACCAGCACTGAAAACAGCAACATGGCCAAATGGCCGCGCGCCTGCTGGCTCATGACTGCCAGCCTTTGGACCGTTCCTTGAGAAAGCTCAGAAAAGCCTGCACTTTGGTCGTTCGGTGCAGGTCGACATGGGTCACCAACCACAGTTTGCCGAACCATTCCGGCATCGGCTCGATCACTTCCACCAGATCGGGGTCCCCGGATGCCTCCCAGCGGGCCATGAACCCAATGCCTGCTCCGGACAGAACCGCCTCGCGAATGCAGAAGTTGTTGGTGCATCGGAACGTGATCACCTCGGCCGGAACCGTCTCGCGCAACCATTTCGAAAACGGCGCCCGGCTGTTTTCATCATCCGTGCTTACAAAGAAATGGTTCGCGAAGTCCTCGACGCCTGACGGTTTGCCGTGACGTTCTACATAAGACTTGCTGGCATAAAGCCCGACTTCCTGCTGGAAAAACGGCTGCACCACATTGTCCGGCTGGCTTGGAGCAGCACCGGCGCGAATTGCAACATGGGCTTCCCCATACTCCAACCGAAACAGCCGATCGCCGGTCAAATAACGGACAATCAACCCGGGATGCGCGATCTGAAACTGTGTCAGAACAGGCACCACCAGCGGCGCAAGAGCCCCCAGCGAGGTTACGACCAACTCGCCCGAGACATCGTCGCCCCGCCCTTTCATGCGCCCGACAAGCTGGTTGAACTGATCTTCGGTCGCCTGCGCCACCCGCAACAGGTCCTCGCCCGCGTCGGTCGGCGTATAACCCCGTGCATGCCGCTGGAACAGTTTGACACCAAGCCGGGCCTCGATTGCATCAATATGGCGAATAACCGTTGCATGGTGAACACCCAAAACGTCAGCCGCACCGCTGACCGTCCCCATACGTGCAACCTGATAGGCTGTTCTGACTTCGTCCCAATTGTCCATTGCATCCGTTCCAATGTGCAAATTCTAACAATACTTGTTGATCTATCAGAGTTTTGTTCGCACACGCAACTTTCATATTGGGTGACAAGCATATTCTTCATCCAAAAGGACACCCAGACATGACCCATACCATCCTGCATATCGACGCCTCAGCCCGGCGTGACGGTTCAGCCACGCGCGAGCTGTCGGCCCAGATCGTCAAGCATCTGAACGCCAGCCGCATCATTCGCCGTGATCTGGCATCTCCGCTGCCACTTCTGACTGAAGACTGGATCAACGCAAACTTCACCCCCGCCGATCAACGCGACGCGGTTCAGCGCGATCACCTCTCGCTGTCGGACGAACTGGTACAGGAACTGCAGCAGGCGGACACAATCGTCATCGGCCTGCCGATCTACAACTTCTCAGTCCCCGCCGCTTTCAAAGCCTGGATTGATCTCATCGCCCGGGCGGGCCTGACATTTGCCTATACCGAAAACGGTCCCAAGGGCCTGCTTGAAGGCAAGCGCGCCGTGCTGGCAATTGCCTCAGGCGGCGTACCTGTCGGGTCCGAGGTCGACTTTGCCACCAACTACGCCCGCCACGTTCTGGGCTTTGTCGGTATCACCGACATAGATGTGGTCGCAGCCGACCAGATGGCCATAAACGCCGACGCCGCTCTGGCTTCGGCCCGCAAGGCTGTTACTGAATTGGCGGCTTGATCCGCCTTGGTCATTTAAAACGGAAACGCCCAATATGAGCCCGTTTGGGAAGGCTCAGGTTGGGCGTTTCGCAAGAAAAAATCATCATTCTGGATGGTGTAAGCAGGGATGCCGCCCTTCGGGACGTCATACCCCCGATCTGAATCGCCCACATCTTCTTCTGTTCAAAAATACCTCCGCCGGAGGCACGCGCCGCCAGGCGCGTCTGATCAAGGCAGCCAGGCCACCTCACACCCGATCCGGTCGAAGAATTCCAACAGGTCCCCACGTGCCATGCTCACCGTGCGATCATTCACCAGCGGATGCATATAGATCACATCGGCCTTCTGGGCCGCCGCGTCCATAAAGAACGTCACATCGTTCTGCACTCCATTGATCATCGCCAGCGGGCTGACCGCACCCGGACGAATTCCAAGATTCTGCATCAATCGATCCGCTGAGCCAAAAGACAAACTTCCCACACCCAGCTCTGCGCCCAAGGCCTTGAGGTCAATCTCGCGACTCTGCTCTAACGTCACCAGATAGTTCCGCTTCTTCTTGTCGCGCAGGTACAGGTTTTTCAGCCGCAACGCGTTCTCGCCCGGCACCATGAACTGATCCTCGACCGCCTTGGACTCTTCAACCGTGCGCAACGGGACGTGGCTGTACAGACGATAAGCCAGCCCCCAATCATCCAGCTGCGCCAACAGCGCGTCTGAACTGAGCGGCAATGTGTCCTGAAAGGCGGATGATGCGTCCATGGGAACCTCCTCGTGTCAGGCGCTCATCGCGCAACCGGCTGGCAAATTCAAGTCACGACAGGCACGGTATTCAATGCTAGCATGCCGCCATGAAAGTCACGCGCAATACCCCGAACCAGCTGATCCTGTCAGACACTCCATGGTTCATCGGCATCATGCTGGTTTTCTTCATTCTGGCTTTTGTCGGTCCGGGTATATTACTGATGACCGAAGGCGGTGAGGCCATTCTGTTCGGCCTGATCTTCGCCCTTGGCGGCGGCGGGTTGGGGTTCGGAGCCTTTTGTGCCTTTGTCCGGCGTGTCCAGGTGATACTGGACCGCAACAAAGACAGCATCGTCATCCGCAGGCAATCGGTCTTTGGTTATGAGGCGGTTGAGCATAAGCTTTCAAACCTGTCCCATGCGGAAATTGAACGCACGACCTCGCGCAGCGACAAGGGGACGTCGACGCTCTATCGTCCTGTCCTTGTTCTCGACAAAGGCATGAGCGCGGGACGGCATCCCATCGTCGAGGCATTCTCGAACGGTCGCGGTGCGCACCGGCTGGTCGAAGCGGTCAACGACTGGCTTCCGGCACACAAGGTTGACTCTGTCAGCCAATCCGCCTAAATCGCCGCAAACATCCGGAAGCCTCTCGATCTTCCGGTCCCTTGAGTCGTTCAGGGATCGCCCCCCACCAGCGAGTTTCGCCCGTGGGGGCAATTGTGCATTTAACCGGTGCCTCCTAATTAGGTGGTACCACCAGATAACCGGCTAAGGAGGCCGAAGGCATGTTTGAAAATCTATCCGAACGCCTTTCCGGCGTCTTTGATCGGCTGACAAAACAAGGCGCTCTGTCCGAAGAAGACGTCAAAACCGCCCTGCGCGAAGTCCGCGTTGCCCTGCTTGAGGCCGACGTCTCGCTGCTGGTGGCCCGCGAATTCGTCAAAAAGGTACAAGATCAGGCCACCGGCCAGGCCGTCACTAAATCGATCACGCCCGGTCAACAGGTTGTCAAGATCGTGCATGACGCTCTGGTCGATACCCTGCGTGGCGAGGAAGACCCCGGCACGCTGAAAATCGACAACCCGCCCGCGCCGATCCTGATGGTTGGCCTGCAGGGTTCGGGTAAGACGACCACCACCGGTAAGCTGGCCAAGCGTCTGAAAGAGAAAGAGGGCAAAAAGGTCCTGATGGCCTCGCTCGACGTCTATCGTCCGGCGGCGATGGATCAGCTGGCGGTTTTGGGTACGCAGGTTGGTGTGGACACGCTGCCGATCGTGCCCGGTCAGAAACCGGTCGATATCGCCAAGCGCGCCAAACAGCAGGCGACGCTGGGTGGCTATGACGTCTACATGCTCGACACCGCGGGCCGTTTGCATATCGACGAAGTCCTGATGGACGAGGTCGAGCAAGTCCGCAACGCGGTTGACCCGCGCGAGACCCTGTTGGTGGTCGACGGCCTGACCGGTCAGGTCGCCGTTGAGGTGGCCGAGGAATTCGACGCCAAGGTCGGCATCTCGGGCGTGGTTTTGACCCGGATGGACGGTGACGGGCGCGGCGGTGCGGCGCTGTCGATGCGCGCGGTCACCGGTAAGCCGATCCGTTTTGTCGGTCTGGGCGAAAAGATGGACGCGCTCGAAACCTTCGAGCCGGACCGGATCGCCGGTCGTATTCTGGGCATGGGCGACATCGTGGCCTTGGTCGAAAAGGCCCAGGAAACGATGGAGATGGAACAGACCGAGCGCATGATGAAGCGCATGGTCAAGGGTCAGTTCAACATGAACGACCTGAAAATGCAGCTGGAACAGATGATCCAGATGGGCGGTATGCAGGGCATGATGGGCATGATGCCGGGCATGAACAAGATGGCCAAGCAGATGGATCAGGCCGGTCTGGACGATAAAATCCTGCGCCAGCAAATTGCGCTGATCCAGTCGATGACCAAACGCGAACGCGCCAATCCGCAGCTGTTGCAGGCCAGCCGTAAGAAACGGATTGCCGCAGGTTCGGGGATGGAGGTCAGCGACCTCAATAAGCTGCTCAAAATGCACCGGCAAATGTCGGACATGATGAAAAAGATGGGCAAGATGGGCAAAGGCAAGATGCTGAAACAAGCCATGAAAGGCATGTTCGGCAAAGGTGGCCCCTCGCCCGAGGAAATGGCAGCCGGCATGGACCCCAAGGCGCTGGAACAGGCGGCCAAGGCGATGGGCGGCAAGATGCCCGGCATGCCCGGTATGGGCGGCGGCATGGCTTTGCCTCCGGGTCTCAGCGGGTTTGGGAAGAAAAAATAACGTGGCTTTCACTCCCCGCATATATTTGCGTGCGCGCACCACACCGGAGGTCCACCAATGACCTTCCGGTTCGAAGCCGCGCCGAATTCTCAGGGGGCTGACCTGGCGGCTCGGGTGGCGGGTGCCATCCCGACGCTCGAAACTGAGCTTCTTGTTCTGCGCGCGCCGCAGCTTTCGGATTTCGACGCCTATGCCCAGATCGTGGCCAGCCCGCGCGCCCGGTATCTGGAAGTCATGTCGCGCGAGGATGCGTGGTATGATTTCGCTCAGATGGTCGCCATCTGGTCACTGCGCGGCCACGGCCTTTGGTCGGTCGTTGCGAAGGCGGACGGTCAACTGCTGGGCTTTGTCGTTCTAGGCTTCGAACCGGAAGACCCAGAGCCAGAGCTTGGCTTTATCTTCACCGAAAATGGCGAAGGCCACGGCTATGCGTTCGAAGCGGCCAGTGCTGCGCGCGAGTTTGCGTTCAACCAGCTTGGCTGGCACACACTCGCGAGTTTCGTCGCGAAAGGTAACACTCGGTCGCAACGGCTGGCTGAACGCCTCGGAGCAACCATCGAACGTGAGATTTCCGAGACTGACGGCACCACTCTGGTGTACCGCCACACACCGGCTGGCGCGGAGGTGTCCACATGATCAACCTCAACTTCCCCACCCTCGAAACCGAGCGCCTGATCCTGCGCGCTCCGTCCGAAGCTGATCTGGACGCGGATAGCGCGTTCTTCGCCAGCGATGCGGCGAAATACGTCGGCGGCCCCCTGCGACGGGATGAGGTATGGCGGATGGTTGCGTCGCTGCTGGGTCACTGGGTGATGCGCGGCTATGGGTATTGGAGTGTCGATGAAAAGGACACCGGCACCTATGTCGGTCGGATCGGGCTTTGGTGCCCCGAAGGCTGGCCCGAGCCCGAGGTCGGCTGGACGCTGCTGAACCATGCCACCGGCAAGGGTTATGCGACCGAGGCCGCTCTGGCCGCGCGGTCATATGCTTATGACGTACTGGGGTGGGAAACGGCGATATCTCTGATCGATCTGGACAATCATGCAAGCAAGGCCGTGGCCAAGCGCTTGGGTGCACAGTTCGAATATCACTATGAGCACCCCAAGTTCGGTAAATCCGAAATCTGGCGTCATCCAGCGCCTGCGGATCTGGTGAATGGCGGAGTGGAGGCCTACGCATGACCACGTTCACCATCCCCTCCGTCGAGACGGACCGCCTGATCCTGCGCGCGCCGCAACTGGATGACTTGCCCGCGATGACCGAGTTCTTCGCGACTGAGCGCAGCCATATGGTGGGTGGTCCCAAAGACCCGCTCGAGTGCTGGAGTTCATTGTCGAACCGCCTGGGCCACTGGGCACTGCGCGGCTACGGCTTGTGGCATCTGACCGAGAAAACCAGCGGCGCATTCGTCGGCTGGGCCGGCATGATCTACGTCCCCGGCTGGGCCGAACCCGAGCTGGGCTGGACACTGATGGCCGAGGCCGAGGGCAAAGGGCTGGGCTTTGAGGCCGCAGCGGCAGCGCGCGACTATGCCGCCCGCCATCAGGGCCTGAACGGTGTGATTTCATACATCGCTCATGCGAATGACCGCTCGCGCGCTTTGGCCGAACGCCTCGGCGCAACGCTTGAGATTGAGAGAGCCGAGCTTTTGGGCAAACACGCGCAGATCTGGCGCCATCCGCAAATTGACTTGACCACCGAAAGGACCGGCCAATGACCAACCCCGTGACACAGGCTGCCACGCTGTTGAAAGAGCATCGCGAAAGCATCGACCGGCTGGATGCGATCCTTGTCTATACGCTGGGCGAGCGGTTCAAGCACACGCAGGCCGTTGGCAAGCTCAAGGCCGCACACGACCTTCCCCCGTCCGATCCCTCGCGCGAGGCTGCGCAGATCGCACGGTTAGAAGACCTGGCGAAAGAGGCCGATCTGGACCCCGATTTCGCCAAGGCTTTTCTGAATTTCATCATTCAGGAAGTCATCCGACACCACAAGAAACACCAGAACTAAGCCGGTCTAGCACCGGATACGCCATTCAAAGGAGATACCACCATGGCAATGAAAATTCGTCTCGCCCGCGGCGGCTCGAAAAAGCGTCCCTTCTATCGCATCGTAGCGGCTGACAGCCGCATGCCGCGCGATGGCCGTTTCATCGAAAAGCTGGGCACCTACAACCCGCTGCTGCCGAAAGACAGCGAAGAGCGCGTGAAAATGAACCTGGAGCGCATCCAGTACTGGCTGGATCAGGGCGCACAGCCCACCGACCGTATCGCACGCATGCTAGAAGCTGCTGGCGCACGCGACAAGGCCGAGCGCAACAACCCCAACAAGGGTACTCCGGGCAAGAAAGCTCAGGAGCGCGCAGAAGAAAAAGCGGCCAAAGCTGCTGAGGCGGCTGAAGCCGCTGCTGCACCGGCTGAAGAAGCTGCGGCAGAAGAATAAGCAGGCGGACGCGTGCGGGATCAGGCTTTTACCGACGATTTTCGCACGCAGTTCGATCTGTTGATGCGGCTCCGGCGCGATGTGCGCCGGTTCCGCACCGACGCGATAGACGAGGCAGTGCTCGCGCGCTGCCTCGACGCGTTTCGACTGGCCCCTTCGGTGGGGCTGAGCGAACCCTGGCGTGTGATCCGCGTTGAAAGTCAAACCGCGCGGGCGGCGGCGCTGCGGAATTTTCAAGCCGCCAATGATACCGCGTTGGCTGGCTATTCCGGAGAAAAGGCGCAGCTGTACAGCCGTCTGAAACTGTCAGGCATGCAAGACGCCCCGGTGCAACTGGCGGTGTTCTGCGACGACAACACTGACAAAGGTTTGGGTCTGGGCGCAGGAACCATGCCCGAGATGCGGCGTTATTCCGTGGTCTCGGCCATTACTCTGTTCTGGCTTGCTTTACGGACCGAAGGTCTGGGATTGGGTTGGGTATCAATTCTGAACCCAGATCAAATGGCGCGTGATCTGGACGTGCCCGAGGGTTGGCGCCTGATCGGTTATTTTTGCGTCGGCTGGCCGGAAAAAACCTCGGAGACGCCCGAGCTTGAGCAGGTCGGCTGGGAAAACCGGGGCCCGGACCTGAATATCGAAACACGGTAGGGGTCTATGTTCGGATTGATACGACTTCCCATCTTGCTGGCAATCGCATTTATTGTGGGCGTGTTCTTTGAACGCAGCAACCAGCGCGAAGCCTGCGAGGGGCTTGGAGAATGGCGAAACGGAATTTGTTTGACGGCGGGGCAACCCGATGAATGATCTGATCTGCGTTGGCAGCGTTGCGGGCTCGTACGGTGTGCGGGGTGAGGTACGGATAAAAAGCTTCTGCGCCGTGCCGGAGGACATCGAGAACTACTCTCCGCTTACCAATGAAGATGGCACGGATCGGTTCCCGCTGGTGCTGACCCGTGCAATCAAAAACGGGTTCGCCGCCCGGTTGGGCGGAATCGAGACGAAGGAACAGGCAGACGCCATAAACGGTCTGCGCCTCTATGCGCGGCGCGATCAATTACCGTCGCTGCCCGACGACGAATTCTATCATACCGATCTGATCGGGCTTGAGGTCTATGACACCGGCGGCGCGCTGCTGGGAAGCGTGAAAGCTGTGCAAAATCACGGGGCTACCGACCTGTTGGAACTGCACGGGCCGGAGCTCAAATCAACTGTCTTGCTGCCATTTACGCTTGAAGTCGTGCCCACGGTCGATCTGGACAAAGGTCGCATCATCGCTGACCCGCCCGAGGGCCTGCTGTAATGCGCAAGGTTCTGCTGCATCTGGGTCTGCACAAGACCGGCACGACGGCAGCACAATCTTTCCTGTTCGAAAATCGCGAACTGATCTGGCCACGCCATGCGCTGGTCCTGCCCTACCGCACCCGAAAGTCCGGCCTTTCAGAAGCCGCCACCCGGTATTCGGTGTATGGCACCCCCGGCGCGCTGGGGGATTTCCGCACTGCGATGCAGGACTTTCTGTCCACGCTGGATTTTGGTCTGCGTCGCGGGCTGATCCTGAGCGAAGAAAACTTTTCGGGCCTGCGCCCCAGCCGTAACCTGGCCGTAGGGTATGAGGCCGCCCCCGAGCTGGCCGCGTGTCTGGTCGATCTGGTCCGGCAACGCTTTGCCGGCCAGGCGGTGGATATCATCGTTTACCTGTCGTTGCGGCAGCGCGGGGGCTGGTTGCGCAGCCTGTGGGCCCATGACCTGTATCGCACGCGGTTGGTGCAGGATTTCGACGCCTATCAGACCCGGCTTGAATCGGTGCCATCTCCGCATTCCACCGCCGAACAGATGCGCGACAGATTACCCGATGTCACGGTCCAGACCGAATGGCTGGAGGATTTGCAGACACGGACCTTCGGCCTTGGATCACCCTTTGCCGACTTTCTGGATCTGCCATCTGATCTGTCCGCAAAACTGGTTGGCCCAACCCGCGCCAACCCACGTCTGCCCGAACCGGTTCTGGCCGAATTGTTGACACTGAACCGTTCGGCACTGGACGAAACCGCGTTGATCCGACAAAAGGCGGATTTGGTTGAACGCGCGCAAAATAATCTGATCGGCACCTGATGACAGAAAACACAGGCAAGTCCCACGGCCGCAAAGCCATCCGCTCGACGCTGAAGCCGCGCGAACTGATGACGCCCACACCGGACCTGCACGGGGTCTGGAAGGCCAAGGTCATCACGCTGTTCCCTTCGGCCTTTCCAGGCGTTCTGGGCGAAAGCCTGACCGGCAAGGCATTGCAGGACGGTCTGTGGCAACTGGAAACTGTCGATTTGCGCCAGTTTGGTATCGGCAAGCACCGCAACGTCGACGACACGCCAGCCGGAGGGGGCGCCGGCATGGTCCTGCGTGCCGATGTGTTGGGCGACGCGATCGAACATACGATGGAGGGTGTGCAAGGCAACTGGCCGCTGATTTATCTCAGCCCGCGAGGCCGCCGGATGGACCAGCGTATGATGCAGAATCTGGCGCGGTGCGACGGGATGACCCTTCTGTGCGGGCGGTTTGAGGGTGTCGACGAAAGAGTGTTGGAGCATTACGGCATACAGGAAATCTCTTTAGGTGATTTCGTCATGACCGGTGGGGAGATTGCCGCGCAGGCGCTAATCGACGCAACGGTCCGCCTGATCCCCGGCGTGCTGGGCAATCAGGCATCGGCAGAAGAAGAAAGCTTTTCCTCAGGCCTATTGGAGCATCCGCAGTACACCCGCCCGGCCGAATGGAAGGGCCGCGCAATTCCCGATATCCTGATGTCGGGGCACCACGGGCATATCGCTGAATGGCGTCACCAGATGTCTGAGCAAATGACCCGCGAACGCAGACCCGATCTGTGGGCCAACTACAAGAAATCAGGCGACGAAAGCACGGACTAAGCCATCTGCTCTGTTGCCTGAACACCCCATACATTATTTTTGGAAAAATCTGTTTGAAGTTGTTTCATCTTCCCGATACTCGCCTTTTGGTGTCATCGATCAAACATCGAAAATCGTAATCAGGCGGTCTACATTGAAAAAACTTACATTGATTGCTTTGCTAGCCGTTTCGGCCTGCACAACGCAACCCATCGCATCCTCTGTGCCAACGAAGGCCGGTCATGATCTGAACTCGGCACGTTCGACGCTTCAGGGCTGTATTGCCGGGAAAAGTGAAGGTGAAAACGCAGCCGTAGCAGGCGCTTATATGACTAACGTTCTGTTGTTCGGCATCGTCATCGGGCCTCTCCTGACCGTTCCATTCGAAGATGACCTGCGCAATCAGGGCGCCATCGATCAGGTGAACCGCTGTATGGAGGAACATGGGTTTAAACGGCGCGCGCTATCGGATGGTGAGACCTTCTGGCTGAACAACTCGGCTGGCGAGGAGCGTAAACGTCGGCTCAGCCATCTGGTCGGTGGCGGCACTGTGGAAACATACGTGGCCAAAGCGCCAAAGTCCTGACGGTTTGGCCGTCAGGGCGTACCCTGTTTCCATTGCGCCCAAATGTCCGGCGATCCGTTGAACGTGTTGATATCGACTTTACCCTGCACACCGGGCACCAACCCGGTGCCTGTGTATTGCCAGAACCGCCAGATCGCCCGCGGATAGACATTGCGCGGATGCCCCGCGACCGAGCGCAACCAGAATTCGGTTTTCGGCAGCCGCCCAATATCGGTGTCTTCGTAGAAATCCACGGTCGTATACACGATGGGGCGTCGGCCATAGTGACGCTCCAGTATGTCCAGGAACTTTTTGGCTTCTGACCGCACTTTCTGTCCATCCGGGCGAAGGGTGCAGGTTTTGGAATGAGGCGTCCATTCCATGTCCAGCACATGCGGCAGGTCCGCACCCTTGGGCACGTTGCGGATGAACCACCGCGCCTGTTCGGCGGCAGGACGACAGAAGTAGTAATAGTGATACGCCCCCCAAGGCACTCCTGCTGCACGTGCGCCACGCCGGTGGTCTTCGAACATGGGGTCCGCGACATCGCCACCTTCAGTCGCTTTGATGAAAACAAAGCTAATGCCCGAAGCCTGCGCCGTGCGCCAATCGATCGGCCCCTGCCAGCGTGATACATCCAGCCCGTGCACAGGGTAGTGATCGGGGTGCCGCCCCTCCCAGTCATGAGGATCGGCATCGCCAAAATTCGGGAAAATCACCGCCGGAGGGGTATTGTCTGCAAAGGCCAGTGACTCGACCGCCTGCGGCGCCGGCCCGCGCCGACCGCACGACACCAGCGCAACGGCCACAATAGCCATCATCAAAGCCTTACGCATCACGCCATACCTGTTTCAAAATCTGCTCGTTTAATTGGGCCCAGAATGCCTGATCGGCTCGCCAAGGCAATGGAACATTTTCCAGACGGCGGAAACCCACCATTTCACCTGCATATTATAGCGATTTAGGCTTGATCCCTGCCCGCAAAGCCCTTAAACGATCGCAATCCGGTGCCGCGAACAGCGACTCCGGTGTTTTGGTTTGCATCCTGACGTGACGCCCGGCTTTCTTCGGCCACGGCGCGACAGGACGGACCAGACACAAGGAACATTCGATCTGAACTCTGGCGGGCTGTACGCAGGACCCGGTGAAGACCAAGAGCTCTCAGGCCGTGCCCAAACTTCGTGGACCAACCACGAGCAGATAGGAGTAACTGCGATGGACCTGATCGCACAGCTTGAGGCGGAACAGATTGCCGCCCTGGGGAAAGACATCCCCGATTTCAAAGCCGGTGACACCATCCGTGTCGGCTATAAGGTGACCGAAGGGTCGCGCACCCGTGTGCAGAACTACGAAGGTGTCTGCATCGCGCGCAAAGGCGGCGAAGGCATCGCCGGTTCGTTCACCGTCCGCAAAATTTCGTTCGGCGAAGGCGTGGAGCGTGTGTTCCCGCTGTATTCGACCAACATCGACAGCATCACCGTTGTCCGCCGTGGCCGCGTTCGTCGCGCCAAACTGTACTATCTGCGCACCCGTCGCGGTAAGTCCGCACGTATCGCAGAGGTCACCAACTACAAGCCCAAGGCTGGCGCCGAGGCGTAAGGAGCGGAAAGATGAAAAAAGACATCCATCCCGATTATCACGTCATCAACGTCAAAATGACCGATGGCACTGTGGTTCAGATGAAATCCACCTGGGGCGCCGAAGGCGACCAGCTGGCCCTGGAAATCGACCCCTCCTCGCACCCCGCGTGGACCGGTGGCGGCACCCGTCTGATGGACGCCGGTGGCCGTGTATCGAAGTTCAAAAAGAAATACGAAGGTCTGGGCTTCTAAGCCAGACCGGGTTGACATGCGAAAGGCCGCTCCACCGGGGCGGCCTTTTTTGTTGGTGTCGTTGTTCCGACAATAGGCAGCTTTGGGCTCAATATCGTTTGCGCTTCGTTTGATCGCGACTGTTCGCTTGCACCGATCAAACACAAGTGTACGCTGCGCCCATCAGCATTTTTATCTGTAATTTAGGGGATTCTGTTTTGAGGCAGTTACTTCACGCACTATCGCTTGCGGCGCTGGTTTCTTCCATTTCGGCAACATCACATGCGGATACCGGCTGCACACTGGTTCGTAAAATAGGCAAACAAGAACCCACCTATCATGCGGGCGAGCTGTGCGAGAGTGAATTCGCGCCGGCTTCGACCTTCAAGCTTCCTTTGGCATTGATGGGGTTTGAAATGGAAGTGCTGCAGTCCCCTGACGAGCCCAAAGTCGAATACGACCCAGCGGTAAAGGCTCCTTACAAGAATTGGCAACAAGCGACGACACCGCAAACTTGGTTGCGATACTCTGTAATCTGGTACTCTCAATGGCTGACGCAGCAATTGGGGGAGAACGAATTTCAGAGGCATGTGGACAAGTTGAACTACGGAAATCGCGACCTGATGGGAACGCCCGGCAAGAATGATGGCCTAACTCAAGCTTGGTTGAGTACATCTCTCAAAATCACCCCCAGACAGCAGTCTGAATTCCTGATGCGTTTGGTGTCTCGTGAACTTCCCTACTCGGCGAACTCAATGGATCAGACTGTTGCAACCACGCAAGAATTTGAGGCTGCCGGAGATCTTTTGATCAAAGGAAAGACGGGGAATGCCTGGGCGACTGATGCATCCTCGAACCGCTTGAAGGAACAACATGGCTGGTTTGTTGGTTGGCTCAGCCACAACGGCGCACAATATGTCTTCGTTCATCTGATCGTTGAAGACGGCAACGACCCGGGGTTTTCCAGCACCCGCGCTCGTAAGCAAGTGTTGGCCAATATTTCCAAGTGGATAGATGGGGATTGAACTCTGCCCACTGATTTTCTGACACCTGATTATTTAATCCTGGGCGCCGTTCTGACGGTGGCAACCGGGCAATTCACCGCCGCCCTTTTACCAAATCCACCGCGCTGTGAACCGGAGGCACCGGACCCCGCAACAGCAGGATCGCCAGCACCATCGCAACCAGCGCGGCCATCGCTGTCACGAACATGGCGCTGTCAAAGGCGTTATCCTGTAGATCACGTAAGGCAGAGGCCAAAGCGGTTCCGGTGGTGGGGTCCAATCCGGCAATCAACTCTTGTATCTGGCTGGGCGAACCGTGGGTCAGCGCATGTGCCAGGTCAGTGCGTTGAGCAGACCCTTGGGGCAACGCATTAATGACTTCGTTCAATCCCCAGCGCGTGGTCACGGCCTCGGCCAGCCCGCCCAAAACCGATCCCATGGTAGCACCGAAATGCAGAAAGGCGTTTACAACGCCAGAGCCCTGCCCCGCATGCTCGTCTGGCAGCAGGCGCAGTCCAAGACGAGGCAGCAGAGAAAACCCGACCCCCAAACCAATGCCAATGATCGCAAGCTTCCACCAGATATCACTGACATTGGATGTGCTCGTGGTCGCCGTCAAAAGCAGGAAACCGGCGGTTGTGAACCCCATGCCCAGAATAACGGGCCACTGGAAGCTATAGGGCGCAAGAAAACGCGGGGCGACTACGGACACCACAAACATGCAAAGGCTCAACGGCAGGATCGCAACGCCCGCCGCGATTGAGGAATAGCTGAACGTATCTGGAGATTGCACAAACACATTGAAATAGACAAAGAAGCCGAACAGCGTGAACCCCATGACGAACATTCCGGTCGCCGCCATGAAAAACCTGGGATGGCGGAAATAGCGTAGTTCGATCAGGGGATCATCGCTGCGCCGCGACGTGACAACCAGCATCACCACCGCGATGGCAGACAAGGCAAGCGCACCAAGGGTGCTTGCGCTGGTCCAGCCGCTGCTTTCCCCGTTACTCAGCGCGAACGACAACGGCCCCAGCAGCAATAACATCGCCAGCGCGCCAGGGTAGTCGAACTTTGCTCCGGCCAATCGCGTGTCGGGCACGTATTTCCGCCGGTGAACACGCAGCCCGATCAACAAAACAATTGCCAGTAGGACCAGATCGAGCGCAAAGACCACGCGCCAGTTGAGGTAATGGGCAAAGGCCCCCCCGACAATCGGACCGACGCCAATGGCAAGTCCGACGACGGCCCCCCAGGTACCGGTCACGCTGGCACGTTGTTCCTCAGGCGTGGCGGCGGTCAGAATGGAGAGCGATGTTCCGAACAACGCCGCAGCACCCGCGCCTTGTGCAGCACGGCCAGACAACAGCATGATGCCATCTTGTGAAAACAGAACCAACGATGAGCCGAGGGCAAAAACAATCATCCCTGCAAAGAACACGCCCATTTTGCCGGTAATATCCCCCAGGCGACTGACAATTGTGACAAGGCTGGCGCCAACGACCGTATAAATCGCCATTACCCATTGCAGGCTGGACGGGGTCAAATCGAACTCGGATTTCAGGTTCGGCAAAATAGTCGCCACGGCGGTCGTATTGAACCCAACGACCATCATACAAATCGCCGTCATGACCATGACCGTGCGAGGGCCCTGCATATCTGGTGTGCTACCTGTCTGTGCTGTCGTCATCGGTTTGCCTCCGATTTCCAAGCGGATCTTTCAATACAGCTTATGTGTCAACACGGCCGCATTCCAAGATAACCTGTTCGGAATTAAACAGTTTTTTCCGCCCACGTATAGGGGCTTGCCATTTGCCACGCAAATAGGAGCAAAGCGCGGGTCAAATCCAGTAGGTCAAGGCCACTGGCAGAACCAGTATGGTCGCGAGCGTCGAGACCAAGATAAAACCCGCCACGTCCGAGCCATATTCCGGGACATGCTGGTCAATAAACAAATATGTGGCCACCGACGATGGCATCAGGCAGCACAGAATCAGCGCACCGCGCTCGGTTCCGGTGAAGCCGAACACCCAGATCAAAGCGCTTGCGATTACAATCGCCATGCCCAGATGGAGTACGGTCAACAATATCGCCCGCGCCACGCTTTGAGCCTTTAGCGTCGCCAGAGTATGGCCCAGGGTCAGCAACATCAAAGGAATCGACAACCCGCCCAATATGTCAAACGACTTGGCCAAAGGCTGCGGCAAGGCCGTTCCTGTCGCCATCAGGATCAGCGAGGCAATCACGGCGTAGACGATAGGCGACGTGGCAATCTTTTTGGGCGAGAACTCTCCGGCCGGAATCCACATACCGACAGTGAAGATGCTGACCAGAACGACGACTACAAATGCCATCGTATAGGCCATTCCGGCGTCACCCAGCGCCAGAAACGTGATTGGCAGCCCGATATTGCCGACATTTCCATGCATCAGGGGCGTCAGAAACGCGCGTACCGGCAACCGCAACAATTTGAGGGCCACAAACCCCAACAGCCCAAACCCAGCTACCGCCAGTGCGGCGGCGGCCATCATATCCAGAAAGGCTCCGACAGCCAGATTTGTCGCTGACAGATGGGAAATGATCAGGGTCGGGTAGCCGACATTGGAAACGATACCCCCGATGACCTTGTTGTCGAACGGGGCCTTGAAAACGGCCAGACAATACCCGATTCCCGCACAAACCAGGACCGGCAAAACCACGTTCAAAACGTTCAGAAACAGATGATCCAACCGATGTCCTCATGGCCCGCGCGTTGATTGGGACATTGAAACAGGCAGCCGAATTTGGCAATGGCTGTCCCTAACCTGCCCGGGATGCGGGTTTTTCCCGATTAGAGCCTGTATTTCCCCTGCGCAGCGTCCGAGGTTCTTCCCTTCCCGGCTTACACAACATATAGTGGGCAACAACAACCTGTGGGTAAACACGGCGGGACTTGGGAATACAGGCATGGCACATATCATAGTGGTCGGGAACGAGAAGGGCGGCGCCGGCAAATCAACCGTCTCCATGCATGTGGCCACGGCATTGGCCCGATTGGGGCATGGTGTCAGCACGCTGGACCTAGACCTGCGGCAGCGCAGTCTGGGACGGTATTTCGAAAACCGGCGGAATTTCCTGAACGGATCAGGCCTGTCCCTGCCCACTCCGCGCCACCACGATCTGCCCGAGATCGATGCATCCCAACTGAAGCCGGGCGAAAATATCTACGATCACCGCCTTTCAGCAGCGGTGGCCGAGCTGGAAAGCGATAGCGAGTTTATCCTGATCGATTGCCCCGGTTCGCATACCCGCCTTAGCCAAGTGGCGCATTCGCTAGCTGATACGCTGATTACTCCGCTGAACGACAGTTTCATCGATTTCGACCTTTTGGCGCGGATCGACTCGAAAGGTGAAAAAATCCTCGGGCCGTCGGTTTATTCGGAAATGGTTTGGAACGCTCGGCAGCTGCGGGCACAGGCTGGGCTTAAGCCGATTGATTGGGTCGTGGTGCGCAACCGGGTTGGTACCCAGCGCATGGTCAACAAGGAAAAGATGCAGCGGGCGATCGAGATGCTGTCGCAACGCATCGGTTTCCGTGTAGCTGCGGGCTTTTCCGAGCGGGTGATCTTCCGCGAGCTGTTCCCCCGTGGCCTGACCTTGTTGGACCTCAAAGATATAGGCGTCAAACAGTTGAACATCTCGAACATCGCCGCACGGCAGGAACTGCGCGACATGATGAAAGAGTTGAATCTGCCGGGCGTCGAGATCGATTTTTAACCGGCAACAGATCGTTTAGCTGGATTCCGTTTAAATTTCCGATGATGCTGGCTCGAAGACAACCCCGGAGGAAGCCGCATGACTTGGGAAACCTGGACCCTTTACATCGTTACCGTCCTTGCGTTGATGAGCACACCCGGGCCCAGCCAGCTTTTGATGTTGTCAAACAGTGGCGCGCATGGGTTTCGCCGCGCGGTTTTTACGGCGGCGGGAGATTTAACCGCAAATGCCCTGCAAATGCTGGCCGCCGGGCTGGGGTTGGCTGCCCTGATCGCGGCGTCGGGCGCAGCGTTGGCAGTTATCAAATGGGCAGGTGTGGCCTATCTGATTTGGCTTGGCGTCCGCATGATACGGCGTGCCAAGCCAAATGACCCCGAACTGGACGTTGCAAGGGGTCAAGTTGCCCTGCCTGTCTTATGGATGCAGGGGTTCCTGACCTCAGCCGCCAATCCAAAGGCTGTTGTCTTCTTTGCCGCCCTTTTTCCCCAGTTCATTTCAGGGGACGCAGCGTTCTGGCCGCAATTCTTCATCCTGTCCGCCACCTACATCGTAGTGGACGGCCTTTTTCTGGCCGCCTACGGCGTCAGCGCAAGCTGGATCGCAGCCCGTTTCAAAGGAACCGCGAAGGCCTGGATCGAACGGATCGGCGGGGGCTTTATGATCGGGGCGGCTATCC
Source organism: Ruegeria sp. (assembly GCF_965243365.1). Taxonomy (GTDB): domain Bacteria; phylum Pseudomonadota; class Alphaproteobacteria; order Rhodobacterales; family Rhodobacteraceae; genus Ruegeria. The sequence continues at coordinate 2,147,088 of NZ_CBDEUW010000002.1, read as the reverse complement.
TTCTGGGCCTGAAATCGATCACAGAGAAATAGGGGCGGAAGAGACTATGGTCCGGGATTATAGACCGTAAACAGCTCTTTCGGTTCCGCTACCCCACGCAACATGTAGCGGCCGACCGAAATCAGTTCATGCGCGCAGGGTTGCGCCGCGCGGGCCACGTCGTCCGAGATCAGGATACGCTGCCCCAGTGAACGGTGCATGCCCGCTATTCGCGCGGCCTGGTTCACGGCTGGCCCGATCACCGTGAAATCCAACCGGCTTTCGGCCCCGATATTTCCGTACAGGATCTCGCCGGAATGCAGGGCCAGCGTGTATTTGGCCACCGGCAGACCCTCGCTCTGACGATGTGCGTTCAGGTCGGCCATTCGATCCTGCAATACAGCCACGGCCCCCAAGGCCGCGCGGGCGTCCGCATCGATTTCACCGACATCGAACATGGCCATCAGCCCATCGCCCATGAATTTCAGAATACTGCCATCGCATTCGTGAACAACGTCCACCGCAACGGCCAGATACTCGTTCAGCATTTCAATGATCTCATCACCCGGCAGTTCTTCGGACAGGCTGGTGAACCCTTCCAGATCAAAGTTCCAGATCACCGCGTCGATCTGCTGCAAAGACCCGCGACGGATTTCGCCGGACAACACGCGCTGGCCGGCGTCACGCCCCAGATAGACCCGCATCAAATCATGCGCAACGCGAGCGCTTGAAGCCGCCTTCAGAGCCAGACCCAGATGCGGCAGCGCTGTGTTGATCAGGTTCAGATCGCGTTCCTGAAAACCGTCCGGCGCATTACTGGTCCAGGACATCAGCACACCATCCACCGGTTTTTTGGCCCCTCCCGGCGTGCCTTGCGTCGGAATATCAAAGGAAACGCCTGTCGCGTAATACTCGGTCGCTCCATTCTCACGCAGATCGTTCAACAGGGGAAAACGACTGGGCTCATTCCGGTCGATCAGACGTTCATGGACGATATCGATATCTTCATTCAGCAGCGCATATAGGGGGCTCTGCTGCCACATCTCGCTGGCTTCCTCGGAATATGCGAAGGTCTCGAACTCTCCGCCACGTTCCTGATACCAGCTATAGCCGGTGCCGCCATAAACCGGATGCAGTGCCGATTGTGCTGCGTGAAAACGCATCAACGGGACGCCAAGCTCGATAAGCCGCGCGCAATACCCCTCAAGCAGTTCCTGCTTGTCCGCCCCTTCCAGACCGCGATTTACCAGCCAGCCGATAAGATCTGCCGTTGTTGCCGAGTTTACGTCCGAGGCGGTCATGTCGAGTCCCTGTTTTTGTTGTGATACCCATCTGGGAACGCCAAAGACAGATTACCAGTGTTTATTCCATCCCGGCCAGCCTGCGCAGCATCATCCGCAGCAACACCACCTCACCCGTAGTGAAATGTGCCGCCAGCTTGGCGTCGTATTCCTGCGCAATACCGCGCAGCTCACGATAGACCGCTTCGCCGGAATGTGTCAGCGACAGCCGCTCGGACCGGCGGTCGTTTTCGTCGCGCACCCGCCTGAGAAACCGCCGCTGTTCAAGCTTGCACACCGCCCGGCTGATCTTGGTTTTATGGATCATAGCCTGCAGTCCGATTTCCTTGGCCGTCATCTCTCCGGTATTGCCCAGATGAAACAGAACGCGCCACTCTGTCCGCAGCATGCCATAGCGGTTCTTGTAAACCCTTTGAAACTCAAGCGAACTTTCCTCGGCGGCCTGGTTCAACAGGAACGGTAGGAAATCACGCAAATTAAAATCGTCATTTTTGTCAGATTCTGTACGTGTCATGCTTGTTAGTTACAAAATCAACTATTATTCGACAAGTACAACGGGGCGTTTTAACCAGAAACTGCTCGCGACATGTGACCCGGGCCGAATTTGATCCAGATCGTTTTGGCCCGAACCAAACGGTGAAAGGATGGTTCCGTCCCTCTGACACGGCTGTGGCAGAGCACAGACGAGGTGCGCCCGACGCGCAAAACCTGGGAGAGAGATTGTGAACAAGATTTTCGAAACACCGCTCTACGCCTTTGAATCCAGCCCGGACCAGTCCGCGCCCACGCCGGTGCGTCATAAGGTGATTGTTGTCGGCGCCGGTCCGATCGGTCTGGCAGCAGCAATCGATCTGGCACAACAGGGGGTCGAGGTTGTTGTTCTGGACGAAAACGACAAGGTCAGCTTTGGCAGCCGTGCCATATGCTTTGCCAAGCGCCCGCTGGAAATTCTGGACCGGTTGGGATGTGGCCAACCCATGGTCGACAAAGGGGTAGTTTGGAACCAGGGCAAGGTCTTTTTCGATGACCGCAAGATCTATGAGTTCAACCTGCTGCCGGAGGACGGGCACAAACGCCCAGCTTTCATAAACCTGCAGCAATACTACTTTGAACAGTTTCTGGTCGAACGCGTCCGTGAGTTACAAGCGCAAGGCGCGCCCATCGAGATTCGTGGCCGCAACAAGGTTGAAGCTGTTGGCACGCATCCCGACCATGTGAAGCTTGAGGTGGAAACGCCCGAAGGCTCGTACACGGTCGAAGCCGATTGGGTCATCGCCTGCGACGGGGCTGGGTCGCCAATGCGGGCGATGCTGGGCAAGGATTTCGTCGGCCGCGTGTTCGAAGACAACTTCCTGATTGCCGACGTGGTAATGGACGCCGATTTCCCGACCGAGCGCTGGTTCTGGTTTGACCCGCCGTTCAACAAAGGCCAGTCGGCATTGCTGCACAAACAGCCGGACGGCGTCTGGCGCATCGACCTGCAACTGGGTTGGGACATTGACAAGGAACGCGAAAAACGTCCGGAAAACGTCATCCCGCGCCTAAAGGCCATGCTGGGCGACGATGTTGAGTTCGAGCTGGAATGGGTCAGCATCTATACTTTCCAATGCCGCCGGATGGAGCAATTTCGCTACGGTCGGGTGATCTTTGCCGGGGACAGCGCCCATCAGGTCAGCCCGTTCGGAGCACGAGGGGCCAATTCGGGTCTTCAGGATACAGACAACCTGTGCTGGAAGCTGAAAATGGTCATGGACGGTACCGCACCGGAATCCTTGCTGGACAGCTATGATGTGGAACGCATTCAGGGGGCGGATGAAAACATTCTGAACTCCAGCCGGTCGACCGATTTCATCACACCAAAATCGCAGATGTCCCGTCTGCTACGAGACGCGGTTCTGGATCTGAGTGAGCACTATGAATTCGCGCGCCCGCTGGTCAATTCGGGTCGGCTGAGCCTGCCTTGCACTTATGACGGCTCACCTCTGAACTCGGCGGACGCGCTGAACGGTCCGGCCCGAACGCGACCTGGTTCACCCTGCCCGGACGCGCCTTTGGGGGATGAGTTCCTGCTGTCGAAACTCGGCGATGGCTTTGTCCTGCTGACCATAGATGCCGATGCGCCTGACGAGATTGAGCTTGATGGTGTCACCGTCAAACGGCTGGCAGTTTCGGTCAAAGACGATCCAACGATGGAATTGAAACGCCGATATCTGGGTGACGCGACCAGTGCCGTCTATCTGATCCGCCCAGATCAGCACGTGGCCGCCCGCCGCGACAGTTACGAAGAAAACGCAATCCGGCACGCGGTTCTGCGCGCCACAGGTAAGGAGTAATCGATATGGCCGACCTGATCCTTTCTCCGAATCTCGATCACGCCGACGACTTCTATGCCGATTTACTGACCGCACATGAGGGCTTGGAACAAGCTGACAGCGAAGCGCTGAACGCCCGCCTGATACTGGTTCTGGCCAATCACATCGGAGACAACGGCGTGCTGAAACAAGCACTGGACGCCGCTGCCCTAAAACAGGAGTAACCGCTATGAAAATCGAACAGATTCATCACGTTGCCTATCGCTGCAAGGACGCGAAAGAGACGGTGGAATGGTATGGTAAAATGCTGAACATGGATTTTGTTCTTGCCATCGCCGAAGATCACGTACCTTCGACCCACGAACCCGACCCGTACATGCATCTGTTTCTGGATGCCGGGAACGGCAATGTGCTGGCATTCTTCGAATTGCCAACCAAACCGGAAATGGGCCGTGACCCGAACACGCCGGAATGGGTTCAGCATATCGCCTTCAAAGTGAAAGACCGTGACGAGCTGATTGAGTTCAAGAACCACCTTGAAGCCAATGGGGTCGAAGTTCTGGGCGTGACCGACCACTCGATCTTCCACTCGATCTATTTCTTTGACCCGAACGGTCACCGCATCGAGCTGGCCTGCCCCGACCCAAAGGAAGAGGCGATGCTGGACCGGCTCAACGATGTCAAATGGGACATGCTCGAGGAATGGTCGCGCACAAAGAAAGCGCCGCAACACGCCGACTGGCTGCATGCGAAGGAATTGAGCAAGGCCTGATAACGCACAGAATCTGTGTGGGGATGCGACTGTTTAGCCGGGCCTCATCTGCTTAGACTGATCTAAACAGATAAAAGGGAACTATGATGCCCGAGATCACCGGCTATCACGCACATGTATATTTCAACGCGGAAACGCAGGACACCGCCCGGCAAATCTGCGAAGAGGCCGCGCACCTGTTCCCTGTTCAGATGGGCCGCATGCACGCACGCAATGTCGGGCCGCATCCCAGATGGAGTTGTCAGCTGGGTTTTGACCCTAAGGCGTTTGATCAGGTCATTCCCTGGCTGATGCTGAACCGGCAGGGGCTGACCATCTTCACCCATCCCGAAACCGGTGACCACCTGGCAGATCATCGGGATCGCGCCATCTGGATGGGCGAGATGCTGGAGCTTGATCTATCGATCTTCGACTAACCCAGGGCGCGCGCCTGATCGCGCAATAAGAACTTCTGGATTTTGCCAGTCGAGGTTTTTGGCAACGCCCCAAAAACAACCGTTTTCGGCGCTTTGAAATGGGCCATGTTATCGCGGCAAAACGCGATAATATCGGCCTCGCTCGCTTCGGCCCCGGGTTTCAGTTCAACAAAAGCACAGGGCGTTTCGCCCCATTTCTCATGCGGGCGGGCCACGACCGCAGCCTCCATCACAGCCGGATGCTTGTACAGAATATCCTCAACCTCAACGGAAGAAATATTCTCACCCCCTGAAATAATAATATCCTTGGACCGGTCTTTCAGGGCGATATAGCCATCGGGGTGCATGACACCCAAATCGCCTGATGCAAACCAGCCGCCCATGAAGGCCTTGTCGGTCGCATCGGGGTTTTTCAAATACCCCTTCATCACGATATTGCCCTGCATGAAAATCTCACCCATGGTTTCGCCGTCAGAGGGCACCGGCTCCATCGTCTCGGGGTCCGCCACCATGAGCCCGGACAAGGCCACGTATTTTACCCCCTGCCGGACCTTCAGCACAGCACGGTCGTCTGCCGGTTTGTCGTTCCATTCGTCCTTCCACGCGCAAACGACGGCCGGACCATAGGTTTCGGTCAAGCCATAGACGTGGGTAACCTCAACACCCATACCCTCCATTGCCTCAATCACTTTGGCCGGAGGTGGTGCACCTGCGGTCATCACCTTGATCTGCTGGCTGAAATCCTTGAGGTGATCCGGTGCGTTGGCCAGCATGTTCAGAACGATGGGCGCCCCACAGAAATGGGTCACGCCTTGATCACGAAAGGCATCGTAAATCGGCTCATCCCGGACAGCCCGCAGACATACTGACGTGCCCGCATTGGCAGCCATGGTCCAGGGGAAACACCAACCGTTGCAATGAAACATGGGCAGCGTCCAAAGATACACCGAATGCTGCGGCATCCCCCATGTCAGGATGTTCGACGTCGCATTCAGCGCCGCGCCGCGATGATGATAGACGACACCTTTGGGGTTTCCCGTTGTACCTGACGTGTAATTCAGCGTAATCGCATCCCACTCATCATCCGGCAAAGACCAGTCGAATTCAGGATCGCCCTCGGCCAGCAAGGCATCGTAGGTCAAATCCCCCAACCGCTCCCCACCGTCAAAGCTGGGGTCAATGATGTCGATGATCTGCACGTCATGATCCACCTGCTCCAGCGCTGTTTTGACAACGCCCGAGAATTCCGGATCAACCAGCAGAACCTTGGCCTCGGCATGATTCAGTATGAAAGCGACGATTGGCGCATCCAGTCGCGTGTTAATGGAATTCAGAACGGCCCCAGCCATGGGCACTCCAAAATGCGCCTCGTAATGTTCCGGGATATTGGCCGCGATGATCGACACGGTGTCCCCGACACCAACACCGCGCCGGGTCAAGGCGCTGGCCAGACGGCGGCAGCGTTCATATGTCTCGGCCCACGAATACCGGCGGTCCCCATAAACAACCGAAACATAATCCGGATACACGGCCGCCGTTCTTTCGATGTAGCTGAGCGGCGACAACGGCGTGAAATTCGCAGATGTCTTGTCCAGATGCTGCTGATAAATGGGTGCGACTGTCATCCGGCGTTCCTCCCAAAACTCGTCAGATTAGCGTATTGAGCACATAGCTTACGCCAAAACAAATTCGTAGAAATACTTGAACACGCTACACTGGAGTTATTCTATGGGCTAATCTGGCCCTACTTAACGCGCGCCATTCGCGCTGATCTGGATCATCACGTCACAGCGCGACAGCGGGGGTATTGTGATTCCCGCGCGCCCTACCCTGAAAGGACATGTCATGGACGGCACGTTCAACGAAAACGATCTTTCCCGTGTGGTCGAAGCCGACCGCGCCCATATCTGGCACCACTTGATCCAGCATAAGCCCTTTGAAACCAACGATCCCCGTATCATCGTCGAAGGCAAAGGCATGCGCGTCTGGGACCAAAAGGGCAAAGAGCATCTGGACGCGGTTTCAGGCGGGGTCTGGACCGTCAACGTGGGCTATGGGCGCGAGTCCATCTGTAAGGCAGTCTACGACCAGTTGATGAAGCTGTGCTATTTCGCGAACTCGGCGGGCTCGATCCCCGGTTCTCTTTTTGCCGAAAAGCTGATCAGCAAGATGCCAGGCATGAGCCGCGTCTACTACACAAACTCGGGATCTGAGGCGAACGAGAAAGCGTTCAAGATGGTTCGCCAGATCGCGCATAAGCGCTATGGTGGGAAGAAAACCAAAATTCTGTACCGCGACCGCGACTATCACGGCTCGACCCTTGCCGCGATGTCGGCGGGCGGTCAGGACGAGCGTAACGCGCAATACGGCCCCTTCGCCCCCGATTTTGTCCGCGTGCCGCATTGCATGGAATATCGCAAACACGAGCTGGATGGCGCCCCCGAGGAAAACTTCGGCGAATGGGCGGCGGATCAGATCGAAGAGGTGATCCTGCGCGAAGGCCCCGAAACGGTCGGCGCGCTGTGTCTTGAGCCGGTGACCGCCGGTGGCGGTGTCATCGAGGCGCCCGAAGGGTATTGGCAGCGCGTGCAGGAGATCTGCAAGAAATACGATATCCTGCTACATATCGACGAAGTCGTCTGCGGCGTGGGCCGTACGGGAACCTGGTTCGGATATCAGCAGTACGGCGTGAAGCCGGACTTTGTGACGATGGCCAAGGGTGTCGCGTCGGGCTACGCGGCCATTGCCTGCATGGTGACCACCGAAGAGGTGTTCGACATGTTCAAAGACGACGCCGAAGATCCGCTAAACTATTTCCGCGACATCTCAACCTTTGGCGGCTGCACCGCCGGTCCGGCGGCGGCGATTGAAAACATGCGGATCATCGAGGATGAGAACCTGCTGCAAAACTGTACCGACATGGGTGCCCGCATGACGGGCAACCTGCAGGCGCTGATGGAAAAGCACAAGGTCATCGGCAACGTGCGGGGCAAAGGGCTGTTCCTTGGGGCCGAACTGGTCGCGGATCGTTCAACCAAAGAACCGGTGGATGAGAAACTGGCTCAGGCGGTTGTGGCCGACTGTATGGCGCAGGGGGTAATCATCGGCGTCACCAACCGCTCGGTCCCCGGCAAGAACAACACGCTGTGTTTCTCACCCGCGCTGATTGCAACAGCGGATGACATCGACCAGATCACTGATGCGGTCGATGGCGCGCTGGGACGTGTGTTTGGGTAAGCTGATTAGTAACTGAAGATCTTTAACCGGCGCGTCAAGCGCCGGTTTTACTTAACCGCTTTCAGTTTGCTCGGGTAATTTCAACCTGATCAAAACGAAAAATGCCAAGTCCGAACGCCGCCAGCCCTATGCCCGTACCGCCCCCGTCATTGCGGCTGTTTGTTGACCGTTTGGAGTAGGGAACTTGAATAACCTTCACGCCATTTACAAAGAATAGAACATGCGCGCCGCGCACCTGAAAGCTCACCTCGTTAGCCTCCCCGACATTGATCACATCGTGCTTGGCACTATGTACTGCACGCAGTTGACGCCCATCCTTCTTGAGAACGTGAAAGCGCCCTTGCCCATCGACGGCCAACGCCAGATATTTGCCGGATTTACCGCTCCCGACAAGAACACCCGCCCCGCCCTGCGCTTCGTTTCCACTTTCGACTACCGCCGAAATAACCATGTTTTCAGTCGACTCTATGGAGTCGGTTTCCGGGAACTTTACCCAAGCAACGTCATTAAAATGCAGGCTCTGGGGGCTCTTGCGGTTTTCCATAACCAGATCGCCGTCTGACACGTAAATCACCCAATCCGACTTTGAAGGATTGAAAAATATCTGCCCGCCCAGCATGAGCGACTGATCTTCACCTTCAAAGGTTTCTATGATGATTTCAGTTTGGCCGCCCTCGGCGCTTTGTTCCTGCGCCAGGACGGAAAGAGGAGCACAGATTGAAAGCGTCAAACTGGCAAAAGCCGCAGTCGAACAGCGTTTTATGAAGCTCATAATAAATCCCACATACAATCAAACGGTGTTTTTTAAACACATCTGCACTTAGAAAGTGTTTAAAAAGTGGCAAAGCTCTGCGCCGCCAGCCAGTTACTGATGCACAGACCTTATCCGTTTACGAAAAAAAGGCCGCTCCTTTCGGAACGACCCTTCATTCACTGTCTCTTTTCAGAGGATCAGGCGGTCAAAGCGGCCTGAGCTTTGGCGACGATCGCACCGAACGCTTCCGGTTCGTGTACGGCCAGATCTGCCAGAACTTTGCGGTCCACTTCGATACCGGCCAGATTCAGGCCGTTGATGAAGCGGGAATATGTCAGTGCTTCGTCATGTGAACGGACAGCAGCGTTGATGCGCTGGATCCACAGCGCGCGGAAGTTGCGCTTGCGGTTCTTGCGGTCGCGGGTTGCGTACTGGTTGGCCTTGTCGACGGCCTGACGGGCAACCTTGAAGGTGCTCTTGCGGCGACCATAGTAACCTTTGGCGGCCTTGATGACCTTCTTGTGACGGGCGTGAGTTACGGTTCCACCTTTAACGCGGGACATCTTCTAATCTCCTCTCAGCGGTCGTAGGGCATGTAGCCCTTGACGATCTTGGCGTCGGGGGCGGACAGGGTGGTGGTGCCACGGGCGTCGCGGATGAACTTTTTGGTCCGCTTGATCATGCCGTGCCGTTTACCGGCCTGGCCTGCCATGACCTTACCGGTCGCAGTCACCTTAAAGCGCTTTTTGGCGCTCGACTTTGTCTTCATCTTAGGCATTTCCGTCTCCTTTTCCGGGTTCGGTTTCAGACGCGACTCGGCATGCCATCTCGGCCGGTCACGCGATCAGAAGCGCCGTTTACGCAAGTTTGGTTATACTGGCAAGGGGGTTTGCACCAGAATCTGCGCTTTTCGCAGACTGGTTAGGCACCGGGGCAGCACGGGGCCGCCCCGGCGAAAAGGTTTAGTGGCCGAACTTGCGAATCTCTCCGGTTTTCAGCCGCTCGGCATAGCTGGCCAGCTCCTGCCGTACCACTTTCATCAGGAAGTAGAGCGCAAAGACGTTCACAACCGCCATGGCAAAGATCGCTGCATCCGAGAAGTCGATGACCGGGCCGAGGTTGGCCGCCGCACCGATGACAACGAAGACGCAGAAGATGATCTTGAAAACCAGCTCTTTGGTGTGGCCCTCGCCGAACAGATAGGTCCAGGCCTTCAGGCCATAATAAGACCAACTGATCATGGTCGAGAAGGCAAACAGCACCACCGCAACAGCTAGTACGTAGGGGAACCAGCCAAACGCGCTGCCAAAGGCTGCCGAGGTCAGGCTGACACCCGAGTTACCATCAACCGTCGCGATACCGGAACCGTCTTCGGTCAGCATGTAAAGGCCGGTTGCCGGATCAACGATCAGCTGCTGGGTTATGATGATCACCAGCGCGGTCATGGTACAGATCACGACAGTATCAATGAACGGCTCCAACAGCGACACAAAGCCCTCGGTGATCGGCTCTTTCGTCCGAACCGCCGAGTGTGCAATCGCCGCTGATCCCACGCCCGCTTCGTTCGAGAACGCCGCACGGCGGAAGCCCTGAATCAGCGCACCGACCATGCCGCCGGCAACGCCGAGACCTGTAAACGCACCTGCGAAGATTTGCCCAAAGGCCCAACCGATCTGGTCCGCATGCATGATAATGATGACCAACGCGGCCAGCACATACATCACACCCATGAACGGCACGACTTTTTCGGTCACGCGCGCGATGGATTTCAGGCCACCCACGATCACCAAAAACACGATGGCTGCAAAGACCAGACCGGTGATCCAGCCCGGATAATCGCCAGTAATGCCGGCAATCTGTTGGTGCGCCTGATTGGCCTGGAACATGTTGCCCCCACCCAGCGCGCCGAGGATACAGAAGACCGAGAACAGAACCGCCAGTATCTTACCACCCGGCAAGCCCAGTTCAGCAAACCCTTTGGACATGTAATACATCGGACCACCCGAGACGGTGCCGTCCTCGTATTCGTTGCGATATTTCACGCCCAGAGTACATTCGGTGAATTTTGACGCCATGCCCAGAAGGCCTGCGACGATCATCCAAAACGTGGCCCCCGGCCCGCCGATGCCAACGGCCACCGCAACACCCGCGATGTTCCCAAGGCCGACAGTGCCCGACAACGCTGTTGCCAAAGCCTGAAAGTGGCTGACCTCGCCCGCATCGTTGGGATCGGAATAATCCCCTTTGACCAGGCTGATTGAATGGCCAAAGAAGCGGAACTGCACAAAAGCGAAATATAAGGTAAAGACCGTCGCGGCGATGACCAGCCACATCACGATCCACGGCACACTCGTGCCCGGGAAAGGGGCAAAGATGAAGCTGACGAAAGGTCCTGTCACATCCGCGAAGGCCTGATTGATCTTGTCATCCAGACCCATTTCCTCTTGCGCAATGACCGGAGAAGCCAGCAGGGCCATCGCCCCGGTCAGGCCGATATGTTTGAGCGTTTTCATTCCCATCCCTCCTTACTTCACCACGGTGACCGGTACGTCGGCATGCATGACAAGGTTCTGGGTCGAACTGCCAAAGATGCGCTTTTTCAGCCCATCTGCCGACGCTCGGCCGACCACGATCTGAGAACCGCCATTTTCAACCGTTATAGCGTTCAGCGTCTCGGCCACGTCGCCATGACGGACAATGCCCTGAGCCTCAAACCCTGCGGCTTTCAGCCCGTCAACCGCCGGTGTAACCACCCGGGTTGTGGCCAGTTCGACCTCTTCCTCACGACGCTTATGCCGTAAGGCGTTTTCTTCCGGTGTCTGGAAAGTAAAGGGGGACCATTCGATCACGTAAACCACCAGCAGCTCGCATGCTCCGATGCGGCCTGCCAGGTCTTTGGCAAACGCCAGTGCGCGCTCTCCGGTGTCTGTCCCGTCCAGTCCAATGACAATTTTCGTTGTCATGTCGTTCCTCCATTATTGTTGATTTGACCGAGGCCCGCGCCCCCGGTCGGGCAGCCGGAACCTGGAACTTTCTGAGTAGACTGCCCGCGGCGCCAGTATCCGGGAAAAACACCAAAAAACAGAGGATTTATTGCCGGACTCAACCTGAAATCCAGTTCATCATTGTTTTTAAAGAATATTTTCTGTCTAAAAAACAGGCAAATCGCAAAGTGTCATAGTGAAACTTGGTGATTACCCGACAGATTTAACCCGGATCCGTGTTGTAGATCAGGCGCTCGTCGCAGGGGGCAATCCGCAGGATATTTGTCGTGCCCGGCACGTTGAACGGCACACCCGCGGTTACCACAATCTGATCCGTTTCTGACGCAAACCCATCGGATCGCGCAGCCCGTGCGGCGGCGACAACGGCACCTTTAAAACGCTCAAGCTCGGGCGTCATGACGCAATGACAGCCCCAGCTCAGGCAAAGTCTCCGCGCTGTACCCTTGGCCGGAGTCATCGCGATAATCGGAACGCCGGGACGTTCGCGGGCGGTCAGCAAGGCGGTTGTGCCGCTTTGCGTAAAACAGCAGATCGCCTTGATGTCGGTTTTTTCTGCAATCTCACGGGCAGCGGCAACAATACCGTCCGCAATGGTCGTACCCTGCGCCGATCGGGACGCGGCAACAATCTGGGTATAGGTCGGATCGGCTTCGACTTCGATTGCGACCTTATTCATGGTTTGCACCGCTTCAATCGGATAAGAACCTGCCGCAGATTCCGCGCTGAGCATGATGGCATCGGTGCCCTCATAAATGGCGGTTGCCACATCGGACACTTCGGCCCGGGTCGGCATCGGGCTTTCGATCATGCTTTCCAACATTTGTGTGGCCACAATCACCGGCTTGGCATCCGCCCGACATTTGCGCACAAGCCGCTTCTGGATTGGAGGGACCGCCGATACCGGCAGCTCAACCCCAAGGTCACCGCGCGCGACCATGATCCCATCCGAGGCGTCCAGAATATCCTCAAACGCCTCAACAGCCGCAGGTTTTTCAATTTTGGACAGAATCGACGCGCGACCATCGGCCAAGGCGCGCGCTTCAAACACGTCTTTGGCGCGCTGAACAAAGCTCAGCGCCAGCCAATCCACGCCCAACTGGCACACAAACTCCAGATCGTCCCGATCCTTGGCCGACAGCGCGGCCAAAGGCAGCACCACATCGGGAACATTCACACCCTTGCGGTTCGAGATCGTTCCACCAACCTCAACCGTGCAATTGGCGAAATCCTGACCACAGTCCTGAACGATCAATCGGATTTTACCGTCATTCACCAACAGACGCGCACCGGGTTCCAGCGCGGCAAAAATCTCGGGGTGTGGCAGACACACCCGGTTGCCATCACCGGGTTCGGGATCAAGATCCAGACGGAACGCCGCGCCTTCTTCCAACTCTTCCGCGTCGTCAGCGAACACACCTACACGCAGTTTCGGACCCTGAAGGTCGGCCAGAATGGCAATAGGGCTATCCAGATCCTTTTCCACCTGCCGGATAATTCTGTGCCGTTCGCGGATTTCATCGTGGCTGCCATGACTCATGTTCAGCCGGAAGACATCCGCTCCAGCCTCGTGCAGCGCGCGGATAGTGTCATAGTCATTGGACGCCGGTCCCAGCGTCGCCACGATTTTTACTTTTCTCAGGCGCCGCATTGGTGTTGCTCTCCCCAAATCACAAATGTTACCGCAAACAGTGCTCGGAGCGCTTATTGCGCAATTCCCTTTCCAAAGCAACTGCCATACACCTGCGACAAACTAGATGACAGGCTCATGACATACACCCCGTTTTTCGTTCATGGCGCGGATCGCCCCTCGCGCTGGCTGATTACCTGCGATCACGCAACCAACATGGTGCCGCCCGAGATTAACGGTGGCGACCTGGGGTTGCCGCGCGAGGATATGGAGCGTCACATTGCCTATGATGTCGGAGCTTATGAGGTTTCGAAACATCTGGGTGAGATTCTGAACGCGCCGATCATTGCCGCCAACTTCTCGCGTCTGGTCATCGACCCAAACCGAGGCGAGGATGATCCGACACTTCTGATGAAGCTGTATGACGGATCGATCATCCCCGGCAATCGCCGCGCAGACACAAACGAGCGTGAACGACGATTGAACATGTGCTATCGCCCCTATCACGATGCGCTGGCAAAGATGGCGGCGCTGCCCCACGCGGTAATCATATCCATGCACTCGTTCACCCGACAACTGCGCGGGCGCGACCCGCGCCCGTGGCATATCGGCATTCTGCACACTCCGGACGAACGTTTCTCGCGCCCGCTGATAAACCGGCTAGAGGCCGAAGGTGATCTGCGTGTCGGCGTCAACGAGCCTTACACCGGCGTTCTGCCCGGCGATGCGATTGACAGGCACTGCACAAGCTTTGGACGCCCAAACGCCCTGATCGAGCTGCGCAATGATCTGATCGCAGATCACACCGGGCAACGTGAATGGGCGGAACGTCTGGCTCCCATTCTCCAGAACGCCCTTGGCGACAGCGGCCTGTGACGTCTGGTCAATTCAAATCTCCTCCGAACCTCACGTTATTGTGAGCCTTTCTTCCAATCCCCATATATTGAAGGAAAGGAGACGACCATGACGCAGGAATTCCTGACAACCGTCTTCGGTTGGATGACGGTCCCTAACATTGCCGTATTGCTGTTCAGCACCCTGATGATCGTAACTATGCAGGACTGGATCGTGGGCATGCATGGCAGAATGTTCCATATGGAACGCGCTGAAGTGCAGCGCGCCCATTTCCAATATCTTGCGAATTACAAGATCCTGACACTCACGTTCTGCCTGATGCCCTGGCTGGCGCTGAAACTCGCGTCGTAATTCCCGGCGACATCGACCTGTTCATTGTAACGGCGCCTGTGGATTGTTAGGTCTGGCCTAGAACGCAAGACAATCATTCGGAGCCCGACAATGGACCAGCAAACCGAACTCGAACTTCAGGCCGCCGCCTTCCGCCGCTTGCAGAAACACCTGATGGAAGACCGCACCGATGTGCAGAATATCGACATGATGAATCTGGCCGGATTCTGCCGGAACTGCCTGTCCCACTGGTATCAGGAAGCCGCCAATGAAAAAGGGATCGAAATGGGCAAGGACGAAGCCCGCCAGATCTTTTACGGCATGACCATGGATGAATGGAAAGCCAATTATCAGACCGAAGCCAGCGCCGAGAAACAGGCCGCCTTCAAGGTCGCCTTCGACGAAAATGTCGGCAAAAAGGATTAAAAAAGGCCCGTCCTTGCGGCGGGCCTTTTTTGTTACTCAAACAGCGGCCTTAAGGCTTTCTTCCAGATAAATCTCGCGCAACCGCTTCGCGATAGGTCCCGGAGCACCGTCACCCAGTTGCGCGCCGTCAATCTCGACCACGGGCATGACAAATGTCGAAGCCGAAGTCACAAAGGCCTCATCCGCCTCTTTTGCCTCATCGATGGTGAACAGACGTTCTTCGACCACCATCTGCGCCTCAGCCGCCATGCGCAGAACCGCCTTGCGGGTGATGCCGTGCAGAATGTCGTTTGACAGCGGGCGGGTCACGATCTTACCGTTCTTCACGAAATAGGCGTTGTTGGATGTCCCTTCGGTGACATAGCCGTCCTCGGTCATCCACGCATCATCGGCACCCGCCTTTTTGGCCATCATCTTCCCCAGCGACGGATACAGCAGCTGAGTCGTCTTGATGTCACGCCGCCCCCATCGGATATCGTCGATCGATATCACCCGGATACCCTTCTGCGCCGCAGGGCTGTTCGCCAGACCGGGCTTGTTCTGCGTGAACAACACGAGGGTCGGTTTGGTGTCATCCGACGGGAACACGAAGTCCCGGTCACCATCACTACCGCGTGTGACCTGCAGATACACCATCCCTTCCTCGATACCGTTCAGTTCCACCAGCTTACGGTGAATCTCCAACAACTCGTCCTTGGTGCAAGGCTCCGCCATGTCCAACTCATCCAGCGACCGCTTCAGGCGCACCGCATGGCCGTCAAAATCGATCAGCTTGCCCCCCAAAACGCTGGTCACTTCGTAAACGGCGTCGGCCATCAGGAAGCCACGGTCAAAGATCGAAACTGTGGCTTCGGTCTCGGGCAGGTATTCGCCGTTCACGTAAACGGTGCGGGTCATATCGTATCCTTTTCGTCTCCGGGCTTCGCCCGTTCCTCACTGAAAACGATCCGGCGGATCGTTTTCCAGGCGTTCGTCACCCCCAGAGAGCCGCCGCAGGCGGGTGCACTCCGGCGCCGTCAAAAACCAGCGGTGTGTCGCGGTCTTCGGCCAATAAAAGCGGGCCGTCAAGGTCTGTTACCATCGCACCCTGCGCCAACAGTGTTGCCGGTGCCATGGCCAAAGAGCTTCCGACCATGCACCCCACCATGATCCGATATCCTTCCGCGATTGCGGCCTTGCGCAGTTCCAGCGCCTCGGTCAGGCCGCCGGTCTTGTCCAGCTTGATGTTGACCACATCATATTTGCCCTTCAACGCAGGCAGGCTGGCACGATCATGGCAGGATTCGTCGGCACAAACCGGCACAGGCCGCTCCATCCCGATCAAGGCGTCATCCTCTCCGGCAGGCAGAGGTTGTTCGACCAGCGCCACCCCCAACCGCACCAGATGCGGTGCAAGGTCAGCATAAACATCCGCCGACCAGCCTTCATTGGCGTCCACGATGATTTTCGCATCAGGCGCACCTGCACGGACGGCTTCAAGCCGGGGCATATCGTCAGGCGTACCCAACTTGATTTTCAACAAAGGACGATGCGCATGTGCAGCAGCCTGCACCTGCATCGCCTCAGGTGTGTCAAGGGATAAGGTATACGCAGTGACCTCGGGACCGGGGGTGGGTAAACCGGCCAAATCCCATACAAGTTTGCCAGCCCGTTTGGCCTCAAGGTCCCACAGCGCGCAATCCATCGCGTTCCGAGCAGCTCCGGCCGGTAGCAAATCCGGCAACATGGCGCGCGTAACATCTGACGGCAGCCCGGCAATCTCGGCCTCTACCGACTCCAGCGTCTCGCCATATCGCGCATAGGGCACGCATTCCCCCCAGCCCTGGTGCGTACCATCGGAAACCCGAACCGTTAACACCTTCGCCTCGGTCCGCGACCCGCGCGAGATGGTAAACACCTGCGCCAGTCGAAACACATCGCGAGAGACTTCAATCCGCACGTGCCCGCTCCTTCATCTTTTCAAAAATACTCCCGCCGGAGGCGGACAACCCCGCCACCAGCGTGCCCGTTAGATCAGACCGCAGCCAACGCGTCGACCAGTTTGCCAGACCCAAAGCGGAACGGATCGGTCGCAGGCAGGCCCAACTCGGCCTCCAGTGCCGACAGATACGCGCTCGCGTCGTCTTCGCTCATATGCTGAGTGTTGACGGAAATTCCGACCACCTGACAATCTGGGTTGGCGACCCGCGCGAGATGCAGCGCAGTGTCCCGCAAGGCTTCGAGAGAGGGTAACTCATACGTCGGCAATCCACGCATATGGGCGCGTGTTGGTTCGTGACACAGGATCAAAGCGTCCGGTTGGCCACCATGGATCAAAGCCATGGTCACTCCTGAATACGAGACGTGAAACAATGATCCCTGCCCTTCGATCAGATCCCAGTGATCTGCATCGTTGTCCGGCGTCAGCCACTCGACCGCACCGGCCATGAAATCGGCAATCACCGCGTCCAGCGGGACCCCGTCACCAGTGATCAGAATGCCGGTCTGACCTGTGGCCCGGAAGGTTGCCTTCATGCCGCGCTTGCGCATTTCAGCGTCCATCGCCATCGCGGTATACATCTTGCCGACCGAGCAATCGGTGCCCACAGCAAGACAGCGCTTGCCGGTCCGCTTGATCCCGTTCGCGATGGGATAGTCGACCTCGGGGATACGCACATCATGCAGCTTGCGCCCGGTTGCTTCGGCCACGGCCACCAGATCGGGCTCATCCTGCAAAAGATTGTGCAGGCCCGAGGCCAGATCGAACCCTTCTTCCAGCGCAGTCACCAGAACCTTTTTCCATTCCTGGCTGATGACACCACCCCGGTTGGCAACGCCGATAACAAGGGTCTTGGCCCCGGCTTCCCGCGCCTCGGCCAGATCCATGTCCCTCAGGCCCAGATCCGCCTTGCAGCCATCCATGCGGTATTGACCGACGGCATTTTCGGGGCGCCAGTCTTTGATGCCAATTGCGACCTTGGCGGCCAGTTGATCGGGCGCATCGCCCAGAAATAGCAGATAAGGTGTTTCGATCATCGCGCTGAACTCCTGTGATTCCGCGCAATGCTAGAGAGATTGCATCACGAGGGTTTCGCGTTTTTACTCTGTAAAATGCCATGGTTTAGAAGAACCTTGCATGATCTATTAAAATTTTCGAAGAAACTCCGCCAAACGCACCACCCCAAAGCAAAGAATAACCCTTCATGACGACCGTCAGCGGATGCTGCGCAAGCATTGCCGCACGTGCATAATGCGCCTTGCATAAGATTGCGCAATTTAATACCCAATGAACACCCAAAAACGTAACTTCATTACTCAACGAGGTTCCGATGAGCTTTCGCATCCAGCCTGCCGCCCCGGCTCGCCCCAATCGCTGCCAGCTGTTTGGCCCCGGGTCGAACACCAAGCTGTTCCCCAAAATGGCGGCCTCGGCGGCGGACGTCATCAACCTCGACCTTGAAGACTCCGTCGCTCCCTCGGACAAAGAGGTTGCCCGCGCAAATGTGATCGAGGCGCTGAACTCCGTAGACTGGGGCAAAAAATACATGTCCGTGCGCATCAATGGGCTGGATACGCCCTATTGGTATCGGGATGTTGTGGACGTGCTGGAGCAAACCGGCGACCGGCTGGATCAAATCATGATCCCCAAAGTCGGCTGCGCCGCCGATGTCTACGCGGTTGATGCGCTGGTCACAGCCATCGAACGCGCCAAGGGCCGCACCAAGCCGATTTCCTTCGAGGTAATCATCGAGTCCGCCGCAGGCATCGCCCATGTCGAGGAAATTGCCGCTTCGTCTCCGCGTCTACAGGCAATGAGCTTGGGTGCCGCAGATTTTGCGGCCTCGATGGGCATGCAGACCACCGGCATCGGCGGAACGCAGGAAAACTACTATATGCTGCGCGAGGGCAAGAAACACTGGTCCGATCCGTGGCATTGGGCACAAGCCTCCATTGTGGCCGCTTGCCGTACCCATGGTGTGCTGCCGGTGGACGGCCCGTTCGGCGATTTCTCGGATGATGACGGCTATATCGCGCAAGCCAAACGCTCGGCCACGTTGGGCATGGTTGGCAAATGGGCGATCCACCCGAAACAGATCACGCTGGCCAATCAGGTTTTCACCCCGTCAGATGAGGCCGTCTCGGAAGCGCGCGAGATTCTCGCCGCGATGGAACAGGCCAAAGCAAATGGCGAAGGAGCAACGGTTTACAAAGGCCGCCTTGTCGACATTGCGTCGATCAAACAGGCTGAGGTGATTGTCGCGCAGGCCGAGTTGATCGCAGCCAGCTGACAAAAGGCGCTTTACCGAGCGCCTTTTCACATCCTCTCTAGCCGGTCAGCGACCAAACACCTCATTGGGTGTCCACGTAAATCGCTCGCCCTGCTTGCCGGATTTCATCATCAGGCAAGACGTGCCGTATTTCTGGAAGTAGTTGATCTTGAGCGGATACCACCCGGCCTGAGGGACCTCGACCTCGGTCCGCTGGTTGGCCTCGCACCCCTGACGACCGTTGAAATACCCGATCTGCTGGCCGCCAACCCACGCGTCGATACCATCATTCGACCAGGTTTCCAGCTCATAAATTCCCGGCGCATCAAACCGGATATATCCAGTCACCTCTGCCGCCACATTGAAAGCTTCATTGAACGTCAGGACAGGATCGCCCTCGTCCGTATCCCGATAATCCAACCCGCGCAGTGGCTGCCCCGGTTGGGCCTTGCTCATCATCTGCTTGGCTTTTGCAACGGTCTGGATCTTGCGCGGCGGGTTACCTTCCCAGGCGTATTTCACATCCAATCCAGCCTTGGGGCTCGACGGTTGCGGGTTGGCCGGTTGCAACTTCAATGGCGCAGCAAATACGGCACCCGCGACCAAAGCTGTAACAGCAGCCAACGCTCCGGTACGAAAAACTTTCATTATCATCTCCCCTGAGTGGCGCCATTTGGCCACCTTGATCCCTTTGGCGTCTTTGAAATGACAGTAGGGCGTGAAATTTTGGCCTGCAAGATGGTTGAACTTCACAATTTGGGCGTCAGGCACGCATATCTTTGGGGGACCCCATCACCACATAGGACGTAATCGATGTCACATGCGGCAAGGTTCCAAGTACCTCGGTATGGAACGTCTTGTAGGCGGGAAGGTCGGCGCATTCCACACGCAACAGATATTCGATCGTGCCGGTGATGTTGTGGCATTCCACCACCTCCGGCGCATGCTGCACGGCGCGCTCGAACCCTTCTTGGGCAACTTTAGTGTGTTCTCCTAGACCTACGCCGATATACGCCACAAACCCAACGCCCATAGCCGAAGGGTTCAGAACAGCGCGATAGCCCGAAATCACACCCGAACGCTCCAGTTCCTGCACGCGGCGCAAACAAGCGGACGGAGACAACCCTACCCTGTCCGCCAAGTCCAGATTGCTAATACGCCCGTCCCGAAGGAGTTCATGCAATATCTGACGGTTTATTTCATCATCTTTCGCCATAAATTGCTAAGTTACACAATCTACGCACAGATTTGCAATTTCATTCGCTCAGTTTTCGGTGATTATCGCGCCATGACCTACGAGCTCCTTTTGGCCCTGATTGCCTTTGCCTTTGTGTCCTCAATCACTCCGGGACCGAACAACCTGATGCTGATGGCGTCGGGGGCCAATTTCGGGTTTCGCCGCACCATTCCGCATATGCTGGGAATCGGTCTGGGGTTCACGTTCATGGTCGTGCTGGTGGGGGCGGGGCTGGTACAGGTGTTCGATGCCTACCCGACAAGCTACACGTTGCTCAAAATCGCGTCGGTGGCCTATCTTCTCTATCTGGCGTGGAAAATAGCCCACGCAGCCCCGGCCAAAAGCGCCGAGGCCGCGGGGACGCCGATGACCTTTCTACAAGCCGCCGCGTTCCAATGGGTGAACCCCAAAGCCTGGGCCATGGCGCTGACCGCGATCACCGCCTACGCGCCTACTCAAACCTTCAGCACGATCCTTGTGATCGCGGTCGTGTTCGGCGCGATCAACCTGCCCTCGGTCAGTACATGGACCATTCTTGGTCAGCAAATGGCGCGGGTCCTGACAAACCCGCGCCGGTTGCTGGTGTTCAACTGGACCATGGCAGGGCTGCTGATCGCCTCTCTCTACCCGGTCCTGTGGCCAAACTGAGTTACTTGAGAGGCAGGCAAATCTCGGTCAGCAACTCCTCGGGCGGGGTTTCGCGAGGATCGTTCAGGTAGATTTCATAGCAGGGCTGATCGGCGGGCTCCACGCCGGATTCGGGTAGCCAGTTTCCGAACAGGCTGTGATAAGCGGCTTCAAGCCCGGCATACGGTCCTTTGTAGGTTAGCACCGCAGTCTTACCGCCGGGAATGTGCAGTTCTTCCAAACCATCCGGGGTCTCGCCACCCCTGAATTCTGCACCCGCATAACTGCGCAGCTGATCTTCGGGCACGTCATCCGGGCTGTCGAAATAAAGCGCGAGGACCGGTCCGACCTGTGGCCAAAGCTGACGGGATTCGCACAAGGCACCAAAAGCCTCGAAGCTTTTGCCGATTTCGGAATAGGCGCCTTTGTGCGGTAGGGCGACAACGCGACGGGCGGGTTCAGTACGGGTTTCAACGGGATGCATCGGGTATACTCCGGTTTTGAAGTTAGGATGAGCTGGCAGAAACTGACCGGCCTTGCGGAAGGCTGCGGGCGTGCTGCCGTAGGCCTCGGAAAAGGCCCGCGCAAAAGAGTTAGGGTTGGGATACCCGACATCCGACGCAATCTGCGCCACGGGCTTTTCGGACCGCACCAATGAGGTTGCTGCACGGTGCAAGCGCAGGCGACGTACCGCTTGCGCACAGGTCTCACCGGTCAGGGCGCGAAACACCCGATGCCAGTGAAACCGCGACATGGCAGCGACATCCGCCAGCGCATCCAAGGACAGATCCCCGGCGGGGTTGTCGTGGATATAAGCCAATACGCGCAGAACGCGGTCTTCATAGCTGGTTGCCATTGGCATCCTTCCTTCTCTTACTGCTTTACCGGAGTCGCATATTCCCGGCCCACAAATCTTGCTGAGTTGCATCCGCGGCAACCTCAGGTCATATAGCAGGGAACTTCCGCGTTGAGAGGCGTCATGACCCAGTATCTGGATTTCGAAAAACCGCTGGCCGAGATCGAAGGCAAAGCCGAGGAGCTACGCGCTCTGGCCCGCGCCAACGAAGAGATGGACGTGGCCGAAGAAGCAGCCGCGCTGGATGCCAAAGCCGCCAAGCTGCTGGACGAGCTTTACGGCGACCTAACCCCGTGGCGGAAATGTCAGGTTGCGCGTCACCCGGAACGCCCTCATTGCAACGATTACGTGGACGCGCTGTTTACCGAGTTTACGCCTTTGGCTGGTGACCGGAACTTTGCAGACGATCTGGCCGTCATCGGCGGTCTGGCGCGGTTCAACGATCAACCGGTCATGGTGATCGGGCATGAAAAAGGATCGGACACCAAATCGCGCATCGAACGCAATTTTGGCATGGCCCGGCCCGAAGGCTATCGCAAAGCCGTACGTCTGATGGAGATGGCAGGCCGTTTTGGTCTGCCCGTGATCACCCTGATTGATACGGCGGGCGCTTATCCCGGCAAGGGTGCCGAGGAACGCGGCCAGTCCGAGGCCATCGCGCGATCAACCGAGATGTGCCTGAAGATCGGTGTGCCGTTGGTCTCGGTCATCATCGGCGAAGGCGGGTCTGGCGGGGCTGTGGCCTTTGCCACCGCAAACCGCGTCGCGATGTTGGAGCATTCGGTTTACTCGGTGATCTCGCCCGAAGGCTGCGCGTCAATCCTGTGGAAGGATTCAGAAAAGATGCGCGAAGCAGCCGAGGCACTGCGTCTGACCGCACAGGACCTGCACAAGCTGGGCGTTTGCGATCGCATCATTGCCGAACCCAAGGGTGGTGCACATCGCGACTGCGCAGCAACCGTTGAATCGGTTCGCACTGCAATTGCCGACATGTTGAAAGAGCTGGACGGCAAAGATGCGGCGGCCCTGATCAAGGACCGCCGTCAGAAATTCCTGGATATCGGCTCAAAAGGGCTGGCGGCGTAAACCGTTAGCCGCCCAAGCGCCGCAGCAACGCAACCGAGGGCTCACCCGTCACGGCCAGACCATTGGCGCGCTGATAAGCGCTGATGGCGGACTTGGTGTTGTTGCCGATCACCCCATCCGCACCCTGCGTATCGTAACCTGCTGCGGTCAGGCGGCGCTGTAACTCTTTCCGATCCTCCAGTGTCAGACCTGTTTCATCCGGCCCGAATGAGGCCTGAAACGGTGCGCCACCCGCAATCCGGTCGGACAGGTGCCCAACACCAATCGCGTAGCTGTCCGAATTGTTGTAGCGCTTGATCACCTGAAAATTGCGGAACACGGCGATACGCGGCCCAGGCACCTGCGGCTGCAAGACCGCAACCGGGGAACCGGATACCGTTCCGGCCTCGCCACCCCAAGGCTGTCCACGCACCCATCCCGCCCGCGACAGATAAGCCGCGGTGGAGGCCAGTGAATCCGTAGGATCCTCAGACCAGATATCCCGCCGCCCGTCACCAGTGAAGTCCACCGCATAGGCCAGATACGAGGTCGGGATGAACTGTGTATGCCCCATGGCTCCGGCCCAGGACCCGGTCATGTTGGCCGGCGTCGTGTCCCCCTCTTGGATGATCTTCAAGGCTGCCACCAGTTGCTTTTCAAAAAACTCACCGCGTCGCCCATCATAGGCCAGTGTGGACGTTGCCGAGATCACCGGCACATCCCCACGACGTGCGCCGTAACGGCTCTCCAGCCCCCAGACGGCCACGACAACCTCTCTGTTGACACCGTACTGTGCCTCGATCTGCGACAGGGTGCCTGCGTGGCGCACAAGCATCTGCTTGCCGGTTTCGATCCGTTCGTCCGAGGCGGCAATGGCCAGATAATCCTCTAGCGAGCGTTTGAACTCGACCTGATTGCGGTCACGCTCAATGACACCGGGCAAATAGCCCGCCCCCTGAAAGGCGCGATTGATCGTCGTCTGAGAAATTCCCTGAGATGTGGCGCGCCCTTTGAAATTTGCAACCCATGCGTCCCACCCGGCGTTGGGCACAGACTGCATCCGCGAAGCCGGTGCGCTGGACGGCGCACTACCGCCCGAACAGGCGGCCAGGAGGGTTGACCCAAGCCCAATAGAAAAGGTCCGTCGATTGATCATGTCTGAAATCTGCTCTTGTTTGTGATTTGCCCCAGGATAGCGCAAGGGCATCATTCAAACCAGATCGGCAACACACCCAACGCGGCGTTTTAGGGGTTCGGCGATAAGCCGCTCAACTCACCAACAGGCGCAGCCCCTGCGTCACGTCAGACCGCACCGCCAGACGCAGCCCCGGCTCATCTCCGGCCTTGAGCGCGGCGATGATCAGCTTGTGGTAATGCGGCGGCTCAGTGCGCCGCAAACGCCCGTAAAGCGCGCGCATCGTCGGCCCGAGTTGCAGCCAGACCGTCTCGGCCATCGCCAGCATCGCCGGAGCCTGAGCCCGCAGATACAATGTACGGTGAAATTCCAGATTTGACCGGATGTAACCGACGGCATCACGTTTCGTCACCATCTCGGCCACGGTCATGTTGATGCTCTGCAACCGGTCGATCAGGGCCATATGAGCACGTGGCAAAGCGCGACTGGCCAGTTCGACCTCTAGCAGCGCCCGCAAGGCGGCCAGTTCCTCGATCCTGTCGTTGGTGAGTTCCGGTGTAGACACCCGCCCAGAGGTGGATAGGAACAAAGCGCCTTCAGCCGCCAGCCGACGCACGGTCTCACGCGCAGGCGTCATCGAGACACCGAATTCCTTGCCGATTCCCCGCAGGGTCAAGGCCTGACCCGGCGCAATCTCGCCATGCATGATCCGGGACCGAAGCGCGCGATAGACACGGTCATGCGTAGCTGTCTGCGAGTCGGTGGGGCGTGTGGTCAACATTGCCCCATGTGATCACAAAATGCGCCCGGGTCAACTCGCAGGGTCAAATCGATACCGATGTAGATCGGCACCATGATCGCGCAACCACCGTCTGGGGGCTTGGTACGGTCCAAAGATGCGTTCGACCTGCGCCCAAAAGGCCGGGGAATGATTCATCTCGGCCAGGTGGGCCACTTCGTGGGCCGCCACGTAGTGTAACACGTCAGGCGGCGCCAAAATCAGACGCCAGGAAAACATCAGGGCTCCGGTGGAACTGCACGACCCCCAACGGGATCGCGTATCGCGCATTGTCAGGCCGGAGTACGGCCGCCCCAAAATCGCAGCATAATCATCACAGGCTTCAGTCAGGCGATCCCGAGCCAGCTCTTTGAGGAACCTCGCCAGCCTGCGCGCCTCTGCCCCCTTGGGAACAGCGATTTCTGATGTGCCCAACTGAACCCTTCGACCACTCGCCAAAACGATTCGCCGCTCCACACCTTCAACAGGAATGCTCTGGCCATATTGGACTGTTGCCGGATCCGGGCGGTCTTGCAGATGCTGGCGAATCCAATCTTCCTTCTGCTGTGCAAAATCCAAAGCCTCGGTTTCGGCAACACCCCGGGGATAAGTCAGTGTAACCCGCCCATCCAATTGAGAAATCCTTAAAGATATCCGCCGCGCCCGCGCCGATTTGCGCAATGTCAGCGGCACCGGCGGCGATCCGGGCAGTGCGTGTCGCCCCATGGGCCGTTCTCCTTCGCGCAAAGGCTTTGACAGTGCCTGCCGCTTGTGGCAGGTGACCTGAATCATTGATGAGATTCACCTGATATCAAGGGGATTTGATATGCCCAAGGAAGAATGGGGCGTAAAGCGTGTTTGCCCGACAACCGGCAAACGTTTTTACGACCTGAACAAGGACCCGATCGTCAGCCCCTACACCGGCGAGATCGTGGAACTGGAAACCGGCAAAAGCCGAATGATCGCCGCAGACGCCGAGGATGCCGCATCGGTCAAAGCCCGCGAGTCATCTTCGGATGAAGATCTGGTTCTGGACGATGACGACAACGTCGATGTCGAACTGGATGATGACCTGCTGGAAGATGACGACGACAACGACAACGTGCCGTTGGATGACATCAAGGACATGTCCTCAGAAGAGGAGTCCTGACCCTTACCCGAGGCGGCCCCGGCCGCCTCGCTTAGCCGCATGCTGGCCGCAATTCTTTTATCCTGAATTCGTTTTTAGTCTTGCGCTCGGCAGCAGCGTCTCATAAACGTCCGTGCACCGCTGCGGCGGTACCTACATGGGGCCTTAGCTCAGTTGGGAGAGCGCTTGCATGGCATGCAAGAGGTCAGGGGTTCGACTCCCCTAGGCTCCACCAAAACCTAACAATACAACTAGACAGCAAGCATTAGAGCGGTGTGACACACAGGTGTGACACAAAATGAAGCTGCATGCGTATCTCTCACTGTCCCGACATGGCATCTACTACTTCCGTTGGCCACTGCCCGACACAAGACCAAAACCCCCGGAGAGTTTCGAACGGAGAAAGGTGACGATTAATGCTGATTTCAATTCAAATTAAAAGGGAACGCCCTACAGTTGTGGATTTAATCCAATTTTGATTGAAAATTGATGCTTGCGGCACCATCGGTCATTTGGGGCTGAAATCAGCCAACGGGTCAGCGAAACGTGAATGCCTCCAATGGGTCACAAACTTAGTTTTTCAAAGTCTGCTTTCTACGTGTTGCCGTCGTTGGCGCGGACTGCAGCATCCGGTAACCTGGGCTCTAAGCTGCCATTGGAGCGGACGCAGCACCTTGGACCGTGTTGGCCCACCTTGGGTGAGGAGCGGCCCACAGCCGATGTTGAGCGCGCCGTTTCGTTTCTGCAATCACAACCCGATTCCCGGGCATTCGCTGCGATTGCAGGTACAGGACCGGTCCAAACCGGCACTTTCCGCCCGCTCCAAATGTTCACCCGGCATTCACCATGCTAAGACAGACTGGCAACCGCGCCGACAAATTCGGCCCACCGTTCGCGATCCACAAACCCATAATGCCCTGCGCCTAACCACTCGTGCGCTGTGCAATTGGGAAGTTCAGAACAAAGGTGTCTAGGCATTTCCGGAGAGATGATATCGTCCGCAGTGCCATAAAACATCTCCACCGGTTGCCGGATCGCCTTTGGCGAAAATCCCCAGTCCCAAAGAGCCATCGTCATTTCGAAAACACCTTCCTCGTGTTGTTGGTAACCAAGACGAAAGTTCTCTTCGAACAAGGCCTGCTGCTCTGGATTGCGGAGTATTGTTTTGGCTTCGTTGGGCATTTGGTCAGCGACAGACTCCACGTATGAAGGGATGTCTTTCAGAGCACTTTTGGCGCCCACACGCTCTGCCCAGCGGATCAGCAGGGTCAGATGGTGCAATTTCGCGACGGTCTTCAGGTCCTTCAGCACCAGCATTTTGGTGACGCCGGGCTCATCGAATGGCGCCACGGGAGAAGCAAGTGCGACCTTACGCACTCGTTCCGGCATGTGGAATGCCACCGCTAAAGCGTGGGGTCCGCCGCCGGAATGGCCCGCGACGTTGAAGGTATCCAGGCCAAGATGGTCAGCCAGGTCCTCCATGTCAGCGCCCCAATCAACCATTTTCCGATCCTTCTTCGGACTCGATCCTCCTACACCGGGCTGGTCTGCTGCAATCCATCGCACTCCAAGAGAAGCGGTTAGGTCGTCGTCAGGTTGACGAATGACGTGAGAGTCGGAAAACCCATGGCTAAAAATCACAGGTGTTCCTTTCGGGTCGCCGTAAGTGCTGAATGCGAGCGTT
Source organism: Ruegeria sp. (assembly GCF_965243365.1). Lineage (GTDB taxonomy): Bacteria > Pseudomonadota > Alphaproteobacteria > Rhodobacterales > Rhodobacteraceae > Ruegeria. The sequence continues at coordinate 2,119,316 of NZ_CBDEUW010000002.1, read as the reverse complement.
CTACCATCTCTGAGATTCATTTGTTTGGTCAAGTTATTCTCCTAAACCAAGTAATCTTTAGTCTCTGGTGAAGATTTAACCCAAGGGCACGAGCCCAAGCTCTGTTAGACACCATAGATTTAGTTCGCGTTGAGAAACGCTGACGATCGTTTGGGCTCAATACGGACCCCTCCATCTGATCGGAAACAACCAGATCAAGCGCTGTGAAAAGCTCCAACTTCTCGGAGCTTTCGCCGGTACGTTTGCATCCATACCTAATCGGTGAATGTATATTCACCCAGATCACACAGGTTCAGTGCGTAATCTTCGGCTTCGGACCCATCGGCAAAGACGCCACGGACATCGTAGACACAGGTCGTCAGACCATCTGCGATATCCACGCCAATTTCATATCCGGGGGCGAGGTACCCACCCGCCAAAAGATTATCCTCCCAATCGTCGGATGACGCGGGGGAGATGTTGAATTCTACTAGGTCCTCACTGCTGTCGTTATACAGCAGGAATTCCAGATCTTCCGCTTGAGCAGGCGATTGAACGGCGAATGCCGCCAACACCAGTGCTGCGGAGATTAGAGATTTCGTCATGTTGGTCCTTTTGTTTGATCGATAAACTGGTTGTGGCCCACGTTTGGGTGCGAGTGGTGATGTGAGCGCGGTGCGATAACCAGACGTATCGCAGCCGCGCTCACCTTGGTTTCACAGAGGTCTCGGCATGTGGTGGGCAAGAATTGCGGGTGATTTCACCGTTTATTCCAACAGTCCTTTTTCCTGATAGTACTTCAGCGCACCCGGATGAATTGGCGCTGAGAGACCTGCCGTCACCATTTCCTCTTTGGTCAGGTTGGCGAAGGCCGGGTGGAAGGTGCGGAAATCGTCGAAATTCTCAAAGATGGACGACACCAACGCATAGACCGCTTCGTCAGAAACATTCGCCGATGTGACCAGTGTTGCACCAACCCCAAAGGTCTCGACGTCGTTATCGGTGCCGCGATACATGCCGCCGGGAATTGTGGCCGAGCGGTAATAGGCGTTGTTGTCGATCAAACCCGTTACGGCCTCGCCGGTCACAGGAACCAGCTTGGCGTCGCACGTGGTAGCAGCCTCGGTCAGGTTGCCCGAGGGATGGCCGGCCGTGATGATGAACGCGTCGATCTGGTTGTCGCACAATGCACTGGATTGCTCGGCTGACTTCAACTCGGCGGCAAGGGCGAACGTATCCTTGGACCAGCCTTTGGCGTCCATCAGCACCTCCATAGTGCCGCGCTGGCCAGAACCCGGGTTGCCGATGTTGACCCGCTTACCCGCCAGATCGTCAAAATGCTCGATCCCCGAGTCTGCGCGCACCATCACGTTGAACGGCTCCGCGTGGACGGAAAACACTGCACGCAGGTCTTCGAAAGGTCCGGCTTCTTCAAATTTCGAGGTGCCATTGAGCGCGTGGAACTGCCAGTCGGATTGGGCCACGCCAAATTCCAGCTCACCTTCGCGGATCGTGTTGATGTTATAGACAGAACCGCCGGTGGATTCGACCGTGCAGCGCACGCCGGTTTCCTTGCGGTTCTTGTTCATCAGGCGACAGATTGATCCGCCGGTGGGATAATAAACCCCGGTCACACCACCGGTGCCGATCGTGACAAACTCTTCTGCCTGTGCCGCCACACCTCCGAACGCCAGTGCCATCGCCGAAGCCAGGATAAGGTTCTTTTTCATCGTTTACTCCCTTTCTCTTTTCTCATTTCGTTTTCTAATAAATGCGGCGTCAGAGCACCGCGTTCTTTCAGATCGATTCAAGTACTTCCTGATATCCAAACAATGCCGGAAGCCCTCCGGTATGCAGCATGACGACCTTTTGTCCCTTGCTGATCACACCCTCGTCCAGCAGCCCCATCAGCCCGGCAAATGTCTTTGCCGAGTAGACCGGGTCCAAAAAGATGCCTTCGGTACGTGCCATGAGGGTCAGGGCATCACGGGTTCCCTGCCCGACTTGCCCATATCCGGGGGCCAGCGCGCCATCCCAGACATTGATGCTGTTCAGGACAATCGCCGGGTCGAACCCCATCAAGGTTGCCAATTTACCCAGGACTTTTTCCATGCGTGCGTGCTGCTGAGCCTGATCGCGGCGCACGCAGATGCCATAGACGGGCGCTTGCGCGCCGGACAGTCGTAGCCCTGTCAAAAAACCGCCGTGGGTCGAGCCACTGCCCGACGGCACGACCGCAGCATCAAAATCGCTGATCTGCGCGCCCAGTTCCGCACCACCTTGCACATAGCCCAATGCCCCCAAAGGCGGGTGATCGATACCAAGGTGGATGACATAGGGCCGATGGCCGGCGGCCACCAGCTGAGCTGCCCTGTCGTGCAGCGCATTGTCTGCGCCAACCTCATCTTCACCCACCGGAAAGTGCATATGTTCTGCGCCCAGTATTTTGGCGAGCAGCACATTGCCCGAGCGGTAATACTGTTCTCCCATCCCCGGCACCCGCTCTTCCAGTTGTAGAACGGATTTCATCCCCAGACGGGCGGCGGCGGCGGCTGCCGTGCGTACAAAATTCGACTGCACGGCTCCGGTTATCAGAACGGTATCAGCCTGCTGTTGCAGCGCTTCACCAAAATAGAATTCCAACTGACGGGTCTTGTTACCGCCAAAGCTAAGCCCGGTCAGGTCGTCCCGCTTAAGCCAGAGGTCAATGCCAAGCTGGTCCGACAGGCGATCCAGCCTTTCGACCGGTGTGATTTCGGTCATCAGGCGGGCGCGAGGGAACTCGGACAGCTTTTGGTCGATATTCATCTCTATAGTCATCACGTTTCATCCAACCAGGTAGGCACGGCGGAACAGGGCTGCGCAGGCGAGGATTGAAATTAACCGAATGGCATGGGTAATGGCCTGCTGTGGCAGCAGCGGGCCAATCAGGTGTCCTAACAGACTGCCCACAATAGTGGCGGCGACAAACGGCCAAAGCCATGGAGCGCTTGCAAAGGCTGCCCAGTCCGACAGGCAGTGCAACGCAAAGGCAGAACCATATGCGATCAGTGCCACAGGCTGTACCAACCTGCGCGCTTCGTGTGGGGTTCGACCCGATGCCAGAAAGCCCAGAATCATCAAGGGGCCGGGGGTCGCCGCCCAGACTGTGGCAAGGCCAGACAGGCCCGAGATTGCCTGAAATCCCTTTGGGCCAACCCTGTTTTCCTGCGGCAACAACGAGGTGGCAACTCCGACAAGTAAAAGAACGCCCGTCAGGACCAACACCAGGCGTTCCGAAAGATAAGGGTAAATCAAAAGACCCAGAGCGATGCCCGCAATGCACCCAAAGACTGCATTTCGGATCAATGCTTTGTTCTTCAACCACACCCGCCTGTCCGACGCGACAAGCGATACGAGCGTATTCAACATGAGCAAAACCGGAACAGCCGTGGTCGTCCCCAGCAACACCATCATCACGGGCGCTGCGACGATACTGAACCCAATCCCGACCCCAACCTGAATCGCGGCACCTGTCACAATGGCAAGCAGCAAGATCAGTAGGTCAGTGGGCACGTTTCGATCCATCGTTACGCAGTTCATACTTGGAACGGTAACGCCAATCGACCTTAATGAAAAATCATCTTATTGTATTTATTGATACATCAATGTTATCAGTACCTATGCGTATAACTGCCCGACAGATTGAGCTTTTCCAGATGGCCTACCGCCATCGGTCCACACGAAAGGCGGCAGATGCCCTGTACATATCTCAGCCCGCCATAAGCCGTGTCGTCGCTGAGCTTGAGGCAGAAATGGGCGTGCCATTGTTCGATAGATCAGGACGCAAGTTCGAACCAACCTCTGCAGCACATAGCCTGCAGCAAGCAGTTCAAAAACACTATCAGGGTTTGGAACGGATCCATGAGGCCGCAATCCAGATCGCCTCTGGCACCGGTGGGCATTTGCGTGTGGCCACGGTTCCGGCGGTGGCCGACACCCGCGTGGCAGTTGCGGCGGGCAAGCTCATGGCTGAACTCTCCGCCCTTAGGGTGGATGTCGATGTCCTCGACGAGAAAGCCGGGATGGCCGCGTTGCGCGAAGGACGAGTGGATTGCGCAATTGTATCCTCTGACCCCGGTGACCCAAATCTAGCTTGCACCCGTCTGGCCGACCTGCAACCTGTTGTGATTGTACCTCGCGATGATCCACTGGCCGACGCAAGCAAAGTCTCGGCTGCCAAACTCGCGGAGGCCCCTCAAATCATGCTGACGCCTCATAGCCCGTTCCGACGTGCTGTGGAGATAATGTTCGACAGCTGTGAGGTTTCGTTTCAGGTCAGAGCCGAAGTCCAGACGCAATCCGCTATGGTAAGCATGGTCGCCCAAGGCGCAGGCCGCGCAATTGTCGACAAAGATATTCTGGGCGCGTCGAATGCAAATGGTGTATCTGCTGTGCCTTTGACCCCTGTACACGACAGTAGGTATGGTTGAGGGCGCTGATCTGTGATTTTGGTTGGGATTCTTCAGTTTGCGATGGAGCATCCCATGATCCGAAAAGCGATCGACACCCTCTCGGCAAAGCTATCCGAGTGTTTGTCGCTGAGCAATAGCCGCCTTGAAACGCTCTGCCTTTTGGTGATCGGCATTGCCAGCGTTCGAACGGTCAATTTGAGCCACATCAGCGGCGAGATGCCAACACAGGCCAAGGTTGAAAGCACCTACCGCCGCTTGCAGCGTTTTTTCCAGTATGTTGATCTGAGGGAAGATTGGTCTGCACGCCTTGTGGTCCGGATGCTCGGGCTCTCCGGAAGCTGGAACCTGTGCCTTGATCGCACCAATTGGAAGATCGGGCGCAAAGAGATCAACCTGCTGGTTCTTGCCATTGCCACGCGCCGGTATCGGGTGCCATTGATGTGGACGGTTCTGGGCAAGGCGGGCAACAGCAACACCAAACAACGCATTGCACTGATGAAACGTTATCTGGGCCTGTTCGGAGCCAAAAGCATCAAGTGTCTCTTGGCGGACCGTGAGTTCATCGGCCTTGATTGGCTGACTTTCCTGCATGAGCAGGATGTTCCTTTCATCATTCGCGTAAAGTCGAACCAGTATGTCACTTGCGAAGATGGCACCCGGCAAAGCTTGCGAAATCTGTTGCGCACCTGCCGTGGAAAGCGGACCTTTACCGCCCACTTCGGAGCAGCAGGGGACACCGATCCGATGTGGTTGAACTTTGCTGCCAAGCGTCTCAAGGGCAAGGAATTGCTGATCGTGGCCACGAACCGTCCAGCCCACCATGCCTTAACCACTTACAGCCAACGTTGGGCCATCGAATGCCTGTTCGCGGAAGCAAAAACCAAAGGCTTCAACCTGGAGGACACCCGGCTCTCAATCGCGAAAAAGTTGAGCTTGCTCATCGGGATTGTCGCCCTCGCCATGGCATGGGCGGCGAAGATGGCATCCAAGAAACTTGGCACCCAAAAGCGCCCCAGAAAATCACATGGCAGGTACGCCAAGTCCATCTTCCGCATCGGCCTCGACGAAATCAGAAGGCTCTTGCGAACCCATCCAGAACAAGCCTTCCGACATTGGCCCAAACTCAGACATAAAATCGCATGAGTCGTGCACAGGGGCCTTTGACATCAAACCTCAGCTGGCCAGTCCGAATGATCACCTTCTCCGCATCAAATGACATTCCCGGCTTGCAAAGATTTACGGATGAGCTGAAAGAGCACCGGGGTCGGGGCTACATGCAACGCTTACCTTCCAGTGGGTTTGGCGGAATGCAAAAAAGCCCCGCGTGATGCGAGGCTAAGTGTTTGATATCTGACTGAGAAGATTGTTTGCGGGAGTAGGATTTGAACCTACGACCTTTGGGTTATGAGCCTGACGAGGTGAAGACGTTAAGCAATTGATCCAGTGGATCAATTGTAGTCTGAACGGGCTGTACTGAGATTTTCTGACGCTGGTTGCGGGAGCAGGATTTGAACCTGCGACCTTCAGGTTATGAGCCTGACGAGCTACCGGGCTGCTCCATCCCGCGTCAGAGTCAGATTTGTTTCATCGTATTAGAGAGATTTGGGCTTTTTCTAGGTTTGGCGGTGACCTACTCTCCCGGGGCTTAAGCCCAAGTACCATTGGCGCGGCAGTGCTTAACTTCCGGGTTCGGTATGGGACCGGGTGTTTCACTTGCGCTATGACCACCAAACCGAGGAAAAGCCCACGTCGCGTCTTTGCCTTTGGCAAAGCGCGACGTGCAGGAGGCAGCGTATTCGCGAAGCGGATGCGCGTTCCTGCACGGTTGTTATGTCAATCAACATCGCGGCTTGGCGCTGCGACGCTATCCCTAGTCAAGGTCGGTGTATGCTTTGGTCTTGTCTTTCCATTACTGGATCAAATCAAGCCTATCGGGCGATTAGTACCGGTCAACTGAACGCATTACTGCGCTTACATCTCCGGCCTATTGACGTGGTGGTCTTCCACGGCCCTCAGGGAGACCTTGTTTTGAGGGGGGCTTCCCGCTTAGATGCCTTCAGCGGTTATCCTGTCCGATCATAGCTACCCAGCACTGCCGTTGGCACGACAACTGGTCCACCAGTGGATCGTTCACCCCGGTCCTCTCGTACTAGGGGCAACTCCTCTCAAGTCTCCTACACCCACGGCAGATAGGGACCGAACTGTCTCACGACGTTCTAAACCCAGCTCACGTACCTCTTTAAACGGCGAACAGCCGTACCCTTGGGACCTGCTCCAGCCCCAGGATGAGATGAGCCGACATCGAGGTGCCAAACACTGCCGTCGATATGGACTCTTGGGCAGTATCAGCCTGTTATCCCCGGCGTACCTTTTATCCGTTGAGCGATGGCCCTTCCACTCGGGACCACCGGATCACTATGGCCGTCTTTCGACTCTGCTCGACTTGTCAGTCTCGCAGTCAGGCTGGCTTCTGCCATTGCACTCAACGAGCGATTTCCGACCGCTCTGAGCCAACCTTCGCGCGCCTCCGTTACGCTTTAGGAGGCGACCGCCCCAGTCAAACTACCCGCCACGCAGGGTCCCGGATCCGGATAACGGACCGCGGTTAGACATCAAGAGTGCGAAGGGTGGTATCTCAAGGGAGGCTCCACAGGGACTTGCGTTCCTGCTTCAAAGCCTACCACCTATCCTGCACATCACAATCCTGATGCCAGTGCGAAGCTGTAGTAAAGGTGCACGGGGTCTTTCCGTCTAACCGCGGGAAGCCTGCATCTTGACAGGCAATTCAATTTCGCTGAGTCGATGTTGGAGACAGCGGGGAAGTCGTTACGCCATTCGTGCAGGTCGGAACTTACCCGACAAGGAATTTCGCTACCTTAGGACCGTTATAGTTACGGCCGCCGTTTACCTGGGCTTCAATTCAAGGCTCTCACCTCTCCTTTTAACCTTCAGGCACCGGGCAGGCGTCAGACCCTATACGTCGTCTTGCGACTTCGCAGAGCCCTGTGTTTTTAATAAACAGTCGCCACCCCCTGGTTTGTGCCCCCAGCCCCTAGTTGCCTAGGAACCGGGCCTCCTTCTCGCGAACTTACGGAGGTATTTTGCCGAGTTCCTTCAACATCGTTCTCTCAAGCGCCTTGGTATGCTCTACCAGTCCACCTGTGTCGGTTTAGGGTACGGTCTGATGGAGGGCTATTTCCAGGAACCACTCAGCAGCCCAATCAATCCGATAAGATTGAACTACACCTGTGATCCGTCACATCCTCCTGGCCTAGGAATATTAACCTAGTTCCCATCGCCTACGCCTTTCGGCCTCGGCTTAGGGGCCGGCTTACCCTGCTCAGATTAGCTTTAAGCAGGAACCCTTGGACTTTCGGCGAGAGTGTCTCTCACACTCTTTGTCGCTACTCATGTCATCATTCTCACTAGTGATCTCTCCACCGGATGGCTCACGCCCCGGCTTCATCGAAAGAACCTATGTCTGCGCTACCGCCTATTCGGCTACTTGAGCGCGGTTGCCCGCGCCGCATAACCGGCGGCAATATAGACAAGGTTCTATGTCACACTACGCTCTGCTACCGATGCTTACGCATCCCTAGACTTCGGCTCATGGCTTGAGCCCCGTTACATCTTCGCCGCAGGACAACTTATTTAGACCAGTGAGCTGTTACGCTATCTTTAAAGGATGGCTGCTTCTAAGCCAACCTCCTGGTTGTTTTGGTCGTCCCACCTGCTTTCCCACTTAGCCATGAATTGGGGGCCTTAGTCGTAGGTCAGGGTTGTTTCCCTCTCCACTACGGACGTTAGCATCCGCAGTGTGTCTGCCATCTAGTACTCCCGGGTATTCGGAGTTTGGTTAGGATCAGTAAGCCTGTGGGGCCCCATTACCCATCCAGTGCTCTACCCCCCGGGGTATTCGGATGACGCTCTACCTAAATAGATTTCGCAGAGAACCAGCTATCTCCGAGTTTGATTGGCCTTTCACCCCTAGGCACAGCTCATCCCGATCCTTTTCAACGGATGTGGGTTCGGTCCTCCAGTAAGTGTTACCTTACCTTCAACCTGGCCATGCCTAGATCACTCGGTTTCGGGTCTGATCCCACGAACTCATGCGCCCTATTAAGACTCGCTTTCGCTACGCCTACACCTAACGGCTTAAGCTTGCTCGTGAGACCAAGTCGATGACCCATTATACAAAAGGTACGCCGTCAGCTCGCAAGGAGCCTCCGACTGATTGTAGGCGTTCGGTTTCAGGTACTGTTTCACTCCCCTCGTCGGGGTGCTTTTCACCTTTCCCTCACGGTACTGGTTCGCTATCGGTCAGCAAGGAGTACTTAGCCTTCGAAGGTGGTCCTCCGATCTTCAGACAGAATTTCACGTGTTCCGCCCTACTTAATACGTCCATCAAAGCTTCCTATACGGGGCTGTCACCCGCTATGGCCACGCTTCCCAACGTGTTCTAGTCACTTATCTGGCTCGGCTGGTCCCCGTTCGCTCGCCGCTACTAGGGGAGTATCAATTGATTTCCTTTCCTCCGGGTACTTAGATGTTTCAGTTCCCCGGGTTTGCTCTTAAAACCCTATGTATTCAGGTCTTAAGTACTTGGTTAAGCGACATATTGATTAGCAAAACTAACAATATGAAGCTTTCAAGTGGGTTGCCCCATTCAGAGATCCATGGATCAAAGCTTATTCTCAGCTCCCCATGGCTTATCGCAGAGTATCACGTCTTTCATCGCCTCTTGCTGCCAAGGCATTCACCAAACGCCCTTCTCGCGCTTGATTTGATCCAGAAAAAGAAAGACTGGATTTGCGAAGCAAATCCATGGGTCGGAAGCTGGAACAACCAACCCCTTTTTCTGAACCAAAAGCATACTTTCCCGC
>NZ_CBDEUW010000002.1:2035000-2107500 GCF_965243365.1 Ruegeria sp. | reverse complement strand
TTGATTGTGCTACCGCCTATTCGGCTGCTTGAGCACAGGGCAGCTTACGCTACGCTGCAGCTACAAAACCGCACAAACGATACCCCCAACCCGGCTAGGCCAAGGGACAATCAAGAGTCATCTGTTTGTTGTGCTTCAGGTCTCCTAAGAAACCGAAAGCCGTACAAACAGTGAAGCTGACACTGGTCATCGGGATCATTAAACGTGCTACCGCCTATTCGGCTACTTGAGCACTAACCCCTACCAGCGCGATATACAGACATCCAATCCGTCGAAACGAACCAAACCGCCCACATATCTCTTCAGTTATCCATCAATGTCAAAGAACAAAACACCAAAGAGCCAAAAATCAGACCATCACGCCAATAAACTCAGCGCAACCGCCTAAACCCTAACCTCAGATGCCCACCGTCTCTCCGATGCGTCCAACCGTCTCTCCGGCCCGTCCCGCCACCTCAGCAGCGCACCAACAACCGCCTCAGCAGCGCCGGTGAAGGGCGTTCTAAGCATTACAAATCAAACCCGCAAGAGAAAAAGTGGTATTGAGCGAAAAATCTTCGAAATGGTATTTTATTAAATACAATCAATGTATTAGTTTCATTTCAATTTTCAAAATCGATGGGAAATTTCTAAATTCAAACCGAATCTAGGGCCGCAACACCGTTATTCACACACTTACCCACAGACTCGGGCAAGACTCAGGCGGAATCGGCCTGTCTCCCGCGACTCATCAGGCCCGAGATCGGCAAACGTAAGATTAAGAGACCGATAATTGCTGCAAGGTATAGGAGCGGCTCAAGCTGGAAGCCCTTGGCCAACATCACATAATGGATTCCGCCCAATAATATTGCCGGATAGACCAGCTTGTGTAGCTTGCGCCAGCGAGGTCCCAAGCGGCGCACAGACAAGTTATTGGACGTCAAAGCCAACGGCAGCAGCAAGATGAAACCGGCCATTCCGACTGTGATATAGGGCCGCTTAAGAATGTCCGCCCAGATTTGGCTGGGTTGCTGAACATCCAACACCAGCCAGACCAACAGGTGCAGCGCCACGTATGAAAAGGCCAATACGCCGATTGCACGCCGGAACTTCATCAGGTTTAGCCCCAGATATTGCCGCAACGGCGTTACGGCCAACCCAACGATGAGAAGCTGCAGAGCCAGCTCACCCAGCTTGTGCTCCAGCGCCTCGATTGGTTCGACCCCCAACCCTCCGGTCAGGGCCAGATACAAAAACCACGGTGCGGGCAAGGCCCCTAGCAGGTAGACCGCCCAAACTGGCATCTTGCGCACTATCTGGTTCACTGCCTGCATAAGCTTAGTAATTCGCCTTCAGATCCATACCCTCATACAGGCCTGCAACCTCAGCTTCATAGCCATTGAACATCAAGGTCGGAACTCGCTTGGCAAAAAGTCCACCACCAATGCGGCGTTCCGAGGCTTGCGACCAGCGTGGGTGATCCACATTCGGATTCACATTACTGTAAAAGCCGTATTCCTGTGGCGCAGACATATTCCAACTGGTGGGCGGCTCGTCCTCGGTCAGCGTGATCCGCACGATGGATTTGATGGATTTGAACCCATACTTCCAGGGCACAACCAACCGCAGAGGCGCCCCATTCTGGTTCGGGATTGGCTGATCGTAGATACCAGTCGCCATGATGGTCAGCGGGTGCATCGCTTCGTCCAGACGCAGACCTTCGCGATAAGGCCACTCAAGGACCGGGAACCGCGTGCCCGGCATTTCATCCGGACGATAAGCCGTCTCGAACGCCACGTATTTCGCACCTTCTTGCACACCGGCCATGTTCAGCAAATCTGCCAGTTCAAAACCATTCCACGGAATCACCATCGACCAGGCCTCAACACAGCGGAATCGGTAGATCCTCTCTTCTATGGTCATCTCGGACATGATGTCCTGAAAGCTATACTCACCCGGGCGGTCAACCAGACCATCGATCTGCACACTCCACGGCTCGGTCACCAGCGTATGAGCGTATTTCGCCGGATCGTCCTTGCGGGTCCCGAACTCATAGAAATTGTTGTAATTGGTGATCTCCTCCCAGGTATTGAGCTCCAGAGCGTCCTGCGCCGCCGCTGGTCGCGCCATCGCGGTCAGTCCGACACCTGCCAGTCCGGCCATGATCTGCCGCCGGTTTAAAAACGCCGCCTGTGGGGTGACGTCGGCATGTGTCAAAGTATTGGTCCAGCGATGCGCCATTTATATCTCCGTAATCAGTCCACCTCGGCCATGAGGTAATGTCTGATAGCACAGCGCCAAGGAAACAGGCGTAACGATTGAGCGACGGGATTGTAACGTTGCGCGCCCGATGTCGGCCCTACTGGCACCAGCGCAAATGCCCTCACTCACATTTGACTTGCGTGACGGTGGCCCACCGCGTTGTGCTTTGATGATGACAAGGGAGGAAGGCGAATGTGTGACACCTGTGTGATGAATGCGGTCAAGAACCGGATGCTGTCGCGGCGAGGGTTCTTCAAGGCGGCTGCGGCCTCGGGTCTGGCAGCCGCGGCCACCGGAGCCTCTGCACCGGCGGCGCTGGCCGCAGGCCATGGCGGGGTCGAGGACATGACCCACTCCCTCAGCCCCGACTTCCCAACCTGGGGTGGTGACCCGGGCATTTCCGCCGAGCAGGTGTTTAACTTCGGTGACCATGGGTTCAATCTATTCAACCTGTCGATCAATGAGCATACCGGAACTCATATCGACGCCCCGCTGCATTTTTCTGCGGATGGCGCATCGGTCGACGAAATCCCGGTAAGTGATTTGGTGGCCCCGTTATGCGTCGTCGATATCGCTGCCCGCGCCGCCGAGGATGCCGATACCAGGGTCACCCCGGACGACCTGAAAGCCTGGATTGCCGCCAATGGCGACATTCCCGATGGAGCTTGCGTTGCGATGCATTCAGGCTGGGGCGGCAAAACCGACACGGATGCGTTCCGCAATTTCGACGGTACGGCCCAGCACTATCCCGGGTTCCATGTCGAAGCCGCGCAAATGTTGATGGAGGAAACCGGCGCGCGGTCAATTGCCGTTGATACATTGTCACTGGATCACGGCATGTCTGCCGATTTCGCGACCCACTATGCGTGGCTGCCATCGGGCCGGTTCGGGATCGAATGTCTGGCCAATCTGGATCGTGTGCCTGCGTCCGGATCAACACTGGTGATCGGCGCGCCCAAACATAAAGGCGGTACCGGCGGGCCAGCACGGATATTTGCGTTGATCTAGATCCCATCGAGTAAGCAAACTGGTTGTGCAAGCTCTTGTATGCCGGATGGTTTTACATCATCGTCCGGCAACCATTCCTGTACCAGAGCGCGCCGGACCAAACTAAATGATCACAAATCAACAAATGATGGAGGCAGTTTCCCTGCCCCTCGTGGCAGAGTTGTCATTTGATGCCTTCGCTCCGCAAGACCTTGTAAACTTGATCATGCAAAGGTCCGAGATCATTCATGATCAGCCTCGGTCTGGAAGAATAATCCGGGCGTGGAGTTCCGGGAACGCCGCGCCAGCGCTGTCGCTTGTTCATGAGCGCGGAATTGAGTTGGCCAGACGAGCCGCTGCAATAATCTTCCTTGAGTATCTGGAAATCCGAGACGTCATTGAAAAGGTAAATCCGCGCTCGGTCGCAGACATCGGGTGCGGTTACGCCATGTTCGACTTGTTCTTGTGGAAAGACCACAAATGCAAACTGAACCTCATAGACTTGGAAACCTCCGAAGAACGTCACTTTGGATATGATGAAACCGGCGCGGCCTATTCAAGCTTATCTGTCGCTCGGGCGTTTCTGTTGGAAAACGGCGTAGACAAGGACGATATAACTTGTTTGAACCCCCGCGTGGACAACCTGGATGTGATTGCTCCGATTGACTTGGCAATGAGTTATATTTCCTGCGGCTATCACTATCCTGTTCAAACCTACGGTCATTTTTTCAATGACGTTGTGGCCAAACCCAAGTTCCGCACTTTTTTGCTGAAATCGGTCGAAATTGCCGCTTTCTGGCCGGTAAAGCGTTGATTTTGTTGAGGTGAGTTTCTGGATTTTCGAAGTGGTGCCATAATGTGCTTCCTGAGGGCTTTTCGGGATTCCCAGTGGGGTGCAGCGGTCCTAATGTAGGAACATGTTTATTCGTGAGACCCTGACCCGCCGCCGCGCTGACAAATGCTACCGATCCGTCCGGTTGGTCGAGAATTTTAGAACGGGCCGCAAGGTGCAACAAAAGACGCTCCTGAACCTCGGAGCAGCCTTTCCGATCCCCAAATCGCAGTGGCCCGAACTGGTCGAACTCGTTCAGGCGGGGATTACGGGAGAAACGCCTCTGTTCGATCCTGAACCGGAATTGGCGACAATGGCGGATACCATTGTGCAGAAGTTGCGCAGCCGCGCGTTGGTCCAGTCGGCGGCCGAGGCCCTGGATGGCGGCACAGCAAATATCCGTCTCGACAGCATACAGATTGAAGACGCGCGGTCTGTGGGCTGTGAGCGACTTGCCCTGGCCGCTCTGGAGGCTCTGGGCTTTCTTGGGGTGCTCAAGAATGTCGGCCTGTCGGATCGAGACGCCCGGACCGCCATGGCGCTGGTGATTGCGCGCATGGTGCATCCCGCCAGCGAACGGGAGACTTTGCGATGGTTGGAGACCAACAGTGCCACGTTTGAACTTCTGCGCCTCAATACCGGGCCGGCGCTCTATCTCGACAAGCTGTATCGTCTCAGTGACGGTCTGGTCAAACACCACGAGGCCATCGAAGACGCGCTGTTTGACCGTCAGCGCACGTTGTTCGGCAGTTCCGGTGCGGTGATCTTCTATGACCTGACCAACACCTACATGACCGGGCGTCCAGCGTCCGATCTGGCCAGGTTCGGACGCTCCAAGCAGAAACGGAACGACTGCCCTCTTGTCACGCTCGCGATGGCCACCGACGAGGGCGGCTTCCCGCGCCGCTCCAGCGTTCTGCCCGGCAATGTCAGCGAACCCGGCACGCTGTTCGAGGCGCTGGACAGCCTTGCCACACCGGAGGACAAGGACAAGCCCACGGTCATCATGGATGCAGGCATCGCTACCGAAAACAACCTCGCCGAACTGCGCAACCGGGGCTATCATTGGATCACGGTCAGGCGGGGTGGGGTCAAGCCGGATCAGGCGGATGCTGCAGGCGCGCGGGATCCTGATGCAACGATCGAGACCAGATCGGGGCATGAGGCGCGGATCTGGAACCTGTCCCACGAGCCTGAGAACGAAGCGCAACTCTGCATCTGGAGCCAGGCGCGACAGGAGCGTGATGAAGCCATTCTGGCCAAGAAGCGGGACGCCTTTGAGGCAGAACTTACCGCCTTGCACGACGGCTTGAGCAAGCCGCGCTCCGTCAAGACATACGACAAGGTTCTGGAGCGGCTCGGGCGTTTGCGGGAACGCTACGCTATGGTCAATCAGCATTATGACATCCGCGTCACAAAGGGTTCGGATGGCAAGGCCAGCGCGGTGACATGGGTACCCAATGCGGCATTCAATACACGCGATGCCCGCGCGGGCCTCTATGTGCTGCGCACCAGCCACACGGAATGGGGCCTTGAGAAGACGGTGCGCACCTACTGGCGTTTGACCGAACTCGAAGCGACGTTTGAGACGCTCAAGTCTGAACTCGGCTTGCGCCCGATCTGGCACCAACTGTCCAGGCGGATCGAGGGCCATCTGTTCATCGCGGTGCTGGCGCTGTACGGCGTCAATGTCATCCGGACCCGTCTCGCTGCGCAGGGGGTCCACGACAGTTGGGCCTCTGTGCGCAACAAGCTCGGTCGCTGGCAGCGGGCCACCACGTCCTTCACCTCCGTCGACGGCGCACGGATCGAGGTCAGAACGGACGCTCGGCCAGACCCGGTGGCGGCAGGGGTTGCGAAGGCGGCGGGCGTACCATACGCGCTTGAAAGGCGTATCCGGAAACTGAAAAACCCGTAACGGTCGAGGCCATTCCAACCGACCTCCTGACGCACAAAATGTAGTGCCATATCGGGCTTTTCCGAAAATAAAATCGTTTTGTATCATGACCTTATGGAGCCGTGTATGTCAAATTTGCTGAACCTGGGCAAAGATGGCGCCATCATTCTTGATTTGAGATCGCGCCGGCTGTCCGAAGGCATGGGGTTTCTGGAAAACTTCGGAGAAGTTTCCACTCTCGTTGACGCGGCAAGCGGCAGCGCGAAGCGTGTGTTGGTCCAAAAGGCTTAGCCCGCCGCCGCGTGTCGATCACACGCTCAATCGGCGTACCTCTTCGTTTTTGGGTTGAAGCACATTCGCACCAGACGCCAAACTGCCAATGGAAAGGCCCGCCTGATTGGCGGGCCTTTCCACTTGTCTACCTGGCCAAACGGCGTCAATGCACAACGGCATCATCCGGACGCGGACGCTCTGAAGTGCCCAGCCGATCGCCGATGATCAGACCATCGGCCCCGGCGGTCACCGGAACGGTTTCGCCGTCCTTGATTTCACCGGCCAGCAGAGCCTCGGCCAGCGGGTTCTGCAAGGCGCGCTGGATCACGCGCTTGAGCGGACGCGCACCAAAGACCGGATCATAGCCTTCGTTGGCCAGCCATTCCTTGGCACCCTCGTCCAAAGCCAGCTCGATCTTGCGGGCGGCCAGACGTTTTTGCAGACGTGCCATCTGGATATCGACGATGCCATCCATGTCGGCCCGCTTGAGCCGGTCAAAGATGATAGTCTCGTCCAGACGGTTCAGGAACTCGGGCCGGAAATGGGCCCGGACCGCATCCATCACATCGCGCCGCGCCTGCGCGCTGTCCGCGCCTTCGGGCAATTGGCTGAGCGCCTGAGATCCGAGGTTCGATGTCAGGATGATCAGCGTCTGCTTGAAGTCCACGGTGCGGCCCTGACCGTCGGTCAGCACACCATCGTCCAGAACCTGCAACAGCACGTTGAACACATCCGGGTGCGCCTTTTCGACCTCGTCAAACAGCACGACCTGATAGGGCCTGCGCCGCACGGCTTCGGTCAGCACACCGCCTTCGTCATAACCGACATAGCCCGGAGGGGCGCCGATCAGACGGGCAACCGCGTGTTTCTCCATGAACTCGGACATGTCGATGCGCACCATCGCGTTGTCGTCGTCGAACAGAAAGTTCGCCACGGCCTTGGTCAGTTCAGTTTTACCCACACCAGTCGGCCCGAGGAACAGGAACGAGCCCAGTGGGCGGTTCTCGTCATTCAGACCAGCCCGCGCACGGCGGACGGCATTGGCCACGGCGGTCACCGCCGCATCCTGACCGATCACGCGGGAATGCAGATCATCTTCCATCCGCAGCAGCTTTTCGCGCTCACCTTCCAGCATTTTCGAGGTCGGGATACCGGTCCAGCGCTCGACCACGGATGCGATCTGTTCCGGGCGCACCGTTTCCTCTGCCATCATGGCGTTGCTTTCGGCGTTCTCGGCCTCGGTCAGCTTTTTCTCAAGCTCGGGGATGACGCCGTAGGATAGCTCACCCGCCTTTGCGAGGTTGCCTTCGCGCTTTGCAATCTCCAGATCGGCCCGCGCTTTGTCGAGCTGCTCTTTCAGATCACGCGCGCCAGCCAGCTTGTCGCGTTCGGCCTGCCATTGGGCGGTCATCTCAGCAGATTGCTCTTGCAGGTCGGCCAGATCCTTTTGCAAGGTCTCCAGACGATCTTTTGATGCCGCGTCGTCTTCCAGCTTCAGCGCCTCTTCCTCGATCTGCATCTGCAGAATTTGGCGATCAAGCTGATCGAGCTCCTCGGGCTTCGAATCCACCTCCATCCGCAGACGCGACGCGGCTTCATCGACAAGGTCGATCGCCTTGTCGGGCAGGAAACGATCGGTGATATAGCGATGCGACAGGGTCGCCGCCGAAACCAGCGCCGAGTCCGAGATGCGCACGCCGTGGTGCAGCTCGTATTTTTCCTTGATGCCGCGCAGGATGCTGATCGTGTCCTCGACCGTGGGTTCTGCCACAACGACGGGCTGGAACCGGCGGGCAAGGGCTGCATCTTTCTCCACGTATTTACGGTACTCATCCAGCGTGGTTGCGCCGATACAATGCAGCTCACCCCGGGCAAGCGCCGGCTTGATCAGGTTGGCGGCATCCATCGCGCCGTCAGATTTACCAGCACCGACCAGCGTGTGCATCTCATCGATGAACAGGATGATCTCACCCGCGGCCTCGGTCACCTCGGTCAGAACGGCCTTGAGGCGTTCTTCGAACTCACCGCGATATTTCGCACCAGCAATCAGCGCGCCCATATCCAGCGCCAGCAGTTTCTTGTCCTTCAGCGATTCCGGCACATCACCATTGATAATGCGCAGGGCCATGCCCTCAGCAATCGCGGTTTTTCCGACGCCGGGTTCACCGATCAGAACCGGGTTGTTCTTGGTGCGGCGCGACAGAACCTGCATCGAGCGGCGGATTTCTTCATCCCGCCCGATGATCGGGTCGATCTTGCCTTCAGCCGCAGCCTCGGTCAGGTCGCGTGCATATTTCTTGAGTGCGTCATAACCCTCTTCCGCCGAGGCGGTGTCAGCGGTGCGGCCCTTACGGATGTCGTTGATCGCTTCGTTCAGCTTCTGGGCGGATACGGCCCCAGCTTCCAACGCCTCTTTGGCCTTGGATTTCACCATACACAGCGCCATCAGAACGCGCTCGACCGGAACAAAGCTATCACCCGCCTTGGTGGCGATCTTGGCGGCTTCGTCCAGCACCTTGGCAGTCTGGCCATCCATGTAAATCTGGCTCGCGTCGCCGCTGACCTTGGGGATCTTCCCCATCGCGGCATCCAGCGCCTCAACCACGCGGTTCGGCGCGCCGCCCGCGCGTGTGATCAGGTTGCTGGCCAACCCCTGATCGTCATCCATCAATGCCTTAAGTATATGTGTGGGCTCCAGCCTTTGGTGCCCCTCGCGCAGCGCAATGGTCTGCGCCGCCTGCACGAATCCCCGTGCCCGCTCGGTGAACTTGTTCAAGTCCATGCTGTTCTCCTTCGTCTCAAGCGCCCCGTTTTGATATGCCCGCTTGGCGGCACATATCGGTCGAAGCCTCACATTCAATCTGGGAAATATCTTTGTCGGTTCAAGAGGCTAAGAACGGAGATTCCGTGATTATCTGCGCGGAACGGAATAGACCGTATAGCCCCCGGTTTCGGCCATCTGGCGAGCGGAGTACATATCCACCAGCGACTGCGCCGCATCACTGCCCGTGGGGCAGGATACAAGGTCAGCGGCATCATCCAGAAAATCGATGGTAAACGCCGTTTCGCCAGTCAGTTGGCATTCATCATCAGTGGCCCGGTATCCGCCAACGAACCTCAGATCGTCGTTAGGCGGCGCAACCGCCTGGACCGGAGTTTCCGACGGCGTTTCCTGACAGGCGGTCAAAACAAGACAAAGTACAATCAACTTTCTCATTTCAGTTCCTTTCAAAGAATGCCGCGACCTTAACACAGGAATCGTACTTTGCATGGACAGGCACGCCCGAACCCGGTAGGACGCAGACGTTTGCCAAAAAGGAGCCCCCCAATGTCCGATGACCGCCTGATCGTCGCCCTCGATGTTCCCAACGCCCTGCAAGGGCTGGCCATGGCCGAGCGGCTGGGTGACAGCGTGTCCTTCTACAAGATCGGGCTTGGGATGTTGACCGGTGGAGGCCTCGCGCTGGCCAATGAGCTAAAACAGGATCACGGCAAGCGCATCTTTCTGGACATGAAGCTGTTCGACATCGGCAACACGGTCGAAAACGCCGTCCGGGGGCTGGCGCAGTTCGATCTGGATTTCCTGACTGTGCATGGCGACCCGCATGTGGTCCGCGCCGCGAAAGAAGGCGCCTCTGGCAAAGACCTGAAAATCCTCGCGGTGACCATCCTGACGTCGCTGAACCGCGACGACCTGGATGCCAGTCTGCTGAAAGACGGAGACGTGCAGGACCTGGTTGTCGAACGCGCGGCCAAAGCACTGGAGGCCGGGGCGGATGGCGTCATTGCCAGCCCGCAAGAGGCCGCCTTGATCCGTGCCCTGCCCCAGGCCGAGGGCCGTCTGATCGTCACCCCCGGTGTGCGCCCGGCAGGGGCAGCTTTGGGCGATCAGAAACGGGTTGCAACACCGGCCAGCGCAATTGGCGATGGGGCCGATCACATCGTTGTCGGCCGCCCGATCTATCAGGCGGATGATCCAAAAGCAGCTGCCGAAGCGGTTCTGAACGAGTTAAATTCTTTGGCGCATCACTGATCTTTAGGGCGAAATCAGCCGGAATTCACAGCTCAAATGACCGGCAAGCAGTTGACCTTAGGTCAATTTTTGCCGCTTATGCGCCAAATCGTCTCTGTGCCTAAAAACACACATTCAAAAAACGACTTTCCCACAAGCCACCTTCATCCTATCGAAATGGCCACCTTTGCGCGATTCTGGGGTTGAAACACTCCCCAACGGACATTTTCTTCCTGAGGTCCGTTACCTCCCCCCGCCATCGTGTGGGGGGTCTCTTTTTCACCAAAACCGACTCGCGCCAAGCCTTTGAACGGGATCGCGGCTGGTATAAGACTGTTTCATCACAGACTCAGAACGCGCAAGGACGCACATGCCCGGCCTTTGTCGAGATTGCCTGACCCGTCTGACCGACGAACGGCGTTGCCCGTCTTGCGGAAGCCCGCGTGTCATGTCGCACCCCGAGCTGTTTGACCTCACTATTGCTCATATGGATTGCGATGCGTTCTATGCCTCGGTCGAAAAGCGCGACAATCCCGAACTGGCGGATAAGCCCGTAATCATCGGTGGCGGAAAACGCGGCGTTGTTTCCACCGCTTGTTATGTGGCGCGCATCCGTGGGGTCCGCTCGGCCATGCCTATGTTCAAGGCGTTACAGCTTTGCCCGGATGCCGAGGTAATCAAACCCCGCATGTCCGTTTACGCTAAAGTTTCTCGCGAAATCCGGGCCATGATGGATGAGCTGACACCCGTGGTCGAACCGCTTTCCCTGGACGAGGCATTCATGGACCTGTCCGGCACTGAACGGCTGCACGGCGCACCGCCCGCTGTCATGCTGGCTCGGCTGGTGAAGCGGATGAAGGATGAACTGGGGCTGACCGGCTCCATCGGGTTAAGTCACAATAAGTTTCTAGCCAAGGTGGCCTCGGACCTCGACAAGCCGCGCGGGTTTTCGGTGATCGGCAAGGCGGAAACCGCTGAATTCCTGAACGATAAACCCGTGCGACTGATCTGGGGCATCGGTCCGGCGGCGCAAGAGTCACTGGACCGGGCGGGCATTCGTACCTTTTCGGATCTGCTGCGCTGGGATCAGGAAGCTTTGACCGCACGCTTCGGATCAATGGGCTACCGCCTGTGGCATCTGGCGCGTGGGCAGGACAAGCGCCGCGTCTCGGCGCATGAGCCGATGAAATCGATCAGCAACGAGACCACCTTTTTCGAAGATACGGCCAGTCTGGATATTCTGGACGGACACATATGGCGTATGTCCGAGAAAGTGGCAGACCGCGCCAAGGCCAAAAGACTGGCCGGACGGGTCGTGACGCTGAAACTGAAGCGGGCCAATCACAAGATTATCACCCGACGCGTGTCATTGCGCGACGCAACGCAGATCGCTGATCGTATTTATCGCACCGCCCGCGCTTTGTTCGATCAGGTTGGTGATCAGGGCCCCTATCGCCTGCTGGGCTGCGGCCTGTCGGATTTATGTTCCGAGGAACAGGCAGATATCTCGGGTGACCTGCTGGATCCGGGCGCCGCGCAAAGATCAAAAGCAGAACGGGCCACGGATGAGATACGGCGCAGATTTGGAACAGATGCGATCGTCAAGGGCCGCGCCCTGCGCTGAGCCTACTCTGCGGCCAACGGCAGCTGTTCCTGCCCAATACCGGCGATGCTCGAAATCACCTGGCGCATGACCTCTTTGAACTCGGCAAAATGCGCATTCGGCGTAATCGTGTCTTCATCCATGTAAAGCGCGCGGTCGATCTCGATCTGAATGGCATGCTGCTGGCGCGCGGGCCGACCGTAGGATTGGGTCACATAGGCCCCGGCAAACGGGGTATTCCGGGCAACCCGCAACCCGGCCGAAGCAAATGCTGCCTCAATCTGATCCACGATCAAACCCGACGCCGAAGCACCAAACCGATCACCCAGAACAATCTCGGGACGTTTGGATTTTGTATTCCCCGCAAGCGCGACCGCTTCGTGCGGCATGGAATGACAGTCAATCAGAATTGCCTGCCCGAACATTCGATGCGACTCGGCCAGCAAGGATTTCAGGCGTTTATGATATGGGCGCCAATAGGTATCTATGCGCAAACGGGCCTCATCCATCGTCAACTTGCCGCGATAAATTGCGCGCCCATTGGCCACGACGCGGGGGATGACACCCAGACCGGACGCCACGCGCGGGTTATGTCCGTTACGCCTGGCACCCTGGATCAGGGCCGGATCCAGTTCATCGGCACTGCGATTCAGGTCAAGATAGGCCCGTGGCATGGCCGCCGCCAACAGCGGCGCTCCAAATTCAGGGGCCGGGGCAAACAGCCGATCGACAAAAGCGTCCTCGGAAGACCGAATCACGTTGCGGTTCAGAACCGACCGCTGCAACAGGGCTTCGGGGTAGTGCTGACCGCTATGAGGCGAAGAAAACACCACGCATGAACTGCGGTTTGCTGGCATTTCCAATGCGTATGGCGCGTTCGACATGATCACTCCTTGGTCGGGACCAACATAGACTGGAAAATAGTTCTTCCAAACCCCTTGATCCCCAAAACGACTCCTTTTATAGAGCCCGTCACCGGCGCGGGGATCCGCGCCCCATTTCGTTATGGGGCAGGTCACGCAAAGGGACGTGGGCGGTTAGCTCAGCGGTAGAGCACTTCGTTGACATCGAAGGGGTCACAAGTTCGATCCTTGTACCGCCCACCATGAATTCACTGTCCGGGGCTTCCGGGCACCCGATTAACCCAGGCGCTGGCCACGTCTTTGATGAAGGCGCCGCAGATTGGAGACAGACCCATGAAGGTCAAGAACTCGCTCCGCTCGCTCAAGAACCGGCACCGTGATTGCCGCATTGTGCGTCGCAAAGGCCGCGTCTACGTGATCAACAAGACGCAGCGCAAGTTCAAAGCTCGCCAGGGCTGAGAGCAGGCATATAGCTGAATTAAAGAACCGCGCCATTGAGCGCGGTTTTTTTGTTGTTAACTGTGTCTGTTGATAGCGCATCCGCAGGATACGGATCAAAGGCGCTTAATCTTGTCTTCGCTCAGCGGGCAGGACAGATAGACGCCGAATTCCTTGCCCAGATCGGCGCTGACGCGCGCATGAACTGCGCCTTGACGGTCAAGAAACCTCTGATGGTCATGCACCGGGAACACGCCTTCGTGCCAAATACCTGCATGAATATATAGCCCACGCTGCCCATCGCACCAGAACGCAATCACCTTGTCCGGATGAAGATTGTCACCCGGCAGGGCCAGCGGCACGATGAACGGTTTGTTATCCAGAGGAAAGAACAGTTGCCCACCGTCCGGATGATAATTCATGTGCCATAGCAACACCTGGTCGCGCGGCTGGGTTCTTTCCTTAGTCTGCGCCTGCTGCGGGTCCGCAGACCAACCCAGAACGTAGTGGCCAGAAACGGCTTCGTTTTCCCCATACAGCACATCTCCGCGCCAATCACATTTGAACGTTCCTTCGACATAGCCGCCTTCGTCGCCTGTGCCCTCATCAATCGTTCGCCAGCCTTGCTGTGGCCAACGGGTAATTTCAATTTCAAAACCTTCGGCGTCGTCCACCAGGCATCCATATCCCTTAACGGATTCATCCGTTGCCAGGATAAGGGGGACTTCGTGCCACGGAAGTGATGGTTTTGAGCTTGCTTCGAAGATGTATTGGGGCTGGTTCATGTGGTTGCTCTGCTTAGGCTGGACTCTTTGGGTGACCATACAATCCATTGGACCAAAGGGAACCCAAACAACACCCCAGGCAGGTCTGAAATCATCGTTCGCCGTTGCAGCGACAATTTGGCCGACTAAATTTGTCAGAATTCCTTGCATCCCCCTAAGAATCCTTTAATTGACCAAATCAGTCGGGTTCTTACCCGTTGTGAATTTCATTTCAGGGAAACGTCATGCTGAAATCCTCCTCTTGCATTGCTGCCGCTCTGACGGCGCTGATTGCGACCTCCGCCGCCGCCGATGGTGAGTTGAACCTTTATTCCTCGCGCCACTACGACACGGATGAGCGCCTGTATTCCGATTTCGAAGAGGCCACGGGCATCACCATCAACCGTATTGAGGGCAAGGCCGACGAGTTGATCGCACGGATGGAAGCAGAAGGTGCCAACTCGCCTGCTGATGTCATGCTGACCGTCGACACCTCTCGCCTAGCGCGCGCCAAAGATGCGGGCCTGCTGCAATCCATTGACAGCGCGGTACTGGAAGAGCGTATCCCGGCCAACCTGCAGGACAGCGACAATGAATGGTTCGGCTTCTCGCAGCGCGGCCGGATCATTTTCTTCAACAAGGACAAGGTCGCCAATCCGCCAACCACTTATGCCGATCTGGCCAAGCCGGAATACAAAGGGCTGGTCTGCATCCGTTCGTCGACCAATGTCTATAACCAGACCCTACTGGCATCGATCATCACCAACGAAGGCGCAGAAGCCGCCAAAGCCTGGGCCGAGGGCGTTGTCGCCAACATGGCACGCGAACCCCAAGGCGGCGACACCGACCAGTTGCGCGGTATCGTATCTGGTGAATGCGACATCGCGGTGTCGAACACCTATTACTTTGCCCGCTCGATCCGTAAGGACGTCAAAGGACTGTCAGCTGATCGCGACATGATCGGTTGGGTCTTCCCCAACCAGGACAGCTATGGCGCGCATATGAACCTGTCCGGCGGCGGCGTTGCAGCACACGCTCCGAACAAGGAAAACGCGGTTTTGTTCCTCGAGTATCTGGCAAGCGATCAGGCACAGCAGTATTTCTCGGCAGGGAACGACGAATACCCGGCGGTTGAAGGTGTGGCTCTGGCAGAGTCGGTTGCGACGCTTGGCGATTTCAAAGCCGACACTGTGAACCTGTCCGAGGTAGCGAAGAACATCCCCGAAGCGCAGAAGATCTTTAACGAGGTTGGCTGGAAATAAGACTTCCCCTTTACTGGAGAGGCTAAGGGCGCAGGGTTTTCTGCGCCCTTTTTTGTTTGCAATATCAAAAAATTCAACATAATTTCTCTTATATAAGAATGATTCTCGTATATGATCCATGCTTGATAACCTCTCCAATCGCTTGGCTAACCGCCTGAACGAACTGCGCAAGGGGCGCGGATGGTCGCTGGAACAACTGGCTGAATACAGCGGCATCAGCCGGGCCACCCTGTCGCGGATGGAAAAAGGCGATGTCAGCCCAACCGCAGAAACGCTTGGCCGTCTGTGTGCCGCATATGGCCTGCCCATGTCGCGCTTGCTTATGATGATTGAAGACAGCTTTGACCCCAAGGTCCCGTTTGAGCGTCAGCCGGAATGGAGCGACCCAGAAACAGGCTTTACCCGCCGTTCGGTCTCACCTCCGGCAACCGGGTTAAACGGCGAGGTTATGGAAGGTCATCTGCCGCCGGGAACGGTCATCTCATATGACACGCCACCCAAGCCGGGCCAGGAACACCACCTGATCGTCGTGGACGGCGCACTGACCCTGACAGTTGACGGCATCGATCACGATCTGAGCGGCGGCGATTGTCTGCGATATCATCTCTCCGGCCCCACCCGGTTCGAAACCGGACCGTCACGAGGCGCGCGCTATTTGCTGGTTTTGATATGATCTCGCGGCTGACAAGTACCGATTTCGCCGATGCGTTGGGGGATCTGACCGATATCCTGCACAGCTGTGTACACACCGGTGCCAGTATCGGATTCATCTTGCCCTTCACCCCAAAGGATGCCCGCGCTTACTGGATGGATCATGTGCACCCTCATTTGGCCAACGGCACTCTGGATCTGTTCGTCCTTTATGAGGACAGTCGTATTCAGGGCACCGTGCAACTGATCCCGGCCGGAATGCCAAACCAGCCCCACCGTGCGGACGTGGCAAAACTGCTGGTCCACCCCAGCGCCAGGCGACGGGGGCTGGGCCGTAAATTGATGGAAGCGCTAGAGGTCCGCGCCAGAGAGCGGGGAAAAACCACACTGGTTCTGGATACGCGCAGCACGGATCCATCACGTATTCTATACCAGTCGATGGGCTTTCAAATTGCCGGGGAAATCCCGAACTACTGCCGCAACCCATTTGAGGATAAGCTGGAGCCCACCACCTACATGTTCAAAGACCTCAGCCAAACACCTTGAAGGGTCCGTCAAAATCGCAAAAACCCGAGCTGCTGACCGGCTGACATTTCCTCGGTTTCGGCAGGAATGATGGCAAGACCATCCGCTTGCGCCAGCAAGGCAACGCGCCCACTGTAAGACGCGGCCATCAGGCGCAATCTGGGTGTGCCGTCAGGCAATGTACCCTCAATCCTGACAGGCCTGTATTCCTGCCGACCCGCACGCCGTTCCAGTGGTTCGTCCAGCACGGCCTGCTCCGGGATCGGAACGGCCCGATGCAAACCGGCACGCCGCGCCATCATCTGTGATCCGATGATCTGCCAGGTCACATAGGCCGAAACCGGATTACCCGGCAATCCGATATAAAGCGCATTTTTTCGACGCCCGAACATGATCGGCTTACCCGGTTTCATCGCCACCTTCATCACATCCGTTTCCCCACCGATTTCAGTGAACAGAAGCGGCATGTGGTCTTCATCCCCAACCGATACGCCGCCGGTGGTTACAATCAGATCAGAAGTATCGCAGGCCTCGCGCAATACGGCCTTCAGCAACTCGGGCTTGTCCGCCACCGGGCCGCGATCCGAGAGCTCAATCCATTGCTTGTCCAGCAGGGCGAGCAGCATGAACCGATTCGAATTGTAAATCTGGCCTGGGCCAAGTGCCTCGCCGGGTTGACGCAATTCGCTGCCGGTGGAAAAAATCGCAACCCGCAGCTTGCGAAAAACCTTAACCTCTCCATACCCGGCCGAGGCCAAAGCGGCAGCCTCACGCGGACCAATCTCGCAGCCGCGGCGCAAGATGGGCGCGCCGGCTTCCAAATCTTCGCCCGCGCGTCGGATATGCTGGCCCGGTTTCGGGCAACGGGCAAAACGGATACCATCGGTGGTGTGTTCGCAATCCTCTTGCATCAAAACCGCATCGAAACCGGCAGGCACGGGTGCACCCGTAAAAATACGCAGGGCACCGCCTGCCGGAGCCGAGTGCCTACCGCTGTCACCGGCAGCGATACGCCCGATGACCGGAAGATCGAACAATGGCCCCTGTCCCAGATCGGACATGCGAACCGCATAGCCATCCATGGCCGAGTTGTCGAAAGCCGGCATATCGACTTTGCTGACGCAATCCTCGGCCAGAACGCGACCAATTGAATCGCTCAGCGAAAGGGTTTCCGTTTCGGTGACAGGATGGGCGGCGGCCAGGCCCCATTTCAGGGCCTCGGGCACTGACAGGTACGTTTGAGCGTTTCGGTCGCAAGCGCATCCATCAGCCATTTTGGTCCTCCAGTTGCCGGAACAAATCTCCAAAACTGCGCGTTCGGGCATCAACTCACGTCCAATGAATATCACCGGGGACGCGCTGTCATTGACATAGGTCACGATACGGTGCGCGGGACGATCAGTTGCATCCCGGTTTTGCCTGGTGATTTGATCCAGATAAAAGAGCGGAAAGGTTTCGGAAAATTAGCCGATCAGAATAACGGGAAAACCAGATTCAGGATCACCCTGGGCACCTCATCGCGGCCTATACGTCGATGTCGAGGGCCAGCGCGTGAATACGCGGCACGATGTCGCCCAGCGCCGCATGAACCGCCCGATGACGCGCAACGCGGGACTGCCCCTGAAACGCCGCCGAGCGGATCCGCACATTGAAATGGCTTTCTCCACCCTCACGAAACCCCGCATGGCCACGGTGGCTTTCACTGTCGTCGATCACCTCAAGCTCGCGCGGATCAAATGCCACTTGCAGACAGGTCCGGATTTCGTCGGTCACGGTCATTTTTTCGCCCAGCGGCAAAATTTTTGCCGCTCCCCTCTTCTACTCTGTGTTGCTTACGTTAAACTGCTGCCTCCGAGTCGAAAAGACGCGTTCGCAGGAGCAGGCCCATGGTGAAATCAGACCCATTCGGATTCGATATGTCCGTATCCAGCGCAAAAAAGAAGAACCCGCGCGGGCGTCGGGGCATGTCAGGCGCGTCGGAAACATCGGTTCGAATCTGCGACCATCCCGGATGTGAAGAACCGGGCAAGTACCGTGCGCCTAAAGCACCGGATGTGCTGGATGATTTCTACTGGTTCTGCCAGCAACACGTGCGCGAATATAACCAGAAATGGAACTTCTTCGACGGCACAACCGAGGCAGAGCTGAACGCGCAGCGGTCAAAAGACAAGGTATGGGAGCGGGAGACCAAACCCATGGGCGACCCCGAGGCGCGCGCCTGGGCCCGTCTGGGGATCGAAGACCCGCATCAAGTGCTGGGCTCGAACAGCACCCAGAACAAGGGCCGCACATCGGGCGGAGGCGGTCGCCGCCTGCCCCCCACTGAACGTCGCGCAATCGAGATTCTGGAAGCCAATGACAGCTGGTCCAAGGCCGAGGTCCGCAAGGCTTACAAAAAGCTGATCAAAGTTCTGCACCCGGATATGAACGGCGGCGACCGGTCACAAGAGGAACAGTTGCAAGAGGTCGTCTGGGCCTGGGATCAGATCAAGGACAGCCGGAATTTCAAGTGAATTGGATGGCAAACATATAGACCCCGACACGTCTATGGGAGATCTGACATC
Source organism: Ruegeria sp. (assembly GCF_965243365.1). Classification (GTDB taxonomy): domain Bacteria; phylum Pseudomonadota; class Alphaproteobacteria; order Rhodobacterales; family Rhodobacteraceae; genus Ruegeria. The sequence goes on along the minus strand of NZ_CBDEUW010000002.1, from coordinate 2,088,588 downwards.
AGAACTCGGCATCAACCGCCCAAGCCTTTACGCAGCCTACGGTGATAAAGAGCAACTGTTTCACGAAGTGCTGAGTCACTACCACGAGACTGTAACTGCCAGTGATCGGCTGACCGTCGCGTCGGCGGAGTGCGCGAAAGACCTTGTACAGCAGCTGCTGGCGTCATGTGTTGCGCGCATTTCGGGGCACCAATTCTCGCCTGGTTACCTGATGTCCGGCGCAATGGCTGATCTGAGTTGTCTCAGTGAGGGATTGGTTTCAGACATCACTGAAAGACTGACGGGATTTGAGGAACAAACCGCGGATCGGTATGAGAGCTTTGGAGTAGCATTGGAAGAGGCGCAACAACGAGCGGCCAAGCTTGTTTTCATCATAACAGGCCTCAGCACATACGCACGATCAATTCCCGATCCGGCAAAGCCGTCCCGTATGGCAAATAGCTTTACCCGCGAATAATTATCCAGATTCGTGGCAGTTCGACACCTAAGGCGTTCGCCGATGGTCGCTGCGAGAGACCCAGACCATTACATGGCGGAAAGCGCTCTTGGCTTCCCTCGCACCAGCACCAATTGATAGGAAAACCACAACGTCGCACCAAGCCGGCTTGGCCCCGCCCCAAGCGCCATCTGTCCTCACTCTGTTACAAACCCTTGTTACGGCCTGTCCCATGGGCCGCTGCCGGTGCCCATGTCCGATCTGAACGTGACCTGTCTTGATGGAACGCGATATGGAAAATCTCCTTTACACAATTCATGCGAGCTCTTTTCTGGCTGCCCTTGGCTCGGCTCTGATGCTGGGTGGCTATCTGTCTATGAACCTGCGCCAACCACGGCTGGGGTTATGGCCCAGCGCAAGCGGGTGGCGGCATCACACTGCCTTTGGACTGTTCCGTTTGTTCTGCGGCGCGACTGTCGTTTTTGCGCTGTCCGAGGTCTGGATGAATGGCTGGGGCCATTGGGTTCGCTATGCAATAGGCGTGCCGATCATGGTGCTGTCCTTTGGGATCACACTGTGGGGGTATCGTTTCCTGGGCCTCGACAACACCTATTGCGAAAGCGAAGGATTGGTGACCGGCGGTATGTATGCCTATTCACGCAACCCGCAATACGTAACCTCGGTACTGGCCACCGTCGGACTGGGCATTGCAAGCGGGTCATGGATGACACTGGCCCTGGCAGCCATTCTGTTCGTGATCTACTTCCTGTTCGTCCTGAACGAGGAGCGCTGGCTGCTTCACGGATATGGCCGCGCGTTTCAGGAATATATGCAATCCACCCCAAGATTCGTGGACGAACGCAGCCTGTTGCGTGTTCGCGACGCAATTCTGCAATGACCTTCACCCAAGGCCCGTAAGTCCAGTTCCAAAGAAACATCCCGTCAGCCTTGCTGACGTGCCTCTTTCCCTTGCCCTTGCCCGCAATATGTTGCACCACACACGGGTTCAAACCCGGCAATACGGGCCAAAGGATAAGGACAAGGCACATGGCTGACGGATCGATCGACATCAACGCGAAACCCACCGAAGATATCTCGGTCCGTGAGGTGTTCGGCATTGACAGCAATATGGTAGTCAAGGGCTTTGCCGAACGCAGCGATCGTGTGCCTGTAATCGACCCGACCTACAAGTTCGACCCCGAGACGACACTGGCGATTCTGGCAGGTTTTGCCCATAACCGGCGCGTGATGATTCAGGGCTATCACGGCACCGGCAAATCGACCCATATCGAACAGGTCGCCGCTCGCCTGAACTGGCCCGCCGTTCGTGTGAACCTGGACAGCCATATCAGCCGGATCGACCTGATCGGCAAGGATGCGATCAAACTGCGCGACGGCAAACAAGTCACCGAGTTTCACGAAGGCATCCTGCCCTGGGCGCTGCGCAACCCCGTTGCCATCGTGTTCGACGAATACGACGCAGGCCGCGCCGACGTGATGTTCGTAATCCAGCGCGTGTTGGAGCATGACGGCAAGCTGACCCTGCTGGACCAGAACGAGATCATCACGCCGAACCCGAACTTCCGTCTGTTCGCGACCGCGAACACCGTGGGTCTGGGTGACACCACTGGCCTGTATCACGGCACGCAGCAGATCAACCAGGCGCAGATGGACCGCTGGTCGCTGGTCTCGACGCTGAACTACCTCAGCCACGATGCCGAGACCATGATCGTTCTGTCGAAAGCCCCGCATTACAATACCGCCGAGGGTCGCAAGACCGTCAGCCAGATGGTCACCGTCGCCGACCTGACCCGGACCGCCTTCATGAACGGCGATCTGTCGACCGTGATGAGCCCCCGGACCGTGATCAACTGGGCCCAAAACGCCGAGATTTTCCGCGACGTAGGCTACGCCTTCCGCCTGTCCTTCTTGAACAAATGCGATGAGCTGGAACGCCAGACGGTGGCCGAGTTCTACCAGCGCTGCTTTGATGAGGAACTGCCGGAAAGCGCGGCGAGTGTGAGCTTGGGGTGACAGGAGGTCCGCCGTGCATATCGGGTTGATTGGCGGGATCGGTGTTGCTGCAACGGTGGTCTACTATCAGCGGCTGAGTTCCGCTATGGCCGAGCGTGGAAAGCCATTACAGCTAACCATCGTTAATGCAGATGTTCAGGAGTTGATCCGCAATAGTCTGGCGGATGAACGCGATGCGCAAGCGCAGGTCTACGCCGGCCTCATCAAACGCTTGAAAGCGGCGGGTGCGGATTGTGCCGCAATCACCTCTCTGGGCGGGCATTTCTGTTATGATGAGACAGTACCGCTGTCACCGCTACCTATTGTCTCGGCGGTAAAACCCTTGGATGATTACTTTGCCAACCAAGGTCTAAAAACCGTTGGGTTGCTGGGGACGCGGGTTGTCATGCAGACAAAACTCTATGGCCAGCTAAAGAAGACCAATGCTGTCGCACTGGAAACCGAGATTGAGAGTCTAGGACAAACCTATCAAGATATGGCGGTTTCCGGGTTTTGCACCGAGCACGACCGCGAGGTTTTCCTGCGCGCGGGTCGACAGATGATTGATGTCCTTGGGGCAGATGCGATTGTGTTGGCAGGAACCGACTTGAACCTTGCCTTTGATCAACAGGACCCGGGCTATACAGTAGTGGACGCGCTTGACGTACATGTGGATGTGCTCGCGCGTCTGGCAAGTGATGAAATGACACTTGAAGAAGCAGGGGCTGACCGATGAGCAAACCCAACGACAACCCCGCTGATCCGTTCAAGAAGGCCTTGGCCGAGGCCACCAAGGTCATGGCCGACGATCCGGAACTGTCGGTGACCTATACGGTCGACCCCTCGGGCGTGTCGGGCGAGGCGATGCGTTTGCCGCAGGTTTCTCGGCGCATGACCCGGGAAGAAGTTCTGTTGGCGCGTGGAACAGCGGATGCTCTGGCGTTGCAGCGCAAATACCATGACGACGCGACCCATGCGCGCTATGCGCCCCCGGGCGATATGGCGCGCGATCTATACGAGGCGATGGAGGTTGCCCGATGCGAGGCCGTCGGTGCGCGGGATATGCCCGGCACCGCGTCCAACATTGACGTCAAGATCGGGCATGAAGCGATCCGGCGAGGCTATGACCAATGTAAGCAACCCGCCGATGCGCCGTTGCATGTGGCTGCGGGATACCTGATCCGGCATTTGGCCACAGGACGCGATTTGCCGCCCGCAGCCGAGAATGTCATGAACCTGTGGCGCGGGTTTATCGAAGAACAGGCGGGCGAAACGCTTGAGAACCTTGATGAGATACTCTCGGATCAGGCTGAATTCGCCAAGTTCACCCGTCAGGTGATCAAGGATCTTGGCTATGGCGACCAGCTGGGCGACGACCCGGATGAGCTGGACGACCAGCAGGAAGATCAGGCTGAGGAAGACGCCGAGGAACAGCCCGATCCCGACAGTACCGGACAGGACGATCAGGAAGAGCAGGACGCCGACGCCAATCCGGAACAGGTCCAGGAGGAACAGCAGGATCAGTCTCAGGCCCAGGTCTCGATGGACGAGATGGCCGAGGATGAGATGGGCGATGAGGCGGAAATGCCCGAAGGTGAGGCACCAATGGAGCCTCCTGCCCCACCACCGGCATCCGAGGCCGACCCCGATTACAAGGTCTATCTGAATACCTATGACGAAGAGATCGCGGCCGAGGATCTGGCGGAACCCGCCGAGCTGGAGCGGCTGCGCGCCTATCTGGATCAGCAGTTGGAGCCGCTGAAAGGCGCCGTCAGCCGTTTGGCTAACAAACTACAGCGTCGGTTGCAGGCGCAGCAGAACCGAAGCTGGGAGTTTGACCTTGAGGAAGGCATTTTGGACGCCGGACGTCTGGCCCGTGTTGTCGCGAACCCGACCACACCGTTAAGCTTCAAGGTCGAGAAAGACACCGAGTTCCGCGATACTGTCGTGACGCTGCTGCTGGACAATTCGGGTTCAATGCGGGGTCGCCCAATCTCGATTGCGGCAATCTGCGCAGATGTTCTGGCGCGAACGCTAGAGCGCTGCAATGTGAAGGTCGAGATTCTGGGCTTTACCACGCGGGCGTGGAAAGGCGGTCAGGCACGCGAGGCCTGGCTGAATGATGGCCGCCCTCAGCAGCCCGGACGCCTGAACGACCTGCGTCACATCATCTACAAAGGGGCCGATGCGCCCTGGCGGCGCGCGCGACCTAATCTTGGCTTGATGATGAAAGAGGGCCTGCTGAAAGAAAACATCGACGGCGAAGCGCTGGAATGGGCACATCGCCGGATGATCGTGCGGCGTGAGCAGCGCAAGATCCTGATGGTGATTTCGGATGGTGCGCCAGTCGACGATTCAACACTCAGCGTGAACCCGGCAAATTATCTTGAGAAACATCTGCGCGACGTCATCGCCATGGTGGAAAAGCGAAAGATGGTGGAGTTGCTGGCCATCGGGATCGGGCATGATGTGACCCGCTACTATGACCGGGCCGTCACGATCACGGATGTCGAGCAACTGGCCGGTGCAATGACCGAGCAACTGGCTGCCCTGTTCGACAGCGATCCACGCGCACGAGCGCGGGTCATGGGGATGAAGCGGGCCAGCTAAACCGGTTGACCCCGTCCTGTCGGGCGGAATAACCTCCTGATTACCCAATCCCTCACGGTCGTTCTGCGTCGCCGCTCGATTCGGGGATGGGCTGTGCGGCACCTGTGCCGAACGGCAAGATGGCGCAGCAATGCGGTGTCGAAGGGTGGCATCATCGGTATCTCCTGTCTGTTGCCTTTAATCTGGCAACCTGGCCGCCCTCCCGCTTGAAGACTTTCCTGAGAAATCCCTGTGAAGCCCTTGGGATACCCATTGAACCTTGTGGCCCCCATCGAAACGGAGTGTATTCGGCCCATGCGCTATGAATTTGCAGATTGTGTTCTGGATGTTGACCGGCATGTGCTGCTGCGCGGCGGTGAGAACGTGTCGGTTGAACCGCAGGTCTTTGATTTGTTGGAACTGCTTGCCGAAAACCCGGGCAAGCTGGTGGCGCGGGAAGAGATTATCGAACGGGTTTGGAACGGCAGGTTTGTGTCGGATTCGACCATCAGCGCCCGCATCGCCGCAGCGCGGCGGGCAGTTGGGGATGATGGCAAAGCACAGCGCATCATCCGGACGATTGTGCGGCGCGGGCTTCAGATGGCGGCGGATGTGACGTGTGAGACCGACGCCGGTTCGAGCGGCGACAGTCAGACGCAGCGGCTGCAATATGCGCGAAGCACCGAAGGATACGCCGTTCCGTATACGCTTTTTGGTGAAGGACGACATGTTCTGCGCATCGGATCGGTCGTGCATGATCTGGAGGCCGAATGGCGCATCCCCTCTGAGCGCACCCGATTACAGGATATGGCAAGCCGCTTCCGATTGCTGCGATACAACAAGGACCATGGTGTCAGTTCAAACAACGACCATCAGGCGGTTTATGATAAACGGATCGACGAAATCCTGAGCGTCACGCAAGCGGCCGGATTTGACCGGTTTTCCATACTGGGTGAAATGGGCGGCACCTTCCCCGCCCTGCATTTTGCCGTAAGACATCCTGAGCGGGTTGAAAAGCTGGTGATCTCTGGTGGTTGGGCCGAAGGGCGAGACCATCGCGACGATGCGCAACTGCCCGACTCGATCCGGACACTGATCGCCGAGGGATGGAACACCCCGGGCAGCGGCTATGCGATGGGTGCGGAATTCAGCTATTTTCCGGAAGGTCCGCTTGAGAGTGTTCGGCACATGGTTGACGAAATGCAGGCCCTATATTCCAGCGAGGAAAGGCTGCTGTATCGCGATATCGCCAATCGCACCTCGATCCTGCATCTGCTGTCACAGGTGCAATGTCCCACCTTGGTCCTGCACGGGCGGCGCACAGCCGTTCACCCCCTGTCCGAAGCCCGCAAGCTGGCAGCCGGAATACCCAAAGCCTCGCTGGTGATCCTTGAAACCGCCAATCAGATCCCGCTGCCGGGCAACGACGCGTATGGCGTGTATATCCAGACCTTACAGAGCTTTCTGGAAGCCGAAGACTAGCGCCGCATCGGGGCGCTGGACATTTTCCATCTCAGGCCGCAGGTTTGCGCCCGACAAGACCGACGAATGAGGCCCCCATGTTCCAGAGCTTCGAAGTGACCGCGCGCCCCGAACAAGGCCCGCCCCGACTGGCAGCACTACGCACAGAACTGGAGCGTGAAGGGCTGGATGGGTTCCTGATTCCCCGCGCGGATGCGCATCAAGGAGAGTATGTTGCACCTCGGGACGAACGCCTGGCCTGGTTGACCGGTTTTACCGGCTCGGCGGGGTTTTGCGCCGCACTGCGCGATGTGGCGGGTGTGTTCATCGACGGGCGCTATCGCACGCAGGTCAAGGCCCAGGTCGCAGCCGAATTTACACCAGTGCCATGGCCGGATGTCAGCCTAAGCAGTTGGCTGAAAGAGCAGCTTCCAAACGGAGGCAAGGTCGGGTTCGATCCCTGGCTGCACGCGGCGGGGCAGATTTCCGAAGCGCGAAAAGCGCTGCGTGGCAGTGGTATCGAGCTGGTACGCTCTGACAATCTGGTAGATCGGGTTTGGGAGGATCAACCGGACCCACCCATGAACCCGGTCAAGATACACCCTGTCGAATTTGCGGGAGAACCGGCAGTGGACAAGATCGCGCGCTTGGCAGAGAAGCTGCAAAAGGCGGGGCATTCCGCCGCCGTGATCACGCTGCCGGATTCAATCATGTGGCTGCTGAATATTCGCGGATCGGACATTTCCTACAATCCGGTTGCTCATGGCTTTGCCATTCTGCACGCGGACGGTCGGGTCGACCTGTTTATGGCCGCAACCAAGTTGGCCGGGATGAAGGGTCACCTGGGCCCAAAGGTGACGCAATACGAACCCGGGGATTTTCTGGGCGTTGTCCAGACATTGGACGGCACCGTACAGGTTGACCCAGGTACGGTACCGCAGATTGTCGCCGACGCTCTGGATCAGCGAATGGTGGAAGGCGGCGACCCCTGCGCCCTGCCCAAGGCCTGCAAGAATGCGGCGGAAATCGCCGGCAGCGCCGAGGCGCATTTGCGCGACGCCGCAGCAGTAGTCGAAACCTTGTGCTGGCTGGACAAGCAAACCCCCGGTGATCTGACAGAGACGCACGTCGTGACCCGGCTGGAGGAAAACCGGCGCAAAGACAATGCCTTGCAGGATATATCCTTCGATACCATCGCGGGCACCGGACCCAACGGTGCGATCATGCATTACCGGGTGACCGAAGAAACCGACAGCACGCTTGAAAGCGGTCACCTGTTGGTACTGGACAGCGGCGGTCAATATCTGGATGGCACCACCGACATCACACGGACAATCGCAATCGGCGAAGTGGGCGACGAAGAGAAAGCCTGCTTTACCCGTGTGCTGAAGGGCATGATTGCAATGTCGATGCTGCGCTGGCCCGTGGGCCTTGCCGGGCGCGATATTGAGGCCATCGCCCGCATGCCACTGTGGTTGGCAGGTCAGGATTTCAACCATGGCGTCGGTCATGGCGTCGGCGCCTACCTGAGCGTTCACGAAGGCCCTCAGCGGCTGTCGCGGGTCAGTCATGTGCCACTGGAACCCGGTATGATCCTGTCGAACGAACCGGGATACTACCGCGAGGGCGCTTTTGGTATCCGAATTGAAAACCTGTTGGTGGTGCAGGAAGCGATCTCATTACCGGGTGGAGACGATGAGCGCGCCATGCTGTGCTGGCGCACTCTGACCTTCGTGCCGGTCGACCGGCGATTGATCGTTGTCGACATGCTGACACGGGATGAGCGCGCCTGGCTGAACGCGTATCATCGCGACGTTGCGGAAAAAATCCGCCCAAGGCTGGGCGAAGAGGCGCAACTGTGGTTGGATGCCGCAACCGCGCCGATCTGACATCGGACTGTTACATAGAACGGGCAGAGGAGAGGCCCTGAAAAAGACGAGGGAAGGAGCAGCAATGGCTGAGATCACGATCCGAAAGGCAACCGGCAAATGGAGCGTCCGTTCAGGCGGCGCAATTCTGGGCGAGACGACCGGTGCGCTCGAACTGCTGGAAGGCGACAAGGATCCGGTGATCTATTTCCCGCGCGCCGATATCGCCATGGCCTTTTTGGACCGGACCGACAAGGTTACGCATTGCCCCGGAAAGGGGCACGCTGCGCATTTCTCGATCGTCAATAAATCGACTGTGACCGAGAACGCCGTGTGGAGTTATGAGGATCCGATCCCCTCGGTCGTAGAGATCAAAGAGTATCTCGCCTTCTATCCAAACGAGTCGGTGAAGGTAGAACAGCTGTAAAGCCGCGGGGCCTCAACCCCGCAGTTGATCAAGCTGTGCCAACAATTCGGTACTGACCGCGACGCCTTTCTCAGTGGCGTCGTTGCGTTTTGACAACCGACCATCCCCCGGAACCCGAGCCGTGCCATTCCCCTCGATCTCAGCGTAGATCCGGGTGACGTAATCACCAAATGCCGGATTGCCGAACCGGCTTGGATCGATTGCAATCAAAGTGGCCCCGCCCTTGATGTTGAGCGCGCCATGCGCCTCGCGTGATTCATTGTCGACGGACAGAGTTCCGCCGGCAAGGGCAGCACCAAGGACTTCAACCAGTAGGGCGATGGCCGCACCCTTGTGTTCGCCGAAAGGCAACAGGCTTCGGGTTTCCAAAATGGCGTTAGGGTCCGTGCTGGGCTCGCCAGTTGTGTCCAGCCCACCCGCGCGCGGCAGGTCGTGACCCTCGGCAGCGGCCATTTTCACATCCATCAACGCCACAACCGAGGACGCCTGATCCCACACGATCGGCTCGGCCCCATCGCGGGGGCATGCAAAAGACATCGGATTGGTGCCAAAGACGGGGCGGAGACCACCTTGCGGCACCACCATGGACAGCGAGTTCACAACGCCCAGCGCAACCAAACCAGCCTGTGCCAACGGTTCGGTATCAAATCGCAATGCGGCCAGATGGTGGCTGTTGGTGCAGGCAAAGGCGGCAATCCCGTTTTCACGCGCCATCGCGATCAGCTCATCCCGCGCCTGCGCGGCCGCAATCTGAAAATACCCGTTGTCGCCATCTCCGCGCAGAACTGATGGGGCCAGACGGGTAATTATCGGGTTAGGCGTTGGATTGGCATAGCCCGATGAAAAGCTTTGCTCATAAATCGGCAACATCCGTAACCCGTGGCTGCGTGGGCCATCGCGCTCGGACATCATGACAAGGTTGGCCAGAACATCGCTGCCGTGATCATTCATACCACATGCAAGAAAGACAGATTTCGCGAGACTGCGAACCTCATCAAGTGTCAGTGTTTTGGTCGCAGTCTCAGCCATATGTTCGTCCTAACCTGTGTGTCTGTCAGCCTATCCGCTGTATTCGGCCCGTTTCTTTGCCACGAATTGATCCAGCGCACCGCGTTGATCGTCGGGCATCGACGGCTGCACGTAGTTGTCCAGAATACGCTGGGCCTCCTCTGCTCCGACAGCCTCTGCCGATTTCGATCCTTCCGCCTCCCACTGTTCAAAACTGTCATTGTTTTGCAAGAGGTTCATGTGCATTGGGTTTTCCCGCGTGTGATCTGTGCCCAGGAAATGCCCCCCCGGGCCGATCATGGCGATGTCGTTCAGCAGGGCGTCCAGGTTTTCATCCAGAAGGCCGCTGAAAAAGCGATGAAAGTTCTCCAGCTGCACCGCATCCTGCACCCATTTCGCATAGCTGACGCCCAGCGCGCCTTCAACGATACCTGCACCGTGAACGATGTAATTCGCCCCACCCAGCAGCACAGGCCACATCGCATTGGCCGAGTCATAGCCCGACTGCATGTCCGCCGCTTTTGAGCCGGTCCACATCGTACAGGTCCGCCACGGCACGCCGTAATGCCGGGCCATCTGGCCCACAAGCAGGTTCATCAGGCCGGGCTCAGGCGATCCCATCATCGGCGCGCCGGTCTTCATCGAAACGCCCATGATCGCCACGCCCAGAACCATCGGAGTCCCCCGTCGGATGATCTGGCTATAGGCCATCCCGGCCAGTCCTTCGGCAATCAGCAACGCTACACCACCTTGCGGACTGGCCGGGGTCGAGGCTCCGGCCAGAACAAAGGGTGATAGCAGACACGGCTGGTTGGCAGCAGCGTAGACACGCAAGCTCTGCAACATGGTTTCGTCCCAGACAAGCGGCGTGTTGCAGTTCAGCAGCCCGGCCATCACCACATTGCTATCAACGAAACCCTCACCAAACACGATGCGCGCCATGTCGACCGTGTCCCGCGCGGCCCGCTCAGACAGGACCGACCCCATGATCGGTTTGTCCGTCAGGGTCAGCACCCCGTGCACCAGATCCAGATGACGTTGCCGGACGGGAACATCCTGCGGTTCGGCAGGCAGAATGCCGGGCACCATCATGGCCTGACTCATCTGGCTGAGCTTAAAGAAGTTCTGCGCATCCGCCAGCGTCGAAGGTCGCCGCACACCGTCCAGACCATAGACAAACGGTGCGCCATAAGCGTTGGCAAAAACCGAATTCCGATGCCCGACCCGCAAAGAGCGTTCGGGGTTGCGTGCGGCATAACCCCATTCGGACGGGACGGTCGAGATCAGGTCCATCAGCATATCCCGACCAATGCGCACACGTTCACCGTCCACGTCAGCGCCGTGCTTTTTCCAGTCGGCCAGGGCCACCGGGTCGCGGAATTCGATGCCGGTTGTTTCCAGAATTGTCATCGCCGCGTTGTGGAGCCTGTCGACTCCTTCCGGCCCAAGCAGGTCAATCGGTCCGACCCTGTTGTTCAGGGTCGACAAATAGACCGGCGCAGGATTTGTACGAGCGCGCAATCGCGCGGCGCGGCCACCGCGGGCTGCGCGTGCTGTTGCCTGTGTCATTGACAATCCTCCTTGCTCAGGCCCGCGCACGGGCGCTGGTGGGGTCATATGCACAGGTGTCGAGCACCTGCGCTTCACGCATCTCGTTGTGAACCAGAACCTGCATTTTGGTGCCGGGTGCGGTCAGTTCAGGCGGCACCAGCGCCATCGCAATGTCGTGGTTGCAGTAATATGAGAACCCGCCCGAAGTCACACGCCCGACCAGCCTGCCGTCTTTGTAGACACCTTCATCGAACATCACCGAGGTGTCGCAGAACGGCAGTTTCAGCGTGACCAGACGGTTGTATCCGCCCCTCTCCATTTGTTTCAAAAGGGCCGCTTTGCCGATGAAATCCCGGCCTTCGGTCACGACGAACCGATCAAGGCTCGCCTCATATGGGGTTACGTCCTTGCAGATTTCACGATTGATCGCGCGATAGGACTTTTCTAGCCGCATCGACTCCAACGCCTCGGCTCCAAAGGGTTTGACGCCCGATTTCAGCAATAGATCGACCAGGTGGCGGTTATATCCGACGGGGTGGTGAATCTCCCACCCCAGTTCACCAGTGTAGGAAACGCGCAGCAGGTGGACACCCTTGGCATAGCCCACCTCACCCATCTGCGCCGACAACCACGGGAATGCGTCGTTCGACAGAGCATTATCTGTCAATGGTTGCAAAATCTCCCGCGATTTCGGCCCGGCCAGCGCGATCACACCCAGCTGTTCCGAGACATCTTCCAGAAGGACCGAGCCATCCTTGGGCAGAACGCGTTGCAACTGATCCCAGTTATAGGCTCTCCAATTCGGGGTGGAGATCAGATAGAAATCATCCTCGGCATACCGAACAACAGTGTATTCCGCATCCATGCCGCCCTTTTCGTTCAGCATCAGTGACAGTGTCATCCGGCCCACCTTGGGCAGCTTGTTGGCCATGATGCTGTCCAGCCAAGCGGCGGCGCCGGGGCCACGCACGGTGAACTTGGTCATCGGCGACATTTCGATGAACCCGGCTTCTTCTCGGGTCACGCGAACTTCTTCCTGTACCAGTTCCATATGATCGGTGCGGCGGAAGCTGTGTTCAGGGATCGCCTTATCCGGGCTGCGCGCGAACCAACGCGGAAACTCGTAGCCATTGAAGGTGGTCCAGACTGCGCCGTGCGCCGTCAGCAGATCATACGAGCCTACAGTCTTCATCGGGCGCGCATCCGGGAAATCCTCACCCGGGATATGGGCGTTCATGTGAGTCCCCCAGGTCTCGCGCACCTTATCCATGGTCCAACGTTTGGACGCATAATCCGAAAACCGGCGTGGGTCGAGTTCAGACATGTCCATCCCCGGATCGCCCTCGACGATCCATTTGGCCAGACGGTTGCCCACGGTGCCACCCCACAGGATGCCGCCCGGCATCCCTTCGGCCAGCCACAGGTTTTCATGCCCCGGCGCAGGACCGGCCAGCGGCAGCTCATCCGGCGTCATCTGAAACGGGCCACGTGTGTTGGCCTTGATGCCAACCTCGCCCAATGTCGGCACGCGCTCGATAGCACGTTCCCATTGAGTCTCAACCGCATCAAAATCCTCGGGCAACAGATCAGCCCCGAAATCAGGCGGCACGCGGTCTTCGGCAAACAGTTTGAGGTCCTTGGTGAATTCATAGGGGCCAAACTGGATGCCGCCCACATCCTCGCGCAGATACGCGCCATAGTCCTCATCCCTTAAAATGGGGAATTCCGGCAAACCCTGCGCGCGGCGCTCTTTCAGCAGAGGGACGGTTTCTGTCGTCCAATATTGGTGAACAATCGGGATGCAGGGCAGATCAAGCCCAACCCTCCGCGCGTTTTCTCGGGCATAGTTCCCGGTTGCGAAAATCAGGTGCTCGCAGGTGATATCGCCCTGATTTGTGGTGACTTTCCAATAACCGTTATCCAGCTTCTCGTAAGATTGGGCCTCGGTTTTCTGATAGACCGTGGCCCCTGCATCGCGGGCCAGTTTGGCCAGCGCCATGGTGATGTCCGCCGGGTTCACATAGCCGTCTTCGGTGTGCAGGATACCACCGCGAATATGCTCGGACTGGTTCAACAGCGGATGGATTTCGGCAATCTCTTCGGGTGTCACCAGCTTGCAAGGCACACCGGCAGCCTCTGCGATCGAAATGTAGGACTGAAACTCATCCCAACGCTTCTCGGTATTGGCGATGCGCAGCTGTCCCACCTTGCGCAGACCAACCGAGGTTCCCATCCTCTTCTCGACCTCGCTGTAGATGCGTATGGTCTCCATCGTCATCTGCGACACGTTGCGCGAACGCACGAAGGTCACCAACAAGCCCGCAGCGTGCCATGTAGACCCCGAGGTCAGCGTGGTGCGTTCCAGCATCACCGCATCCGAGCATCCGTGCTCGGTCAGCCCGTACAGGATCGAGGCGCCGACGCACCCGCCCCCAACAACCACGACTTTTGCATGTGATTTCATACCAGGATCCTTCAAATGTTGCCGCGGTTGTCCGGCACTATGCCCAAGGTCTAACCCGCACGACCCACGCAATAACGAGACCCGAAGGGCGGGTTTGAGGCAAGCGCAATAAAATTCACTTTGGATTACCTGAGCTAATGCTAATCTGCCAATGGACACTATAATTGTAACGCCAATACGAGACTCAGGACAAACTCACTTGCCCACCAGACCCTATGATCTTCCCCCGGTCAGTTCTTTGATAAGTTTCGAGGCCGCAGCAAGAAACGTCAGCTTCAAACAGGCGGCAAATGAGTTGAACGTAACCCCCGCCGCGATCAGCCATCAGGTCAAGGCTTTGGAAAAGGACCTGAATTGCACCCTATTCCATCGCTACCACCGGGGCGTCCAGCTTACCGAAAGTGGCGCATATCTGCTGGTCGCCCTGCAGCGCGGTTTTGAAGGGATCAGCGAAGCGCTTGGACAATTGCGGGCCCAGCATGGGCGCACTTCGGTCACGATCCGCTCTACAACAGCAGTGAGCTCCCTGTGGCTGACACCGCGCCTTGCCCAGTTCTGGAGGAGATACGGCCATATCTCAGTAACTCAGGTCGTCAGCGACGCAGTGACCGGTTTGGCGGAATGCGATCTGAGCATTCAATACGGCGACCATGCTGGCAGTTCAGGCATCAGCCGGGCGCTGTTCCATGATCAGATCATGGCGCTTGGCAGCCCCCGCTTTGCCGAACAGAACCCGATTTCCAGCATCGCCGAACTGGCCTCTCGCCCACTGATCCACATGGACGCACCCGAGACCGGCTGGCCGGACTGGCGCGCATGGTATGATGCCGTGGGATACCATGGCCCACTGAACACGGCGCACAGGGTGAATAATTACATCATCGCGCTACAGGCCGCCCAAGATGACATGGGCGCAGTTTTGGGATGGGAAGGACTGACAACCGAACTTGTCACGTCTGGTAAACTGATACAGCTGCTGCCCCAGACAGTTCCATCGCCGACGGACTTCTACGTGACCTTGCACAACACAGCATCAGATCGCGCCAAACTGGTTTTTGATTGGCTCTGCGAGATGGCGAGATAGGTACACGCCTAGGAGGCATTGAAACTACATAGCTCAGCCCGAATGCCTCGTTGTCACCAACTGCCCCAGTGGCTTCGAATTTCTAACTCCGGCACACAACGCCAAGACGCGCGTAGTCTGGACGCTATGGCAACTGAAATCCAACTGAACCGCGATCATCCGGTATCGCGGCAAAACCGGTCACGCATCAAGAAAAGAAAGCTTCTTAAAACCGAGCGGCAGCGATCATTTTCCCTTTGTGTCCAGGGCTTGGACCTCCGGATGTCGAAACAGCTTTGCCATGGCGATCAGGGCCAGAATGCAGCAGGCGATTGCAATTAGGAAAGGCATCCGCAGGTTGATCGCCATCAAAGAACCGCTCAGAGCGGTAATGGTTCCAGAGCCCAGTGCGTAGATTGCGACCGTGACACCCATCACCCAGCCTTGCTCATTAGGCCCGACACTCCCGGAAAACAGCGAAAGCATGGTCGGGTACATAATCGCAAAGGCAACTGTTATCGGTATGATCAGCACATATGAAAGATTGGCTACAGGGTTGAGCATAAACGCCAGGATTCCCAGCCCCATCGCAGCTATCGAAATATAAAGAATGGGAAACTTTTTGTAGCGCTCGTGAAGCGGTGCGGTCAGGTACGCACTGCCAAAGGCCATGGATGCCCCGAACACGGCCAAGGCCATACTGTTTTGCAATGTGTCGAACTTGAACCGACTCAGAAGATAGGTATCGATAAAAAAGAAAAACGCGTTCAGACACATAAGCGAAAACAGCATCACAACAGAAAGCCGCAGGACGACGGGGTGCGAAAAGACCTTCCACAGATTCAGGACGACGTCCAAAAGCCCAAAATCGATTTTTTGTTTTTTGAAACCGGGCTCCGAGAAAAACAGCATAATCAGCGCCATGTTGATCAGGATAAGGCCGATGGCGACATAAAACGGCAATTCCAGAGAAGCGAATGAGCCCATCAGGTTTTGGTCGCTCAACAAACCCGAGATCAATGGGCCTCCCAACAAGCCCAGGGCAGACGCCGCCACAATCATCCCAAGGTTCTTTGACTTTTCCTGATCGTCATGGCTGATATCGATCAAAGCAGCCTGGGCAATGGGTTGATTGGCGGTTGTGAAGCCGGAAATCGCACGCCCCAAAAGCAACAGCCAATAGCTGGCTGACATGATCGCGGCCACGGTCAGAACATATCCGATCAGCGCTCCGGTCAAACAGATCATGATACCTTTCTTGCGCCCGATGTAGTCTGACACCTTGGCAATGAAGGCGGCACCAAAGAAGTAAAACAGAAAGAAGATCGCGATCAGCACCGTGTAATCAAACTGCCGGACGTTGGTCGGTGTGTCACTTGGCAGGAAAGTTTGCTGCGGGTCTAACAGGATCGTATTGAAAATCGGCAGGATTAACCCAAATCCCATCACGTCAATGAACACGACAAGCAATAGCGACAATCGGGACAGGTTCATAACAGCTACCTCAATACAAATCTTTTCCGATCGAACTTGAAAACACGTGTCGCCCACGACCCAGGTTTTCGAAATCTCAAAACCGCCTGCGGCTATCCTATTGATC
The DNA here is from genome assembly GCF_965243365.1 of Ruegeria sp. Taxonomy (GTDB): domain Bacteria; phylum Pseudomonadota; class Alphaproteobacteria; order Rhodobacterales; family Rhodobacteraceae; genus Ruegeria. The sequence continues at coordinate 2,072,108 of NZ_CBDEUW010000002.1, read as the reverse complement.
AAATTGTTTCAAGTCCAATTGGGCCAAGTTGATCGTGGCGTGGTCAGTCAATCCAGTGACGTCAATTCCTCGTCCCAACCTAATTCTGCAAAATGGCGCTTTCCCATTCCGACAGAAACGCCCGCCTTTTCAGTTGATCGAGAAACACCAAAAGCCCGGGGCCCAGGCGGATACGATTAAGCGACGGTTCTACGCGAGTCAGGTCAAGCTCTGGATTGGTCAGGGGCATCACCGCGGCCCCGTGCGACTTTTCCAATAGGTGGTCGATGAACTCACCCGAGAGTTCGGCGGATGGCGCATTGCTTGGTATCATGGCGGTGCGCAACATAACGGTGGTAAAATCCGAAGGCAGAATGATGGCGAAATCTTCTCTATCTTCTCGATTGATCGCATAACTCCCGAGAACATTATACGCGATCAGCAACTCGCCGGATTTGACCGCGTCAATCATGTCAGAGGAACAGCAATAAAGCTGTGCGTTCAGCCCTCCCATGACTTCTGTCATTCGCCAGTAGATTTCAGAAGCTCGGGTATCTTGGGTCGCAAACAGATAGCCCAAACCGGACTGACGCACATCATATGTACCGATCCGGCTTTGGAAAACCTCCGGGTATTGGCGCAAAAGGTTGATGAGGTCGTTCCGGGTTTCGGGCAGCGGCATGCCTGCAAACCCGGTTTTGGACACCACAATTGCTGCCGGTTCCTGTGTGAATGCAAACAGCATGTCGTTCCACACAGCCCAATGCGGCAGGGCCTCGGTAGCCTCTGAATTGTAGGTTTGTGCCCAGCCATCATTGGCCAGTTTGGTTTGCAGGTCCATCGCGCTGGAAACAACGATGTCAAAGGTTTCACCCTCTTCCACGATGGCTTTCTGTAACTCGGTGGAACTGGCAACCGTATAGTCTATGGTTGTCTCCGGATACGACGCAAGAAACGACAAGATCATCGGTTCGAAGAACGCAATATCTGCCGTCGAAATAATCCGAAGGACCTGCGGGCTGTCCGACGGGCCGAACCGGGCAACAGCTTCTGCCTCGAAGGCGCTGCTCCAGCCAGCGGTAAAAATCAGGACAAAGGAAACAGCAAGCTGACGCATGCACCACCTCTTGGGTTGTTGCTGATCTGCAGGATTCCGCCATGGGCTTCGACCACCTCTTTCGCGATGGTCAGGCCCAGCCCGGACCCGACAACGGCCTGCGCGTTCTTGCCTCGGGCAAAGCGCTTTGGAAGCTGCTCCAGCTCATCTGCCGGAAAGCCGGGACCGGTATCTTTGACGGACACCTCCGCGTGATTTTGATGGCGCTCCAATACAACCTGGATCTGAGCTCCGGTTGGGGCGTATTTAATGGCGTTGTCCAGAAGGTTGTGCAGAGCGTTTTGAACAAGGATGGGATCACCCATTATAATGGAATTCTGCGTCCCTATGGCCTCCATCGAGATGTCCTTCAGCTCAGAGGTCGGGCGCAACCTTTCGACCGTGTCCTGAACAAGGCGCAACAGGCTGATCTGTTCGCGCGCCAGATGGTCAAGCCGAAACGTCACCATGGCGTGATCCAGAAGCTGCCCGGCGGTGCGTGAACTGTCATCGATGGCGTGGATCATTTCCTTCAGCGCTTTGCTGGTTTCCTGATCGCCGGATTTGCGCTGCGCAACCTCTGCCTTGGTACGTACGATAGCCAACGGCGTGCGGACCCTGTGAGCCGCTTCCGCAATAAAGTCTTCAGATCGCGCAAGAGACTGCTGCAATCGCTTCATGAGTGAATTCAAAGACGCAACCAAAGGCACCATTTCCGAAGGAACCGGCGCGGCCACTGGTCTAAGGTCTTTCGGGCCTCTGCGCGAGACCGACGCTGTAAGTCTGTCCAGGGGGCGGATCGTGCTGCGAGAGATGATCCCGGCCAAAAGAACGGAAACCAGAAAGAACCCCGCCCCGATGGTCATGGACGTACGCGAAATCCGCGCCAGGGTGAGTTTCTGCCCCGATAGGGTCTGCGCTACGGAAACTTTCAGAAAACTGCGCCCGGCATCCGTTGACATTCGTCGCCTGACTGAGGCGATCCGCACATCCTCGCCAAGAAACATGGTCGAAAGAAAGGCCGGCCCTCCGCCGGGGTCGCTTGTCGGCTCGGGCAAATCGGCGTAGCCACTCAGAAACTCGCTTTCAAGATGGATTGCGTAGAACACACGCTCGTCTGAAATGCTGTCCAGCATGGACAGGGCCGAGTACGGAAGGTCGATGCTGATCTCTCCACCGCTTAAACGCGCGCTGTCCAGAATGGACAGGGCCGAGGCTGCAAGGACATTGTCCTGACTTTCCTGCGCCACCTGCCGGGCAACGGATTGCACCACAAAATACACAACGAAGGCCAGTAACGCCGCACTTGCAAGCAATGATAGCAACAGCCTGTGGCGAATTGAGCCATGCGCGACGGGCGTGCTCATTCAACCTCCAGCTTGTAGCCAAGCCCCCGAATGGTCGTGATTTTCACCTGCGAATTCTGTAGATGACGCCGAAGGCGTCCGACATAGACCTCAATCGCGTTTTCCGAAACCTCCTCGTCATAAGAGAACAGCCGGTCCACAAGGATGGATTTCGGAAATACCTGACCGGGCGCATTCGCGAAGACCTCAAACAAACGCAGCTCCCGGGTGCGAAGCTGAACGTCGTGCGACGGGAATTTCAGCGTTCCGGAAAGCGAATCGAACCGCAGATCGCCGAGGACCAAAAGGTTCTGTGCCGCCCCTCCACGCCGACGCAGAACCGCGCGACAGCGGGCTTCAAGCTCGGAAAAATCGATCGGCTTGACCATGTAATCGTCGGCCCCGAGATCGAGAATGCCAACGCGGTCCGCGACTTCGGAACGTGCTGTAAGGACAATAACCGGCGTGCTTTCTTCTTGTTTTCGGTGTCGGGTAAGAAAGGTTCTTCCGTCACCATCGGGGAGCATAATATCAAGTAAAATCAAATCATAAGACGTCGTTGCCGTAAAGTCGCGCGCGGTCTGAATATCTGGCGCATGGTCTACAACATGGCCATCCAGCATCAGCCTGTCCACGACAGCTTCGGCAAGTTGTTCGTTATCTTCGATCAGAAGAAACCGCATCGGGACGTTTCTCGTTTCGTCACATTTTTGGCCATGTCAGCTTTGTGTCAGCTTAGATTGTCAGCCTCTCCCGACATGAGCGGCATGCGCCGCCAATGTCAAATGGGAGGATAAAGATATGACATTTGAACTGGGCCGCCGTGCCCTGTTAACTGCTGCCGCGGCCTTTGCACTGGCCGGTCCCGTTGCTGCCGAGCCGGTTGTCGACAGCATTCACTTCCTGATCCCCGGCGGCGCAGGCGGTGGCTGGGACGGAACTGCGCGCGGAACCGGTGAGGCGCTGACCAACGCCGGCCTTGTGGGCAATGCATCCTACGAGAACATGTCCGGCGGCGGTGGCGGTAAAGCCATCGGGTACCTGATTGAAAACGCTGACAGCCAGCATGGTACACTCATGGTCAACTCGACCCCGATCGTGATCCGGTCACTGACCGGAGTTTTCCCGCACAACTTCCGCGACCTGACATTGGTTTCCGGTACGATCGGAGACTACGCCGCCATCGTTGTGGGCAAGGATAGCTCACTGAACACGATGGACGATCTTATGGCCGCGTTTGATGCAGATCCATCCGGAACAGCGATTGGCGGCGGTTCGGTTCCTGGCGGCATGGACCATCTGGTCGCGGCCATGGTGATGGAGGCTGCGGGTAAAGACGCATTGGCTGTCAACTACATCCCCTACGACGCTGGCGGCAAAGCCATGGCGGCCCTTCTGTCGGGTGAGATCAAGGCCCTGTCGACCGGTTTCTCGGAAGCGGTGGCACTTGCCGAGGCCGGTGAGGTCAAGATTCTTGGCGTAACCTCGGACGAGCGCGTCGCGGCCTATGACGCACCAACGATGAAAGAACAGGGGATCGACACGTCCTTTGTCAACTGGCGCGGTTTCTTTGCGGCTCCGGGCCTGCCCGAGGACAAGTTGGTCGCCTATCAGGAAGTCATAGCCAAAATGTATGACACACCCGAATGGGAAGCCGTGCGCGCGCGCAACGGATGGGTCAACATCCATAATTCGGGCGATGACTTCCAAAACTTCCTGGAAGGTCAGGAACAAACCATGGGTGACCTGATGAAGAAGCTCGGCTTCCTCTAATTCACGCATGCGCTGAAGCAACCGGCTTTCCTTGGGCCGGTTGCCCATTTTCCAAGGGAGGGGACAATGGCACTGGACCGCTGGGTCGCATTCATAATTCTCTGTGCCGCACTGGCCTATGGCTACGCCGCATTCTTCACAATGGACGCGCTTTTGCCGCCGTTCATGCAGCGCAACCCGATCTGGCCAAGCACCTTCCCCAAGGTTTTGGCAGTCCTGACGATTGCAACGTCGCTGTTCATCCTGCTGGGGCTGGAAAAATCAACTGAAAGCGACAAGGAGCCGGATATCGATTACCGACGGCTTGGGGACTATCACCTGGGTCAGGCGCTCACCCTGTTGGGATTGATGGTCGCCTACGCTTTGCTGCTACGTCCCGCGGGTTTCATGCTTGCGACCTTCGCTTTCCTGTCTTGCGGAGCTTTCATTCTGGGCGAACGCAAATTCCATATCCTGCTACCCGTCACGGCAATTGCCAGCTTTGTGGTCTGGTATCTGGTGGACGAGGTGCTGGGTATCTTCCTGCGCCCCTGGCCATTCTTTATCTGAGGAACTGAGACATGATCGAAGGGCTGATGATCGGTCTGAGTGCCGCCTTTTCCATCCAAAACCTTCTAATGGTAATCGCCGGGTGCCTGATTGGCACATTCATCGGCATGCTGCCTGGGCTGGGGCCGATGTCCATCATCGCCATCATGATCCCGATTGCCATCACCATCGGCGATCCGTCAGCCGCCATTATCCTGCTTGCCGGTGTCTATTACGGGGCCATCTTCGGTGGTTCGACCTCATCAATCCTGCTGAATGCGCCCGGTGTGGCCGGTACAGTAGCCTCAAGTTTTGACGGTTATCCAATGGCGCGAAAGGGTCAGGCGGGTAAGGCGCTGACCATTGCTGCTATCGCCTCGTTTGCTGGCGGTAGCATCGGTGCGCTGCTGCTGATGATCTTCGCCCCAATGCTGTCGACGGTTGCCTTGTTGTTCCATTCGGCTGAGTATTTTGCATTGATGGTTGTCGGACTTTCAGCCATCGCGGCCTTCGCCGGTACCGGCAACGTTGGCAAAGCGGTGTTGATGACCTTGGTGGGTCTGATCATGGCGACCGTGGGCGAAGGGGCGCTGTTTAACATGCCTCGATTCACCATGGGTCTGATGGACCTTCAGTCGGGTTTCAGCTTTATCACCCTGGCGATGGCGATGTTTGCCCTGCCCGAGGCGCTGTTTCTGGTACTGAACCCGAAACGATCGGTCCAAGGCAACAGCGGCAAGATCGAAAACCTGCGCATCACCCGTGAGGAAGGTCGCAAGATCGCGCCTGTCATCGGCCGACAGTCGATCCAGGGGTTCTTCATCGGCGTTCTGCCCGGGGCTGGGGCCACGATTGCCTCGTTCCTGGGCTACGCGGTCGAACGCAACATCGCCAGCAAGGAAGAGCAGGAAGAATTCGGCAAGGGCGCCATCAAGGGACTGGCTGCACCTGAAACCGCGAACAACGCAGCCTGCACCGGATCGTTTGTACCCCTGCTGACCCTGGGCATACCGGGGTCTGGCACGACGGCAATCCTGCTGGGTGCTCTGATCGCGCTAAACGTCACCCCGGGGCCACGCCTGATGATCGACGAGCCTCAGATTTTCTGGGCGGTCATCATTTCGATGTATATCGGCAACCTTGTGCTGTTGATCCTGAACCTGCCACTTATCCCATATATTGCCAAGGTTCTGGCAATCCCGCGCAACTATCTGATCCCGTTCATTCTGTTTTTCACTCTGATGGGCAGCTACATCGGGCAGAACAACGCCACCGAACTGTTGATCCTGGTCGGCCTGGGTATCTGTGCGACGGTTCTGAAGTTTGCCGATTATCCTCTGGCACCTTTGCTGATCGGCTTCATCCTTGGTGGCATGATGGAAGACAACTTCTCGCGCTCCATGCAGCTTTACAAAGGGATCGGATTCATCTTCGAACGCCCGATGACGCTTGGCCTGCTGGTGATCGCTGTTCTTCTGGTGATCGTTCCCAGCTACCGCGCCCGCCGGGCAAAAGCCCGCCAAGAAGGCGTGGCCGAGGGCGATTGACACGGCAATTAGGGGCGCGTCAGGGGCCCCTTACTTTCCTTCAGCAGGCATCTGAAATGGGCTTCGCCATCCGAAAACATCAAAACGGTTATGCCCACCCTGATCGGAGTGTTGGCAATTCTGGCATTTGGCCTGCCTGTGCCCGGATGGTTTTCAGATTTCCGGAAAGGGCGAAAACATGACCCAACCGTTGCAAGGCGTCCGTGTTCTGGACCTGACAAATGTCCTCGCCGGCCCTTTCTGTTGCTATCAGCTGGCCCTGTTGGGGGCCGAGGTGATCAAGGTCGAACGTCCCGGTTCCGGCGATCTGGCGAGGGTGCTGGGGGCTGATCCGGACCGAAACAACAAAGGGATGGGCATCAGCTTTCTAGCGCAGAACGCCGGGAAGAAGTCCGTCACGCTGGATATGAAAGCCGAACGGGGAAAGGAACTGCTAAAGTGCCTTGTCCGCTCGGCCGATGTTTTGGTCGAGAACTTTCGGCCCGGTGTCATGGATCGTTTGGGGCTGGGCTATGACGTTCTGCGTCAAGAGAAACCCAATCTCATTTACTGTGCGATCAGCGGATTCGGGCAGGATGGACCACGTAAGGACGATCCGGCCTATGATCAAATTGTCCAAGGTATCTCGGGGGTTATGTCAATCACAGGCGCGGCGGATACTGCGCCTTACCGTGTGGGCTATCCCCTGGCCGACACCGTTGGCGGGCTGGCGGCGGCATTTTCTATTGCTGCGGCCCTGAATGCCAGGACACGCGGAACGTTTCTGGATATTTCGATGACCGAGGCAGTGATCTCGTCAATGGGCTGGGTCGTTTCCAACTACCTTATCGGAGGTGTGACCCCGGCTGCACTGGGCAATGAGAATATGACCTCGGCCCCGTCCGGCACTTTTCAAACCGCCGACCACCCCATCAACATCGCTGCCAACCGGGACGAACAGTGGGAGATTCTGGCGCACCATCTCAGCCGCGAGGATCTGCTGAAAAACCCCGATTACGCCACGCGCGAGGATCGCAAGCGCAATCGTCTGACCCTGCGTGAAGAACTGGAACGTAGCCTGCGCACTCGCCCCGCTACGGATTGGGTCCGGGAACTGAACGCGCTGAGTGTTCCAGCCGGGCCGGTCCTGTCTCTCCCCAGCGCATTGGACGACCCGCAAATTGCAGCGCGTGGTCTGATCGGGCCCATTACCATGGGACAAGAAGATTTAAAGCTTGCGGGTAGCCCCATCGTCGCCGATGGGGTGCGGCCGATGCCTCAGACCCCGCCACCGCAACTTGGCGAAGACAACGAAGCAATCTGGTCCGATCTTGGCCTGACCACGGAACAGATCGAAGCGTTGAAAAAGGAGGGGGTTCTATGAGCGACGTATCCGACTGGTGGCAAACCGCGATCATCGACATGGAACCCGGCCGCATCCACTTGCGCGGCCATCCGATCCAGAACCTGATAGGCAATGTCAGTTTTCCCGAAATGATCTGGCTCATGGTGCGCGGCGACCAACCTACCCCTGACCAGGCGAAACTCTTTGAGGCCGCGTTGGTCTCCGCCGTCGATCACGGCCCGCAGGCTCCTTCAATTGCTGCGGCACGTATGGCGGTCACATGCGGCTTGCCCCTGAACAACGCCATGGCCTCAGCGGTAAACATGCTGGGCGACGTACATGGAGGAGCCGGCGAACAGGCGATTGAGTTGTTTCAGCACATCGAAACGCACCCTGGAAATATCTCGGGGGCTCTGGATGACTGGATTGCACTGCACGGCAAGATCATACCGGGCTTTGGCCACCGCTTTCACAGGCCAACTGATCCGCGTGCCCCGCGTTTGATGGAGCTGGTACAAGAGGCCGTCAATGCGGGCGCATGCCCGGGCAGCTACCAGAAAATTGCCATGGCTGCGGAGCGCGAAATATCAGAGCGCAAATGCCGCCCAATTCCTATGAACATCGACGGCGCAACGGCGGTCATTTATGCAGAGCTCGGCTTCGCACCGCCTCTTGCCCGAGGCCTTTTCTGCCTGTCGCGTTCGGTCGGGATATTGGCGCACGCTTGGGAGCAGATCCAGGAAGGGGGTAGAAACAAAGGCCCAACCCCTCCGGGTTATCGTTGGACCTATCTGGAAGAATAGACTTGCTGTTCTGTGACCTGTTTGCGGGAGCAGGATTTGGCCTTTGCCGAACGATCGTTGTTTTGAGAAAATTTGAATAATGCCAAGTGTGTGTCAAAGCTCGATCTCAGAAAAACTGGAGGAGAACATCCGAAAGCCACCTTTCGACAGTGCGGTTATGAGGTTATAGAGCCAGATGAAGCCATGGCGGCTGTGTCCCGCATGGCGTATATTCTCAAGCGACTTGGCTTCTAGACGCGGCGACAAGGGAATGGGGGCAAAGGTAGCTCTGCGCCCCAAAGCTGCCCTTGTACCCACTTCTGCCTTTCGCCTTTGCAGTTGACCGCAAGCGGCACATTCCGAACGTTCAGAACCAGGCGGCAAATGGTTGGTGAGCGGACAAAGCGGCCTAGGGCAGACGCGGCTATTGCTGGGATTCAAAGCCTTAGCATTAGCAACTGCAACGTTGGAGGGAATAGAAGTGGCGCACATGATCCGCAAAGGTCAAATCACGCCCGGACTCTGTCCGTTTCGCCAGTTCGCAGAACTTGTCTCTCAAACCTGCTGCTACAACGCGTTCTCTTCATCCAACCAAAACTTCTCAACAGAACCCGTTTTATTGAACCAATATATTAGGACTCTTGGGCAGAACACTTTGCGACGTGTTCAGGCTGATCACTTCTTTCAGAACGGCCAGAGAAGGATACGAAAAGCTACTCGCATGTTTGCCAAGGTCCGGTTCATCCAGAGCGTATGGTTCGCCATCGATCTCATAAAGCTTCGCATCTGATGTGATGCGGTCACCATGGAGTAGTTCAAAAACAGGGATCTCGCTGCCCCGTGGTCCTGTAAGCATGGGAACGGTTTCGTCCAAGTAGTCGGCTTTCACGATCTCACCCAGATACTGGATGATCTCCTTGGGGGATCGCAGCGCGAACGAACTGCCACTGCCAAACAGCAAAAGATCCTGATTTCGTGACGGCGGTGCCTTTGGTTTATCAGCGTCGTTGCTCGCAGTCGCAGCCGCCCCACTACGGACCTCTCGTGCTGAGATTGGAGAGGCCGCAGATTGCTCTAACGCAAGCAACGTAACCGAATTCCCCGAATTGGAACGCAGCAAAGCAGGTTGCAATATGGTGATAGGCTCGACCAACGCGCGAAAGCGAGCGTGCTGACAGGCGTTTGTAGGATCGCTTCGGACAACGATACGGCCTGAGCCAGATGTGAGCGAGCCCGCGCAATTCCCATTTGCGATAACTACGGGCAATTGTTGGCACATAGCTTTCAGCGCTTTGGGAAAGGTCGCCGTGTTTCCAGTACATTCGCTTGTGGCCTGTCTCTGCAGGCTTGCAATGGTGCTGCTGGGAACAGCGATCCATTTGACCGTCAACGTAGTAAGTAGATCAAGTCGATCCCGCGCCTGCCCCTCAGCCAGCAAGAAGAACAATTTACGGCTGAGCGGTGTTAGGATGGCCTGCGTGAACTGTTCGGTCTCAAGGGAAGAAACGTTTGCGTTACGAGACTGATCGGGGCCCGCGTCTATTCCCAGGCCCACATCGGTCGAGCTCAGTTCGTTGATGCTGGCATCAAGATCAGTCGACAGGCCGAGACTATTGTCTGTGCTTCCTGAATAGTCGCCTACCGCCGAGAAATAGGTTGGCCGCCCTTTGGCCGAACGGACGATGTTGATCAGCAAAATGCTATTGTAAGAGTCTTCGAGACCCCTGTTATAGTAGACACCGCTATTTGAAATAATGTTGCCACCGCAGGCAGCCAGAAACAGGGCCATCGCACAACACAACATGCGTGATCCTTTTTTCAACATATTGCAGGCTATCTGCCGAATGCGTTCTGCGATATCCGTGAGGATCTCACGAACCGCTCTGGTCAAGCAGAATCCAATCTGATCTGCATCTGTTTTGTTCGTCATAGGTCCCTCAAGGACTATCCTTCTGGTTGCATTTCAATAGCCTTTTTCGCGCAAAGCTGCAAAGTATGCCTTCTCAAACCAAGAGCTTTCTGTTCTACCTTTTTAGAGAATGATCAAACGCTTAAGCGCCCAGAGTCCGAACGCGCTACTGTCTGTTGCAGTCCTCTGTCTGGTCGCTCATGCAGTAGACGAAAGCGATGTTTTTGGAATTACAGTTGTAGTGATCGCTGTGTATTCCATCCGGCACGTCCGTGTGGCAGTTGCCGGGGTCCTTGATGATAGCAGCAACCGCATGGCCGTCGTCGTTTTCAAGCGTCCAATGCATATTGAGGTGCGGGGAGGTATTGACGTTGTATTCGAACTGAACCGTGCCACTCTCTCCAGCTGGGATCGTTACAGGTATTGGGGTCTGGACGTTCACCCCGGACTTGTTTTTGTAAACACCGTCTATGAATTCATATTCCGTATTGTTCGTTATCTTGACCGTATAAAGGTCATCCGCCAGTGCAGTATTAAAGGTAAGTACCGCGGCTGGCATCAAGGCCGCTGTCATGAGTTTCAAAGCTTTTGACATCGCACTCTCCAGAATTTGGGATTATTCAGATACGCCGCTCGGACCTGACTCTTCATGCTGGCTTGTCTCTTAGCAGGACGTGGTTCTGTCAAATACGATGCAACCACATGCTGGAAACAAGGCTAATTTCCGAATGCGCGCGGGAAGGGGAGCGGATCAGGTCGCTCCCACGGATTTTCAATTCTCGAAACAACTGGTGCCCGGCAAGCAAGCACCCTATCAGGGTACTTCGCGGGTGAGGTTGGGGTTCGGGCATACGCCCTTCAAATGCGCTTCTGTTTGACCCGCTTGGATGTCCGATGATGACATGTGCAGCTCTTGGTTATTGCAGTCCTTGATTTCGACGTGGAACTCGTAGTCGCATTCCGGATTGTAGTAGATATAGAAGCCACCATCGGAGCCGACATTGCCGTCATGTTCTTTGTCGATTTGCTCACAACCATTTTGGGATTGCTGGTTGACCTTGACCTTGGTGACGATACCGCTCGACGTGTTTTTAAAGCCGCCCTTTACCTGGGGAACGCCAGTGGGAACAGGGAAGCTGATATCGTCTGACGCGCCTGCACTGGTCGCGAAGGCAAGAAGAAGCGACGCCGAGAGCGCCAGAGGGATGTTTCTGTTCATAGGATACAACCTTTCGATTAGTGGCAAAGAGGGAGGGTTTAACTTTGTGGCTATTTGTGCCGACACTTGCTACATCTTTATGGTGAGTCAAGTATAAATCATTCAACCTATAAAAGAAATTGGTTGAGGGAGAAAAATAGCTCATCCATCAGTGAATGAGGACGTTTTGTTCTTAAGCTTTATTGTTTGATATAAAAACGGCAAACGCTCCGAGATCAGTGGTTGGCATTTGTTGAATATGTTGACTGTCCAACAATCCCTTTAGTCAATCACGACCTTTAGCGTTGGACGCAGCATCTCAGATTTCGGCCACGGTATTGAGGTTAGCATACATTGTCAGTGTCTATGTGTCTCAGTGCTAGTATCTCAATGTCTCAATTTTGTTGCGACTGACTGATCCCGCGTTCACCTAGCCGCTCAATTCGTCCTTATGGGTGTAAGCAACCGGGAATTCCGTTGTGCTCCAGACGCAGCACTTCGCGTACGATTGAATCTTGCTTCGGAGAAGATTAAATTCCAGGGTCAGTTTTGTCCTACGTCTGGATTGCCCGAAACGGTCATGGCGAAAGCGCTGTGTCATCACCACTCCTTGGTGGTTGCGATGGACCAGAAACCGACTCCTCTCAATTCGACTTAAACTGCCCCATTGGTGCTGACGTCAGATACCTTCTTGCTTTGAAACTGTGACTATTCGGCAGACCGTTCATGCCAATCAAGGTATAGTTGATTTTAACACGCCGCATTTACATATCTTTGTGTCTCCATTTCTGATAATTTGGTTGGTAATTGCGCCGGTATGGGTACAGAGAAGCTTGTAGTCTTTTCAGCGGAGCAACCCGCTTAACACGTGCTCGGTACACGCAACGTAGTAAGGGTCATTACCGACTTTCAATTGCAGTTCCCCGTCACACAGTTTTGTAGAAATCTGCATCGATTCAACGCTAAGGTTTGGCGTGCGACCCAGCATGAACTGAGATACCTCTAAGGCACTGGCATGCCGTGCCCCCAGGAGGCGCAAGAACTGAACCATGAAAAAAGCATCCGCATGTTCGTGATGTAAGGCTTCGGCGGAGGCCGTCTAGCTGATTTGATTATCCGTGTTTACGGTTATGGAATGTATGATGAAAGCCCCTCCATAGAAGTTGGCCTGGTTTCTGTTGGAACTCAGCCCCCCTGTCGTCACCTTTCGGATGAAGAGAAGCTCCGGCTTGTAGAAGAAAGCCATGAGAGCAGCGTCGTTGAGACGGCCCGACGTCACGGCGTCGGTCGGTCGTCCCTGTCCCGGTGGCGGCGCCAATATCGTGACGGCATTTTGTCGGGGCCTGGAGCCCAGCCGCAGTTTGTTCCCATAGTTGCTTCTGATCCTGGGCCTTCCATTGGAGGCTCCAAAGAGTTGGGCAATCCTGCGGGCGCGGAAACTGAAGGCCAAAAGGCAGATATCCTGCTGGTGAACGGGCGCAAACTGTCCGTAGCGGTTACGATTGATCCGGATCTCCTGTCGCGCCTTTTGACTGTATTGGAGCCGTCATGATTGCTTTTCCAGCAAGTGTAAAAGTTTGGATAGCCGGGGGCGTGACGGATATGCGCCGGGGGATGAACACGCTGGCGCTGCAGGTTCAGGAGGGGCTTGGACGTGATCCGCATGGCGGGGAGATTTTTTGTTTCCGGGGACGTCGTGGCGATCTGGTGAAGATATTGTGGCATGATGGGGTTGGCATGTCGCTGTATCTGAAGCGGTTGGAGGCGGGGAAGTTCATCTGGCCCACGAGCGGTTCGGGTGATGCGGTAGCGATTTCTTCGGCGCAGATGGGCTATCTTCTGGAGGGGATTGACTGGCGCAATCCGCGCTGGACGCAACGGCCAGAAAAAGCGGGATAAATCGCCGTTATCCTGCTGTTTCCCATGGGCTTTTCCGGGTCGATATAGTAACTTTCGACCATGTCGGATGCTGCCTTGGAAATCGCTGAATTGCGTGCTGCGCTGGCCTCTTCGCAGGCCCATGCAGAGGTCTCTGCCGCGCGGGCGCGTGCAGCTGAGACCGAACTGGCACAGGTGCGCGCCACGGTCAGTTGTTCCGAGGCGCTGATCAAAGAGTTGAAGCTTGAGATCGCCAAGCTGCGGCGGGACAAATACGGGGTGTCCTCGGAACGTAGCAAGCGGCTGATTGATCAGTTGGAGTTGCAGCTTGAGGAACTGGAAGCCAGTGCGACCGAGGACGACTTGGCCGCACAGCAGGCAACAGGTGAAACGACCATTGTCAAAGGCTTCACCCGTCGCAAATCATCGCGCAAACCGTTTCCCGATCACCTTCCGCGTGAGCGCGTGGTGGTTCCGGCCCCGACGCAGTGCGACTGCTGCGGTTCCAGCCGGATCGTAAAGATGGGTGAAGATGTGACCGAGACGCTGGAGGTCATCCCCCGGCAGTGGAAGGTGATCCAGACGGTCCGCGAGAAGTTCACCTGCCGGGAGTGCGAGAAGATCAGCCAGCCTCCCGCGCCATTTCACACCATTCCCAGAGGATGGGCCGGACCCAGCCTGATCGCCATGATCATGTTTGAAAAATTCGGTCAGCATCAGCCCCTCAATCGTCAGGCCGAACGGTTTGCGCGCGAAGGCGTAGACCTCAGCCTGTCCACCTTGGCCGATCTGGTCGGGCATGCAGCCGTTGCTCTGGCCCCGATCCACGCGCTGATTGAAAAGCACGTTCTGGCCGCTGGCCGATTGCACGGGGACGACACCACGGTACCGTTGCTGGCGCGCGGTGGCACCAAAACCGCGCGGCTTTGGACCTATGTGCGTGATGACAAGCCGTTCAATGGGGGAGCGCCCCCGGCCGCGCTGTTTCATTTTTCCCGCGACAGGGAAATGATACATCCCAATAAGCATCTGAACCGATGGCAGGGTGTTCTACAGTCTGACGTCTATGCAGGTTACAACGGTCTGTACGACCCGGACCGGGATCCCGGTCCCGTAACCCCTTCGTTTTGTTGGGCGCACGGGAGGCGCAAATTCTTCGAATTGGCCGACATTGCTGGCAACGTTCGCAAGAACAAGCCCGCCCATCAGATATCACCGGTCGCGCTGGAAGCTGTGCGCAAGATCGACGCGATCTTCGATATCGAACGCGAACTGAATGGCCTGAGTGCCGCAGACCGTCACGCCGCGCGCCAGAGCCTGGTCCGCCCGTTGTGCGAAGAGTTGCATGCCTGGTTCATCGACCAGCGCGCACGGATGTCCAAACACAACCCTGTCGCCAAAGCGATCAAATACATGATCGGAAAAGAGGGCCGTTGGGAAGCATTCACCGCGTTTCTGGATGATGGCAGGATTTGCCTGACCAACAACGCTGCCGAACGCGCGCTGCGCGGTGCAGCTCTGGGTCGGAAGTCGTGGTTATTCGCCGGATCGGAACGTGGTGGGCAGCGGGCAGCCTTCATGTACACGTTGATTATCACCGCAAAAATGAACGACATTGATCCGCAGGCCTGGTTGGCCGATGTTCTCAAGCGGCTCCCTGATATGCGCGTTTCCCGTGTCCATGAATTACTACCCTGGAACTGGAAACACAAAGAGTAACATCCAGAAAACGTCAAGGCAGAATAGCTGCGGTGCTCACCGGATGATTACTTCGTGATCAAATTCGAGCTCAAAAAACTGCTCATTTCCTTTGACGCCGCTTAGATACCACTTTGCCATGACCCCCGCCCTGCCCGCCTCAAATTCGATCTTCAGATGATCGCAGAAACTGAAAAGTATCAATTCTAATTGACCTTGCGGAATTGGCAGCGCGTCTCAATAGCCCATCACCACGTCGCACTACTTGACAACTTGACACAATTTGACCCGCCGATCACAAAGTTTGCACCAATGTGGATACGTACTCTAGAATTCTAGTTCCAATGATACAGAGTTCAGTGCACGCGAGATAAATCAGTGTGCCCGTGTCCGTTATCAGTCAATTACGCAAGATGCGCGCGCCCGTGGATATCATATTCGGACTATGTATTTGGCAAGGTGGTTATCGCGCTGATTTGTAGTTTTTTGAGCTGGTACTCGGCGTTTTGATGGGCGCCTTTCTTGTACGCTGATCGCACTGAAAACGACATTGAGCACCTGATATCTTCGGGTAGGGTGGATTCGCTCTTTTTTGTTCGCTTGGTTTGCAGCGAGGGACAAAAAAGTTGACAGAGCTGAGCTTGCAAGCAGCATCTCTAAAAAGTGATGCATCCCGCTCCCTTTGATCCGGCAGCAGTTCTTTGGAACAATTGTGCAAGGATTTTCTATAGCCGCGGTGCGCTCCTCGTGTCCCGATATAGTCGTAGATCGATGAATTCGCAGTGTTCAAGTAGCCACGCCATTTGAACTAGCCTGTTGTCGCTTGACGAAAGACAGGCGTCGATCAGATTGTCAATCGTGTCTTTTTTCAATGTGACAACAAAGGGTGAAATAGAATTTGGATAACTATCATTGGGGTTCATTTTGAACCTCCTAAACTCAATGAACTCGTGAAACTTGCGCCAAACCCGGAATACCTCGGGAAATACCAAGGTGAGACAATGCTTGCTGATTTTGTAAGCCGGATCATTGGCAGTGCGTCTCAGCAAACTGGCAATACGTCTCAAGCTCATTCAAAGATCTTATTTCGGATCGTGGTCATCGCCTGAAGACAACAGCACCGAAGCGAAAAAACTCGCGCTTTCGAGCTTTGCGCCACCGTACCAGATGCAGAACGATGCGTGCGCTCCGTCGTTTTCGGTTGCCGATTTGTTGGTCGTCACATCTTGATCTCTAGAGATCAGTTTAACCACAGCGCCTCACTGGATGATGTTCATGGACCAGGTCCGCTCTAAACATGTCGCCTCGACCAATGAGTGGGATAACTACCGGGGTAAGCAACGATTGAGCGGCATTCTGAGATCTGCGAGTAATATGGATTTGCGCGTTTCGCGAAATGCTCCGGCGTCTCGGTTCGTTGATGTCTCTTCTAATTGCCCGGCATCGTACTAATGCCAAGGAATGAAAAACTCCGCATCGATCCGGCGCGCACCGTCTGGTACGCAAAGCCCGGGAATGAGCAGCTTCACCTCGTAGGGTTTGAGTACCGGCAGAATGGTTTTTTGATGAGTGCCGCTGTTGTTCTTGAGACTTGGGAACAATGCGAAAAGCTCGTCTTGTGTCGCACGGCTCATGGCGTCAAGCGATGTTCCACCGGGAAAAAAGGATTCCGACCAAACGCCCTCCACGTTCACCAACTCGTGCTGGTCGAACAGCAGGTGAATGTACTCGACGCCTTCGGATGGCATCCTTTGGGTGATGGTTTTTCCATTCACCAAAGCTTTGGCCGGGGCTAGCATCATATCGAAGTGATAATAGACAACCATCTCGACGGCTCCGATTGGAAACCGGTGCTGCGGTGATACACTCAGATCGCGTTTAGGAAGGCCATCGCCAAACGCACCTTTTTCGATGCAAACGGGCATCAGCTTTGGGTTGGCGTTCAAGTCACGGCGCGACAGCCTTCGGCGGCCGATCCAGCGCACCGGGCGATCTGATCCATCGGCCACGGTCACCAAATCACCGGGTCGAAGGGTTTCGATTTCGCGCAGACCCATGGGCGTTTTGATCAGTGATCCATGTGTGAAGCATACAAAGTCCGGCAGAGTGTCATATTCGACCGGTTCTTCGTCATCAGGCAGGAATTCGATTCCTCGAATTATGTCATCGACATCGATTTCACCCTCTGTCACGACAATGAAGAAACGGCCCTGATACTGCAGCAGGATGAAGGAGACTTGCTCACCATCCACTCGGCCAGTGAATTTCTCATATGTATTGAACGTCGTTGAATCTCCGATGAACCCCGGGATACCGCTGACATCCAGTTGAAGGGTGCCATTCTGGTCGATGACCTCCAAAAGGTCATCATCATCCAATATCTCGACTTGGAAGGCTTCCAAAACCTCCGATCGTCGCGAGTTCAGTGGATCTTCGTCTACTTCGTATATGGTGATTTCGGCCATGGCTTTGCTCAAAAGACGGAGCGAAATCCCCGATCAGCGCCGGCGATATGGATTGGGGAAGATCGAACCATTGATGGTTGTTTTGAGCCTTTGAGTTAGGCGGAATCAGGGGGCCACGAAACAATCGGTTGTCTCAGTTTCTTGGCGCCACG
This sequence comes from Ruegeria sp., assembly GCF_965243365.1. Classification (GTDB taxonomy): domain Bacteria; phylum Pseudomonadota; class Alphaproteobacteria; order Rhodobacterales; family Rhodobacteraceae; genus Ruegeria. Next base: position 2,054,433 of record NZ_CBDEUW010000002.1, on the reverse strand, counting down.
TCTCGCAATGCTGAAATGCCTTAGCGTTCGGATCTCTGATATTCAGCCCTGATCTCCAAAAGCAATTTGTTGAGTGCAAAGAGGTAGTAAAACGCGATCTTCCGCACTGGTGCGAAATTCGGTGCGTAACTCGGTAGGCTGAGCGCATTAAGATATTCAATTCGCGGCAACAGGATCTGCTCAACGACCTCTCCAGGAATTAGTGTATACCCGATATCCGGGCGGTTGAGATTGAGCGGTCCTCCTACCTTGACCTGGTGTAGTGGATTGACGTCGATCATGAAGGTCATGTCGCCCTCCGGATCGAGCGCGAGCTCATAGCCCTGAAGCATTTTCAGGTGATGCCACAGAAGAATTCTTTGTGCGGAAATCATTGTTTGCCCTTGATCAGATGTGGCCGAAAACCGACCATCCAAGGCAACGTGATGCGAAAACAAGAAAGCCGGTCAATGCCTCAAAGCTTGAATGAGATTGTGGCTTGCTATTGTGAGACATCTGGCTAGTGCTGAGTAGAAAAAGACCGGTGATCTGTGATGCCAACCTCTCCAGTCAAGCCTTCAATTACAATGCGGCGAGCAAGATTACCCACGCCTCAAATCCATCTCTATGTCTCGCCGTTGGCTCAACCATGCTTTTGCTGGGCGCTATATGTCGAGAAGTCTGGACGGATGCTTTAGCGCAGCCCATACCGGACTTTCCTCGGTTCGGAAGTTTACCCAACCAGCACGATAGTAGACCCGCCTGTTCAAACTAAACGACATTCAAGAAAACTTGCCACAGAACCTGTCAAAAGGCCCATTTGAACCCTGCGCGGAGATAGGGGCCTTGCGCGTCGCTGCCGATCTCCTGTTCTGCGATTACTTCCAGATCAATGCCTTGAGATAGGCTGTGCTCATAGCCGATGGCAACGCTGCCGCCTGTGAAGTCCGTTGAGGCGAAGGTCAGGGTCTGAGTGTCCGAAAACACGGTGACATCCGCGTCAGTGTCTCCAAGACCTCTGCGCACTACCCCGGCCAGTTGACCCTTCAGGGTCCCGCCGTTGCTGAAGGCTTTGCTGGCCTCAAGACCCAGGCGGGCCTCGATCACCTCAGTGGTGACCTCACCGACGGTGGCATTGGCGTCAGACCCGGTCTCGGTATAGCCATCATCCTTCTGCTGTGTGTAGCGTACGTCCCCAAAGCCCACCAGATCGATGTTGCCACCTGTTTCGAAGGATTTCTCCACGCCTAGATGGGCGGTCAGCAAGGTGCTGTCATAGTCCGCATCAGCATCACTGCTGCCGGTGATCTGACGGGTACGTTCGGTTGAGAGCCAGCCAAAGCCAAACCCGGCGTCCACTGTCCAGGATCCGAACTGGCGTCCAATGGCGGCATCGACATAAATACCTGTCGTGTTGAAGTCAGGGTCACTGTCATGACCATTGGCACGGAACCCGCCCAAGCCTGCGGCAAATGCCAAACCACTATCTGTCTGACCATGGAAACCCGCCTCTCCATCAAAGATGGAAACGTCAACTGTGTCTCCGCTGTCGGTGTTAAGCTGCGAGTTTTCCGCATCGACCACCACCCATGGGCGCAGGCCCGTTTCGCCAGATTGGAACAAATACCCGCGCGTCACGTCAATTGGCGTGTCATAAGCAAGTACCCTTCGGCTGTTGCCAATTTCATAGCCATACAATGCGGCCAATTCACCCAAAGGCACACCCCCAGGAGTAAGGTCTTCAGTTCCCACTGCTGTATAGATCGGAAATTCACCACCCTCGTCCTCAACAAACCAATAGGAACCTTCGTCGGAAACTGTGGTTAAGAACTGCCCTGTTTCGGGATCAGCATCTTCGAAATAGAAGATGTTACTGCTGCCTTGCGCATCGAGATTTATGTTGTGACCATTGACACGGATTAGCCCGGTGACGTCATCTTCCGAATCGATATTTATCGTGCCTGTCCCATCGACGAAGTAGATAGCATAGGCCTGGCCAGTTTCCGAATAGGCCGTAATCCGGCCCACATCATTGATCACTCCATCAAAGGTGGTGATCCAGAGGCCATAGGCTTGGTCGTCCGACCTTGCGACAATCGATCCGGTATTCGAAATGGTGCCTGTCATGTCGTGGAAAACTGCCACGCCATAGGCTTGGGCATGTCCGTCTGTCGTTCTGGAAACGGCTTCGATGTTTCCGGTATTCTCGAAATGCAACCCGATTACGATCCCAGACATAAGGATACCGCGGGCAGTGGAGACGCGTTCTCCTGTTGAGCTCGCGTATAAATTGCCATTGTTAACAAGTACACCGGTTGACGGGTTCCAGAAACGTATGCTTTCAGCATATGCGGTATTGGTCTCTGATGTCGCGATCGCTCGAATATCGCCCGTATTGGTGAAAAGGCCCGTCAAACCCCCACCTAGCTCGACTCCGCGCGCATTGGCTTGCAGGGTCGCCTCCGCCTGCGCGAAGACACTACCAGTGTTATTAAAGTTACCCACCATAGGGGCGGTGGCATAAGTTATCCCTGTAGCGGTGATAGTGCCAGAGCTGCCTATGGCGGTAATCCGAAGTTCACCAGAGTTGTCAAATGTACCAGCAACATCTCCCACGATGAGGTATCCCCAAGAAGAGAAAACATTGGTGCTGTTGATACTTACTGTTCCGTTGTTTTCGATCCGGGCAGTATCGGCGATGTTCGCAAGCAAAAGTACGCCTACACCTTCGTTTTGCCCCCCGAACTCACGACCTATCGAGCCATAATTCGCGAAGGTGCTCGTATAGCTCGGAACGTTGATGACGATGGCTGAATCAGTACCCGGAGTCGTAACGTTGATCTCTCCGGTTTCTGTTATGGTCAGGTCTTCATCATCTATAATCAATTCAGGTGTCGTCTGAGGTGTATCAATAACAGTCTGGGCTTGAACGAACCCCGCTAGAAATGTGGAGCCGGCCAGGGATGCAAGCACCAGAAAGTGGATACTTCTTGGATTTTTATTATGTGCCTTAGCGACCATGCCTGTATCTTTCAGCTTCAAAATGAACCCCGCCGAAGCGGGGCCAGTTGATCTTGGAATAGGTTCGAAGGGTTCATCCCTTAGAATGACGCCCAAGGGCGCCGATTGATTTTGCGCGTTTGTTCGGGTGGGGAAATGTCTGCGTGTCTCAGATGGAGTGCTGAAGAGATCAACATGGCAAAGTCGTTGTGAATGATGCGCCGTCCACTGTGCTTTATGTATAATTGTCCAGTTTCACCGCGCTATGGCCGGAACCATCAGGCCGTGAAATCAATAATTGCTCAATCCCAGAGCCCGTGCAGTTAAGAAAAGGGCCACAGAATTCTTCTGCGGCCCATTCTCCAATGATGACTACTATTGACACCAATTCGAGGCTACCTGAGATCGAACGAGGAGCGCTGCCCAATTGCCGGTAAGCTCCAATCAGTGGGCTTATGTTTAGAACGAAACCTTCAAGCCGAGATCGAAGGTCGTTCGGTCATCCGAGTCGTAACCGACCTCCAAATACCCAAACTTGCTGTCATACCGAGCGAAGGCGCGCGATGAGAACCCATCTTCGTATGGCGAAGTCAGGGCCGCGCCCATAAGCTCGAAGCTCATGTCGTTGCCATCGGACCAGATCGCATCCAAACCATAAGCGATTTTGCCGGCGCCCACGTTGTGTTCCATCTGTACACGGGTTTCCATAAGGTTGGAAAACCGGCTGTCGACAGAAAGCTCGGTCCCACCATCCCAATTAAAGTCATGACTTTCCTGCCATAGACCAACATAGCGCAACCTAACCGAGCTGCCTTTGATTGGGCCTACATGGGTAAGTGCAGGCGAAATGAATACCGATGCATAGTCTGAACCGGTGGTGTCAATCCCTCCTGACACTTGGTTGTCGGCAACATCACGGTCGGTGTGATTGTGTGTTACCCCCGCTATGAGCGAGTAGTCCAACTTGCTCGACAAACTGCCAGCCATACCGCCATACACAGTGAAAGAATCTGTCTCGTAAGATACGTCTTCGTCACCAGAAACCGTCGTATACGCGATACCGCCGAAGTAGCCTTTTGAGTTGGATGATTTACCCGTCACCACGCCGAAGGAATAGGCATCATATCCAGGCATTGACCCGTCTGCATCAGCGAACAATCCGCCACCAAATGCGCGCGTCCAAACACCTTCTTCATTTGCTGCAAAGGCAAATGAGTTCTCTGGAGTCTCAACCGAATTGCCTGCTTCGACGGCGTCTTGTAGCATCTGCGTCATGTTAAAAAACGCCTGATCCTGCTGCGCATATGAATCGAGATCGGCAACATAGACTGCGTTGGTCTCAGGATCGAAGTAGTGCGAATTGTGGTAGGATGTGAATTCAGCTGGCAAACCGGCTTCCCTCCCATCCCCTATATGAGCATCTTCCTCAAAACGAACAGTTGCATTCAGTCCATCACCAAAATCCATTGATGTGTATTCGGAGCTTGCCTCGTCCACAAAAACATTACCAAACAGAAGAGATCCTTCCTGAAGTCGAATGATGTTCCGATCACCCGTCTCATGTTGTGGACCGCCATTTCTTACATCAATCGAATAGCCATTTTGCGAGAACACTGAACTCGAATTCACGAAGACGTGACCAACATACCCTGTTAGGGACACACCATGGCTGTTAAGCCCCTCTACCGAGATCAAACCCGTATTTTCTGTATAGCTCAGCTCCAAATCCTCTGGAATCGTATTACCGTTTCGATAGTGCTCGATCCCATGAGAATTGTCGCCATACGAGAGAATGGTGCCGTTGTTCAGAATGCTTCCGTTTACCCCATTGATGTCAATCCCGAACCCTTCAGGATTGATTTCAATCAGGCCGTTGTTGACCAGACTGATGTCATGCCCCTCACCTCTCAAACCACTTACATCAAATGTACCGGGCGCAGGTCTGAGATCAGTTTCTGCCAACATTCTGATCGTGCCGTTGTTGATTGCGGTTGAATCAACAGACAGCCAAAAGTTACCCGTAGCACCATCGATGTACATCCCCCTGCTTTGCAGCACCTCGGAGACGATTGTTCTGTTATTGACGAGCAGGTTACCGGGGCGGGCTTCCGCGCCGATAACGTTATCGTCAATATCTACGAAGGATTGATAGGCATTGACTCGGATCCCTGCACTGAAGCTGGCCGTCAGTCCAAGCTGACCATTGTCAACGAAATCCTCGGCTGCTTCGGATCGAATATAGATCAAGCCCTTATTGACGAACGTGGAGTCAGCAAAATTTTCAATATAGTAGCCAGAACTCTGACCGTCACCAACGCTGATTACCCCATTGTTAAGGACATACAAACCCGTATTGCCACCATCCACGTTGCCGGTCACAAAAATGCCGTCCCCCCAAGTTTCGTCGGAGTCTGGCCAAGTATCTTCATCATCGGGGTCAAAGTCGGGTTCGTTTGGCCAATTAGTAACGTAGGTGCCAGTGGTATGGATGGTGCCATTGTTGATGATGGTCAGGTCATCAATTCCAACCCGCCAAAAATCAATTCCCTCCTCATCAAGGGTTTCTATTCTAGTGTTCTCACCGATGATCACGGTATCGCCGGACTGAAGATTGGTCAGTTCACTTTGAAGCAACTGGTCTCGCAATTCTTCATCAATCAAAAATGTTTCTGCCAAGGTCAACGATGGCATAACCAATGCTGTTGAGCACATCAACGCACCGATAACCAAGCGGTTTTTTGATCTCATGAGTGTCTTTTTCATTTTCCGTCCCTTGTTTTGGCTTCTACGCCGTCTGCTCGACCACGCGGGCCTGCTTTGTTTGGTGAGTGGTGGTTGCTGGTCAAATAGCTGGAGGGTCTTCCCTCGGTACGGCAACTGCCGCCTCAGGGCATACGCGTCGGGATTTAACTGATTTGACGGGGCGGCTTGGAACACACGCCTTAGCGCCAAGCAGCGAGCAGTCGTTCGCTGCGACGCATTCTTCAGATGTCCAAAATGGAGCGTCAAAACTCTGCGCTGACGATTTTTGAGCGCGCCTAGGAGTCACGCTAACCGCATCGGAGCAAACTGAGCGTATGGCCCAATCGCTCGCACTGCCTGCGCAAAATAGGACACGCCTGCCTCTTGCAGCCGTTGCCATCGCCTACCCCTTCATGCTTCACCTCACAACTGCCGAGGTGACCTTTGACCGATGCATGGGGTCGCTCTGTTTTTGTGTATTAGATTGACCCCAGATCAGGAGTCAGATTTGCATAAGGGCCAGTCTTTTGACGATTACCTGGTGTCTCAAGCCATTACTCCGGCATCTCAATTGCGTGTGAAAGTGCGCTTGCAGACCGACGGTTGAAGCTCGACAAACAGCAAGATGATACAAATGAGCACGCTTTTGCGACGCTCAAAGAATGGCAACCAACAGGTTGCGTGTTCTAATGAAGAACACTTTGGCAAATCAATCCTTTGCTTTTGCACAAACCACTCACTCAAGCCTCCCACCCGAACGGGCGGGAGGCATCTTTGCTTCCCAGATCAGAACCAGATCAGAATTAGTGGGGTGATCGAGTTGCCTCTTAACGGCTTACGCTCGCTAGCTGACGCTTACGCCAGGCACCGGGTGGTATGCCAAACTGTCGCTTAAACGATGCCGAGAAAGAGGCTTCGGATTGATAGCCAACAGAAAGGGCGACGTCGATAATGGCTGGCCCCGATACATTACCAAGCTGTTCGGCCGCGAGCACCATCCGCCATCGGGTCAAATACTTCAACGGGGGTTCTCCAATCAGTTTCGTAAATTGGGCAGCAAACTTGGCTCGAGACATCCCAGTTGCCTCTGCCAATTCCTGTATTGTCCAATCCCGCGCGGGCTCATCATGCATAAGCTTTAGCGCCCTTGCGATACTTGGATCCTGTAGTCCTTTCAACCAGCCATCATGGGCTTCGGGTGATGATTCAAGCCAGCTGCGCATGAAATGGATGAACAGGATATTCAGCATCCCGTCCAAGGCAGCCAAGGCGCCTGGCGAGTTGCTATTCGCTTCATGCGCGATACTGCGAAGCAAAGGTTCAATAAGCTCAGCTTTTTCGTTCGTCTCTTTTCGCAAAGTAATCTGATCCGGGAAACTCTTTGACAAGTGTGTTGCCGCGGCGCTTCCAAGATTGAACCTTGCGCACACTATCGACGTTTCAGGTCCATCCCCGCTCTTGAGAACATCGTGGACATCGCCGTCCTCGACTGAGTGGACACGCACACGCGTATCCTCTTCGGCAAATGTCACTAGTGGTGCTCCGGGGGCGCTACTAAGAACATGAGTTTGCCCCTGGGTAAACAATATCATGTCACCCTTGCGAAGCTGAACTTGCTCACCTTTGACGGTAATAACTACAGATCCATTTGAGATCAGATGGAACACTGCCTCTTCATTCATCGGAGATTCAAAAGCCCAATCGCCACGCAAGCTTAGCAGACCGATGGTACGGCCCTTGACAGGAATGTGGCTCAGCATTTCGCTTACAACATCCATTCGCCTTTTCCCTTTGACGGTTACCTGTAGTTCCGCTGAATCGACCCATTGTGCTCGCCTGATCTTTCCAGTGACTGCGCTCCTCCACATGGAGATTTCCCGGAAAACTTCCGGGCTAAGTAAACATGCCATAACCGAGCAACCAGTTTATAGCACACTCATTGAATTCTTTTCCACTTCACCGCCCTGTCAATTCGTTTGCGCCCTCCGTCGGAGCGATCACAATCGGTGAACTTAGTAGATATTGTTTGATAGTTTGTAGCGAGACATCTCAAATCAAACGCAAAACGTCTCAAAGCGCATCAAAAGAAGTGAGCGCAGGCTAATGCTGTGCCTAGGCACGCTGATCCTGATCTATACCCAGATCGGAAGGAAATATTTCTGGTTGAACGCGCTAGGCGTCATTCCGAACTTTTCTTTGAAACTACGATGGAACTGATTAGGGGATCGAAAACCGCAAGAGTAGGCGACATCCAGTACAAGACCACGTTCAGGTAACCTTGTCCTTAGCATCTTACGCGCAGCTTGAAGTCTTAGATCAGTGATCATCTCACGAACTCCGCCTTCGGGCTCAAAAGCACGATAAAGCGTTGCGCGGGACGCATTTGCGTATGCTGCGATACTTGCGATATCCAGATCAGGCTCGTCCAAATTTTGAACCACATAGGCCCTTGCGCGTTCCCTGATGAGATCATAGCGACTCTTGCTCGCCTCGCGAGAATCCGAACTCAGGATGTTATACACAAGCTCTTTCAAGACGCCTGACAACCTCAGAAGATCGGCGCGAGGAGTATCACTTGCCAGATCCTCGACGCTGGAGATTGCCGCGTTCAGTATGGTGTTCAAAGGCGTGTGTTTCGGCAGCGCCGCTATCTTGAAAGACTCGTCCAGAATGTCGGTAAAGTAATGCGCCGGTAGCATGACCTTAGACAACTTGCCGGGCGCAAAAGTCGTATCGTATTGGTGGGTTTGGTGCAGATATATGTCGCCAGCGGACAACCTAAGCCTCTGTCGGGGTGAATCCAATTCCACGGTTCCATGATCGATCCGGCAAATTGTTATCTTTTGCGGTGTGGTGTTCGGTTTCTTACACTCTCCGGTCTTTGAGATTCGGTAGCCTGAAGTCGCGACTTTCGCTAACCAAAAATCTTCAACCACCTGACGCTCAACTGCATTATAATTCTCATTACTCGCCGAGATCGCTTCGAACATTGCGCTGCCCATCGACATGTTTGGTGCGCCCTGGACATAGCTTTCGAGAGCACTTAAGCGATTGTCCCGGTCATAATGACGCGCGTCGAAGGTGGTCTTAGGTCTGTTTGTATCCAACCTGATTGTGCTGCCCATTCTATCCCCCGAATTGGCAAAACCCCGCACTTAGTGTTCGGATGCCGCGCTGCCAAAGCTTTGTTTGAGGTCATCTCCCATGCCGCCCATTTTGAAGCAGGAGTTCAGATTTCTGGAACCTGAATAAATCTAGCAACATCGATCATGTATACGCGCCGGTCGCTTTCTGCTTTCCCCAGATCCAATAGATCACGGGTGCCAAAGTCGATTAATCATCGTGCGTCTATGTTTGTTGCGCATTCGTCTCAGTTGATCGGAAACGAGCCCAAAGCCCGGAGTATGACCTTAGGAAGGCGCGCTGCAAGGCTAGAGGCGATGGAAGTCAGACTATCGCCTATATGTCGTCCTTAGGCAGACGGTATGGGAAAAAGAGTTGGCGGTGAGTTGAATTTGCTTCATTCCCTATCCTCTTCCCGCCTACTAGATCCTTCAAGCCTTGGAAATCCGGCGATATGGAGCCATCAGGGCAGCCACAGACAGGCCAAAGAGGGAAGTGAAAGCCTTGGACGTACATTGGGGATTTTGTTGATCTCACATGAGGCAACTCTCGATTCTAAGCACAACCGTGCCGTTAGCTTTGCATTCCCATTTGGATCGCTTGACCACCGGCAGAAAAAGCGTTTCGCGTTTAATCTCGGCGTTGGCTTTGCCTGCCACAAGTGAATTGTGCGAACCACCGAGGATAAGTATTTCATCAAACCAGATATCATCTATTCCACTGACATCTAGGAAAGCCCGCGACGGTTGAGCCGAGGTACCGCAGCGTTAGCGGGTTCATCCGAAGCTCGTTTTGGGAGTGTAATACTAAGCCCTGTCCAACCCATCAGAGTAGTTCTGTAGACGGTCAGAGGGATACTCCGCAAGTAAATCAGCACGGTGAGAACGACGATGACAGTATAGCTTGCACCGAAGTAACAGGTCACAGCGATCCAAACGGAAAAACCCGACAGCAATGCGCATAGCGCTGCCAAACATCCAACAACCAGACTGATAGCTACTAGGCCTATAATCATAAAAACAACCCGTTAGAAGAACAGACGACTTCCTTACAAGTCTAATTAGAAAGGCTTTTTTCTTCATAGTGCTTGACGTCTCAATTGATGATTAAGATGTATCAATCTTGTTATCGGTTGGGCGAGATCGGTATACCATTTTAAATCCTCAGCAGGAACCACAGGATGCGGAACAGAAAATCCGTGATCATAGAGAAATATGAAAGAACCTGATCTGAGCAATCGAGCGTTTGTAAAATACAAGCTCCGAAAGCTGCAGACCTGTACCCGCATGATCCGAGACACGCAGCACCAACGTTGAGATATGCAGCTATCTCTACTCTTGGAAAAAAAGCGTAAACTTAGAAATCTGCAAATAGCTGAAGGTGATCCACCTTTTTCATCGAGCGGCTTTGGAGGACAGCACCTGCTTGCGCAGGTTGTTGTCTACGACTGCTCCCCAGGGCACGTGCTGACCCCCTTAGCGTGTCCTGGGTTTTGCATTTTAGGTTAGTCGATGTTGCAACTTACAGACGTTGATATCGGGCTGCTGAAATTTTAGACGTGGCCGGACTTTTTATTCGGCACAACGACAGTCAATCCGATGTCTTCCACTTTTGGGTTCTATCATATTTCGTAAATTTGGCGGGGAAACTTGACGAGAGTCGACCTGCTCAACGATTAACTCTGTACCTTGAAAAATTGCATGATGCATTTCCATTCGCGCGGGCAAGAGTGCCGATAAGAACTCTGCGGGAGTATCAACTAGGCTAAGCGCTCAAACGCGTTACCCGATACACTCTGTGATCAGTCCTGTTAAAGGATAGCATTCGACAAGTGCTGCCTCCAGAACAGTGTTGGTAAGAGGCAAACCAAGCCACTGAACTAGGCGTGTAGTGTAGGCTTCACCGTTGTCCATCCAAGTCAGGTTTCGTTATCAGAAGTTTGTGGCTGTATACTCGGCGTGCAGTATTTCACATGTCTCGGTTGATATTTTGCCTTTAACAAAACCTATCTTCTGACTGTGTTTGATGACCTGGTAGGTGAACACATGTTGCCTATCTTCATCTCGCAACCCGACGTGCCAACAAATGCGGTCCATCGCCCATCTTGGGTCAGGACTGATTTCGATACTTTCGAGATAATTGAGCGTAAGTTGTAGGCTTTCGGGAAAGCAATGTGCACCTCGACGTTGCAACTCAGCTTGCTCCAACTCAGCCCATTTCTGCTGTTCTTGGACTTCGGCAATTATGCCTTCAACATCGGAAAAGGTAAGGAGCGATTGTGCTCCGAGAATCAAAAGCAGCAGGCCGCAGAGGATCTCCGTCGCCCACCCTCTCACCCAGAAAAAAACCCTCTCTAAGCTATGCATTGGCATCATGCGTGTTGCCTGTATCAAACGGCAACGTTTTAGAGTCCGCCAGTATTGTCATGGCCGTCATTTCGAGTCAGAACACCGTTTTCTTCGAGATCGTCAACAATTCGATGAAGCGTTTCTATCGCATACGCAGAATACGCACTGTTTGCTGAGCGTCCGCCTAAGCGTGGATGCGGAGCACTCATCCATTCTTCAACATCGGCGTCATCGTAATATTGGGAGAGGCGGGCTCGGACCGCAGTGCCGCGACGCTGAATGGAGGAAGGATTTGCCAAGGAGAAGCGCTTTTCATGGACTGTCATGTATCGTTCCTGCATTTATGCCGCGTGCAAACAACCAGAATTCGTAACGCCATTGGATCTCTAAGCACGCAAAGCTAGTGCGTTGCTCACGAATAACGCACATCTAAATCGCAGCGTCGAAGTGAGCGTCGCTTCCACAATGCTTTTCAGTCATGTTGCTCTGAGCGCTAGGGCCCATGTTCGGCGGTTTGGAGTTCATATTTGTAGCTTCATACGTACTCAAACTAGCCATCCCCACGTCTCAATTTGCTGCGGCAACGTCCCGCAAACTTGGCACCCCGAAGCAACTCACTGACAACAGTTTGTTTCTAAATGGGCGCCGTAACAAAACATCGGGATGAGTCGTAAATTCTGTGCAGTGATTGAAGAGTTCTATGCCAAGTGAGGAGTTCCGAGAATTGTAAACGCTCTACCCCTAACTTTTGGACAAAGACGTCAAAATGGAGCGAGCATTTCGGCGACGACTTCAAACTGCATGCGATGCATCAAATCACAGTGCGGCCAGTTTTTTGTCACTTGGGCATCGCCACACATTATCTGTGCGGGTGGAAGCGGCAAATCTGCAAGCTGACTCCAAGGAAGACCGAAGTAGATCATGAAGCTGAGAGCTGGTTCTCAACGGGGCGAGACAAAAGTATCCTTTTTGCACTCTCTTGGTCGCCTGTTCCATCTGTAATTTTGAGGCGGGATGTTCGGGAATATGGAACTTCCACCCCCGCGGAAGTCATCATACCATAGCCACTGTGATCAACAACAAAGCTACGGATGAAATACCCATCACTCGAAATATGTTAACAGGATCCAGTGTTGCTCCCGACTCGATTGCCGCCTTTGCCAATAAACTCAATGTGCCAAAGAACCCAGTTCCTTCGCATGTTTTATGAGATAGAAGTATCCTCAGCCGAACGACTGAACCGGCGGGAAACATGACTTTTCTTGATCTAAGAAAGTCTTCAGCTGATTAGTGACTTAACAGCCACCGGAATCGGGATTTTTCATGTATGCGACCATATCGACGAGTTTCTCTCGGATTTCGCGTAGGTCACGCATTTTCTGATCCACATCAACCAGCTTCTGCTCAAGATTTAAAATCACATCCGCGCGTTCAATCCGGTTGCTGGGATCATCGGGGAGAAAGCGCCGAATCTCGGACAAGGAAAACCCAAGAGACTTGGAGACAGAAATTGTTCTAATCCTGGATACCATCGCTTCCGGATAGTCCCTATAGCCATTTTCTTGGCGACGGGTTTCCGGTATTAGCCCGTGTTTTTCGTAGAAACGAATGCTCGAGGCGGAGACCCCGGTAATTTCAGCCAGTTTTCCAATCTTCATGCCCTTGACCTTCAACCATTGTCGAAGGTTTATATCACGTGGGATCGAAAAACAAAGGATCCCAAAAATGGCCGTTTCACCGCTATTTCAACCCTTAACCTTACCCAATGGCGCAACGCTACCGAACCGTTTGGCGAAAGCCGCGATGGAGGAAAGCTTGGCCGCTGATGGGCAGCTTCCCGATATCAAGCTGCACCGACTTTATAGACGATGGGCAGAAGGTGGTGCAGGCCTGTTGATCACAGGAAACGTTATGGTGTCCCCGGACGCGCTTTCAGGCCCTGCAAGCGTTGTCCTTCAGCAAGGGACAGACCTTGAGCCGTTTAAATCATGGGCTGAGGCTGCGCGCTCCAACGGGGCGGCGGTGTGGATGCAGATCAATCACCCGGGCCGGCAGGTGATGGCGATGCTCGGCGAAGAGGTCGTTTCTGCCTCCGATGTGGCTGTTGAAATCCCGGGAATGTCCAAGAATTTTGGTGTGCCCAGAGCTTTAGGCGAAACGGAGATTCAGGAAATCATCGCACGTTTTGCAACAACCGCGGCACTCGCTGAAGAGGCAGGTTTTACGGGCGTTCAAGTCCACGCAGCGCACGGCTATCTCATCAATCAATTTCTGTCTCCCCTCGCGAACCGCCGTACGGACCAATGGGGTGGATCATTGGAAAATCGCGCCCGTCTTCTGTTCGATGTCATTCAGGCTGTTCGCGCAGAGGTCTCCAGCCATTTCACAGTCGCGGTCAAATTGAACTCAGCAGACTTTCAAAAAGGCGGGTTCGATGAAGAAGATGCCAAATGGGTCGTCGAGCAGCTCGGTGATATGCAGGTCGATTTGGTGGAACTCTCCGGCGGTTCCTACGAAAGTCCTGCAATGCAGGGCCGGCAAGAAGATGGGACCAGCACGGGCCGACGCGAAGCCTATTTCGTGGACTTCGCCAGAGAAATCGCAGAAATTGCAGAAATGCCGATCATGGTCACCGGAGGCATAAGATCGCGTGCCGTCGCCGAAGACGCCCTTTCAAATAATCGTGGTGGTATCGGCGTGTCAGTGCTGGGGATTGCGCGCGCAATGGCATTTGAACCCGATTTGGTTCAAAACTGGAAGAAGGGCAGAACCCTCAGCGTTGATATCCCGGAAGTGTCTTGGAAGAATAAGCGCCTTGCCGGATTTGCGTCAATGGTTCTGGCGTATGTTCAAATTGAACGACTTTCAAAAGGTAAGTCGCCGAAGACTCCGCACTTTCCGTTTTTCGCGCTCATGCGCAACCAGATGCAGGCCAAGCGTTGGACCAAGCGATATCAGGCTTGGCGCGAGAGGCAGGCATCTGGTCAATGGCCTTGAAGCCTGCAGACTTGCTAAACGCGGGCTAGTTTGGTTGGAATGCGACCAGCGGCACATTGCAGTAGCGATGGCGTTCACGCCTTGTGTTTTCTCCTTATGATAGAGGATGAAGTCAGGAGGATTTCAGAACCTGCTACGGAGAACATTTTCCAAAGTACGGTCAGAAGATTTCCAAATTGAAACGTTTAGGTTGCAATTTGAGACGAACTCCGTGGGATTCTTCTCACAAAGGGAAGCATAGTCCTGCTTCGACAAGAATCACTAATTGGAGCGCATCGTGATCAACATTACAGGCCTCAGCCATATGCGAAATTGGCAATAGCGGCCAACATTCTGCATTAACTGCGCAAGTAGCGACCAAGGCCTGTGATGCCTGACAGGTGGAACCCGTCCTTGAGAATGTGGATAGCAACTAAGTCAGCGTTTTTTGAATTCTCGGATTGAGATTGTCTGCGTGCTGCCTGAATGAACAAATTTCCTTCTGCATTATGATCTGCGTCCGAGGTTGTCGACTCGAATACCGCACGGATTGCAGGAACGACTGGTCCGTCCACTGCACAGCGGCGGCGAACATTATGCGCCTGCGGCATTTTTCGTGCTGCGCGCGCTCGCAGCGAGAAAATCGGATCACGGGTCGGGCTCCTTGCCGACATTCTCTGCGACGCCCCCAAGCTGGTGCATTGAGCCCTTAGCCGCCGTTGACTACACTTTGGTCTTTGCAAGTGCGGCAGGTCGCGAACCGCGCAAACCGGACATTCCTACGCGCCTCTCAGGTGGCATGGCAGCGGACCTTTGAGACCTTCGTTTGAAAATCCAGAACGTTTAAAACGGGTGGATGGCGGACCGAGGCCGGGTCCGAGGTAAATGACCTTTACTGCTATATCGTACATCTAAGAGAGATCGGCTTCTCTGCAATTCGCTTCTGACAGGTTTCACGAATTCAGTGTTCTGCTAGGGTTTCAGCCATGGACGTTTCCTGGTTCTTCCGCGAGCGCACGCGCTTCATCCGCCTCACCTACGAGCGAGCGGCGAATCCATTTATCGAGATGAAACAGCAGATCGAGGGCGGTTTCCCGCCTTTTGACGATCCGCCCTATTCCGAAGACCCCGAACCGCCCTTCATGGCAGAGTGGAGCGATGCCGAGACGGCCATTGTGGTACTTGGGCGCTCCTGCGTCTCCATGCTCTCGGCATCCCTCAAGCTCCACTTCGATACATGGGAGAAGGAGCTGGGTGTGCAGTGGGAGAACAGGGGGAAGGCCAAGGCACGGAGGAAGGGATTTGCCAATGGCTACCTTTCAGAACTGTGCGATGCTCTCAGTATCGATTTAAACAACTGCCCTGCCGATCTGGCCGTGATTGAGCAGGTATTTCTGGCCCGTAACCGGGATCAACACCCAGAGAGTATTCACAGCATGAAAGTGCTGCATTCTTCGAGCGACCGCGCCAAGCATCCGAACCCAATCTTCATATCTGAATCCGAGCGCGCAATGTACTTGGAGGGCGAGTTTGGCGATATCAGCTTCATGAGTCCATCCGTGCATGTGGATGCCGAGATGCTGCACCGCGCCATTGCGGAAGCGGAAAACCTCGTGGATTGGCTGGAGCCGCAGTTCTTCGCAGTGAAGTATCCTAGGTCCGTTGCACCCAAAGCGTGAGAGAAATTCTGGAAGGATGAGCTATGCCGCCTTGTTTCGGTGAATGTGGGTGCTCCTGCGGGGACAACGCAGGAACCTTCGACAAATCCATAGCAGAGGAAACGAATTTTGGGTTCACGCTCTACGATGTCACCCACGCTGGAATCCACTGGTACACAGACAAATCCATGGATGACAGCGGGCTAGACTGTATGACATTCGCCGAGAAAGAAGGCGTCTACATCCTTTGGCACAAGAACGACTACTGCCCCGAACATGAGCTGTTTCACATGAAGGGCCTGTATGTCGGCAAAGGTGATGCGGCCAAGCGGCTACGGCATCACTGGAAGACAAAAAACACGGCAGAAGAGATGCTCATCTACTTCACGTTTTTCCCGTGCGAGAACCGTAAAGCAAAGTACATCGAGCAGCTCTTGCTTGACATTTATGACCTGCCGTTGAACACAGCGGAGAACGCGGGCACCGAGGCACTGTGCGCATACTTCACTCAGTCCGAAGTTGACTATCCGGGGCTTGATCGAACGTGTCTCGGTCGAGCACACCAACGATGGAGTGCAGATCGAACTGGAGGGTGTCCTGGCAGCAATGATTGGGTTGACCCAGAATGAACAAAGCCGCCCTGAGGCGGCTTGTTCGAGACTCTGTTCGACCCAAGTGGTTGCGGGAGTAGGATTTGAACCTACGACCTTTGGGTTATGAGCCTGACGAGGTGAAGACGTTAAGCAATTGATCCAGTGGATCAATTGTAGTCTGAACGGGCTGTACTGAGATTTTCTGACGCTGGTTGCGGGAGCAGGATTTGAACCTGCGACCTTCAGGTTATGAGCCTGACGAGCTACCGGGCTGCTCCATCCCGCGTCAGAGTCAGATTTGTTTCATCGTATTAGAGAGATTTGGGCTTTTTCTAGGTTTGGCGGTGACCTACTCTCCCGGGGCTTAAGCCCAAGTACCATTGGCGCGGCAGTGCTTAACTTCCGGGTTCGGTATGGGACCGGGTGTTTCACTTGCGCTATGACCACCAAACCGAGGAAAAGCCCACGTCGCGTCTTTGCCTTTGGCAAAGCGCGACGTGCAGGAGGCAGCGTATTCGCGAAGCGGATGCGCGTTCCTGCACGGTTGTTATGTCAATCAACATCGCGGCTTGGCGCTGCGACGCTATCCCTAGTCAAGGTCGGTGTATGCTTTGGTCTTGTCTTTCCATTACTGGATCAAATCAAGCCTATCGGGCGATTAGTACCGGTCAACTGAACGCATTACTGCGCTTACATCTCCGGCCTATTGACGTGGTGGTCTTCCACGGCCCTCAGGGAGACCTTGTTTTGAGGGGGGCTTCCCGCTTAGATGCCTTCAGCGGTTATCCTGTCCGATCATAGCTACCCAGCACTGCCGTTGGCACGACAACTGGTCCACCAGTGGATCGTTCACCCCGGTCCTCTCGTACTAGGGGCAACTCCTCTCAAGTCTCCTACACCCACGGCAGATAGGGACCGAACTGTCTCACGACGTTCTAAACCCAGCTCACGTACCTCTTTAAACGGCGAACAGCCGTACCCTTGGGACCTGCTCCAGCCCCAGGATGAGATGAGCCGACATCGAGGTGCCAAACACTGCCGTCGATATGGACTCTTGGGCAGTATCAGCCTGTTATCCCCGGCGTACCTTTTATCCGTTGAGCGATGGCCCTTCCACTCGGGACCACCGGATCACTATGGCCGTCTTTCGACTCTGCTCGACTTGTCAGTCTCGCAGTCAGGCTGGCTTCTGCCATTGCACTCAACGAGCGATTTCCGACCGCTCTGAGCCAACCTTCGCGCGCCTCCGTTACGCTTTAGGAGGCGACCGCCCCAGTCAAACTACCCGCCACGCAGGGTCCCGGATCCGGATAACGGACCGCGGTTAGACATCAAGAGTGCGAAGGGTGGTATCTCAAGGGAGGCTCCACAGGGACTTGCGTTCCTGCTTCAAAGCCTACCACCTATCCTGCACATCACAATCCTGATGCCAGTGCGAAGCTGTAGTAAAGGTGCACGGGGTCTTTCCGTCTAACCGCGGGAAGCCTGCATCTTGACAGGCAATTCAATTTCGCTGAGTCGATGTTGGAGACAGCGGGGAAGTCGTTACGCCATTCGTGCAGGTCGGAACTTACCCGACAAGGAATTTCGCTACCTTAGGACCGTTATAGTTACGGCCGCCGTTTACCTGGGCTTCAATTCAAGGCTCTCACCTCTCCTTTTAACCTTCAGGCACCGGGCAGGCGTCAGACCCTATACGTCGTCTTGCGACTTCGCAGAGCCCTGTGTTTTTAATAAACAGTCGCCACCCCCTGGTTTGTGCCCCCAGCCCCTAGTTGCCTAGGAACCGGGCCTCCTTCTCGCGAACTTACGGAGGTATTTTGCCGAGTTCCTTCAACATCGTTCTCTCAAGCGCCTTGGTATGCTCTACCAGTCCACCTGTGTCGGTTTAGGGTACGGTCTGATGGAGGGCTATTTCCAGGAACCACTCAGCAGCCCAATCAATCCGATAAGATTGAACTACACCTGTGATCCGTCACATCCTCCTGGCCTAGGAATATTAACCTAGTTCCCATCGCCTACGCCTTTCGGCCTCGGCTTAGGGGCCGGCTTACCCTGCTCAGATTAGCTTTAAGCAGGAACCCTTGGACTTTCGGCGAGAGTGTCTCTCACACTCTTTGTCGCTACTCATGTCATCATTCTCACTAGTGATCTCTCCACCGGATGGCTCACGCCCCGGCTTCATCGAAAGAACCTATGTCTGCGCTACCGCCTATTCGGCTACTTGAGCGCGGTTGCCCGCGCCGCATAACCGGCGGCAATATAGACAAGGTTCTATGTCACACTACGCTCTGCTACCGATGCTTACGCATCCCTAGACTTCGGCTCATGGCTTGAGCCCCGTTACATCTTCGCCGCAGGACAACTTATTTAGACCAGTGAGCTGTTACGCTATCTTTAAAGGATGGCTGCTTCTAAGCCAACCTCCTGGTTGTTTTGGTCGTCCCACCTGCTTTCCCACTTAGCCATGAATTGGGGGCCTTAGTCGTAGGTCAGGGTTGTTTCCCTCTCCACTACGGACGTTAGCATCCGCAGTGTGTCTGCCATCTAGTACTCCCGGGTATTCGGAGTTTGGTTAGGATCAGTAAGCCTGTGGGGCCCCATTACCCATCCAGTGCTCTACCCCCCGGGGTATTCGGATGACGCTCTACCTAAATAGATTTCGCAGAGAACCAGCTATCTCCGAGTTTGATTGGCCTTTCACCCCTAGGCACAGCTCATCCCGATCCTTTTCAACGGATGTGGGTTCGGTCCTCCAGTAAGTGTTACCTTACCTTCAACCTGGCCATGCCTAGATCACTCGGTTTCGGGTCTGATCCCACGAACTCATGCGCCCTATTAAGACTCGCTTTCGCTACGCCTACACCTAACGGCTTAAGCTTGCTCGTGAGACCAAGTCGATGACCCATTATACAAAAGGTACGCCGTCAGCTCGCAAGGAGCCTCCGACTGATTGTAGGCGTTCGGTTTCAGGTACTGTTTCACTCCCCTCGTCGGGGTGCTTTTCACCTTTC
>NZ_CBDEUW010000002.1:1820000-2030000 GCF_965243365.1 Ruegeria sp. | reverse complement strand
ATGCGTCTCATACGCTGGAGAAGGGCCAAAAGCTGAATATTGGTGCGGCGACCGCTGGCACCTATGGCTATCTGACAGTCTGCGGTGGCATCGCGACTGAACCGTTTCTGGGGTCACGATCAACCCACCTAACCGCCAAAGTGGGCCGCGCCCTGCAAGCAGGGGATGTTCTGCCCATCGGTGCAAGCCCGGGCCGGGCCGGGCGCAAGTTACGCGTTCAGGATCGATTCTCGGGCGGCACCTTGCGGATTGTCGCCAGTTTTCAGACGGGGCTGTTCGATCAGGCAACGCTGGACCGCTTTGTATCAACCTCATTCCTACGAGGTGCGCGGGCCAACCGAATGGGGATGCAATTGGACAGCGACGGAGAAGGTTTTGCAGCCAAAGGGCAACTGAATATTCTGTCCGAGGTCATAACCCCCGGTGACATCCAGATGACTGGCACCGGCAACCCCTTCATCCTGCTGCCCGAGTGCCAGACCACCGGTGGCTACCCCCGCATCGCAACCGTACTGCCCTGCGACCTGCCACAGGCGGCGCAAACCCCGGCGGGCGCATCCGTTCGGTTCGAATTTGTGACATTGGAACAGGCCACCGCGTTGCAATCGGCGTTTTTGTCAGAGTTGAGCCGCCTACGCGGCAAGGTCGAAGATCTGGTGCGCGATCCCCATGACATCCCGGACCTGTTGTCCTACCAATTGATCGGCGGAATGGTTTCTGCCACGGATTAAGGAGAGGTGCCGATGCCCCAAATCGATCTGAATGCCGATATGGGCGAAAGCTATGGCCCATGGAACATGGGTGATGACGAGAGCCTGTTAAAGATCATCACTTCGGCCAATATCGCCTGCGGCTTTCACGCAGGTGATCCGGATGTAATGGCAAAAACAATGACCCTGGCCGCCGAAAATGACGTGGGCATTGGTGCGCATCCGGGCTTTCCCGATCTACAGGGCTTTGGCCGCCGCAACATGAAGGTGCCGCATGCCTCGCTGCGCAATCTGGTGCGGTACCAACTGGGCGCGGCGATGGGAATGGCCAAGGCGGTTGGAACCAAGGTGCGGCATCTGAAACTGCACGGCGCGCTGGCCAATATGTGTTCGGTCGATATCGACATGGCGCGGGCCTGCTATCAGGGCGCACTGGATGTGGACTCCGATATCATCATCATGGTGCTGGCCGTCACCAAACAGGAACAGGCGGTGAAAGAGCTTGGCTGCAAATGGGTCGGCGAGATCTTTGCCGATCGCGCATATAATGACGATGGAACTCTGGTCGATCGCAGCCTGCCCGGCGCGGTGATCCATGACCCCGAGATTGCTGGCCCGCGTATCCTGAACATGGTGCGCGAAGGGGCCATCATTACCGAATCCGGAAAGCAGCTGGAAACCTCCATCGACACGATCTGTCTTCATGGTGATGGCCCAACCGCTGTGCAGATCGCACGCTCGGTCCGGGAAAATCTGCTCGCAGGCGGGGTGGATGTGACAAAATTCATCAGATAATCACCAAGCCGAAATCCGAGCCACTTAGTTTCTGACTGTTGCCCGAACGGGATTCAGCGCCTAGCATGCCCGCAAGTGCATGTTCTGAATACCGTTATTAAATCAACGCAATACGCCTAAGCGGCTTAACAGCCGCGCAAGCAGCCAGATTTCCCGCAAGGAGGCGCGTATGTCACTCGATCTGATGTCCTATGAACCAAGGGGCGATAAGAAGAACTCGGACTTCTTCCATGAATACCTGCCAATGATCTATGAGCGCCGCGCCAGCTCGGGCCTTGCAGATCAGGTCGGTCCGATGCGGGCGATTGTCATTCAGGTCGAAACCCGCGCCCTGTTCGACACGATGGTCGAGCTATATGTGATGACGCCCTATCGCCATTCGGCCAGCTATCTGGGGGCGACGCACAAATTTGCGGTGATGCATTCTCATCCAGAATACCCTGCTTTGATCCTGATGGCGCCGCTTAGCCCGACCTTCGAGGATTTCATCCCCCGCATCAATCGCATGTACCCTCTGGCCCGTGGCACACCGCAGACACGCTATGTGGGTGAGGTGTTTGGAGCGACCGACCTGAAAACCCTGACAGGAACGCTGGAAGATCAGAATATCCGCTTTGAATACAGTGGCGATACGGAAAACCCGTTCTACACGCTGGACGGTTTCCGTTTTACATCGCCATCTGATTTCACTTGCAACAGGGTCGGCTATTCCGCGTTGGATTTTAACGACACAGACAGCCTCGGCCTGGGCGACCGGGTCTTGCTGAGCGCCGATGAACAGGCCCGGCTGGATCAGGCTGCGGCCTTTGGCGCGGACAGCAAAATTGCCCCGCTGATGCTGGGAATCGATCACCTCGCCACCCGTATCCTGGCCGGTGAGCGCGAGGACGCGATCCTCGAGTTTCTGACCATGGTGCCCTATTATTTCTGGGGGGCGTACAACATCTTCGATATGAACTCATCGACCAATGTGAACCGGAACGCGAATGTCGATGACGACAAGAAATCCCCGGCCAAGGTTTTCACAGCGAACAACACCCCGTCCTTTGTGAACTCATTCGAACAGCTGCCCATGCCGACCGAGGACTTCGTGCGCAACTTTGGACGCCGCCTGCATCACATGGCTGTCGAGATTCAGGACGGCGATCATGGCGCGGGCGAAAAGAATGTCGATTTCGTCGTAAATACTTTGAAGGATGAAGGCGTGCCGTTCCTGGCCCATGTAGTGGGTGAATGTAAGGATGATCCGAACCTGAAACAAATCTTCTCAAAACACTCGAAACATACTCTGCTGATCACCGAGTATATTGAGCGTTGCCATCACTATGATGGGTTCTTTACCAAAGACAATGTCGCTGCTCTGACCGCCGCCGCAGGGCAGGATGAGCAGTATGAGCATGGCCACGTCTTCGACTGATTGCAGATAAAGAAAAGGCTGTGAACTTTCGTTCACAGCCAGTTTCCATGAGTGGAATAGCGTCGAGCCTTATGATGGCCCGATCAT
Source organism: Ruegeria sp. (assembly GCF_965243365.1). Lineage (GTDB taxonomy): Bacteria > Pseudomonadota > Alphaproteobacteria > Rhodobacterales > Rhodobacteraceae > Ruegeria. The sequence goes on along the minus strand of NZ_CBDEUW010000002.1, from coordinate 2,026,991 downwards.
GAAACAGGTGACATTGCGCGCTTGCAGGCGACGGCAGGCCAGATCGGCCTGTTCGCGGGTCATGCCCTGAAAGGTTGCATCAAAACCGCGCGCGCTTTGATTTACTTTGCGCAAGGTACCCTCCAGCGTCGTCATTTCTGAAAGCGCTGTTTTCAGAAGGACCTTCTCGGCCTCATACCGCGTGGTATAGCGGCCCACATTGACACCCCACAGATGTCCACCCGAAGTGGACAGGCGGGTCACAACCTCTTGTTCGGGTTCCAGCCGCTGTGTTGAATCGCTCGAGGCCAGCACCAGATCGTTCGGGCGCGGTGTGGGGCGCGGCGCTCCACTTTCATTGGTATCAGAAATATCGGCAGCGGCGATGGCGGCTGCGATACCGTCCTGAATGCGTGCTCGGTTTTTCTCGGCCGTCTCTGCAACATTACCAGCCAACTGAACGGTTGCTCCGGCACCTGGGCGCACAACAGGCCGCAAGCTAACCTTCACTGCACCACTTAGAGCAGCGACATTTGCACCTAACCCGGCGTTGCCCGCATAAGCAGGACGCGCTGGTTTGCGGATGGGTGCACGGGACGGAGCGCGGCGGAAGCCCATATCCAACAGCTCAGCAACCTTGGCGTTGCGCGACGCACCGGACTTGCCGCCAAAGACGGTTGCGATGATGCGCTCATCTTTGCGCTTGGCAGATGCGACAAGGTTGAAACCCGCCGCTCGGGTGTAGCCTGTCTTGATACCGTCGGCCCCCCTGTAGGCAGCCAACAAACGGCGGTTGGTATTCGGAACCGTTTTGATCCCCGCATGCGTCGATTGCCGCGAGAACAGGTTGTAGTACTCGGGATAATCATACAGCAGATGCCGCCCCAGCGTGGTCATATCACGTGCGGTCGACAGGTGCCCGGATTCGGTAAGCCCATGCGCGTTTTTAAAGGTCGTGCGGCTCATCCCCATTGCCTTCGCCGTGCGCGTCATGCGGCGGGCAAAAGCAGCCTCGGACCCGCTGAGCGCAATGCCAATGGCCGTGGCCGCATCGTTTGCCGATTTCACGGCGGCCGCGCGGATCAGATACCGAAACGCGATTGTCTGCCCCGAACGCAACCCCAGTTTCGACGGCGGCTCGGCCGCGGCCTTCTTTGTGATACGGACCGGTGTATCCAACGTGATCTCGCCGTTTCGTACGGCCTCAAACGCGATATAGAGGGTCATCATCTTTGTCAGTGATGCTGGATGCAGCCGCGTGTCGGCATTACGGGAATGCAGAACCTCTCCGGTTCGTGCATCGATCACCATCGCCGCGTAAGGGGCCGCCACTGCCTGTAACGGCGCGAACACAACCATCCATACGAATGCTATGAGAAGAAAGCCCATTCGGGCCGGAATCGTCCGCCGAATCTGCACGGTCATTGCCTCTGTCTGCCTCGCGCCGCCGGGTTTTCCCGGTCGGCAAAATTTATTTTATTGCAAATCAGGCTAGCACAGAGACCCAATGAAATAAACCGAAAGCTGGCATTTCACGCGATTGTTTTGGCCCATTTGAGACCGCTAAATATTGTGGTTTTCACGCCCTCAACCACCACACTGGCGATAGTGGCAAGAACTAGGCGCGCCGCAGACCGGTTTCATCGAAAACTGAGGCCGATTGGCAACATCACTCCATAGACCGAACAAGCCCAGCCAACCCGCCCAAATCCTCAAGCTCGCGATAGCGAGGGTTCTCGGCGGGGGTTTCGGCATGCTCAACGTCCCACACCAGCCCATGAGGAACATAAACGCCCCAGCACCCGGCCTGAATCGGTGCCACCACATCGGATCGCATGGAATTTCCAACCATCATTGCCGACCCCGGACCATCGCCATGTTCGGTAAAAATGGTGCGGTAGGTGTCGGGCGATTTCTCTGACACGATCTCGACCGCGTCAAACAGCTCTCCCAACCCCGATTGCGCCAGTTTTCTCTCCTGATCAATCAGATCGCCCTTGGTGATCAGAATGACTTTGTGCGTGTGCAGAACCGCCTCGACCGCTTCGCGCGCATGGGGCAACAACTCAATCGGATGGGCCAACATCTCTTGCCCGGCTTCGATCAACTGACGAATGACCGAGGCGGGAACGCGATCATCGGTCACTTCGATGGCCGTTTCGATCATCGACAGGGTGAACCCTTTGATCCCATAGCCATAGTGCCGGATGTTGCGCTTTTCAGCTGCCAGCAAACGCTCCATCAAATGGTCCCGATCTGCATGATCGGCCAGCAGTTCGGCAAAATGAGCCTGCGTCAGTTGGAAAAACCGTTCGTTGTGCCACAGCGTATCATCCGCATCGAAACCGATTGTAGTCAATCTGTCATTCATCCCGATTCCGTCCGGTTTCTCTTTTCTCTGGCCGGTCTCACGTTATATAAGCCGTGAAATAAACCGAAGTGTGAATCGGATTCTTTAAAGCAATGATCGAAACCCCGTGGATGATGTCTGACAAGTCGGATGAGGATGGCGATACGTCGATCCTGGTTCAGACGCGCCCGAAAACCAAGCGTCCTCCGCTGTATAAGGTGTTGTTGCTGAACGACGATTACACTCCGATGGAATTCGTTGTGCATGTGCTTGAACGGTTTTTTGGAATGACCCATGCGCAGGCATTCGAGATCATGCTGACCGTCCACAAAAAGGGCGTGGCTGTTGTGGGCGTATTCAGCCATGAAATCGCCGAAACCAAAGTTGGTCAGGTGATGGATTTCGCCCGCAGGCATCAGCACCCGCTGCAATGCACCATGGAACGCGAAGAGTAAGGCGGCCCAACCCGCCCTGCCCGCTGGAATTGCCAATGTCCCCTCGTCTCAGCCTTGCCCTTGACGCCGGTCTTTCGCTGTCAGAACCGCTGACCGTCATCGGTGCAACGCCCGATCATGATCTGTCTGCTTTGCCTCAGACGGCAGAGGTCGTTCAGCCCTTCAAACCCTTCCACGACCACTTCGCGGCACTTGGCTTTGATGCAAAACCCGAGTCGGACACAGATTGCCACGACGCAATCATATTCCTGCCCCGCGCCAAGGCTCTGGCCCGTGCTCTTATCTTTCAGGCCTGCGCCCGGGCGGATGGGGCTGTTGTTGTGGATGGTGCCAAAACGGATGGCGTGGACAGCCTGCTGAAGGACATCCGCAAGCGGGTTCCTGTTGAAGGGCCAATCGCCAAGGCCCATGGCAAGATCTTCTGGTTTCAGGCCGACAAACAAGCCTTTGCCGACTGGGCTGCACCAGAAAAACAGCAGGTGGATGGGTTCTGCACAGCGCCCGGAGTGTTTTCCGCCGATGGGATCGACCCCGCCTCGGCCCTGTTGGCGCAGGCGCTGCCCCAAAAGCTGGGGGCACGCGTTGCTGATCTGGGCGCGGGCTGGGGGTATCTCTCGGCCCGGGTTCTGGCGGATGACAGCGTCCGCGGCCTGCATCTGGTTGAGGCCGACCACATCGCACTGACCTGTGCCCGTAGCAACGTAGTCGACGCGCGCGCACAGTTCCACTGGGCCGACGCCACCACCTGGACCGCGCCAGAGCCGTTGGATGCAATCATCATGAACCCGCCCTTCCACACCTCACGCGCCGCTGATCCGGCGTTGGGTCAAGGGTTTATCCAGTCGGCGGCGCGCAACCTTGGCCGCTCGGGCGATCTGTGGATGGTCGCGAACCGGCACCTGCCCTACGAAGCCGTATTGGCCGACGCATTCCTGCGCGTTGATGAGGTAGCGGGCGACAATCGGTTCAAGGTTTTCCATGCCTCTCGTCCTCGCCGGTGATCCCGGTTAACGTGCACGCCAACTCAGGAGGAAACGCATGTCCTTTTCCATAGCCGGCAAGACGGCGATTGTTACGGGTGGCGCAAGCGGGATTGGCCTGGCCATCGGGCGCCATTTCGCCGACGCCGGGGCCAATGTCATGTTCGCCGATATGGACGAAAAGCGTCTGACAGAAGAGTTGGGCGAGCAAGCCGACGACAGCAACATTCGATATTTCACCGGCGACCTGCGAGAGCGGCTGACCGTCGCCAACCTTTTGTCGGCAACATTGGACGCGTTTGATCAGGTCGATATTCTGGTCAACGGATCGCGGCAGGTCATCCCGTCTGACCCGCTGGATATCGAGGATGACTCTGTCCGGACGTTGCTGAACCAGAACCTGATGCCGGCCTTGCGCCTGAGCCAGTTGATTGCAAAACGGATGATCAAACAGGCCGGAGATGATCATGAAAATCCGGCCGGATCGATCATCAACCTGTCCTCGATCGCGGCGCGGCGCACGCATCCCGATCTGATGGCTTATTCTGTCTCGACCGCCGCACTGGATCAGATGACCCGTTCGCTGGCTGTAGCGCTGGCCCCGAGTCGGATTCGTGTCAATTCAATCGCGCTGGGTTCGGTGATGAGTGCATCGCTGCAATCGACGCTGAAAGACAATCGCGATTTTCGCGAGGATATTGAGAAACACACCCCGCTGTCACGCATCGCAGCCCCAAGCGAACTGGTTGAAACTGCACAGTTTCTGGCCTCGGACGCAGCCGGATTCATGACCGGGCAAATCCTGACAATCGACGGCGGCCGCACCTTGCTGGACCCGGTTGCCGCCCCAGCCCATTAAGACCCATGTTCGACACAGAAAAAGCCACCGCTTCAGCCTGGTTCCGTCAGCTGCGCGACGACATCGTTGCGGCGTTCGAGGCGCTGGAGGACAGTCACGAAACCGGCCCCTTCGCAGATGCGACACCGGGGCGGTTCGAAGTAAAAGAAACGAAACGCCAATCCGAGGATGGTTCGGATGCGGGCGGCGGCCTGATGTCAGTCATGCGCGGTGGGCGGGTCTTTGAAAAGGTCGGCGTCAATGTCTCAACTGTCTACGGCACTTTGGGCGAGCGTGCCCAACACGCCATGGCCGCGCGCAAGGGCATTCCCGGCATGACCGAAGACCCGCGGTTCTGGGCCTCGGGCATCAGCCTGGTTGCGCATATGCAGAACCCGCATGTACCTGCCGTTCACATGAATACGCGCATGTTCTGGACACCGCATGCCTGGTGGTTCGGGGGCGGGTCGGATCTGAACCCCTGCATCGAATATGACAACGACACAGCCCATTTCCATGCCACACAAAAAGATCATCTCGACCCTCATGGCCCCGGCCACTATCCGCGCCTTAAAGATTGGGCAGACGAATATTTCTACATCCCCCACCGCAAGCGCGCGCGCGGCGTGGGAGGTATCTTTATGGATGACTACTGCACCGGCGACTGGCAGGCGGATTTCGCCCTGACACAAGACATCGGTCGAGCATTCCTGCCCGCCTTTCTGCCGCTGGTCGAAAAGCGGCGAGTGCAAAGCTTTTCGGATGACGACAAGAACGCCCAGCTGGTGCATCGTGGGCTCTACGCGGAATACAATCTGGTCTACGACCGGGGTACCAAATTCGGTCTGGAAACCGGGCATGACCCGGATGCAGTGCTGATGAGCCTGCCGCCTCTGGCCAAGTGGGTCTGAACCTCAGAATCCGAAGTCCAGCGGATTTTCATAGCAATAGCGTTGAGCGGACGCCGCTGTCATGTTTTCTCCCACGCGTTTTACCGTGATCGAATATCCTGGATCAGTATCAGCCCCCGGCGGCGGCGTAAGCGTGAACTGCACCGTCCGCGCCCCACGTTCATAGGCACGCGAGATGTAAATACGCTGCGTCGCTTTTGTACGCAGCGTTCGCATGGCATAGTCGCCAACCCCGCACCAATAGGCGACCGGTGCGGATGACCCAGCCGCCTGCACCTGAATGACACCATTGTCCAAAGGTGTAACGATCGTCTGATTGACCAAACCCAAACCGATGCCAATTCCGATAGCCTGAGCGAAGCCCGGTCCGGCAAGTATAACGGCAAGGCAGGATGCTTTGAATGAACGCGGCAAGCTCAATTTATTCATGGCAATAGCCCCTCATTTCCAATGTTTGAAGTCAGATAATGCCCCATCATGCCAGCAACAAAGCTGTCTGGGCAACTCTTGCTTCGGCCAAGCTCTATGACACCGAAATACGCCCACCCACATCCTGCGGCGCAAGTGCCACAGTTTTTATGACGGCATAGCACGGGCTGCCGGGTTGCAACCCCAATGCCGCGACCGAGCGACGGGTGACCCGCGCCAGAACCACCCCGGCAGGTGTTTTGACCGATACAATCGCACCCGGGCCGTCACCCCCCCGGATCGCCTCGACGCGCCCGGATAACACATTCAACGCCGACAGACCCTCGGGCGGTTTGCTGGACAAGATCACCTCTTGCGCGGGGATACGAATACGCAGTGCCTCACCAATCTGATGCGGGATGCGTGGCAGGAACAGCCGTGCGCCCCCGGCTTCGAGTTCAGACAGCCCATCCGAGTGATGCGCCGCGACAGTGACTTGCAACACAGCACCAACAGCCCGGACCCCTGCCGGGGCAATGGATGGGTCTGCCAGCACGTCCGATGCTGGCCCGTGACGCAGAACCTTGCCATCCTGTAACGCCACAACCGACGTCGCCAGCCGGGCGACCTCGGCCGCGGAATGGGTCACATAAAGGATCGGGACCGAGACCTCATCCCGAAGGCGCTCGAAATACGGCAGTATTTCCGATTTGCGCGCGTCGTCCAGCGCGGCCAGAGGTTCGTCGGCCAGAATAAGGCGCGGGCTGGCCAACAAGGCGCGTCCGATGGCAACACGCTGCTTTTCGCCCCCCGACAGCATGGCGGGGCGTCGGGTCAGCAGATGACTAATACCCAACATCTCGATCACACGATCCGGGTCTTCACGTGGGGCACCGCGTGGTGCAAACCAGCGCCCATAAGCCAGATTCTGGCGGACTGTCAGATGAGGAAACAGACGACCTTCCTGAAAGATGTATCCCAGGCGCCTGCGATGTGGGGGCAGCCACATTCCCTGATCCGTGTCGAACAGAACCCAGTCATCTACCGCCACCCGTCCGGCCTCTGGCCGCAACAGCCCTGCCACAGCGTTGACGACTGTCGTCTTGCCAGACCCCGACCGCCCGAACAGAACCGTCACGCCGGGCGGGGCATCAAACTCCAGATTCAGATCTATTCCCGGCAAGTGATGGTGCAGTCGAACGGAAAGGCTCATGACCCGGCCACCCTTTGCGCCACACGGCGACCAACATACTCTGACAGCAACAACGCACCCATGGCGATAATGATCGAGATGACAACCAGCCGTGTTGCGGCCGCCTCACCCCCCGGTACCTGCAAGAAGGCGTAGACAGCTGACGGCAGCGTCTGAGTCTGGCCGGGAATATTTGACACGAAGGTGATGGTCGCCCCAAACTCTCCCATCGCTTTGGCAAAGGCCAGGATGGCACCGGCGATCACTCCGGGCAGAATCATTGGCATCGTAACCGTGGCAAAGACCAATGGGCGAGAGGCCCCAAGTGTGGCACCAGCTTCCTCAAGTTTCGGATCTACTGCCTCGATGGACAACCGGATGGCCCGCACCATCAAAGGAAAGGCCATGATCCCCGCTGCCAAAGCCGCTCCGGTCCAGCGGAACGCGACGACAATGCCAATTTCAGCCAGCAGCTTGCCCAAAGGTCCCTGTACCCCAAAGGTCAGCAGCAGCAGATAACCCGTGACGACCGGAGGCAGGATCAGCGGCAAGTGCACAAGACCGTTCAACACCTGACGACCGGGAAAGCGCCAGCGCGCAAGTGCGTAGGCCACAAATATCCCAAATGGCAGGGTGACCAGCGTGGCCCAAAAGGACACGCGCAGCGACAGGCGCAACGCCTCAACCTCCGCCGGGCCCAGCCATCCCATGTCGCTATCCTTCCGGCAGGGAGAACCCCTGCCTCAGAAACGCCGACCGCGCCGCATCCGACTGCAAATACTCCAGAAATCCCAGCGCCTGCGGGCTTGCCCTTCGCGTCAGGGCAGCCGGATAGATGATGGGGGGGTGCAGTTCCGACCCAATTGAACCTACCACCTGAACCCGCGTTTCAGCCTGTGCGTCGGTCCGGTAGACAATACCCAAAGGCGCCGCCCCGGTTGCCACCAAAGCCAGCGCCGCACGCACATTATCTGCCTGCGCAATCTGCGCCTGAATCCCGTCCCACAAACCCAGGTTCTGCAAAGCAGCCTTGCCATAGATGCCTGCCGGCACCGCATCAACCAACGCCATCGCCAGATAGCCGCCATCCAGTTCTGCCGTCAGGTCATAGCCCGGCCCAATCTCGGCCAACTCCTTACCCTTCGCGCCGATCAGGACCAATCCATTGCCCAGCAAGTCCACCCGAGTTCCAGCGTCGATCAGACCATCCTGTTTCAGCACATCCATCCAATCTACATTCGCCGCAATAAACAGGTCAGCGGGTGCCCCGGCCTGTATCTGCCGCGCCAGAACCGAAGACGCCGCGTAAGAAACTGTTACTTCGCTTCCAGTCGTGTCTTCATACGCAGCCGCAACCTCGTCCAAAGCCGTCTTCAGGCTGGCCGCAGCAAAGACCAAAATCCCTTCGGCCCCGGCCCGGATCGGAGCCGCAAGCACAGCGCAAAACGTCAGGGCTGCGACAATGCAGCGGATCATCTTGTGCCTCCGTCCCAGAGGGTTGCGATACACTTGGGCATATCGGAGGCAGCACTGGGCAGGCAAGGGTCTTTGCCAAAATGCACCTCTCGGAATAGGGGATTGATCCTGCCGGAAAATCGGGATGAAAGTAGCGCAACAGATCACAGGACCCAACCGATGCTGCACCAGATCCCCGGCCTTGTCGACAATATCCGCGCCCGCTTTGCCCATGTCGACTCCTGCCCGTTCCAAGGCCCCCGCATTTTCTTTGAAAACGCAGGCGGCGCGTTGACGCTGAAATCGGTGGCTGAGACATCCGCGAAATTCGCATCCATCCCGGATAATCAGGGGCGGGACAATGTGGCCAGCCACGCACTGGTCGATATCATCAACACGGCCAAGGCCGATCTGTCCGAATTCATGAATGCCTCCTCTGGGCAGTTCTTTGTCGGTGAAAGCGGGACCGAACTTCTGTTTCGCATGATCCGCACGGCCTGTGTAAATGCCCCCAAGGCCAGCAAGGTCATCGGCAGTTCCATCGAACATCCCGCCAGCCGCAGCGCCGCGCGCCGCTGGGCCGGGATTGCGGGGCTGGACTATGTCAACGTCCCCCACGATGATGCGACCGGCCTCGTTACCGCGGACGACTACGCCGCACATATGACCCCGGATGTCAGCGTTGCCACGATCCTTCACGCTTCGCCCGTTACCGGGATGGGAATGGATGTAGCCGCTATTGCGCAGGCCATTCGCGCGGTCGCCCCAAATTGTTTCATCATCGTCGACGGCATCCAGCATGCGGCACACGGCCAAATGGATATCGACGGTTATGACGTCGATGGCTACGCGATCTCACCGTATAAAGTGTTCTCGCGCCACGGGTACGGCATCGCCTGGATCTCGGACCGTTTGACCGCTCTGCCCCATGACCAACTGATCGATGCGCCCGCAAATGGTTGGGAGTTCGGCACTCGTGACACCGGCGCCTATGCGACCATGTCAGATGTCGTAGCGTATTTCGACTGGCTGGGCGGACAGGTGTCCGATGCCACCGAACGTGGCGACCGGATGCGTGAGGCGGGGCGTGCGATCCACGCCTATGAAACCCATTTGACGGACGCAATGATCAACGGCACCGGCAACTTGCCCGGGCTTCGCGATATGGATCACATCACGATACTGGCCGGGGCGGACAACCCTGCCCGCGAAGGTCTGGTATCGATCACGGTACGCGACGTTCCCTCGGCTGAGGTGGTGACCCGGTTGAACGCACAAGGCATCCGTACACATACCCGCAAAGCCGACCACTACAGCGGCAATGTACTCAACCCTCTTGGCCTAAGCGATTGCATCCGTGTTTCGCTGTGCCACTACAACACCGAACACGAGATCGCCCAGCTGCTGGCAGCACTCAAAGACATGGCCACGTGATCCATTTGTGAGAATGACAAAGAAATTCTGCCAGACCCTCTTGCACCCGCGCGCGGCCTTGGCTACATGAGCCCCCACGGGTGATTAGCTCAGTTGGTAGAGCGCTTCGTTTACACCGAAGATGTCGGGAGTTCGAGTCTCTCATCACCCACCATCCTTTCCCCACATTGTATCAAGGTCTTACGCGACTAGCACCTATGGCTGTGATGCGTATGAAGCTGTGTCCGCTGCACCTCCGCTGCACTTAGACAGAAAAGATGTCTCCAACACAGGAGATATGGGCCATGGCAACAATCGTAAAACGGCCTAGCGGAAAGTGGCAGGCGACGGTTCGGAAGGACGGGCAATCCCGATCCAAGTCCTTTCTAAAGCGTGCTGATGCGACGAAGTGGGCTCGTGAGACGGAGTTGAGCGCCGACAGGGGATTACTAACCCCAGACCTCAGTGTGAACGCATCCGAGATGACACTTGGTGAAGTGCTGCGAAAATACCGAGATAACATCACGCGCGAGAAACGGTGCGCGGACAATGAAAGTTATGCAATCAACGGGTTCCTGCGTAAGTGCTCCAAGTTAGCCACCAAGAAGGTCGGCAAGCTGCGATCCGCAAACTTTGTCCACCATCGTGGCCAGCGCATTAAATCCATGAAGGCGGCGACTGTGGTGAGGGAACTGGGTTGGTTGCAGCACGCCCTTGATGTCGCCTGTGAGGATTGGGGGCAGAACCTGCCACAAGGAAACCCGGTCAAGCCTGTCCGACGACCAAAGATTGATAACCGCCGAGAGAGACGACTGCGGAAAGGAGAATGGCACGCGTTGTTGGGTTCCGTGAACCAAGCTCGGTCTCCGCTGATGAAACCGCTGCTAACGCTGGCTTTAGCTACCGGGATGCGACGAGGGGAATTGCTGTCAATGCAATGGAAGCATGTAGACCTTGAGCGTCGGACGGCATTTTTGCCCCAAACAAAAAATGGCCGCGCTCGTACAGTGCCACTCAGCCCAAATGCCGTTACCGTATTGACGAACCTGCCACGCGATGACGACCGGTGTTTGCCTCTGTCTGGTAACTCTGTGCGACTAGCCTTTGAACGTCTCAGGCGACGCGCGGGCGTAATGGACCTGACATTTCATGACATTCGGCACGAAGCGGTGTCCCGTTTTGTGGAAAGCGGCCTATCGCTAGCGCAGGTCCAAATGATCAGCGGGCATCGGGATTTGCGAATGTTGATGCGTTACACCCACCTACAGACCCATGACATTGTGGCAAAGCTGGCAGCCGTAGAACTAGCTTAAATCGACTTGATACAGTGCAGGGTGGTCAAATTCTCCTCAATGCTTCAGCAGGGACCACCCTCACCCGCTTCCAGTGACAACAAGTATCCCTTGTGCAATTTGGCTGTCCGGTTGCTGGCAAAATATTCCTCAAGCATTGGCAATGACGTTAGCCCTTCGTCTAATGAACACGCAGGCGCTATCCCTCCCTATAGAGAACTAACAGGCGTCACCCCTCCCTCATTTGAGCAAAACCCCTCCGTCAATTGAGCATATAGGTTTCGCTTGGTCAGCATTGATCAGGTTGCTTTGACGACTGGGCCTTCCTTCACTCCAATGCGAGTGGAGCAAGCAGTCAGTAAGCATAAGTAAATAAACAAAAAATACCGCTTACCTGTAAGCAAAGGTACTGAAAAGAGGGCTATTGATCCCTCTAGTTTAGCCATTGCGTGTTCACCGGGATTTTCTCCCATTCGCCCCAACGGGGCAATTCCATTTGCTCGGTATCCACCAGAGCACATTCCCCAAACTGGTCCGATGGACCGAACACAGGAGGCTTGAATGCCCCACATCACTATTGTCGACAAACCCTGTGGCTATGGCAAATCCACAGAAATCAACCGCAACTTCAAAAAATCGGAAAAATACATAGCCGTTGTCCCGTACCTAAGTGAGGTGGAACGGTTTATCAAAGGTGCCCGAACTGGTTCCGATTTCATTCTGACACAGCCTATTTGCAACGGCGGCAACAAACGCGATCACTGCGAGAAGTTGATCCGGGCGGGTAAGTCAATCGCGTGTACCCACCAATTATTCTACCGGCTCGGAACTCTAGCAACCCAAGACACAGGGGTTGCGAGATGTACTGACTTTGACAGCTGCGGCAAACCGACAATCGTAGTCGACCACCTTCTTGATGGATACAACATGATCATCGACGAAGTCGTAAACCCCTTCGAGGTGGAACAGTCAGTCCGAAAGGTTGACTTTGATGCAGTTTACCTCGGTCTTGGCATTGCAGAAGAGGAGCCTGACGGACGTATTGTTCCAACAGAAAAGTGGGATGAGCTATACCGCATAGGGGACAAGACACTAAACCGATCACTCTATGAAAAGGCCAAGTCGGGTGCACTGTATCGCATAAGCGAGAAGCTGTTCGTGCTCGCCATTCCCAAAGAACTCTTGCTCAAGCCCAAATCCGTAACGATCTACACTTACCTTTCGGAAGGATCGGTGCTGCTCCAGTACCTGCAAAAACTGCAGAAAGACCACCCCGGCTCCTTCACTCTGGAGGTGCAACGTCTGGACAAGGAAGTCGAGGCAGCGTGGCGAGAAGATGTTGCTAACGCGCTTACGGTTTTACCCATACCGGAATTAGAGCGCCAAAAGTGGACACATTGCGCCCAGCTAAACACGATCAAAACGCATAAACAGTGTTCTTCGGTTGGTCACAAGCTACGCAAGTTCAAGCAAAGAGAACTGCATGGCGTAGACCCCAAAACGATCATGCTTACGTGTGCACGCCGCCTATGGCATGACGCTGAGACCGGGCAAAAGCCGAAGGCAGGAAGGCTAGCAACGCACACACGGATGTTTGGTCGCGCCTTAAAGAAAATGGTGTACAACAAGAACACAGAGGTCTTCGATGCAGTGTGGACTACCGACGGTGCTAGCTTCGTACCCAACACCACACGTGGGACCAATGACCACATAGGGTGCACCGCAGCAGTGTACCTATATGACCAAAACCCCAACCCACAACTGCTTACGTTCCTTCGCATGAAACGCGACAGCAATGAGGCTCGAAGGTTCTCTGACGCCTATGCGTTGACCGAACTGGTGCAGTGGCTGTTCCGGTCCGCAATACGTGTCGGTGGCCTTAACGGTACGGGACGCGCCTACACGCCAAGGCGTCGGGTAACGCTCTACATGCCATCTCAGAGAATGCGGAACCTACTGCTGAACTGGTTGCTATCGGGCGAGGTCAATAGTGGAGAGGTTTGTGCCAACGGGCAGAGGCAGAAAGAGTTGCTTGACCGGTTGGAGGGTCATCAGGTGGCGGCAGCAGCATAATGCCGTTTGACATAGCTGGGGAACAGACGTTCCCAACTCGTGAAGAGGCCGCCTTGCGCGGCCTTTCGCGTTTCTGGACAGGTCGCCCGTGTAAGTATGGGCATATGTCCGAGCGGTACATCAGCAATCGCCAATGCGTGCAGTGCAACGCTGAGAAAACGGCTGAGCGGGATCGGAAGTGTCGAGCAATTGATCCTTCTTACCGTATGTTCAGGTCAGTACAAAACCGGTCGGGTCAGGTATTGAAGGGCGAGGCCAGCCCGTCTCGGGCAGTCGGTTGCTCGCATGCCGCTTTGAGGCGGCACATAGAGGCCCGGTTCACAGACGGCATGACATGGGAGCGATATGGTCAGTGGGAGGTGGACCACATTACCCCTCTATCGGCTGCCCGTTCTTTGGAGCACCTCATCGAACTTTGCCACTACAGCAACCTGCAACCTCTTTGGAAGCGGGACAACCTAGCAAAAGGCGGGGCGTAAGCCTCGCCCGTGCGGGTTTGCATCTGTCTTCTTTGTGCAAGGCGGAGTCCACGAGCGGCTCAGACCGAGCCGACCGCAATTATCCAAAGCCAAGGAACGGCACTCGACAATCATTGAGATGAGAAATGATGGCAGGTTTCGGACCGTCAACAACGAAAAAAACAGTGCTAATTCGGCACGTTGTCGCAGTGTGGAGACCTTAAACCGCGTGTACAGATAATCTCAACCAGTTCTCTGGCAATGTCATTGAGCTAATGTACTGGTGAAGCATTTGTAATACTTTTGAGGACGCAAATTGGATAACCTTAGACCCGCTGATATGCCCGCCGTGCTAGAACGGACAAAGCTTGATACAACCGAAGACAGCTGTTTGCTGCCGATCTATGAGGCAATCGCAAATGGCATCTATTCGACGCAGGCGAGGTGGAAGGAGCACGTGGTATCCAAAGGTCGGGTTGTCGTCCGAATTCAATCTGATGACTTCCGAGCAACCGTACATGACAACGGCTTTGGTTTGGATGAAGTAAACTACACGAATTTTCTGACACCATTTACCGGATTCCGGCTAAAAAAGGGTGGTAAAGGCTTTGGCCGTTTCATCGCATTCAAGGTCTTTGGAAGTGTTGTTTATCACTCATTGTTTCAGAGCGGTGAAGAACTTGCGGGCAGATCATTCAAATTTGACATCCATAGCAAGCCACAAATTGCCAAAATTGGGGATGACCCGGAATTGCTGGGGAACCAAACTGGTTGCCATGTCGAGTATTCCGAACCCAAAGACGCTTATTCCAAAACCATTCAATCGCTAGATGACATCGACATAGTGGAACGGACAATCAGGTACTTTCTACCGTTCTTCCTGTCCAACCAAATGCCGCAGATTTCCATCAATGTGGACGGGGCAGAGTTCGATGCGCGGCAACATTTTACAGAGTTCTTTAAGACCGATCTTGAGAAAGAATTACCTGTTCCCATTGACGGGTCGACACAAACATTCACCGTTAGCATTTCAAAGGTGCGTCGTGAAAACCTATTCAAAGAGCATGTAGCATTATTGTTTGCCGACGACCGAATTATTGGTGCCGGGCGAAAAATTGCAGGCAAAATTGGGAACAAATACTTCGAAGACGACGAGGGAAACAAAGTAATCTACTTAGTTTCGATTCGAGGCGAATTCCTTGACCAACGGGTCAACACCGCGCGAACTCAAATTGATGCGTCGACTGAGGAGGTAGACGCAATAGTGGGGGCTGCGACCGATCTCATACTGGGTTTGGAAGCTGAGTTCGTGAAACGACATAGAGCCAAGCAGTCAAAGGGGCTGACAACGGGTCTGCTGAGGAACCCCCTATTGCGAAGTGCTCTTAGGGGACAATCCATCGCCTCGTATGTGAGCAACAAGCCAATGAGTTGGAAGACCGAAAATTTTGTTTCCGATTTGGCACTGCAAAGGATCAGGGATCAAAACGCTTGGGAACAAGAATTGGCGGAAGGTTTGGAAAATCCGCAAAAGCTCACTGATATGCGGCAAAAAATCATCAGTCAGCTTGATCAGGAAAACAAGGATGCATTGGCTGCATATGTTGCTCATCGAAAATCGGTCATTGATCTAGCTGACGGGATTTTGGGGATGCAAGACGATGGCAAGATGAGCCTAGAGGACATCTTCCATGATCTTGTTCATCCTCGCCACGCCGATTCCGACAATACAAGGTTTTATGAACATAATTTGTGGCTATTAGATGAAAGGCTTTCGTTCTTCTCGTATTGCTCAAGTGATCGAACCAATCATGGGGGCCGTCGCAAAAAAGGCGACAAAGTCGGCGACCTCGTTTTTTTTGACGATTGTTCTATCTACCAAGAAGGTGACCGCGACGCTATTGTTCTTGTTGAATTTAAGAGGCCTGCGCGGGACGACTATCGGTTCGGTAATGTGCAGCACGATCCAATCCAGCAAGTCATCGAAACGGCAGTTCAAATTCGGGAAACGGGCCGGTTGATCTCGACCACAGGTCGAACGCTTGAGGTGCCAAAGGGCGTGCGAATGTACGCATATGTCGTGGCCGACTTGGAACCTAAGTTACGATCAGTTTGTGAAAGCCACGATATGGACGACACTTGGGATCAGCGGGGCTACTTTCGCTATCATGAAAGGAAAGACCTATTCATCGAAGTGGTTGGCTACAGCAAGATGATTGATGACGCAAAGAAAAGAAACGCCGCATTTTTTGATGTTCTTCTAGGCGAATTGGTTGTCTAGCTCCGTTTCAGCGTCGCTTGAGTGACTCGAGTAACCGCCTCTGATCTTCTTTGGTTCTTTTGAAGCTTCGCACCACTCTAATTTTTCAAAACCCGCTCGCAGCTACTTGCGTTGCGGCGAAAGCTTAAAATGCTTTGTGACATAAGCTAGTCGAGCATCAATATTGAGACCAAACAAGGAATTGCGGCACATTTTTTCGAGAGGGCATCTAGCTACTCTGCAGGCCCAATCGCCCCCATACCCCCCCAAAGAAGGCGACTACCGCTGCACTTCCGCTGCACATGCGCTGCAGTTTTCGCTGTATCTCCGGGATCAGGTCAGCGCAGCGCACTCTCACAGGCTTGCACTTTATTGACGAGTGTGAAAGGGTCAAGCCACTGACAACACAAGACATCTTTCAAATATGGTGTTGGTGGCGTCGGTGGACTAAAGCATCTTGTTGCATGTGCGGATTAGGGTAGAGCGCTTCGTTTACACCGAAGATGTCGGGAGTTCGAGTCTCTCATCACCCACCATCTCAGCCAGCTTCGCTCTTTCGGTCATTGACGGCTTCATCCGCGATTTGCGCGGCGGATATCTGCGGCGACATTTCCCCGGGCGATGCAATTCCCGCTCAGACGGCTGAAATCAAGGCACTGGCTGCACCAACGAATCCTGCAATCGCCACAATGCTTGCCAGAGCTATGCAGAAAATTTCCAATGCGCTGAGTTTCATCTTGGCCCCCACCAGATCTCGCGACTGGCTTACGGCAACCCGAGAGCGTCGCAAAGTGAGCCTTTATTGACGTGGCGGAAAGCCGCCGCGCTCATGGCGCAGATTCGCTCAGACACCTGTCATATGGGCATGACGTATGCTGTTTGATTAAAGCTCTGTGCTTGACCTGTAGCGTTCGTGCACCACCTGGCCCGGCAGAACCGGAAACAACCGCACAATCCCGAAGCTGATGGCGATCCCTGAAGGACTCGAACCCTCAACCTGCTGATTAGAAGTCAGCTGCTCTATCCAGTTGAGCTAAGGGACCGCTTGCGCTCTTCTTGCGGCTTTTAGCCAGCAGGTTCAAGGGCCAAGCGCATGAAGGCGCTGTTGGGATCGTCATCATAGCCGAAAATCGGGCCACAATAGGAATATCCAAGCGCTTCATAAAGTTTGCGCGCAGCGTCGTACCCGGTCAGGTGCGCGGCACCTGTTTCAAGAACCAGCGCGGAAATGCCTTCCTCGCGCGCCAAAACCGCCAGATGGTCCATCATAACCCGCGCCAGACCACGCCCGCGCGCCTGCGCCAGAATGTGAACCGATTTTACCTCTGCTGTGCCATCGGGCAGGGTTTTCAACGCTCCGCATCCCATGGGCTGTTCGCCTTCATACAGCGCCCAGAATCGAATCCCCGGACCAGCCAGCGCCCCGGAATCCATGGTATGATTGCTCTCAGCCGGACAGGCCGCTTCGCTGTGAGCAAAATGCGCCTCCACCAGAGGGCGCAAAGCGTTCGATGTCGGGTCCGCCTCGCGAATTTCGATCACTTTAGTGGGTCCAGGGGCTGCGCCGGTCAGTGGCGAAATTTTCACCATATCCACGGGCGCGCAGGTTCGGCTTGCGCTTGTGCGGCTCGCTCACCTGTGCGTCGATACCGTTGTCCTTGGCGTAATCCAGCGCCTCTTCCTTGGTGTCGAATTTCAGACGCACCTGAGTCTGCGTGTCATTGGACGAGGTCCAGCCCATCAGCGGATCAACTTCGCGCGCAGAAGCTGGGGCATATTCCAAAACCCATTTGCGGGTCTTGGCCATCCCCGAGGTCATCGCGTTTCGCGAAGGCTGGTAAATCCGTGCGCGCATGCCGCCTCTCCGTACTCACTTGGCTGGGCTTGTTTATGCGTCAGAGCGCGCGCCGGGACAAGATGGCAATTGTCGCTTTTTCTAATGAAAGGCTGATGTCAGAAACTGTCATCAGTCTGGTATAGGTCAAGGACAAACCAATCATCAGGACACCGCAATGATCCACCGCTCATGCAGCCTCAGACCGCGTAATGGGAAATGAATCCGGATCAGCCCTTGCAGATGGACAAAATAAGAACAAATGTAGGGGCCTGACCCGGAGCCAGCCATGCCTTATGCCCATTCCGACAAGACGCAACTGACTGTTGATGACGTCCGCGCCCGCTTGAAACTGGAAGGCGGCAAGCGTTTTGTCATGCATACCGAATTCAACCCGGCGGGCGACCAGCCAACCGCGATCAAAGAGCTGGCGGGCGGGGTTCTGGACGGCGAACGCGATCAGGTTCTGCTGGGGGCGACCGGTACGGGCAAGACCTTCACCATGGCCAAGGTGATCGAGGAGACTCAGCGCCCGGCGATCATCCTTGCCCCCAACAAGACGCTGGCGGCGCAGCTATATGGGGAGTTCAAGGGCTTTTTCCCTGAGAATTCGGTCGAATACTTCGTCTCTTACTATGACTACTACCAGCCCGAGGCCTACGTACCGCGTTCGGACACGTACATAGAAAAAGAATCGCAGATCAACGAACAGATCGACCGGATGCGCCACTCGGCCACGCGGGCGCTGTTGGAACGCGATGACGTGATCATCGTGGCCTCGGTGTCCTGCATCTACGGTATTGGCTCGGTCGAAACCTACGGCGCGATGACGCAGGACCTGAAGGTCGGCAAAGACTACGACCAACGCCAGGTGATGGCCGATCTGGTCGCCCAGCAATACCGCCGTAATGATCAGGCGTTTCAGCGCGGTTCGTTTCGGGTACGCGGGGATTCCTTGGAAATCTGGCCCGCCCACCTTGAGGATCGCGCGTGGAAGTTCTCGTTCTTCGGTGAGGAGCTGGAAACCATCACCGAATTCGACCCCCTGACCGGCGAACGCGCCGCGACGATGGAACAGGTGCGCGTCTACGCGAACTCGCACTACGTGACGCCGAAGCCCACGATGCAGCAGGCGATCATCGGCATCAAAAAGGAACTGCGTATCCGGCTGGACCAACTGGTGGGCGAGGGCAAATTGCTGGAAGCCCAACGTCTGGAGCAGCGCACAAATTTCGATCTCGAAATGCTCGAGGCCACCGGCGTCTGCAACGGGATCGAGAACTACTCGCGCTATCTGACTGGTCGCGCACCGGGCGAACCGCCCCCAACCCTGTTCGAATTCATCCCCGACAACGCCATTGTCTTCGCCGATGAATCCCATGTCAGCGTCCCACAGATCGGCGGCATGTACCGGGGCGACTATCGGCGTAAGTTCACGCTGGCCGAACACGGGTTCCGCCTGCCGTCCTGCATGGATAACCGCCCCCTCAAGTTCGAGGAATGGGACGCCATGCGCCCGCAATCCGTCTTTGTCTCGGCAACCCCGGCGAAGTGGGAGATCGAACAGACCGGCGGTGTCTTCACCGAACAAGTCATCCGCCCCACCGGCCTTCTGGACCCCGAAGTCGAAATCCGACCCGTATCCATGCAGGTGGACGATCTACTGGACGAGGTGCGCAAGGTCGCGGCCAATGGCTTCCGCACGTTGGTCACCACTCTGACCAAACGCATGGCCGAGGACCTGACCGAATACCTGCACGAACAGGGCATCAAGGTCCGCTACATGCACTCCGACATCGACACGTTGGAACGCATCGAAATCCTGCGCGACCTTCGCTTAGGGGCCTTCGACGTGCTGGTCGGCATCAACCTGCTGCGCGAGGGGCTCGACATCCCCGAATGCGGTCTGGTCGCCATTCTGGACGCGGATAAGGAAGGCTTCCTGCGCTCGGAAACCTCGCTGATCCAGACCATCGGCCGCGCCGCGCGCAACGCCGATGGCCGCGTGATCATGTATGCCGACAAGATCACCGGCTCGATGGAGCGCGCGCTGAACGAAACCAACCGCCGCCGCGCCAAACAGCTCGCCTATAACGAAGAACACGGCATCACCCCCGAGACGGTGAAGAAAAACGTCGAGGACGTTCTGGCCGGTCTCTACGAAGGCGAAGTCGACATGAACCGCGTCACCGCCACCATCGACAAACCGATGCACGGCGCTAACCTCGAGGCCCATCTGGACGGCCTGCGCGAGCAAATGCGCAAAGCCGCCGAGAACCTGGAATTCGAAGAGGCCGCCAATATTCGGGATGAGATCAAACGTCTGGAAGCGGTCGATCTAGCCGTCGCCGACGACCCGATGGCGCGCCAATGGGCGGTCGAGAAAGCCTCGGAAGACGCGGTGAAAACGCGCGGGCGCTCAACGGCTGGCAGGCCGGGGCAGCGGGGTGGAAATGTGAAGAGAAGGAAGCGGTAAGCTTGTCTACTTGGTCAAAGTGAGAAATATCTCACCAAAAATGCATGGTCGGCGTATTAGCCTTGGTCAACATTGATTGACAAGAGATTAGGTAGAATGGTTTTTCTGGTTAGCATTGGTCTTATATTTTTATTCGTTGGCCTTTCAACGGTTTGGGTATGGCTCAGTGTTTTGATCGGGAAGCGAGAACCGACCTTCGTACGATCCACCTTTTTGCTCGCATCCGCGTTTTCAATTACCGCACTAGTGGTCTTTGGCGACCCGATAGGCGATCCCTTTTCGCATCTACTGACGTTGTTTTTGTGGCCATTCGTCTGGTTTTATGCGCTTCCACATATCCTTGCCGCAAACCTTAACTACTTTTTGGTAGTCGCCTTAGCATTCTTGACGGGAACATTTGTTCTGGCGCTCATGACCACAAGAATTACGCGAGTTTTAGTCATTTTTACAGGCTCTGTCTTGGCTGTGTTGGTTCCAGCTGCAATTGAGAGTTCAATTGTAATCGCTCAGATGAATTCTAAAGCCGAAGCATCGGGCTTAGTGATCGTTGATCAGTCTTCCTTTTTTAAGTCTGTCAGCGAAGGTTTTTCTGATTTTAAAAACCCTCATGGCTACGCTTGTGATGCGGACGATTGGCCTAGCCTATGGAGTTACAAACAACGAGATTGGATTCCATTGCCAATCAACACGCGTTTCGGTGGTGACAATCCAGAGCTAATCAAGATTTATTGCCAACAACGCCGGCGCTATTTGGGGCATAGTTCGTAAGGCAAGCGTAGACCGAGCTTCCGATCCATCCGGCGCGTCAGCCGACACTCCACCCTTGTAGCCCAGCGCTCCCTCCTCCACGTGTGAAATCAAAAATCGTAAGCCCAAACTACCGCCATAACGAACACCCTGCCAAGCCCGCATGAGGTCCAAAGCGCCATTCACCGGGTGCGCGGTGTCCGCGTGGTGCTGGCCGAGGATCTGGTGAAGCCTCCCATGCAATGAAATGGGGCGGGGAGACCCCCGCCCGAAACTCTATCCCTTATCCCAATGCGCAATCACATCGTACCCTGCTGGTGAGGGCGGGCCTTCCATGAACTCAGCGAAATGCCCCCACAGCTCGGCCACTTTGGGCGCGTTTGCGTTCGAGGTCTCTTCGCTCTCCACCACCGAGATCACATAGCCTGATCCATCCTCGTTCATCACGTTGGTAAAGCTGTGCATGCCGGGCATGCCCATGATTTCGGACTTCAATTCATTCATCTTCGCCGTCGCCGCCTCGCGCGAGCCGGGCTTCATTTTGTATTGGGTAATTCGTGAAAACATCTCTTTCCTCCCTCGTCTGGCGAAATTGCCAAGGGGCGGGACCAGAGCGGTCACGCCGCGCGCACTCTACCACGGCAGGTCGGAATCTCGCATTGATACCGGGAATTTGGCGCGATTTTCAACCACGCGCCTTACTGGAAGCGGGTAAGCGACACTTCAAGGTTGCAGCACAGCACCTGCGTGGTGCCGATTAGGGATTTTAGGCGATTCTACCGGCCATTTGGTCAGGTCGCTTTGGGCAACGCCAACCTGGTCCCAGATGACCTTCTGGCTGGCCAAGCCGCGGTTACCGACCTGCAATCACGGGCGCACGAACTTTGCGCCACCGACCTGACGCGGGGGCGCTGACGCGGGCTGACGCGCGGTGGTGCTACGGGTGTTTTTGTTTATGAAGGCACCGCAGGATACCCCATCGCCATCCGGGTCATTGCGCGCATGATACCCTGCTTCGCCCTTGCGGAACGGACCAAGGCCAATCGCTGTCGCAGCGTCGCACCCTGCCAGCGCCACAAGGTGAATCACGGCCTCGTCCCGGTCGTAATCAGTCACACGCAGAAACGTGCCGGTTGCGATTATGCCAATTGTCAGCGGCAAAAATAGAACCATCACAAGAATGCGGAGCGGCGACAATGCCTTTCTTCGAACGGCATCGGCCCGCCGGTGCCTGCGAGAGGTCCAGGCGCCTGGGCCCGGTTCATCGATTTGCGAGTCGTCATGCATGTTTCGGCCATACTTCCATTTTGTGGCAATCCCGAGGCCTGAGAGTGGCGCGGCAAAGAAAAACCGTTTTTGCCGCTTGCTTGCCTTGAAACATGCGAGCGTTGGCAACACGATAAGCACCGCCAAGGAAACAACCGTCGGAGGTTTCGTGACACAAAAAGATCCGTTTCGTCCGGTTGATGACTCAGCCCGCATCTTGGCCAGAGACCTCCTGAGCCACGCACATCATGCAGCGCTTGCCATTCTGCGGCCTGAAACCGCTACGCCCTCGGTCACCCGGATTGCACTTGCAACTGATGCGTTGTCTCGACCGATTTCGCTGATTTCAACGCTTGCAGAACATACGCGCGCGCTGCAGGCCAACCCGGCCTGTGCGCTGTTGATTGGGGAACCGGGTGATAAAGGCGATCCGCTGACCCACCCTCGGCTGACACTGCATTGCACGGCCCAATTGATTGATCGCGATTCCAAAGATCACGCGACCCTGCGTGACCTTTATCTGTCCAAACGGCCAAAAGCGCGGTTATACGCGGATTTCGCCGATTTCAGCTATGTTTGCTTCGATATCAGCAGCGGGCTGCTCAACGGCGGGTTTGGGAAAGCCTGGCGGTTGGCACCAGGCGATCTGTAAACCTCTGGATCAGCGCACCACATGCACAGCACATTTTGCGTGCCGCACGACATGGTTCGTTGTCGAGCCCAGAAGAAGATCCTGCATTCCCGGTCGATGGGACGCCATGACAATCAGATCAGGCTTGTTCGCATCCGTCCAATCCAGAATGGTGCGCCCGGAGTGTCCTTCGACAACAACGCCGCGTGCATTGGGAATCTGTGCCGCCAAATTATCCAGCTCGGTCTGAATGGCCTTACGCGCCTCGGTCAGGTACTCGGTTGGCATGTACGAGATCGCATAGTCCGGGATATGCTCGACCACGTGCAAAAGCGTGATCTTAGCTTCCGGTGTCGCCAGCAACTGCGCCAGCTTTAACGACGCCGAAGTATCCCGTTCAGCGTCAAAGGAAATTGGAACCAGAATGTTGTGATACATAATATGCACCTCTGTCATTGCGCAATCAGGCTGGCCCACAAGGGGGCTAGCCGACCTTGATCTAGGTCAGGATTCTCCAAATATTTCCGCGACATCATACATGACGGGCTCGAAACTCTTGCACAGTTCATTGATGCTGCGGTTGCGCTCGCGCATCTCGGGGGTGCGCAGCATCGCCAGAAAGTCCTCGCGCCGCTCCCATTGGGAGTAGTTTGCTATTCGTGTCTGCGCATCGTTGACATGCAGGCCCGCGGCAATGAAACCCGGTTGTTTCGAGATGAAAGACGCATAGGCGTCGGTCAACGCCTCCAGCAAATCCTGGCAGGTACCCGGAGTCATCTCGAATGTCGTAATGACGGTCTGGCTACTGCTGTTTTTTGAAATCTGCGGCATCTGGCTTCTCCTGTTTGGCTGAAACAAGCCTAGCACAGCTTTTGCAAACGCAACCCTTTCCAAAGAAAAACTTTGAAGCCACCACGCAAATTCTTTCAGATGCGTGAACAAGAAACTAACCAATCGTTAACCATGCTTGCTGATGCTGCCTGCATGAGTCGCCTGGTTTTGACCCTACTGTTGATCCTGACATGCGGTCCCGCTTGGCCCGGCGCTTGGCTACGCGAAAAAGGAACCGCGTTCACCGCCGCCTCTCTCACCGCGTTTCGGGAAGCAGACGGGGCCCATGACTACAAAACATCACTGTATTCCGAATGGGGAGCCCGCCCTCACCTAACCCTTGGTTTGGACGCTGAGGAACATCGGGACCTATATGGCCACGCCCTGCTCTTTGCCCGTTTCCCGCTGGCCGATTTTGGCAAGTCCGGGCGGTTTGCAGCTGAGGTTGGCGCAGGCGCCCATCACCGCGGGTTGCAGGCCTGGGCGATGTACAAAGCCGCCCTCTCATACGGTCGGGGTATTCAGACGGGCTGGGGTGGCGGTTGGATCGCAATCGACACGGCGTTGGAGTATCGAACCCACGAAGCCCTGATCCGCAAACTTGATTTCACGGCGGGTTTGTCGTCGGGGCGCCGCTTTGATCCGCTGCTACAGATCGAAACGTCCTACACTCCGGGCACTCCGTGGTATTGGAGCGCCCGACCTTCCGTCATGTATCGACCCAAATCGGGCAAAACAACCTGGGTACTTGGGTTTGAACGCAATGCGGCCCGCGACGGCACCGGGGTCAAGTTGGCGTTGTGGAGCACGTACTGAACCACCGGTCATCACATGGCCGCCACGGTTAAAACTCCATCAGTTCTCGACTCGCATGGTCGCCCAAACGGTGCCTTTCACAGATTCGGACCAACGCAGTGTGATGGCATCCTGCGCCGCACCCTGTCGAACATCAATATACGGAAAGGTAAAGCGGGTCGCGTTGAAAACATTCTGCAAAGGGCCCAACGGAACAACCGCATCACAGGCACGCGCCTTTCCTCCAAAAGGCAATTGTCCGGATGAATTGACGGTCCATGCCGTGGAAACCGAATTCTGCGAATGCCGGACTCTAAGCGGATTAGCGGTATGTGTCGTGATTCCGTGGAACGTGTTGTTCTCGAAGGTAACGTTCACATATCTTTCGTTATTGAGAGTGGCGAAGGTGGTATCCACACGTTCTGCACGATCAATATTACCGGCATTCGTTCGGAACTTGTTCCCGGTCACCGTCAACCCGTTCAGAAAATGACCGCTGCCATAGGGGCGGATAACAAAGTAGCTGAACCACGGCGCGACGTTGCTGCAATAGAAGATATTGTCCGTCACGCTCAGCGCGCTGAACGAATAGCCGCTGGTAAAGTCAGGCGACGGGTCACGTTCGTTGGTCCATTGGACAAAGCAGTTGTCCACATAATTCTCGGCAATCGACGAACTGTTATAACCGCCGATCATCACCAGCCCTGCATTGCGCACACCGTTGGGTACGCTATCGCCCTGGAAGAAATGATTGCCAAGAACGAGGTTGTTGTCCCCACCTAACACCGCAAAGTGATGGAACCGCGTGGCCCGGTTGTGGCGCAGCTTGACGTCATTATTGTTGGAGTTCAGCGCGATCGAGCTGCGTGCCGAAACGTCTATGTCCTCCTCCGACGACAGGAACTGACAACCGTCGATCAACATGCCCTGGCACCCCGATCCGATCGACGTAATCCCACGATCTTTTGGGCGGCTGACAAAACAGTTTTTCAACACAAAGGTATCGCCACTTGGCGCAAGACGAATGGCGCTGCACCGGCTGTTACACTGGAATTCGATATCTTCCATGTTGAATTTCTGAACAGCACTGAAGCCGCTGAAATCCAGCAGATATTTGAAGGATGTGAAGGTAAAACTCTGCGTGCCCGCAGCATCGTAGATTGGCGCATTCAGCGTGATCTCTCCCGCCACGTCATCCTTGGAACGCACATATATCTCGCGCCCAACGCCGCTTCCGGTGATCAAAGCACCGGTGGGAATGTTAACGACATTTGCAACATTCGTAAGCTTGTACGGGTCATTCGGATTGTAGGTGGCGACCGAAGTAAAAGTCTCGGTATCCCAGTCCGCGCTGTTTTTGACATCGAACTGGCCGTTGCGGACAACACGGCGCGTAAAATAGCCGGTGCGGTTGGGCACCGCCGACGCCATGTCAATCGGTCCGGTAACTGCGATTTTGCGCCCGCCCATATCCAGCGATTCATGGTCCGAGTTGTTCAACAGGGCCTGAAACGCCTTCTTGAAGCTCAGCGTTTCGTCACCGAAGGCCGAAATATACGTGGGCAGGTCAAAGCTTTTCGTCAGCAACAGCATCTTGTCATCCGGCATCGTCACCGTGCCGTCGAATTCAACCTCTGACGCCAGACTGGTATCCTGGCTCAACAGAAACGTCCCCTGCGGCACATAGATCTTGCGTCCGGTCGCAGCCTGGTCCGCAGCCTCAAACGCTGCCGAGTCGTCTGCAATGCCATCACCAACAGCGCCAAAGTCGCGCACATCGACAATGCCAATCATATCGCGCAGGAAAACCGCGGTTACATCGGCGATCTCGATATCATCGATGCGAACGACTGCTCCGTTCGTGCCCTCGATATCCAGCCCAAAATGGCCGTAAAGGGCGGTGGAACCCCAGGGCAGGTCTACCCCGTCCCGCCGTCCGGTGCCGACGATGGCCGTGATCTCGTGCACCGTGCCATATCCAGATAGCTGCGTTGCCGGCCCCTGCTCGACCACGCCTGCGACATGCACGTCACCTGCGCCACCGGCCCAACCTGCTATGCGAACAGATGGCAAGGGGCCGCTGATCGCCTTTACACGTGCTTTCACCTGAAGATAGCACCCAGGCAGCAGGGTCGTCTGACCCATGTATCGCAACTGCTGCGTCACGCTGGTTTTGAATACCTCAAGGCATCCGCCGAAATCCGCGTCGGCCGGTACGAAAACACCGGTTCCCGACCCGTCATATGTCGGCGAGCCGGGCGTTCCGTCGCCGCTGGACCAGACGCCCAGCCCATCCGCGAATGCAGGCGGCATGAACACGATACCGTCGGTGATTGCCTTGTTCATAGAAATCCCTTTCCCAATCGCGCCACGCGCGCCAAAACCCAATGCCTGGGAAGTTTCCCAGGCGCGAAGGTCTGAGTACCGAAAAGGGATTAACCGCCACTCATAGCACCGTGACGGAGGTGTTGCTTTAGGCAGAAGGGTCCGAGTTTCCCAGTAGCTGAACGCCGTTGATCTTCCAACCGTTCTCCTGCTGCACCATTTGATAGTCCAGTATGTGGATGCGACCACCACCGTCTGTAATCATGACTTTCTGCCACAATGCGCCAGAGATTTCCCGTAGCTCCAAAAACCGAACATCCGCTGGCCGCCACACCATGGGATAACCACGCCGAACCATGTCCCCAAAGTTTTCCGGGGTCTGAAACAGACGCTGGATATTGGGGCTGGCAAAGGTAAAGGCGGTAACGAAATCATCCGCTTTGAACGCCTGTATCTGCGCCGCGATATTCGCCTCGATCTCGGCGTTCTGCGCAAAAGCGCCCGAGACCAGTCCGACACTTAATGAAACGGCAAGCAATAGACGACGCATGGGGCTACCTCCTGATCGAAGGGTAGCCCCGCACGGGATCAGGTCAAATCAGACCAGCTCTCCGGCCAACGCCTTGTCGATCAGAGCGATTGTTTCTGACACGCCGTAAAGTGCGATGAAGCCGCCAAACCGAGGCCCCTGCGACGCGCCCAGCAACACCTCGTACAAAGCCGTAAACCAGCCCTTCATTGGATCGAACCGCTCGCGACCGATGGCATAGACCACCGATTGCAAAGCTTCGTCCTCGACCGGCCCGTCATAGGCTTCCAAGGCCGCTTTCAACGCCTCCAGCGCTTCACGCTCCTGATCGGTCGGCGCACGGTGTTGGCGCGTCGGCTTCACGAAGTCGTTGAAGTACCGCACCGCAAAACCCGCCGCCTGATCCAGATCAGGATGCGTCTCGGCTGTCGCCTCGGGCGCGTAGCGACGGATGAAGCCCCACAGTGTTTCCTTGTCCTCGGCCCCGGACACCGACGCCAGATTCAACAACATCGCAAAGGGGACGATCAACGTAGACACAGGCACATCGCCGCCGTGGATATGCCACACCGGGTTGTTCAGCTGCGCCTTCAGGTCCTGCCCCGGATAGGCCCGCAGCTGCTGATGATACTCATCATACGCCTTGGGGATCACATCGAAATGCATCCGCTTCGCCGTTTTAGGCTTCTGATACATGAAATAAGCCAGCGACTCGGTCGGTGCATAGGTCAGCCATTCATCAATTGACACACCATTGCCGGACGACTTTGAAATCTTCTGACCGTTCTCATCTAGGAACAACTCATACGAGAAATGCTCAGGCGCACGCCCTCCCAAAGCCCGACAAATCGCGTCATAGATCTTTTCGTTGGTGGCGTGCTCTTTGCCATACATCTCGAAATCAACGCCCAGCGCCGCCCAGCGCGCGCCGAAATCCGGCTTCCACTGGAGCTTGACGTGGCCACCGGTGACCGGAACGGTCCATTCCTTGCCGGTCTCATCATCAAAGGTCACGGTGTATGTTTCGGCGCAGACCTTTTTCATCGGCACATACATGACCCGCCCGCTTTCGGGGTGCAGGGGCAGGAAAATCGAATAGGTCTGCTGACGTTCCTCGCGCAGGCTTTTCAGCATGATCGCCATGATCTCGTCATACCGCTCAACTGCGCGCTTGAGCACTTCGTCAAACTGCCCGGATTCATAGAATTCCTTGGCCGAGTAAAACTCATACTCGAACCCAAAGGTATCCAGGAACCGCCGCAACATCGCATTGTTATACGCACCAAAGCTGTCATATTCGCCGAACGGATCAGGAACCGAGGTCAGCGGGCGCTGCAAATGCTGTTCCAGAATTTCCGGATTCGGCACGTTGGTCGGCACCTTGCGCATCCCGTCCAGATCGTCCGAAAAACAAATCAGCTTGGTCGGAATATCCGAAAGCGCCTCAAACGCGCGCTTGACCATCGTGGTCCGCGCGACCTCGCCAAAGGTGCCGATATGCGGCAGACCCGATGGTCCATAGCCCGTCTCGAACAGCACGAACCCTTTCTCCGGAGCGTTCTTCTGATAGCGTTTGAGCAACCGGCGCGCCTCTTCAAAAGGCCAGGCCTTGGACGACATCGCGGTTTCACGCAGTTCAGACATTGAGACACTCCATCGGGAAACGTGCCGATCACCCCATGCGACCGACCGACCCCTCCTATTGTGCAGGTGCAGTATGAGTCAACTGTACGAGGCCGATTTCACAACGCTGGTACAGCAAGAAACCTCCGCCTCATCACAATGGACCGCACCACAACGAAAAAGGGATTCCATTGTGCGCCAATCATGCGCTAACTCGACCGCATGTATCGAATGAAGCCCGGCATCAAAAAAGATCCTGAACGCCGTTGGGCGTTGCCCGACCGGGTATTCTTTGGAAACGGAGCCTGTCACATACTTGCGGGCGTTTATTTGCAGATTGAGCCGCTGCATGGGTTCTACGCAGAACGCATAATTCCTGGCGAAGGCTTCGCAGGAAACCACATCTATGTGACGAATGGCCGGATCGCATTCGACTACCACGGCTATAATATCCGAAACAAACTTCTTCGATATTATACAAATAACTGGGCGGGCGAGTATCCAGGAGGCTGGAACTGCGCACTGGAAAGGGTGCAGTTCGATCTACTCAGCACGCGGGAGCTCAACGCGCGAAAAATGCTTGGCCCTGACCAATACAAATATGATCCGGTCCAGCGCGTCCGGGATTATCTGACTCGTATTGACCACGCCGGGGCTGCCGCCAAAGCTTCGCAACACGCCAACCCTGGTTGATAATACAGCCATCGCGATGACAGGCGTTTTGGCTGGGTCCCGTCTCTTGAAAACAATATGTTGAACCTCACTGCACCCGCTCCTATCGTGCGGCAACAGACGTATCAATCAGGACGACCCCATGCCCGAACAAGCTCCACACCCGATGTCCCCGCAGGATTGCCTTGTGGCGATCATGGTTGCGATTTCGGCGTCCGACGAAACGATCCGAACCGCCGAACTGGTCAAGATCGAAGGTGCGGTCAACATGCTACCGGTTTTTGCCGGATATGACATCGACCGCACCCGACGAGTGTCACAGGTGGTGTTCGATCTGTTTGAACAAGAGGATGGGCTGGATGCTCTGTTCGGTCTGATCCGTGACAACCTGCCCGAGCGTTTGAACGAAACCGCCTATGCGTTGGCTTGCGATGTTGCAGCTGCAGACGGATCACTGGCCGAAACCGAGCTGCGCCTGCTGGAAGAAATTCGCTATGAGCTGAATATTGACCGACTGCATGCAGCCGCGATTGAACGCGGCGCACGCGCACGCCATACCGTTTGATTTTAGCTCCCGTAAAGCGCACCCCATCTCTCAATCAGAGCCCGTTGCAATTTGCGTGACCGACGGTTCCAGCTGCGCGCGCCGTCCGGACGCTCGCGCAACGCGCGCGGAATGGTGGCCCGGTGATCCACATCGGCCGTGAAGATGGCGAACGCAAATTCAGCGCCATCTGCGGTGGTCAGAAACCCGCCCAATCCCGAAACAAAGTTCAGCGTACCCGTTTTTGCATCTACCTTAATCGGATGGTTCTTGACCGGGCGCCCGTTGCTATCGGTCAACGCAAACGGCTTCAGCAAAGGACGCAGTTCCTTGGAATGACGCGCCGCGACCAACACCGCCACAAGGTCAGACGGGGCCATGCGAGAGGCATCGCCCAGCCCGGAATGATCGACCATGGCAATCCCGTCAACGCCAAAGGTCTCAGTCGCCCATCGGTTCATCTCGGCGGCGGAGTCCAAAAGACTATGAACCGGAACACCGCGCGCCTTGGATGCGGCCATTCCAACCATCTCAGCGGTCACATTCGTCGAATATTTCAGCATCCCGCGCAGAATACTGTCCAGCGGGTCGCTCTGATGGGTGGCCAACACAGTGCCTTTCGGCGTTTCGCGTGTCACCTGCACCCGACCCAGCACGATGCCGTTCACCCGCGCCAATGTCCTGAACACGTCACCCGCGTAAAGCGCGGGCTTGCGAACCGGTAGCCACCGCGCACCGCCCTTGCCCAAAGCACCTTTGGCGACAGTCCATCGATCCTGCCGCGCACTCGGTTGGTACGTGTAAATCGGCAGGCTGCGGTTTTCGATCTTCATCGACGCCATGTCCACCGCGGGTTTGTATTTCGCAGTACGGGCATCCATCGAAACGTTGTAACTGCTGCCTTCCTTTTTCCATTCGAAATGCACGCGGTTGAAGTTCAATGAAATTCCACTGATCGCCGGGCTGTACCCCAAATGATCCGGTTGCCCGGGATCGATGCTGTTCACGTATGGCAGCGCACCGTCATAGACCTTAAAGGCACCACGGACCTCGGTAATCCCTACCTTGCGCAAATTGGCAGCCAGCGTCGCCAAGTCATCCGTGTCCAGCAGGGGATCGCCCCCACCGACAAGCACCAGATCACCGTCAAGGATGCCATTCTCGATCGTCCCATCGGCCACCAAGGCCGTCTCAAACCGGTAGTCAGGGCCCAGCACATCCAGCGCAAAAAGCGCCGTCAGCGCCTTGGCGACGCTCGCAGGCGGCAGGCCCCGATCCCCTCCAAACACTTCCAAAGGAACACCAGTTTTCACATCCGCGACCGCAAAAACAACATCCCCGCTCAAATTGGCTGACTGAACAACCCGTTCAGCACCCGTCAGCTGCGCCCCACGAAGAACTGGCCGCAACGAGACCAGAGGGGCCTCGGCCAAGGTTGCAACAGGGATCACAGACGCGCCCAGCGCGGTCAGAAAGGTACGACGTGAAAAACGATCAGCCATGGGTCAATTACAATCCCAGAGATCTTTGGCGCACAACCACCGAAGTGGATAATGCATGGTAAGGAGCTATTCCGGCAACACCCCGTTTACCCAATCGCCCCGGGTGCGGATTTCCGTCGAACTGACATCCACCATCGGTACGTTCACAAAACACCACGCCGGGGCTGCTGCCTGCCCCAACAGATGCCGCGCCTGCCCGTCAATCCGATATTTGGCGTAAACACGGGCCGCCGGGGACATCCGGGCCGAAATTCGATCCCCCGGTCGTGCGACCACTCCAACCGGTACACTGTCCATGATCAACCGCCAATCCTGCCATTTATGGAACTGCGCCAGATTGTCGGCACCCATCAACCAGACAAATTTGACCTGTGGATACAATCGCCGCAACGCTGCAAGCGTATCGGCCGTGGCTCGCGTTCCAGCCAGCGCCTCAATATCCGTTACATCGACCCGAGGGTGTTGCATGACAGCCTGCGCCGCACGCAGCCGCCGCGACAACGGAGCCGGTCCATGTGCCTTCAAAGGATTGCCCGGCGACACCAGCCACCACACCCGATCCAACCCAAAAGCCTTCATCGCCTCAAGCGTGACATGCACATGCCCTTTATGCGGCGGATCAAATGACCCGCCGAACAGCCCGATAACCTGTCCGGGCCGCGCATATGGAATGCTACATCGCTCCATCCTTTGCTGTTGTTCAGAACTGAGGGGCGTTGTCAATCAACAGGTTGCACCACATCGCCCAGTCGGACCCGCCCCGGCCTGACCACCTCGGCGCACCAACCTCCATGCCCACGTACGGCAGAATAGCCACCTTTGCCCAACGCCTCCTCCATCCGGCTGCACGGCGCGCAAATCACGGTAAACCGCAAAACGGCCTCGCCCATCTGCACCTCACGGCCCTTAAGCGCCGCCAGATTGATCCCCGAAACCACCAAATTGCGCCTCAGGATTTCTGGCGAAACCGGTCCTTGCCCCAAATACGAGCCAATCGCCGAGAGATGTTCTTGCTGGATCAACGTCACCGCCCGCTTGCCCTCACGGCTGCGGTCACCGTCGACGCCGTCGGGCGTGATCATTGCGGTCGCCGCCGGGATCATACTGGCCCGCCGCTCTGGCCGCAGACCGATCCATTCAATCCGTCCCGGCTGCGCCCAACCCGCTATCAACTGTGCCAATTCCGACAATTTCTACCTCGCATTTATCCGCGCCAACCTAACTCGGGCTGTCTCGGTTCGAAATTCACAAAACCACCAGCTTGCCCCGCCCGCTCGCCTCGGATATCCAGCGTTTCAACCCAATTTCCCCGACCCAGAGGACGCGACATGGCCGCCTATCAATATGTCTACCACATGCAGGGTGTCTCAAAGACCTATCCCGGTGGCAAGAAGTGCTTTGAAAACATCCACCTGAGCTTTCTGCCCGGCGTGAAAATCGGTGTTGTCGGCGTCAACGGCGCGGGTAAGTCGACGCTGATGAAAATCATGGCGGGCCTCGATACCGACTTCACCGGTGAAGCATGGGCCGCCGAGGGCGCCAAGGTCGGCTATCTGCCGCAGGAACCGCAGCTGGATGAATCGCTGACCGTCCGTGAAAACGTCATGCTGGGCGTGGCCGCGAAAAAGGCCAAGGTGGACCGATTCAACGAAATCGCCATGGAAATCGCCGAGAACTACTCGGACGAGCTGATGGAGGAAATGACCACCCTGCAGGATGCGATCGACGCGGAAAACCTATGGGATCTCGACAGCCAGATCGACGTCTCGATGGAGGCGCTGCGCTGCCCTGCCGATGACGCCAACATCGCCAACCTTTCGGGGGGTGAGAAACGCCGCGTGGCGCTCTGCAAGCTGCTGCTGGAAGCGCCCGACATGCTGCTCTTGGACGAACCGACCAACCACCTGGACGCCGAGACCATCGCCTGGCTGCAACAGCACCTGATCGACTACAAAGGCACCATCCTGATCGTCACCCACGACCGCTATTTCCTGGATGACATCACCGGCTGGATCCTCGAACTCGACCGCGGCCGTGGCATTCCTTACGAGGGCAACTATTCGGCGTGGCTGGAACAAAAGGCCAAGCGGCTGGAGCAGGAAGCGCGCGAGGACAAGTCCAAGCAGAAGACCCTTCAGCGCGAGTTGGAGTGGATGCGTCAGGGTCAAAAGGCCCGTCAGGCCAAATCCAAGGCCCGGATCAACGCCTATAACGAGCTGGCCGAACAGTCTGAACGCGAAAAGCTGACCCGCGCCCAGATCGTCATCCCCAACGGCCAGCGCCTTGGCGGCAAGGTGATCGAGGTCGAGGGTCTGTCGAAACACATGGGTGACAAGCAACTGATCGAGGGGCTGGACTTCGCCCTGCCCCCCGGCGGCATTGTCGGTGTAATCGGCCCCAACGGCGCGGGTAAATCGACCCTGTTCAAGATGCTCACCGGTCAGGAACAGCCCGACAGCGGCACCATCACGCTGGGCGACACGGTCGAGCTGTCCTATGTCGACCAGTCCCGCGACGACCTCAAAGACAACGACACCGTGTGGGAGGCGATCACCGGCGGCGCCGAGATCATCCAATTGGGCGATGCGCAGGTGAATTCCCGCGCCTATTGCTCGTCGTTTAACTTCAAGGGTGGCGACCAGCAGAAGAAGGTCTCTCTACTTTCGGGTGGTGAGCGCAACCGCGTCCACATGGCCCGCCTGCTAAAAGAGGGCGGCAACGTCCTGCTGCTCGACGAACCGACCAACGACCTCGACGTCGAAACCCTGCGCGCGCTGGAAGACGCTCTGGTCGATTTCGCCGGCTGCGCCGTAGTCATCTCGCACGACCGCTTCTTCCTCGACCGGATTTGTACGCACATTCTGGCGTTTGAGGGTGACGCCCATGTGGAATGGTTCGAAGGCAACTTCGAGGACTACGAAGAGGACAAAAAGCGACGGTTAGGACCGGATGCGCTGGAGCCCAAGCGGTTGAAGCATAAGAAGTTTGCGCGGTAGTCGAACATATTTACCCGCGACATTCACCAAATCTCGTTCTGCAAAGCCGTAAGCGGCGCAGAATGGAGCATAATTTGCACAACATCTTGCGAGCAAACATGTTGTGCGCAATATATATGCTGTTGATCTGAAAATTTAGGGCAGTAAATTCAATGATAGATGGTATCTACACGGCTTATCTTAGTGGCCAAGCTGGTCAAGCCATGGCAATGTTCGTGTTTCGCGCAGGCTCGGTCGCAGGTGCGGACATGGCAGGACTAACATTTTCAGGCTCCTACACTACCGACGCGGGACGAGCGGTGGGTGAGATTCACTACAGAATGCCTCAAAATTCCATCTCCATCACGGGCGCTTCGTTTGAGAGGCCGTCAGACAAAATCACTGTACCATTCGATCTGCCGGAAGCCCTAAACCCAGATGAGACGTATCGGATCAGCACCCCAATTGGTCCACTAAATGCAAAGTTCCATAAGAACGTTGGGTTTGAGGAGTAACCTATGGGGATCGATCTTTATGCCATCCTAACTCTAGCTGCGATAGTTATTGGTCCAATCTCGGCGGTTCTCATAACACGGTGGCTGGATGATCGTGGCGAAGCCAAAAGACGGAAGTTCGATTTGTTTAAGGCTCTAATGCAAACTCGAGGCATACGCCTCGATCCTGTGCATGTTGCGGCACTGAACATTGTCGAACTGGAGTTTTATGATAAGAAAGACGTCAGGTCAGCATTTCAGAAGTATATCGAACACCTTAGCTCACCCGAACCAAACGGTGGCGACGAAGACCTTGATCGATACTATGACCATCGCTCAGATTTGTTCATGGATCTTGTCTACCAGATAGGAGTTGTTGTTGGCTACAATTTCGACAAAAGGGAGCTTGAGCGAAGAAGTTATGTTCCAAAAGGTTGGAATGACGATCAGTTCATCCAACGAAAAAACGCAGCTATGCTTAATCAGTTGCTAGAAGGTCAACGTCCGTTGCCCGTGTCCAATTTCATTGCACAAAACAACCCGTTTCCTAAACCGCCTGAAATTGACCGAGAAGACTAAGGACCCAGAATCTGGTTGTAGTATTATTTGCCCTTAAAAGTCGTAGAGATGGGTGGCACCGTCCTGCGCAATTGGCAGTGTGTTGATTCAATTCGATACATCCACCCTTGCCACATCCCCGCCTCAATGCCATATCCAAAGGGCTAACGTTTTTCTATTTCGACCTACTGTCTCCTTCTACGGCGCTCAGTCACTCGATCCAGACCGACGACGCCAGGCTGCCGCAACTCCGTGGGCAGCACCAATTAGGAGACAACGGATATGCCCGCAGGCACCGTAAAATGGTTCAACACCACCAAAGGCTACGGCTTTATCGCACCCGAAGATGGCGGCAAGGACGTGTTCGTGCACATCTCGTCCGTCGAGCGTTCGGGCCTGACCGGTCTGGCCGACAACCAGAAAGTCACGTACGAGCTGCGCTCGGGTCGTGATGGCCGCGAAAGCGCGGACAATATCGAGCTGGTATAAGCTTTTGAAAGGGCAGAGGAATCCTCTGCCCTTTTTCTGAACAAACACTCGAAGGCCAGCCTGAGACTGTGGCCTTCGGGTGACATCACATTTCAGTGACCTTGCCTCAAGATTGTCCAAATCATCTATCATACTGGAACTACAGTTATGATTTTATTGGTGATTTGATGAGGCCTGCCATGTTTACCCGCCGCAGTTTTCTGGCCACGTCGGCCGCGACCAGCCTGATGCCTACGCTGGCCAGTGCCAAGAAAGCCGTTGAATATGACCCGACGCCGCAAGTTGTCAGGATCAAGAAAGAATTTCAGCCGGGCCAGCTGTTGGTTCTGCCCCGCTCGTTCTACCTTTATTTCGTGACCGAGCCGCGTAAGGCCGTCCGCTATGGTTGCGGTGTCGGCAAAGCGGGTTTGGAATTCACCGGGACCGCCACGATTGACGTCAAGAAAGAATGGCCAACCTGGCGACCCACGGACGAGATGATCGAGCGTGACCCTAGGGCTTATGCCAAGTTCATCGACAATGACTATGTCCAACCGGGCGGGGGTGATAACCCGCTGGGCGCACGGGCGCTGTACCTGTTCCAGAACGGAGTAGATACCTACTTCCGTATCCATGGTACGACGCAGCCGCAGACCATTGGGCGAGCAGCGTCAAATGGCTGTATCCGGATGTTAAATGAACACGTGATCGACCTGTATCAGCGGGTTCCGCTGGGTACTGTCGTAACAGTTGTCTGATCCACGATTCAATCCGAAGCTTGTTCAACCAGCTCTAAAACGTAGGGTCCCAGCGTGTCGATAATTACGGCAACCCCATGCTTGTTTGGGTGAATTCCATCCGGCTGCATAAGCCGATCCGCGTTGCCTGTGTTGTCTCCCACGTCAAAACCTTCGAAGAAGTTTGGCGCGTAAAGTATCTGATGCTGCTGCGCCAGATCCGGATATATCGCGTCAAAGGCCTGTTTGTAATCCGGTCCGTAGTTCCCCGGAGCCGGCAACCCGATCAGCAGAACGTCGACCTCTGCGGTATTTGCCGCGCCTAAAATACGGTCAAGATTGGCGCGCGAGACAGACGGATCGATCCCGCGCAACAGGTCGTTCCCGCCCAGTGCCACAATCATCCCGTCAACATCAGGGGTCAGTGTCCATTCCACCCGCGCAGCCCCGCCCGCTGTCGTATCCCCTGAAACACCTGCATTGATCAGCCGCACATCGACCCCGCGATCGTGCAACCACTGCTCCAGTTGCGGCACAAACCCATCCTGCTCGGGCAAGCCGTAACCTTGTGTCAACGAGTCTCCTAACGCGGCGATAACAACAGGTTCGGCACTGGCTGCAAATCCGCAACAAATGAAGATACCCGAAATCAAAGCCTTGCGAAAACTCTCTGCTGCGCCATATGCCAAATGACCGGACTCCCAGTGGAATGAAGAATGACTACTCCTGTTCTGACGCTTAAAGATGCCGCTTTGTCGCTGAATGGCAATGCCGGACGTGTCGACATTCTGCGCGACATCACCCTGACGGTTGATCAGGGGGAAACCCTGGGTCTGATTGGCCCGTCCGGGTCCGGCAAGTCATCTCTGTTGATGCTGATGGGCGGGTTAGAGCAGGCAACCGGCGGCGGCGTGACCGCGTTGGGCCGCGACCTGACCGGAATGGACGAAGATGCACTGGCCAGATTCAGGCGGGATTCGATGGGGGTCGTTTTTCAAAATTTCCACCTTATCCCAACCATGACCGCTTTGGAAAACGTGGCGACGCCACTGGAACTGGCGGGTCACAAAGACGCGTTTGCCCGCGCCGAACAGGAGCTGGACGCCGTAGGGCTTGCCCGCAGGCGTGATCACTACCCGGCTCAGCTGTCGGGCGGCGAACAGCAGCGGGTTGCGCTGGCCCGTGCGTCGGCCCCACGACCGCAGATCTTGCTGGCGGATGAACCTACCGGCAATCTGGACGAGGCAAACGGGGCCGCGATTGTTGATCTGTTGTTCGGTCTGCGGGACAAACACGGGGCAACATTGGTTCTTGTTACCCATAGCCACAGCTTGGCGCAAAAATGTGATCGCGTGGTCCGGTTACGCGATGGTCGAATCTCTGAAAAACCAGCGCAAGAGGCCGCAGAATGAGTCTGCGTTTGGCGGGGCGGCTGGCCCGCCGCGAGCTTCGCGGAGGCCTGCATGGGTTCCGCGTATTTCTGGCCTGCCTCGCCCTGGGTGTCGCGGCCATTGCTGCGGTCGGGTCAGTACGGCCTGCAATCGAAGCAGGATTGGCCCGGGAAGGGGCGGCCTTGCTGGGTGGCGATGCTCAGCTTGAATTCACATACCGGTTTGCCAACGATCAGGAACGGGCATGGATGCAGGCCGAAGCACTTTCTGTATCCGAGATAGTCGATTTCCGCTCGATGGCCGTTGCTGACAAAGCTGATACACAGCAACGCGCGCTGACGCAGGTGAAAGCAGTTGACCAGGCTTACCCGCTGGTCGGACGCGTCGAGTTACAGCCTGACATGACGCTTGCACAGGCCTTGGACGGGACGGCTGACCTACCGGGCGCTGTTCTGGACCCAACACTGATCGACCGCATGGGTTTGGATATCGGCGACACCTTCGCGCTGGGGACACAGCGTTTTGCGTTAACCGCTGCCTTGATCCATGAACCGGACGGTGCAGCCGATGGTTTTGCCTTGGGTCCACGCACTCTGGTTCGAACGCAAGACTTGGCGGCGTCTGGCCTTTTGCAGCCCGGCACATTGTTTTCCACAAAGTACCGGTTGGACTTACCTCAAGACGTCAGCCTTCCGGCGGTTTCCGCACAAGCCGCACAGGCCTTTGATGGAACCGGCATGCGCTGGACAGACGCGCGCAACGGTGCGCCGGGTATCACCGAATTCGTGGCCCGCCTCAGCGCCTTTCTGGTTTTGGTCGGCCTGTCCGGGCTGGCGGTCGGCGGCATCGGTGTTTCCGCCGCCGTTCGCGCCTATCTGACACAAAAAACCGATACGATCGCCACGCTGCGAACACTCGGGGCGGACCGGGCGACTATATTTCAAACCTATATGATCCAGATCGGCATTCTCTCCGGTGTGGGCATCTTTGCTGGAATTGTATTGGGCGGTTTGCTGCCCCTGCTTTTGGCCCCGGCAATTGAAAACCGCCTTCCCGTTCCGGCAGTTTTCACGCTATATCCGCAACCGCTGGCCGAGGCTGCACTGTATGGTGCTTTGACGGCATTCCTATTCACCCTATGGCCGCTGGCCCGAACCGAGGACGTCCGCGCAGCAACCCTGTTTCGGGACGCGCTATCGTCAGCGCGTCGGCTGCCCCGCCTCGCCTACGTTCTGGCAACCGGGGTCGGGCTGGCTGTTTTGGTTGTTGCCGCGGCTTACTTCAACGGTTCAACCCGCCTGACACTCTGGACCGGAGGCGGCATTGTAGGTGCATTGTTCCTGCTGTCCCTGTCAGCTTTCGCCATTCAGTGGTTTGCACGCAAAGGCAGCCCCTTCGCACGTGGCCACCCGGCCATACGATGGGCGCTTTCCGCCATCTCAGGCCCCCGGGAAAGTGCCGCTTCGGTGGTTTTGTCGCTGGGGCTCGGGCTTTCGGTGCTGGCGGCAGTAGGCCAGATCGATGGCACCCTGCGCAACGCCATCTCAGGGAACCTGCCTGACGTCGCACCTTCTTACTTCTTCGTCGATATCCAGAAAGACCAGATGCCGGGCTTTTCGGAACGTCTGGAAAGCGACCCCGCCGTCAGCCGGATCGAAAGCGCGCCAATGTTGCGTGGGATCATCTCTCAGATAAACGGGCGCCCCGCCCGCGAGGTCGCCGGTGATCACTGGGTTCTGGAGGGCGATCGCGGCGTAACCTATTCTGTGCAACCGCCTCAGAATGCACGGATCACCGCTGGCACGTGGTGGGCCGACGACTATTCCGGCCCACCGCAGGTCAGCTTTGCTGCGGAAGAGGCGGAAGAGATGGGCCTGAAACTGGGTGACCAACTGACAGTCAATATCCTCGGTCGGGACATCACGGCAGAGCTGACCTCACTGCGCGAGGTCGATTTCTCGACCGCAGAAATGGGGTTCATCATGTCCATGAACCCCTCAGCACTGGCTGGCGCGCCGCATAGCTTTATTGCAACCGTCTATGCCGAGGATGAGGCCGAAGCTGCCATCCTGCGCGACCTGTCAGGTCAATACCCGAACATCACCGCAATTCGCGTACGCGACGCCATCGACCGGGTCTCGGGCCTTCTGGAGGGGTTGGCGGCGGCGACCTCATACGGGGCGGGGATTTCCCTTCTGACCGGATTTCTGGTGTTGATTGGGGCCGCAGCCGCTGGTGAACCCGCACGCCGGTACGAGGCTGCGATCCTCAAAACACTAGGTGCAGACCGAAGGCACATACTCGCCAGCTTCACACTACGCGCAATACTGCTGGGTGCCGCCGCAGGATGCGTGGCCCTAGCTACCGGCATTCTGGGTGGATGGGCCGTGGCGACCTATATCTTTGAAACAAGCTTCACCGTTATCTGGCCTTCAGCGCTGATCATTATCGGCACCGGAATCGCAGTAACGCTGGGCGCAGGCCTGATCTTTGCAATACGTCCCTTGGCCGTGCGGCCGGCCCAAATTCTACGTGCCAGCGACTAGCCCTGCCGAACACACGCCACAGGTTGCAGAATCTGCAACAGTTGATCGTTGTCACAGATCAAAGCGTCCAAGGTGATCTCGTCCAGCGAGGCATAGAACACCTCGGCCGCATCCTGCAGGGCCAACCGCAACCGGCAGGCATCGGTCAAGGGGCAGGTGTTGTCTGCGTCAGCAAAACACTCTGCAATCGGCAAACCACCTTCGACATGACGAAAGACCGATCCGATCCGTATCTGATCCGCTGGCCGAGCCAGCGACATGCCACCGTTTCTGCCACGCTGCGTACTCAGGTAGTTCAACTGGCTCAACTGGTTGATCACCTGCGCCAAGTGGTTTTCCGAGATATTGCAGACTTCGGCGATCTCGGATTTTGTCACAAGCCGATCCTGATGTGCAGCGCAATACATCAGCAAGCGCACGGCGATGTTTGTCCGTTTGGTAATCCGCATGGGCGGCCTCCCTCAAATCAAGATGAAGCCTTATTGCATGTCGGGTAAAAAACCGGTTTGACATACATCAATCGCGACAGAAGGACAGACCGGCGTATGGCAGACCCCTATTTCTTTGGCTATGGCAGCCTTGTAAACCTTGCCACTCATGACTTCCCCGACCCACGCCCTGCCGTGCTGAAAGGGTGGAAGCGCGCGTGGAAGCACACGGACCTGCGCCCCGTAGCCTTCCTGACAGCGGTACCTGACCCGGGTTCCGAGATTGAAGGCATGATCGCTCACGTTCCAAAAAACGACTGGGCAGCGCTGGACGAGCGGGAATGGGCCTATGATCGCATTCCCGCAACATCTTCGGTGAAACACCCCGTCGAACATGAGGTCGAAATTGCCGTTTATGCCGTGCCGGAAAACCGCCACAACGATCCCAACAATCAACACCCTCTGCTGCTCAGCTATATCGATGTCGTCGTGCAGGGGTATCTGCGGACATTCGGTGAAGACGGGGCGGACCGTTTCTTTGCCACAACCGATGGATGGGACGCTCCGATCCTGAATGACCGTGCCGAACCACGTTACCCGCGCCACCAACAGCTGAAACCCGCCGAAGCAAACTTTGTCGACGACCGCCTCAACCGTATATCAGCCAGGCTCGTCCAACCTGCGTAACGAATAGGGCGGACAAAAACGCCCGCCCCTTCTTCTGTTCAAAAATACCTCCGCCGGAGGCACGCGCCGTCAGGCGCGTTTTCCTAACCCCGCGACCGGATCACTTGTAGTAACGGCAGCAGCGCCGCCATTTCCGGCCCCCGCTCCATGCCCGTCAGCGCCTTGCGCAGCGGCATAAACAGGCCTTTGCCTTTACGACCTGTGGCCTTTTTCACCGCTTTGGTCCACACGCCCCAGGTTTCGCCGTCGAACGGACCCTCAGGTAGTAGGGCCATCGCTTCGGCAATAAACGCGCGATCTTCGTCCGCGATCAAAGGTTCTGCCCCGTCGCGACACAGTTCCCACCAGCCCTTGAGATCGGCCAAAGTGGTGATGTTTTCGCGTGCCATTGCCCAGAAAGGTTCGGCCAGATCGGCCGGAACACCTGCTTCTTTTACGGCGTCAGCTACGTCTGCCAGGGGAAGCGATTGCAGATGCCGGGCGGTCAGCGGGAACAGGTCCTGCACATCGAACTTGGTTGGCGCAGCGCCAAATCGGCTGATGTCAAACCCGTCGATCAGCTCGGACATATCCGAACGAAGTTCGACCGGATCAGACGAACCTAACCGCGCCATCAGGCTCAGCAGCGCCATTGGCTGCACGCCCTGCTCGCGCAGATCACGCAACGCCAGCGTGCCCAGACGTTTCGACAGCGCCTCACCCTGCGGGCCCGTCAGCAGCGAGTGGTGCGCAAAACGCGGGCAGGCACCGCCCAGCGCCTCGATGATCTGAATCTGCGTCGCGGTGTTTGTCACGTGGTCGGACCCGCGCACCACATCGGTCACGCCCATCTCGGTATCATCTACAACGGACGCAATCGTATAGAGAACCTGACCATCGCCCCGGATCAGTACCGGGTCGGAAACCGAGGCCGCGTCAATCGAGATGTCGCCCAGAATGCCATCAGTCCAGTTGATGCGCGCATGATCCAGCTTGAACCGCCAAACGCCGTTCCCACGCTCGGCGCGCAGAGCTTCTTTCTCGGCATCCGACAGGTTCAACGCGGCGCGGTCATAGACCGGCGGCTTGCCC
The DNA here is from genome assembly GCF_965243365.1 of Ruegeria sp. GTDB lineage: Bacteria > Pseudomonadota > Alphaproteobacteria > Rhodobacterales > Rhodobacteraceae > Ruegeria. The sequence continues at coordinate 1,983,797 of NZ_CBDEUW010000002.1, read as the reverse complement.
ATGTTCAGTTGCTTCTTGCGCTTCAGATCCAGTTCAGTCGGGGTCTCGAATGCCTCATAAAACCGGCCCAATTCCCGCAGCTTATCGGCAGCATCGGCATAGCGGTCCAGACGATCCGACTGACGCTCGACCCGGTCCCAATGCAGGCCCAGCCATTCCATATCCTGCTTGATCGCATCGACGTATTCTTCTTTCGACCGCTCAGGATCGGTGTCGTCGATGCGCAGAATAAACGTGCCGCCAGCCTTGCGGGCTATCAGATAGTTCATCACGGCAGTGCGCAGGTTACCCACATGAAGGTAACCGGTGGGCGACGGGGCAAAACGGGTGGTGGTCATGGATGTCTCCTGTTGGCGCGGCTCTTGTCACAGGATCAGCCAATTGTCCAGCGAAGGCGTTCAGATCGGAGCGACCGGCCAAAGCCGGTCAAGGTCTTTCAACCCCGCCCGGATCAATTCGGACAACACGTCCAGATCGATATCCGCCAGCTTGTTTACATAAAGGCACGATTTACCCAGCTTGTGCTTTCCCAACCGGGACAGGATACCACCAAAATCCGCATAGCCGGGCATGATGTAAATCGAATGCGCCGCCTTGCGCGGGGAAAAACCCGTTGCCAGAAAATCCCCCTCTCGCCCCGAGGCATAGCGGTAATGATACCGCCCATACCCAACGATGGACGGCCCCCACATGACCGGTTCAAAACCGGTCACCTCACGGAACAACACGTCCAGCGCATGCGCTTCTTCTGCTTTGCGCGGTGGCTGAACGCCCGCCAGAAAGCTCTCGGCAGTCTGATCGGTTGGGGTCGTTTTGTTCTGAGATCGCGGCATGAACAAAATTTAACACGTAATATTCATCCACGCAGCCTATCTGTTGGTGGTATTAGAGTGGAAGGACGCGCTCATCGACCTAGGTGATTACCTGATGTTCTGACAGGGAGAACTACAATGACCATCAAACTGACACGCCGAGCGGCCCTTGGAACAGCCGCAGCATTGCCTTTTGCAGTGGCGGCAACGCCGACTTTGGCGGCGGGTGCCGAGACCAAGGCCAACTCGACAATCGCCAAATCTTTTCAGCTTGGCGATTTCACCGTCACCACTTTGTTGGACGGCAGCCTGCCACGCGACGGCGCCCAGGAAATCTTTGGCGGAGGCGCTTCGGACGCAGACTTTGCCAAAGTCTCGGCTGATAACTTCATTTCCCCAGATGTCGCGCAGTTCTTTTTCACGCCGACTTTGGTCAACACCGGATCTGAACTGGTTCTGTTCGACACTGGCCTGGGACAGGGCGGCATTCAGGCCGCGTTGGCAGATGCAGGCGTGACGCCGGATCAGATCGACGTTGTAGTCCTCACCCATATGCACCCCGACCATATTGGCGGCATGACGACCAACGATGCGCCGACCTTTGCCAATGCCCGGTTCGTGACGGCTGCACCGGAATACGATTTCTGGGCCGCACAGGAGGCCGGTAACCGGGTCGGCGATCTGGTGGCCGCCAAAGTCACTCCGCAAGCCGAAAAAATGACCTTCATCGAAGACGGCGGCGACGTCACCTCAGGCATCACCGCAATGGCGGCTTTCGGCCACACACCGGGGCATATGGTTTATCATCTGGAAAACAACGGCCAACGCCTGATCCTGACTGCGGACCTGGCCAACCACTATGTCTGGTCCTTTGCACACCCCGAATGGGAGGTCCGGTTTGACATGGACAAAGCAGCCGCCACCGCCGCGCGCCGCAATGTTCTGGGCCTGTTGGCAGCCGACAAGGTTCCAATGATCGGCTACCATATGCCGTTCCCGGCTGCGGGTTATGTGGAAACGCGCGGGGACGGCTTCCGCTTTGTCCCGGTCAGCTATCAGATGATGGGGTGATGTCAGTACCCCGGGTCCGGCCGCACTTTTGACCCGTCCGTAAATCTGGACAGGCGGAAAGCGGTCGGATCCACGCAAGGTGTCTGTTGCGTCACAAGCTCGGCCATCAAGCGGCCTGCGCCCGGGCCGATCCCAAAGCCATGGCCCGAGAACCCGGTGGCAATCCACAGCCCCGGCAGGTCGTCCACACCAGATATCACCGGGATAGCGTCCGGGGTGACATCGATCATACCCGCCCAGCTTTCGACCACATCCGACTGACTGAGATCAGGAAAGGTTCTGCAAGCGCTGGACCACGCCTTGCGCAACGATTTTTTCGACGGCTCCGGATCCAGAACCCGGCAATTTTCGAACGGAGTGATGTCCGAAGGCGACCAGCGGCGCGCCTGCTGCGCTTCTTCCGTCCAGCGCCGCGACAGACGAAACCGCAGCGACCGCCATTCCTGCGCAAAAGCGGGCAGGAACTGCCACCCAAGGCGCAAGCTGTCCGGTACGATGTCCACGGTATTCTGATGCCCGGATGCAATAGTATAGCCCCCGTCCGCCCGCTTGCGGATAGCAAATTCATCGGACCAAAGCGCGATCTCTGGCCCCGTCTGAACCGGAGAAGTTCGCATCACCGTGTTCAGAACCTTAAGCTGCGGCAGTACAACACCCGCGTTTCCGGCAAACAGTCGCGACCAGGCACCGCCAGCCAGAACAACCTGATCGCAAGCCACCCGACCCCGTTCGGTGAAAACCCCCGCAACCTGCCCCGCCTGCATATCAAGGCTCCGTACCGCGCAATTGGTCACGATCACCGCGCCTTTGTCCCGGGCACCTTCGGCAATTGCAGGGGCAGCCCATTGCGGTTCGGCCCGCCCATCCTGCGGGGTATACAAGGCGGCAGACAAGGCCATGTTCCGGCCGGGCATCAAGTCATCCAGCTCTGCACCCCAAACCATGCGCGCACCGGTTTGCAGCCCGTCCAGATGCCGCAACCAACGATTCAGCTGCCCCTCGGACAGCGCATCCCGCGCGCCAAACAAGATGCCGGACTGAACATAACCGGTTTTCCGACCAATCCGCGCATCCAGCCCCTGCCAGATACGAATAGATTCCAGCATCAGGGGGATTTCCCGGGGATCGCGTCGGCCCAGACGCACCCACCCCCAGTTGCGCGAGCTCTGTTCAGCGCCGATCTGCCCCTTTTCGCATAGCAGCACCGAAACACCACGTTCGGCCAGTTCCAGCGCAGTGGACACACCGACAATACCGCCGCCGATAACAACGGCATCTACCTGTTTGGGCAAAGTGAAATCGGATTCAACATGTGTCGGCTTTGGGCCGGGCATCTAACACTCAACAACAATTCTCTGGACCGGCATGGAGCCCCAGGAACAGAAAACACTCAATGTGGAAAAGCGATACGCCGGGCGTTTGCCCGAACCTGTGGCACAAAGACAATTGCCTGAATTGATCGGGCGCTTTGGGGCGAATGTCAGGCCGCGCCCGAAAGATGCGCCCATGTCTGGCGCAGAATGGCGGCAACACCGGTTTCCTGAGGCTTGTCCCCTTCCTCAGCTTCGTCCTGCGGTGTCAGTGACGGAAAACTGGCGCTTCGCAGAGGCTCCTCAGAGAGTTCCTGCAGGTCCGCCGCAGCATCATCGCTTAGAATGCCCGCAATAGCACTGTCTGTCGCCGTCTCATCCAGTTCCTGAGCCGGAGACTCCATCGCCTTGTACCTAAGCGGCGAATGTAGCGATTTGTCGTATTCGTTATACATTTGACCACCAAAACACTTAACACGCGTCCACACACACGGACGCCTTTACCCAGTTTCGCAAACCGGTTGACGTGAGCACACTTGGCCCATGACCCGGCTACGCGACGATTGCCCAACTGAGGCAAACCCCGGTCATAAATGTGGCAAAAATTCGACAAAAATGCAAGTTATCCGCGCCGATACAGGCCACAACTTGCTGTTAATCATGAACAATAATAGCACATCTTGGAAATTGAGCGCAAAATGTAAACTATAGCGCAGAAAGAGCCCTTACGCGCCTCGCCACAGATCATGAAAGGTCGCTCAGGATTCCCTATCGCGCCAGCGATTCACGATTGGATAGCGGCGATCCAGCCAGAACGCACGTGATGTCAGCCGTGTGCCCGGAGCAGACTGGAAACGTTTGTATTCGCTGATGTAAATCAGATGCTCGACCCGACGCGCCTCGGACTCATCAAAACCGGCTGCGACACAATCGGCGACAGAGCCGTCCTGATCGACAAGAATGTCGAGAATCGCATCCAGCACCGGGTAGTCCGGCAGGCTGTCGCTGTCCTTCTGATCCGCACGCAGTTCTGCACTGGGCGGCTTGTCAATGACTGAAGGCCGGATAACCTCGCCCTCAGGCCCCATCATCCAGTCGCGATGGTTGGCATTGCGCCAGCGGCACGTCTCGAAAACCCGCGTTTTGTACAGGTCCTTGATCGGGTTATAGCCGCCGTTCATATCGCCATAGATCGTTGCATATCCCACGGCGACTTCGGATTTATTGCCCGTGGTCAGCAGCATCTCGCCAAACTTGTTCGAGATCGCCATCAGCAACAGGCCCCGCAGGCGGGACTGGATGTTTTCCTCGGTCAGGTCTTCATTGCGACCCGCGAACAAGGGCGCCAAAGTCTCGGTCACCGCCGCACGGCCCTGCGAAATCGGAACAAAATCGTAATGAACGCCCAACGCCTTCGCCACGGCCTCGGCATCATCCAAAGAGGCCTGGCTGGTGAATTCCGATGGCAGCATGACGCAGCGGACATTGTCAGCTCCGATGGCATCCACGGCAATCGCAGCGACCAGAGCGGAATCAACCCCCCCGGACAGACCCAGCACGGCCTTTTTGAATCCGGTCTTGCCCATATAATCGCGCAGGGATTGCACCATCGCGCGATAGTCCTGCTCCCACGCGTCCGGTTGCGGCACAACTTCGGCAGGCACAATCCGCCAGCCTTCATCACCGCGTTCCAGATCGATATGGGCCACGGCCTCATCAAACACGGGCATCCGGAACGCCAGCTCGCCACCGAGGTTCAGCCCGAACGTGGCACCATCGAACACCTGATCGTCCTGGCCACCCACCATGTTCAGGTAGATCAGCGGCAGCCCCGTCTCGACCACGCGCGAGACCATATGGTTCAGACGCACGTCATACTTGTCGCGGAAATAGGGTGAGCCGTTGGGGATCAGCAGAAACTCGGCCCCGGTTTCGGCCAGCGTTTCGGCGACATCCTCGTGCCATCCGTCCTCGCAAATCGGGCTACCGATCCTTGTGTTGCCGACCGAATAGGGCCCGCCCAAAGGTCCGGCGTCATACAGGCGCACCTCATCAAATACCGTTTCATTCGGAAGGTGATGTTTCAGCGACTTGCTTGAGACACGTCCCCCCTTGAGGATCAGGTAGGCGTTATAAAGGCTGTCACCTTCAACCCAAGGACCACCGATAGCCAGGGCCGGACCATCTGCGCATTCTTTTGCCAGCGACTCGACAGCGTCCATCGCGGCGCGGTGAAACACCGGCTTCATCACCAAATCCTGGGTATTGTAGCCCGTGATAAACATCTCGGGCAGGGCCACCAAATCAGCCCCGGCTGCGCGCCCCTGCTCCCATGCCTCCAGGGCCTTGGCCGCATTACCCTCGATATCCCCGACCACAGGGTTGAGTTGCGCCAGCGTGATGCGGAAACGATCGGCCATTTTGCCCTCTTGTTTTCGTCAGTCCCCAAGGCATTTAGCAGATCACGCTGCAAGTGAAAGCCAAATGCGGCAAAAGCCGTTGCCCTGCCCCCAGCGGTATCTTAGTTTTGGGCAAAAGGATGCAACCCGAACCAGGGCAGGCAGGTACCAGAATGAATTTGATCCAAAACTCCATTGCCGTTGCAGCAATTATTTGCGCGGCACAGGCCACTCAAGCTCAGCAAGGGCTGATTATTGCAGCGGATGACGAAGTTGGCGGTGTGTATGAAGGCACGTTCGAAAACGGATTACGCCATGGCACCGGCACCTATCGGCTTCCGGACGGCTTCGAATACTCTGGCGAGTGGGTCGAAGGCGAGATTCAGGGCACCGGAACGGCCCGCTATGCCAACGGCGCGATCTATGAGGGCACGTTCGTCAAAGGCCAGCCCGACGGGCGCGGCAAGATCACCTATGTTGACGGTGGTTCATACGAGGGCGAATGGACAAATGGCGCGATAAGCGGAACCGGTATTGCGACATATGCTGACGGTTGGCGCTATGAAGGCCAATTCCAAGACGGGAGCCGTCACGGCAAGGGGATTCTATCCAGTGAGACCGGACACATCTATGACGGCGACTGGGTCGATGGTGTCAAACAGGGCAAAGCCAAGATTACCGCGCAGGATGGTAGCGTCTACGAAGGCGATATTCGCGGCGGTATGCGCCACGGCAAGGGCAAGATGGTTTTTGCCGACGGCCACACATACGAAGGCGACTGGATCGAAGGCCTGATGACCGGCACCGGAAAGCTGGCCTACGTTAATGGCGATGTATATGAAGGTTCCCTTTCGGATGGACGTCGTCAGGGAAAGGGCAAAGTCGTCTACGCAAATGGCGATGTCTACGAAGGCGATTTTAGTGACGATTTTCGTCATGGCCAGGGTGTCTATACCGGAACCGATGGGTTTGTTTACACCGGCGAATGGAACAATGGGCAAATCGAAGGGCTGGGCGAAGTCACCTATCCTGATGGTTCAATCTATGTCGGTGATTTCGTCGCTGATCTGGCAGAAGGGCAAGGCCGGATCACCTACACAAATGGCGCCACTTATGATGGCGACTGGATTGCCGGCGTGATCGAAGGCCAAGGCGTCTCAACTTACCCCAACGGCACCGTTTACAAAGGACAGTTTAAGAACGCCAAAAATCACGGCAAAGGCACCCTGACCCTCGCCAACGGCTACATCTATGATGGCGACTGGGTCGAAGGTCAGCGGCAGGGCACAGGCAGGGCAACCTATGCTGATGGAACAGTCTATGAAGGTGATTTTGAAAACGGGGATCGCCACGGAAATGGCAAGATCGTTATGCCAACCGGGTTCGAATATGATGGCGAGTGGGTAAACGGTAAAATCAGCGGCACGGGTATCGCGACCTATGAAACGGGTGACGTTTACGAGGGCACGTTCCTGAACAACAAACACCACGGCGATGGCACAATGCGCTACGCAAGCGGGGACGTAAAGACAGGTGTCTGGGAAGATGGCGAACTGACCTCGGAAACCGAGAGCGAAACCACGAGCCCCGAGGCCGCGACGGAAGGCAACACATCCGACACCGACGCAAGCGACGGGTAGCCCGCTACCACGGCACAGGCTGACCGGCCCAATCGAAAAAACCGCCGGTTTCGGCGGGTGTCAGCGTATCGATCACGCTTAGCAGATTTTGCGCTGCTTCACCGGGGGCGACCGCGGGGTGTCGTCCAAGGTATTTTTGGGTGAAAGCTGTCCTGACAGTTCCGGGATGCAACGCAACGCATACGGCTTGCTTGTGCGTCCGCGCCAGCTCAATAGCGGCTGTGTGGACAATCTGATTCACGGCAGCCTTGGCCGCCCTGTAGCTGACCCAGCCACCCAGCCGGTTATCGCCAATCGACCCAACCCTTGCAGATAAGACGCCAATCACGGCTCGGCGGTCACGAGGTAGCAGACGGGCTGCATGTTTCAGAACCAGCGCAGGCCCAATCGCATTCAAGGCAAACTGATCCATCATCGCCTGAGCTGTTAACGCACGCATTGATTTCTCAGGCGCTGCGCCGTCAATCTCAAGCGCACCGGTGGCAATCAGAATCAAATCAAATGGCCCGTGAACCTGCGACAGGGCACGTTCCGCTGTCTCCGGCTGCGTCAGGTCCAAACCGTCCTCGGACCGGGATACTCCCGTCACGGTCACCTGTTGCCGGTCAAGCTGTTCACACAGCGCCCGACCGATCCCGCCGGTTGACCCAATTATCAATGCCCTGTCCATGAGGGGAAGCTAGACGGCAATCGATACCGATCAACTTCCATTGAGTTGAAAAGTGATATTTGGTCAATTTCCGTCTTTTCATTCCCTAATCGCTCAGTATAACTTCCACCCCATGATCAACCGCGCAGATATCCTTGTTGCCGACACCGCTTTTTGCGGTGCGTCGCTGCGTGGCCTACTGATCCTAATCCGCCTCTGAGCGTGCCATCCGGCGCGCCCGCTCAGAGGAGGACGCCCGCGCGCCAAAGGCTTTAGGACAGAAGAAGAAAGAGATTCCCATGACCAACGTGACCGACCAAGACCGCGTCTTGATCTTTGATACCACTTTGCGCGACGGCGAGCAGAGCCCCGGCGCCACCATGACCCATGAAGAAAAGCTGGAAATTGCCGAGCTGCTGGACGACATGGGCGTCGATATCATCGAAGCAGGCTTTCCCATCGCATCCGAGGGCGATTTCAAAGCAGTATCCGAGATTGCGCAGCGGTCCAAAAACAGCCGTATTTGTGGCCTGGCCCGCGCCAACATCACCGATATCGACCGCTGCTGGGAGGCGATCAAGCACACTGACAACAACCGTATTCACACTTTTATCGGCACGTCACCGCTGCACCGCGCCATTCCGAACCTGACACAGGACGAAATGGCCGACAAAATTCACCAGACGGTCAGCCATGCCCGCAACCTGTGTGAAAACGTGCAATGGTCGCCGATGGATGCAACCCGGACCGAGTGGGATTATCTGTGCCGCGTGATCGAGATTGCGATCAAGGCCGGCGCGACCACGATCAACATCCCTGATACGGTTGGCTATACCGCGCCGATGGAATCGGCCGATTTGATCAAGCGCTTGATCGAAACCGTTCCCGGCGCAGATGAGGTTATTTTTGCGACCCACTGCCACAACGATCTGGGCATGGCGACGGCCAACTCGCTGGCAGCAGTTGTGGGCGGTGCACGTCAGATCGAATGCACAATCAACGGGCTGGGCGAACGGGCGGGCAACACCGCCCTGGAAGAGGTCGTGATGGCGATCCGCACCCGCAACGACATCATGCCTTACCACACCGGCATCGACACTACAAAGATTATGCACTTATCGCGTCGGGTGGCGACCGTTTCCGGTTTTAATGTCCAGTTCAACAAAGCGATCGTCGGCAAGAACGCCTTTGCCCATGAAAGCGGCATCCACCAGGACGGGATGCTCAAGAACCGCGACAATTTCGAGATCATGCGCCCCGAGGATGTGGGCCTGTCGGGAACGTCGCTGCCATTGGGCAAGCATTCCGGCCGCGCGGCCTTGCGCGACAAGCTGAACACTCTGGGCTATGAAGTTGGCGACAACCAACTCAAGGACATTTTCGTTCGCTTCAAGGATCTAGCCGACCGCAAGAAAGAAGTGTTCGACGATGACCTGATCGCACTGATGACACTTGATGATGACGAGGCCAACGATCACCTGCAATTGGTCTCGATGAAAGTGACCTGCGGAACCGGCGGTCAGGCGGAATCCACTGTCGAGATGGAAGTTGATGGCAGGGACGTCATCGCCACGGAGCATGGCGACGGCCCGGTTGATGCAACCTTTAAAGCCATCCGTGTGGTCCATCCGAACAAAGCGCATCTGCAACTGTATCAGGTTCATGCAGTGACCGAAGGCACTGACGCTCAGGCGACCGTTTCGGTCAGACTGGAAGAAGACGGCATGATCGCTACCGGTCAGTCCGCCAACACGGACACTGTTGTCGCGTCGGCCAAAGCTTATATTCACGCGCTCAACCGTCTGATCGTACGTCGGGAAAAGGCGGGCCCCGGCGCGGACGCCCGGGAAATCAGCTATAAAGACCTGACCTGAACCATAAGAAACCTAACCAGACGGCCCGGTTTTCCGGGCCGTTTTTAGTTCAGGACAGCCCGGCCTTTTTCATTCCCTGAACAAAATGCTGCAAATCCGCATCCTCGGCGTAATGCAGAGTCGGAACAACATTGTCGATTTTGAAATCCGGCTGCGCGGAATGCACCGCGTCAGCGTGTTTTTTCGCCTCTTCAGCGTTGCCCAACCATCCATGGCAGGCCGCCAGATAGGCATTTTGAACCGCATCCAACATTGGCAGGTGGGCAAAATCGTCTATGGCCTGTTCGTACTGTTTGGCAGCGAACCGTGCACGGCCCAAATGGCTCCAGAATCGGGCGGGATGATGAGGGTTCAGGCGCATGGCTTTCTCAATCCATTCTGCGCCTTCTTTCGGGCGACCTGACCATGTCAGCAACTCGCCCATCTGAACGACAACCAGATCGTAATTCGGGTTCAGCGACAAAGCCCGCTCTTGATGATAGCGCGCGCGGGCCAGCTTGTTGCGCAGAATTGCAACGGCCGCCATCAAGCGATGCACATCGGCGTCATTGTCATCCAGGGACGCGGCTTTGTGAATCGCCGCCTCGCACTGGGCCAGCATATCTTCTGGATCGTCGCACCAGCCATAGCCCCAGGCCTGACCACGAATACATCCGCTCCACGCATGGGCATGGGCGTAGTCCGGGTCCATTTCTATGGCCCGGTCGATCAGTTTGGTTGCTTCGACATTATCTTCACGCGTGCTGCGATGATGCAGGACCTTGGCAGCCAATACGCATTCATAGGCGGCAAAACTGGATGGGGTTTTACGTGTCAGCCCTTCTTGCTGCGAGGCTTCGATTCGACCCGGCAGAGTCGCCACGACAGCCGAAGTGACCTCATCCTGAATGGCAAAGATGTCGTCTAAATCACGATCATAGCGTTCAGCCCAGATATGAGCGTCATTCTGACTATCGATCAACTGCACCGTCACCCGCAGCCGATTGCCCGCTTTGCGCACGCTGCCTTCGACGATGAATTGCGCACCTAACGTTTCGCCCACTTCACGCAGGTTCACCGCCTGCCCTTTGTAAACAAAACTGGAATTGCGCGAGATCACAAACAATTCGTGCCGTCGGCTCAGCTCGGTCAGCAGGTCTTCGGTCAAACCATCGACGAAAAATTCCTGCTCGGGGTCTCCGCTCATGTTCTCGAACGGCAACACAGCAATCGTTGGCTTGACGACCCGCGTGCTGCCGTCGGGTGTCGCACTATCCCCAACGGTCTCGACCGGGGCGTCAAGGGCAACTCGAAAAGCCTGGACCGGTTGCGACAGATTCTTGAGAGACAGGCTGCCCAAATCATGAAACTCCAGATCCAGCCTGCTGGTGACCTGATCATGCACGGCCCCGGAAATCAGAACCTCTCCGGCGTCGGCAGATTGCTCCAGACGGGCCGCCACATTGACACCGCTGCCAAAGATGTCGCCGTCCTCAAAAATGATCTCGTCCAGATTGATGCCGATCCGAAACTGAATGCGCTGATCTTTTGGCACATCCGCATTTCGGCGATACATCCGGTTTTGGACCTCGACAGCGCAAGCCACGGCATCACTGGCGCTTGGAAACTCCACCAGCATCCCGTCACCGGTTGTCTTGATAATGTTGCCCCGGTTCTTTTCGATCGAGGGATCGATCAGCTCGATCCGATGGGTTCGAAGGCGGGCCAGAGTGCCTTGTTCGTCGGTCTCCATCAACCGGCTGTAACCGACCATGTCGGCAGCTAGAATTGCGGCAAGTCGGCGATCCATTGCGCCCTCCCTCAGGCCAAGTCTAGTGCCGTGCGGCCTATCCTCACAAGGGAATTTCCGATTTCATGCTAGGCGTGTATCGGGTTGGGGGAATGCGCCCCCAGTGTATTGGTAAGTATCACTTTAGGCGGGAAAACAGAGTATCCAGCTTGTGGGTCTCATCGGCGAACCCAAAGGGGGCATTTACAACAAACATCCCGGACCCGACCATTCGGTGACCTTCTCGCGCGGCAGGAAACGGGACTTCGTGACAGATTGACTTGGATAAGTTCTGCGACTTCAGTTCAGACACCATCGCTGCCTGACGACGATCCGTCAGTATCGGGTACCACAGGGCAATCACCCCGACGTTCCACTTGCGGTGTAGTTTGGCGATGATGCCCGGCAAGCGGTCATAATCCGACTTCACCTCATAACTGGGATCAATCAGCATCAGGCCGCGCCGCGGGGTCGGCGGCAACAGCGATTGCGCCAGTTCGAAACCGTCCTGTTGGTAGGTTTTCGCCCCATACGGCCTCATCGCTGCGGCCAAAGCCGCATATTCCCGGGGATGCAGTTCGGCCAGATGCAGACTGTCCGACTTGCGCAAAAGATTTGCAGCAATCATCGGCGAGCCCGGATATGCCGCGGCTCCGTGCCTGCTCTGCACTTGCCGTAGGGCTTGGGACAGCGGATGATGTGCATCGAACCAACCCTCGGCCTGTGCGCGCTCGATCCCGGCTGCCGCCTCACCCGTGCGTCGGGATTCTGCGGCATCCAACTGATACAGACCACGCCCGGAATGCGTCTCGATATAGGACAGGGGTTTGTCTTTTTGCGCCAGATAACCCAGCATCCAGGCCAGCAAAGCGTGCTTTTGTACATCAGCCAGATTGCCGGCGTGGTAAATGTGTTGATAAGACAGCATTTTGCCCTCTAAAGTCCGTATCAATAAGGCGGAAAGGTGCTGATTGTCGCGGAATCAGCCCTTTTACCGGGCGGTGTGGCACCCTATAAGACATCCGTCCCGGAACCGTCGAGTCGCGGGCAGTAAATAACAACTGATATACAGGATCAGGGGACACATGGGATTCTTTGCCAATCTGGGAGGCCTGTTCACAGCAGACATGGCCATCGACCTTGGGACAGCCAACACACTGGTCTATGTCAAGGGGCGCGGCGTGATCCTGTCGGAACCGTCAGTGGTGGCCTATCACGTCAAGGATGGCGTCAAGAAAGTTCTGGCCGTGGGCGAAGATGCCAAACTGATGCTGGGCCGGACCCCAGGATCAATCGAAGCCATCCGCCCCATGCGCGAAGGCGTCATCGCAGACTTCGACACCGCCGAAGAGATGATCAAGCACTTCATCCGCAAGGTGCACAAACGCTCGACCTTTTCGAAACCAAAGATCATCGTCTGTGTGCCGCACGGCGCGACCCCGGTTGAAAAACGCGCAATCCGTCAGTCGGTTCTGTCTGCAGGCGCGCGCCGTGCGGGTCTGATTGCCGAACCGATTGCTGCCGCGATTGGGGCCGGTATGCCGATCACAGACCCAACCGGCAACATGGTCGTCGATATCGGCGGCGGAACGACCGAGGTTGCGGTTCTGTCGCTGGGCGACATCGTCTACGCCCGCTCGGTCCGCGTTGGTGGAGACCGCATGGACGAGGCCATCATCTCGTACCTGCGCCGTCAGCAGAACTTGCTGGTTGGTGAATCGACAGCTGAGCGGATCAAGACCACCATCGGCACCGCCCGCATGCCGGACGATGGCCGCGGCCAGTCTATGCATATCCGCGGTCGCGACCTGCTGAACGGCGTGCCCAAGGAGATCGAGATCAGCCAGGCGCAGGTCGCCGAAGCGCTGACAGAGCCGGTACAGGCGATTTGCGAGGCGGTCATGACCGCGCTGGAAACCACTCCGCCCGATCTGGCAGCAGACATCGTTGACCGCGGCGTGATGCTGACCGGCGGCGGCGCATTGCTGGGCGATCTGGATCTTGCGCTGCGCGAACAGACAGGTCTGGCCGTGTCGATTGCGGATGAAAGCCTGAATTGTGTGGCTTTGGGCACCGGCAAGGCCCTGGAATACGAAAAACAACTGCGCCACGCGATTGACTACGAAAGCTAAGGCGCGCACCCTTTAGGGGTGACAAACGGACGCGAGCAGCACGGGAAGGAGTCCTGTGGCAAAGGACCGTTCACAGCGCGATGACTACACAGGCCCTCTGCGCAGATTGCTGCTGGGGATCGTGGTTCTGTGCCTGTTGGGTATTTTTGTCGTCTGGCGGATCGATAGCCCCCGGGTCGAACGGTTTCGCGCACAAGTGGTCGATACTGTCGTCCCATCGATGGAATGGGCCATGGTCCCCGTCACCGCAGCCGTCCACCTGGCGCGGGATTTCCAAAGCTACCAACGTCTAAGCGAACAGAACCGCGAGCTGCGCAGCGAGCTGCGCCTGATGCGGGCCTGGAAAGAGGCCGCACTGCAGCTGGAACAGGAAAATGCCCGGTTGCTGGACCTGAACAACGTGCGGCTTGACCCCCGGTTGACCTATGTCACAGGTGTTGTCATGGCCGACAGTGGCTCACCGTTTCGGCAGTCGGTGCTTCTGAACGTAGGCGAGCGCGACGGCATTCTGAATGGCTGGGCCACTATGGACGGCATTGGCGTTGTCGGGCGTATTTCGGGTGTGGGGCCGGATACGGCACGAGTGATCCTGCTAACCGATGCATCAAGCGCGATACCGGCGACGATCCAACCGTCAGGCCAGACCGCTTTGATTGCGGGTGACAACACTGCTTCACCAGTGGTGGAGTTTCTGGAAAATCGCGAACTGGTGCGGCCGGGCGACCGGGTGGTGACCTCGGGCGATGGCGGCGTGTTTCCTGGCGGCTTGCTGATCGGCCAGATCTCCGCCGATCCGGGTGGCCGTCTCCGAGTGCGCCTGTCCGCCGATTTCGAACGCTTGGAATTTCTGCGCGTGCTGCGATACCAGCCCGCCACACCTATACGCGACCCAGGGGGTATCGTGGGCCCGCTACAGCCTGAGGCGGCCCTGACCCCGCAGGAGGCTGGCGATGGATAAAGCGACGTCGCAGTTGTGGGCGAAACGCAGCCTTTACCTGTTTCTGGCCGCTTTGGTCCTGTTTCTGCACTTGTTGCCGTTGGATACGAAACCGGATCGTTGGCCATTTCCCGACCTGCTGATCGCGCTGACCTTTGCCTGGGTGCTGCGTCGCCCAGACTACGTTCCGACCCTGGCGATCGCGGCGGTCATGCTGACAGCGGATCTGCTGTTGCAACGCCCTCCGGGACTGTTGGCTGCGCTGGTTGTCATGGGTGCCGCCTATCTGCGCTCGGCAGCGCCGGGGATGCGGGATTCCGGGTTTGTGGGTGAGTGGACAACCGTTGGGGCCGTCATCACCGGTATTTTTGTCATGAACCGGATTATTCTTGCTATCCTGTCTGTCCAACAGGCTGCATTGGTTCCAACGGTGGCACAACTGGTTCTGACGATTGCAATCTACCCTCTGATCGTTCTGCTGAGTCAGAGCGCCTTTGGGGTACAGCGTGTGTCCACAGTGGACACAGTTGCCGCGGGAGGGCGCACATGAAACCGCGCGCACCAAAGCCAAAGGGCCTGGCTTACAAACGCCTGCCGCGTCGGGCATTGCTTTTGGGCGGCCTGCAAGTTGTGTTTATCGGCGGGCTGGCCGCGCGGATGCGGTTCATGCAGGTCGATCAGGCCGATGAATACCGCCTGCTTGCGGAAGAAAACCGGATCAATATCCGCCTGATCCCACCGACACGCGGGCGCATCTACGACCGTAACGGCGAAATCATCGGCCAGAACTCCCCCTCCTACCGGATCGTCATCGTGCGCGAGGATGCGGGGGATATCGACAAGGTCATTGCCAAACTTTCGGATCTGATCCCGCTGACAGAGGATGAGATCGAACGTGCCAAAACCGAGATGCACCGCTCCGCCCCATTTCTGCCTGTTACGCTAGCCGATCAGGTCACATGGGAGGACATCTCGAAAGTCGCAGTGAATGCGCCTGCCTTGCCCGGAGTCACGCCCGAGGTTGGGTCAACCCGACAATACCCGCGATACGAAGATTTCGCCCATATCGTCGGCTATGTCGGCCCGGTCAGTGATTATGACCTCAGCCAGATCGAAGACCCGGAACCGGTGCTGCGCATTCCTCGCTTTCAGATTGGCAAGGTCGGGCTGGAAGCGAAACAAGAGATTTCCTTGCGCGGCAGGGCCGGCTCTAAACGCGTCGAAGTGAACGCCACCGGCCGCGTCATGCGCGAGTTGGACCGGCAGGAAGGCACCGCCGGGGCCGATCTTCAACTGTCGGTCGACGCAGACCTGCAGCAATATGCACAGGCCCGGCTGGCCGGGGAAAGCGCCGCCGCCGTTGTCATCGATTGCGAAACCGGGGATCTGCGGGCGATGGCCTCTGCCCCCAGTTTCGATCCCAATCTGTTCGTTCGCGGTATCTCGGTTGCGGACTATCGAATGCTGACCGAGGACAAATACCGCCCGCTGGCAAACAAGACGGTTCAAGGGACATACCCACCGGGTTCTACTTTCAAGATGGTCACTGCGCTGGCCGCGCTTGAGGCCGGTGTCATCGGCCCCGGCAACACGGTCTATTGCCCAGGTCACCTGAAGGTTGGCAGCCGTCGCTTCCACTGCTGGAAGCGCGGTGGTCACGGTATGGTGGACCTCAATACCTCGCTTAAGCGCAGCTGCGACGTGTACTATTACGACGTCGCGATAAAGGTCGGGATCGACAAGATATCCGAAATGGCAAACACGCTCGGGTTGGGTATCAAACATGACATTCCCATGTCCGCCGTGCGCGCCGGGTTGGCGCCAAATCAGGAATGGAAACAGCGGACACACGGTGAAGAATGGCTGATTGGCGACACGGCCAACGCGTCGATCGGGCAGGGTTTCATGCTGGCCTCGCCCATGCAACTGGCCGTGATGACCGCAAGGATTGCAACCGGACGCGCCGTCGCGCCCCGGTTGGTGCGGTCGATTGACGGGGTCGAGCAGCACTCGGGTGCAGGGGAACCGCTTGCAATCAGCCCGGCAAACCTCAGGTACATCCGCGAGGCAATGTTCTCGGTCTCGAACGACCGGCGCGGGACGGCTTATCGCAGCCGCATCATCGCCGACGAGTTCCGCATGGCGGGCAAAACCGGCACCAGCCAGGTCCGCAATATCACCAAGGCTGAACGAGCGGCGGGCGTGATCCGCAACGAAGACCTGCCTTGGGAACGTCGCGACCACGCCCTGTTTGTCAGCTTCGCGCCCTATGACAACCCGAAATACGCCATTGCTGTTGTGGTGGAACATGGCGGCGGCGGCTCCAAGGCGGCAGCCCCGGTGGCGCGCGACATCATGCTTCAAGCCCTATACAAAGGCACGCCACCGCTCGAAGCTTATCCGACCGCGGATCGTGACCGTATCAAGGAACAGCAAAAACGGCTTGAAGGCGACCGCCGTCCCAAAGCGCGTCCTGACGCGAAGGACCGCGCATGAGCTATCTTGAATATGCCGTCAAATCCACACCGACCGGGTTCCGCAAAGTTCTGTACATGAACTGGCCGCTGACGCTGCTGCTGATCAGCGTCGCCAGCGCCGGGTTTCTGATGCTGTACTCTGTCGCCGGAGGGTCGTGGACCCCTTGGGCCGAGCCGCAGATGGAACGGTTCGGGCTGGGCCTGGTGGTCATGTTCATCGTTGCCATCATCCCCATCTGGTTCTGGCGCAACATGTCCGTCGTGGGATATCTGGGCTCAATTGCATTGCTGGTCTTTGTTGAACTGTTCGGTACCGTCGGGATGGGCGCACAGCGTTGGATCGACCTTGGATTCATGCGGTTACAACCCTCTGAACTGATGAAAGTCACGCTGGTGATGCTGCTGGCCGCCTATTACGACTGGCTGCCATCACACAAAACATCACGCCCGTTGTGGGTTCTCATTCCGGTTGCGCTGATCCTGATCCCGACTTTCATGGTGTTGAAACAACCGGACCTTGGCACGTCGATCCTGTTGCTGGCCGCCGGCGGCGGGCTGATGTTCCTTGCGGGCGTCCACTGGGCCTATTTCGCGGCCGTCATCGCCGCAGGTGTTGGTCTGGTCGCAACGGTGTTCAACAGCCGAGGCACAGAGTGGCAGCTACTCAAAGACTATCAGTTCCGTCGCATCGACACATTCCTTGACCCCTCAACCGACCCACTGGGTGCCGGGTATCACATCACCCAATCCAAGATCGCCTTGGGGTCCGGGGGCTGGAACGGGCGCGGATTCATGGAAGGTACGCAATCGCGCCTGAATTTCCTGCCCGAAAAACACACCGACTTTATCTTCACCACCTTGGCCGAGGAATTCGGGTTTGTCGGCGGAATTACCCTGCTGATCCTCTATGGGATGATCCTGATCTTCTGCATGGTCACGGCACTGTCGAGCAAGGATCGATTCTCGTCACTGGTCACCTTGGGCATTGCGCTGAACTTCTTTCTGTTTTTTGCGGTCAACATGTCGATGGTGATGGGTCTGGCCCCGGTCGTGGGTGTCCCGCTGCCAATGGTCAGCTATGGCGGATCAGCGATGCTGGTCCTGATGGCCGCATTCGGTATTGTGCAAAGCGCCCATATTCATCGCCCCCGCTGACCCGAAAGGCCCCCCATGACCGTGAACGTCCTGTTTTCCGCGCGCCCGGCGCAATGGCCCATCTATGAACCCCTGATCAGGCAAGGGCTGACCGAGGCCGGGTTGGACTTTCACCTCTCAACCGACATTCCTGCGGATCAGGTTGATTATGTGGTTTATGCTCCCAGCAGTGGGCTAACGGATTTTACCCCCTTCACCCGGCTGAAAGCTGTGCTGAGCCTATGGGCCGGGGTCGAAAAGATCGCCGACAACGAAACGCTTACGGTTCCACTGGCCCGGATGGTCGATAGCGGACTGGCCGAAGGCATGACCGAGTGGGTCGTCGGCCATGTGCTGCGCTATCATCTGGGTATGGATGCCCATATCACCGGGCAGGATGGCACATGGGAACCAGCCCCGCCGCCCTTGGCCTCACAGCGCCATGTCACAATATTGGGGCTGGGCGAATTGGGCGAAGCGTCGGCGCGGGCGCTTGCAGCGCTGAATTTCAACGTCACCGGTTGGAGCCGCACGCAGAAAGACATCCCCGGCATCACCTGCCTAAGCGGTCCGGATGGCCTGCGCACGGCACTGTCACAAGCGGAAATCGTCGTCCTGCTGCTGCCCGACACACCCGCAACCGAGAATATCCTGAACGCTGATACACTCGCCCTGTTGCCCCGGGGCGCAAAGATCATCAATCCCGGTCGCGGGCCGCTGATTAATGATGACGCGCTTTTGGATGCTTTGAATGCCGGAGAGGTTGGCCATGCCACGCTGGATGTATTCCGCGTCGAACCTTTGCCCGCCGATCATCCCTACTGGGCTCATCCAAATGTGACTGTGACGCCCCATATCGCGTCCGAGACCCGGCCACCGACGGCGGCACAGGTCATTTGTGAGAATATTCGACGTGGTGAAGCGGGCGAGCCCCACCTGCATCTCGTCGATCGCACTCTGGGCTATTAAGCCGCGATTAGCCCGCGACCCTTCAGCAAAGCCTCAACGCCCGGCAGGCGACCACGGAAGGCCAGATACAGCTCCTCCGCTTCGCGAGAGCCACCGGTGGACAGGATGTTCTCTTCCAGCGCTTTGGCGCGTTCGGGGTCGAAGGCCCCTCCGGCCTCTTCAAAGGCCTCGAACGCGTCAGCGTCCATGACTTCGGACCACATATAGCTGTAGTAGCCCGCGCTATAGCCGTCGCCCGCAAAAACGTGGGCAAAATGCGGCGTGGCGTGGCGCATCCCGATGGCTTTGGGCATACCCAGCGCTGTCAGAACCTCGGCCTGTTTCGCCATCGGATCTGCCGGGGCTGCGCCATCATGGAAGGCCAGATCAACCAGTGCCGACGCGACATACTCGACTGTCTGGAAACCCTGATCGAAATTGGCCGCCTTGAGCACTTTCTCCAACATCTCTTGCGGCATGGGTTCGCCGGTTTCGGCATGAGTGGCGAATTCGGCCAGAACTTCCGGCACTTCCAGCCAGTGTTCATACAGCTGGCTTGGCAGCTCGACGAAATCCCGGGCGACCGAGGTGCCCGAGATGCTTTCATAGGTCACGTCGGACAGCATCTGATGCAGGGCGTGGCCGAACTCGTGGAACAGCGTACGCGCATCATCATAAGACAGCAGCGCCGGATCGCCCTTGGCAAAGTTGCAGACATTGATCACGACCGGGGCCTGTTCCTTAGGGAACTTCGCCTGCCCCCGCATCGCACTGCACCATGCGCCTGAACGCTTGGACCCGCGTGCGAAATAGTCGCCGATGAAGACAGCGATATGCTTACCGTTACGCGTCACGTCCCACGCCCGACAATCGGAGTGGTAAAGTGGCACATCCAGCGGTCTGAACTCCAACCCGAACAGGCGGTTGGCGCAGGCAAACGAGGCCTCGATCATCCGGTCCAGTTGCAGGTAAGGCTTCAGCGCGGCTTCATCCAGATCGTGTTCAACCTTACGGCGTTTCTCGGCGTAGTAGCGCCAATCCCACGCTTCCAAAGGACCGTTGACGCCATCCTCCTGCAACATCGCGGTTAGTACCTCTGCATCCGCGTCGGCGCGTGTCTTGGCGGGTTCCCACACCTGCATCAGCAGGTCCCGTACACGATCCGGTGTGCGGGCCATTTCGGTTTCCAGCTTGTAGTCTGCAAAACTGGCATAACCCAGAAGTTTGGCGCGTTCTTCGCGCAAGTTCAGGATTTCAGCGGCGATTTCACGATTGTCGGTGTCTCCGCCATTCGCACCCCGCGCGGTCCAGGCGCGATAGGCTTTTTCCCGCAGATCGCGACGGGGCGAGAACTGAAGGAACGGAACGATAATCGATCGCGACAGTGTCACAACGGGGCCGTCCGCGCTCTTTTCCTGCCCTGCGGCCCGCGCGGCGTCGATTACGAAATCCGGCAGGCCTTGCAGATCCTCTTCGTCCAGGTCCATGAACCAGTCGCGCTCATCCGCCAGCAGGTTCTGGGTAAAGGAGGTACCCAGCGACGCCAAACGTGCCTTGATCTCTTGCATCCGTGCGTCTTTGTCGCCTTCTAGTGCGGCACCCGCGCGAACAAAACCACGATGAGAGAGCATCAGAACACGAGCCTGTTCTTCGGTCAGCCCCAAATCATCGCGCCGTTCCCACAGGTCCGCCACACGCTGAAACAGTGCCTTGTTCGAAGAGATGCCCGAGAAATGCGCCGCCAGTTTCGGTGAAAAGTCCCGCTGCAACTCCTCGCGTTTGGGGTTGCTGTCGGCCCCTGCGACTGTGAAGAAGACCGACAGAACCTTGTCCAGTTGCTCACCCGCAGCCTCAAGCGCCTCGACAGTATTGGCAAATGTCGGCGCGTCCGGGTTTGCGGCAATCGCATCAATTTGCGCGTTGTGCGCGACTAGCGCCTGTTCCAGCGCAGGCGCGAAGTCGTCATCTGAAATCTGGGCGAACGG
Organism: Ruegeria sp.; assembly: GCF_965243365.1. Classification (GTDB taxonomy): domain Bacteria; phylum Pseudomonadota; class Alphaproteobacteria; order Rhodobacterales; family Rhodobacteraceae; genus Ruegeria. The sequence continues at coordinate 1,962,661 of NZ_CBDEUW010000002.1, read as the reverse complement.
GGCAATTTCAAACGGAGTGGTCCAGTCGGACAGGATCGGGTTGGTCATGCAGATCTCCTTTGCCCATATAGCTAGGCAAGACCTACGCGATGATCCAGAGCACTTGGTAAATTTGATGCGTCAGCCGCAGATCGGACAATCTGCGCGTTTGGACAACGCGATCTTGCGGCTTTCTCCGTAAAGCGCGTCATAGATCAGCATCTCACCCCTTAGCGGCTGCCCTGCGCCGGTGATCACCTTGATCGCCTCGACCGCCATCATCGATCCAACAACACCCGGCAGCGGACCAATCACCCCCGCCTCGGCGCAAGACGGCGCAAGACCGGGGGCCGGAGCTTCGGGAAAAATGCACTGATAGCAAGGGCCGCCCGATGTGGGATCAAAAACGCTCAGCTGTCCTTCCCATTGCGACAACGCGCCCGAGATCAGCGGTTTTCCCAGCGCAACAGCGGTTCGATTGGCCAGATAGCGAGTGTCGAAATTGTCCGTCCCATCAAGGATCAGGTCAAAATCGGAAAACAAGTCCGAAGCAATCTCTTCGTTCAGTCGGCGATGGTAGGGCAGAACGACAACCTTCGGGTTCTGCGCCTCCATCGCTTGCTGGGCCGAGAACACCTTGGGCATCCCGATATCCGCGTCCCGGTGGATCACCTGACGTTGCAGATTGGCATTCTCGACCTCGTCATCGTCGATCACACCGATGGTGCCGACACCCGCCGCCGCCAGATATTGCAGGGCAGGCGCGCCCAATCCACCTGCACCGATCACCAGAACACGCGCCAGTTTCATCTTTTTCTGACCCGGCCCGCCGAGCTCACGCAGCACAATGTGGCGCGCATAGCGTTCCAATTCGGTCTCAGAGAACTGATCAGCTGGCATGGTGGGCTCCTGTTCCGGGGCGGGCGCGGCGCCCGTACGCAGCGCTTTCAATACCTTCCCATATGCCAAAGCCAAAGCGCCAAAACCACCCAGGAGCAGCCAGGGGGCAGGCGAACCGCCGGTCGCCACGCGCAGCGGGTTTTCTTCTGGCAAGACCAGCTGTGCGATGATCACCCCAAGCAGCAACACCGCGACAGACGTCACGCGCGCAGCCCGCGACACACCGGCAATATAGCCCACGCCCCACAGCCCGGCCCCGAGAAGCAGAACCAGCAGCATCAGCCGCGCCCGGTAGAGCCGAACCCACCGGCCCCACGTTCGGTTTCACCCAGAGCATCAACCAGCTCAAAATCGGCTTGCACGACCGGCGCGACAACAAGCTGCGCGATACGTTCACCATGGGTGATTTCGAACGCCTCTTGCCCGGCGTTCAGGACAATCACCCCCAACGGTCCGCGGTAATCGCTGTCAATCGTACCGGGCGTGTTCGGCAGCGTAATTCCGTGCTTCAATGCAAGCCCGGATCGGGGGCGCACCTGCACTTCGTATCCAAGCGGGATTTCGATACGCAAACCGGTTGGAATCAACGCGCGCGCCCCAGGTTCCAACGTGACAGAGGCCTTTCCCGGCAGATTGGCCCGAACGTCTGCACCCGCCGCGCCTGCGGTTTCATAGGACGGCAGTGCCACTGTCGGATCGGCCCCGTCTTCACGGATTACTCGGATTGCGACCATCCTGTTTCCTTCTTTGTTGGGTTGCGGGTGTCAATCGCGCAAGGCGTCGGCGATCTTTGCCGCCAGTTTTTGCGCCACCTGATCCTTTGCCATGCGGGGCCATTCCTCTGCCCCATCTTCCGAAATCAAAGTCACTGCGTTTTCTGACCCGCCCATGATCCCCGTGGCAGGGCTGACATCGTTGGCCACAATCCAGTCGCAACCTTTTCGCGCGCGCTTGGCCGTGGCGTGGTCGACGACGTTATCTGTTTCCGCAGCGAACCCGACGACCAGCGGCGGGCGGCCCTGATCCATCTGAGCAACGCGTTTCAGAATGTCCGGGTTCTCGGCAAATTCCAGCGTCGGCAGGCCATCACGGCTTTTCTTGAGTTTCTGGTCCGAAGCCGATGCCACCCGCCAATCAGCCACCGCAGCGGCGAACACCCCCGCATCAACCGGCAGAGCTGCATCCACGGCATCAGACATCTGCTGCGCCGTTTCGACGGGCACAACCTGCACCCCTTCCGGAGGGGGAACGTCGGCCGGGCCTGTGACAAAAATTACTTCAGCACCCAACGCGGCCAGCGCTCGCGCCACCGCTGCGCCCTGAGCCCCGGAAGATCGGTTGGCGATATAGCGCACCGGATCAATCGGCTCATGTGTCGGCCCCGAGGTGACAAGCACACGCTTACCGCTGAGAGGCCCGTCGCCCAGCGCGGCCTCGATAGCAGCAACAATTTCCAACGGCTCAGACATGCGTCCGGGGCCGAACTCCCCGCAGGCCATATCGCCTTCGTTCGGGCCGACAAATCGAACGCCGTCCGCCTGCAACTGCGCCAGATTGCGCTGGGTGGCAGGGTGATCCCACATCCGCACATTCATCGCAGGCGCACACAAAACCGGCGTGTCCGTTGCCATCAACAGCGTCGAGGCCAGATCATTCGCCAAGCCACCAGCCATCTTGCCCATCAGGTCAGCCGTCGCCGGAGCAACCACCAACAGATCAGCCGACCGCGACAGTTGGATATGCCCCATCTCGGCCTCATCCGTCAGATCGAACAGATCGCGATAGACCTTTTCACCCGCCAGGGCAGAAACCGACAAGGGCGTCACGAATTCCTCTGCAGCGCGGGTCAGAACAGGGGTAACCGAAGCACCTCGCTCGCGCAGCCGCCGGATCAGATCCAACGTCTTATAGGCCGCGATACCGCCTCCGATAATCAGCAGAATACGTTTGGATGCCAGCATGTTCAGCCCTTCCCGTCCCGGTCGGTCCTGACCTTAGGCAAGGCGACCGGGCAGTTCCAGCGGTTAATTCCCAGTCTCGAATGCTTTGCAGGGGTCCTCGCGCTCGACCGCAGGGCTGTCGATGATCGCGTCAAACTCTCCGTGAACGACGCCATCTTCGGACTGCCCCAACACAAACACCTTCAAGCCCGGGCGAAGGCGCGTCAGAAATGTCGGAACTCCCTGATCCTTGCGCGCGTGGCCATTGCCGGTGATCACCGCAACGGGTCCGCCGGTTTCATCCGTTGCCCGAAGGACCGCGCGCGTTAAAACCGCATCCCGCAAGCGTTGGATCGCAACCATCTGGGGCAACGCCTCGGCAGGCAAAGCGTTGCAATGGGCAGCCAGCTGCTCTGCCTCTCGCGCGGCCTGATCTTCTGGCGACAACGGAACCGTCAAACCATAGCGTGCCGCATCGGCCCCCAACGCGGTCGCCGCCCCACGCTCCATCGCAGCGCGAGCCGCCGTGCGGGGAACCATAGCGCCGTAAACCGGCGCGTCCGAGGCCTGAAATACCGGATAATACATGCTGAGAGGGGGCCAGCCGGATTCGGCCCAACGCAAGATGCGGGACAGTTCTTCGGGGTTGGAAGCAGCGGTTTGCGCCAAACGCTGCGCACCTTCTTCCGTCACCATTTCCCAGACAACAGCCGAAGGTTCGATCGCTTCTATTGCCTCAGTCTGAACGAGGTGATGGTTCGGGTTGTCATGGATTTCGCCCAGAATTACCACATCCGCAGATCGCATGTCAGCGAGCACATCGTCAGGGATCAAATCGCCAGCCGCAGCCGGCTGCAATAGCGCAACCAGAAACCCGCAGGTAAGTACCAGATTCGCAATATGTTTCATGCGAAGAAGTGTTGCACCTCGCGCGACTGCGCTTCAAGGTTCTTGCGCATCTTCACAAAGGCTGCGGCCTCAAGCTGACGGACGCGTTCCTTTGACAGGCCCAGCTCTTGCCCAAGGCTTTCCAGGGTCCTCGACGGTTCACGCAGCTTACGTTCGCTGACAATGAAACGCTCTCGTTCGTTCAGGGCCTGCATGGCCGCAACCAGCCATTCCCGCAGCTGCCGCGTATCATGGCTGTGTTCGACGGCCTCGGCGGCCTGTTCGCTCTCGTCTTCCAGCGCATCGATCCACTCACGCCCGTCTTCATCGGCCGACTGGATGGCGTTCAGCGAAAAATCCGACCCCGCCAAACGGCCTTCCATCATCTCAACATCACGCAAGGGAACACCGATCTCGGCGGCGATCATCTGGTGCAATTGATGGCGATCCAGTTCCAGCCCCTCGGTCGCGGCTTCGCGTTCCAGACGTGCCTGCACGCGGCGCATGTTGAAAAACAGCGATTTCTGTGAGGAGGTCGAACCGGTACGCACCATCGACCAGTTGCGCATCACATAGTCCTGAATGCTGGCCTTGATCCACCATACGGCATAAGTCGAAAAACGAACGCCGCGGTCAGGATCAAACTTGTCAGCGGCTTTCATCAGGCCCAGACCGGCCTCTTGGATAAGGTCATTCATTGGCGCGCCATAGCGTTTGAACTTGGCGGCCATCGAAATGGCCAAGCGCATATAGGCGGTAATCAGACGGTGCAGCGCCTGCTCATCCCGTTGATCCCTCCATGCGTAGGCAAGTTGCAACTCGGTTTCGGCATCCAGCAACTCGGCCTTCATCGCCTGCCGGGACATCGAAAAATCACTTGCATTGTCCAGTGCCATGCAAATCTCCCCTTTTGACATAGGCGCGGGCCGGGCTTGCCTTGCCGACCTGTGGTCGATACGCAGGGCAAAACCGGTTGGATCACTAGAAAGGTAATAATAGTGCGTCCCGATTTAACCTTTGTTTTGGGTGGAGCGGCTTCTGGAAAGTCCGCCTTTTCCGAGCAACTGGTTGTTTCTTCGGGCAAAAATCGATTCTATCTGGCGACATCACAAGTGTTTGATGATGAAATGCGCCTAAAAGTTAAGCACCATATTGCACAACGAGGCAGCGGTTGGACCACAGTCGAGGCCCCTTTTGATCTCACCCCCACCTTGGCAGGTCTGACTTCCGGTGATGTCTGCCTGATAGATTGTGCCACAATGTGGCTGACCAATCACCTTTTGGCCGAAAACGATCTGCTGCACGAGCAGGGCAAATTACTTCAGGCGCTGAAGACCTGCGAGGGGCAGATTGTGATCGTCTCGAACGAGGTGGGGCACGGGATCGTTCCCGATAATGCCCTGTCTCGCAGATTTCGTGAGGCGCAGGGGCGGTTGAACATTGCCTTAGCAGCACAGGCCGATGTCGTTGTCCAAGTCACGGCAGGGTTGCCACTGGTTTTGAAAGGCCAATTGCCGTGACCCGGCTGCACCTTGTTCGCCATGGTCCGACACATGCGAAAACCATGGTCGGATGGTCTGATATCCCCGCCGACCTGAGCGATCACACAGCGATCGAGCGGCTGCACGCGCATTTTCCAACTGACGCCATCGTCGTATCCTCGGACCTGTCTCGCGCGGTCGACACCGCGTCGGCCATCCAGGGTAATCGTCGGCGCCTGCCCCATCACACGGACCTGCGCGAGATCAATTTCGGCACATGGGAGCTGCGCAGCTTCAAAGAGATCGAGGCGGAAGACCCCGAACTGGCCTTCGCCTATTGGGACAACCCCGGTGAGGTCCGTCCGCCACAGGGCGAAAGCTGGAACGACGTACGGGCCCGGGTCGATGCCGCGGTTGATGGGTTAATCGCCCAATACAAGGGGCGGGATTTGATCCTGGTCGCGCATTTCGGAGTCATCCTAACACAGCTCCAACGCGCGCTTGGCATCAACGCCCAACAAGCCTTTTCACATCGGATCGACAACCTGTCGGTGTCCGAGATTACCATTGCCCAAGATCAGTGGTCCGTCGGCCGCATCAATCACCGACCGTGATCAGGTAGCGCACAATTCTCTGATTTACCTGTTAGGCAACGTCAGACATCGTTGTGCAATGACTTATGATCTTTATATCGGCGATCGCCTGTTCTCTAGCTGGTCGCTACGCGGCTGGCTCATGCTGGAAAAGTTTGGCCTGCCCTATCGCAGCCATATGATCGGGCTGTATTCCGGCACCATGGCCGAAGACATGCAACCGTTGACCCCGGCGCGGTTGGTTCCAGCCTTGCAATTGCCCGACAGTACAGTTGTTGGAGAATCCCTGGCTATGGCCGAAACACTGGCCGAGCGTCATCCAGAGGCACATCTTTGGCCAAAGGATCCCTCGGCCCGTGCAACGGCCCGATGGCTCTGTGCTGAGATGGTGGCAGGCTTCACAGCATTGCGTGGGCAGTGCCCAATGCAACTGAAACAGTGTTGGGAGGGGTTTGAACCGTCATCCGCGACCCTTGCCGACCTGGAGCGCATCGAAACCTTATGGGCGCACGCACGTTCGGTGTCGGGTGCATCTTCTGGCCCGCTGTTCGGACGTTATTCGCTGGCTGATGTTTTTTATACCCCGGTCGCTGCTCGTATAGTCGGCTATGGTCTTCCGGTTTCAGATGAAAACTTGTCTTACTGCCACCAGCTTTTGGCAGATGTCTCTGTCCGGCAATGGCGCGCAATGGGTTTGACGGTGCCTTACGCTCCGTTCCCCTACGCCCAGAATTTGCCGTCGCGACCGTGGCCAATCGGGGGTGTTTCCCACGCCAAGGCTGTTTCAAACGCGCCATCGCTCAATTCCAATTGCCCATATTCGGGCAAACCCGTGGCCGATTTTCTGGAACTCGACGGTCAGGTCTGGGGGTTTTGCAATCCGTTTTGCCGCAACAAAACCGTCGCAGATCCCGGTGCCTGGCCAAAATTCAAGGCGATGGTCGACAGCGTTAACACTTCTTAAACCGCAGCCGTGGCAGCAACGTCCTGTTAACCAAGAACAGGATTACCATGGTCGCCCGCGCTCATACCGTTGCCTTTCAGGGGGTCGAGGCCCGCCCGGTCGAAGTGCAATGCGCCGTCTCGCCTGGGCTGCCAGCGTTTTCGATCGTAGGCCTGCCGGACAAGGCGGTGTCCGAGGCGCGCGACCGGGTACGCAGCGCGCTCAGTTCGATGGCCATCGCGCTGCCGTCAAAGCGGATCACCATCAACCTTTCCCCGGCGGACCTGCCCAAAGAGGGCAGCCATTTCGACTTGCCCATCGCAGTCGCTCTGCTGTCGGCACTGGAAATCATCCCCTCTGACGCCGCTGAGGGGTCGGTCGCATTGGGTGAGCTGTCTCTCGATGGCTCATTGGTGCCCGTAGTTGGCGCCCTGCCCGCCGCGATGACGGCTGCGACCGAGGATCGGGCGCTGCTCTGCCCCCGTGCGTCCGGCGCCGAAGCCGCATGGGTGGACGCAACGCAGGTCATAGGCGCAGAATCCCTGGGCGATGTCGTGCGCCATTTCACCGGCCAGACTCCAATTGCAGCCGCAGCGCCGGGCGAGGTTACTCTGGCGCACAGCTTACGCGATCTTCGCGATGTAAAGGGTCAGGAACGCGCCAAACGCGCGCTGGAAATCGCCGCAGCGGGGCGGCACCACCTGATCATGATCGGCACGCCGGGTTCCGGAAAATCCATGCTGGCGGCCCGTCTTCCTGGTATCTTGCCCCCGCTGACGCCGACCGAAGCGTTGGAAACTTCGATGATCCACTCTTTATGCGGGTTGCTTGACGAAGGCGGCATCAGCCGGTCCCGCCCCTTCCGGGAACCACACCACACAGCCTCGATGGCTGCCATCGTCGGAGGCGGAAAGGGAGCCAAGCCCGGAGAAATCTCGCTGGCGCACAATGGTGTCCTGTTCATGGACGAGTTCCCGGAGTTCCCGCGCACCGTTTTGGAAACCCTTCGACAGCCCATTGAGACAGGCGAAGTCATGGTCGCCCGCGCCAATGCCCATGTGAAATACCCCTGCCGTTTCATGTTGGTTGCTGCGGCCAACCCCTGCAAATGCGGGTACCTGACCGATCCGGCGCGCGCGTGTTCGCGTGCGCCCGGATGTGGCGAGGACTATTTGGGGCGGATCTCAGGCCCGCTGATGGATAGGTTCGACCTGCGGATCGAAGTTCCCCCGGTCGGATTTACCGATCTCGATTTACCACCATCTGGCGACAGTTCGGCCACCGTTGCGGCCCGAGTCGAAGCCGCGCGGCATGTTCAGGCTGCGCGGTTTCGCGACCTGCCGGAAACCCGCCAAAACGCGGATGTCGAAGGTAAAATGCTCGAAGAAATCGCCGCTCCGGATGCTGAGGGCAAAGATCTGCTGATCAAGGCCGCTGAACGGTTCGGCCTTTCGGCGCGTGCGTTTCACCGCATCCTACGGGTCGCCCGAACCATCGCTGATTTGGAGGGCAGCGCCGACATCCGACGCCCGCATATGGCCGAGGCGCTGAGTTTCCGCATCAGCGCCCGGGTTGCGGCCTAGATTTTGGCTTCGATCGCGTCCCAGATTTTTCCGGCAATGTTGACACCATCGAACCGCTCCAACTCTTGGATGCCGGTGGGCGAGGTCACATTGATTTCAGTCAGGTAGTCACCGATCACATCGATACCGACGAAAATCTGACCTTTTTCCTTCAGCAACGGGCCGATTGCAGCACAGATTTCAAGGTCACGTTCGCTTAACCCGATCTTCTCGGGCCGACCACCTACATGCATGTTGGAACGGGTTTCCCCTTCGGCCGGAACGCGATTGATCGCGCCAACCGGCTCTCCGTCCACCAGAATCACCCGTTTGTCCCCGTTGCGCACGTCGGGCAGGAATTTCTGTACAATCAGCGGTTCGCGGGAAAATCCGATAAACAGTTCATGCAGTGATGCCAGGTTGCGATCATTGGCGTCCAGACGGAATACCCCGGCACCACCATTGCCATAGAGCGGTTTCAGGATGATGTCCTGATGCTTTTCCTTGAACGCTTTGATGGTTTGCAAGTCGCGGGCAATCGTAGTTGGCGGCGTCAAATCGGGAAAATCCAGAACCAACAGCTTCTCGGGATAATTTCGCACCCAAAACGGATCATTAACCACCAAAGCCTGCACCTTCAGCCGGTCCAGCAGGTGGGTCGATGTGATGTAATGCATATCGAATGGAGGGTCCTGACGCAGCCAGACCACGTCGAAATCGGCCAAATCAACGTCGCGCTCGGGGCCAAGCACCGCGGGGTCCCCAGGAACGCGCTGGACGGTCATATCATGGCCACGCGCGGTGATACGCCCTTCTTGATAAGCCAGTTGATCCGGGCCGTAGAAAAACAGCTGGTGACCGCGTGACTGAGCCTCTTCAGCCAAACGGAACGAGCTGTCGGCGTTGATATCGACGGCCCCGATCGGGTCCATCTGAAAGGCGATTTTCATGGTGCGTCCCTCGTATTGACGCCTGATACATGGCTCAGCATGTCCGAGGGTTCAATGGTGATCAGGCTTGCCCGAATGCATTTTCGATAATTTGAACAGCACCTGTGGCGTCCACCAACGCTGCATCAAAACGCACATTTGTCAGTTGGCCCTCAGGCTCTTGCTCCAGAAACTTCGCGGCCGAGGCGCAGATGCGATCCATCTGCCGTCGGCTGATCCGGGCCGCCGCCTGATCGAAACTGGTGCTTTTCTTGACCTCGATGAATACAAGACCGTTCGCATCCCGCGCAATCAGGTCGATTTCACCACCCGCCCCACGCCAGCGACGATGTGCAATGGAAAAGCCACGCCGCTGATAGTCGGCGGCCACATGCATTTCAGCCGCCTGACCCGCGTGAAAAGAAACCGAACCCCGCACAGATCGACTGGTCATGTTATCCCTTCCCCAGCTTCAAAGCCTTCTGGTAAATCGGCCGACGCGGAAGATTGAACATCTCTGACACAAGATCAGCGGCGTCACGCACAGAATGCGTTTCCAGGGCCTTCATCAAAGCCTGGTCTACGTCAGATTCGTTAACAGTTGGCGAATGGCCGCGATCCACCATCACGACAATTTCGCCTTTGACAGACCTGTTCTGGAAGTCCTCAGCCAAATCACCCAATGTACCGCGCCGGACCTCTTCGAATTTCTTGGTCAACTCGCGGCAAACGGCGCCAGCGCGATCCTTTCCCAAAACCAGAGAAAGATCCGCAAGGCTCACAGCAAGGCGTTTTGGCGATTCGTAGACAACCAGCGTGCCCGGTATGTCGCGCAGCGCCTCGATTCGCGCGCGCCGTGCGCCAGCCGCATTTGGCAGGAAACCTGCGAAAAAGAACGCATCTGTTGGCAGCCCAGCCAAAGTCAAAGCAGTCAAAACGGCTGAGGCCCCGGGGGCGCAGGTGACAGTAAAACCTGCTTCGGCGGCTTCTTTGCCCAAATCATAACCCGGATCCGCAATCAGGGGCATCCCGGCTTCCGAGGCGTAAGCGACGGATTTCCCTTGCTCCAACGCCTCGATGATTTTGGCCCGCGCACTTGCTCCGCTATGGTCATGATAGGCCTGAATATAGCGACCTTCCAAGGGAACGCCGTGTATCTCCATCAGCCGTCGCAGGCTGCGGGTGTCTTCGGCTGCGATCATATCCGCCGAGGCCAACACGTCCAAAGCCCTGAGCGTTATGTCGCGCGCCGTGCCGATTGGCGTGGCAACAAAATACAGACCCGCGCTCAATCTGACCTTTTGGAAATTCAAAGCTGGACCCTCACAGCGTGACGTTTATTATCGCGGCTCGATACAACAGCAGCGCCGACAAGCCGCCGGATCAGGGAGTTTTCTTTTAGATGTTTACCGTTTGCAAGCCCGTTGGCAAACTTGCGAAATCCGCCGCCATCCTGGCCACCGCAGCTTTTCTGGCCGCGTGCGAACCCGGCGGACTGGGCGGAGGGCCGTCGATCAACACCTCAAAGCCAGTGCCTGTTGCCCTGCTGGTGCCAGCCGGGTCCACGAATTCCGGTGACGAATCCTTGGCGCGCAGCCTGGAAAATGCGGCGCGACTGGCGATGTCCGATTTGCAGAACGTTCAGATCGATCTGCGAGTCTATGACACAGCGGGCAATGCAACAACGGCCACTGCGGTTGCGCAACAGGCTGTTGCGGATGGTGCCAAAATCATTATCGGCCCAGTTTATTCGCAAGCCGCCAACGCAGCAGGCCTTGCAGTGCTGAATGACAATGTCAACGTCCTGTCCTTTTCGAACAACACAAGTATCGCCGGGGGTAATGTTTTTGTCCTGGGCCCCACTTTTGAAAACACAGCGAACCGGTTGGTCAGCTATGCAGGCCAGCAGGGCAAAACCGGAATGGTCATTGTTCACAGCAACGATGCAGCCGGCAACCAGGGCCAAGCCGCGATTGCGGGCGCGCTGACCAACAGCCGGATCAACAATGCCGGAACGGTCGGTTATGACCGGTCGCAGCAAGGCGTGATCAATTCCGTCCCGACGATCAAGGCGACCGTGGACAATACCGGCTCTGATTCGATTTTCATGACGGCAACCACTGCCGGGGCTTTGCCCTTGCTGACGCAATTGTTGCCCGAGACCGGAGTTTCCCCGGCAACGGTCCAGTACATCGGTCTGACCCGCTGGGATATCCCGGCGCAAACGCTGGAATTGCCGGGTGTTCAGGGCGGCTGGTTCGCCCTGCCGGACCCGGCCAAGGCAACAGCGTATCGTCAGCGGTACAACAACACTTATGGTGAAGCGCCACACCCAATCAGCGGTTTGGCCTATGACGGCATCGCCGCCATTGCAGCATTGGTCAGTCAGGGAAACTCGAACGCTCTGTCCGCCGCGGCGTTGACGCAGAACGCGGGTTTCCAGGGCGTCGGAGGCATATTCCGCCTGCGTCCGAACGGTACAAACGAACGCGGTCTGGCCGTGGCCACGATCCAGAATAAACAGGTAGTAGTGATTGACCCTGCCCCACAAAGTTTCTCAGGCGCCGGATTCTGATCAACCCGTTCAGACCAGCGCGCCAGATGGCGAGCTGATCTGCCCGGCGGACGAGATTTTCGACAGCGCCGGTGTCTCGGCCCAACTGTCTGCGGCCTATGAGGCCGGTACCGACAACGCGGCCCTACGGGCTGAGACCGTGCGCGTCCTGCGTGAGGCGCAAAAGACTGGTCGCGCAGCGATTGCAGCCGCCTTTGCCCAACGGCCTTTTGATGCGCGCCCTTTAACCCGGTCCTACACCTATCTGACCGATCAACTGGTTTGCACGGCCATGCGGGTCGCCAGTGAGCATCTGCATCCGCTGGCCACCCCGACACGGGGCGAAAAGATCGCCGTGATGGCAGTGGGCGGATATGGGCGCGGGGAAATGGCGCCGTCTTCGGACGTGGATCTACTGTTCCTGACCCCCTACAAGATCACCGCCTGGGCAGAAAGTGTGATCGAATCCATGCTGTATATCCTTTGGGATCTGCGGCTGAAGGTTGGCCATTCCTCTCGCACCATAAAAGACTGCCTGCGTTTGGGGGCCGACGATTTCACCATCCGCACCGCGATGCTGGAACAGCGCTATCTGGCAGGCAACCGGGCGTTGGCAGATGAGCTGGAGCAGCGCCTGAAGGCCGATCTGTTCAAGGGCAGCGAACGAGAATTCATCGAAGCCAAACTGCAGGAACGCGACGCCCGGCATCTGAAACAGGGCCAGCGTTACATGGTCGAGCCCAACGTCAAAGAAGGCAAAGGCGGGCTGCGCGACCTGCAATCGCTGTATTGGATCGCCAAGTATATCTACGGCGTACAGGACGTGGCCGAGCTGGTGCCGCTGGGCCTGTTTACCCCGGAAGAGTTCGAAGGTTTTGTTCAGGCCGAGGATTTTCTGTGGGCCGTTCGCTCTCATCTGCATTTGATCACTGGCCGCGCAACTGAACAGCTGACATTCGATTTGCAGGTCGAGGTGGCCGACCGCATGGGATATGAAGACCGCGCCGGGCGGCGCGCGGTTGAAATTTTCATGCAACGCTATTTCCGCGAAGCAACGCGCGTTGGTGAACTGACCCGGATATTCCTGACCAAACTGGAAGCGGCCCATATGAAGGGCGCGCCAATGCTAGAGCGCATCTTTCGCCGTCGCCCCCGAGTCAAGGCAGGTTACAAGGTTGTTCACGGTAGGCTGGACGTGGCTGATCCGGACAAGTTTCTGTCCGACAAGGTCAACCTTCTGCGCCTGTTCGAAGAAGGGCTGCGCACCGGCCTGCTGATCCACCCGGACGCCATGCGGCTGGTCACGGCCAATCTGAACCTGATTGACGACGATATGCGCAACGACAAGGAAGCGCGGCGCATTTTCCTTGATCTGATGCTGAAACACGGCAACCCGGAACGCGCCCTGCGACGGATGAACGAACTGGGCGTTCTGTCAGCCTTCCTGCCCGAGTTCGAGCACATCGTGGCGATGATGCAGTTCAATATGTATCACAGTTATACGGTGGACGAGCACACCATCCAATGCATCGTCAATCTGGCTCAGATCGAACGCGGCGAACTGGTGGAATCGCTGCCGCTGGCCTCGTCCATTCTGGAGGGCGGGATCAATCGCAGGGTTCTGTATGTGGCGCTTCTGCTGCACGACATCGCTAAGGGGCGGCCCGAGGATCACTCGATCCTGGGTGCGCAGATTGCCCGTAAGGTGGCGCCGCGCCTGGGGCTGAACAAGGCGGATTCCGAAACCGTCGAATGGCTGGTCCGCTATCATCTGCTGATGTCGGATATGGCGCAGAAGCGCGACATCTCTGATCCACGAACAGTGCGCGATTTTGCAAAGGCGGTGAAGACGGTCAAACGGCTGGATTTACTGACTGTTCTGACCGTCTGCGACATTCGTGGCGTAGGGCCGAACACCTGGAACAACTGGAAAGCAACGCTACTGCGCGCCCTGCATGCCGAAACCAAGCGGGCGCTGGAAACCGGCATGGAAGACCTGAACCGCGCCAACCGTGGGGCCGAGGCCAAAAAGGCACTGCGCACTGCGTTGCTGGATTGGTCCAAAGGTGACCTCAAGACGGAAACCGGACGCCATTATGCGCCCTATTGGCAGGGCCTGAATCTGTCAGCGCATGTGGAATTCGCCGAGATGTTGCAAGCGCTGGAACTGGGTAACGACCCTGGTGGCATGGAAATCCGCCTGCATCCGGACGAAGACCGTGACGCCACCCGCGCCTGTTTCGCCATGGCCGATCACCCCGGCATCTTCTCACGCATTGCAGGAGCTCTGGCTTTGGTCGGTGCCAATGTTGTCGACGCGCGCAGCTACACCACCAAGGACGGTTATGTGACGGATGCGTTCTGGATTCAGGATGCCGAAGGCCACCCGTTCGAAGCGTCTCGCCTGCCGCGCCTGACCCAGATGATCCACAAGACCCTCAAAGGCGAGGTCGTGGCCCGCGATGCGCTGAAATCGCGCGACAAGATCAAGAAACGCGAACGCGCGTTCAATGTTCCGACGCATATCACCTTCGACAATGACGGCTCTGAAATCTACACGATCATCGAGGTCGACACCCGCGACCGCCCCGGCTTGCTTTATGATCTGGCCCGGACGCTGGCGGCGGCCAATGTCTATATCGCCAACGCAGTGATTGCGACTTATGGCGAACAGGTGGTCGACACCTTCTATGTCAAGGACATGTTCGGCCTGAAATACCATTCGGAAAGCAAACAGCGCAGCCTGGAAAGCAAACTGCGCACCGCCATCACCGAAGGCGCGGAGCGCGCGGCCTCATGAAACAGATACGGCTGTTCTCGGGCCTGTTTACGGTCGGTTTCTGGACTCTGGCCAGCCGCATTCTGGGCTTTCTGCGGGAGATTCTGCTGACTGCCTATATCGGACCCGGCCCGGTGATGGATGCATTCGTCGCGGCCTTCCGCCTGCCCAACATGTTCCGCCGGTTCTTTGCTGAAGGCGCATTCAACGCGGCCTTTGTGCCAATGTTCTCGAAACGCCTGGAAGGGGACGAAAACGCCGAAGGTTTTGCGCAGGATGCGTTCAACCTGCTGGCATTGGCCGTTTTGGCGCTTGTCGGGCTTGCGATGGCTTTTATGCCCGCGCTGGTCTGGTTGACGGCAGAAGGGTTCTATGGCGATGAGCGGTTCGATATGGCCGTCGACTACGGCTACGTCGTCTTTCCCTATATCCTGTTCATGTCGCTGGCCGCACTGTTTTCGGGCGTTCTGAACGCCACGGGTCGGTTTGCCGCCGCCGCAGCAGCACCGGTTCTATTGAACATCTTCGCCTGCTCGGCCCTTATCTTCGGCGCGCTTTCCGGGGGTGAGGTCATCCGGTGGCTGATCACCGTCATCCCAATTGCAGGCGTGGCCCAACTGGCCCTTGTCTGGATCGCGACCGAGCGGGCAGGATTTCGCATCCGCCCCGGGATGCCGCGACTGACGCCGGAAATGCGCAATCTGGTGCGTATTGCGGTCCCTGCCGCGCTGGCAATGGGCGTAACGCAGGTCAATCTGGTGGTGGGGCAACTGGTGGCCTCGAAAACAGAAAAGGCGGTGAGCTGGCTTTTCGCCGCTGACCGACTGTACCAGCTACCATTGGGTGTCGTGGGGATCGCGGTTGGTATTGTTTTGCTGCCCGACCTGTCCCGCCGCCTGCGCGCTGACGACAAAGCTGGTGCACGCAACGCGTTCTCGCGCGCGGGTGAATTCATGTTGCTGCTGACCATCCCGTCGACCGTGGCCTTTGTGATCATCCCGAACCCGCTTGTGTCGGTCCTGTTCCAGCGCGGCCAATTCACCGCCGAAGATACGACCGCAACGGCGTTGGCGGTTGCGATTTATGGTATCGGCCTGCCTGCCTTCATGCTGCAGAAACTGCTGCAGCCGCTGTTCTTCGCGCGCGAGGATACGCGATCTCCGTTTCGTTATGCATTGGTCGCCATGGTGGTGAACGCAGTTTTGGCCTTTGGGCTTTATCCGCTGGTCGGGTGGATCGCACCGGCAATCGCAACCTCAACCGCAGGCTGGGCGATGGTCGTTCTGCTGGTCATCGGCGCACGGCGAATGGGCGAGGAAGCACGGTTTGATGATCGTTTCAAACGCCGGGCGTGGCGCATAACGGCAGCCTCGGCAGGGATGGGGGTGGTCCTTTTTGCCGCGATCCATCTGTTCGGGTGGGCGTTCGAAATGTCAGGCTGGCGCTATCTGGCGTTGATCCTGCTGATCAAAGTCGCCGCGGCCAGCTATTTCTTTCTGGGGCATTTGTTCAAGGCCTTCGATATCTCGGATTTCAAACGCGCATTGCGCAGATCCTGATCAATCGCGGCGAATACGCCCAACGATCCGCGCCCAGCCTCCCGGAGCCAGAATGAAGGATAACCCAAAGCCTGTCGCGAATCCGCCCAGGTCGGCAATCCAGTCGGGCGCGCCACCAAACAGCAATCGGAACAAGAACTGAATGCCCATCAGCACGGCGATCAATTGAAAGGCCCGCGCCTGATTTTCGCCCACCAAAGACAGTTTCTTCCACAGAAGCCATGTGAACGCTCCGATCAGGCCGTAGACCGGAGGGAACCCTCCGATCAGCGGATAGGTCGGATTCAGCAACAGTGCATAAGCCAACGCGCCACCCACGCCGGACAGCACAAAGATGATCAGCATCCGAATGCCACCAAAAACCTCGGCCACCATCTTGCCCATCGCCAGAACAAAAACGCAGACGAAAATGGCCTGCGTGAAAGAGCGCGAGACAAAAGGATAGGTCACGAAACGGATGACATGTTCGATCGGCCAGCGCCCGTTCTGAATCATCCAGTCAAGAATATCGGGCGAGAAGGAATACTGCCGCAACGCATCCAGCCGCCAGCCCACCGCCGAAGGCCCACCAATCAGCCCTTTGCTGCCCAACATAAAGGCCAGCTCGATCCCCATGATGAACAGCGCCAGCGCCGCAACCACCGGCGGCAATGGGTTCACGGGCGGCACATAATGCTCACTGCTCATTGGGCGGGCCTCTCGCGGCTGTTGACGTCCCTTTGCCTCATGGGTAAGCGACGAGGGCTGATTTTTCCAGACGGGAGTTCCCTTCGATGACTGAGACCCAATTCACGCCGCGCGTGTTTTCCGGCATCCAGCCTTCGGGAAACCTGCACCTTGGCAACTACCTGGGTGCGCTCAAGCGTTTTGTGGATATGCAGGGCGACGAGTATGAGACCATTTACTGCATGGTCGACCTGCACGCGATCACTGTCTGGCAAGACCCGGATCGTCTGCGTGAAAAAACCCGCGAAGTTTGCGCGGGCTTTATCGCGGCTGGTCTGGACCCGGAAAAGTCGATCCTGTTCAACCAGAGCCAGGTGGCCGAGCACACTCAATTGGCGTGGATTTTCAACTGCGTCGCCCGGATGGGCTGGATGCAGCGGATGACTCAGTTCAAGGACAAAGCGGGCAAGAATTCACAGAACGCCGCGTTGGGCTTGTTTGCCTATCCGGCGCTGATGGCGGCCGATATTCTGGTCTACCACGCGACCCATGTGCCGGTTGGCGAAGACCAGAAACAGCATCTGGAACTGACCCGCGACATCGCGATCAAGTTCAACCACGACTATGGTGTGGATTTCTTTCCTGTGACTGAGCCTGTCATCGGTGGCCCGGCACCGCGCGTGATGAATCTGCGGGACGGGTCGCGGAAAATGTCGTCCTCTGACCCCTCGGACATGAGCAGGATCAACATGACCGACGACACCGACACCATCGCCAAGAAAATCCGCAAGGCGAAGACGGACCCGGATGCCCTGCCATCAGAAATCGATGGTCTGGCGGATCGCCCCGAGGCGCGAAATCTGGTTAGCATCTATGCCGCGCTCAGCGATCAGACCTCGGAACAGGTTCTGGCCGAGGTCGGCGGCAAGCAATTTGGTGAGTTCAAACCGATGCTGGCTGAATTGGCGGTCGAGAAACTGTCGCCGATTTCGTCTGAAATGGCCCGGTTGATGGGCGAAGAGGCCGAGATTGACCGGATTCTGGCCCGAGGTGCGGAACGGGCACGGGCGATAGCGGCCCCGATCTTGCAGCAGACCTACGAAATCGTGGGTATGGTCGGCGCAAAATAGCGCTGATTGCGCTGGACGTTGCCTCAACGCCTTCCTAGGTTTGCCTCAAAGCTTGGGAGGGCGTCATGGCGGTTGGAAAGAATATCCGCACCTATTTCGAAGGGCAGTGGCACGACGGGGATGCTCCGATCATGCGGGCTGCCGATCATGGATCGTGGCTGGGTTCATCGGTTTTCGACGGCGCGCGGTTTTTTGACGGGGTGACGCCGGATCTGGACGCCCATTGCGCGCGGATCAACAACTCGGCCAAAGCGATGATGCTGACGCCAACCGTGTCACCGGACGAAATGGTCGAAATCGTCCGGGACGGCTTGCAGGCCTACGCCCCCGATACGGCGGTCTACATTCGGCCGATGTATTGGGGCATAGACGGGGACGTTACGGCGATTATCCCGCAGGAAAACAGCACCGGGTTTGCGATCTGTCTGGAAGAGATTCCGATGGCGCCTGAGACAGCCAATGCCACATTGACCACAACACGATTCCGCCGCCCACTTCTGGAATCTTCGGTAGTAAACGCCAAGGCCGGTTGCCTTTATCCAAACAACGCCAGAATGCTGCAAGAGGCGCGCTCCAAAGGGTTTTCGAACGCTCTGGTTGCGGATGCGATGGGACATGTTGCAGAAACCGCCACCACCAATATCTTCATGGTGCGCGACGGCGAGGTGTTTACGCCTATTCCCAACGGCACCTTCCTCGCCGGTATCACCCGCGCCCGGCACATAGAGAATCTGCGCGCCGATGGCGTGACCGTGCACGAAGCGGTTCTGAGTTTCGATGATTTCCACGACGCCGACGAAGTGTTCATGTCCGGCAACATGAGCAAGGTCACCCCCGTCACAGCGCTGGACGATACACAATATCAGGTCGGACCCATTGCCCGCCGTGTTCGGGAAATGTACTGGGATTGGGCTGCAAGTACCCGCTAGCAGTCTCTGTTCCAGTTGCCAGCGCACAAACCGTCGGGCATGATCCCCGAAAATAATGAGGATAGTCATGCGCAAATTCCTTGTCGTTCTGGACGATAGCCGAGAATGCCTGAACGCAATGCGCTTTGCCGCGATGCGTGCGGCCCATACCGGCGGCGGCGTTACCATCCTTTCGGTCATCCCACCGGATGAGTTCAACCATTGGATTGGCGTGGCCGAAGTCATGCGTGAAGAATCGCGCGAACGTATTCATGCCCATTTCGAGGTTTTCGCCAAATGGATGCGCGACAAACAGAATATCGAGCCTGAGCTGGCCATTCGCGAGGGCGACCCGGTGCCTCAGATCATCGAGCACGTTCAGTCCGACCCCGAAATCGGTGTTCTGGTGTTGGGCGCCGGCACTGACAAGAAAGGGCCCGGACCGCTGGTGACACAGCTGACCAAGAACTCGGGCAGCCTGCCGATCCCGATTACTATTGTCCCGGGCGATCTGAGCAAGGAAAAGCTGGAAGCGATCACGTAAAGGACCGCGCGAGTGGGCAAGCAAATCCAGTTCTGGTTCGATTTTGCCTCGACCTATTCGTATCTCAGCGCGATGCGGATCGAGCGGGATGCCAAAGCACATGGTGTAAGCGTGTCGTGGCAACCTTTCCTGCTGGGCCCGATCTTTGCGGAACAGGGGTGGAACAATTCTCCGTTCAACATATACCCGGCCAAAGGGCGATACATGAAGCGTGATATGGAAAGGCTGTGCGCCGAACGCAATCTGCCTCTGCGCCGTCCCGAAGAGTTCCCGCAAAACAGCCTGAAAGCGGCCCGCGCCGCGATTGCCATCGAATCTTCGGACCAACGGGCAGATTTCGTGCGTGCTGTTTTTACGGCCCAGTTTGGGTCCGGCCGGAATATTTCTGACGATGCTGTGTTGACCGAGTGTCTTGTTGAGGCAGATACACCTGCGGAACTGCTGATCCGAACACAGGATAAGGACATCAAAACCGCCCTCTTTGCGCAGGTTGACCAGGCCAAGGCGCTGGGCATTTTTGGTGCGCCAAGCTTTGTGGTCGGGGATGAACTGTTCTGGGGCGACGACAGGCTTGATAGTGCGATTTCTCTGGCCGCTGAAATTTAGAACGGTTCCAAATCTTGACTTCCCGGGCCCTGACGCGCATATCAGAGGCAACCTAAACGGAGCCGCGCCATGTTCATCCAGACCGAATCCACACCCAACCCGGCCACTTTGAAATTCCTGCCCGGTCAGACGGTTCTGGACGCAGGAACCGCTGACTTCCCATCGGCAGAAGCGGCGGAAAAATCACCGCTCGCCCAGCGTATCTTTGGTGTAAACGGGGTAACCGGCGTATTCTTCGGCAATGACTTCGTCACAGTAACCAAATCGGATGACGTGCAGTGGGATCACATCAAGCCCGCCATTCTGGGCGCGGTGATGGAGCATTATCAGTCCGGCCAGCCCGTCATGGGTGCCGGTGCTGCTGCGGCCTCGGGGCACGCGGAGCATTCTGGTGAAGACGCGGAAATCGTCAATCAGATCAAAGACCTGCTGGACAGCCGCGTACGTCCGGCAGTGGCGCAGGATGGTGGCGATATCACGTTCCACGGCTTCGACCGCGGTGTCGTGTACCTGCACATGCAAGGGGCCTGCGCGGGTTGCCCCTCTTCGACCCTGACCCTGAAAATGGGCATCGAGAACTTGCTACGTCACTACATACCTGAAGTGACCGAGGTTCGTCCGGTTGCCGTCTGACCCTACAGTACTGGCATTTGACACATCGGCCGCGCATTGCGCGGCCGCTTTGCTGCGTGGCGGCCAGATCACGGTATCACGGGCCGAGGCGATGACACGCGGGCAGGCTGAACGCCTGATGCCATTGCTGGAAGAGGTTTTGGCAGAGGCCGGATGCACCTGGCAGGACCTGGACGCTGTTGGTGTCGGCACGGGGCCGGGCAATTTTACCGGTATCCGCATCTCGGTTTCTGCGGCGCGGGGACTTGCGCTGGGCCTTGGTGTGCCCGCCATCGGGGTCGATGGCTTTGACGCGCTAGCCAACCTTGCCCCCGAAGGGCAGGTTCCGGCGATCCGCGCACCTCGTGAACAGGCCTATGTCCGTTTGCCGGGGGAAGAACCCAAACTGATTTCGACTGAAACGCCCCAACTGCCAGCCGCGCTGTACTATTGCGAAGACCCCGAGACTCAAGCCAGGTCCATTGCCAAAATCGCGACCCGGCGGATCGGGACACAAATCGAAGCCCCGGCACCGTTATATGTCAGACCAGCCGACGCCGCTCCGTCGAAAGACGTTCCACCGATATTGCTGGACGGATGACCCTACAAGAGATGGCCCAAACCCACGCGGCGGCATTTACCAGGTCGCGCCCGTGGACAGCAGAAGAGTTCAGCGATCTGTTGAACAACCCCTTTACGCAAGCCATCGGGGATGCGCGATGCTTCGCGCTGATCAAGGTTATCGCAGATGAGGCCGAGCTTCTGACCATTGCGACTCACCCCGATCATCAACGTCAGGGACTGGCGCGAGAATGCATGACGGCTTGGCATTTGGCGGCACAGAGCCAAGGCGCAACACGCGCCTTTCTTGACGTCGCGGCGGATAATCACCCCGCAATCGCATTGTATCAAGCTTGCCATTATTCGGCATGCGGGCGCCGAAAAGCCTATTACCGCCGAAAAAACGGTCCAAATGTGGATGCAATCGTCATGGAATGCGCCCTGGACCGGCCTTAAGCGCATTTTTCTGGACCGCTTGGTCAAATTTCTGTTGACCCTTCCTGTTGCAAACGGCCTTAATTCCCGCCATCACAACAGTTATGCTCGCTCTGAGTGGGTGATCGGGGCTATCTTGACCCCGGACCAACTATAACAAAACGGGAGTAAGAAATGACCCTGATGAAATCCTTGATGGGTGCCGCTGCTGCTGTCGCTCTGACCGCAGGGGCTGCCATGGCCGAGCCGGCCTTGATCTTTGATCTGGGTGGCAAGTTCGACAAATCGTTTAACGAAGCCGCACATAATGGTGCCACGCGTTGGGCCGAGGAAACCGGCGGCACGTATCGCGAAATCGAACTGCAATCCGAAGCCCAGCGCGAGCAGGCCCTGCGCCGCTTTGCCGAAGCGGGCGCGAACCCGATCGTCACCATGGGCTTTGCCATGGCCGATCCACTGTCCGCCGTAGCTGGCGATTACCCGGACACCAAATTCGTCGCGGTTGACGTGACTTGGCTGGACGCCCCGAACATTCGCCAGATCGGTTTTGCCGAGCATGAGGGCTCGTACCTGGTCGGCATGATGGCTGCGATGGCGTCCGAGTCGGGAACTGTCGGCTTTATTGGCGGCATGGATATCCCGCTGATCCGTCACTTTGGCTGTGGCTACGCGCAGGGCGCGAAGGCTGTGAACCCGGATATCGAAGTGGTCGCCAACATGACCGGCACAACGCCGGCAGCGTGGAACGACCCTGTGAAAGGCTCGGAACTGACCAAGGCGCAGATCAGCCAGGGTGCTGATGTCATCTATGCCGCCGCTGGTGGCACCGGCGTTGGTGTTTTGCAAACCGCAGCCGACGAAGGCATCCTGTCGATCGGCGTGGACAGCAATCAGAATCACCTGCATCCGGGCAAGGTTCTGACCTCGATGCTGAAACGTGTGGACGTTGCCGTCTATGACGCGATGAGCGCGGGCGAAAACCTTGAAACCGGGGTCTTTGCCATGGGTCTGGCCGAAGAAGGCGTTGGCGTTGCGATGGACGAAAACAACGCATCGCTGGTTTCCGACGATATGAAAGCCGCAGTCGACAAGGCGCGCGACGACATCATCGCCGGGAACGTGGCCGTTGTCAGCTATTACGAGAATGACAGCTGCCCGGCATTGCAATTCTAAGACACAAGCGAGGCGGGGGTTTCCTCCGCCTCGTCTTCGTTCTGCCGCATCTTTCACGCGGCCCTTTCGGCAATTGAGGACACGACATGACCGTCCCCGCCATTGAGCTCAAAGGGATTTCCAAAGCCTTTGGGCCGGTTCAGGCCAACAAAGACATTTCCATCAGCGTCGCCCCCGGAACGATCCATGGGATCATCGGTGAAAACGGTGCGGGCAAGTCCACGCTGATGAGCATCCTTTACGGCTTTTACAAAGCCGACAAAGGCGAGATCTGGATCAACGGTACAAAGACCGAGATCCCTGACAGCCAGGCGGCCATCGCCTCGGGCATCGGGATGGTCTTCCAACATTTCAAACTGGTCGAGAATTTCACTGTTCTGGAAAACATCGTACTGGGCGCGGAAGACGGCGGGCTGTTAGCCCCGTCTTTGTCCAAAGCCCGTAAGGAACTGAAAGAGCTGGAAGAAGAATACGAGCTGTTCGTAGACCCAGACAAGCGCATTGATGAGATCGGTGTGGGCATGCAGCAGCGTGTCGAGATTCTGAAGGCCCTGTATCGCAAGGCTGAAATTCTGATTCTGGACGAGCCCACCGGTGTGCTGACACCTGCCGAGGCAGATCAGTTGTTCCGTATCCTCGACCGTCTGCGGGCCGAGGGGAAAACGATCATTGTGATCACCCACAAACTGCGCGAGATCATGGAGAACACCGACACCGTGTCGGTCATGCGGCGCGGGCAGATGACGGCAACAGTCAAAACCGCCGAGACCAGCCCGGAAGAGCTGGCCGAACTGATGGTGGGCCGCAAGGTTCTGTTGCAGGTCGACAAGGTTCCGGCCCAACCCGGCAAACCCATTCTTGAAGTCGAAAATCTGCGGGTCTTCGATCAAGCCGGTGTCGAGCGGGTCAAGGGCATTGATCTGACGGTCCGTGCCGGAGAGATTGTCGGCATCGCGGGCGTGGCCGGTAATGGCCAGTCGGAGCTTTTGGAAGTTCTGGGTGGAATGCGCCCTGGCCAGGGATCAATCAGGTTGAACGGTGCACCGTTGGCGCTGAGCGGTACGGGGTCAGACGGTCAGGCACGGCGCGCGCAACATATTGCCCACGTCCCCGAAGACCGCCAACGCGAAGGTCTGATCATGGATTTCCATGCGTGGGAGAACGTGGCCTTTGGCTATCACCGTGATCCTGCCTATCAACGCGGCATCTTCATGGACAACGCGGCCCTGCGTGCTGATACCGATGCCAAGATGGAAAAGTTCGACGTGCGCCCGCCCAATGGATGGCTGACGGCCAAAAGCTTTTCAGGCGGCAACCAGCAGAAAATCGTTGTCGCGCGCGAGATTGAGCGCAACCCGGATCTATTGCTGGTCGGTCAGCCGACCCGTGGCGTCGACATTGGCGCAATCGAATTTATTCACAAGCAGATTGTTGCCTTGCGCGACCAAGGCAAAGCGATTCTGTTGGTCTCGGTTGAATTGGAAGAAATCTTCTCACTCTCCGACCGGATCGCGGTAATGTTTGACGGGCACATCATGGGCGAACGCCTGCCAAATGAAACAGACGAAAAAGAACTGGGCCTGCTGATGGCCGGTGTTGCAGGAGAGGCCGCGTAAGATGGAAAAGATGCCCAAATGGGCCGATGTCGTTCTGATCCCTGTCATCAGCTTGTTATTGGCCACAATCCTTTCTGCGTTGGTCATTCTGGCCATTGGAGAGAACCCGGCCGAAGCGGTGAACCTGATGGTCACCGGCGCACTGGGATCGACCTATGGCTGGGGCTACACGCTGTATTACGCCACCAACTTCATGTTCACCGGGCTGGCGGTTGCCGTGGCCTTCCACGCCCGGCTGTTCAACATCGGGGGCGAGGGGCAGGCGATGCTGGGCGGGCTTGGCGTTGCGATGGTGTGCCTTTACATTGACTGGCCGCATTGGAGCATTGCGTTGGTGGCTGCCGGTTTGGGCGCAGCTTTGTTCGGCGCGGCATGGGCTGCGATCCCAGCTTATCTGCAGGCAAAACGTGGCAGCCATATCGTGATCACCACGATCATGTTCAACTTCATTGCTGCCGCCTTCCTGAACTACATGCTGGTCAATGTGATGCGCCCGCAGGGGTCGCAAGACCCGGCGACCGCGCGTTTCCCCGAAGCCGTGCATTTGCCGACGTTCCAGTCGATGTTCTCGACCGCCGAAAACGTCGTATTCCGTGGCGCGCCTGCAAATATCTCGTTCTTTGTGGCCGTGCTTGCCTGTGTGGTCGTGTGGGCGCTGATCTGGCGCACCCGCCTGGGATACGAAATTCGCGCCTATGGCCATTCGGAAACCGGAGCCGTTTATGCTGGCATCTCGCCGGTTCGGATCACCATCATCGCCATGCTGATTTCCGGCGCGCTGGCTGGTCTGATGGCAATCAACAACGTGATGGGCGAAGCTGAACGGCTGGTTCTCAACTCGACCGAAGGCGCGGGCTTCATCGGCATCGCTGTGGCCCTCATGGGCCGGTCACACCCGTTCGGCGTATTCCTGGCGGCGTTGCTGTTCGGGTTCCTGTATCAAGGCGGCGCAGAACTGGCGCTGTGGACGTCGATCCCGCGCGAATTGATCGTGGTCATTCAGGCGCTGGTCATCCTGTTTACGGGGGCGCTGGACAACATGGTGCGCATGCCGCTTGAAAAACTGTTCCTGGGCATGCGTAAGGGGGCCGAGTGATGGAGTTTTTTGTAACGCTCATCCAAATCCTCGACTCAACTATCCGACTGGCTACGCCCCTTTTGTTGGCCTGTCTGGCCGGGCTGTATTCGGAACGGGCAGGTATTTTCGACATCGGGCTTGAGGGCAAGATGCTGATGGCTGCCTTCTTTTCCGCCGCCGTCGCCGCTGTAACCGGATCGGTCTGGCTCGGCCTGTCGGCTGGTATCGCTGCCTCGCTGATCCTGTCGGGGTTGCATGGGCTGGCTTCCATCACGTTCCGGGGAAACCAGTTGATCTCGGGTGTGGCGATCAACTTTCTTGCTGCGGGTATGACTGTTCTGGTCGCACAAAGCTGGTTCAAACAAGGGGGGCGAACGCCATCTTTGTTCGGGGGTGGGCGCTTTGAATCTGCCGAATTCCCTTACGCGATCGGACCTGAGGATGCAGAGCTAACCGGGCGGTCGGTTTCAGATCTGATGTCGGATGCCAATGTTGTACATTTGGTCTATTCCGAACTTCTTTCCGGGCATTCAATTCTTGTCTATATCGCGTTCCTTATGGTTCCGTTGACATGGTGGATACTGTACCGGACCCGCTTTGGTTTGCGCCTGCGGGCTGTCGGCGAAAACCCGGCGGCGGTGGATACGGCTGGCGTGTCGGTCGTCGGTCTGCGCTTTGCAGCAGTTGCCATCTGTGGTGTACTTTGCGGCATTGCCGGGGCCTATCTGGCCACCGCCTTGCAGGCCGGGTTCGTCAAGGAAATGACCGCTGGTCGTGGGTTCATCGCATTGGCCGCGCTGATCTTTGCCAAATGGCGGCCATGGCACGCGATGTGGGCCTGTCTGCTGTTTGGCCTGTTGCAAGCGATCGCCCTGCGGTTCCAGAACATCGATCTGGGTGGCGTGGTCATCCCGGTGCAGATGATGGACGCCCTGCCCTACATCCTGACCGTGGTGATTCTGGCCGGGTTTGTCGGCAAGGCTGTTCCGCCACGCGCAGGAGGCGAACCCTACGTCAAAGAACGCTGATTGTACCGGTTCAGAGCCATCGAAGGATCCTTTTTGCTGCAAAGCGGCATGGACAGTTGATTTTGCGCGCCGCAGAGGTTCTAAGGAGATACGGACGTGTCCGAAATCACCTTTGCCGATGTGGTGTCCCCTCAGGCCGGATGAGTTTCCCAGCGCGCGCCGTTCGGTGCGCGCCCTGCGTTCCGGTCCTTGAAGTTGGCGTCATCAGACGCTCTGTCGCGTTGCACGGTGCGGCCGGTACCATTTAGAAGTAGACATGCAGATTTACCTCCCTATCGCCGAAGTCTCAGTCAACGCCTTCTTGCTATTCGGGCTGGGAGGCATGGTCGGGATACTCTCTGGCATGTTCGGCGTCGGCGGAGGGTTTCTGATGACCCCTCTGCTGTTCTTTATCGGCATCCCCCCGGCAGTCGCTGTGGCGACCGAGGCAAATCAGATCGTCGCCTCTTCATTCTCAGGCGTTCTGGCGCATTTCAGGCGCAGAACGGTTGATCTGAAAATGGGCGGTGTTCTTTTGGTCGGTGGTCTGACCGGCGCAGCGCTGGGGGTCGTTGTCTTTAACTACCTCAAAAGCCTTGGCCAGGTCGATCTGCTGGTCAAGCTTTGCTATGTCGTGTTCCTTGGCGTGATCGGCAGTCTGATGTTCATCGAAAGCGTCCGCGCACTGCGCAAGTCCCGCAAAGGCGGAGCCGGGGCACCAAAGCGGCGCCAGCGGGGCTGGATTCACGCCTTACCGTTTAAGATGCGATTTCGCACCTCTGGCCTGTATATCTCGATCATCCCACCCTTGATCGTCGGTCTTTTTGTTGGCGTATTGTCTGCGATCATGGGTGTTGGCGGCGGCTTCATCATGGTTCCCGCGATGATCTATCTGTTGGGCATGCCGACCAAAGTGGTTGTCGGAACATCGCTGTTCCAGATCATCTTTGTCACCGGTTTCACCACGATGCTGCACGCAACGACGAACTATACGGTGGATGTCGTGCTGGCGGTCCTCTTGCTGGTGGGGGGTGTTGTTGGGGCCCAGATCGGCACCGTCATCGGTGCCCGCATGCCAGCCGAACAACTGAGGGTGCTGCTGGCTGCGCTGGTTCTAGTCGTTTGCGGCAAGCTGGCATTGGACCTGTTGCTACAACCGGCGGAACTGTTCTCGCTTGGCGATGCGGGGGGGCACTGATCATGTTTCGGTGGATTGCCGCATTGTGTCTGATCTGTCTGCCGGCGCTTGCCGCTGAAGAACAGGTTGTGCTGGGCCTCAGCCAGGACCGGGTGTCGATCACGGCCAATTTCGACGGGTCCGAAATCCTGGTGTTCGGCGCCATCAAACGCGAGGCCCCGATTCCCGAAGGCCCCCCGCTGCAGGTCATTGTGTCGGTGGCTGGCCCATCAGAACCGGTGACCGTCCGCCGCAAAGAAAGAAAATTCGGAATCTGGGTGAATACAGACAGCGTGTTGGTCGATTCTGCCCCAAGCTTTTATGCAGTTGCGACCAGTGCCCCGTTTGATGACATCCTGACCGATACCGAAGACCTGCGGTATCGGGTTTCAATTGAACGCGCCATTCGCTCTGTCGGCGCAGCGATGCACATCAGGGACGCCCAGGCATTCGCCGAGGCCGTCGTTCGGATTCGTGAGGAAGAAGGCCTGTATTCAATCCGCGAGGATACCGTGGCCGTGGACGAACAGACCCTGTTTCGTACGTCTATCGAGATGCCCGCAGACCTGACCGAAGGCGACTACAGGACACGCATCTTTCTGACACGCGGGGGCGAGGTCGTCTCTCAGTTCGAAACGACGATCGATGTCAGAAAAGTTGGTCTGGAACGTTTCCTGTACAATATGTCCCGCCAGCAGCCGATCTGGTATGGTCTCATGTCTTTGGCCATCGCCATTGCGGCCGGTTGGGGTGCATCCACTGCATTCCGTCTGTTACGGGAAAACTGATCCTTAGCCGCGTCCGATATAGGGCATCGTCGTTGCCATCACTGTCATGAACTGAACATTCGCTTCGGGCGGTAGTTCGGCCATGTACAGAACGGATTCTGCGGCGTTCTCAACAGGCATTGTCGGGTCCGGTGTGCGACCTTCCGCGATGGCGGCATCTACCAGTTCCTGCACCATCGGGGTACGCGCATTCCCGATATCGATCTGTCCGCAGGCGATGCCAAAGGGCCGCCCATCCAACGACAGGCTGCGGGTCAAACCGGTGATCGCGTGTTTCGTTGTTGTGTAGTGAACCGAGTTCGGCCGTGGCACATGCGCGGAAATCGAGCCGTTATTGATGATCCGCCCGCCCTGAGGTGTCTGACGCCGCATCGCGGCAAAAGCGGCCCGGGCACAATGGAACATCCCGTTAAGGTTTACGTTGACTGTTTGCGCCCAATCTTCCAGGGCGATTTCGTCAATTGTACCGCCCGGCGCAAATATCCCGGCATTGTTAAACAACACATCCAGTCGCCCAACCTTGTTTTTGAAGTTTGAAAAGGCCGCATCAACCGCGCTGGGATCGGTTACATCCGCCACCAATGGAATTGCGTTCGCGTGGGGCGCGGCGATCTCGCTCAGAATGTCCGCAGACCGGGCCAATAGCCCAACAGTCCAGCCGTTGGCCAAAAACAACTCGGCCGTTGTGCGACCGATGCCCGAGCTTGCTCCGGTTACGATAATTGTCCTCATATCTCTTCTGCCTCCAGGGTCAGCGAGGCGGCGGGAACTGCACGCAGATCGTCAACGCGCAATGGGTGGGTTGGCTTGGACAAACGGTTGCGCACCACCCAGATCAGCCGTTGCTGCGCACGTGTAATTGCCACATAGGCCAGGCGCTTCCACAACGGCTGCCCCGCCTCGGTCCGCCCCATGCGGGCGGCGGCATAGATGTCAGGTGCAAAAACCTGAACGGTGTCCCATTGCGAGCCTTGAGCTTTGTGGATCGTAACCGCTGCGCCATGTAGAAACGTCGCGCCCATACGCGCGGCATAGGGGATGAAGGGCTCCTCCTCGTCCGGTTTTTCGATTTGAACGATCGAGGCTGCGCTGACCTGCGGGTCCTCGGCCCCCATGACGTGCAGTCGGGAAAACCCGGGCTTGCGCCCCGGCCCGAGATAAATCACCTGCGCGCCCTTGATCAGCCCGCGCGCCTCAAGGTCCAATCGTTTCTTTCGATGTTTCAGCGGTAGTTCAATCCCGTCACAAATCAGCGGCTCGCCTTCAAGCAACTCGGTTTCCGGAGCACCATGCACATTACGGAATGCCTGTATCAGACGAATACGCGTGGCATTGCGCCAGACCAGCACCGGGCTGCGCGCCATCAGATCAACCTCGACCCGCTGCCCCCAGACCACGCGATCATCCTTGCGGGCCGTCTGCTCGACCAGACGTTCGAAATCCTCGAACGCCATTGCAGGGTCTGCAAGGGCGTGCGCAAGGTCCAGGATCGGGTTGTCGGCGGTCTGACGGTGGACCCGGTGCAATGTCAGCTTTCGCGGCTCGGGCAGAGCTTCGAACACCATCGAGCCGGACTGGTTGACCGGTGCCAGCTGCGCCGGGTCACCGAACAGCAGGAGGGTTGGGAAGATTTCTTTCAGATCCTCGAACTGCCGGTCGTCCAGCATCGAAGCTTCGTCGATGAACCCGATATCAAGCGGCTCTTCCCGGCGCTTCCAACCTGTGATGAAGTCGGAGCCCCGTAGCCCGGCGGCAGCCAAAGCCCCAGGAATGGACTTGTTGTTGGTATAGAACGCAGCGGCGCGATCCAACGCTTCATCCGTCAGGCCCTCAATCTCGGGTCGTTCATCATTTCCCGCCAGCCACTCGGCGATACGCTCATATTCCGGGTCATAGACCGGGGTATAAAGGATGCGGTGAATGGTCGTCGCTGGCACGCCGCGCAGGCGCAGGACACTGGCCGCCTTGTTGGTTGGCGCAAGAATGGCAAGGCTGCGTTTGTCCCTGTTCTTCCGGCTTTCGAAATCGCCGGATACCACTTGAACACCGGTATCAGCCAAAGCCTTGTACAGTTCGCCCAACAAAAGCGTTTTGCCTGACCCGGCTTTGCCAATAACGGCCATCACCCCGGACTTCCCGTTGCCGGGCAGCTTCAGCAGGGCGTCGTCATCCAGGTCGACTCCTGCAGATTTCAGCATCTCAGATATGCTGTCATATGCGGCGGCCTGGTCTTCGGAAAAGGTCACAGTAGGCAAAGACATGGCGCGACCCTACAAGGCCGCGCCATCCTGGGCCAGATACCGATTCCGAATTTCTGCACCTTTAGGCTGACAATGCAAAGCGGTGCTCTGTCCCGCTCCCAAATGCAGTGCGAAACCATAGCTGAGAAAGCTTGCGCGGAATGCCCGCCCGGGCCGCAACACGGTTGCAATCATCCGCCGAATACGGCCACAGGCCCACCGATATCTGGTCGCGCCCTTTACCTTGCGCGCCGAGCACAGTTGGCGAAGACCCGATGAGCCGATAGATCCGGATCATCCGAGCATCAAACACGCCCGCGATGTGGGTCAGACCAAACCCTTCCATCATCTCTCCGCCGCTGAGCATGATGGCACCCGCCGTATGTGGGCTGGCGGTGCGTGACAGACAGAACCGCGTGACCTCCCAAATCAATGGGCTGCAAATCGGCTTGCCCCCGGTCAGATGGCCGAACACCTCGTTAACCATAACCGGGCCTGTTGTCGGCAGAACCCGCATTGAGCCTCCGTGACTGCCGTCTGCTTCTTCCCAGATCACATAGAGCGGGTTCAGATCATCGTATTTGTCCCGTTCATGCCCATCCTTGTTGACGTAGACATCCCACCCCAGCCGGGTTTTGAACTGATCGGCGCGGTCTCGAAACATCCCCTCGGCCAATTCCGGAAACTTGTATAATTCATCGGCATAAAGATACCGCAGCATGACTTGATCCCCTTATCGTCCAATTGCTGGAACAAAGGGGGTACAAAGGCATGGTTAATTTACAGTGAGACCACCGTACGTTGCTTAAACGACGATTAACCCTCGGCTGAGTGCTGTTGCGATAGCGTGGGTTGTGTTCTGCGCACCCAATTTCGAGCGGGCGCTTTCGATATAAGCCCTCAACGTATGCTCCGAGATCGAGAGGGAGTGGGCGACTTGCGCGCGGCTATAGCCAAGGGCGAGAAGCGTCATGGCATCAATCTCGCGCGGGGACAGCCCACGCCGGTTTTCTGGCTGGCGGTTCTTTTCGAACTCCAGTGCCTTTCGGTTCAGGAAATGCGCGATCAGGATCAGATCATTGCCGTAGTCCTGAATGAAACTCCGCCAGGTTTGATCGTCGCAATTGTGGTTCACGGTGAACAATGCAAACTGGCCGCTGGGGCCACGCAAAGGGATCGAGTAGCCTTGATTGCCGACGCCATGATCATGGGCATCGAGCAGGAAAGCCCGGACCGCTTTGCCAGACCAGTCCAGCTGTTTCCAGTCGACCGGATGAAAACGCTGGAAACAGCCAATGATGACTGGGTCGATCCGGTGATAATTTCGGTCGCGATAACGTTCGTCCCAAGCGTCAGAATAGGTCGTAAAGCCGTATTGATCGCCTGCACCATCCACCCAGTGATAGGTGATGTGACTGAGGTTCAGAATGTCCCGGAGTTGAACGGCAACACCCGTCAGCTCTTCAAGCGTGTTGGTGTTTTCCAAATCCTTGGGGATTTGGCTCAAGTCGTACTTTGTTCCCATTCGCGGGCGCCCGTGCCTCATCCTGCATGGACGCGATCTCGGCCGCGGCGATCAGCCTGGTATCGTCAAGCTGCTCGGCAAGCGCGGTCAACCCGTTCGCCACCGCAAAGGCGTTGAGGTCCGACAACACATCCAATATCCACTCATTTTGCGCCATCAGGGTGTCCCCGAATTAGTTAACGAAGGGTTAACACAACCATAACATGAGCAGGTTATTTTGGCATATTCACTGCTTTCTACTCCCCAGAAATAGCGGGGGCTGGCGATCTAAGCCGTTGTAAACAAAATAAGTAGCCAAAATACGCAAAACGCTCGCACAACGACAGCGCGCCGTGCGAGCGTTCCAATTGAGTGCTGCGCGCTCAACCGCGAGCGGCAAGAACCTCTTCCAGAGTCCGCATACCCGTACGCGGCGCCTGAACCAAAACCGACATGTTGCCCGGCTTATGTTCATTGCGCATCATCTTCATATGCGCCTCGGGCAGATCGGCCCAGGTGAAAACCTCGGACATGCACGGGTCCAACCGCCGTTCGACCATCAACTGGTTCGCTGCGGCAGCTTGCTTCAAATGCGCAAAATGCGAGCCCTGAAGGCGTTTCTGATGCATCCACATGTAACGTACGTCGAACGTCAGATTATAACCGGTGGTGCCTGCACAGATCACAACCATGCCGCCTTTCTTCACGACAAAGGTTGAAACCGGGAAAGTGCTCTCACCGGGGTGTTCGAACACCATATCGACGTTCACGCCCTTGCCGGTGATATCCCAGATCGCTTTGCCAAACTTGCGGGCCTCTTTGAACCACTCGGCATATTCCGGGGTGTTCACCGTGGGCAGTTGACCCCAGCAGTTGAAATCCTTGCGGTTGATGACGCCCTTCGCGCCCAGATCCATCACAAAGTCACGCTTGCTTTCATCCGAAATGACACCAATCGCATTGGCACCCGCAGTGTTGATCAACTGGATCGCATAAGAACCCAAACCGCCCGAGGCACCCCAGACCAGAACGTTCTGGCCGGGTTTGAGATCATGCGGCTCGTGACCGAACAGCATCCGGTAAGCCGTGGCGAGAGTCAGCGTGTAACAAGCGCTTTCCTCCCAGGTCAGGTGCTTGGGGCGCGGCATCAATTGCTGCGCCTGCACGTTGGTGAACTGCGCGAAGGATCCGTCGGGCGTTTCGTAACCCCAGATCCGTTGGCTGGGCGAATACATCGGATCGCCGCCGTTGCAGTATTCGTCGTCTCCATCATCCTGATTACAGTGGATGACGACCTCGTCGCCCACTTTCCAACGCTTTACCTTGTCACCCACGGCCCAGACGATGCCCGAGGCATCAGAGCCGGCAATGTGAAACGGCTGGCCGTGACCATCAAACGGGCTGATCGGCTTGCCAAGCGACGCCCAAACACCGTTATAGTTCACGCCCGCCGCCATCACGAGAACCAGCACCTCGTGACTGTCCAGTTTGGGTACATCGACGACTTCCAGCTGCATGGCAGTGTCCGGTTCGCCATGGCGCTCCTTACGGATGGCCCAGGCGTACATCTGTTTTGGTACATATCCCATCGGAGGGATTTCACCCATCTCATAGAGGTCTTTTTCCGGTGCCTCGTACGACGCGATACCGCTATCGGTGTCCAGAGCCATGTTGGCCTCCCTTATGCAACTGTGTTGCCGCGATGCAGAATCGCGGGTTTCTCAGCATGAGATATTGGCCACAAAGAAATAATGCAACCGCTTTTGATCCATTTTTGTAATTTTATGACCCAGCAGTCGCAGAAATATCCTTCGCAGTCGCAGCATTCGACGGTTTTCCTGGAAGGGCAGAAGAGGCTGCATAATAAGCAAGCAAATCTGATCGCTGCCCCGAAGGCCGCAAAACGCCCTTGTCGCGCACTAGGATACGCCGGTCGACAAGCTGATCGACAGCCGCTCGCACCGATTGCCCGTCATCATCAGGCATATGCAACTTCATCAGTTCCGGCAGCTGATCCTCAGAAACCTCCCCATTTTCCTGGACCAGCCGGCACGCTGCCGGCAAAGGGACAACTGGAATTGCCCCCGCAATGCGCCGCATCAGTTCACGCGCCAGATCAGATGTCAGATCACGTTCGTGGGTTTTCCGAAACTGCTGCAGCGAGATCGGCATCGCATATCGAACCGAGGCAACGCCAAACCGTTTGTATCGGCCAATGATCCGCCGCCAAATCTGCTTGAGCGTCCACCGGGTGATCACACCGATCCGCGCCCGAAACCTGCGTTCAGTCCCAAGGGCCGCGGCGGTCAGTATGGTGTCCTCCAACACCCGGTCATAGTTCAGCGCCACCGGGACAAAAACAACATCACGTCCCTCGGGGTCCGCCCCGTCTGTGATATATTTCAGCAACCCTAGTTTCGGACGGCCCAACTGCCCATTCAGGCTCAGGCCTCCTTCCGGAAACATCGCCTGCGTGACGCCCGCTTCGGTCGCATAGCGGACATAGCTGGCCAACACCTGCCGGTAAAGATCGCTTCCCGATTTGCGCCGGATAAAATATGCCCCCATGGCCCGGATCAAACGACTAAGAGGCCAGACACGTGCCCATTCTCCCACGGCATAGGACAACGCAGACCGCCGCGCGGCCAGATAGGTGACCAGGACATAATCCATGTTGCTGCGGTGGTTCATCACAAAAACAACGGTCGCCTGCGGATCAATCCCGTTGATCGCATCCTCGTCCTGATAGCTGAGCCGTACGTTGTAGAACGCGTTGCTCAGTAGCCGGGCCAGCCGAATGGCGATGCTGAAATAGATCGTGGCCGAAAAC
This sequence comes from Ruegeria sp., assembly GCF_965243365.1. GTDB lineage: Bacteria > Pseudomonadota > Alphaproteobacteria > Rhodobacterales > Rhodobacteraceae > Ruegeria. The sequence continues at coordinate 1,927,679 of NZ_CBDEUW010000002.1, read as the reverse complement.
GAGGGCACAATCTCGCGGGCATACCGGCGCGCCATTTCGGATGCGACGCCTTCGGGAATACCTTCCTGCTGCGCATATTGCTGCGCGGCCTTACTGACCTGAGGGTCGTAGATCAGCCTTTGGATCATGTCGTGCCGCTCGGCCAACTTAAAAGGCTGGATCGGGCGCTGCAATCTTTGATTCAATCGCGCAACCGCGCGCTCTAGCCGCCTGCGAAAGAACCAGCGTACGGAGGGAAACAGGAAATGCGACGCAAATGTGATCGCGGCGAAAACCACGATCAACACGAAAAGCCAAAGCGGAAGTTCCACGGTTTGCATCATGGCCGCACAGTGCCATCAAATGCCCCCTCTCACAATCTGAAGAAAAACGGGCATGCCGCGATGCAGCGAATTGACATGTCCATAAAATTGCGATTTAGAGGCTCTGTGAGTAATTTTGTTACCCATCAAATCACGAGGCCCCGTAATGACGCAGTCGCAGAAAGATCGCCCCTGGCTTATCCGCACCTATGCCGGGCACTCGACAGCGCAAGCCTCGAACGCGCTCTATCGCAGCAACCTGGCAAAAGGACAGACCGGACTGTCCGTGGCCTTCGACCTGCCCACCCAAACCGGATATGACAGCGATCATACGCTGGCTCGGGGCGAGGTCGGCAAGGTGGGCGTTCCGATCTGCCATCTGGGCGATATGCGCGTTCTGTTCGATCAGATTCCGCTGGAACAGATGAACACTTCGATGACCATCAACGCCACCGCCCCTTGGCTATTGGCGTTATATATTGCGGTAGCCGAAGAACAGGGGGCGGACGTTTCAAAGCTGCAAGGCACCGTCCAGAACGATCTGATCAAGGAATACCTCAGCCGCGGCACCTATGTTTGCCCGCCAAAGCCGTCATTGAAAATGATCGCTGACGTGGCCGAGTATTGCTATGCGAACGTGCCGAAGTGGAACCCGATGAACGTGTGTTCCTATCACCTGCAAGAGGCCGGCGCGACGCCCGAACAAGAACTGGCTTATGCATTGGCCACCGCGATTGCCGTATTGGATGAACTACGTCCACGCGTTCCGGTCGAAGATTTCCCGGCGCTCTGTGGCCGCATCTCATTTTTCGTGAATGCGGGAATTCGGTTTGTTACCGAAATGTGCAAAATGCGCGCATTTGTCGATCTTTGGGATGAAATCCTGCAACAACGCTATGGCGTCGAGAACCCGAAATTCCGCAGGTTCCGCTATGGCGTTCAGGTCAACTCGCTGGGTCTGACCGAACAGCAACCTGAAAACAATGTCTACCGCATCCTGATTGAAATGCTGGCGGTGACGCTGTCTAAAAAGGCGCGCGCCCGGGCCGTCCAGTTGCCTGCGTGGAACGAAGCGCTGGGTCTGCCGCGCCCATGGGATCAGCAATGGTCGATGCGGATGCAACAAATTCTGGCCTATGAGACCGATCTACTGGAATACGGCGATCTGTTTGATGGAAACCCTGCTGTCGACGCGAAGGTCGAAGAACTGAAAAAAGGCGCACGCGCAGAATTGGCTAACCTTGACTCGATGGGTGGTGCTGTCGCCTCAATCGAATACATGAAATCCCGGTTGGTGGATTCCAACGCCGACCGCCTGAACCGGATCGAGCGGAACGAGACTGTAGTCGTTGGTGTCAACAAGTGGGTCGAGGGCGAACCGTCGCCGCTGCAAACCGAAGATGGTGGAATTATGGTCGTCGACCCAGCCGTCGAGCATGAGCAGATCGACCGCCTGAATGCCTGGCGTGCGGACCGGGACGATGCTGCCGTCATCGCGGCACTGGCCGCATTGAGGGAAGCTGCCCAAAACGGTAAGAACATGATGGAGCCATCCATCGCCGCAGCCAAGGCGGGCGTGACCACGGGCGAGTGGGCCGAGGAGATGCGCAAAGCCTATGGCACCTATCGCGGCCCGACCGGCGTTTCCGGATCAGTCTCGAACAAGACCGAAGGGTTGGAGGAGTTGCGCGCGGCCGTTGACGCGGTTAGCGACAGCCTGGGACGTCGACTGAAGTTTCTGGTCGGCAAGCCCGGCCTGGATGGCCATTCAAACGGCGCCGAGCAAATCGCTTTCCGTGCCCGAGACTGTGGTATGGACATAACTTATGACGGCATCCGCCTGACCCCGGAAGAGATTGTTGCCGCCGCAATTGAAGATGATGCCCATGTCGTCGGCCTTTCGATCCTGTCCGGCAGTCACTTGCCTCTGGTTCAGGACGTCATGACTCGTATGGCCGAGGCTGGCCTGACCCAAATCCCCGTTGTTGTCGGCGGTATTATTCCCGATGAAGACGCCGAAAGATTGAGGCAGATGGGTGTAGCCAAAGTCTATACACCAAAGAATTTTGAGCTAAACGCAATCATGGGCGATATTGTGACTCTGGCAGATCCCCAGAATATCGCCGCCTAACAACTCCGAATTCGCCGCACCTCATTTTTGATCTACGTCCCAATAAATTCGGGAGTGGATAAAATACGCACGTTTAATTAATGTGCGCGACACACTCGAAAATTGCAGGCCAAAAGTGGAGAAAATGATGGGAATAAATCTTGAGAAAATGTCACGCAAGGAATTGTTGGAATTGCGCGGCAAAATTGAAAGCGCAATAAGAAATGCCGAAGTTCGCGAACGGAAGGAAGCATTGCAGGCAGCAGAAAAAGCAGCTGCAGATTTCGGCTTTTCCCTTTCGGAATTGACATCAGGCCAGCAGCGCACGATCAAAAAGACAAAAGCAAAACCAAAATATCGCAACCCTGCCAACCCGGATCAAACCTGGTCAGGACGTGGCCGCAAGCCGCAGTGGGTTCATGATGCCTTAAAGTCCGGAGCGGACGTTTCCGATTTGGAAATTTGAAACAAGGGCCCAAAACAAATGACAATTCATATTGGCGCAGAAAAAGGTGAAATCGCGGAAACGGTTTTGTTACCGGGCGATCCGTATCGCGCAAAATGGGCAGCCGAAACGTTTCTGAGCGACGTAAAGCAAATCAACAATGTTCGCGGCATGCTTGGCTTCACGGGAACCTGGAATGGGAACCCCGTTACCATTCAAGGCAGCGGAATGGGCATGCCGTCGCTGTCGATCTATGTGAATGAGCTGATCCGCGACTACGGCGCCAAAACACTGATCCGGATCGGATCCTGCGGCGGGATGCAGGATCACGTGTCTGTCCATGACGTCATTCTGGCCATGACCTCCACCACTCTCAGCACACCATCGCGCGGTATCATGAAGGAACTCAACTTCGCCCCCTGCGCCGATTGGGGTCTGCTACAAGCGGCGGCACAGGCTGCACAAGCCAAGGGCACACCAACCCATGTTGGCGGCATCTATTCGTCGGATGTGTTTTACGACGAACGCCCGGACCTGAACGAACAGATGGTTCGCCATGGTATTCTGGGCGTCGAGATGGAGGCAGCAGAACTGTACATCCTCGCAGCCCGCCACAAATGCCGGGCTCTGGCCGTTTTGACAGTGTCCGACCACCTGTTGACCGGAGAAGCCCTGCCCTCGTCGGACCGCGAAAGCAGCTTTGGCGATATGGTGGAAATCGCGCTTCAGGCTGCGTTTCCGAACAGCTGAATGACTTTTGAAACAGGCGCCACCTTATGTGCCTGTTTCCCAATCGCACTAGCGGCCATGCGACCGGTCATAGCCATTGGGTGCCGGACTTTGCCACCCCACCAAAGCTTCGTCAGCGGGCGCAAAAACCTCAACCCGCAGCGGATGGCAGGACGCAGTGTCCGATGAGTGTTCGGACGAACAATCCCCACCGGGACAGGCGCTGAGGTCGCCCAGCAGATCAATCTCGGCAAAAAACTCCAGATAATCGCCGGGGCGGACGGGAGACGCCTTCATGAAATACTGACCGGTGTCGCGCGTGAACCCTGTGCACATGAACACGTTCAGCACATCATGAACGGCCGGTTCTGCTTCGGACAACGGGATACTCAAGTGATCAGCCAAAGCCCGGGTCAGATTGGAATGACAGCAATGGTGATACTGCGTTCCCGACAACAAATTGCCCGTATAAGGATCACAGCGGGTGCCGATCACATCATGAACGGACCCTCCGAATTGGTCGATCCCGTACCAACCCAGCGTATCCTCAACAATCGTTGCCATCGGGCGCAGATATGGGAAACTGGACCACATCCTTTCACCAACCGTCAGATGGGTCCCGTGCAGGGCGCGGGATTTTCCCGAATAGAACCGCTCGGACAGGTCCTTCAGGTTCCACAGGTTCAAGTCTCCGACCTGAGGTCCCTCGACCGAGGTGATGCGAAAGAAATGCCCGGCTGGTACTTCGAAGCAACGGGCATCACGCGGGGGGATCAGGGTTTCCGACACCTTCTGCGCATCGCGTCGGATCGCGCGCATCCATTCCAGATCAGGCTGTGGCAATCCGTCGTTCGGATAACAGATGACCGGAGCCACGGCGCGGCGTATTTCGGCATCCTCAGGCGGGTGGGGTGTGAATTCAGTGTCTGACATAGGCTGCAGAGTGGCGCAGATTCAGACCCCGGGAAAGCCCCGATTTACGGCCGCTTAACCCTGCCCCTTCATACATCGCTGCGGTTGCGTATCTGTAGGAGAAACCGCGCCACAAAAGCTGCACTTCCAGCAGCCCTCTGCCTTGTGCTGACGCCAACGGCATTCCCGCGTCAAAGACGATGTTCGTGCGCGCCAGACGAAATAGGCGAACACACCGGCAGCAAGCAAAAGCAAAAGGACAGGCATCCCTTTGCTTTGCCGATTCAGATCAGATTTTCAAGGGCCTCAGGCCGCGTTGGCATAGTGAAACAATTCGGGTTCTTGCGCAGTTCCCACTGGCAGCGGTTCCGGGGTGTAATATGCCCAAGCCTGCTCCAGCAGCCTCACGGCTTCACCAGCTTTATCGTTTTTCTTTTCCATCGGAGTGATCCTGTCCAGATTCAATCACTCCTCCCCAAGTCACAGAATAGGCCCCTGGTACTCACCGCGCATCGCACAATTTTGCAGGCTGGGGTTGCGCTTGCCGCAAACCGGCAAGCGCCAACATTCATTATACGGCGCGCTCGACCATCATCTTTTTAATCTCGGCGATTGCCTTGGCCGGGTTCAGGCCTTTGGGACAAGTCTTCGCGCAATTCATGATGGTGTGACAGCGATACAGCTTGAATGGATCTTCCAGATCGTCCAACCGCTCGCCCGTCGCCTCGTCCCGACTGTCGATGATCCAGCGATAGGCATGCAGCAGCGCAGCGGGGCCAAGATAGCGGTCACCGTTCCACCAGTAGCTTGGGCACGAGGTCGAACAACTGGCGCACATCACACATTCATAGAGGCCGTCCAGCTTTTTGCGATCTTCGATGGACTGCTTCCACTCTTTCGCGGGACGGTTGGTCTTGGTTTCAAGCCACGGCATGATCGAGGCATGCTGCGCATAGAAATGCGTCAGGTCCGGAATCAGATCCTTGACCACCGGCATATGCGGCAGCGGGTAGATTTTCACATCGCCCTTGATCTCATCCATGCCATAGATACAGGCCAGCGTGTTGATCCCGTCGATATTCATCGCACAAGAGCCACAGATGCCTTCACGGCACGAGCGGCGGAAGGTCAAGGTCGGATCAATCTCGTTCTTGATCTTGATCAGCGCGTCCAGAACCATCGGGCCGCAGCTGTCCATATCGACGAAATACGTATCGACGCTCGGGTTCTGCCCGTCATCCGGGTTCCAGCGATAAATCTGGAACTTGCGCACATTGGTCGCACCTTCTGGTTTAGGCCATGTTTTGCCCGTCGTGATACGGGAGTTCTTGGGAAGAGTGAGTTGGACCATCTCAGGCCTCCTTTCCTTGCTGGCCGAAGAACGACCTAAGATTCCAGCCTTTTCGTAGAAATACCACATGGATCGGAAGATGTGTTCTCATTTCAGAACTTCTCCCGCGTGAGGAACACGGCCTGCAAAAGTCTTGATTTCGACATTAACGTGTTCGGGGTTTTTTTCTGTAAAATCGTTGAAAATAGTCTCCTCATAGCGGAGCGGGCGCAACCAGCCACTTTCCCGTGGCAGCGTGACGCCTGTTAGTCCACGTTCGAATGCCCAACGCGCCAATCTGACATCAACAAACTTCTGACTTCCGGCCATATAAGAATAAGGTGGGAAATCTCTTGCCTTCAGGATAGCTACTCCTGACGCAATTTGATCGACAATTATCGGAGCATGCTGCTCTTTGTAGAATACGAACACGTCACGAAAATCTGCTAACCGTGTTTTATAAGAGTACAGTTCTCGGGGGTATTCGATAAGCCGCCCAAATACTCCCATACCAATGCCGCCAGGATTGTTACGATCCCGTCGGTTGTTGAATTCCGGGCGTCTGTAAATTGACCCATGATACGAACCAATTGCCGTGCGATTTCCTAACGCCTCAAACCTGGAAACGGTTTTTGCAACATAGTCTGGCGGATACAGGATATCATCGTCGAACAGCATGACGTATTCAGCACCTGAGACGTCCGGATAGAATTTCCCGACGTCTTTTGTATCTTCTTCTGGGAGAATAGGAACGATATTTCCATATCCCAGAAGCTCAGATGGAACTGCTTCGAACTCGTTCAGAACAAGGTTCAATCTATCCACTTGAGGTGCGATCGCCTCAACTACTGTCCGCAGAAACTTCTGTCGTTTGGGATATGTGGCCAAGTTTGCAATGATCATTTGTGCTTGGCCCTTGAATCGAACGCCTCGACTCTCTCACTGATCCGCAAACGCAAACGCTCTTTAAGAGGAAGCAGGTTCACAAACCGCATAAACTGCAACGCCGCATCTGAAAGCGCCATATTCTGTCGTTCGACTGGGATCAGAGCATTTATTGCCGCCTCTGAAAGACCTGCATTTTCAAGCAGCGCTGTGCCCAATACTGCACCTGATTTCAACTCTTCATCCATGCAGGTGAACGTAACGGGTGCTGACGTCGCCTTAGATATCCGGTCAGCCCATTCTTTCCAATCTGGCCAATCTTCTTGGAAAGGTGAACTTCTGGCCCACACCCCGTAAGAGCCCGTTACGCCGGCTCTTTTCACGCATTGTCGGTACATGCTGTTTCGCCAAGATTCAGCTGGTCTCGTGTAAAAATGAAAGGCCAAATCCGTTCCTGATGCACAACCTTCAATCACAGGCAGAATCCTCTCGGCCCATGATACAACGTCTCCTGTATTGGAATACGGCACACGTCCCAAAATATTCTCATCTGAAATCAGACACACAGGTTTCCCGTTGTCAAAAACCAAAGAGAAGTGCCGCTCCAACGTTTTAATGAGTTCCTTTTCCCGATCAGGGCTAGGTTCCGCACAGAAATTCTTTCCGGCTGCGCGCAAATCTTTCGTTGCATCCCCGTAGACACGCACATCCACGTCTGACAACAACGACAGGTTGGAATTCAGCAGCGCCTGGACAGACGTCGTTCCCGTTTTTTGAAAACCGAGATGAAAGATCACCCTGGGAGTGAAAGTCATACCGAGCCCTCGACGCCAAGTGGCTCGCAACCAAGCGCCCCCAAGAGTTTCCTTTCAATTCGACCTGCAACCAAACTATGAAAGTTCCAGATTAACGCATTCCAGTGGTCCGGCGGACTGCCAAACCGGTATTCAGGGCTGCCGCTATCTGCTTCAACGTAATTCGAAAGCGGGGAAACTAGGAAGCTTCCCCAATTTGTTGGCGCCGAGATATTTTTTCCTACTTCCGTAAAGTACTTGTGCAACGAAACAATATGCGAGAGCGCGTCTTTCGTTACGAAAACTCCCGGATAACTACGCCCCTTAATCCGGGATTGCGCAGACAACACCGGAATAAAGCCGTGTTTCCGACCAAAAGCGTGGAAAACTACGCGACAGCAATAATTTTCTTCGAGCAGAAACTTTATAAAGTTGGTCCCTGATCGAAATGCGCAGCACACAGCGATTTCTTTGTCACCACGGTGGAACATTGTTGTCTTTCGCGTAGCAGGCCACAACTAGCAAAATGTCAAAACGTCCGCGCCTTGGGCGCGATCCGTTTCAGACTTATGCCGCCCTCATCTTCAGTCGTCAGCGGATCAACAATCACAGGGCGATAGCTGAGGTCTACTTTGTTGCCATCGACCCGGGACACCGTATGGACCCGCCAGTTTTCGTCGTCACGTTCTGTATAGTCTTCGTGCGCATGAGCGCCGCGAGACTCTTTGCGGGCTTCGGCACCTACAATTGTAACCAACGCACTGGGCATCAGGTTCGTCAGTTCCAGCGACTCCATCAGGTCACTGTTCCACACCAACGACCGGTCCGAGACCTTCAGATCATCCATCTTGGCGGCAATCGCCGTCATCTTCTCAACGCCTTCCGCCATGGTTTTCGCGGTCCGGAAGACGGCTGCGTCCTCTTGCATTGTGCGCTGCATTTCAAGCCGCAGATCGGCGGTTGGGATCGCTCCGCTGGCGTTGCGCACCGCATCGAACCTGTCGAACGCCTTATCGACGGACGCCTGATTCAGAACCGGATTGGAGGCATCAGCATCTACAACTTTACCTGCGCGAATTGCCGCCGCGCGGCCAAAGACCACCAGGTCAATGAGCGAGTTCGAACCCAAACGATTTGCGCCATGGACCGAGGCACAACCCGCCTCACCCACGGCCATCAGACCAGGCACAACTGCGGTCGGGTTTTCCGGGGTCGGGTTCAGAACCTCGCCCCAGTAGTTCGTCGGAATACCACCCATGTTGTAATGAACGGTCGGCAGAACCGGGATCGGTTCCTTGGTCACGTCCACACCGGCAAAGACGCGGGCCGATTCCGAAATACCCGGCAGACGTTCTGCCAGCGCCTCGGCTGGCAGGTGGCTGAGGTTCAGGTGAATATGGTCCCCGTTGTTGCCATGCCCACGGCCCTCGCGGATTTCCATGGTCATTGAGCGTGAAACGTAGTCGCGTGGCGCGAGGTCCTTGTATTGCGGCGCATAACGCTCCATGAACCGTTCACCTTCGGCATTGGTCAGGTAACCACCCTCGCCGCGCGCACCTTCGGTGATCAGGCAGCCAGAGCCATAGATGCCAGTCGGGTGGAACTGAACGAATTCCATGTCCTGCAGCGCCAGTCCCGCGCGGGCCACCATGCCGCCACCATCACCGGTGCAGGTATGGGCCGACGTCGCGCTGAAATAGGCGCGCCCGTAACCACCGGTTGCCAGTACCACCATCTTGGCGTTGAAGACATGCATCGTGCCGTCGTCGAGCTTCCAGCAGACGACGCCCTGACACTGCCCGTCATCGGACATGATCAGATCGATGGCGAAGTACTCGATATAAAACTCGGCATTGTTCTTCAGCGACTGACCATAGAGCGTGTGCAGAATCGCGTGGCCGGTTCGGTCGGCAGCGGCACAAGTACGCTGCACAGCAGGGCCCTCGCCGAACTCGGTTGTGTGTCCGCCAAACGGGCGTTGGTAAATCTTACCCTCTTCGGTGCGGCTGAAGGGCACACCGTAGTGTTCCAGCTCATAGACCGCTTTAGGAGCTTCCCGCGCGAGGTACTCCATAGCGTCGGTGTCACCCAGCCAGTCCGAGCCTTTGACGGTGTCATACATATGCCACTGCCAATGGTCAGGACCCATATTCGACAGCGACGCGGCGATACCGCCCTGCGCGGCAACGGTGTGCGAACGGGTTGGGAAAACCTTGGTCACACAAGCCGTGCGCAAGCCCTGTTCAGCCATACCCAGCGTCGCCCGCAGACCGGCCCCACCAGCGCCGACAACGACCACGTCATATTCATGCGTTTCGTATTCGTATGCAGCCATTTCTTTCAGCTCCGGGAATTAAAGGGCGATGCGCGCGATGGCGAACAGGCCAGCAGCCGCTGCGCCGTATGCCAGGCAAGTGGTCAGGATGATCAGCACCTTCTCCATGGTGCCGTGGACATAGTCCTCGATCAGAACCTGAGCGCCTTCGGCAAAATGCTTCATACCAACCAGCAGCGTCAGCCCAGCAACAATCGCAGGGAATGGGCGCGAGTAATAATCCAGCACCACGTCATAAGGCTGACCCAGAACGGGCCCAAAGGTGAAAATGAACAGGGGCACGAGGATCAGCAAAGCCACCGAACTGACTTTCATGCTCCAGAAATGGGCTGTGCCCGATTTGGCCGAACCAAGGCCGGTCGCACGCTTGCGGTCAGTCAGATAACGCATGTCTGGCCTCCTTTATCCGACAATCAACAAAGTCAACAGGGTCAGGACGACCGAACCGATGACAACCGCCCAGCCCAGCTTGTACGCTGTAGGAAGGTCCAGCCCGATCGCGTTGTCCCAGATCAGATGTCGCACACCGGCCAGCGTGTGATACCAAATTCCCCATAGCGACAGCGCCATGATCAGATCGCCCAGAACCGAGGTCAGCCACCAGTTGGCACGTTCAAAAGCCTCGGGCGAGGTCGCAGCGGCCAGAAACCACCAGACGATCAGCAAGGTCGCCACGATCATGGCATTGCCAGTGATCCGGGTCAGGATAGACGTGACCGAGGTCAATTGCGGGCGATAGATCGACAGATGAGGAGAAAGCGGGCGGTTGCCCCGATTTACATCGGCCATGGCGGCTCCTTTTCGGTTGGCTATCGATGGTTTTACCTGTTTTTACGACTCTGTCACGTGCTGCAGGTGCAAAAACTGTTAAATTTGACGCAAATTCACGGATATTGTCAAAATGTGATCACACAAAATAAGCTCGTGATCACAAAATTCTGTCGACCCCAGCAATGTTAGCGTTTTCAATACAAAAGCGTTGTGATCACGAATCTACCACTGCATCATTTCAGATCGGCGGTCTGCTGGGTCACTTCGCGCAGCAGTTTTTTCCGAATCCGTTCCGGGTAGTCCGAAAACCGCGCCGCCGAAACGACAAAGGCGCCTTCACCCACAATTACATTCTCAAAGAAATACGCCGTCAGATCAGGCTCGCTTTCCTCGATGGCGATAGCATTTACCGTGATGCCACGATCGCGGAACACCGCGTGCAGCTCGGACGGCTCGACCCCCTCGTTAGAAATCCCGTCACCGGACAGGTCGATCAGGTGCCGTTTGCAATCGGACACGGCATCAAAATTGCCAATCGTCACCTCAAGCGCCTCGCCGATGGCTGTCGAGAAATTTCGCCAAACGCGAGGGTCTTCGGCGACCTGACTGGCGAACTGATCAAGCGCTACAAAACTGTCGATCCGGGTCCAGGGGATTGTCACCCGCTGGCGTGAACTGCCGGTCCATTGCACCAGCATCAACTGCGCCTGCCCACGCACCAGCGCCTCGGACACGACAGGATCGCGCAGACCGGCGGCCAGACCATCCATTTGAATGCGGTACTCTTCCGTATCCACCGAACCGGACACATCAACGGCCAGTGCCAACGCCAAATCACAGGCCGCAGCCGGGGGCGCAAGGCACAGGCCAGTCAGAATGTTGCGTAGTAATCCCATAAGTGCAGCCTAACACGGCTGGCGCAGACTGCACTCAAAACTCTGTCATCGATGCATGGGGATTGCGTCTACCCTTCAGACTGGCATCAGGGCCCAGTAGTCCAGATCCAGCAAAACGTCCTCCCGGTATTTTCCTTCTTCGGTGCGCAATGCGAACGGAACGTCCCCTTTGGTTGCAACCAACCTCAGCCGGATTGCGCCGATACCAGGGGCGTTCGTTTCAGCTTTGTCCAGAACCTCGGACCACGCCTTGATCGTGTCGCCAGCGAAACAGGGGTTGGCATGGGCCCCGCTGTTCAAACCGACAATCATCTGCGCGTTGGCCAAGCCATTGAACGACAAGGCCCGAGCCATCGAGATGACATGGCCACCATAGATCAACCGCCCATCAGGGCGGAACGTCAGATCAAAATGTACCTTGGCGGTGTTCTGCCAAAGACGGGTGGCGAGCATATGCTCGGCCTCTTCCACCGTTACGCCATCCACATGGTCGATGGTTTCACCGATCTGATAGTCACCCCAACGATGTGGTTCACCTGCCAGAGTGAAATCGTAATTGGAAAAATCAAGGTCTTCGGGAATAACCAGATCGTCGGGCTCCAGCGCCTTTTTCAACTCGGGCACAACCGTCTCGGGCGCGGGCGCGTCGAGGTTCGATTTGCGCACCATCACCCAGCGGACATATTCGATGACGACCTCGTCCAGCTGGTTCAGACCACGCGTTCGCACCCAAACCACGCCGGTTTTGCCGCTCGAGTTTTGCTTGACGCCGATCACCTCCGAGACCGAGCGCAGCGTGTCGCCGGGATAGACCGGCAGTAGCCAACGCCCCTCGGCATAACCCAGATTGGCCACGGCATTCAGCGAGATATCGGGCACCGTTTTGCCGAACACGACGTGAAAAGCAGCCAGATCGTCGATGGGGCTTTCCTGCAAACCGCAATTCCGGGCGAACTCGTCCGAGGAATAGAGCGCATGGCGCGCCGGGTAGAGCGCGTGATAAAGCGCGCGCTCACCCTCGGTTACCGTGCGTGGAACGGCGTGAGGCAGAACCTGCCCGACGGCATAATCCTCAAAGAAATGGCCCGGGTTGGTTTTTGCCATCACTGCTGCCCCAGTTTCATCTCTGGGGAATAGTCTGCCTCGACCTCTTTGGTCACGGCCTGCGCGCAGCGCATCATGCGGCTGTTTTCATCGTATGCGTAGGAAGGAGCGCCATAAAGCTCCCACCCTTTGGCCAGCGCATCAGAGACCTTGTGGCAGAAGGCAGATGTGTCCTCCTCGGTCAACAAACGATAGAGTTTTGCCATGGTTTCAACTCCTTAACCACCGAACGGAGATGGACCAACCAGCCCGTGAATATAGCCGACAATGCCCAGCAGGACGATCGAGGCGGCAAAGAACATCACGTCTTTGCCATAGGTGCCCGGTTCGCCCGGGGTCCAATCGGGTTCGGACTTGTTGATCACGATCACTTCGACCACGGCCCATGCCAGCAACCCTCCAAACAGGATGATCGACGCCAGATCGCCGTTCACCAGCAAATGCGCAAAGGCCCACAGTTTGAACCCGCCCAGCATCGGGTGGCGGACCTTGTTCAAAAGACGGCCTTTGGTTCCGGCAGGGCTGGCCAGGTAGAACGCGATCAGCACCAGCAGATTGTTAACGTGAATCAGAAAGGTCGGCGGGGCCCAGACAAAGATGAAATCGGTCATGCGATAGCCGAAGATCATCAGCAGGATCGCAGCCACCAACGCCAGCGCCACCGCGCCCTTGCCCGCGTCGCCCATGGCGGCGCGGCGCTCGGGCATCGCGCGCTTGAACAGATGTGCCGCCCACCAAAGCGCCACACCAAGGATCAGAAGAACAAAGCCCATGCTGGCTTACCCCGCTTGCAAAGCTGAAATCGCCTCTGCTTTTGCCAGAATTTCGCGGGCTGTTACAACATGCAGGTTCTCAACAATCTTGCCGTCGACAACAGCGACCCCCTGTCCGTGCGCCTCGGTCTCTTCAAAGGCGGCGATCTGACGGCGGGCCAGATCGATCTCATTCTCTGATGGCGCGAAGGCGGTATTGGCAGTCTCGACCTGAGCAGGGTGGATCAGCGTCTTGCCGTCAAAACCCATGTCACGTCCCTGCGCACATTCGGCCTTTAGCCCGTCTTCGTCCTTGAAAGCATTGTAAACGCCATCGACAATGATCAGCCCTTCGGCCTTGGCTGCAAGCAGGCATAGGCCCAGCGAAGTCATCAGAGGCAACCGATCTGGACGGAAGCGCGTCTGTAGCTCTTTGGCCAGATCGTTTGTACCCATGACGAACCCGGCCATCAGCGGATGCGCCGCAATCTCGGCTGCGTTCAGCATACCGCGCGGGGTTTCCATCATTGCCCAAATCGGCATGTCGCCCGTGATTGCGGCAAGCGCGTCCACATCGGCGGCGGAGTTCACCTTGGGCAGCAGCACCACATCGGCGCCCATGTCGCGCACAGCCTCGGCATCGGCACGTCCCCATTCGGTGTCCAGCCCGTTGATACGCACGATCTTGACCCGAGAGCCATAACCCCCGGTCGCCAATGCGGCTCTCAACGTCTCACGTGCATTGGATTTTTCATCCGCCGCAACAGCATCTTCCAGATCAAAGATGATCGCATCCACCGGCAAGGTACGGGCCTTATCCAAAGCGCGGTCCTTTGAGCCGGGAATATAGAGAACGGAACGATAGGGGCGCTGACGAGGATCCATGGGTAGCTTCCGCTTGAAATAAAGTTGCGCGAAATGGGGCATTTTTTGACGGAAAGTTCAAGAGCAAAATCGCCGCAGCGCAGCATCCATCATCAGCCGACAACGCACGTTGCGTTAACAGTATTTCTCCTCGGGTCGGCCACGCTGCGCAATGCAGGCGAAAGGGAATCCGAGATGAAAGCCAGGATGATCAAGATGACAATGGGTTTGGGTATAGTGGCGCTGGCGGCGCAGCAACTGAATGCCCAGTCTCGTCAATGCGCCCCGCGGGGCGATGTTTTAAAGCAACTGACCGGTACATATGGCGAAACCCGCCGTGGGGTTGGAATTGCCCGGCAAGGTACCGTGATTGAGGTATTTGCTTCTGACACCACCGGCAGTTGGACGATTACAGCAACGCTGCCGGATGGAACGACTTGTCTGATGGCCTCGGGCCAAGCCTACAGAGAGACGGCTGAATCCCTACCGCCCAACGTTTAAGTCAACGCATCCCAGATCAGTTTACTGCCGGTCAGGATAAGCAACACGTAGGCAATCCCAAAAAACAGGCGCTCGGACAGTAGGAAATGTGCCCGAACGCCCAACCAAGCGCCCAATATTGCAAAAGGTGCCAACAACAAATCCGCCAACGCCGTATGCCAGGTGAACAGCCCAAGAAACGCATATGGGATAAATTTGGCGACATTTATGACCCAGAACACCAGAACTGTACTGGCTTGGAACTCGGTTTTCGACAGGCGTTGCGACAGCAGATAAACGGCTGCTGGCGGCCCCCCGGCATGGCTGACGAAACTGGTGAATCCGGCAACCAGCCCCGCAAACAGACCGGCGCTGGAGGGCAAACGATTTTGGAAACCGCGAACCCAGCCCCGGGATTGTGCCATATGCCAGATCACAAACCCAACCGAGATCGCTCCGATCAGCAGACGCAGAAGGTCGTCGTTTGTTGCGCGATACAATACTGCGCCCAGCGCCACCCCCGGAATTGCGCCAAGTATCAACAGACGTGAATCCGGCCAGCTCCAGCGCCTCCAATAGGGACGCAACGTTGCGACATCGATCACCATGAGGATCGGCAACATCAGTGCCAGCGCCTGCCCCGGCGTCAGGATCAACGCCAGAATCGATGAGGATGCAAAGGCCACGCCCGAGCCGAACCCACCCTTCGAGATGCCCGCAAAGACCACCGCAGGGACCGCCACAGCAAAAAACATCAGGTTCAGTTCGAACATGTGGCTTCCCGATTTAGGCCAGTCTCACAGGCCGTTTAGCGCAATCGGAACCTGTGACGCAAACGGTATGCGGTTGCATGCCGCGTCGCAGGACCCTTGCGCGAAAGCCATTTAGCGACTAGCACAACCGCGATTTCAAAACCCATCGGAGATATTCCAAATGGCCAGACCCAAGATCGCGCTGATCGGCGCAGGTCAGATCGGCGGCACGCTCGCCCACCTCGCTGCAATGAAAGAACTGGGTGACGTAGTCCTGTTCGACATCGCCGAAGGCACCCCCGAAGGCAAGGCGCTGGACATTGCTGAATCCGGCCCGTCCGAAGGCTTTGACGCCAAGATGAAAGGCACCCAGTCCTATGAGGACATCGCAGGCGCCGACGTCTGCATTGTGACCGCCGGTGTGCCGCGCAAACCGGGCATGAGCCGCGACGACCTGTTGGGCATCAACCTGAAAGTGATGAAATCGGTTGGCGAAGGGATCGCTGCCCACGCGCCTGATGCGTTTGTCATCTGCATCACCAACCCGCTGGACGCGATGGTTTGGGCGCTGCGCGAATTCTCGGGCCTGCCGCACAACAAGGTCTGTGGCATGGCAGGCGTTCTGGACTCGGGCCGTTTTGCCCACTTCCTGTCGGAAGAGTTCAACGTGTCTATGCGTGACGTCACCGCCTTTGTTCTGGGCGGCCATGGCGACACCATGGTGCCGTCGGTGCGCTACTCGACCGTTGCTGGTATCCCGTTGCCCGATCTGGTCGAGATGGGCTGGACCACGCAGGAAAAACTGGACGCCATCGTACAGCGCACCCGTGACGGCGGTGCCGAGATCGTTGGCCTGCTGAAGACCGGCTCGGCCTTCTATGCGCCTGCCACATCGGCGATTGAAATGGCCGAGGCCTATCTGAAAGACCAAAAACGCGTTCTGCCCTGCGCCGCTTATTGCGATGGAGAGCTGGGTGTCGAAGGCATGTATGTCGGCGTTCCGACCGTGATTGGCGCCGGCGGTGTTGAGCGGGTCGTCAACATCAAGCTGAACGAAGAAGAGCAGGCCGGTTTCGACAATTCAGTCAATGCCGTGAAAGGTCTGATCGAAGCGTGCAAGGGCATCGACAGCTCGCTGGCTTAAGAACCTTAGCGTCTAATAACAAAGCCAAATTCGGAGCCCCGCTGACAGCAGCGGGGCTTTTTACTGCGAAACAGTGCGTCAGGGGTCAGCATAAAAAGAAGCACGACGCGCTTTGTTACGATGCATCTCCATAAGTATGTCTGCGATTAATTTGTTCTTGAACGAACTACATCAGGCCCAATCTCACCAAAGACAAGTCATCATGTTCTCACACTGATAAATTCAATGGTTTCGGTTGCCATCATAGCCTGTACTACTGTACCGGTGCCGAATAAGTGTGGTCGGCTTCGGCAATACGCATCTATCTGCCTACCGGGGAAACAAGCAATAATGCTAAGAAAAATCTTGAAGAACTTCCTTGCACCAATTTTCCCTCAGGCCGGGGCATCTGAAAAAAGGACGTCAAAGGCGGAAAGCGAAGTGCCCAAGAAGGACCGACTCGAGTTCTCAACTTCCAACCAATATTGGGAAGAGCGATACCTGCGCGGTCGCAACTCTGGAGCAGGCAGCTATGGACGTCTTGCGGACTTCAAAGCAGAGGTGTTGAACGATTTCGTTGCGCGCAACTTCATTCATTCCGTAATCGAATTCGGATCAGGCGACGGTAGCCAGCTATCCCTTGCGAAATATCCAGAGTATCTGGGTGTGGACGTTTCTCAGACTGCGGTGGATGCCTGCCGGGGAAAGTTCTCACGGGATACAACCAAAACCTTTGTGAACTCTGCAGACTTTAGTGATCGCAAAGCCGATCTGACCTTGTCGCTCGATGTGATTTATCATCTGGTCGAGGATGATGTTTTCGCGAACTACATGGAAACCCTGTTTGACGCATCTTCGCGTTTTGTCATCATTTATTCGTCTAACAAGGACGAAATACATACTCAAAAACATGTACGGCACCGATGCTTCACCGATTGGGTCGCTGCCCACCGACCAGAGTTCCGTAACATCGAACATATTCCGAACCGTTACCCCTTTGACCAAGAAGACCCAAACAATACTTCGTTTGCGGATTTCTACATCTTCGAACGCATATCCTAAATGTCCCCCAAAGGGTTTCGCGGCTTCGCGGCATGGCATTCATCCAAGCAATGCTAGGAACCTGTGTAATGCTTTCTGAAACATACAAAGATCGAATCGAAAGTCTTAGACTTTAGTTTTGTGATCACACCCCAAAAACCTGTGATCACAAATGCTGAAAATCTTTGCTAAAAACCTCTCCCGTATCAAAAAAGCCTTTAAACTTGCCCCCTAGACACGCCTATAACGGTTTAATCGTAGTCAGACGGGACAGTTTCGATGAATATTCACGAATATCAGGCCAAAGCTCTTCTTCGCAGCTATGGCGCTCCGGTCTCCGACGGTCGCGCCGTATTGCGCGCCGAGGAAGCCAAAACCGCAGCCGGCGAATTGGATGGCCCACTTTGGGTTGTCAAAGCACAGATTCACGCGGGCGGGCGCGGTAAAGGCAGCTTCAAAGAGGCCGATGCCGGTGAAAAAGGCGGTGTTCGTCTGACCAAATCGGTGGAAGAAGCCGCCGAAGAGGCCAAAAAGATGCTGGGCCGCACGCTGGTCACCCATCAGACCGGCCCCGCAGGCAAGCAGGTGAACCGCATCTATATCGAAGCCGGATCGGGCATCGAGCGCGAGTTGTACCTGGCGCTGCTGGTGGATCGCCAGACCAGCCGGATTTCCTTTGTCTGCTCGACCGAAGGCGGCATGGACATCGAAGAAGTGGCCGCAGCCACGCCCGAAAAAATCCTGTCCTTCTCGGTCGATCCCGCGACCGGCTATCAGCCCTATCACGGCCGCCGCATCGCGTTTTCGCTGGGTCTGGAAGGTGCGCAGGTCAAGCAATGCGTCAAACTGATGGGTCAGCTCTATAACGCCTTCGTCGAGAAGGACATGGAGATGCTGGAGATCAATCCGCTGATCGTCTCGGACAGCGGCGACCTGAAAGTGCTGGACGCCAAGGTCGGTTTCGACGGCAATGCGGTCTACCGCCACCCGGACATCGCCGAGCTGCGCGACACGACCGAGGAAGACCCCAAGGAACTGGAAGCCTCGAAATACGACCTGAACTACATCGCGCTGGATGGTGAGATTGGCTGTATGGTCAATGGTGCCGGTCTGGCGATGGCCACCATGGACATCATCAAGCTCTATGGCGCCGAGCCCGCCAACTTCCTCGACGTCGGCGGCGGCGCGACCAAAGAGAAAGTGACCGAAGCGTTCAAGATCATCACCTCGGACCCAAACGTCAAAGGCATTCTGGTCAACATCTTCGGCGGTATCATGCGCTGTGACGTCATCGCCGAGGGCGTTGTCGCCGCAGTGAAGGAAGTCGGCCTGCAGGTTCCGCTGGTCGTGCGTCTGGAAGGTACGAACGTTGAGAAAGGCAAAGAGATCATCAACACCTCTGGCCTTGACGTGATCGCGGCGGACAACCTGAAAGACGGTGCCGAGAAGATCGTGAAGGCGGTTAAGGGCTAAGTTCATGGCATCCGCTGTCGAAGGCAAAGCAATCAAAATCACGGAAGGGAATGTGAAAAATAATCACATCCCCATTGCGCACGTCGCGGATTTGTTTCCGGCTGACTGCTTCGGCGGAAGCCGCAAGGCAGCGGCAGCAGCCCCGATAGATGTGATGCTAGACGGCATAGGCACTTTCGAGACCGACATAGCAGAAGACAAAAAAATCCTCCGCATCCGCGCGAATGGTGCAGTTGGAGAGTTTTACAAACGCAGCCATGCGAAAGAAGGAACAAGAATCTTCTTCGAGAAGATTGGGCCTCGCTTATTTCGCATTACGGCTTTCAACTAAAGGAACCATATCAAATGGCAGTCCTCATCGACGAAAATACCAAAGTGATCTGTCAGGGCTTTACCGGCTCGCAGGGCACATTCCACTCTGAACAGGCCATCGCCTATGGCACCAAGATGGTCGGCGGCGTGACCCCCGGCAAAGGCGGGATGGAGCATCTGGGCCTGCCCGTGTTCAACTCGGTCCACGAAGCCAAGCATGTGACCGAAGCCAATGCCAGCGTGATTTATGTTCCGCCGCCCTTCGCGGCAGACTCGATCCTCGAAGCGATTGATGCCGAGATGGAAGTGATCGTCTGCATCACCGAAGGCATCCCGGTTCTGGACATGATGAAGGTAAAACGTGCGCTGGAAGGCAGCAAATCGCGTCTGATCGGCCCGAACTGCCCCGGTGTCATCACGCCTGACGCCTGCAAGATCGGCATCATGCCCGGCCACATCCACAAGCGCGGCTCGGTCGGTGTTGTGTCGCGCTCGGGCACCCTGACCTATGAGGCCGTCAAGCAGACCACCGATGTGGGTCTGGGCCAGTCCACCTGCGTCGGCATCGGCGGCGACCCGATCAAAGGCACCGAGCATATCGACGTGCTGGAGTGGTTCCTGGCCGATGACGAGACCCATTCGATCATCATGATCGGTGAGATCGGTGGCTCGGCCGAGGAAGAAGCCGCGCAGTTCCTGGCGGATGAGGCCAAGAAGGGCCGCAAGAAGCCGACCGCCGGTTTCATTGCAGGCCGCACGGCCCCTCCGGGCCGCCGCATGGGCCACGCGGGCGCGATTGTCGCCGGTGGCAAAGGCGGTGCCGAGGACAAGATCGAAGCCATGCGCTCGGCCGGTATCGTCGTGGCCGAAAGCCCAGCGCAGCTGGGCGAGGCTGTGCTGGAAGCGATTGATTGATTGATGCCTGCAAAAGCGATAACTTCTGCTTTTCGCGGGCTACACACACTCCCGGAACGCATTGTTCGTTCCGGGACAAGTCTAATTTTAGCCTGTCTTGTAAGCTTTGGCTCTCTTGCGGCGGCAGAAGAACCCAACAAAGAAAGTGAAAAGGCATTTCTGGCGGCGGCAAAGCTCTGCTCAAGCGGCTTCGAAAATCTCGATTCTGCGCGTGACGCTTTGACAAAAGCAGGCTGGAACGAATTTGAAGACGGCCCCGCGCCAGCCGTTGTGTCGAATCGCGTGGCATTCTCAATCGACGAAACAGATCTGCCCTACACTGTCGAGAATGCGTATTTCATGGCGGCATCAATGCTCGGAAACTCCGCGCTCGGCCCGAACCAACCAGCGTTTGTGCACACCGACGTTCAACTTGCATTGATTGGGGTGGAAGAAGGTCACCAGTATTGCGCGTTCGCCGGGCCAAGATGGACTGTTTATTCTGCCATTAAAAACGGCTTTGCTGGTGGGATACGTGCCCGAACCAATATCGTTTCTTTGATAATAGGCCGCGAAGACAATGCAACGATCGCAATAGCACTTATTGATTTGGACGCATTTTTTCAGGCCTTGGGCACGACAGAAACAGATAGTTCAAAGAAAAGACTGTTTGGAGCGACTTTTAAGGAACTCCTGATGCCCGCAAACATCACAATCTCTCCCGACTACAAGGGCGAACACGGAGAGGCAAATTAGCATGACCTTCTCTGACGCCATCCGCACCTGTTTTTCCAAGTTCCTCACCTTCTCGGGTCGTGCTTCGCGGCCCGAATACTGGTTCTTTTTCCTGTTCATCGTGATCTGGAGCATCCTCGCCGGGATCATCGACGCGCAGTTTTTCACTCAGGTCGCCGTCAGCGAAAGTGATGAGGTGAAATCCGTCACCGCCACGTCCTCGCAACCGGTGCAAAGCATTGTCAGCCTGATCGTCTTCTTCCCGCATCTGGCCGTCGCGTGGCGGCGGATGCATGATACCGGGCGCAGCGGGCTTTACGCTCTGCTGCCGATCCTGCTGATCCTCGGCGCGCTGGGGGTTCTGGTCTTCGGCATTGGCCTTGCCAGCCAATTCCATGGCGGAACGCTGGACATCCTGTTCACCCGCGCCACGTTGCTGATCGTCATCCCGACACTTATCGTTCTATTCGTATCGCCCCTGCTGGTCCTATGGTGGCTGACCCGCCCAAGCCAACCAGGCACAAATCAATACGGTCCCAACCCATATGAGGTAGCCCAATGACCGAACACTCGCCCAACTCAGCCTTCCATGCCTCAAGCTTTATGCAGGGGCACAATGCCGAATACCTGGAGCAGCTTTATGCCCAGTACACTCGGGATCCCGGCGCGGTCGATGCCGCCTGGGTCGAGTTTTTCCGGGCGATGGGTGACGCTACGCCGGACATCCAGCGCGAGGCCGAGGGGCCTTCGTGGGCGCGAACTGACTGGCCTCCGATGCCCGCGGACGACCTGACCGGAGCGTTGACCGGGGAATGGGCCGAGATTGACGCCAAGGCGGCAGGAAAGAAGATCAAGGACAAGGCCGAGGCAAAGGGTGTTGAGATCAGCGAGGATCAGATCAAGCGCGCTGTGCTGGACAGCCTGCGGGCGCTGATGCTGATCCGCGCCTATCGGATCCGGGGTCACCTGGCTGCCGATCTGGACCCATTGGGCATGCGCGCGGCCAGCAATCACCCGGAACTGGACCCAAAGACATATGGTTTCACCGATGCCGACATGGACCGGCCCATTTTTATCGACAATGTGCTGGGTCTTCAGATGGCCTCGATGCGGCAGATCGTCGATATCGTGAAACGGACATACTGTGGCACATTCGCGCTGCAATACATGCATATCTCGGACCCAGAGCAGGCCGCGTGGTTGAAAGAACGGATCGAAGGCTACGGCAAAGAGATCCAGTTCACCAAAGAGGGTCGCAAGGCGATCCTGAACAAGATGGTCGAGGCCGAAGGTTTTGAGAAGTTCCTGCATGTCAAATACATGGGCACCAAACGCTTTGGTCTGGACGGCGGCGAGAGCCTGATCCCGGCGATGGAACAGATCATCAAGCGCGGCGGCGCGTTGGGGATCAAAGACATCGTTATTGGTATGCCGCACCGTGGGCGCTTGAACATTCTGGCCAACGTGATGCGCAAACCCTATCGCGCCATTTTCAACGAGTTTCAGGGCGGCAGCTTTAAACCCGAAGATGTGGATGGGTCCGGCGACGTGAAATACCACCTCGGCGCCTCCAGCGATCGTGAGTTCGACGGCAACAGCGTTCACCTGTCACTGACAGCAAACCCTTCGCATCTTGAGGCGGTGAACCCGGTGGTTCTGGGCAAAGTCCGGGCCAAGCAGGATCAACTAAAAGATACGGATCGCACGGCGGTGATGGGCATCCTGCTGCACGGTGACGCGGCCTTTGCCGGTCAGGGTGTCGTGGCCGAAGGCTTCGGCCTGTCGGGCCTACGCGGACACAAGACCGGCGGAACGATGCATATCGTGGTGAACAACCAGATCGGCTTTACCACCGCGCCGCACTTCTCACGCTCCAGCCCGTATCCAACAGATATCGCGCTGATGGTCGAGGCGCCGATTTTCCATGTGAACGGCGACGATCCCGAGGCCGTGGTCCACGCGGCCAAGGTAGCGACCGAGTTCCGTCAGAAGTTCCACAAGGACGTGGTGATCGACATCTTCTGCTACCGCCGGTTTGGTCATAACGAGGGCGACGAGCCCATGTTCACCAACCCGATCATGTACAAGAAGATCAAGACGCATAAGACCACATTGTCCTTGTACACCGAACGTCTGGTCAAAGACGGGTTGATCCCCGAAGGCGAGATCGAGGATATGAAAGCGGCCTTTCAGGCGCATCTGAATACCGAATTTGACGCCGGAAAGGACTATAAACCCAACAAGGCAGACTGGCTGGACGGGCGCTGGTCGCATCTGGACAAAAACAAGGACGAATACGTTCGCGGCGAAACGGCGATCTCTCCGGATACAATGGCTGAGATCGGCAATGCGCTGACACATGCTCCGCAAGACATCGCGGTACACAAAACCGTGGCCCGGCTGCTGGATCACAAGAAACAGATGTTCGAGTCCGGAAAAGGCTTTGATTGGGCAACGGGTGAGGCATTGGCTTTCGGGTCATTGCTGACCGAGGGCTATCCCGTGCGTCTGTCCGGTCAGGACGCGACCCGCGGCACGTTCAGCCAGCGCCATTCAGGCTTTGTCCATCAGGATACGGAAGAGCGTTACTATCCGCTGAACAATGTCCGTAAAGGTCAATCCAATTACGAAGTGATTGACTCGATGCTGTCCGAATATGCGGTCCTGGGTTTCGAGTATGGCTACTCGTTGGCAGAACCCAACGCGCTCACCCTGTGGGAGGCGCAGTTTGGCGACTTTGCCAACGGTGCACAGATCATGTTCGATCAGTTCATCAGTTCCGGCGAAAGCAAATGGCTGCGGATGTCCGGTTTGGTCTGCCTGCTGCCACATGGCTATGAAGGGCAAGGCCCCGAGCATTCGTCAGCGCGGTTGGAGCGTTTTCTGCAAATGTGCGGTCAGGACAACTGGATCGTGGCGAACTGCACGACACCTGCGAACTATTTCCACATCCTGCGCCGGCAGCTGCATCGCACCTTCCGGAAACCTCTGATCCTGGTGACGCCGAAATCGCTGTTGCGGCACAAGTTGGCCGTCAGCACGGCTGAGGATTTCACTACCGGCTCCAGCTTCCACCGGGTGCTGTGGGATGACGCTCAAAAAGGCAACTCGGATACCAAGCTGGTCAAGGACGACAAGATCAAGCGCGTGGTGATGTGCTCGGGCAAGGTTTACTTCGACCTGCTGGAGGAACGTGACGCGCGCGGGATCGATGACATCTATCTGCTGCGGATCGAACAGTATTATCCGTTCCCAGCGCACTCGCTGATCAATGAGCTTGAGCGTTTCAAGGGGGCCGAGATCGTGTGGTGTCAGGAAGAACCCAAAAACCAGGGCGCCTGGAGCTTTATCGAGCCGAATATTGAATGGGTTCTGACCCGGATAGGCGCGAAACATACAAGGCCGCGTTATGTCGGCCGTGCAACCTCGGCCTCGCCCGCGACGGGTCTGGCCAGCCAACACAAAGCCCAACAAGCGGCGCTCGTGAACGAAGCGCTGAGCATCGAAGGAAAGTAAGCGATGACGATTGAAGTTCGTGTTCCCACGCTTGGCGAGTCTGTCACCGAAGCCACGGTTGCGACTTGGTTCAAGAAACCCGGCGACGCCGTTGCCGTGGATGAGATGCTCTGTGAGCTGGAAACTGACAAGGTAACAGTCGAGGTACCATCCCCCGCTGCGGGCGTGATGGGTGAGATTGTGGCCGCCGAAGGTGAAACCGTTGGCGTGGACGCCCTGCTGGCAACCATTGCGGCGGGCGAAGGCGCCGCACCGGCCCCGGCGCCAGCGCCAGAGGCCAAACCGGCAGGCACAGATACCGGCAATCCGGGCGCGGCAAGCGTTGATGTTATGGTGCCGACACTGGGCGAATCCGTAACCGAAGCAACCGTTTCAACCTGGTTCAAGCAGGTCGGCGACGCCGTCGCCCAAGACGAGATGCTGTGCGAGTTGGAAACCGACAAAGTCTCGGTCGAGGTCCCGGCTCCGGCAGCTGGTGTTCTGGCAGAAATCGTGGCCCCTGAAGGTGCGACCGTGGACGCAACGGCCAAGTTGGCCGTAATCTCGGGTTCCGCAGCGGGTGCTGCTACGGCACCGGTTGCCGCGGCGGCGGCCCCGGCAGCGGCGACAAGCAGCGGCAAGGATGTGGCAAATGCGCCATCGGCTGAAAAGGCTATGGCCGAAGCCGGTCTGTCTGCGGATCAGGTTACCGGCACAGGCCGCGATGGACGCATCATGAAGGAAGATGTCGCCACTGCCGTTGCAGCGGCAGCTACAGCCCCAGCGCCCGCGGCGGCTGCGCCTGCCGCCCCTGCTGCCCAAGCTCCACGCGCGCCTGTCGCGGCCGAGGATGCCTCACGCGAGGAACGTGTACGCATGACCCGCCTGCGCCAGACCATCGCCAAGCGCCTGAAGGATGCGCAGAACACCGCCGCGATCCTGACCACCTATAACGAGGTGGACATGACCGAGGTCATGGCCCTGCGCAGCCAATACAAGGATCAGTTCGAGAAGAAGCACGGCGTGCGTCTGGGCTTTATGTCCTTCTTCACCAAGGCCTGCTGTCACGCGCTGAAAGAAGTGCCCGAGGTGAATGCCGAGATCGATGGCACCGACATCGTCTACAAGAACTTCGTTCATATGGGCGTTGCAGCCGGTACGCCTCAGGGCCTTGTGGTCCCGGTTATCCGGGATGCGGACTCGATGTCTTTTGCAGCGATCGAAAAGGCGATTGCCGAGAAAGGCAAGCGCGCCCGCGACGGCAAGCTGAGCATGGCCGAGATGCAGGGCGGCACTTTCACCATCTCGAACGGTGGCGTCTATGGCTCGCTGATGTCCTCGCCGATCCTGAACCCCCCGCAATCGGGTATTCTGGGCATGCACAAGATCCAGGACCGTCCGATGGTCATCAATGGTGAAATCAAAATCCGCCCGATGATGTATCTGGCCCTGTCTTATGACCACCGTATCGTCGATGGCAAAGGCGCGGTGACGTTCCTTGTGCGCGTGAAAGAGGCGCTGGAAGACCCGCGCCGTCTGCTGATGGATCTGTGATCATGGCAACGCATGTACTCTGGCAGGCCGATGTGGCCGATTTCGACGTCTGGCTGAAAGTGTTCCGCGAGGACAAACCGATGCGCAAGGCCGCGGGTATCCGCGACCTGCACGTCTGGCGCGACCCCGATCAGAAGGACCACGCAATTGCGATGTTCGAGGTGACGAATCTGGACAAGGCCAAGGCATTTTTCGGATCGGAAGAACTGGCCATGCATCACGAACGGGGCGGCATTGCCCATATCAACATCAAGCTGTTGGAACCTGTTTGAAGAAGAACCTGCCCTGACCCGCAAGTGCCGGGTCATGCAGCCACCGGGCGAGCCGGTCGATTTAGGAGAGTATAATGGCAAACTATGACGTCATCGTTATCGGCGCCGGTCCCGGCGGCTATGTCTGCGCCATCCGTTGTGCCCAGCTGGGCCTGAAAACCGCCGTGGTCGAAGGGCGTGAAACGCTGGGCGGCACCTGTTTGAACGTGGGTTGCATCCCCTCCAAAGCGCTGTTGCATGCCAGCCATCAATTGCACGAGGCCGAGCATAACTTTGCCAAAATGGGCCTGAAGGGCAAAAGCCCCTCGGTCGATTGGAAACAGATGCAGGCCTACAAGGACGAGGTCATCGACGGCAACACCAAAGGCATCGAGTTTCTGTTCAAGAAGAACAAGATCGATTGGCTGAAATGCTGGGGATCGATCCCTGCCGCCGGTCAGGTCAAGGTCGGTGACGAAGTTCACGAGGCAAAGAACATCATCATCGCGTCTGGGTCCGAGCCGTCTTCGCTGCCGGGTGTCGAGATCGATGAAAAGATCGTCGTAACCTCGACAGGGGCGTTGTCGCTGGGCAAGATTCCGAAAAAGATGGTGGTGATTGGCGCTGGCGTGATCGGGCTGGAACTGGGCTCGGTCTACAGCCGTCTTGGAGCCGAGGTCACGGTGATCGAATTCCTCAAGGAAATCACGCCGGGCATGGACCCCGAGGTTCAGAAGACCTTCCAGCGTATCCTCAAGAAACAGGGTCTGACCTTTATCATGGGTGCGGCGGTACAAAAAACCGAAGCCACCAAGACCAAAGCCAAGGTGACGTACAAGTTGCTCAAGGACGACAGCGAGCATGTGATCGATGCCGATACCGTTCTGGTCGCCACCGGTCGCAAACCATACTCGGATGGTCTGGGTCTGGATGCGCTGGGGGTTGAGATGACGCCGCGTGGCCAGATCAAGGTTGGGGCCGATTGGCAGACCAACGTGCCGGGCATTTATGCGATCGGCGATGTCACCGAGGGCCCGATGCTGGCTCATAAGGCTGAAGACGAAGGTATGGCAGCCGCCGAACAAGTTGCGGGCAAACATGGTCATGTGAACTATGGCGTCATTCCCGGTGTGATCTACACCTGGCCCGAGGTTGCCAATGTAGGCGAGACCGAAGCGACGCTGAAGGAGCAAGGCCGCGCCTATAAGGTCGGCAAGTTCATGTTCATGGGCAACGGTCGTGCCAAGGCCAACTTTGCTGCAGATGGTTTCGTGAAAATACTCGCCGACAAAGAGACCGACCGAATTCTGGGCGCCCATATCATCGGCCCGGCAGCTGGTGATCTGATCCACGAAGTCTGCGTGGCGATGGAATTCGGAGCCTCAGCCGAGGATCTGGCCCTGACCTGCCATGCTCATCCGACATACTCCGAGGCCGTGCGCGAAGCGGCGCTTGCCTGTGGAGATGGGCCGATTCATTCGTAGGCTTCACGCAAAAAAACGGGGTTAGCGAGGCTCTGCCTCGCGCTCAGGGATTTTTTGGCCAGATGAAGCAGGGGATCGCCACATTGGCCCGCTATTCCCTACATATGGCAAGTTCTGTCTACCTGCGCGCGGCCAGAGCCTTTACCACATAGTTTGTTGCGCCCGCGCCATCCATGTGGAGTCGTATGGCTCACCGCCTTCTTCGCCTTTGGTCATTTCGGCTAGAATTTCACCGACACTGGGAAGGTCAGCACTTTCATCCCCGGCGGCCCACGTACCTGCCCGCATCAGGGCGCGGGCGCATTGGGTGTAGATTTCAGAAATTTCAATGACAATGACCGTTGCCGGGTATTTGCCGTGTTTTTCAAACCGGGACCGCAGCGTTTCATCGGCGGTCAGGCGGGCCGCGCCGTTCACGCGAACAACATTGTTCGAACCCGGCACTACAAACATCAGCGATACGCGCGGATCGCGTACGATGTTGCGCAAGCTGTCCAACCGGTTATTTCCTCGCCAATCCGGCAGGGCCAGCGTTCCCGGGTCAAGCTCCAGAACCACAGGGCCGTCATCTCCGCGTGGACTGCCATCGACACCCTCCGGGCCGACCGTGCTTAGGATACACAGGCGTGACGCCGTGATCCATTTTCGGTACAGCGGCGTGAGCCGTCGTGCGACTTTGCGCAGGGCGGGTGCACCGGGGGTGCCATAGAGGCCCTCAAGTGCCCCGATATCCTCAATGAACTCCATCCGGATCAAACCCCGCTTCTTTCATCAACGCGTTGGACCGGGTTTCGATAACCTCTTCCAGGCGGCCAAGGAACATGTCCCGCCCAACCCCCGGTTCGATTGGCTCCAGAAAATCGACAACTGCCAGGCCGGGTTTGCGCATCACTCCGGTCCGGGGCCAGAAAACACCGGCATTGGTGGCAACCGGAACGCAGGGAAACTCCAGCCCTTCGTACAAAACGGCAGTACCGACCTTGTAAGGTTTCTGCGCCCCCGGCGCGACACGCGTGCCCTGTGGATAGATCACCAACTGGCCGGGCTCGGTGAATTCTTTGGCCACATCCTTGACCATCTTTGCGACCGCAGCACCTTTTTTACCCCTGTTGACCGGGATACACCCCAAACGCCGTGCGTACATGCCAATCACCGGCGTCCAGAGCAGTTCACGTTTCATGATGAACTTACCATGGGGAATCGCATCAAAAATCATGATAATGTCGAGGAAAGACTGGTGCTTGGCCCCAATAACAACCTCGCCTGTCGGTACTTTTCCGCGAACATCACTGCGAATACCGACCATCCAGCGCGCCAACCACAAAGTGGTCCGCGCATAGGTCTTGCACGCGCGCAGGGCCCCGTGTTTCGAAAACAACGCATACGGGGCGAAAACCAGCCCCAGGATCAACATCCAGGCATAGATCGTGACCATGAAAATCAGGGATCGGATCCACTGGACAGTCATGCGCATCACGAAAGCTCCTTTAACTTGCGGTGGGCTGCGGACCATGTGGCCAGGAATGCGACCGAGGCTCCCAACAGCGGGATGACCACAGGCAACACCCACCCTAGGCCCTGAAAACCCAGCCCCGTCAGAAACCCGCCCTCGTCCGACGCTTCGGGCAACAACAGCACACCAGTCATGCCCAGCAAGGTGCCAACGGCGGCACCGAAAAAGGCCCGAAAGGTGAAGCGGCGCACAAACGCCCCGGCAATAAACCGGTCCCGGGCCCCGACCTGCCGCAGAACCTCGATGATCTGTGCGTTCGCCGCAAGCGAGGCATTCGCAGCAAGCGTGATCATGGCAGCCGTCGCGCCACCGATCAGCAGGATCGAGATCCATCCCAAGCGCCGCAGTGAATTGGCCGCACCAACCAGAGGTTCACGCCATCGGGAATGGTCATCCAGCACTGCGCCGGGCACCTCAGCCCCCAGACGCAGGCGCAATCCGGTGGCATCCAGACCGGGGTCACCTTCGATAATTTCGATCAACTGCGGAACCGGCAGCGTGTCCAGCGGCAGATCAGGGCCAAACCAGGGTGCAAGCAGGGCGGCCTGCTCCTCCGTACTCAGGGCGCGAGCCGAGGCGACACCGGGGGTCTGACTTAGCACTGTAAGAGCAGCCTGTGTCTGTGCGGCCCGCTGTTCCGCAGGCGCGTTGATCCGCAAGGTTGCGGCTCCAGCCAGTTCCGAGGCCCAGCGATCTGCCAGCCGACCCGAAGCCAGTGACAGGGCCAGCGCAAAGACGGCCAGAAAGGCCATCGCACCAGATACAAACAATGTCAGATGAGCTGTGAAGCCGGTCGGCGGCACCACGCGGTCGGCGCGGCTGTCGCGGCGCAGCAGATTGCGGATATCGCCCTTACTCATAGATCCGCCCCCGCCAGTTGCAGCCTTCGCTGCGAGATGCGCAACACGCGCGCCTGAACCTGGCTTTTGGCCGCCCGGATCAGGCTTAGATCATGGGTGGCGATCAGGACAGTCTTGCCCATCCTGTTCAGTTCGATCAGCAGGTGCAGCAACCGCTGCGACATCTCCCAATCCACGTTGCCGGTTGGTTCATCCGCCAAAACAACATCCGGTGACAGGATCACGGCCCGCGCCAGCGCAGCGCGCTGGCGTTCGCCGCCCGACAATTCCGGAGGATGCGCCTCAAGCCGCGCGCCCAAGCCGACCCAGCCCAAAAGCTCGGTCAGGTTGTTTTGCTCGGCTTCGGCAGCACGGCCCGACACCATCATGGGCAACGCAACATTTTCGGCCAGCGTCATGTGATCCAGAAACTGACAATCCTGATGCACAAACCCAATCCGGCGGCGCAGCAGCGCCATCTGATCGCGATCAAGACGCGCAATGTCTTCGTCAAACACACTCAGCCGCCCCGAAGTTGGCAACAGCGCGCCATAACACAGTTTGAGAAGAGTGGTTTTGCCCGCACCGGACGGGCCGGTCAGGAAATGGAACGAACCCGGCTGAAGATGCACCGACACATCGCTCAGCAGCTCTCCGCCGCCATAGCTGTAGCTGACATTCTCCAGCTCGATCACGCCTGTCCCCTTTGTTCTCGTGCTTGTCTTGCCTCAGTGTGGCCGTGGTTTCAATGCCTCTACCGGTTCCAAATCCGCCAGAAAGGGAAAACACGCTTTGCTGATAGGGCTTAACGGAATATAATTCCTGAAAAAATGATGCAGGCCGACAGGCAGGTCAGGAGGCAGTATGCGACTTACATGTCCGAATTGCAGTGCCCAGTACGAGGTCCCGGACGACGTGATCCCCGAAGCCGGGCGCGATGTGCAGTGCTCGAATTGCAACCAGACCTGGTTTCAACCCAAACACCCGGGCACACCGGTTGAAGCACCTGAACCGACCGCTGACGATGTTTCAACACCTGAATCTGAGACACCACCAGAACCTGTCGCGGAAAGCCCAGAGCCGGAAGAAACGGCGGATGCGGTGAATGAACCTGAAGCAGACACGCCATCAGAGCCGGACGATGACACCAGCAATGTTGATCCCGCGGTGGCCAGCATCCTGCGTGAAGAAGCCGAACGCGAGGCCGATCTTCGCGCCAAAGAGGGTGTCAGCCTGGAAAGCCAACCGGATTTCCCGTTAGAGCCGCCAGCAGAACCAAAGGTTGAAGCCAAAGAGCCAGCAGCGACGGCCACCTCTGCCGACGCGGGTCAGAAAGATGCCCTGCCGGATGTTGAGGCAATCAATTCGGGTCTGCGCAGTGACGAAACCCCTACAACCGCCGAGACCACCCTGCCCGCCCGGCGCAAATCAGGCGGATTTATGCGCGGGTTTGCCCTGATCGTGATCATCGGTGTGCTGCTGATACTGATCTATGGCAACGCAAGGACAATCGGCGAAGCGGTGCCGCAGGCCGATCCAGTTCTGCAATCCTATGTTTCACTGGTCGATCAGGCGCGGCTATGGCTTGAGGCGCAATCCAGCGGCGCGCAGTAGCCCTCGTCGGGATATCAGAACCGTTCCAGCAAGCGTTTGAGGTATTCAAGCTCGATCTGGGGCCGGTCGGTTTCTCCGGTACGGCGGCGGATTTCATCCAGCAATTCTCGTGCGCGGCGATAGACGTCTTCGCCCTGCAACAGATTTTCTTCGGTCGAAATCGATCCTGCCGCGCCGGGGGTGCGCCCCAGCGGGTCGCGGCTCTGGGCCTGCATGTCACCGTCCTGCGTGCCCTGTCCCGGCTGGTTCTGCTGATTCTGCGCAAGCGCCTCACCCAAAGAACGCATGCCTTCACGCAGGGCTTCCATGGCCTCGGACTGGCGATCAATCGCTTCGGCCAGATCATCGCCCCGCAGCGCATCTTCGGCATCGTCCATTGCACGACCGGCACGGTCAAGCGCCTCACGGGCAGCGTCGCCTTCGGGTGTACCACCGCCGGGCAGCCCTTCTTGCTGACGCTGTAGTTCATCCCGCAGGGCCTGCTGTCGATCCGCAAGAGAGCCCTGGCCTTCCGTGCCATCGCCTTCCGGGTCCGAGCCCTGACCCCGGCCACCCTGACCTTCGTGGCTTTGGCCACGCCCCAAGCCGCCATTGCGACCTTCATTGCCCTGACTTTCGCCAGCCTGCGCGCCAGGATTGAACTGTTCCTGCAAATCCCGGAAGGCCTGATCGCTCAGACCCTGCTGTTCACGCAGGGTTTCGGCCAACCCTTCCATGGCCTGCTGGCCCTCGGACTGCCCGCCCTGACCCTGGCCTTGGGTGACCCGCATGTTTTCCATCATCTGCTGGAACTCTTCCAGCGCTTGCTGCGCCTCGGCCATGCGGCCCTGTTCCATCAGTTCCTGAATGCGATCCATCATCCGCTGCAGATCGTCCTGCGTCATCTGCAGCGTCTCGCCATTCTGGCCTTGTTGGTTTTGACCACCTTCACCGTTTTCCTGCGCCAGACGCTGAAGTTGCCGCATATAATCCTCGGTCGCCTCGCGCAGCTCTTGCATCAGCTCTGCGATTTCCTCGTCCGTGGCGCCGTTCTGCATCGCTTCGGTCAGGCGTTCCTGCGCGCGGCGCATCCGCTCCAGCGCATCGGCCAGCGTGCCATCTTCGATCAGCACGGCCAGTTCCCACAGGGCCTGAGCAATTTCTTCCTGCTGCTCGGACTTGAGGCCGTATTGGTCGAATAGCTCCAACCGGCGCAGCAGGACCCGCAAGCGCAGATACGCGGTCTCGGAGCGGAACACATCCTCGGGCAGGTAGGACACAGCGCGCAGCACCTGCGAAACACGTAGGGCGTTGTCACGCGACCACAGTAAATCGCGGCGCTGTTCAATCACAGCGGCCGCCAGCGGATCAAAAAAACGACGCGCTGGCAGGGCGGTCGCATAGGGCTCGGACTCTGCCTGCTGATCCGCCGCATCCTGCGCCATTAAAGTGATCTTGACCGGCAGATGCGCCCATGGATGCTGCGAGAAGTCTTCGATCAGATCCTCGGTAAACTCTGATCGGTCCCCGGCGATCGGCATCGGCAGATCAATGGTGATCGTCTCACGCGGCTCTGGTTCGGTCGCCAGCCCGTAGCGGCGATCAACCGCCGGCATATCAAGTTCGATCCGGGCTGAACCAGAGACCACGCCATAGTCGTCGCTGGCGTCAAACGGCAGTTTCATCTGCCCACCCGCTTCGGACACGGCTCCGCCTGCCACCGCGACCTGAGGCGGCTGGTCCGAGACAATGGCGACCGACCAGTCGCGCCCCGATGGCCCTTCAATTTTCAACTCACCCGACCGCGCCGCGACAAAATCCTGTTCCGGTGCTGTTGCGGCCTCGGACCCCAGTTCGGATGTTGTTTCGGTAAGGCTATGCGCCCCGACCTCTCCGTAAAAGCGCAGCGTGATCCGGCTATTCTGCGGGATCGTCAGCCGGGCGTCATCCTGATCCGCCAGATACAGGGTCGGAAGCCCGGTGTAGCGCGGCGGTTCCACCCAGCCTTCCCATGTGGGGCCTTGCCCGGCCATTGCTGTGCCGGGGGCCATCTCGGTCACGGATCCGATACGCCAGAAAGATCCAAACAGTGCGGCGACGATCAACGCCAGCAATGCGGCGTAACGCAGGGCGTAAGGATCACGTGATGCAAGTCTCAGATCAGGTTTTACGGGTTCAGCCTGCGCCGCCCGTTGCGCCATACGCGCCTGATGCGCGCTCCAAAGGGCAACCGAGTCGGCATCCGCCGCGCCGATGGCTTGTTCGTCCAACAACGCCTGAATGGGCCGCCCAGGCAGGGTTTCATCCAGACGCACCAGCGCCTCGGCCCGAGTTGGCAGGTGCAATCGACGAATCCCGAATATCGCTGCCACAAATAAGGCGATCAGAGAAATGGCGCCCGCAACCCAGACAGTTTCAACGCGAACCATGTCCTGCAGGCCCAGCATCAAAGCGGCCAGAATCGCCATTAAAATCGAGAAAAACGGCCAAAAAGCGCGCAAAACCTGCTCAGCAAGCATCCCCGCATGCGTCAGCAGCAGGGACAGCTTTGGTATCGGCAGGTTCGAAATATCGCGCAATGCGGGCCTCCTGACCGGGCCTTGCGCGCCTATCGCGTCAAAGCCACTCGGGTATGGTATCGCGGTTTATGATTTCGTCAAAGCTCGGGCGTTCACGAATTACGGCAAATTGATCCCCATTCACCAGAACTTCGGGGATCAGAGGGCGGGTATTGTATTCGCTGGACATGACCGCGCCGTACGCCCCCGCACTGCGGAAAGCGATCAGATCGCCTGCTTTCAACGGCGGCATGTTACGTTGTTTGGCAAAGGTGTCGCCGGATTCGCAAACCGGGCCGACAATGTCATAGGGGCGTTGCTCAACCCCTGCGTCAGGTTCTTGTACCGCAACAATATCGTGATACGCCTCATACATCGCCGGGCGGATCAGGTCGTTCATCGCACCGTCAAGGATCAGGAAATCGCGATCTTCACCAGATTTGACATAGATGACCCTGGACACCATCAGACCCGCATTGCCCGCGATCAGGCGACCGGGCTCGATCTCGATCTCACAGCCCAGATGGCCCAGTGTTTTCTTGATCATCGCACCGTATTCAACCGGCAACGGGGGTGCATCGTTCGACCTGGTGTAAGGAATGCCCAGGCCGCCGCCCAGATCGAGACGGCGGATATTGTGACCCTCTGCGCGTAGGCGCTCGGTCAACTCGGCGACCTTGGTGTAGGCCAGCTCGAAAGGCTCAAGCTCGGTCAGTTGCGAACCGATATGGACGTCAATCCCGATCACCTCAAGGCCCGGCAAGCTGGCCGCCAGCGCATAAACCTCTGATGCACGAGATATCGGGATACCGAACTTGTTCTCGGATTTGCCGGTGGCGATCTTGGCGTGTGTCCTGGCATCCACATCCGGGTTTACCCGAACGGTGATCGGCGCGACCTTGCCCAATTCCAGTGCAACCGCGTTGATCACCTGCATCTCAGGCTCGGATTCGACGTTGAACTGACGAATGCCGCCGGTCAGCGCAGCGCGAATCTCATCCGCTGTCTTACCGACTCCCGAGAAGACGATTTTGTCACCCGCAACGCCCGCCGCTTTGGCGCGCAGATATTCCCCGCCCGAGACCACGTCCATACCCGCGCCCGCCTGCGCCAGCGTCTTCAGGATCGCCTGATTGCTGGCCGCCTTCATCGCGTAACAGACAAGGTGGTCGGTGCCCTCCAGCGCATCGTCGAACAACTGGAAATGCCGCAACAGAGTGGCCGTCGAGTAGACATAGAATGGGGTTCCGACCGCGGCAGCAACTTCGGAGATTGGGACATCCTCGGCGTAAAGCGCGCCGTCGCGGTAGAGAAAGTGATCCATGACTGCGCGCTTAGACCAAAAGAGGTATGGGGATCAAATGATTCCGGCGATCTGCCGGACGCTCATCAAACCTTAAAAAGTCTTTGACGCGCCAACCCGTGCATATCCCGAAACCGAGATACCGGTCGAGCTGGCCTGCGGTTTGGGTTCAGGTTGCGGCTTGTAGGACGGGTCGCAAGCCGCAAGAAAGGCGAGCGACAAGATCAGGCCGAAGATTTTCATGTTTGGCTCTTTTCCAAGAGTTGTTTTGTGCTGCACCCGAAAATGGGGGCCAGTGCCTGTGCATTCAACGGTTTGCAGGTCAGAATCCCACAAACAGGCCAACCGGCCCGCGATTCACGCCAACCCCGCCCGCAACATATGATCCGCTGCTACCAACGCCGACAGCCGCGTTGAATGTCGGTTGCACCGGTTCGCCATCCGCGCCGCAGGCGGCAAGGGCGATACCGGTCGCAACCAAAAGGATCACATGTCGTATCCGCATCACACCAGCGCCTTCCATCGCTTGATCTGGGCCCGCACCTGATCGGGTGCCGTGCCGCCATAAGACTGGCGCGAGTTTACCGAATTTTCCACGGTAAGGACAGAATAGACGTCATCCGTGATATCGGCATGGACCGATTGCATGTCTTCCAGAGACAAATCCGGCAGGTCACAGCCTTTGGACTCGGCCATGGCAACAAGCGATCCCGTCACGTGGTGCGCGTCACGGAACGGCAGACCAAGCACGCGAACCAGCCAGTCGGCCAGATCGGTCGCGGTGGAAAAGCCCGACCCGGCAGCGGCGGCGAGGCTCTCGCGGTTGGCGGTCATGTCCTTGACCATTCCTTCCATCGCCGCCAGCGCCAGCATCCAGTTGTCGGCAGCATCAAAGACCTGTTCTTTGTCTTCCTGCATGTCCTTGGAATAGGCCAGCGGCAGGCCCTTCATCACCATCATCAGCGCGGTGTTTGCGCCATAGATGCGGCCCACCTTGGCGCGGATCAGTTCAGCGGCATCGGGGTTTTTCTTTTGCGGCATGATCGACGATCCGGTCGAGAACCGGTCCGAGAGCGTCACAAATCGGAACTGGGCCGAAGACCAGATCACCAGTTCCTCGGCAAAGCGCGACAGGTGAACGGCACAGATCGAGGCGGTCGACAGGAACTCCAGCGCGAAATCGCGGTCGCTGACCGCATCCAGCGAGTTCGCGGCGGGGCGGTCAAAGCCCAGCGCCTCGGCAGTCATGTGGCGGTCTATGGGGAAGGACGTTCCGGCCAGAGCAGCCGCCCCCAGCGGGGATTCGTTCATCCGGGCACGGGCGTCACGAACGCGGCTCAGGTCGCGACCAAACATCTCGACATAGGCCATCATGTGATGACCCCACGTTACCGGTTGCGCGGTTTGAAGATGAGTAAAGCCCGGCATGACCCAATCCGCCCCGGCCTCGGCCTGTGCCAAAAGCGCGCGGATTAGCGCCAGCAGGCCGGTTTCGGCTGCATCGAACTGATCACGGGCCCAGAGTTTGAAATCGGTTGCGACCTGATCGTTGCGCGAACGGCCTGTGTGCAGGCGGCCTGCGGGCTCTCCGATAACCTTTTTCAGGCGCGCTTCGACGTTCATGTGGATGTCTTCCAGCGCAGTCGAGAACTGAAATTCGCCGTTCTGGATTTCTGACAAAACGGTGAGCAGCCCTTCCCGAATGGCCTGCGCGTCACTATCACTAATAACGCCTGTCGCCGCCAGCATAGCGGCATGGGCGCGCGAGCCTGCGATGTCCTGGGCCGCCATCCGCTGATCGAACCCGATCGAGGCATTGATCGCCTCCATGATCGCGTCTGGACCGGCGGCAAAGCGGCCACCCCACATCTGGTTCGAGGATTGATCGGTCATGTTGGAAAACCCGGAGTTGATATGCGCCTATTTCGTCTGATCCCCCTTTATATGGCCCTTGCGCTGGGTGCAAACGCCGCTTTGGCCACCGATGCCGAGACGCTGGCGCCCCTGCGCGACGGTACGCTGAAAAGGCTGATCCTGCATAAAGAGCCCAAACCGGTCAACGTGGTCGAGTTTCAGTTGGAAGACGACGGAGGAACCGGATCTCTGGCCGACTACAAAGGCAAATATGTTCTGCTGAATTTCTGGGCCACCTGGTGCGCACCCTGCCGCAAAGAGATGCCGCAAATCGCCGAGTTGCAGGACGAGTTCGGCGGAGACAAATTCGAGGTTCTGACACTGGCCACCGGGCGCAACTCGCCCGCCGGGATCAAGAAATTCTTTGACGAAAACGGTATCACCAACCTGCCCCGGCATCAGGACCCCAGTCAAACGGTTGCCCGGGCAATGGGTGTGGTTGGTCTGCCCATTACTGTCATCATCGACCCTGACGGCAACGAAATCGCGCGCCTTATCGGTGACGCCGAGTGGAATTCGGACAGTGCAAAAGCAATCATTTCCACTCTGGTCGAAGCCAATAGCTGACGCGGTTCGCACCGATCTTTTCAATTTGTGCTAAACTGAAACCGGCCCTTACGGGTCGGTTTTTTTGGTTTGCGACCTGAGAAAAGAAAGGAGACATGCGATGAAACCGGTCGTTCTTTTGATCGGACGGTTGCCGACTGTGATTGGTGATGTGGCGCGCCAACTGGATCATTTTCCGATCCAATGGCTGGGGGCACATGATCAGGACGAGGTTTGCAGGCAACTGGACGCCGAGCCGCGTATTGCCTGTGCGATCATGGGTGCAGGTCTGGACGACAGGGTAAGGGGTGAAATGATCGGTCTGATTGCCGCCCGCAGACCCGACATCTGTATCCACCTTAAGGATCGTGCCTCAGGCCCGGAAGGGCTTGTGCCATTCGTCGAACGCGTTGTTCAGCATGAAATACTGGACAGGCTTGAACACAGCTGACGTGACGCCACCTTTGACAGGCATTGAACTCCTTTGCAGTCTGATCGAAGGAGGACAGGATGCCACTTGAAATACTACTGGCGCTGGTGATCTGCGGCATTGGCGGGATCACGTTGATGCTGCATTTTTCCGGCAGATCGAAGCGGCGTGATCTGACGCCCGACACAGCGCGCACCCAGTGGTTGAGGCATTTCCCGGATGACACAGTGATTGACGCGACCGTGGCGCATGACGGTCACGCGGCACTTGTGCGCACAGAAACCGGAAACGGGCTGCTGTGGTCCTTTGGGGCCGATACGGTTGCGCGGCATCTGCTGGATTACGATCTTCTGGATCACCCGGACGGGTTTGAGATCATGTTTCACGAATTCGCCGTACCCAAAACCCTGGTCCGCCTGGACGAGTTCGAGCGCCGCCACTGGCGCGACCTGATGGATCCTGCATGACCGACCAAATGAGCTTTCCCGATGCCGTGCAATGGGCCGTTCCCTTCTTCATCGCCGCCATTCTGGCCGAGTTTCTGTGGATCGCCATCAAGAACCGCGGTGGCCGCTATGAGACGCGCGATGCGGTGACGTCTCTGATCATGGGGGCGGGCAATATCGCCTCCGGCCTGTTGCTGGGGTTCATTGCCTTTGGGTTCTTCATGTGGCTCTGGAACATCACACCACTGAACCTTGGCACCTCGATCCCGGTAATCATCCTGTGCTTTGTGCTGGATGATCTGCGGTATTACTGGGTACACCGGTTCGGGCATCGTATCCGCTGGGTCTGGGCCAGTCATGTGAACCACCACAGCTCGCAGCACTATAACCTGACCACCGCGCTGCGGCAGACATGGACTTATACATTCACCTTCATGATGGTGGTGCGGGCACCTCTGATCCTATTGGGATTCCACCCCGCAATGGTCCTGTTCTGCGGTGGCCTGAACCTGATCTATCAGTTCTGGATCCATACCGAGGCCATCGGCAAGATGCCTCGCTGGTTCGAGGCGGTGATGAACACGCCCAGCCATCACCGTGCCCATCACGGTCGCAACGCGCGGTATCTGGATTGCAACTACGCGGGCGTCTTCATCGTCTGGGACAAGATGTTCGGAACCTTCGTGCCCGAGCAAGAGGATGACCGTGTCGATTACGGGTTGGTTCACAATATCGGCACCTTCAACCCATTGCGCGTTGCTTTCCACGAATGGGTCGGTATCTGGCAGGATGCGACTCAGAAGGGCCTGACACTGCGCCAACGACTCGCTTATTGCTTTGCGCCGCCCGGATACAGTCATGACGGCAGCCGCGACACTTCGGAACAGATCAAAGCCAAGCATCTTGCCCGCCATCCAGAGGATCGGGGAACGCCCGGATTTGAGCATTTGGACGCAGATCCGCCTAACTCAAGGGCAAAGCAGGCCTGACATCTGGCGATGCGCCGCTCATTAGCTTGAATTCCGTACGCTTCGATCCATATCGATACCGAATTCCTAACCGATGTGGCGGAGGCGCATATGACGAAAATGATGACGATTTCGACCGTCACAGGCCTGCTGGGGATTGTCCTTGCAATGATGTCCGCCCTCACCGGTGCAACGCATGCCCTGCTTGCTTTGGGTTTTGTAATGATGGCGCTTGGCCTTCTTGGCGCACTTGTTGGTGCAGCGGCATCGCTGGGTCAGGTCTGGCAATCCGCACGCTGACCCGGCCTGTTTTTCTGACTTCGAGGCGGAGCGTTTAACTAAAGATTCACTTGTTTGCCGTGAAATCGCAATCGGACGCCCTTTCGGTTCGATCAGGGGAACAGTGCGCCGATGCGAAAGAACAAACTGGCAGACCTGCCCGAAGGCGCAGACAATCCGTTGAATGCGGCGGTCGTGTCCCGCGACAAGTCCGTCGTTCACATGGCGACCGAAGCGGTGAAACACAAACAGTGCAAACTGGCCTTTCAACCGGTCGTTCAGGCCAACGGTTCGCACGATGTTGCCTTTTACGAGGGGTTCATCCGCGTTTTAGACGACACTGGTCGTGTCATTCCTGCGCGCGAATTCATGCCTCAGGTCGAAAATACTCCGGTTGGTCGCGAACTGGACTGTGTCGCGCTGGAACTTGGCCTGCAGACGCTGATGCGAAACGCCAGCATTCGGTTGTCGATCAATATGTCCGCACGGTCAATCGGCTACGCGCGCTGGTCGCGTATTCTCGAGCGTTTTCTGAGGAAAGACCCCTCACTGGGAGAACGGTTGATTCTGGAAATCTCGGAAAATTCAGCCATGCTGGTGCCCGAATTGGTCATCGACTTCATGGACCGATTGCAACCCCGAGGTGTCGCATTTGCGCTGGATGATTTCGGGGCCAGCAATTTCAGTTTCCGATATTTCCGCGAGTTCCTGTTCGATGCAGCCAAGATCGACGGCCAATTCATCCAGGGCATTGGGGACGATCCTGACAATCAGGCGCTTGTCCGCGCCCTGGTCGCCGTCGCGCGCGAGTTCGAGATTCTGGTGACCGCCGAATCGGTTGAATCCAAACGGGATGCCGAATTTCTTGCCGCGAACGGCGTCGACTGTATGCAGGGCTTCCTGTTTGGCGCCCCATCGGTGACCCCTCCTTGGAAGCCGGGAAACATCCCGAAAACAGGAACTTAATCGACTTGCCGTAAAGCGGACCGCTGCCACGATTCCAACTGGGACAAGCTGTCCGTTGCTGCACGTGCAGCATTAAGGTATTCCAATGCATGCTGGAGCGGGGAACACGAGGCGCTTCTACATTGGCAGATACCCTTTGCCACCTGCGCCGTCAGATTTCCCACAGGACCATGACGGTAAAGGATTGACTATATGACCAACGTAGTAATCGCATCGGCCGCCCGTACGGGCGTCGGCAGCTTTAGCGGTTCTTTCGCAAACACACCTGCACATGATCTGGGCGCTGCCGTCCTTGAGGCAGTTGTTGAACGCGCCGGGATCGACAAAGGCGAAGTAAGCGAAACCATCATGGGCCAGGTTCTGACCGCCGCCCAGGGACAGAACCCAGCGCGTCAGGCGCATATCAACGCCGGTTTGCCGCAGGAAAGCGCGGCTTGGGGCATCAACCAGGTGTGTGGCTCGGGCCTGCGCGCGGTTGCCTTGGGTGCTCAGCACATCCAGCTGGGCGACGCCGAGATCGTCGCCGCCGGTGGCCAGGAGAACATGACACTGTCACCCCATGCCGCTGCCTTGCGCGCCGGTCACAAGATGGGTGACATGAAATATATCGACACGATGATCCGCGATGGTCTGTGGGACGCCTTCAACGGCTATCACATGGGCCAAACTGCTGAGAACGTCGCCGAGAAATGGCAGATCAGCCGCGACATGCAGGACGAATTCGCCGTCGCCTCGCAGAACAAGGCCGAGGCCGCACAGAACGCCGGCAAGTTCGCAGACGAGATCGTCCCCTTCACCATCAAGACCCGCAAGGGTGACATCGTGATGGACAAGGACGAATATATCCGTCACGGCGCGACCATGGAAGCCATGGCCAAGCTGCGCCCGGCCTTCACCAAAGACGGCTCGGTTACTGCGGCCAACGCATCCGGCCTGAACGACGGCGCGGCGGCGACCCTGCTGATGTCAGCAGAGAACGCCGAGAAGCGCGGGATTGAGCCTCTGGCCCGGATTGCATCCTATGCAACTGCTGGTCTGGACCCGTCGATCATGGGCGTTGGTCCGATCTACGCCTCGCGCAAAGCGCTGGAAAAAGCAGGCTGGTCGGTTGACGATCTGGATCTGGTCGAAGCCAACGAAGCCTTTGCCGCGCAAGCCTGTGCCGTGAACAAGGACATGGGCTGGAACCCGTCCATCGTAAACGTTAACGGTGGCGCGATTGCCATCGGCCACCCGATTGGCGCCTCTGGCTGCCGCGTTCTGAACACGCTGCTGTTCGAAATGAAGCGCCGGGATGCCAAAAAGGGCCTGGCGACCCTCTGCATCGGTGGTGGCATGGGTGTCGCCCTGTGTGTGGAGCGCGACTAAGTGCGTTGAGAACTGGATACAAAAGGGCGCCCATCGGGCGCCCTTTTTTGTTACAATCGGATCATATCCCTTAGATGCAGCACTATCGGCAAACAGAAAGATCAAATCGGACACGAAACGATATTGCGTAT
The DNA here is from genome assembly GCF_965243365.1 of Ruegeria sp. Taxonomy (GTDB): domain Bacteria; phylum Pseudomonadota; class Alphaproteobacteria; order Rhodobacterales; family Rhodobacteraceae; genus Ruegeria. The sequence goes on along the minus strand of NZ_CBDEUW010000002.1, from coordinate 1,885,002 downwards.
AACTCACCTGCAGAGTAACAGAATTACCAAGGCGACTAATTTTGGAGGAGTCCTAAATGGCACGTACAGCACTCGTAACCGGCGGTTCCCGCGGCATCGGCGCAGCAATTTCCAAGGCGCTTAAGGCCGAAGGATACAATGTTGCGGCCACCTATGCGGGGAATGACGAAGCGGCGGCGAAATTCACCGAAGAAACCGGCATCGCCACCTACAAATGGAACGTGGCCGACTATGACGAATCCAAGGCGGGCATCGAAAAAGTCGAGGCCGAGGTTGGGCCGATTGACATCGTGGTAGCAAACGCCGGCATTACCCGCGACGCGCCATTTCACAAGATGAGCCCCGAGCAATGGCATCAGGTGATCGACACCAACCTGACCGGCGTGTTCAACACTGTTCACCCTGTTTGGCCCGGCATGCGCGAGCGCAAATTCGGGCGTGTGATCGTGATCAGCTCGATCAACGGTCAGAAGGGTCAGTTTGCGCAGGTGAACTATGCTGCGACCAAGGCGGGCGATCTGGGTATCGTCAAGTCGCTGGCACAGGAAGGCGCGCGCGCAGGCATCACGGCAAACGCAATATGCCCCGGTTATATCGCAACTGAGATGGTCATGGCCGTGCCGGAAAAGGTACGCGAATCCATCATCGGCCAGATTCCTGCCGGTCGTCTGGGTGAGCCGGAAGAAATCGCACGCTGCGTGGCATTTCTGGCCTCGGACGACTCGCAGTTTATCAATGGCTCGACAATCTCGGCCAACGGCGCGCAGTTCTTCGTCTGAAAACACTGGAAATCAAAACAAGGGCCGGTCGATTTGGACCGGCCCTTCTTCTATCCCGTAAGAACGCGCGCGCTGCGTTCAGCGGGAACCGAACAACCACTTGAATGCAAAATTGATTGCCTTGGCCCGTTCAGCGTGGGCTTGCCGAAAAGCGCGGGCGGCGACGGGGTTGGTTGTGACTTCGATCATGGCGGCCTCCTATTCGGGACAGTATTGTTTGACTTGAATCCAATATGCGCCTTTAAATCGCTGCCAACAAACGAGCTTTCTGCAACCGTCAGTTAAGAAATTCTTGCGTGATGAGCGACTATCTTCCCCCTCTGACAGCCTTACGGGCATTTGATGCGGCCGCCCGGCACATGTCTTTTGCCAAAGCGGCCGATGAGTTACACGTCACCCCCGCCGCGCTTTCGTTTCAGATCAAATCGCTGGAGGAACATCTGGGCCGCCCTTTGTTTCGGCGCCTGAACCGCGCAGTGGAATTGACCGAGGCCGGCCGAATGCTTGCCCCTGGGGCAGTAGACGGATTCGCGACGCTTCAGGCTGCGTGGCAGGCGGTGCGGCGGCTAGGAGATGAGACCAGCCTGACAGTCACCGCAGGACCTGCATTAACCGCCAAATGGTTGGCACCGCGCCTATACGAGTTCGCCCGTGCTCATCCGGAAATTGATCTGAAGTTCTCGGCCACGCTGCGGAACATGGATTTGGAACGGGACGACGTGGATGTCGCAATAAGGTTCGGCTACGGGCCTGATGACGGCCTTTATGCGCTACCCGTGCGCAAAGAATGGTTAACTCCGGTGATGACGCCGGAACTGGCCGAACAGGTCACTACGCCCGAAGACCTGCGAAACGCGCCTTTGATTCATGACGACTCGATTGGTTTTTTGAAGCCCGCGGCAGATTGGGCAACGTGGTTTCGTGCTGTGAAAATGGATTTCGAACCCACCCACGGACCGCGGTTTTCCCATGCGGACCATGCGATTGACGCCGCTGTGGCAGGGGTCGGCGTGGCGCTGGGACGGCGTGCAATGATCATCAAGGACCTGACCGAAGGTCGTCTGGTTGCGCCGTTCAAGATTGCCATCGAAACCCAGGCGCGTTTTCGGTTCCTCTGCCTGCCGGGTGCAGAAAAACGACCACAGATCGCAGCTTTTCGGGATTGGTTTGTAGCCGAGATCGAAAAAACCGCTCATATCTCGGATGCATTTGAAATCATCCCTGTCGAGGACATCCCACCCGCATGACCAAAACCCGCGCCACCGCCATCGGTTTTGTCGCCGTTCTTCTTTGGTCGCTGTTAGCCTTGCTGACCGTGGGGTCAGCGCCAACACCGACTCTGCTGCTGAACGCTGTCTGCTTCACGCTCGGCGGCACGCTGGGGCTGATCTGGACATGGCAGTCGGGCGGACTGAGCCAGTTGAGGGCCGTAAAATGGCGTGTCTATGCCTTCGGAACGATTGGCCTGTTTGGATATCACGCACTTTACTTTTCCGCGCTGCGTATGGCCCCTGCGGCCGAGGCCGGGCTGATCGCCTATCTGTGGCCTTTGCTGATCGTCCTGTTTTCCGGTCTGCTACCCGGCGAACATCTGCGCCCCGGTCACTTGATCGGCGCATGTCTGGGCTTTGCCGGGGCTGCGCTGATCATCACGGGCGGCGGAGGCACCGGGTTTCAGGCCGCCTACCTTCCGGGATATGCGCTGGCCTTACTGTGCGCCCTGACATGGTCGGGATATTCGGTTCTGTCCCGGCGGCTTGGCGAGACCCCCACCAGTACCGTGGCCGTCTTCTGTGTTTTGACTGCAATCGCGTCATGGGCCCTGCATTTCGCGTTGGAAGAAACCGTCTGGCCTGAGACATCTTTAGGCTGGGCATCGACCGTTGCGCTGGGTCTGGGGCCAGTCGGCCTGGCGTTTTATGTCTGGGATATCGGGGTCAAGCAGGGCGACATTCAGATGCTTGGCACCAGCTCGTACGCGGCACCTTTGCTGTCGACTGTAGTGCTGATCCTTGCCGGGATCGCCGCCCCGTCCTGGGGTCTGGCGATCGCAGCGGTTTTAATCACGGGCGGCGCTTTGATTGCAGCGCGTGCCAGTCTGAAGTCTTAAGACGACAAGCGTTCGATCTCTTCTTTCAGCTTCAGTTTTTGCTTTTTGAGTTGCGCGATATGGAGATCGTCGATGCCTGGCGAGCGTTGGGCTTCTTCCACTTCAAGGCCGAGAGTTTCGTGTTTTTTCTTCAGCTCCGTCAGATGTGCGCTCACGCTCATGGCGATCCTCCTTGGTTGGTGTGTATATTCCACCTAGGAAGTTGAACACATCGTTTCCACCCTGTCACGCCGCAGATGCACAGATTCTGTAATAAATCCGACAAATTCGGCTGGTCTTTGCCCATTAGTTTGAAAATCCGTACAGCGCGGCGCCGTCTCTCAGCACCGCCGACACCTGCGGGGTATAGCTTTCGCCATCTTCTTCGTGGCGATCACCGTTGTGCAATATCAGTGGGGCATGCAGCTGAAACGCAGCCCGACCGCTCTTGCGTGCGCGCAAGATAACCAGTTCCGCCCGCCTGCCGACCCGCGCAGACAGCGGCAGCACCTCGACCGAGCCCAGCCGCGTCTGACAAGCCACCAACATATCCGGCAGCCGATCCGCTTTTTGGATCATATGCAGACACCCCCGCGGCGCGAGACGTTTTGCCGCCACGTCGATCCAATGCTCCAGCGGTGTTTCCTCGCCCAGCGCAATGCTGCGCCCCTTATCCGCAGCCGCGCTATGCGCACCGGCTCGGTAGTACGGCGGGTTGGCGATCACGTGATCGAATTGTCTTTGTCGTAGCTCACCGGGTAGTGCGCTTAGGTCAGCCTGAACCACGTCCAGCGACACACCGTTGTCATCCGCATTTCGGCCCGCCAGTTCGGCATAAGCCGCCTGCAACTCCACCCCAATCAGTTGCAGACCCGGAATTCGCGCCGCCAGGCACAAAATTGCGGCACCGGCCCCGCAACCCAACTCCAGCACTGATTGCCCGGGCTCAGCAGGGACCGAAGCGGCCAACAGAACCGGATCAACCCCCGCCCGATACCCGGCTTTCGGCTGCCACAGGCGGACGCGCCCGCCCAGGAAATCATTGCAGCTCAGGTCGTCATCGGTAAACCGGTTCATCGGCCCAGCGGGATATCGTTATCACGCATCACACGCTCAGCGCGGATCAGGTCATCGGCGCGCACCATCAGGCGGCGCGGGAAGATTCCTATGCCACCTTCGAGGATGCTCATATTTACGTCCATCTGAAAGCAGTCTATATCCTCGCCCTCAAGAAGAGCGGATGCAAAGGCCAGGATCGTTGGGTCGGTGCTGCGCAGAAGTTCTTTCATGGGGATGGATGTAAGGGCAAGGCGAGGCGGAAGTCGAGCCTTGTATCAGGAGTGTGATGAATATCAGCACAATCTCGAAACCGCATGAACGGCTGGCAGAAATTCTGGCCGGGGAAATGGAGTCGGTCAACGATCTGATCCGCACACGTATGGCATCGGAACATGCCCCGCGCATCCCCGAGGTCACGGCGCATCTGGTCGAAGCGGGCGGCAAACGTTTGCGCCCTATGCTGACATTGGCTGCGGCGCATTTGTTTGGCTATTCCGGCGAGCACCACGTGCGTTTGGCGGCGACGGTTGAATTCATCCACACGGCGACCCTGCTGCATGACGATGTAGTGGATGAAAGCGGGCAACGACGCGGGCGGCCCACTGCAAACCTGCTGTGGGACAATAAGTCCAGCGTGTTGGTGGGCGACTACCTGTTTTCCCGCAGCTTTCAGTTGATGGTCGAAACCGGGTCGCTACGGGTTCTGGATATCCTCGCCAATGCCTCGGCCACGATTGCCGAAGGCGAGGTACTACAGATGACTGCCGCCACCGATCTGGCAACGGATGAAAGCGTGTATCTGCAGGTGGTGCGGGGGAAAACGGCGGCCTTGTTCTCGGCGGCAACCGAGGTCGGTGGGGTTATTGCCGGTGCGTCCGAGGCGCAGGTCAAAGCGCTGTTCGCCTATGGCGATGCGTTGGGCATCGCATTTCAGATTGCCGATGATCTGTTGGATTATTTGGGCGACAGCAAAGCCACCGGCAAGAATGTCGGCGACGATTTCCGTGAACGCAAGCTGACCCTGCCCGTGATCAAAGCCGTGGCGCAGGCCACACCAGAAGAACGCGCCTTCTGGCAACGGACGATTGAGAAAGGCCGTCAGCAAGAGGACGATCTGGACCACGCACTGGGCCTGATGAACAAATATGGCACATTGGACGCCACGCGCAGGGATGCGGTTGGCTGGGCCGATAAAGCCAAAGTTGCGCTGGATGCCCTTCCCGATCATGAGATCCGCTCGCTGTTGCGCGATCTGGCGGATTACGTGGTTTCGCGCCTTAACTAAGCAACGTCGCGCGGCACCACCAATCCGGATGGGCCGCGCCGATCTCGTACGCCGCGAAATGCGCGTCCTTCATCGTGGGGTACAGCGCGAAGCAGGTTGAACCTGAGCCCGACATGCGGGTCATCAGCGCGTTTCGCGTCTCTGCCAATTCATCCAGAACCCGCCCGATCTGAGGGGCGCTTCTTTTCGCTGCAACCTCAAGATCGTTGCGCTGCATGGCAAGCCATTCCACGCAGGATTGGATGCCCTCGAACCCAGGCAGCGTGTCAGGCATCCCCGGGTTGTCGCGTGTTTCCAACGCTTTGAACACTGCACCCGTGGGAACCTCGACGCCGGGGTTGACCAGCAATGCGGGCAAATCGGGCAACTGGACCGGTGATACCCGATCTCCGATCCCCCGCATGCGAGAGGCTTTGGCGACCATGCAGACAGGGACATCGGCGCCAATCGACAAGGGCAAAACCGTGGGAATTTCCATGCCTTGCGCATCAAGCGCACGCAGTGTCGCGGCTGCGTCCGATGAACCTCCACCAATACCGCCGCCATGGGGCAGCACCTTGTTCAAACTGATCTGGCCGGTCCAGCCCGCGGCCTCGGCAGCCTGCCAGACCAGATTGCGGTGATCCGTGGGGACGCCTACGGCAAATTCGCCTGTTACGTCGATGGACAGTTTTGCGCCTGGGCTGAAGGTCAGCCGATCCCCCACATCCGCGAAAACCACCAGTGAATCCAGCAGGTGATAGCCATCCTCACGCTGGCCGGTCACGTGCAGGGTCAGGTTGATTTTGGCGGGCGCGAAAGCCTCAACCTTCATTGGCGACCTTCAAGGGGTCTGCGCCTTCTTCAACCAGCACCGCATCCAGACCAACCTCGATCTTGCGGCGGATGCGGTCGGGATCGGCCTCGCCATCGGTGTCTTCGGGGTCGATGAAGGATAGCGCACGTTTCCACTGGAACTCGGCCTCGCGCGCGCGGCCTACAGCCCAGTAGACGTCGCCCAGATGATCATTGACCACCGGATCGACCGGCATCAGCTCAACCGCGCGCTCCATATGCTCAACCGCTTCCTCATAGCGGCCCAGACGGAACAGCACCCAGCCCAGACTGTCAACGATGTAGCCACTGTCAGGACGCGCGGCGACAGCGCGCTCGATCATCTCAAGGGCCTCGTCCAGTTTTTCGCGGCGCTCGACAAGGGAATAGCCCAAATAGTTCAACACCTGCGGTTGGTCCGGGTTCAACTCCAGCGCACGACGGAAATCGGCCTCGGCGCTGTCCCAGTTCTTGAGGCGCTCGTGGGAAATCCCCCGTGCATAATACAGGAACCAGTTCGTGCCCGAGCCTTCTTCGGTCAGCGAAACGGCAGTGTCGTAGGACGTCACAGCATCTGCGTAATCCTCTTGCTGGCGCAACAGATCGGCCAGCGCCACATGCACGCCGGGGAGATCGGGCTGCTTGATCGCAAGATTGCGCAGCACCTCGATGGCCGCGTCCGACTTGCCCGACCGGCGCAGCACTTCGGCGCGCCCCAGTTCAGCGGCGTGGTGGTCGATACTGTCTGGCGGAACCATGCGATAAGCCTCAACCGCCAGATCGAACTGGTTCAGCCCTTCCAGCAGTTCCGCGCTGAGAAGAATGGCATCGATATGATCGGGGCGCAGGAAACCGGCAATGCGCGTGTACAGCAGCACATAGTCTGCCGCGGCTTCGGTGTTCAACGCAGCCCCAACCGAAAAATACACCTCGGCCATGCCGTCTCGGGCCGAATGAACATGAGTGAACGGCAAGGTCTCACCGTCTTGCAGACGGGCGATGTAGTGCTCTAGTGACGGGTCGCTGCCTGCGGCAAAAACGTCATCCAGAAATTGCAACGCGTCTTCGTTGCGATCCAACTGTGACAGAACTTCGGCCCGGGCCAGCGCTGCTCGGCGCGAAAGCTGCGACACTGCGCCGTCATCTGCAGCGAACACCGCCTCGGCCCCTTCGAAATCACCTATCGAGGCCAGTGCCAAGGCCTTGTGATACAGTGAGAATTCCCGCAACCCCTCCTGTTCGGCAACGGCATCGAATTGATCCATCGCCTGGGTCATCGCGCCCTTACCCATATGGGCCCAGGCAGTGACCAACCCGTCGATCAGAGGGCCCACACCCTGTGTTTCAGGATCGCGAGCCAACAGCTCATCCAACTTGTCTTCAGCAATCAGGTTGGCCGAAACGGCCATCCGCGCCGCCTGACTGGTCAATCCGGCTTCTTCAATCACCTGCGCAATTGGCAGGGCACCAGTGATATCACCCAAAGCCAAGCGCGCCAGCAGCACGCTTTCCTGCAACTGTTGATTGTCCGAATCGAAGTTGAGCGCCCGCGCATAGTAACGCTCGGCGGCTTTATAGTCGCTTTCATAGATGGCCTGACGCCCGGCCAGATAAGCCCCTGCACCAGTATCCGCCGAAACGGACGTTACGACCATCGAGGTAATAATCGCAGCCACTGCCGCGCGACGAACCCGAGAAAACACCAAAAGCCTGCCTTGTTGTCGTTGACTGTGTGACAAGCTAGGGCCTTGGCCGGTAAGAGGCAATGGCAGAGCCTTCACGACCCTGCCAGAGCCCATCTTTTCGCTTACATATTGGGGTAGTTTGGCCCATCCCCGCCCTGAGGCGTGGTCCAGGTGATATTCTGGCTTGGATCCTTGATGTCACAGGTTTTGCAGTGGACGCAGTTCTGGAAATTGATGACGAATCTCGGGCCGTTCTCATCCTCGACCATTTCGTAGACACCAGCCGGGCAGTAGCGCTGCGCCGGTTCGTCGAACTTGGGCAGGTTCACTTTGACCGGAATCTCCGGGTCCGCCAGTTTCAGGTGGCAGGGCTGGCTTTCCTCGTGGTTGGTCGCCGCAAAGGACACATTGGTCAGGCGGTCGAAGGACAACACACCATCGGGTTTCGGATAGTCGATGGGCTGGTGTTTGCTGGCATCCTCGGTCGACTCGGCGTCGTTCTTGCCGTGACCCACCGTGCCGAACAGCGAAAAGCCCAGCGTGTTTGTCCACATATCCAGACCACCCAGCATCAACGATGCTGTCAGGCCCCATTTCGACCAGATCGGCTTGACGTTGCGCACCTTCTTCAGATCAGCCCCGATGGCACCGTCGCGTACTTCGGCCTCGTAAACGGTCAGCTCATCCCCCGAACGCTCGGCCTTGATGGCATCAAACGCGGCCTCGGCCGCAGCTTTGCCCGACAGCATCGCGTTGTGGTTGCCCTTGATGCGCGGCACGTTGACCATACCTGCCGAACAGCCCAGCAGCGCTACGCCTGGAGCAACCAGTTTCGGCATCGACTGATACCCGCCTTCGGTGATGGCCCGCGCGCCGTAGGCCACGCGCTTGCCGCCTTTCAGCAGCTCGGCGACCATCGGGTGATGTTTGAAGCGCTGGAACTCCATGTAAGGGTACAGGTATGGGTTCTTATAGTTCAGGTGCACCACGAAACCGACATAGACCTGATTGTTTTCAAGGTGATAGATGAACGACCCGCCACCCGCGTTGCTGCCCAACGGCCAGCCCATGGTATGCGTGACCGAGCCTTCCTTGTGCTTGGCCGGATCGATCTCCCAGATCTCTTTCATGCCGACGCCGTATTTCTGCGGCTCTTTGCCAGCAGACAGGTCGTATTTGGCGATGACCTCTTTGGACAGCGAACCGCGGACACCTTCGGACAGGAAAACGTATTTCCCGTGCAGCTCCATGCCCGGTTCGGTGTTGGGGCCATAGGAGCCATCGGGCTCAAGACCGAAGACACCAGCCACGACGCCTTTGACCTCGCCGTTCTCGCCGTAGACCAGCTCAGAACAGGCCATGCCGGGGAAGACTTCCACGCCCAGCTCCTCGGCCTGTTCCGCCATCCAGCGGCAGACATTGCCCATCGAGACGATGTAGTTGCCGTGGTTGTTCATCAGCGGCGGCATCGGGAAGTTGGGGATACGGATCTTGCCCGCCTCACCCAACATATAGAAGTTGTCTTCGTGCACCGGCACATTCAGCGGCGCGCCTTTTTCTTTCCAGTCGGGGATCAATGCGTCCAGACCGCAGGGGTCCAGAACCGCGCCCGACAAGATATGCGCGCCCACTTCCGAGCCCTTTTCCAGAACCACGACATTCAGGTCGGAATCCAGCTGTTTCAGACGGATGGCCGCTGACAAGCCCGCGGGGCCTGCACCCACGATCACAACGTCATATTCCATCGCTTCGCGTTCAATCTCGGCCATCGCGGGCTCCTTAGCTAACTTTCCGAATTGGCGCTCTCATCGCTTGGTCTGCGCAATTTTGTTTCACGGCTGATTACATGGTTGGAAAGACGTTGGTCAATCGAAACACGGCGTAAAACCGTAGTAATACGGTAGTTCAGCCGTCTGGCGCATCGCCCAGTAGATATCTGGGACCGCTACCATGTGATTTGGCCCTGTCATCAGGGTTGTAGAGCGCGCATTTCGGCAGGCTCAGGCAGCCACAGCCGATGCAGCCGTCCAGATTGTCCCGCAATCGCATCAGGGTATCGATTCGCTGATCCAAATGTGCGCGAAGCCCGGTGCTAATCCTTTTCCAATCCTGTGGTGTCGGAGTGCGGTTGCCGGGCAAACCGGACAGGACTTCGCGGATTTCAGGCAAGGTCAGGCCGAACTGCTGGGCGATCATGACAAAGCTCAGCCGCCGAATGTCAGCCCTTTGATACCGCCGCTGCCCGCCGGGATTGCGCCAGGGGGAAATCAGACCCTGCGCCTCGTAATAGCGAATGGCCGACACTGCCAGCCCGGTGCGACGGGCCAGTGCGCCAATGGAAAGACCTTCTGATGCAGGCATGGTTACCTCTCAAAAAATACCTTGACCTAAAGTTAGGTTTAGAAATTACAGTGAATCGGGACAAGCAAAAATGCGAAGGAGATCCCATGATGGCGACGCTTGAACACACTAACTTTACCGTGCGCGACCCCAAGGCCTCAGCCGAATGGCTGCAAAAGGTGTTCGGCTGGAAAATCCGCTGGGAAGGGGCGGCAATGGCAGGCGGGTATACGGTTCATATCGGCACCCAACACACATATCTTGCACTCTACGCCCCTGATCATCCAAAGCCAGCCAGTGAAAGCAGCTATGCCACGATCGGTGGTCTGAATCACGTGGGCGTCCTGGTCGAAGATATCGACGAAACCGAAGATCGCGTGCGCAAAGCCGGGTTCACCCCGCATAATCACGCCGATTACGAACCGGGCAAACGGTTCTATTTCGACGACGACAACGGCATCGAATTCGAGGTGGTCCAGTATGATTGAGATGTTATGGCTGGGCACCGATGCGCATCGATGGCGTCGGGGTGAGCTTTTGGGTCACCGCCACAGAAGACCGCCCCCGCGACGGCGTTAAGTTGCAAATCCCTGGCCCCATAGTCTTTGGCCCCTTGCAATTCGCGCTTTATTTGGGTCAGTTAATTGACGACCCATCTTTCGCCCCGACGCTGTCCCATGCGGCGGGGCGCATCAATTTATGCGTGGACGACAAGACTATGGAAAAGATTCCCATGACGCCTGCGGGCAATGCCGCGCTCGAGGCGGAACTGAAGAACCTCAAATCCGTCGAGCGCCCGGCGATCATCGAAGCCATCGCTTCGGCCCGGGAACTGGGTGATTTGAAGGAAAACGCCGAATACCACTCGGCCCGCGAAAAGCAGGGCTTTATCGAAGGCCGCATCAAAGAGCTGGAAGGCATCCTGTCGCTGGCTGATGTCATCGATCCCGCCAAACTGTCGGGTGCCATCAAGTTCGGTGCCAAGGTCACGCTGGTCGATGAAGATACAGATGAAGAAAAGACCTGGCAGATCGTTGGCGAATACGAGGCCAATATCGAAAGCGGCCTGCTGAACATCAAATCGCCCATCGCGCGTGCCCTGATCGGCAAGGACGAAGGCGATAGCGTTGAAGTGCGCACGCCCGGCGGTGTGCGATCCTATGAAGTTCTAAGTATCGAGTACGCCTGACCCCGGAGCGTTTGTCATGTCGGAGCCCAACCAAGATCACGAAGCCGAGCGTCCGACCTCGTTGGGTATCTATGACCGACCGGGGCAGCCTTCGGTGACCGGGATCGAGATTGCGGCCATCATTCTCAGCGTTGTCTGGCTGATCATTTCGATCGTGTTTCTGGTGGTGCCCGGGCAGCAACAAGGCGGTGGGTTCATCGTTACGTTTCTTGCCGTGTTCATGCCGGTGGCCATGATTTGGGTGGCGGCCATGGCCATGCGTGCCAGCCGGATCATGCGCGAGGAAAGCGCCCGGCTGCAAACCGCCATCGATGCCATCCGCAACGCTTATGTCGCACAGCAACAGCGTGCGGCCATCAGCTATGAACCCGCGGTAGGCCGCAAGCTGGACGAAATCGCCGCCACGGCCAAAAAAACGGAAAGCGCATTGGCCACCTTTTCGACCCATCGGGCCGAACTGGAACGTGTCAGCGCACCAGAACCGGCGGAAGGCGATCAGACAACGCTAGAGCTTGGCACCACTGCCGAAGAAATTTCTCCTCCGCTGGCGACGGATATCTTTATCCGAGCGCTGAATTTCCCGGAAACACAGAACGATGCAGAAGGGTTTGATGCGCTTCGGCTGGCGCTGAAGGATCGCAAAGCGGCGCAGATCGTGCAGGCTTCGCAGGATGTTCTGACGCTGCTCAGCCAGGAAGGCATCTATATGGATGACCTGCGACCAGACATGGCACGGCCCGAAATCTGGCGTCAGTTCGCCCAAGGTGAACGCGGGCGCGCGGTTGCCGCGTTAGGTGGTATCCGCGACCGTTCTTCGTTGGCACTGACGGCAGCGCGCATGAAGCAGGACCCGATTTTCCGGGATGCCGCCCATCACTTTTTGCGTCGGTTCGACCATATGATCGTCGATTTCGAGCCCGAGGCCAGCGATGCCGATCTGACCGCTTTGGGCGAAACCCGCACCGCGCGCGCCTTTATGCTGTTGGGCCGGGTTGCCGGAACCTTCGACTAAAGCCCAAAGCTGCTGTAGGGGATAAATCGCACCGGATCACCCGGTTTGATGTGACGTTCGCCATCCTCAATCTCAACCAGCCCTTCAGCCCAGCTTAACCCGCTGATCCGGCCAGAGCCTTCGGATTGGAACACTTCGGCCTGACCGTCCCGCACGCGGGCGCGCAGATATTCACGGCGTCCGGGTTTTTTGCGTTTTTCAAAAGCGGCAGGCAGATCGAACCCCTGCGGATCGCTCCAGCCTTCCCCGACCATCAACCCAAGCGCGGGGCGGGCAAAGATCAGCGTGCAGACCATGGCCGCGACAGGGTTGCCCGGCAGCCCAAAGACCGGGGCCCCGTCCCACATACCCAGGGCCAGCGGGCGGCCGGGTTTCAAGGCAATCCGCCATTGCTGCATCGCGCCAGCCTCGCGCAACAGGGCCGAGACATGGTCTTCGTCCCCCGCCGAAGCCCCGCCGCTTGTAAGGATCACATCCGCTTTTTCGGCGGCCAAGTCCAACCGCGCGTGCAATGCGCCACGGTCGTCGGGCACGCGCCCCATGTCCACCGGCTGAAAGCCCATCCGCTTGATCAACGACAGCAACATGGGTCGGTTGGCGTCAAATATCTGTCCGACCCCTGCCGCCTCGCCCGGATCGACCAGTTCGTCCCCTGTAGACAGAACCGCTACGCGCAGGGTGGATCGCACCGGCACCTCTGACACACCGACAGCTGACAACAGGGCCAGATCGGCGGGCGCCAGTCTCCGACCGGCAGGCAGTGCGACGTCACCTGCCAAAACATCCTCGCCCGCCCTGCGGGTATTGGCACCTTGCTTCAGCGGCCCGCGAAAGGCGATATGGCCGTCCTGAACGGTCACATCTTCTTCGAGGATCACCGTATCCACACCGTCTGGCAGAGCGGCACCGGTCAACACCCGCAAGGCCTGACCTGCCGGGACCGTTCCGTCAAAGGGCGACCCAGCCGCTGCACGCCCCTGAACCAGCGGCAGCACATGTGAGCCTTCTGCGACAGCACCCGAAAAGCCATAGCCGTCTACCGCTGTGTTCGGTTGCGGTGGATTGGATCGCAGGGCTGTTACCTCACCCCCCAGAACCCGGCCTGCGGCTTCAAACACAGGCACCGTTTGGACATTGGTCACCGGGCGCAACCGGGCGCGCAGAAGGGCCAATGCGTCGTCAACAGGTGTCCAGTCCACCCCGGCCGGAAGGGCAAAACAGTCGTTTCTCAGCGGCGGCGGCGCGATGTCCGGTTTTTTCGGCGATCCGGTCATCCCTGCAACCCCACCTCTTCCAATATGAAATCAGCGATGCCGCTTGTGTCGTTCAAGTCAAACACAGGCCGATCCGAATCCATCGGAATATCACTGGCTATTGCCCGAATGCTGTCATTGCCCGGTGCAATCAGAGGATTGCCCGCCTCGGACCGAAAAGCTTCGACCTTGGGGTGCGGTTCGCGCTTGTACCCCTCAATCAACACCAGATCGACCGGCGACATTCGGGCAAGCAAATCCTGTAAACGGGGCTCATCAGCGCCGCGCAATTCTCGTATCAGCGCAACACGGCCCGACGAGGCCAGAACGACCTCGGAAGCCCCTGCAACGCGGTGGCGATAGCTATCGGTGCCCGGATGGTCCACATCCACATTGTGATGCGCATGCTTGATCGTTGAAACCGTAAACCCACGCCCAGTGATGTCTGCCACCAGCCGTTCCATCAAGCCGGTCTTTCCCGCGTTCTTCCAGCCTGTTACGCCGTAAACCCTCATGCCCGCTCCAATAGCTGTCGCGCCCGTTCCAAATCGTCTGGCGTGTTGACGTTGAAAAACGGATCAAAGGGCTCGGCTGGAAACAGGGCCTCGCGACCGTCATGCTGGTCTGTCCACAGCACAACTTTACGCAAACCATCCTGCAAGGCCGTACGCAGATCATCACGCAGCGCCACAGGCCATAGGCCGAAGGTCGGATGCCGGTTAACCCGCCTGCCACCCCCGGATTTCAGCGCCTCTTCCCCGGTGCGCGGTGTGGTGGCCAACACCAGTGGATGCGCCTGACCATCGGCTGCCTGCATCAATCGTGCAACCAGATCGTTGGGAAAAAACGGAGTGTCGGCAGCAGCAGTGACGATGCAGTCAGCGCCCTGCCCCGCCGCCCAATCCAGCCCGGCCAGAACACCGGCCAGAGGGCCTGCATAACCGTCGATAGTGTCGGGCAGAACCGGCAGATTCAGATCGGCAAACCGTTCCGGATCACCATTGGCATTCAGCGCCAATCCGTCCACCTGCGGAGCCATCCGGTCAATGACATGTGCCAGAAGGCTCTGCCCGCCAACCTGCAACAAGCCTTTGTCACCGCCACCCATCCGGGTAGCGAGCCCTCCCGCCAGGATAACGCCAACAGGTCTGGTCATTCCTGCACCTTGTCTGCTTTCTTCCAACTGATCGGCCGATTACAACCTTGTAGATCGAACTTAGTTCAAATGGAACGCGGTCGGGTAAATGTGGTGCAGGACAAACAGCCACATGATCAGCGTCCCAACCGCCAGGAATGACGTCGCTGAAACAATATGCGCGGCCAGCTGCGGTTCCTGATCATAATGCTTGGCCAAAAGAAAGATGTTCTTTGCCGTCGGCACTGCAGCCGAAATTGTTGCGGCAATCGTCCAAAGCGGATCAAGCCCGATCAGATGCGCTGCAACCAGAACAAGCCCCGGGGCAACAATCAGCTTAACGACGGTCAGCAACAGGATCACCGGCCCGGTTTGAACGATTGTCCGCACGCTTGTTGTGAACCCGATCGCAAACAATGCAACAGCGGCAAGGGCCTGGCTGAGCAATTCCAGATAGTCTGAAACGGACTCCGAAAATCCTATGCCCGTAAAGGAATAAGCGACGCCCAGCACGGTTGCGGCAATTATGGGGTTCTTGAGAACATTCAGCAGGATCTTGTAGGTCGGTGTTTTCTCTTTGGCCTGATGCCCCGCCAGGCTTTCAAGCACTGTGGTCATCACCAGCAGCAGTATGGCGACAACCAGATTCGCCAGAACGGCGGGAAGCGCCCCCTTGGACCCAAAGATCGCGTGAAGGATAGGTAGGGCCACCAACGCCGTGTTTGAGGCGACGCCCGCAAAGGCCGCGACAGTCGCCGCCCCCGCCTGGAAGTGCACGATGCCCCGCATAAAAAAGAACAGGGCGACGAACAGAACCAGCAACGTGCCGCCATAAGAAATGTAGAACCCGTAGTTGAGGAGATTTTCAAACTCCTCCTGCCCGATCAGATAGAACATGATTGCGGGGATCAGGACATAGACGGCAAACTGTACCAGCGCGTCAGCGGTATCCTCGGCCAGCAGTTTGGTCCAGGAAAACACATATCCCGTCAGGATGACCGCAAAAACCGGGGCAATAAGGTTGATCAGCTCCATGGCTCTCTCGTGCAAATTCGATCAAAATCGTAGTCTGTTGCGCCCCAGCCTAGGGCATATCACTCAGAATTTGCAGGATTTTTTTATTGTCCCCGATGTCAGGACGCATTCAGGGCTCAGAACTTTTTCTTTTGTGTCGCTTGTCTTCCACCGGAACGCTCGCCGGATCCACGTCCCGTACCAGTCGATCTTCACCCGAAAGACACACAAACCGTTGCCCCCGCATACGACCGATCAGGGTCAGGCCGACCTCGCGCGCGATCTCGACCCCCCAGGCAGTAAAGCCGGATCGGGAGGCCAGAACCGGAATGCCCATCATCGCGGTCTTGATCACCATTTCCGAGGTCAGGCGACCCGTGGTGTAAAGAATCTTGTCCTCTGCTGTCGCGCGCTCGGACAACATCCAACCGGCGATTTTGTCGACAGCATTGTGGCGCCCGACATCCTCCATATAAACCAGCGGTTGGTTTTCCCGACACAGAACGGTTCCATGGATTGCTCCGGCCTCAAGATAAAGGGACGGGGTGCGATTGATCTTGGCGGCCAGGTCGTACAGCCACGAGGTCCGAACTGAGACTTGCGGCAGGCGGACGTCCTCCAGCCCGTCCATCATGTCTCCAAATACAGTACCCACCGCGCAACCGCTGGTTCGGGTCTTTTTCTTCAGCTTGTCCTCGTACGAGGTTTCGCGCGCCGTGCGGACAACAACAGTTTCCAGATCGTCGTCATAGTCGACCTGCGTGATCTGGTCATCGGGCAGCAGCATCCCCTGATTGCGCAGAAAGCCCAGCGCCAGATATTCAGGGTAGTCGCCAATGGTCATCGCAGTTACGATCTCTTGCGCATTCAGGAAAATCGTCAGGGGGCGTTCCTCGACCACAGAAATCTGGCTGACCGCGCCATTCTGATCCACACCCTGGACCGCGCGGGTCAGGCGCGCTGCCCCGGGGTCCGGCGCAATGATGTAATCCGACAGATCCAGTTCCGTGGCCAATTGAGACCCTTTTCCATACCCGTTACCGTTTCTGGCAACACCATAGAATTTAGCCGCGGCAATCACCACATCCAAGTCGCGCACCCTATCGGGTCAGCACTACAACAGCGTCTGGTTTAGTTGCTTGCAGCGGCTTCCAACTGGTTAAGTTGCGCGTTATTCGCCGCCAACCCCTTTTGCAGATCGGCATCGTCATTCTCGCGGTATTCCGAAGTTACGACACCAGGAATCTGGCCGAACTGGTCGGACAGTTTGACCGGGTAGAACGTCACATCGATCTGTTCGAACCCCGGAACCTGCTGCAATATGCGCGCGGTGGAGTTGGCGCAGTAAGCACCAGCAACCGGGCCTGATTGCTTGGCCAGTTGCAGGGCGATTTCCGCCTGTTGCGGTGTCACTTCTATGGTCTGAATGCGTGCGTAATGGGTTTCACGCGCATGCGAGCTGCGGTAGGCGCGCTCGACCGCTGGGGTGATGCCATAAAGCACGTCATCCCTGATCGGCACGACGTCGGCCCGGAACGAACCCGCAGGGTCAAAGATCACCCGCTCACTGCCGCTGATCATCAGCGAGGTATGCGCACCCGATCCGGTGCGCGTGTTGATCATGGTGTAAAGGGTCAGCGTCGATGGCCCCGGATCACGATAGGACCGGGACACGATCTGGCTCTGATCCGCCTGTGGGCGATTGGATCCGGTGCAACCGGCCACCACTGCTGCCAGAAGGCATGCGATCAGAACTCTGAACACTAGAAACCTCAGGTCCGAATTACGATGCAAAAACCGCCAGGAACAGGCAGAGGAATATGATTGCAACCACGCACCAGGTGGTGAATTTGATGAACCCGTCAAATGTTTTGGTTTGTACGGTAATGTCCATCTCGCCGTGCTTGTGTTCAGCCATGTCTCTCAAGAATCCCAATTCGCGTGTTTGACAGGTTGGATAATCGAAATTTTCACCCCT
Source organism: Ruegeria sp. (assembly GCF_965243365.1). GTDB lineage: Bacteria > Pseudomonadota > Alphaproteobacteria > Rhodobacterales > Rhodobacteraceae > Ruegeria. The sequence goes on along the minus strand of NZ_CBDEUW010000002.1, from coordinate 1,867,371 downwards.
GTCACGACGTCATTCGCGCGCAGGCAGCGCAAAGACCGAACATCCAGGATAACCGAACCCCCAACGCCACGGCAGGCCGCTGCACGGCCCGCCGCCAAAACGAACCGCCATATACATCGCCTCGCCCGTGATCGAATGCACCGAGCGTATTTGGTCGGGGGTCATGTCATAACGTTCGGCATATTCATCAGCATGGGTCTGCCCATGCTCTTTCACGCAGGCCCGCAAAGCGTCATCCGCTGACAGGCGGGCGTCGAAACTGGCTGAGGCTTGCCGAGCCCCACCCGCGTTGTGATAGGCGCGATCATGGATGACACAGCAATGTTCCCACGGAGGGTGTTCTTCATATAGTGCGCTAAACTTGGGGAAGGTATCTGCCACCAGCCGCCAACTGGAAGACAACCCGCCCGAGCATCCATCGGTTTCAAATGGGGTCGGCATGGCGTCGCCCCGGCTTTCCATCAACGCGCGGTGCGCAGGCATTTCAACGCTACGCATCAAATCCTGCGCGTGGGCTGCCGTGCTGACCGCGACCAGCGCGGCCGCTAGCTTAGGGGCTTTCATCGCGCATATCCGAGGTGTCGACCGACATCCCGAATGTGGTTGCCAGCCATAGCAGCAGCCGCTCGCCCGGGCCCATTTCGGCCCGCACGCGCAGAACCTCGCGCGCCATGGCCGGGCGGTCGGTGATCAACCCGTCTACACCCATCGACGCCATGGCAGACATTTGCAGCGGATCGTTTACTGTCCAGACATATATGTCCTTACCTGCTTCATGAATCCGGCGGACCAGACCGGGTGTCGCCAGATTGGAATTTACAGCAAGAAAATCCCCCTCCAGCCCCGTTAGATCGCCCACTGCCGTCGCCGCCAGAACGCCTGCGCGCCAATCGGGCCGCAGGGCTTTCATCTTCTGCACTGCCGGGTATTTCAACGACATGGTGGCGATGTCGTCTTCCATCTCCATCCCTTCGACGATGGCAGCAACGCGATTTTCAAGATCGACGTCGTGGCCGTAGTATTTCAGCTCGATGATGACTTTGGATTTGCCTTTGGCCGCCTCCAGAACCTCTTGCAGTGTCGGTGTCCGTTCCGAGGCATATTCCGGGCCGAACCAACTACCGATGTCGATTTCGGCCACATCCTCCATCGTCGCGTCCCAGACTTTTAGGGGAACGCCTGCCAGTTTCATGAAGTCACTGTCATGCGCAATGACCACAACTCCATCCGCCGTTTCCTGCACGTCGATTTCAACCCAGTCCGCGCCGTCTTCGATTGCCTTGACGACAGCGGCCATGGTGTTTTCGGGGCGCACAGCAGCTGCGCCCCGATGGCCAATCACCTCGGCGCGGTCCGGGGCCTGAACCCGTTCCAGCAAACCATGCCCGAACCATAAACCAACCAGCACGGCAGTAACGGCTACACCCACCGTCACAAATACAGGTCTGCGCAAATCATTTGGCTCGGGATGAGGCAGCGCGTCAGTCCGCGGTTCAAAGAAGCCGTCCAGCAGAACGGCAAGCGCGCCCAGGGCACATGCTGCCAGAACAAGCCCGGCGAGCGACCAGAGACCCGCCACAATCAGGCTAAGCGTCAAGGCAAAGCGTAGATTAACCCCTTCTTGCAATGGAACCAGCGCGAACATCAGACCAGCGATAAAGGCAATACCCGCCGCGATGGCGACACGCACGGCCAGCCAAAGGACCAGCTCGATCTTGAGACGTCGGCGTTTCCCCTCCATCCGCGCGACACTTTCCGGGAAGGCTTCGGCGGGGCCTATGCCCTCGAACAGCACAAGATGCAGGCCGAGCGCCCAACCGGACAACCTGCGGATCAGGACCCATGCCATCGCCACAACAACCAAACCGATCAGCACCACGGCAACCCAGAACGCGGGCGGGTGGAATGTGAGGTAATAGTTGATGTCATATTCCGTCAGTGTCCACCATGCGATCACCGCGGCAACAGCGACGAACGGAACTGCCAACAGCAACACGCGCAGGACGAGACGCACGGCAAATCCGAACAATGCAGGCAAGCGCGCCAGGATCGCCCCGATTGCAGCAGCCCCCGCACGCCACGGATCGCTTTCCCCCATCCGCAGCGACCCGGCCATGACCGAGAAGACAAGAACTTCGGCCAGTAGAAAAAGACTGAGAACCACAATGCCTGCGATGAACCCGGTCGGGGACAGCAGGAACATGGCAATATCCTGATCCGTCAGAGCCGCCTGGTTCGACAGCGATACGGCCAGATTCGCGACCACAGCCACCACCGGCGCAATCACCGCGACCAGAAGCAGACGTACCGCGATATAAATCGGTACGAACACACGGCGGCGCGCCCACGCGCCCTTGTAGGCGGTTGTAACGGTTGAAAAACTGGACACGTGACACCCCCTGAATGAAAGTTTCATTCAAGGCTGCGAAGACGTGAATTGCAAGTCGCTGTGTTAGCTTTCTTCCAGATCGGCGGCCAGCCGGAAGCCAATGCGGTTGGCCGGTTTATCTTCGACCGATTTGGGCAGCGCCCGCAGCATAACGTTCAATTGACTGACATGCTGCACCAACTGAGTGCGGGCACCGCCGCCATCTGATCCGTAGAACGTGATGACATCGGGATCGAAATACCCCATGCCTTCAATCCGCATCACGCCCGCATCGCCGCCGGTAAAACCCATGGCGACTTCATGATTGCTATCCAGCGTTTTTTCGAAGTTCTGGATATACATGATCAGCCGCTCATAAGCCCATTGGGCGGGGCTTTTGGTCTCAACCGGCTTTTGCAGCGGCTCAGGCAGTTGCTTGTTCCCCGAGTCTGCTTCGGAATTTGCGTGAACCTCGTAACAGCGCGGCAAGGCTGCGGCTTCGGCGGCTTCTGCCGATGTTTCGATCTGATCCTGCATGTCGCTACCCTTTGCGCTGATATTCCCATGCCCCATCCGCGCGGCGCGTCCGGGTCACAGCATCAATGTGGTAGAGATGGTTCAGGTGTGCAACCGCCTCGACCAACGCAAGGCCGTATTCACCGCCTTTGATCGGACGTTTGAACAGCGGAGCAAAGCAATCGGCGGCAGTTTTGGGCTGGTCCAGATCGTTCAACAAACGATCCAGAGCGCCGTGGTGGTTTTCGATCAACTGGCGCATCCGCACGGGCAAACCGGTAAACGGCAACTTGTGCCCACCCAGAACCAGATGATCAGGCCGCGCAAATTGCTGTAACCGTTCGCAAGATTCCAGCCAATCAGCCACCGGATCGGCCATGGGCTCGGTCGCGTAGACGCCCAGATTGGAACTGATCGAACTGAGGATCTGATCACCGGTCAGCACCAGATTGTCATCGCGGCTCCAGAACGTTGCATGTTCCGGCGCGTGGCCATTGCCGATATGCACATCCCAGTCGCGCCCGCCCATACGAACCACGTCACCCTGTTTGACCCGGGTAAAGCCCAAAGGCATCGGATAGACCATATCGGCAAAATTGAAGGGGCGCTCGGCCATACGTTCGGCCAATACTTCCTTGTCCATCCCGGCGCTGCGGTAGTAGTTCAATGTCTCCTGCGGCCAGTTTTCCTGCACATCCAGGGTCAGCATACGGGCAAACAGCCACGCAGTGCGGGTCATCATCAGGTCGGCCCCATGTTCAGACTGAAACCACCCTGCATTGCCCACGTGATCGGGGTGATGATGAGTCACCACAACCCGGTTGACCGGCTTTCCGGCCAGGGGACCCGCCATAACGGCCTCCCAGATCGCGCGCGATTTCTTTGACGATACGCCGGTATCGATGACCGTCCAGCCATCGCCGTCATCCAGTGCATAGACATTCACATGATCCAGCGCCATTGGCAGCGGCATGCGAATCCAAAGCACACCCTCGGCCACCTCAACCCAGTCGCCCGGTGCCGGAGGTTCAGCCCAAGGATAGTGAATCGTCTTTCCCATATCGCCGTCCATCAGACCGCCATCTCCTCAATACTAAGCGCAAAGAGGTCGTTAACCTCTTTCTGCGCTTGCGCCAACAGGCTGGCATGTTCAGGCAGCAACGCATTGATATAGTATCTTGCCAGCTTTGCCCGCGGACCATCAGGATCGGCCAGCGCTGCAGACAGGTGATAGTGCCCCCCCAGAACACGCGCAAACGCGTTCAGATATGCTGTGGCACCGGCAAAACGGGTGTTCATGTCCCCTTGCGCAACCAGCCATTCGGTTGTTTCGCGCAACGATTCCGTAGCCTCCCAGACGGGGCCGGCCAGCTCAGGCAGGGTCGCGCGGGCCTGTTCTGCCTGACCCTCGATCTCGTCCAGCAGGCGCGAGGCCGCCTCACCACCATCCATCATCTTGCGGCCGACAAGGTCCATCGCCTGAATGCCGTTGGTGCCTTCGTAAATCGCAGTCACCCGAACGTCGCGGTAATACTGGGCGGCACCGGTTTCCTCGATAAATCCCATACCGCCATGCACCTGCACACCGGTTTCCGCGACCCGCATTCCGGTCTGCGTTCCAAAAGCTTTGCCAATCGGTGTCAGCAGGGCCGCCCGTGCCGCCCAATCTGCATCACCTGTGGCTTGCGCCATGTCGATGGCCGCCGCGTTGGCCAGCAATATCGCCCGCGCGGCAAAGGTATCCGCGCGCATATCCATCAGCATCCGGCGCACATCCGCATGATCGATGATTGTACCTGACGGTGTTTTGCCCTGCTTACGCTCCAGGGCGTAAGCCAATGCATGCTGATAGGCCCCTTCGGCAACGCCGACACCCTGGCCGCCAACGCCCAAACGCGCGTTGTTCATCATGGTGAACATGGCCGCCATGCCGCCATGTTCGCGGCCAACAAGCCATCCCTTGGCCCCATCATACTGCATCACGCAGGTAGGCGAGCCATGCAGGCCCATCTTATGCTCCAGCGAGACGACTTTCAGATCATTTGCCACACCCGGATTGCCGGTCTCATCAGGAATATATTTCGGCACCAGGAACAAAGAGATGCCCTTGGTCCCGGGCATTCCATCCGGCAAACGCGCCAGAACCAGATGGCAGACATTTTCCGTAAAGTCGTTATCGCCCCAGGAAATGTAAATCTTCTGGCCGGTAACCGCATAGGTCCCGTCGCCATTCGGCTCGGCCTTTGATGTCAACGCCCCTACATCCGACCCGGCCTGAGGTTCAGTCAGGTTCATCGTCCCTGACCATTCGCCCGACATGAGTTTGGGCAGATACAACTCTTTCAAGCCATCGCTGGCATGATGCTCCAACGCTTCAATCTGGCCCTGCGACATCAACGGGGCCAGTTGCAGCGACAGGCAGGCGGCGCTCATCATCTCGTTGACGGCTGAGGTCACGGTCATCGGCAGACCCATGCCGCCATAGTCCGGATCGCCGCTCATCCCGATCCAGCCGCCTTCGGAGATGGCTTTCCACCCCTCGGCAAAACCCGGTGCCGTGCGCAAGACGCCGTTCTCAAGCCTGGGATGTTCCAGATCACCGGGGCGTTGCAGCGGGGCCATCACCTCTTCGCACATCTTGCCCGCTTCGGTCAGAATTGCGCTGACCACATCGGCGCTGGCCTCTGCAAATGTCTCGGTCGCTGCGATCTGGTCAAAGCCGACCACGTGGTCCAGCAGGAACTGATAATCTGAGAGTGGGGCGCGATACGGCATGGCTTCCCTCGAACTTGCATGGCGGATACCGCGCGCGGGCTTGGCAACGGCAGGCCGCACCGGTATTCATCTGGGCTGGAACGATTACCTACCCATCCTCCTGTTGCAAGCAACCAAAACGCGGCGTCACGATCATGATCCCTTTCCGCACCAAATATCTGTCCGCCGATCCCGCTGGGCTGGCGCAAGCCGCCGATCTGTTGCGGCAGGGTCAGCTTGTCGCCTTCCCGACTGAGACGGTCTATGGCCTGGGTGGAGATGCTCTGAATGGCGAGGCCGTGGCGGCCATCTACGCGGCCAAGGGGCGGCCCAGTTTCAATCCGTTGATTGCTCATGTTGCCAGTGTCGAGGCCGCGCATAGGTTTGTCCAATGGTCAAATCAGGCCGAGCGTCTGGCTACCGCCTTCTGGCCCGGTCCGCTGACGCTGGTGTTGCCGCTGCGCGAGGGGCATGGCGTGTCATCTTTGGTCACCGCCGGTTTGGATACGCTGGCTGTGCGGGTACCAGCGCATCCGACAGCGCGCGCGCTGCTTCAGGCTGTTGACGGCCCGGTCGCCGCCCCTTCGGCCAACCCGTCAGGCCGGATCAGTCCAACCACGGCCGAGCATGTACGCGCTGGTCTGGACGGGCGCATTGCGGCGGTTGTGGATGACGGCCCCTGCGGTGTTGGTCTGGAATCCACCATCGTTGGATTGGCCGGAGAGCCCACATTGCTACGCCCCGGAGGCGTCGCGCTGGATCAGATCGAAGAGGTTCTGGGGGCACAGCTGCACATCCACCAGTCCGGCGACCTGCTGACGGCGCCCGGGCAGTTGCAGTCGCATTACGCGCCCGACGCTCCGGTCCGCCTGAACGCCCTGGCGCGGCAGGCTGACGAAATCCTTCTGGGCTTTGGCCCGGTCGATTGTGACGTCAATCTTTCGGCGGATGGCGACCTGCCCGAGGCCGCCGCCAACCTGTTTGCAACGCTGCACGATCTGGATAAATCTGGCCGCCCCATCGCCGTGACGCCCATCCCTGACGAAGGTCTGGGTGCGGCCATCAATGACCGTCTGCGCCGCGCCGCCGCGCCGCGCGGTTAGGCCCGGCCTGCGCTGGCTGACAGGGTCAGCGGATCGACGCCAAGGGTGGCCAACGCGGCCTCCCATTTCTCATCATCCGGCAGATCGTGGACCAGTTTTGGGCTGGCATCGGTGGTCAGCCAGCCATTCATGGCGATCTCATCCTCAAGCTGGCCCGGCCCCCAGCCGGAATAGCCCAACGTAACCATGGAATTCAGCGGCCCGCGACCCGAGGCCAAATCTTCCAGAACGTCCATCGTCGCGGTCATGCTGAAATCATCGTCGATCTGCATCGAATGCAGGTTGGCCTCATAATCCGCAGAATGCAGGACGAACCCGCGCGACATCTCAACCGGGCCACCAAAGTGCACAAGACGTTCTCCGACAACCGGAATGCGGCAGGCAATGTTGAGCTGTTCCAACAGGACTTTGATCCGCAGATCCGAGGGTTTGTTGACGATCAGCCCCATCGCGCCGTCCTCGGCGTGGCTGCACATGTAGACGACCGAGTGTTCAAAACGCGGATCGCCCATGCCGGGCATCGCAATCAACAGTTTTCCGGTAAGGTCCATCAAGCGACTCTTGGTTCTGCTACCCAACAACAATGGCCCCGCACAGCAGGGATTGGCAAGGGATCAAGGGGGATTCTGCCGCATTTCTGCCCGGTGACCGGAACGTGACTTGGCAATCTGCCCCGTAAAGCGCATCTATAGGACATGATGACGTTCTGGAAACCCGCCCTGGCTGCTGTAATTGCAGGGTTCAGCCTGACCGCCCCCGCATTTGGGCAAGGCGTGGACGGACTTGTGCAGCTTGACGTTCTGGATGGCGGTAAAACGGCCAGCGGCACCTATCAGGGGGCGCTGCGGCTGACCCTCAAAGACGGCTGGAAAACCTACTGGCGCGCGCCGGGTGATGCGGGCATTCCCCCGCAGTTCGACTGGAGCCGATCCGGCAATGTTGGCGATGTCAAAATCATATGGCCAGCGCCAAGCGTATTTGATCAAAACGGGCTGCAATCCATCGGGTATGAAGACCATTTGGTTCTGCCGGTCGAGATCACGCCCAAGAACCCCGCGAAACCGGTGCGCCTGCGCGGCGAGATGGATCTGGGCGTCTGCAAAGATGTCTGCGTACCCGGTCGGCTGGATTTCGATCACACGCTGGATTCCGAGGCGGGCCGCAATCCGGTCATTGCCGCCGCGCTTGCGCAGCGCCCGTTTTCGGCCCAAGAGGCCGGGGTCATCGAAACCGAGTGCCATTTGAGCCCGACGCAGGACGGTATTCAGATCGAGGCCCATATCACCATGCCCTCTGCCGGTGGCCCCGAAATCGCTGTGATCGAGCCGGGCAACCCGACGCTCTGGGCCTCGCAATCACCAACCGAACGGCGTGGCGGCACACTGATTGCACGGTCTGAGATTATTAATGCAGCGGGTGCACCCTTTGCCCTGGATCGATCCGAGATCCGTGTCACTGTTCTGGGGGCAAATCACGCCGTGGATATTCTTGGATGCAGCGCAGGCTGATCTGATGGGCCAAACCCCAAAGATCGGTGCCCTTGCCGTTGTGATGCATCAAAGGCAGGTGCTGCTGGTTCAACGCAGCAAACAACCCGATGAAGGCCTGTGGGGGTTCCCCGGCGGTCACGTTGAATGGGGTGAAACCGTTTTTCAGGCCGCAGCCCGGGAGTTGCTTGAAGAGACTGGCATTTCAGCCCAACCACAGGCGTTTCTGGACAACCTCGACCTGTTGCTGCGCGACAACTTGGGTGTGGTTCAGGCCCACTATTTACTGGTCGGTGTCGCGTGCGAATACCTGTCCGGCGCACCAGTGGCCGGTGACGATGCGCGCGATGCTCAGTGGTTTCCGGTTCAACAGATATTGGAAGGCGCCGTGCCGATGAGTGCGCGCGTGCCTGACCTTCTCAGAACGGCTCTACTGGCTGATCAAACCTCGGCCCGTCCCGATAGCCGGGCGTAAAGCAGACCTGACAGAACCACGCCGATCAAAAGAATTAGCGCTGCACCGGCTACGAAGATACCGAATCCCATTTGCAAAGCGGCCATTCCATCCTCGCCGGGATAGAATCTTGCCAGCAGCGCCAAAGGGGTGCCCGTCACGGCGGGCCACACCATCGAAACCGCCAGCCACAACGCCAAAGCAAATGCTGTGGCATTCACCGCCCCGCGCACAACCCGATCCGGGGCCCTGAGGGCCCGGCGCATGGCGGTCATGGGGCGCGAAACATCATTCAGAATGGCCAACAAGGCCGGAACCAGCAGCAAGACCAGCAGCATGCCAAAGCCCAATCCGTAGACCAGCGTAATCACAGTCGGCTTGAGGAACTGCGCCTGTTGCGAGCTTTCGTACATCAGCGGCGTCAGACCCAGGACCGTGGTCAAAGTGGTCAACATGACGGGTCGCAATCGATCCGCCGTGCCTTCAATGATCGAAGGCACCAGCCCGCGGTCCTGCTGATAGCTGTCAATTGTCGTCACCAGCACAATCGAGTCGTTGATGATGATCCCCGTCATGCCCAGCAGACCCACCACGGTAAACATGCTCAGCGGCACACCCCACAGGTAATGCCCCCAAATCGCACCAACCAGACCAAAGGGAATGATTGCCATCACAACCAAAGGCCGCGTCCAGCTCGCAAAGACCCAGGCCAGCACCAGGTAGATTCCGGTCAGGCACAGGATCAATCCTGTGCGCGCCTCGGCCAGGAATTCATCCTCCTGTTCGCTGAGGCCCGCCAGATACCATTCAACCTGACGCTCGGCCGCGATGTCGGGCAGAATATCCTCGCGCAGGGCCCGTTCGATTTCTGCGGCCTGCGCCGGGTCGTCCTCGGATATATCCCCATTCACGGTAATCACCCGCAACCCGTTTTCACGGCGAATAGTCGAGAACCCCGATTTCCGCTCGACCGAGACGATATCGGCCAGCGGCACATAAACTCCATCCGGTGATCGCATCAGGGTGCGTTCCAGGAAATCCGCCGTCAGTTCGTTCTCGGGCAGTTCCACCCGTATCTCGGTACTGCGCGGTCCATCGGGGAAGGTCGCAGCCTCAATCCCGTTGAGCCGATCGCGCAATACGCGACCCAGAGTTTCAATCCGGAAGCCCAACGCCTCGCCCTGCGCCGTCAGGTCCAGAATGAACTCTTCCTTGTCATAGGCCAGATCGTCCTCCAGCGCGGATACCTCGGGATATTTGGACAAAGCCGTCTGCAAATCCTCGGACGCGGATTTCAACGTACTCGCGTCCGCGCCATAGAACTGCACCTCAATCGCATCGCCACCCGGACCCGAGCGCCAGCCCCGGAAGCTGAGCAGTTCCACCTTGGGGTGGCGCGGCACAAAATCCTGCAACTCGCCCACAAACTCAAAACTGGAGTAAGGTCGCAGGTCGGCGTCGATCAACTCAATCGAGACACCGCCCAGCAGGTCTGAATCCTTGCCCTCGGCAGCAGCCAGACCCCATCCGGCGGACCCGCCGACCTCGGCCAGAACGTAGTCAATCGGGTTGCGGCCGTGACGCTCCTCGTAAATTTCGCCCAGCTCCTCGGCCGCCTGCTGAACCATACGCATCATTTCCAGCGTATCCGACCGGGTTGCGCCCTCGACCATGATGAAATTACCGGTGACCGAGCCGCGTTCGGGCGCATTGAAGAACCGCCAGTTCACATCACCCCGGATGAACAGGGCAATCTGGCTGGCCAATATCACCACCATCAGCGCAACGACCACATAGCGCGCCCAAACGGCCCAGGCGACCAAGGGGCGGAACAGGCGGTCACGCACCCAGCGAAAGCCCCGGTTCACCACCCGGTTGGGCAGGTCGTACCAATGTTCCTTGGCGGAATGTGCAATGGCATGGGCCATGTGGTTGGGAAGGATCAGAAAGCACTCGACCAGCGAGGCGATCAGAACGGCGATCACCGTGAAAGGGATATCCCGGATCAATTCACCAAACCGCCCACCGATGAGAGTGAGACCGAAGAATGCAATCACGGTGGTCATCGAGGCGGCGAATACCGGCATCGCCATCCGCCGTGCCGCACGTTCGGCGGCGACCATGGGCGCCTCACCCAGACGACGAGCGCGGAAATCGGCGTGCTCGCCCACAACAATGGCGTCATCCACGACGATGCCCAGGGTGATGATCAGGCCAAACAACGACACCATGTTGATCGACAACCCACCCAAATACATCAGCGCAATCGCAGCCGACATGGCCACTGGTATACCGGCAGCCACCCAAAAGGCGATCCGGGCATTGAGGAACAGAAACAGCAGGCAGACCACCAGCCCAAGCCCGACCAACCCGTTGTCGACCAGAATATCCAAACGGTCGGTAATGGCCTGAGCGCGTGTGCGGATCAGCTCAATCGTGATGCCTTCGGGCAGGCTGGCCTGCATCTCCAGCACCACATCTTCGACGGTTCGCTGAATTTCGATTGCGTCGCCCAGATTGGACCGGTCCACCCGAACGGACATCGCCGGATTGTCGCCGACATAGTAGCTTCGATCCCGATTGACCCCTTCGACCCGTATCTGTGCGACATCACCAATGACAAGTTTCGAGCCATCCGCAAAGGTGCGCAGCGCGATCCCTTCGATCTGTTCCGGGCTACGCTTTTCCGCACCGGTCCGAATGCGGGCATTGGCACCGGTCACATCCCCGGCGGGGCTTGCCGTTACCTCGGCAGCAATGGCCGAGGATATCTCGGACATCGTGATATCATTTGCGATCAATTGCGCCGTGGGCACCTCGACAACGATGCGTGGCGCTGCAAGACCCCGGATCGTGGTGCGCGTCACACCAACTGTGAACAGGCGGCTGATCAACTCGTCGGTGAATTTCGCCAGTTGCTCTGATTCAATCGGCCCCGTGATCACCACATCGGTCACACGATCCCGCCACGCGGCGCGCCGGAACGTGGGTTCCTCGGCATCCACAGGCAGGTTCGTCACGCTGTCGACGGCGGTTCTGACCTCATCAACGGCACGGGACATGTCCCAGTTCGGCTCGAACTCCAGCTCGATAAAGGCAGTGCCTTCCCGGGACCGGGACTCGGTTCGGGTGACCCCCTCGACCGCCAACAATGCTGGTTCCAGCAGTTGGATGATGCCGTTATCCACATCTTCGGGGCCCGCACCGTCCCATTGCACGGTCACGTCGACGCGCTCCAGAATCACATCCGGAAAGAACTGCGCCCGCATGTTGGGGATTGCAGCCGCGCCCAACACCAGCATGACCAGCAGCAACAGGTTCGCAACTGTCCGATGGCGGGTGAAATAGCTTAGGATGCCCCCTGCCGCGCCGGGGATTTCACGCATCATGGCCGCTAGCCCCCGGTCCGGGTTTCAATACGCCGCACCAGCGCGGCGGGAACGCTGGCCTGATTAAGCTGGCCCAACATCCGATCCTTGACCGCCTGCGGCATGCCCTCGCTGGCTTCGACCTGAGCCATCAATTCGGCGCGTTTTTCATCCGACAGCTCGACCATATCCGAGGCGGCACTGGCTTCGGCCCGAAGCGGGCGCACCCGCACGCCAGAACCAAGCAGCGGCGTGCGACCTATCACCACTTCGCGGCCCTCCAACCCATCGCCGCGCAGCAACACCTCATCACCCTGACGGCGGATCAGCTGGACAGGCAAGGGTTCCAACCGGTCATCAGGCCCGAGGACCAGAACATTGCCAGTCGCATCCAGCACCGAAGACGGCAGGCGAACCACATTGTCCAAGGCTTGCTCCTCTACCGTCACGGTCACGAAATCACCCGGCTTGAAACCCGGCGCGTCATCCAGCCGAGCATAGATCAGGCGCCCGGTCTGTCCTTCTCCTGCCGAACCGCTGTCACGGCTTATGCGTCCGGTGGCGGACAGATCGGTGCCCGTCACCTCAAGCGAAACGGTAACTGGGGATGAGATCAGGTTGCCCGCATCGTCCAGCAACCGCACGTATTGCGCCGTCGATACCCGGAAGACAACTTCCAGAGCGTCCGGGTCAACCAGTTCGGCCAGCTTTTCGTTGGCGGAAACCAACCGCCCTTCGACCAGAGTGACCCCGGTCAGCGTTCCGGCAAAGCGGGCATGAATGGTCATATCGTCCAGATCCCGCTCGGCCCCTTCAAGGGCGATCCGGGCACGGGACAGCAGCGTCGTGGCCTGATCGACCCGCGATTCAGCCTGCGCCAGATTGATCCGGCTGGACAGAACGGCCTGTTGCGCCGACGTCGCGGCCAGTTCGGCCTCTTCCACGCTGGCCGCAGCCCCAACTCCACGGGATTGCAGGTCTTTCTGGCGCTGCAGGGCCCGTTCGCGCAACTCGGCCTGCGCTTCAGCGGATTTCAACTCGTCCTGCGCCAGAAGCAATGACCGTTCCGCGTCCCGTTCCTCGAACTGCGCATCCAGCAAGTCGGACTGAGCGCGATCCAACGCCGATTGCACATCCGCCGGATCCAGTTCGACCAGTACCTCACCGGCTTCGACGGTTCCGCCATCTTCGAAATCATCGGCCAATGCCACGACCCGACCGCCCAAAGCGGCGCGCAACTCCAACCGGCGACGGCTTTGAACTTGGCCAAACGCTTCCAGATAGGGGGTTACCGTTTCCGTTTCCGCAGTACGCACGCTGACCGCAAAAACCCGCTCGCGCGCTTCGGGCGAACGGGCGTCACGATTCATCACCTCTTGTACCGCGCCGGCAATCATCTGCACGGCAACAAGCAACAGGCCCAGCGTCAGAAACGCCAGGAAAACGCCTACAAGGCTTTGCCGCAGAAATCGCATCGGTCACTATACTCCGGTCGCTCGCGCTGCCTGACGCAAATGGTAGCCGGGCGATGAAAATTGCCAAGCCACAAAGCGGTTATGATGCGTTAAACGCAGAACCAGTCTACTTCCGTCGCAGATGTTCGTCCAATCTGGGCAAAATTTCCACGAAATTGCAGGGGCGGTGGCGGTAATCGAGCTGTTTTTCAAGGATCGCATCCCATGCGTCCTTGCAGGCGCCGGGGCTGCCCGGCAGGGCAAACAGATAGGTGCCACCCGCAACACCTCCAGTAGCGCGGGATTGTACCGCTGAGGTTCCGATTTTCCGCATCGAAACCATGGTGAAGACAGTCCCGAACGCCTCGATTTCCTTTTCATAGACGTCGCGATGCGCTTCGACCGTCACATCCCGCCCCGTCAAGCCGGTGCCGCCAGTCGAAATCACAACGTCGATTTCCGGATCTGCGATCCACAGGCGCAACAGGGCTGCAATCTCGGTCCGCTCATCGCGAATGATCTTGCGGTCCACCAAAATATGGCCTGCGCCTTCAATCCGGTCGGCCAATGTTTGGCCTGACCGGTCATCCTCGAGCGACCGCGTGTCGGATACAGTCAGAATGGCGATCCGAACCGGAATGAATTCCAAGTTTTCATCAATGCGCGACATATGGCGTCAGGCCCTTTCCATGATGGCAAGCCGGATCGCCAGCGCAGCAAAGATGCCGCCTGTGACCCAACCCATTATCCGAGATGCACGCGGGTTCGAGACGAGAACGCGCCCCGCGCCGCCCGCAAATATGCCGACCAGACCGTTCACCACAAAGCCACCGATGGCGATGATCACGCCCAACGTCAGAAACTGTAGCAGCACAGACCCTGCTGCGGGGTCGACAAATTGCGGGATGAAAGCCAGCACGAACAGAATGACCTTGGGATTGGTCAAGTTCACAAGCATCCCATCCCGAAACGCCCAGCGCGTCGGCTTGTCCGAGGCATCAGCAGCAACCGCGCCATTCCGAATGGCGCCCCAGGCCAGATACAGCAGGTAGGCCACACCAATCCAGCGGATCACATCAAAAAGCCAGGGCAACGCGGCCACGGCCGCGCCCAGACCGAGACCAGCCAGCAAAACGTGGATCATCAAGCCAGCCGAAACGCCTGCGCTTGCTGCCAGCGCAGGTCGTGCACCTGACCGAAGGCCCTGCCCGAAACAGAACATCATATCGGCACCGGGCGTAAAATTCAGGACCAGAGCTGCTGGAATGAAAGCCAACAGCGTAACGGTTTCGATCATGCATTTACCTCGAACCAATTGGCCTTGGGGCCAAGATTTGCGATTTGCGTGCGCCCAATCGTGCCACGATAGCCCCAGCTGTCGTGAATATGCCCACACAAAGCGAATGCTGGCTGAATCCGCTCAACCGCATCCCGCACGGCGACTGAGCCGACGGATATGCCCTGAGACGTCTGGTCGCCATATCCTTTTGGCGGAGAATGCACGACCAGAACATCCGCAGTCTCGCATCGATCCAGCAGCTCGGTGGCTTCGGCCTCGGTCAGATCGCAGGACCAGTCACCGAATGGCGTCACCGGCACGCCATAACCCAGCCCGAACAGGCGCAGCCCGTCCACCGTCATGCCAGACCCATGCAGGACATGCACACCTTCAGGCGCGACATCGGTCAGTTCCTCGGCGCTTTCGGCGTTTCCCGGCACCAGAACCAGCGGCGCCGCAATGCCTGACAGCATCCCCATCGCCTCATCCAGCCCCTGCCGAATGTTGCAATAATCCCCGGCCCCGATGACCAAATCGGCCTTGGCGCTGGCCGCAACCAGCTCCGCCGCCCGGTTGCGTGCCATATGCAGGTCAGAGAACGCCAGAATGCGCATCACTTCCCCCTCAGCCTGGACTTGAGTTCCAGCAGGTCGGCCCAGGCCTGCCGTTTCATCTGCGGTTGCCGCAGCAGATAGGCCGGGTGAAACATCGGGATGACCGGCAGATCCAGCGCCTGATCCCAATTGCCGCGCAACCGGGTGATGCCGCGTTTACCAAGGACCGCCTGACAACTGATATTGCCCATCACCACCAGCACCTCGGGCTTGGCCAGCGCCACGTGGCGTTCCAGAAACGGCTTCATCATGCCGATCTCCTCGGGCTTGGGATCACGGTTCTGAGGGGGCCGCCAGGGTAGAACATTGGTGATATAGACGTTTTCCGTGCGATCCAGATCAATCGCCGCCAGCATCTTGTCCAGCAACTGACCTGCGCGTCCCACAAAGGGCTTACCTTCGCGGTCTTCATCCCGACCCGGCGCCTCCCCGACGATCATAACCCGTGCGCCGGGCGTGCCGTCAGCAAAGACCAACTGCCGCGCGCCACGTTTCAGATCGCACAGATCAAACGCCTCCATCGCCGCGCGCAATTCTGGTAAAGACCCCGCTGATTTAGCGGCCTGCTGCGCAATCGCGGCTGCATCCACCTGTTTCGGTTTAGTCGGCGCAGCTTGCGCGGCAGCGGGCTTTTTGGATTTCGGCGCTGTATCGGGCAACGCGTAACGATCAACCGGAGCGTCTCCGATTGCCTCGGTCACGCCCAGTTCGACCTGCCATTCCAGCAGGGCGCGCGCAGAATAATGGTCCAAGCCCGATTCCATACGATCAATTTACCTGCCTGAGGGCTGAGGGAAAGCGAATAGACCTTGCCATGACGCTGGGCCGCACCGACCATGGTGGCTGTGATGCTGCTTACCCTGCGAATCTTGCTGGTCGGCTTGCTGCTTGCTTTCGCAAGCATACTCCCGGCGTCTGCGCAACTTTTTGACAGAACCGGACAATGCCGTGCCGGTCAGTTGCAATGCGGAAGGGGATGCTGCCCCGCAGGCCAAAGATGCAGCTTTGACGGGCGCTGCATCCCTCCGGGTCATACCTATTGCGGCGGCGGGCGCACCTGCGGGCCGTTCGAACGCTGTGTTGCAGGCGGCACCCGATGCGCACCGGCCGGGGTCAACAAATGCACCTCGCGCCTTGATTGCCCGGGTGGCCATGTCTGCAACGGACGCGGCGAATGCGAGCGGATCACGCCAGATCTTGACCCGAATTCAGCAAAACCGGGTCTGCCCGCCCTTTGTGACGATGGCCGAACCTGCACGGCGGGATCGTCCTGCCTGCCGGGGGGTGGATGCTCTCGCCCGGGATGGTTTCTGTGCGAGGAAACCGGATCGCAATGCCGCCCCGGTTTCAAATGTTCCGAGCATCAGGGCTGCGTTCCGATCAAGGCCGTCGATTGCGGCTATGGCAAATGGTGCAAACCCGGCGAGCAATGCCTGCCCGAGGGCGGATGCCAGAAACTGCCCGACGGCTCTGATCCTTAGGTTGCCTCGGGACGCACAGCTTTCTATAAGCAGCCCGATTGTCAGACAGGAGCCCGCCCATGCGTTTCGCCCATCGTCACCTTCTTGGCATCGAGCATCTGTCGCAATCCGATATCACCGCCATTCTGGATCTGGCCGAAAAATACGTCGATCTGAACCGCCAATCCTCCAAACACTCGGATGTGCTGTCGGGGCTAACCCAGATCAACATGTTCTTCGAAAATTCGACCCGCACGCAGGCCAGTTTCGAACTGGCGGGAAAACGGCTGGGTGCGGATGTGATGAACATGGCGATGCAGGCCAGTTCGATCAAAAAGGGTGAGACGCTGATCGACACGGCGATGACCCTGAACGCGATGCATCCCGACCTGTTGGTGGTACGACATCCGCATTCGGGCGCGGTCGATCTGCTGGCCCAAAAGGTCAACTGCGCGGTGCTGAACGCTGGCGATGGGCGGCACGAACACCCGACGCAGGCGCTGCTGGACGCTTTGACCATCCGCCGCGCCAAGGGCCGCCTGCATCGTTTGAACATCGCCATTTGCGGAGACGTCGCGCATTCCCGCGTGGCGCGGTCCAACCTTATGCTGCTGGGCAAGATGGAGAACCGTATCCGTCTGATCGGCCCGCCGACGCTTGTGCCGGGACAGTTCGCCGAGTTTGGCGCCGAGATTTACGATGACATGACCGAAGGCCTGAAGGACGTCGATGTCGTCATGATGCTGCGCCTCCAACGCGAGCGGATGGATGGCGGTTTTATCCCTTCGGAACGTGAATACTACCACCGTTATGGCCTGGACGCTGCCAAGCTGGGGCTCGCCAAGCCCGACGCCATCGTCATGCATCCCGGCCCGATGAACCGCGGGGTTGAGATAGACGGCACGCTAGCCGACGACATCAACCGATCCGTCATTCAGGAGCAGGTCGAGATGGGCGTCGCCGTCCGCATGGCCGCGATGGAGATGCTGGCCCGCAACCTGAGAGAGGCCGCATGACAGACCTGACCGCTGCCCCCCACGAACGCGGCGTAATCCGACTGTTCTCGCTGGACATGCGCCCGGAAGAGGCGAAGTTTCTGCGTGAACCGGGCGCTGCGGATCAGGTGCTTGGCGTCTCGGGTCTGGACCCGGAACAGATCGATGTATTTCCGGTTTCCGACCTCGAGGATTTGGGGCTTTATGGCTACCTAAGTGAAGGGTGCGGCGTCTCGGAGGACCAATTGAACCGGACCGATTTGGAACAGGTCGACGGCTGGGTCATGGTCCTGCGCAGCGCCGCATTTGGTGGACGATCTGCGACTTTGGTTCCCGATCGACGGCTGCGTCTGATCGGTCTTTTCACCGAAGAGGCCACCAACTGGCACGGTGGAACGATCGAGACTGAAAGCGCCAAACCCTTCTCTGCTCCGCAACCGAAACCTGATGCCGGGCAACCACGTCGCAGCGGCTCGGCCCTGATTGCATTGCTGGTCCTTCTGATCGTCGGAGGCGCTTTGTGGCTGATCCTGTGATCTTCGCTCCGGACAAAGGTGCCTATATCCGCACGAATGCCTGGCTTGCCGCCCTTGCCATGGCGGCTGCGATGATCGTTCTGTGGTTGATCGGCAATCCCTACATCTGGACCGGTGCACCTGCCGGGCTTGCGGCCATCGGCCTGCGCGCGTGGTATTTGGCATCCGAGGAACTGGTTGCCAACTGGGAGATGACCGAAACCAACCTCACCGGCCCCGGTTCGCGCAATGTGGCGCTGAATCAAATCCAGGCGGTCAACACCATGGGCAGCTATGTGCAGGTTGTCACCAAGAGCGGCGACAAGCACCTGATCAAATATCAGGCCGATCCCGCCGCCACCAAAGCCGCAATCGAAAGGGCGATTCCATGAGCAACTTTGTCTTTACAAACGCCCGCATGATTGACCCGGAGAATGGTACCGACTCCGTCGGCTGGCTCCGTATTCAGGATGGGAACATAGCGGAACTTGGCGACGGTACTGCGAAGACCATGGGCGCAGAGATTGTCGACTGCAAGGGCAAGTGCCTCGCCCCGGGCATCGTCGATATCGGCGTCAAGGTGTGCGAACCCGGTGAACGGCACAAGGAAAGCTACCGGTCCGCCGGTCTTGCTGCCGCCGCTGGGGGTGTGACCACGATCGTGACCCGTCCGGACACCATTCCGGCGGTGGACACACCGGAAACGCTGGAATTTGCCACCCGCCGCGCCCAGGCCGATGCGCCCGTGAACGTGTTGCCAATGGCCGCCCTGACCAAAGGGCGCAAGGGGCGCGAGATGACCGAGATCGGGTTTCTGCTGGATGCAGGAGCGGTGGCCTTCACCGATTGCGACCATGTGGTGACCAACACCAAGGTGTTTTCGCGCGCGCTGACCTATGCAAAATCCTGTGGTGCGCTGGTCATCGCACACCCGCAAGAACCGGGTCTGAGCGCCGGGGCCGCCGCAACCAGCGGCAAATTCGCAGCCCTTCGCGGGTTGCCTGCGGTGTCGCCAATGGCTGAACGCATGGGGTTGGACCGGGATATCGCGCTGTTGGAAATGACCGGCGCGGCTTATCACGCCGATCAGATCACCACCGCCCGGGCCCTGCCTGCGCTGGAGCGCGCGAAACGGAACGGGCTGGATATCACTGCCGGCACCTCGATCCACCATCTGACGCTGAATGAGCTTGACGTGGCCGACTATCGCACCTTCTTCAAGGTCAAGCCACCGCTGCGATCAGAAGACGACCGGCAGGCAGTGATCGACGCGGTGCGGACCGGCTTGATCGACACGATCAGTTCGATGCACACCCCACAAGACGAGGAAAGCAAACGCCTGCCGTTTGAAGAGGCGGCCTCGGGCGCGGTGGCCCTTGAGACGCTGCTGCCCGCCGCATTGCGGCTGTATCACGCCGGTCAGCTAGATCTGCCGACCCTGTTCCGTGCGATGGCGCTGAACCCGGCAAGACGGCTGGGGCTCGACAGCGGTCGCTTGGCCAAAGGCGCGCCCGCCGATCTGGTGCTGTTCGACCCGGATGTCCCGTTTGTCCTCGACCGGTTCTCACTGAAATCGAAATCGCAGAACACGCCGTTTGACGGGCAACGGATGCAGGGTAAGGTCATCGCGACTTTCGTCGCTGGCCAAGAAGTTTTCCGGAGAAGTTGATGCCCCTTTTAGAAAGCACCAATGAACAGCTGATCTTGTGGGCTGTTTTGGGATACCTGCTGGGGTCCATTCCCTTTGGTCTGATTCTGGCGCGGGTCATGGGGTTGGGCAACCTGCGCGAGATCGGCTCGGGCAATATTGGCGCGACCAACGTCCTGAGAACCGGCAGCAAAAGCGCCGCCGCGCTTACGGTCATACTGGATGGTGCAAAGGGCGCAGTCGCCATCCTGCTGGCGCGCGCATTCGCCGGAGAGGACGCAGCACAAATCGCGGCTGTGGCGGCGTTTTTAGGCCATTGCTTTCCGATCTGGCTGGGGTTCAAAGGCGGTAAGGGCGTTGCAACATTCATGGGAATTTGGCTTGCCCTGGACTGGCGGGTTGGGATCGCCTGCTGCCTGACATGGCTGGTCGCGGCGGCGATATGGCGGATCTCATCCGTCGGCGCACTGGTCGCGGCGGCCTTTTCAATTGTTTGGATTTTGCTGCTTACAAGCGGGTCAACTGTTGCCCTGGGCGTCATTCTGGCCGTTTTGGTCTTTTGGCGGCACAGCACTAATCTTGCGCGGATCAAGGCCGGGACTGAACCGAAAATCGGTAAATCGTGACGGCAACGGACGCATTTCTAAGCGCTTTTTTTGCACTCCCGATGGGAACTTTTTCGGGCCGAGTCGGCGCCCGACGTTATGTGGCGACACGCTCAAATCTTGCAGGCGGGAAGTCACATAAGCTGGTCGCGCAGGAACTGGGCGGGACGGATTACATCAGCCTAAATCTCTATCTGACACAGGCGAGCGGAGCGTTGCTGCGCCCGTGCGAAATGCCTGCTGAAAAGGTCGTCTCCTTCGTACTGGCGCTCAAACCCGATGCGCAAAAATGAACATCTGATATTCACCCCCGCACAATCACAATTGATTGCTTTGAACGTGAACGGACCGCTGCCCAACTCGGGATCGTGAACGGCAATTCCCGCCGACACGAAAATCAAATCCGGGTCGCTTGGGCAAAATTCCGGTGCTTATGACTGCGGCCTCGTTCACGAAAGGTGAAACCATGAACAAGTTCAAATCCATCATTGGCGGTGTTGCACTGTCTGTCGCAATTGCCAGCTCGGCCATCGCTGCCGGCGTCGAACTGAACACCACAACCACCGGTCTGGCGCTGCAGGGCTATGACCCGGTTGCCTACTTCACCGAAGGCGCGCCAACCAAGGGCGACTGGCAAATAACCGCGCTCCACGACGACGCGATGTACCGCTTCGCCAACGAAGAAAACAAAGCCGCGTTTGAGGCAAACCCCGAGGCTTACCTGCCAGCTTATGGCGGTTATTGCGCCTTTGGTGCGGCAATGGGCTTCAAGTTTGACGGTGATCCGAACTACTGGAAGATCGTCGACAACAAGCTGTATCTGAACCTGTCCGAAGGCATCCAGCAGCGTTGGGAAGGCGATATCCCCGGCTTTATCGAACAGGCCACGGTCAACTGGGAAACCATTGCCGACAAAACACCTGCAGAGCTGCAAGAGCAATAATCCGCTGAGAAATTTCAGCGCATCGGCGGCGGAGCGTATCCGCCGCCGTTTGTCATTTGAAGACATCTGATCCGGGACCTATCTGAATCGTCAGAGAAGGGTCCAGTTGCAATGGACCGAAGCCTCCCTTCCAACGGGCTGCGCAGTTACGGGTCGGAATACAAAAAATCTGTGATCTGGTCGGCGGACCAGACCGTATGCCTTGATACAAGGCTGCAACCGGATCGGTTCAGCAGCCCAAATTATGACCGAAAGGAACTTCAGATGACGGGAAAATTGGCTTTGGCTACGGCTGTCGCGATTATGGCGGCAGGTTCAGCAATGGCTCAATCTTCGGGCAATTGGACCGGTTTCTACGGCGGTGCCCAGATCGGATATGCCGATATCGACACCAACGTCTCGGGCGTTGACGGCGATGGCGTCATTGGCGGTATCATCCTGGGCTATGATTATGACCTTGGTGATTGGGTCGTCGGTGGCGGTTTTGACTATGACTGGTCAGATGTGGACCTGTCCGGTGCCGCGACCGTCGAGAGTGTCTGGCGGCTCAAGGCCCGCGCGGGCTACAAGGTGAACGCGCAAGGCCTGCTGTACGGCACCGCGGGATATGCGGATGCCGACACCGATACGCTGGGCAGCGACGACGGCTGGTTCATCGGCGCAGGGTACGAGCAGATTGTCGCGCCCAACATCAGCGTTGCAGGCGAGATCCTGTATCACGAGTTTGACGACTTCAATTCGACCGGTGTGGACGTGGATGCAACCACGATCCAGATTCGCGCCGCTTATCGGTTCTGATCCCGCTTGTGGCCCCGGCGTACGATGCCGGGGCCCTATTGCCTCAGGGCTCCAAGATCGTGCTGCCCGTCGTCTCGCGCGCCTCAAGGGCACGATGCGCTTCTGCCACGCGCTCCAGTGGAAAGGTCTGATCGACGTGGATCGTGACCTCGCGCCCGTCCACTTTGCCAAATAACCTGCGTGCCATCGCCTGACACACGTTCGGATCAGCGGTGTGGGTGAACAGGGTCGGTCGAGTGATTTTCAACGACCCTCTCCGCGACAGCATTCCCAAATCCACAGGCGGGACTGGGCCGGAGGCGTTGCCAAAGGAAATCATCATTCCCAAAGGCTTCAGACATTCCAGTGACCCTTCAAATGTATCGGCACCAACGGAATCCATCACCACGTCGACGCCTTTGCCGGCGGTAATCTCGTTGACACGATCAACAAAATTGTCGGTCTTGTAGTTGATACAATGGGCTGCGCCGTTAAATTGTGCCAGGCTGCACTTTTCGTCTGTACCTGCCGTACCGATCAAAGTGATCCCCTCGGACTTGGCCCACTGACAGGCGATCAGTCCCACACCACCTGCAGCCGCGTGGAACAGAACTGTATCGCCGCGCTTCAGGGGCGTTGTGCGATGAAACAGGTACTCGACCGTCATCCCCTTGAGCATCATCGCAGCCGCAGTCTTGAAAGAGATACTTTCCGGCAGCGGGCACACCTGTTCCGCAGGCATGACACGGGCCTGAGTGTACGCGCCGGACGGTGTAGCCGCATATGCCGCACGTTGACCGGGCGACAGATGGGTGACGCCATCGCCTACGGCTTCGATGACACCGGCGGCCTCCATCCCCAGTGCTTGCGGCAGGTTCAGGGGATAAAGCCCGGTGCGCTGATACACATCGATGTAATTCAGCCCGCAGGCGTGATGGCGAATACGCACTTCACCGGGTCCGGGATCACCAACCGTGTGTTCCTCGATCCGCAAGACTTCGGGACCGCCGGTTTCATGGATGACTACGGTTTTTGCCGTTTGCTGCATGATGCTCTCCCTGCTTGTTTGAGGCAAAGCTAACATGACTGCGTACCAGAGCAATGCTTGGGATCGCATATTAATGTGCAGACAAATAAGGAAAAATGTGCTATAGTTGTATTTGGCGTTGCCGGATCATCCGGTCACCGACAACCAATCCACCGGATACATCCCGCTGCGCGGTCTCGGCAGTGAGGGGATGATCATGGACAAGACAATTGGCAATCCGATCAGCTGGGCAGCCCGACATCTGGGTTTGGCTGGTGATCACGTGGCTGAAAGTGTCTCGACGATTGGCGGCTCGGACGCCGACGAAACGCCAGTGGTGCAGACCCTGACAATGCAGGATTTGTGGGCCTGTCTGCGTGCAGGATGCCGGGATTTTCTGGAAACCCGTGCGGACGCCGTGTTTGTGGTACTCATCTACCCCATCGCCGGTCTGCTGATGTTCGGGATTGGACTGAATAGGGACCTGATCCCCCTATTGGCGCCATTGGTTGCGGGTTTCGCCCTGATCGGGCCCGTCGCGGCCGTTGGCTTGTACGAAATCAGCCGCAAACGTGAAACAGGAGGTTCCGCCCATTGGCTGGATGCGTTGGGCGTGTTCCGTTCGCCGTCCTTCGGCGCGATTCTGGCGCTTGGGTTCTATCTGGTCATGCTGCTGCTGATCTGGCTCATGGTCGCGCAGAGCCTTTACGCGCAGACCTTAGGACCGGAACCGCCAGCGTCTTTCCGTTCCTTCATGACCGAGGTTCTGACAACCGGCGCGGGATGGAGCATGATTATCTTTGGCACCGCCATCGGCTTTGTTTTCGCTCTGATCGCCCTGGCGGTCAGCGTCGTCAGCTTTCCATTGCTGCTGGACCGCAAAGTCGGCTTGCCGGTGGCTGTCGTGACCTCGGTGCGCGTGCTGCGCCACAACCCCGGCGTAATACTGGCCTGGGGATTTATCGTTGCCGCAATGCTGGTTCTGGGAGCGATTCCACTGCTGCTGGGCCTGATCGTCGTCATGCCCATACTCGGGCATGCAACATGGCACCTCTACCGCCGGGCAGTTGCCTGACCGCGCTTAGCCACCTACCTTTAAAACGATCTTGCCGATATGGCCCGAGCTTTCCATTCGCGCATGGGCCGCAGCGGCCTCGGACAGGTCGAACTCACTATCCATGACAGGCGCGACCTTCCCGGCTTCGATCAAAGGCCAAACGGCCTCCCGCAGGTTCTGCGCAATTCGCGCTTTGGCCAAATCGCTTTGCGGACGCAGAGTGCTGCCGGTCAGAGTCAGGCGCTTGACCATCATCAGGGCAAAGTTCACCTCGACCACCGGTCCTTGCAGAAACGCGATCTGAACCAAACGCCCGTCTTCTGACAACGTTTTGATATTCCGGGGAATATAGTCGCCGCCCACCATATCCAGGATCAGGTTGGCACCGCCTTCGGCCCGCATGACGGCGACAAAATCCTCGTCGCGGTAGTTGATTGCCCGTTCCGCACCGAGTTTCAGGCATGCCTCGCATTTCTCATCCGATCCGGCGGTCGCGAACACCCGCGCGCCGAAAGCCTTGCCCAATTGAATGGCGGTCGTACCGATACCGCTAGAGCCGCCGTGAACCAGAAACCGCTCACCCGCCTTCAATCCACCACGGGTGAAGACATTGGACCAGACGGTGAAAAAGGTTTCGGGCAGGCAGGCGGCCTCTTTCATCCCCATACCCTTCGGCACGGGCAGACAATGGGCGGCAGGAGTGGCAACATATTCGGCATAACCGCCACCCGGCAGCAGGGCGCAGACCTGATCGCCAACGGCCAGACCTTCGACCCCGGACCCCACCGCGATCACCTCGCCCGAAGCTTCCAGCCCCGGCAGATCACTCGCCCCCGGTGGCGGATCGTAGGCCCCGGCCCGTTGCAACGCATCCGGGCGGTTCACCCCAGCATAGGCCACCTTCAACACCACCTGACCATTGCCCGGCTCGGGCATGGGGCGTTCCGTCGGCTTCAGAACCTCCGGGCCGCCCGGTTCGGTGATTTCAATGGCGCGCATCGTCTGAGTCATCGGCAGATCTCCTTTCCCCAATGGCTAGCAGGCATCGGGTCCAAGGCCCAGCCGGTTATTCGACTAGTTTTTGGGCCTCAGCGATCCCGGAAGATCCACGTTCAACCTGGTCGGCGCTTTCACCTGTCCCGCCAGCCAGTTTGGCACGGCAAGGAAGGGTTTCAGAAGCGGATTGTTATTCACCTGCGCCTTGAACTTTTCGAATTGCATCACGCCCTCAATACGGCGGTCCAGAAACTCCCACGTGGCCTGATGATCTGGGGTCTCGTCCCCCAGCCAATACAAAAGCGTCGAGGAATACACCGCGGACAGAGTTGCGCGCTTGGTGTACCAGTTCACATCATCCGATGTATCGCCCAGCGCAGTCCATATATGATCGCAGGTTCCCCAGACGGCTTTGGCCCCATCTGCCGCATAGGTCGGCAGAGAAAACAGCGTCATGCCCCGCCGCACCGCCTCTTTATCGGGTACGGCCTGCAGGCGAAACCGAACGGCAGCGGCGATCTTGTCGCGAAATTTCAGCCCGCTCAGGTCTTCGGACTTGATTCTCTCAAGCATCGCGGCATCACCGCGCGCGTGAAAGGCCAAGGCCAGATCGACCGCACCGCGCGGGCAGATGGCCCGGGCCAGCCCTTCATCCATATCAGTATCGGCAATCGCCTCACGAAAGCTGGTTTCTGACCATCCATCAAACGGTACATGGTCCAGCATAGCGTCCAGTAATTGCTGTTTCGCGTCTTCGTAAGTCACGGTCATGTCGGTTCTCCGGGTTCTCGGGCCAGTACTAGACAAGTTAGGCACGCTTTGCTATACGGCCACCTCCTGCAATTTCCTTGCAACTCTATCTAGAAAGGTGGTGACAACCACATGCAGGTTAGTGTTCGCGACAACAATGTCGATCAGGCGCTTCGTGCCCTGAAGAAAAAGCTGCAGCGCGAAGGCGTGTTCCGTGAAATGAAGCTGAAGCAACATTTCGAGAAACCGTCCGAGAAAAAAGCGCGCGAGAAAGCTGAAGCGATCCGCCGTGCCCGTAAACTGGCACGCAAGAAAGCCCAGCGCGAAGGTCTGCTCTAAGCACCTGACGCTCGTCCAGCTTTGGATGACACTATTTGACGACCCCCGAGGCCCCGCCCGGGGGTTTGTCGTTTTAAGGACCCTATTTTAAGACCTGATCTTTGGGGATTGCCACACCTCGGTCACATTTACCTTGAATACAGGCTGCACCAGCGCAGGCTTAAATTGTTCATCCGAATTTCAGTGTTCATTGCTTAGATGAAAACCAGATACAAAATCAGAATCCTGTCGTCTCTTATCGTGGCCTGTACTGCCGGGTTATTGCTTTTCAACCCTTCACAATGGGGCTCTGACAACGCGGCGCTAAACGCGTGCTTTAGCGCCCGGGACCAAAGCGGGGTGATCGAAACCTGCGCGCAAGCAATCGAACAAGAAGACATCTACGACAAGGAACGCGGCGAAGCGGCGTTTCAGCTGGCTATGGCGATCACTTCGAGTGACGCCGAACGGGCCATCGAGCTTTATACCCAAACGACTGAGCTATATCCCGGCCGAACCTCTGCGTTTTATAATCGCGGACTGATCCACCTAGGGGCAAAAAGCTACAAGTTGGCGGCCGATGACTTCGCGACAGTCATCGATCGGATCACGTCGAAGAATGCGGCCAAATATTCGGGTGCGTACCGGCTGCGCGCGAATGCGCTGGAGGAACTGGGTGAATACGACAAAGCGATGGCTGACGTGGATCGGGCCTTGTCCTTCGATCCAAACGACGTTCGTGCGATTCTGACGAAGGCGGATATTCTCTCCGCTCAGGACAAGTTTTCCGATGCCTTGCTCGTTTTGGACAGCGCAATTGCAGCACACCCCAAGCACAGGTACATTACCGGGCTGTGGAAAGACCGTGCATGGACCAGAACTCAGATCGGCGACATCGATGGTGCATTCGACGACCTGAACCGGGCGCTGGACCACGGCGATAACTCACCCTGGACATGGTACTGGCGAGCCAAACTACATGCGCGAAACGGTGACCCCAAAACGGCCTTTGCCGATTTCCGCAAATCGCTGGAAATTAATCCAAACTACTGCCGCGCGATCCGAGGGCAGAAACGGTTGATCAAAAAGTTGGAAGAACTTGCGGAAGCTGCGCCCTTGATGGCCCGCGTCACCGTTGACAGCATCCTAGTTGAACACCCCGAATATCCAAAGCTGCTACATTTGCGATTTCTGGCCAGTTCACAGGCGGGCGAATTGGAAACCGCGCTGGAAGACATCAATCGCCTGATCGAGGCTACCGAGTATCCTGATCTTTGGTTCCATGAGCGGGCACTGATATACAAGGAACTCAGGCAATTTGATCTTGCGATATCCGATATTCAGCGCGTGTTGGAAAACGATGATGTTCGCACTGAAGCCATTGCAGCGATTTCCCAAGAGGTCGCTGAACTGCGCCAGGCTGGTTTGGACTGTGCTGCGGATGCTCGTCTTGTTGTTAGCAAAAAACTGAGTGTTTTGTCTGACTCCGAGGTTATCTTGCAGGATTTCCTCCTTACCCTGAAAACACGCCGTGATGCCGAAGATGGCAATTGGGATTTGGTGTTCAGTTCTACAGATCAGTTGATCGAATACGATCCCAGAGATGCACGCAACTGGATCGTAAGAGGCCTGGCTTTGGCACATCTCGAGCGCCACAGAGAAGCCATCCCCAGCTACAGTGAAGCGCTTCGGCTGATCGAGGCTGATGAAGAAAAGTCGGCTGATGATGATCAGAGATACATCTATGCGCTACTTTCTCGCGCCTTAGCCCATGTGTGGCTACATCAGTTGGCGGAAGCAGGTTCAGATGTTGACAGCGCTCTGAAAGCCGCCAACAGCGAGGGTGTTAAAGCGTTTCAGATCTTTTTGCAGAAAACCGGCCACTACCAAGGTCCGCTACACGGCACTCATGATGCGGCAACCAAAGAGGCAATGCTCAGTTGCATGTCAGATACAAACTGCTTTCCGGGAGAGGTCCCGAGCAGCTTTCCCCTTCACCAATAAGCGCCGCGACAGGTGGCCACAAATCATCGAATTCGCATAAGAAACACCCAAGCCTATCACCTTAGTCGGTCGGATTTTGCCATTTGCCTCCGCTGACAACGCAGCAATCTGCCAATCCCTGACAATCTGATTTTCCCGGCACAATCCAGCGCAGCGAATCGCCGCAAGGTTGCAC
Source organism: Ruegeria sp. (assembly GCF_965243365.1). Lineage (GTDB taxonomy): Bacteria > Pseudomonadota > Alphaproteobacteria > Rhodobacterales > Rhodobacteraceae > Ruegeria. Next base: position 1,838,704 of record NZ_CBDEUW010000002.1, on the reverse strand, counting down.
TGTCTCGCCGAAATACGCCTAAAATCGCCCCTCCTCTGTTCAGTATTCCGACGGGGTCGGTAACTGACGCCGTCCACTCAGACAAAACAAAAGAAGGAGGCACATCATGTCTACTGCAAGCACGATTGAACGGGAAATGCTGGCGCTTATTAACCAAGAGCGTACATCCCGCGGGCTGAACCCATTACAACTGGAAACCCAGCTGAACGCATCCTCTGAGGATCACAGTATGTGGATGCTGAACACCGATCAGTTCAGCCACACCGGATCGGGCGGATCATCCGCGACCCAACGCATGCAGGCTGCGGGGTTTGATCTTGAAGGCAGCTGGCGCACCGGTGAGAACATCGCCTGGCAATCCGAGCGCGGCGCGCCGGGGGTCAGTGACGACGTCGCGCAATTGCATCAGAACCTGATGAACAGCCCCGGCCACCGCGCCAATATCCTGAACCCGGATTTCAAGTATATCGGCATCGGGGTCGAAACTGGCGACATGCAGGGGTTTGACGCGGTCATGGTCACACAGAACTTTGCGACAACAGACGCAGAGGTGTTGCTGGACACCGACACGGCACAACCGTCGGCTGACGATGTGACCCAACCAACCGAGCCTGAAGATGAAACCCCGGTCGCTGATGTCACCGATCCCGACCCTGTCGAGGATGATCCTGTCGACAAGGTCGAAACACCGGACACGGATGACGATCAGCCAGTCGCTGACGTGGATGAAGATGATATGCCGGTCACCCAGCCGGAAGATCCCGACAGCGACACGGAATCGCCGGTTGCGGAAAGTGACGATCCGGAAGGCGACGATGAAACACCGGTAGCGGAAACCGATGACCCAGAGGAAGACGACACCCCAGTGGCCGAGACGGATGAGCCGGTGGACGACACGGAAACACCTGACGATGTGGTCGAGGTGGACACGCCCGACCCCACAACGCCCGAGGCCGAATGTTTTGATGTGCAGGCTTTCCTTGCCGAGATCGAAGCGTTTGTCGAATTCCTGCAGGCTCGTCTGGATCAGTTCGATTGGGACATCGCCGTCGCGCCAGATGCCGAAACGGATGATTTCGATCTTGTGGTGGATGACGGCGAAGACGACGATGTGATCATCAATACGGAGGCGGAAGTTAAGTCGCCGGACGGAACCTGTGACTTCGTCTATGTCTACACGACCTGCGAAATGGACTTCGCGTAAACACTTTATGCGGGGGCCCAGCGCCCCGCATATCTCTGCTAATAGATTTTAGGCACGTAAAGCTCATCCGGCAAAATCCGGCGCTCGTATTCCGGGTTGTAACGGCGATCCGGCAAGGTGACTTTGTCCTGTGGCACATCCTGATAAGGGATCTTGGTCAACAAGTGTTCGATACAGTTCAACCGCTCGCGCTTTTTGTCGTTGCCTTCGACGATGTACCAGGGTGCTTCAGCGATGTTGGTACGGAAGAACATGTCTTCCTTGGCTTTGGTATACGCCTCCCACCGAATGCGGGATTCCAGATCCATCGGGGACAGCTTCCACTGTTTCATCGGGTCATGGATGCGCATGAGGAATCGCAACTGCTGTTCCTCATCTGTGATCGAAAACCAGTATTTCAGCAGGATGATACCTGAGCGTACCAGCATCCGTTCGAATTCGGGAACGTCCTGAAAGAACTGTTCCACCTGATCTTCATCGGCAAAACCCATCACCCGTTCGACACCAGCCCGGTTGTACCAAGACCGGTCGAAGAACACGATTTCACCGGCGGCGGGCAGATGCGGAACATAACGCTGGAAATACCACTGGCTTTGTTCCCGGCGGCTGGGCGCGGGCAAGGCCACAACACGGGCCACACGTGGGTTCAGGCGCTGGGTGATGCGTTTGATCACACCCCCTTTACCGGCACTGTCCCGACCTTCGAACAGGATGCACACCTTGGCGCCGGTATGCACAACCCAATCCTGCACCCTGATCAATTCGGCCTGCAGACGCAGCAGATTGCGGAAATAGACCTTGCGGTCCAGCATATTGGGATGCTGGTCCTTATAGATTTTGCGCACTTCCATCGACAACATGGGTTCGCTGAATTCGATCTCGAAATCTTCGTCCAGCGTGTCTTCCAGTTCCGCTTCCAGCCAGTCTTTGGGCGTGTCGTCTCTATCGTGTGGCAAGGTCTGCTCCTTAGCTTTCATCGGGTTCGCACCGTATCGACGCTGTGTAACCTGCAGATGTCACCGCGTTGGAAGGAGGTATCAAAGTACCCGCAGTGCCATCCAAACTATTAAAATGTTGCGAATTCAGAATGTGACCCGGACCGGCCCGAGATACAAGCGGTGGAATTGACGCAATGCTCAAAGCTTGATCCACAAAATCAGGGGCTTGCCTTTCCACCTGCGGGGCTTGCATCAATACCCGCATTGGCCGGAGGACAGCGTGGCATTCTTTCTCTCACTTTTACCGGAAATCTGGCCGTGGCTGATCCTGATCGTCGCCCAGATCCTGGTGCTGAGCAGACGTCTTGCGTTGGGCTTTGGCCTGCTGGGCCTTTTTGGGTTGGTGGCGCTATGCGTGGGGTTGATCAACATTTGGGCCAGCCTTGTGATAGTTTTGGGTTTTCTGGGCGCTACCTTTTTGCCGCGACTGCGCGGCATAACGGCACTTGCCGGGCACATCGCGTTAATCAGTTGGAGCCTTATGCTGGGTGCGCACCTGCTGCCTGGCGTGCACAGCCTGCTGGTTCTGGATCAGGTACAGGCGGGACCGGGCAGCGCACCGTTTACAATGTATCTGAACCTGGACAAGCCGATGGTGCTGTTTGCCGTGTTGCTGGCATGGCCTGCTATGTTGACGTCAAGGGTGGCCGTCAGGGCCGTGCCGCTGTTTGCAGGTCTGGTCCTTTTGGCGATCTTGTTGAATCTGGGCATCTGGTCCGGGGCCGTTCACCCGGAAGTCGGGCTGCCATCATGGTGGCTGATCTTTGCGCTGTCGAACCTGTTCCTGACCTGCCTGACGGAAGAGGCGTTCTTTCGCGGATATCTGCAATCGGCGATCAGCGTCTGGAGAGGTCCGGCGGCGGGGTTGGTTGGGGCCAGTATCCTTTTTGGTCTGGCCCATATTGCCGGTGGACCTGTCTTGATGGCTTTTGCCGCGCTGGTGGGGCTGGCCTGTGGGTTGGGGTATTACGCAACCGGGCATTTGTGGGTGCCGGTCCTGATGCATTTTGCGTTCAATTTTCTGCACCTGGCTCTGTTCACCTATCCCGTCCCGGGCTGAGCAACCTCAGACCGGCAGGGCAGTCGTTTTGAACACCGTGCGCAATGCGAATGAGCTTTGCATCTGCGCAACTCCGGGCAGGCGTGACAGATACTGCCGGTGGATGCGCGCAAAATCTTCGGTATTCTCGGCGACGACCTTCAGAATATAGTCCGCCGTTCCGGCCATCAGATGGCATTCCAGAACGTCCGGAATGCGGGCCACAGCCTTTTCAAAAGCATCAAGAACTTCTTCGGCCTGCCCCTGCAACGTGATCTCGACAAACACGGTGGTCGGCACGTTCATCTTCCGGGCGTCCAGCAGGGCCACATAGTCCTTGATATAGCCCTCCACCTCCAGTCGTTGCACACGCCGATGGCACGCAGACGGTGACAGATTCACCTGATCCGACAGCTCTGCATTCGACAACCGCCCCTTGCGCTGCAAGGCCGTCAGAATCTTGCGATCGGTTGCATCAATACCCATCCACGCACACCTATTGCGTTGTTTCCAGCTATCGTCGAATAATCTCCTGAAGAAATTCACTTTGGCAAGCAGGGTTTCACAGAAATTGCAGCGATCTTTGCCCATATTTTAAGCAGTTTATGAAAAGGGGAGACTCACATGAAAATCGGTTGCCCGAAGGAAATCAAACCTCAGGAATTCCGGGTCGGCATGACACCGAACGCCGCGCAAGAGGCCGTGGCCCGTGGTCATGAAGTGATCATCGAAACCGGGGCCGGTCTTGGGGCCGGTTTTGACAACGACGCATATACCGCCGCCGGTGCCCGTATTGTCGATACTGCGGAAGAGATTTTTGCCACCGCCGATATGATCGTCAAGGTTAAGGAACCACAAGCGGTTGAGCGTAAGATGCTGCGCGAAGGTCAGTTGCTGTTCACCTATCTGCACCTGGCACCCGACCCGGATCAGACCCATGATCTGCTGGCTTCCGGTTGTACGGCAATCGCGTATGAGACGGTCACGGACAACAATGGCGGGCTGCCTCTGCTGGCGCCAATGTCCGAGGTCGCGGGCCGCCTTGCACCGCAAGTCGGGTCCTGGACGCTGCAAAAGGCCAATGGTGGCCGCGGCGTTCTGATGGGCGGCGTTCCCGGTGTGGGTCCGGCCAAGGTGGTCGTGATCGGTGGTGGTGTCGTAGGGACACATGCCGCTCAGATCGCGGCCGGCATGGGTGCGGATGTGACGGTGTTGGACCGGTCCCTGCCCCGCCTGCGCTATCTGGACGACGTGTTCGGCGGTCGGTTCAAAAACCAGTATTCGACGGCAGGCGCGACGGCCGAACTGATCCGCGATGCAGATATGGTCATCGGCGCGGTTCTGATCCCGGGCGCAGCGGCCCCGAAACTGGTCACGCGCGAACAGTTGTCGACAATGAAACCCGGTGCGGTTCTGGTCGACGTTGCCATCGACCAGGGCGGGTGTTTCGAAACATCGAAGGCCACCACCCATGCCGACCCGATCTACGAGGTCGACGGCATCATGCACTATTGCGTGGCCAACATGCCTGGCGCTGTTGCACGCACGTCAACAATCGCACTAGGCAATGCAACAATGCCGTTCATGCTGGCTTTGGCTGACAAAGGTTGGCGGCAGGCCTGTCAGGACGATCCTCACCTGCTGGCCGGTTTGAATGTGCACGCAGGCCAGTTGACCTATTACGCGGTTGGCAAGGCACTTGGGATCGACGTTGTTTCGCCAAATGTAGTGATCAAGTCGTAACGACCCCGCATTAACAGCGTGGGGCATATCTTAGTGCTGCTGCATCAACACTGTCTGTGGGAATGAAAAAGGCGCCGCGCATTGCGCGGCGCCTGGCTCAACTGGCGAAGGGCATTTGCGATGCCCGTACAACGGGCGGGAGCTCTTAGCCCTGCTTCTGAATCTCGACAGAATGAGGATACGGGATAGATACACCCTTGGCGTCAAAGGCTTCTTTCACGGCCTTCGTCACCTCAAACTTCACGTCCCAGTAATCCGCTGCGGCGCACCATAGGCGGGCCGTCAGATCGACTGAACTATCTCCAAGGTTGGTCACGCGCACCCAAGGTTCGGGATCGCCCATGATGCGCTCATCCGCCTTGGCCACCTCCAATATGATCTGCATTGCCTGATCCGCACTGTCGCCATAGTCGATCCCAAAGACCAGATCGACCCGACGCGTATCATGCGCCGAAAAGTTGGTGATAACCGATCCCCAGGCCTGCCCGTTCGGCACGATAATCTGCACATTGTCCGGTGTGACCAGTTCCGTGGTGAACAGGTTCAGGTCCTTCACGGTGCCCGCAGTGCCGCCGATATCCACATATTGCCCCAGCTTGTAGGGACGGAACACCACCAGCATGACCCCAGCGGCCAGATCGCTGAGCGTGCCTTGCAGGGCCAGACCGATGGCCAACGATGCGGCGCCCAGAATCGCAACAATGCTGGTTGCTTCGATCCCGAAGATACCCAGAACAGCGACAAACACGATCGCAAGCAGCACCCACTTGACCAGGCTGGCAACAAAATTACCCAGGGTCGGATCGATATGGGGTGTCGCATTGATGCGCCGACGCACCAGCCCACTAATCGCACCGGCCACGATCCAGCCCAGCACCAGTACAATCAGCGCTTTGATCGCGCTCATGATCAGCGGGCCGAAAGCGCCCACCTGCGTTACAACGTCTTCCACACGCGTCTCCTTTGCTCCAATAACAAACCCGCGTCTTTAGCGCGGGTATCATGACAGATTGAGCTATTTTTCCACCTCGGTCTAGGTGCGTGTTTCCCGACTTTTCCCCCTGCTGTTCCTCAGCAAACAGGCGCTGACAATACGCGCACAACGTTATGCCTGACAAAGCTGCACGATGCTGACAGATTGGCTTGCGACACCCGACACAGGAGACCCCAAATGCTGGACACCGCTTCGTTTCCGATCATGGCCAAATGGCCCCCCCAGAACCCAGATCTGCTGCAACTGTATTCCTATCCGACGCCCAATGGCGTCAAAGTCTCAATCATGCTCGAGGAAACCGGACTGCCATATGAGGCGCACAAGGTCACCCTGGCCGATGCAGATGTAAAAAGCCCCGAGTTCCTGTCACTCAACCCCAACAACAAGATTCCGGCGCTTATTGATCCCAACGGTCCAGAGGGTCCACTTGCCCTGTTCGAAAGCGGCGCAATCCTGTTGTATCTAGCCGAGAAGACCGGCCAGTTCATCGGCCAATCCGCAGGTGACCGGCATCGGGCCACGCAGTGGCTGATGTTCCAGATGGGTGGCGTTGGTCCGATGTTCGGACAATTGGGTTATTTCCACAAATTCGCAGGCAGCGAGATCGAAGACCCCCGCCCGCGCGAACGGTATATCAACGAGGCGAAACGCCTGCTGAACGTTCTGAACACCCAACTCGACGGTCGCGACTGGATTACCGGAGAGTATTCGATCGCTGACATGGCCATCGCCCCGTGGCTACGAGGGCTGGATTTCTACGGCGCGAAAGAAGTGCTGGGTTGGGATAACCATCCAAACGTGACGGCCTATCTCGACCGTTTCCTGGACCGGCCCGCCGTACAGCGGGGGCTGAACATCCCCTCCCGCGACTAGGCGGAGCGCGGTGGATGCCCTGCGGCATCCACCATCAAAACTAGCCCGGCAATTTACCAGTCAGAACGTAACGCAGAATTTCGACCACCTGACGCGGTTCCTCGGCGACAGCGAGGGCGGCGGCGTCCACTTCTTTCAGCGCATGCTGGTGATCGGGGCCGTGCAGCACGATGATCGATTTGCCCAGTGCTGCTGCATAGCCCGCGTCAAAAGCCGCGTTCCACTGTTTGTATTTGTCGCCAAACCGCACGACGACTACATCGGCCTCCGTTATCCCCTTACGGGTGCGAATGGCATTAACCATTGCCCCCTTGTGATCGTGCCAATATTTGTTCGGCTCGGCCCCTAAAATGGCAACCCCGCAGTCATCGCTTGCGCCATGATCGGTAACAGGGCTGTCAAAACTCACATCCAAGCCCTGTGCCCCGTCAATGATCTGCTCACGCCAGTCGGTATGGATTTCCCCGGACAGATAGACCTTCAGCATCTCATGCTCCTCCCAACAGAAAAAAGGAGCGGAGCCGCCCCTTCATCTTTTCAAAAATACTCTCGCCGAAGGCGACAGCGCCCTATCCGCGCAGAACACCGCCCGTGGCCTTGGTCACCTTGGCAATGATCTTCTCGGCCACAGCCTCGATGTCTTTTTCCTTCAGCGTCGCTTCGGACGGTTGCAGACGCACGGTGATAGCCAGCGACTTTTTACCCTCGCCCAAACTGCCGCCGATGAACTCGTCAAAGACCCGCACATCTTCGATCAGTGCTTTGTCGGCGCCCGCTGCAGCGTTGACCAGCGTCAACGCTTCGACACCCTCATCCACGACAAAGGCAAAGTCACGCTCGACGGCTTGAAGATCACGCAGTTCCAACGCGGCACGGGTCGCACCGGATTTGCGCGGCATGGGCACTTCATCCGGCCAGATGGTAAACGCCACCGCCGGGCCTTTGATGTCCATTGCCTGCAGAACGCGCGGATGCAATTCGCCAAACACACCCAGCACCTTTTTCGGACCCAGGCAAATCCTGCCATGACGTCCCGGATGCCACCATGCATCACCATCGCGCAGAATTTGCACCTTGGCGGGCGCGCCGATGGCGGCCAGAACCGCCTCGGCATCCGCCTTTGCGTCGAACAGATCAACCGACCGGGATGCACCATGCACATCTTTGGGGCCGTTGCGACCAACCAAAAGGCCGGTGATCTGGATCTGCTGTTCACCGGGCTCACCGTCATGGAACACAGGTCCAACCTCGAACAGGGCCATGTCCGCATAGCCACGCGCCTGATTGCGGGCGGCGGCCTGCAACAGGCCCGGCAGAAGATCGGGGCGCATATGGCTCATCTCGGATGAGATCGGGTTTTCAAGCTTTGTTGCATCGTCACCGCCACCGAACAGCGCGGCCGAGGCCTGGTCGATGAAGGTATAGGAAACGCATTCGTTATACCCCAGCGCGGCGCAGGTCCGCCGCGCCATCGATTGACGGCGCTGCGTCGGGGTCATCACCGGTTTCGGGATACCGTCGGTAACGCGTGGCAAAGGCTTGCCCTGCAACTTGGTAAGGGATGCAATCCGCGCGACCTCTTCCACCAGATCGGCCTCACCCATGATATCCGGGCGCCAACTGGGAACATGGGCCATCTCGCCTTCCAGACGGAAACCCAGACGGGTCAGAGTCTGGCGTTGATCGCTTTCGGGAATGTCCATCCCGACCAGAGACTGCACCCGCGCCGAATCCAACTTATAAGCGCGCGCATGGTTAGGCGCTTTGCCCGCCTCAACCACGTTCGAGGCCTCACCGCCACAGATATCCAAAATCATCTGGGTCGCGTGTTCCAGCCCTTCCAGCGTGTATTCCGGGTCCACCCCACGTTCAAAACGATAGCGCGCGTCCGAGTTGATCTTGAGCGCACGACCCGTCAGAGCGATCTGCACATAGTCCCAGAACGCGCTTTCGAGGAAGACGTTCACTGTCTCCTCGGTGCACCCGGTCTCGTCACCGCCCATGATGCCACCAATGGACTCCGGACCCTTCTCATCCGAAATCACCATCATGCCGGGCTGCAGCGTGTATTCCTTCTCATCCAGTGCGACCAGCTTCTCGCCACCTTTGGCACGATGCACCCGCAGGTTGCCCTGCACCTTGTCGGCATCGAAGACGTGCAGCGGGCGATTGTGGTCGAACGTCATATAGTTGGTGATGTCGACCAACGCCGAAATCGGACGCAGACCGATCGCCTTCAACTGATCCTGCAACCACTGAGGGCTGGGGCCATTCTTTACACCTTTGATCAGACGCCCGGTGAAATGCGGGCAGCCATCCAGCGTATCGTCGTCAATGGTAACCTTGATCGGGCTTTCGAAATCACCCGGCACCGGCACATAGTCGCGCTGTTTCAATGTGCCGACACCACGGGCCGCCAGGTCACGCGCGATCCCGGCAACGCCCAGTGCATCAGGACGGTTGGGAGTGATCGCGATCTCAATCATCGGATCGACCTTCGAGGGGTCGTTTTCGGCCAGCCAGTCGACAAAGCTGTCGCCAACCTCGCCCGAGGGTAACTCGATGATGCCATCATGCTCGTCCGACAGCTCCAGCTCGCGTTCCGAGGCCATCATGCCAAAGCTTTCAACACCACGGATCTTGCCGACGCTGATTGTGAGGTCCAGACCGGGGATATACATGCCCGGTTTGCAGACCACGACCGTGATGCCCTCACGCGCGTTCGGCGCGCCGCAGATGATTTGCAGATCGCCCTCGTCAGTCGCAACGGTGCAGACGCGCAGCTTGTCAGCGTCCGGGTGCTTTTCGGCATGTTTCACATGGCCCAGCGTAAACCCCTTCAGCCGGTCTGCCGGGTTCACGATCTCTTCGACCTCAAGGCCAAGATCAGTCAGCGCCTCGGCGATCTCATCAACCGAAGCGTCAGTGTCGAGGTGGTCTTTCAGCCAGGACAGGGTGAATTTCATTGCACAGGGCCTTTTTTGGCAAACATCCGTTTGGCACAGGCAATGGCAAAGAATGGGCCGGGGTGCAAGCGCCGCGCGTCACGGATAGGTAGGGGCACGGCCCAAAAGTTCATCCAATTGCCGCCCGATCCAGCCATGGGGGATAAAATGCCCTCCTGGATGAGTGTCCAGCACCACCTGACCTTGCGCGCAATCGGTCCACTCGACACGGCTGAGCGTCAGAAAGGGCACCACGCCCCAATCACCACGCGGCGTAGCCGTATGGCAGTCGTATTTCTGCCGCCACAGCGCCACTGGATATGTCGTATCGCCGCCTGGGCCAAACGGAAAGTCCATCACGGTGTCATCGGTTCCGTGGACATGACGGGCCTGCTGTGGGGCCTGTGGGCAATCTTCGGTCTGGCGAATGCTGCCTGCCACAGCCAGCAGGGCCGCGATATCGTTGCCTGACTGGCAGACATAGCGCCAAGCCATCGCGCCGCCAAAAGAATAACCGGAAACATAGATGCGCTCTGGATCAATCGGATAGCGTCGTGCCACATCCTCAAGCACCTTGTCCGCGAACCCGACATCAGCAGTATCCGATGTCCAGAAGCTCCAGCTTTTTCCCAACCCGTTGGGCGCGACCAACAGAACGCCCCTGCGCGTCGTAGCCCCGGCAATCCGTTCATGGTTGACGACAACATTACCTTGCCGCGCCCAGCCATGGAAATGCAGCAGAACCGGCAAGGGTGTTTCACCATCCCAGCCATCGGGTTCCAGTACATGGTACGAGCGGTCGCCCAAATCGCAGGCGGTTTCGCCATGGCACTCGGTGTTCCATGGACCCATGGCAAGGGCCGGGGTTGCGGCAAGCACAAACAGACAGATCAGTCGGTACATCATGGGTCGGAGCCTGTACCAAACGGGTCGGTGCGTGTGAAGTTCAGAGCATTCAAATGAATGTCAACGCCCTCATATCACACGCAGGCACACACCTTGCCCGCTGGGTACCGGTTTGAGATCAAGACAACCTTGATCTCAGGACGCCCCGTCCAGTTCCCGCACCAATGCAGGCAAATCCGCCACCGTATCGATCACATAATCCGCGCCCGCATCTTTAAGGATTTGCGTGGCATGGCGGCGCAGCGCATCAACTTCGGCTTCGGTCAGTGCGGCCAGTTCTTCGGGCGTCTTCCCCACGGCGTTTCCGGAAAGGGCAACGCCAACCGTCAGACAACCGGCGGCAACGCCTTCTTTGATACCCGGTTCGGTATCGTCCACCTTGATTATCGCCTCAGGCGGATAGGCCACCAGATCGACCATACACTTATACATGCCCAACGGCCCCGGACGCCCTTCCGGCAAGTCGTCAGAGCAGACCAGATTGTCAGGCTCATACCCTTGCCTGGCTGCAACCGGGATTACGTTTTCCATGATGGAGCGCGTGTAACCCGTGGTTGATCCGATCTTCAGGCCCATCGCACGCAGATCGTCCACGGCCTTTTTGGCACCGGGAACGAGGTCAGCGTAGTCGGCTGCGACTTTTTCGTTCATCGGAACAAAGACCTCATACACCTTGTCCACATCTGCATCCGTGGGCCGGTTGCCATATTTGGCTTCCCACTGCGCTGCGATCTGATCCATATCCATCATGCTGCGAATGTGGTCCCATTTCGGAGCCCCCATCGGTGCCCGCGCCTGCTCGATACTGGCGTTAATGCCGAACTCGGCAAAAGCCTTCACGAACACACCCATCGGCGCAAATGACCCGAAATCGACAATCGTTCCGGCCCAATCGAATACAGCCGCTTTGAATTTGCTCATAATCTTCTCCTAGGATCAGGTCGGTTCAGCTTGTTTCTCTTGCAGGTCCGCAACGGACGGTGCCGCGCTTTGAACACCCATCTGCTTCAACACCTCGGCCGAGTTGTCGACAACGGCTTGCATGACCGTTGCATCTACTTGTCCGATATGGCCGATGCGAAAGCTCTCGGACTGGGTCAGCTTGCCGGGGTACAGAATGAAACCGCGCTCTTTCATCAACTCGTAAAAAGTGGCGAACCGGAAATTCGGATCGGCAGGGCAAAAGAACGTCGTGATGATTGGTGAAAGCCAATCATCCTGCAACAAGGTTTCGAACCCCAAACGACGCATCCCCGCGACCAGGACATCCCGGTTTTTGACATAGCGTGCGCCCCGGCCGGCCACACCGCCTTCGGCCTCATGCGCCCGCAGCGCCTCAAGAAACGCAGCGACAACGTGGGTAGGCGGAGTGAACCGCCATTGCCCCGTTCTTTCCATCGCAGCCCATTGCGCGTGAACGTCCAAACTCAGGGAATGGCTGTTTCCTTCTGCCCCGGCCAGTGCGGATTTTTCGGCCAATACGAAGCCGAAGCCCGGAACACCTTCAATACACTTGTTGGCTGAACTGACCAGCGCCTGAAACGGAGTCCTTGCGGGCTCGACCGGAAGCGCACCAAATGCCGACATCGAATCTATCAGCAACTTTCGTCCTGCCGCCGCGGTCGCATCAGCGATTTCCTGCAAAGGGTTGAGGATGCCGGAGCTGGTCTCGCAATGAATGGCCAGCACATGGGTAATCGAAGGGTCTGCCGCCAACGCCGCACTCACCTGTGATCCACGCGGAGGACGGTAGTCCCCCATATCGATCACCGTGGAGTGACGCCCAAGGTAGTTCAATGTCTCAGCAGCGCGTTTGCCGTAGGCCCCGTTACACAAGACCAGAACCTTGCCATCCTTCGGCACGAACGAGGACAACATTGCCTCGACGACATAGGTTCCGCTCCCCTGCAGGGGCACGCAATCGTAGCCTTCGTGCCCCTCACCCAGTAAAGCGACCAGCCGCCGCCGCATCTCAGCCGTCATCGCACGAAAGTCACCGTCCCAGCTGCCCCAGTCCCTGAGCATCGCTTGTTTGACCCGCGCTGATGTCGTCAGCGGGCCCGGTGTCAACAGATAGGGCTGTTTCAAATCTGGGCTTGGCAAGGCTGTATTCGACATGGATATACTCCATTCATCGAAGTTATGGATTTTTTAATTTCATAGCACATTGCTATGATCCGGCTACACCTTTCCACAATTCATCTCAACAGTATTTTTGTCGGTTGAATGAGTTTTCGCACACCCCGCCGGCCAGAACCTGCACCAAGCGCTACGGCGTTACTTAGCCCCGGCGCAGGATTCCCGAACAATATCAAAGAACAACCGCACCGAGGATGTCTGCGCCATGGTCGGAATGGCGATTAAATATTGCCGGGCTTTTAGATGGTCATCGTCAATCGGCACAAACCGCAAATCTGCATCAGTCTGTGTCATCTCAACGTCCAATCCGATCCCGTGACCCACCCCTTCACGTACAAGGGTGGTAATGGACCCCCATGACCCAAGCCCAAGAACGGTTTGAATCCGCGCATCCGCTCGACTTGCAGCGGCTTCAAAGATTCGCCGCGTTCCCGCCTGCGGTTCTCTCTGGATCAGGCGTACGTCCTCAAGGTCAGACCAACTCAGTACATCTACCTTACCAAATGGCCCGTCCTTGGGTGTCACGATTCCGATCCGGCATGCGGCAATCTGCAAACAGTGAAACCCCTCTGGCGGCTCGGGTGCAGTGACAAAGGCCGCATCAATCTCGCCATTTCGCAGAAGAGGCAACAAATCATCCGAAGCCAAAGACCGCGCGTTCAAAGTCACCTTGGGATGAGCGTGGATAAAACGGGCAATGCAGGGCATTGCAGTCTGATATGTCGAGTAGCCGACCCAGAACGGACCGGCCCTCAGATCCGATCGATCCGACACCTGCAAATCGACCTCAGATTTTAACTCCAGCAACGCACGTATCTTGGGGCGGATCGTCTCAAAATGTTCGGTTGGAGTAATCAGATTGCCTTGTCGGTGCAGAAATTTCAGCTTGGTCTGGCGTTCCGCTGACACAACCAGATTAGACACCGTGGGCTGAGACACCCCCATCTCGGCGGCCGCCGCCGTAAAGCTCTTTGTGCGTGCAACCGCTTCGAGCGCCTGTAGTTGCCGCAGGCTCAATCCGGTGGGTGCTGACATTGTCCGTTCCAATTTGCTTTTTTGTCTGTGGTCAATTGATCAACTGCCCTTGGTGGATGCAAGCCGCGCGACGCCCTTGCAAGGAGGTTGCATGTATCATGGCTGTCTTTTCCCCGCCATGATCGACGTCTTGCTGTCAGGAAATCAACGAATCCTGATCCCAATTGCTCAAAGGTAAACAACGTCAGCCTTGAACCGCATAGCACTTATAATTTGAAAACGGACCTACTTCTGGTGTGGGGAGATTTTTGGGTCTTTGAGTCGCCCGAACAGATTCCGGGATCAGGGGTAACTCAATTTCCTGCTCAAATCACCTCTTGCTGTTTATTATGTAATAACGTAACAAACGGAGCTGCGAATGTGATGTACGGACCTAGAGCTGACTAACGCGACGGCCCCACCGATCTATTCAATTGAGGAATACACTTCATGATTGACTCCCGCCTTCCAGTCACTGTCCTTTCTGGCTTCCTCGGGGCAGGTAAGACAACACTTCTGAACCGTGTGCTGAACAATCGAGACGGGCGTCGGGTTGCCGTCATTGTCAACGACATGTCCGAGGTAAACATCGACGCCGATTTGGTACGCGCAGATACTGAACTGTCCCGCACTGACGAAACGCTGGTGGAAATGTCGAATGGTTGCATCTGCTGCACTCTTCGCGACGATCTTTTGGATGAAGTCAGGCGATTGGCCGCTGAAGGCCGGTTCGACTACCTGCTCATTGAATCAACGGGCATTTCCGAGCCATTGCCAGTTGCAGCCACATTCGATTTTCGGGATGCCGACGGCAAAAGCCTGTCGGATGTTTCTCGGCTGGATACCATGGTGACAGTTGTCGATGCCGTGAACCTGCTACAGGATTTTTCCAGCCACGACTTCCTGAGCGACCGGGGAGAGGTTCTTGGAGAAGAGGATGAGCGCACTTTGGTACATCTGCTCACTGATCAGATCGAGTTTGCGGACGTAGTGATTTTGAACAAGGTCGCTGATGCCGGGCCGGAACGCGTAGATGCTGCCCGCAAAATAATCCGGAGTCTAAATGCCGATGCCCGGATTGTGGAAACCAATCACTCTGATGTGCCCGCCGACACGATCCTGGATACTGGCCTCTTTGACTTCGACAAAGCGCATGAGCACCCGATGTGGGCCAAAGAGCTTTACGGGTTTGCGGATCATGTTCCCGAGACCGAGGAATATGGGGTAACCAGTTTTGTGTACCGGGCACGGCAGCCTTTCGTACCCGAAAAGATTCTGGCTATCCTGAACGGTGAACTGCCGGGAGTGATCCGCGCCAAAGGTCATTTCTGGATCGCCACGCGCCCCGATTGGGTTGCTGAGTTTTCACTTGCTGGTGCTCTGTCCTCGGTCAAACCACTTGGTACATGGTGGGCAACCGTTCCGGAAGACCAACGCCCTGACCACGAGAGCGCCCGCGCTTACATGGAAACACATTGGCAAGAGCCATGGGGCGATCGGCGGCAGGAAATCGTGTTCATCGGCAGCGGCATCGATTGGCCAAATTTGAAGTCGCGACTGAACGCGGCTCTGCTTCCTGCTGTTGTTGCCGGGCGGCCTGAGGATTTACCGGACCTGCCCGATCCCTTCCCTGCGTGGCGTCGCGCGGAAGCGGCGGCATGATCAGCACTCAAGAAATCGTCGGAGACGACGCCGCAGGTGTTGCTATCGCGGAAACGCCAGAGGCCTTATCGGCCATCCGCGATCAAGGTTGCGCCGCGGTTGTCTGGCGCAGAAACCCTTTGCAACGGTTTCAATCGTGGATTGATGCTTTGCCTCCGGAATGCCTGCCAAAAGCGCGATTGATCCTGCGACCGGAAGCAGTGCGTCAGGCGGTTCTCGAGGTATGCGAAGCATCTGGAACTCCAAATGATTCAGAACGTGACTCCCTCGTCGATGACGTGGCCGCATTATCGGATATCTTTGCGGATTTGATGGGCGCTGAATGGTTGCGCCTGCGCCTGGATGTTGTGACGACCAATGCCTGTCGCAGGTTCCACATTGATGCCATCACCGCACGTCTCGTCTGCACCTATCGCGGCACGGGCACACAATGCGGCATCTCTACCGATGGAACCGAGCCGGGCCGCATCTTTACGGTCCCTACTGCGGCTCCAATCCTCTTGCGCGGAACGCGCTGGCCCGAGCAACCGGCATCCGGCCTTTTGCACCGCTCGCCGCCAATAGAGGGTTCTGGTCAAACGCGACTTGTGCTCGTCCTCGATCCAGTCAGCAATCCCGCGAACGAAATCGATCAAGTGTTGATGCATTAGTCCAAAAAAACATCGCCACACCGGAACGAGTCTGGCGGTAGCTAATGTTGAAAGCGTACCAGCACAACGATAAGCGGTGTTGAGTCACCCGGTTTTGTGGATTAATTGTAGTCTGGACGGGCTGTTTGGATTTTGTGACGCTGGTTGCGGGAGTAGGATTTGAACCTACGACCTTTGGGTTATGAGCCTGACGAGGTGAAGACGTTAAGCAATTGATCCAGTGGATCAATTGTAGTCTGAACGGGCTGTACTGAGATTTTCTGACGCTGGTTGCGGGAGCAGGATTTGAACCTGCGACCTTCAGGTTATGAGCCTGACGAGCTACCGGGCTGCTCCATCCCGCGTCAGAGTCAGATTTGTTTCATCGTATTAGAGAGATTTGGGCTTTTTCTAGGTTTGGCGGTGACCTACTCTCCCGGGGCTTAAGCCCAAGTACCATTGGCGCGGCAGTGCTTAACTTCCGGGTTCGGTATGGGACCGGGTGTTTCACTTGCGCTATGACCACCAAACCGAGGAAAAGCCCACGTCGCGTCTTTGCCTTTGGCAAAGCGCGACGTGCAGGAGGCAGCGTATTCGCGAAGCGGATGCGCGTTCCTGCACGGTTGTTATGTCAATCAACATCGCGGCTTGGCGCTGCGACGCTATCCCTAGTCAAGGTCGGTGTATGCTTTGGTCTTGTCTTTCCATTACTGGATCAAATCAAGCCTATCGGGCGATTAGTACCGGTCAACTGAACGCATTA
This sequence comes from Ruegeria sp., assembly GCF_965243365.1. Lineage (GTDB taxonomy): Bacteria > Pseudomonadota > Alphaproteobacteria > Rhodobacterales > Rhodobacteraceae > Ruegeria. The sequence goes on along the minus strand of NZ_CBDEUW010000002.1, from coordinate 1,821,795 downwards.
CTGCGCTTACATCTCCGGCCTATTGACGTGGTGGTCTTCCACGGCCCTCAGGGAGACCTTGTTTTGAGGGGGGCTTCCCGCTTAGATGCCTTCAGCGGTTATCCTGTCCGATCATAGCTACCCAGCACTGCCGTTGGCACGACAACTGGTCCACCAGTGGATCGTTCACCCCGGTCCTCTCGTACTAGGGGCAACTCCTCTCAAGTCTCCTACACCCACGGCAGATAGGGACCGAACTGTCTCACGACGTTCTAAACCCAGCTCACGTACCTCTTTAAACGGCGAACAGCCGTACCCTTGGGACCTGCTCCAGCCCCAGGATGAGATGAGCCGACATCGAGGTGCCAAACACTGCCGTCGATATGGACTCTTGGGCAGTATCAGCCTGTTATCCCCGGCGTACCTTTTATCCGTTGAGCGATGGCCCTTCCACTCGGGACCACCGGATCACTATGGCCGTCTTTCGACTCTGCTCGACTTGTCAGTCTCGCAGTCAGGCTGGCTTCTGCCATTGCACTCAACGAGCGATTTCCGACCGCTCTGAGCCAACCTTCGCGCGCCTCCGTTACGCTTTAGGAGGCGACCGCCCCAGTCAAACTACCCGCCACGCAGGGTCCCGGATCCGGATAACGGACCGCGGTTAGACATCAAGAGTGCGAAGGGTGGTATCTCAAGGGAGGCTCCACAGGGACTTGCGTTCCTGCTTCAAAGCCTACCACCTATCCTGCACATCACAATCCTGATGCCAGTGCGAAGCTGTAGTAAAGGTGCACGGGGTCTTTCCGTCTAACCGCGGGAAGCCTGCATCTTGACAGGCAATTCAATTTCGCTGAGTCGATGTTGGAGACAGCGGGGAAGTCGTTACGCCATTCGTGCAGGTCGGAACTTACCCGACAAGGAATTTCGCTACCTTAGGACCGTTATAGTTACGGCCGCCGTTTACCTGGGCTTCAATTCAAGGCTCTCACCTCTCCTTTTAACCTTCAGGCACCGGGCAGGCGTCAGACCCTATACGTCGTCTTGCGACTTCGCAGAGCCCTGTGTTTTTAATAAACAGTCGCCACCCCCTGGTTTGTGCCCCCAGCCCCTAGTTGCCTAGGAACCGGGCCTCCTTCTCGCGAACTTACGGAGGTATTTTGCCGAGTTCCTTCAACATCGTTCTCTCAAGCGCCTTGGTATGCTCTACCAGTCCACCTGTGTCGGTTTAGGGTACGGTCTGATGGAGGGCTATTTCCAGGAACCACTCAGCAGCCCAATCAATCCGATAAGATTGAACTACACCTGTGATCCGTCACATCCTCCTGGCCTAGGAATATTAACCTAGTTCCCATCGCCTACGCCTTTCGGCCTCGGCTTAGGGGCCGGCTTACCCTGCTCAGATTAGCTTTAAGCAGGAACCCTTGGACTTTCGGCGAGAGTGTCTCTCACACTCTTTGTCGCTACTCATGTCATCATTCTCACTAGTGATCTCTCCACCGGATGGCTCACGCCCCGGCTTCATCGAAAGAACCTATGTCTGCGCTACCGCCTATTCGGCTACTTGAGCGCGGTTGCCCGCGCCGCATAACCGGCGGCAATATAGACAAGGTTCTATGTCACACTACGCTCTGCTACCGATGCTTACGCATCCCTAGACTTCGGCTCATGGCTTGAGCCCCGTTACATCTTCGCCGCAGGACAACTTATTTAGACCAGTGAGCTGTTACGCTATCTTTAAAGGATGGCTGCTTCTAAGCCAACCTCCTGGTTGTTTTGGTCGTCCCACCTGCTTTCCCACTTAGCCATGAATTGGGGG